>CADAJN010000013.1 GCA_902788365.1 uncultured Pseudomonadota bacterium | reverse complement strand
CCATTTGTAAATATTTTTGTTCCACCAATAGTTTCATTTCCTGTTTTATGCACAACGGCATTATCGTCAGCTTTTGTGGCAATTTGCCCGATGTTGGCGATTGTAGCTCCTGAGTTAATTGCCGCCCACTGATTAGCCGTAAAGCTGGAGTTATTAAGTGCATATTCAAACAGCCACGCCGTGCCGTTCCATTTATAGCGATTGTAAACTGTATTACCTGCCGCATCGGTTGAAATAACAAAAGCATAGTCGTTATCATCTTTAGCACCGGTGTATGCTTCCAATTCCGCCACGGAATTAAATGTGCCGATAAAAGTTGCCGTATTTGTGGCAATGCTTGAGTTCACAAAGTTTTTATCTGCTAACTGGTTTGATGCACTTGCTTGTGCCGGTATTTCGCTTTCAATCGTGGTAACACGAGAATTTAATCCGCTTAAAGAGCCTGCTGCCTGATTTGCCCAATATTTGGCGGAATTTCCCGTCGGCTCGCTCGGATTACCGATTGCCCATTGTTTGGCTTCTGCTGCCGACGCATCAACGGCAGCTTGCTTGGTCGCCGCATTGTCGTTAAACGCCGTCGTTTTATCCGTGGCGTTTTGATTAAATGCGTTGGTTTTGTTGGTGGCATTTGTATTAAAATCGCCGGTTTTACTCGTGGCATTGTTATTAAACGCGGTCGTCTTATCGCTGGCGTTATTATCAAACGCCGTGGTTAAATTCTGCGCGTTCAGGTTATAAGCGCCGAGCTTATCTGCGGCATTGTCATTATATGCCGTTGTTTTTGCCGTTGCATTGGCGTTATATTGATTTAATCCGTCTGTTACGGTTGAGCTGATACGGCTTATGCCGATATCAGTTGCCGCCTTTATTTCCGCTTCGCCCGATTTTATGTAGTTAATGGCTTGCGGCACTTCTATTTTGGCGCTTTCGCTCATATTTATCTGCAGCGGTGCTTGGGGTGTAATAACCACATCAAACTTTGCGCTTGTTACTATCACCCTATAACCGCTTTCTTTGACTTCATATTGCATTTCCATTCCTTTCGTTTTTAATATTAAACTGTCATCCTCGTGCTTGACACGAGGATCTCAGCCGCTTCTATGCCGGAATAGTTACTTGTTCTGTAATGCGCAACGTGCCGATCTGATTAACATTTGCCGGCCATATCGTATTGACACTGCCGTCGGCACCGGTCAACTGAATGTCGGTTACATAATCGCCAACATTTATATTGGTTTGCGTCGGCGTAAACAAAAGCGCTATTTTGCCTTTTGCCGCATCCACCGGCGTGCCGGATAGCGAAAACATCACATTGCCTGCAGCATCACGCGCTTGCATTAAAAGCGTGGCACCGGTCAAATTTACCGGCTTGCCGCATTTGTCTTTAATTTCAAAATTAAGCGCAAAGCTGTCGCCTTGCCGCACCGTAATTAAATTGTTATTTATCGTTCCACTCATATTAATTCTCCTTAAATCCAATATGTTTTAATTAACGTTCCGTTTTTGTAAATGTTCAAAGTATTTCCGACTACTTGCGCGCTGAACGGCGTCGTAAACACCGAGTTATTGCCATAGTTGAAACCCATTAAAGTGGCATCTGTATAGCTTATCATCATTATTGTTGTGCTACTTGTTTTGTCTTGCCATTTCATTGCTGTACTGCTATCTTTTGCAACTGCCGCCTGCCACGGATAATATCCCTCGTTGTAAATAATGCTGTTAACATCAGGCCATGAACCCGAAACATATAAATTATCGTCTCTTGTCGGTTCTGCGGCATCTTTACCTATTCGCATCGGCAATACACCGTTTGCAAAATGCAAAACAATGGCATAACACCAGTCTTTAGGATTAGTTAATAAGACGGCCGTAAAGTTAATACTTTGAAAAGCGCCCCACTCATTCGGAAAGTCGCGAATTGCCGCACTGCTTAAAATGGCATACGTTATTGTATCTGCATCACGATAAACTCTGCCGTTTGTTGCCAGTGGGCTTGATATATCACCAAGTTTTATAAAACCGTTTACACCGTCTACGTTTACCTTCAAATTCGGCGGCGGACATTCGGCTTCGGTGGTATAAATCGCCGCCGTTTGTTCGCTACCGCCTATTTTTAATATGTGTAATTTCTTTGCCAATTGTGTCATAATATATCTCCCATTTTTTATTGTTATGCTTACAAATGATGCAAGCACGATTACAAGTTTCTTTAACATGTCTGCCTCCTGTTTATTAAGAGATCCAAATTTTACCTCCCGGAATATTGAGGGTGTCCGAAATTGTTGCCGTCGTTGCGGTTAATGTGGTTGCTGTTGCCGTTGCCAACGTTGTTGTGCCGGAAAAAGTCTTATTTCCGGTTACTGTTTCTGTGCCGGTAATATGCACAGCACTTGCGTCTGTAGCATCCATTTGCCCTTTATTTACCGCATCGGTTGAAACCGTTCCGTTTGCTACATTTTTGATTTGATAACCGCCCATTTTTAAATCGCCGGTCATGGTCGCCCGCCCGTCTTTGACCAAACATGCGCTTAATCCCGCGGCAAAGTTATCATCTTCTTCGTCATGGCGATCGCTCACAATCTCTATATCGTTTGTTCTATCTTGTTCCCAATTATGTTTTCGTGTAAAATTTCCTTCACTGTCAAATGGCATAATAGCCTCCTTATAAAAAAATGATATGCGCCATTGTTATCAAGGGCACAAGCAGGACGCATTTAACCGCTTGCCCCGTTCAAAATTTATTTCCCCGCCGCCATCCCTCATTATTCACGATATGCAGCTTAAAATAACCAAAAAAGCATCATACCGTTCCTCCGCGCACCGACTAGTCGTCCTTTAATGCCTTATTGATTGCTACTGCTTTTTTCAGATTTAATTCTTCGCGCTTAATGGCGTTTTGCTCTTTTTTGATATCGTAATCTTGAGCCAGCTTTTGCTGCTCTATTGTGGCCATTGTATTTTGTGCCGCCGCGTTCGGATTTGTTTCCGGTTCGTCCGGTTTATCAAATTCGTCACTGATGGCATCAAACGAACGTATCATAGCGGCATCAAATTGTCGGGCATTCGGCATTGTTGCCACCGCGCTTTCAATCATTTGCCGATACAACGGCAACAGAGCCGGTTGTTTTGATACCACATCAAACGATTTAGCAATCATGCCGTTAATATTATTCAGCGTGTCCAAAATGCGTGCCACAGCCGTTTCTTGGTCATAACAACCGTCGGTTTCCAAATCAATCACCATCTTACGCAATTTGTCGTGCTTTAAAAGCTTAACGGCCGTTACTGCTTTTTGCATATTACGGCGCTCATCATCACTTAAGAATGAGAGTAAAAATTCCGGTGCAAAATGCTCGCAAATAATTTCGGCTTTAATTTTCAACAAATCACGCAAAAAACGCTGCATATCGTTTTGTCGGTCCTGATTTCTGAGTGTGCCGAAATTGGTTTTTTGCTTTATGGCTGTTGCTGTTTCGTTTTGCCGCGTTGAACCGCGCATCACATCGCTGACGCCAGTAATTTCATATATTGATTCTATTAACACGCGCCGCCGTTCGGCCAAAACCTGCAAAGCCTCCACATATTGCGCAATCGGTGCAAATTCAATAATGCCGCTCAACCCGCCGGCATCTTTAAGCCTGGCAAAATCCGAAAGCGAAATCAGTGTCACATCCTTATCCAAAATGTTTGCCAACTCCGGAAAAGCATTATCATAACAACCTGAAACTTTGAGTGCTTGCATGGTTAAACGCATACGATTATTCACACCGTCCAGTTCATCTAAAATGCTTTTAATTTCCACATAATCCGGCACCGGAATAATGCCGTCATTGGTCAGTGTGCCCATAATCGGTTTCGGACACGGGAAAAAGCCGCTTAAATGCAGAACATCGCCGTTAACCTGCAAAAAATCCGGTGCATAATCCGGACTTAAATAATAAATACTGCGGCTCGGCTTATCCCAAATTTCATAAACCGTAATCACCCCATCCGGCCCGAATGACTGATATAAATAATCTGCCACATTTTCTGAGAAGTTATCATAAATTTCACGCATATTCATATACAAACGACGCGCAATCCAGCTGACGTCTTCCCACACATCCACTTTGTCGGTATCGGCCAAAAAAGTTGTCGGATTGGTATAAACGGTATTAACCTGCTCGCGGTCTTTAATCATATCGGTGCCCACATATTTAAATGTCGGCACATATTGTTCCCACAAAATTCCCATGCCCGAAAGCAAAAAATCATTGCGAGCATATTTAACCGCACTGTCAAAATCAAACTGTTTTAAGTCCCAATTTAAGGCTCGCTCTAAAATGCGGCAAGCTAAAGATTCCGTTTCATCACTGTTTTTGCCGGCGCGCACCACAAACGGGTGCGGCTGTTTGAAATACAAAAAAGGCTTCAGTGTTTCAACCGAAGCCCAAAAGATGTTTTGTTTGTTCTTTTGCCTGTCGTTGCGATAATATTGCCTGATCTCGTTAATCAAGGCATAATAATCGGCAAACTTTTTTTCTGCTTCGTTCATTTTGAGCAGCCATTTATCGCGTTGCTCTTTGCGACTTTGATTCGTTTCTGTCATTATAAAATCTCCATTTTTAGATGATAATGTTGTTGATGTTATTCTATTCATATTTAGCGAGCACACTGCTTGCTCTGATGACCACTAAATCTTTTTGCGGCAATTCCAATTCGTCAAATTGATGAAAAACAATGTGGTCGCCGATTTGCACGCCGGATACCAGCGGTCCCGTGCTTTCTACAATTCCCTGATGACGCGTTGTGAGCATTTTTTCCGGCATAATCACCGATGACGGCTCCGGCGCATCTAATCGTACAATAATTCTGTCTGCTATTGCTTTGAGCATCATTTTCTCCTTTATTAAAAAAATTAAAGCTATTAATTCTACATGCCCG
The DNA here is from genome assembly GCA_902788365.1 of uncultured Pseudomonadota bacterium. GTDB lineage: Bacteria > Pseudomonadota > Alphaproteobacteria > RF32 > CAG-239 > RUG410. Next base: position 15,550 of record CADAJN010000013.1, on the reverse strand, counting down.
CATTATTGCGCGCATAAAAAAACGCTTTGCAATTCTTGCAAAGCATTCATGGTAATTGTATTTTTATTAAGGTAACATGCCTTGTTGATTACAAAAAATTAAAAAGGTATTCATTTGGCTTTTTTCTCGCTATTTTCTTCTGTGATTAGCACACAACCGTCCGTTTTATTCCAGATTAAACCGATTGTTTTTTTTGCAATCGGCGAATCCGCATAATATGCAGAACCGCCTATTGTCAGCGGACTATCATAAAACCCATATTCGTCATTACACGATTAAGAGTTTTTCTTACCGTTTCGCTCATTTTTTATTCCTTATAAAAAAAGAATCGGTCGGCGTTTTGGCACCACCAATCGCAATTTGCCCTAAAAAATGCGCAAAATCGTTAAAAAAAAGAGATTGAAAAAATATCAATCTCTAAATTTTGTAGTATATTTCTTAAATACACTTTTTCATTATAATAATTTTCTTATCACAAACCCTAGGCAAAGTCAAGAACTTTTTTCAATTTTTTTTGAAATAAAAGTAGATAAGTCTATCAAGCCCATGATTTAACAGAATTTTTTGATGATACACAGCATGTGAATTCATGATTGTCTGTTCTTGTGGATAACTTCCGACAAGAGGCAAATCATCAATACAAACTCGTCGCACCACCGACCAAAATTCTTCCGGAATTTGTTTCATCGCACGTAAATATCTTTCTTTATAATACATTGCCTGCTCACGATTAAACTCACCGGTTGTCGGAATATTATCGGGACGCCATTGCATACCTTTGATGCTGTCAAAATGCCCCAAATAATAATCTTTTGCCAACAATTCTCCCGCTGTTTTGCGATCGGCGCCGTTAAACTGTCCGGCAACCATATCTAAAACGCCATAACGATAATATCGCTCAAGCGTGCTCATTCTTGACTTTTCCGGTGTTTTCAGACAAACTGATTTTATAATTTTTGCTTTTGTTTTTTTCATTTTATTCTCCTTTTCTTTTTGATTTCCATTACTATATTATAAGAAAAATATTATATTGTCAATAAGAAAAATATCATTTTACATTCTAAGATTTATATTATAAAATATTAAGAAAGGGAGACAGTTATGGAAAATACCGAAGAAATCAGAAAAAAGATTGCTCGTCTGATAAATGAACGTGGCTTAAATTATGCGCAAGTGTCATTAGCTATCGGCAAAAATATTGCTTATATTCAGCAGTTTATTAAGAACGGTTCGCCTCGTCGTTTGGGCGAAGTGGAACGTCATAAACTGGCTCAAATTCTGCGCGTGGATGAACAGGAGCTAACTGATTTACCGCTTAAATCTTCAGGCGGTGCAAATGCCGTCAATGCCGAAGTTCTCAGCTTGGTCATTGAAAATATTGAAAACTGGCTCAATAATCGCAATGCAACAATGTCTCCGCATGATAAAGCTGAGCTTATTCGTCTGATTTATATGAAAATATATAATGAACCGATGGATACAGCCTTATCAAAAGTGCGTGATTTTATTGATATTTATGACGAATTTAAAAAAGTCAATTAACGGACAAATTTTATGGAAACTGATGACAACGCTAAAATCAGAGAGCTGATAGGTCGTGCCCTACCGGCCAATGATAATACAGACCACCCGATAACCGCCTCAAAGGCTATTCCTTACGAAAAATTACAAAATAACGGTATCAATATTGTAGGGAATCACAATATTGTTATTGAAGCAAATCTGCTTGTTTTGACAACCTGTGTTGTTTTATTGGTAATGATCAATATTTTACTTAATCAGTGATTAAGCCTTTTTCTAAAGGTGTATTAAAAATGATAACCGCGTAACAGCTCAGCTGTTGACATTGGTCTTTTGCCTTGACGCTGAATTTGTGTAATTTCCAGTGCATTGTTATGACAGCCGATAAATAAGCGGTCATTTCGTTGTTCAATGCAACCTGATTGTATTACCTCCATCGCCGGTTCCGCCCGCAAAATCTTAAAGCGTTCACCATTATGTTCAAAGCATACCGCAGGAAACGGATTAAATGCACGAATCTTATTATATAAAACTAACGCATTCATCTTTCGAACTTGTGCCATATCCAGCAAACATTCCGACTTTTCTATTTTGGCCGCATAGCAAGGCTCACCTTCCATTGCCGTTTGTGGTGTAGCGTTTTGGCGATATTCCGCCAGATTATCCAACACTCGCATAATAGCCTTGCGGCCGGCCTCAGATAATTCATCATGCAATTCGCCACCCGTCATTTCAAAACCGATGTCCACCTTTTCAACATCCAGCACATCACCTGTATCCAGTCCTTCGTCCATCTGCATAATGGAAACACCGCTTTGCTGATCACCAGCTTCTATGGCGCGCTGAATCGGCGCCGCACCGCGCCACCGCGGCAATAATGAGGCATGAATATTGATACAGCCGTATTTTGGCGCTTTCAGCACCGGCAGCGGCAAAATCAGACCATACGCCGCCACAATTACCACATCTGCACCCAGCTCAGCAAATTTCTTCTGTTCGTCTGCATCGCGTAATGTCTTCGGAGTGCGCACTTCTATACCGTTTTTTTCGGCTGCTTCGTGCACCGGTGTATAACACAACTTGTTTCCGCGACCGGCCGGCTTTGGCGCCCGCGTATACACACAAATTACTTCATGCTTTTGAATTAAGGCCTCTAACGCCGGAACCGAAAAATCCGGCGTTCCCATAAAAACTACTTTCATTCGTCGTCTACCATACCCATGCGGTTATAATTAACTTTAACCTCAAATTCCGACGCATAATCCTTGAGTAATGCGTCAGCCATTTCACGACCAAGCTCGGCATGCAATGCACGAACCAAAAAGTTTTTATCTGCTTCACTCATGGCCGAAGCATCATTATAAATATTGGTTGTTACTGCCACCACATAATCATCGCCCTGTTGCAACACTTTTGCTTCGTCTTGCGGCAAATCAAACAATGTTTTCATATTTTCAAATGTTAAATCGGCAAAATTTTCAGAACGTGTCAGCGGCATGGTTTTAATCAGTTGCAAGCCATAGCGTTCGGCCAAAACATTAAGCAAATCTCCTTCATCCAAACCCTGCTCAATATTTTCAGCCAATTCTTGCGTTACTGCCGCCCGTTCTGTTTCGCGCCAATATTGCATTAACTGAGCCTTAGCTTCTTCTTGCGGCAAAACATGACTAGGCATAACCTCTTCCACACGCACCAATAAGATGCCGTTATCATCCTCTATTGCTGATGATATTTCTCCTTCATTATAAGAGAAAGCTGCGTCAATAACATCTTTGTTTTGCGATAAAATTTCAGCCAAGCCGGTATCAGCGGTTTCCACAGTTCCATCTTCGGTTATGCCGGATACTGCAACCGGTTTCACATTAAACTTTTGCGCCACTTCTTCAAGTGAACGACCGGCACCGATTTCATCTTCAACTTGTGCCATTAAATTTTGTGTTTGCTCATAAGAACGATCTTGGCGAATTTCCTGAGCTATTTGCGCTTCGGCCGCGTCTTTCGGCATTTTCTGCGGTGCCTTTTCGCCGGTAACCTTTAAAATTTGCCAACTGTCAGCAATTTGCACCACTTCAGATGTTTCTCCGACATTAAGCGCAAAAATAACATCAGCCAATTCGTCCGATAAATCGGAACGCGCCACCAACCCTAAATCAATATCCTGCGCTGCTTGCCCAAGTTCTGCCGCCGTTGCGGCAAAGTCAGCACCTTCTTTTAGCTTTGCCAAAGCGGCTTCGGCGTCTTCTTTGCTTTCAAACACCATTTGTAAAGCCTGACGTTTTGCCGGCTGTTCATATTCTTCAATGTGTTCTTTATAATAAGCGGCGATTTCCTCCGGCGTTACTTCAACACTTTTTTCAATCATGTCATTATTGAGAAACAACACAGTAATACGTCGTTTTTCCGGCACTGTCAGCTCTTCGCTGAAATCGTCATAAATACGGTTCAATTCGTCTTCGCTCGGTTGGCGCGTTATCTTAGCATCACGATTATTGATTTTTACATAATTGAACGTGCGGCGCTGATTCAAAACTTTTTGCATTTGCTTAATCAGCACTTGCGGCACATTAGCATAAGCTACTTGTGTATCAACCAAAATCTGACGTGCCAAATTTTGTTTCACATCTTGCACCACTTCTGCTTCACTTTTGTTTTCAATACGCAAATATTCGTTAAACAAAGCGCGATCAAAACGGCCGTCGCGTCCCATAAATTGCGGTGAATTGGTAATGATTGTGCCGACAACTTCCGGACGAAAATCAATCTTATATTTATTCATTGCATTTTGAATAATGGCGTCTTCCAGCTTTGCTTCGGCCAAAACTTTAATCAGCTCATTTTTAATTTGGTCAGCATTTTCATCATCAACCATTCCTCTTGCTCTAAGTTTGGCCAGCTGTTTTTGCAACGCCACATTAAATTCACTTTGCGATACCGTCAAATCGCCCACTTGAATTACGGTTTTATTATTGTTAGCCGAGTTAATATATCCCGACACACCGAACAATGACATAAAACTCAAAGCCGTCACACCCAATATTATTTTGGTAAACCAACTGTCACGCATACTTGCAAATTTACTAATCATACTTTTATTCCTACTAAAAAATTGTTTTTGGGGTTATTATAAAGATATAAATAATTATTGCAATTTTTAATATCAATTTATGCAACGCAATAAAATGTGGCTAATACTGCTTTTTTTGTGGAAAATTATTTTTGAGTGTGCTAAAAGTATGCCAGTTTGAAATTTTATGTCATAAAAAGGAATAAAAATGGTGCGTAAAAAATTGATTGCCGGAAACTGGAAAATGAATTGTTTGACAGCAGAAGGAACAGAATTAGCCAAGGCCGTTGCGGCTCAGGTTAAGGCAGAAAAGTTGGCTTGCGATTTTTTGGTTTGTCCGCCGTTTACTTTGCTGGGCGCAATTAAAAAATGTCTGCGCGGCACAAAAATCGCTTTGGGAGCACAAGATGTGCACTTTGCCGACAAAGGCGCTCACACCGGTGACATCAGCCCGCTGATGCTGACCGATTTGGGTTGCAGTTATGTTATCATTGGCCACTCTGAACGCCGTGTTGACCATTTTGAAAGCAATGAATTGATTAAACAAAAAGCCGTTGCCGCCCACAAAGCCGGTCTGAAAACCGTTATTTGTATCGGTGAAACCGGCGCAGAACGCGATGCCGGCAAAACCATTAAAGTCTGCCAAGATGAAATTTTCGGCTCGGTGCCGGAAGATGCTTCAGCGCAAAATACCGTTATTGCTTATGAACCGATTTGGGCCATCGGTACCGGCAAAACGCCGACCGCGGCAGATGTGGAAGATGTGCATGCGGCAGTGCGTGCCGCTTTGGCAAAAAAATTAGGCAAAGCAACAGCCAACAAAATGCGCATTCTTTATGGCGGTTCGGTTAAACCGAATAATGCGGCCGAGCTTTTGAATTTGCCTGATGTGGACGGTGCACTGATCGGCGGTGCCAGCTTGAAGGCTGATGATTTTGTAGCTATTGCGCGTAATGCTTTAAAATAAGAAAGGATAGAAAATGGGTTCCGTTTTATTGGTTTTACAATTAATTGTAGCAATTTTTTTGGTAGCGGTGATTTTAATGCAACGCTCCAACGGCGGTGCTTTAAGCGGTTTGGGCGGTGACAGCGGTATCGGCGGGTTACTCAGCGCACGCGGTAAGGGTAACATTTTAACGCGCACCACAGCCGTTTTGGCCACACTGTTTTTTGCATTAAGTATGGCTTTGTCCATTTATTTCAGCCGTGCCGAAGTGCAACCAATTTCGGTGGTAGATAATGCGGCAACCGCAAATTCCGAAGCACCTGCGCCACAAGCCCCGAGTGAGCCGGCCGCTCCTGCTGAGCCAGAGGTTCCGGTTGCGGAGTAGCGGTTTTGAAAAAATTGAACAACATAGAAGGCACTTTTTGTTAAGTGCCTTTGTCACTTTTAAATAGGACTTTTATAAGGAAAAATCTCATGTCTGAAATTAAGGTAAATCCGAATTCTAAGTTTATTTTTATCACCGGCGGCGTTGTATCATCGCTTGGCAAAGGTTTGGCATCAGCGTCACTTGCTGCCATTTTGCAAGCGCGCGGTTACAAAGTTCGTCTGCGTAAGCTTGACCCGTATTTAAACGTTGATCCGGGCACAATGAATCCGTGCCAACACGGCGAAGTGTTTGTGACCGATGACGGCACCGAAGCCGATTTGGACTTGGGGCATTATGAGCGTTTTTCCGGCGTGCCGGCCAAGCGCACCGACAGCATTACCACCGGTAAAATTTATCAGCGCGTGATTGAAAAAGAGCGTCATGGCTATTATTTGGGCTCAACCATTCAGGTTATTCCGCACGTTACCAATGAAATTAAAGACTTTATTTTATCAGACATCAATGATGAAGATTTTGTGCTGTGCGAAATCGGCGGCACGGTTGGCGATATTGAGGGGCAACCATATTTGGAAACCATTCGTCAGGTGGCTTATGAGTTAGGGCGCGAGCGCACCATGTTTGTGCACGTTACGCTGTTACCGTTCATTCCGACGGCCGGCGAGCTTAAAACCAAACCGACTCAACATTCGGTTAAAAAGTTGCAAGAATACGGCATTCAACCGGATATGATTCTATGCCGCACGCAAATGGCTATTCCGGAAAATGAAAAGCGCAAGTTAGCGCTGTTTTGCAACATTAAAGAAGAAAATGTGATTACGGCCTTAGATGCACCGAGCATTTATCAGGTGCCGTTGGCGTATTCGCATGAAGGTATGGACAGACAGGTTTGCAAACACTTTAACTTGCCGTATGATAAACCGACTGACTTGAGCAAATGGCAGCATATTGTTGATATTTTGCGTCAGCCGGAAGGTGAAGTGCGGATTGCCGTGGTCGGTAAATATATGATGTTGCTTGAGGCTTATAAATCGCTACACGAAGCACTGATTCACGGCGGAATCGCCAATAAATATCGTGTGCGTATCAAATGGGTGGATTCGGAAACACTGGAGACGCAACCGGCAGACGAGATTTTGAACGATGTCAGCGCTATTTTGGTTCCGGGCGGATTCGGCCTGCGCGGCACGCAAGGTATGATTAACGCCATACAATACGCACGCGAAAATAAAGTGCCGTTTTTAGGCATTTGTTTCGGTATGCAAATGGCGGTGATTGAAACCATGCGCAACTTGTGCGGTATTAAAAATGCCAACACCACCGAGCTTGATGAAAACTGCGAGCCGGTTATCGGTCTGATGACCGAATGGGACAAAGACGGCGCCAAACAAATTCGCCACAAAGACGGCGATTTAGGCGGCACAATGCGGCTCGGCGCTTATCCGTGCGTGTTAAAGGCCGGTTCCAAAACAGCGGAAATCTATGGCGCACAAGAAATTTCGGAACGCCATCGCCACCGTTATGAAGTGAATATCAAATATAAAGATATGCTACAAAAAGCCGGTATGGCGATTGTCGGCACCTCGCCTGACGGCGGCTTGCCGGAAATTGTTGAGCGACCGGATCATCCTTGGTTTATCGGCGTGCAGTTCCATCCGGAATTAAAGTCTAAACCGTTTGCGCCGGCGCCTTTGTTTGTGTCGTTTGTGAAAGCGGCAATAGACAATTCGCGTTTAGTGTAATTTAAGTAGCGACAGATAATGTGCTGGCAGCCTGTTGATATGTATATCAGCAGGCTGTTATCTTAGAATACACATAAAATTTCATGGCACAAAAAATATCTTGACAAAATAGCAAAAATTTGTTAAATTGAACTCAAGCAAGGTGAAAAGACTTGCCCGAGGTGTGGAAACCTCTTTAGAGGCGTTAATGCAAGACGTTAAATTTTGCAAGCTCAAGGGTTATCTGTATGATGATCGGTGGGCGGCAAAATAAGCCGTTTTACATGACATTCATATAGATACTAGTGATATATGCCTGTTGGCAAATATGTCGCACTATTCCTCTAAATAGTTTCCAACCGCCGGTCGCTTTTCCTTAAGCGACTTGTTTTTTTATATGTGCGAAAAAGGAGAGCGGCGATGAAAAAGTTTACGGAAGATGTTAAAGATTATCTTGAAGGCAAGACAACAAAACAAGAATTTATTGAAAATATGCAAAAAGGATCCGGTACCAATGATTCTAATGGCGCATACAATATAGATGAAGCGTCTTATGAAGCCAGAAACTTGTCTTCAGAATTAAAAACATATCATTGGTCATACGCCGAAAGCAAGTTGATGGTTGAGGCTTTAGATAAAATTATTTATACAAAAGACAAACCAAAGGGGTTGGAAGATTATGAAACCGGCTCTCTTTTATTTGAAGATTATTATGCACGCCCAACCAGAGCCGCTTGTTTGGCTTTGGAGGCAATGCACAATATATCAATGGATAAATCCGGCAGACTGGCAATAGAAAATTTTTATAAAGAACAAGAACGAAAGCCTTTGTCTTATTCTCTTACCCGATTTGGCAACCATAACGGCATTTTGAATTATGAATATGCTTTGACGCATGAATATAGCATGGCAGAAGATCGTAGCACTAAGGCGCGCTATAGTGAAGAACCTAGCCGCAGAGATATAAATAAAGCAATGCAACGTATCAGAGAAAATCAAGCTAAAAATCAAAAATTGACTTCTGAAATCCGGACAGGTATGGAAGCATCAACCCCAATTCGCAATGTGTCGGCAGATGCGCCGTTCAAAACAGTGCCGACCAAACACGGAAAAGGTATGGGAGAATAAAAACTTTTTTTCTTATATTTCAGCGCCCTGCGGGTTTTCCTCAGGGCGTTTTTTTTGTGTGTAACATCATGAAGCGCGCCAGCGCCCAACATGTCATCGCTCGCTTTGCCGCAAGGCAAACGCGTCAAGCGATCTTCCGCTTTGTTCACTCGTCCACTAAATTCCCCGTCGCTGCCGCTCCGGTTCATTAAGTAAACTTCGCCCGTCATCCAAAAACAACATTTTGAGGTTGTTTTTGTTCCTCCAGCCCCGCAAGCGTAGATCCTGACGGGCTAAAACCCTCAGGATGACAGTGGATGAATTATTAAAGCACTCAGGATGGCTAAGGATATATTAAAAAAAGGCGGCCTGTTTTTCAGCCGCCTCTGCTCTTGCACTCGCCAATCTTAAGCCGATTTTTTCATCGCACGGCTTTTGACCAATTTCGGCTTAACGTGATCAGTCACCACCTTTTCATCAATAATGATTTCCGTCACGTCTTTTCTATCCGGAAGTTCATACATCCATTCCATCAGAATCTCTTCCATAATGGCACGCAAACCTCTGGCACCGGTCTTGCGTTCAATCGCCAACTTAGCAATGGCTTGCAAAGCTTCGCCCGTTATGGTCAACTTGACATCATCCATGTCAAACAACGAAATATATTGGCTGACCAATGCATTTTTCGGCTCAGTCAACACCTTAATCAATGCCGTTTCATCCAGCTCATCAAGCGTGGCAATCACCGGCATACGACCGGTAAATTCCGGAATAAGACCGTATTTAACCAAATCTTCCGGCCGCACTTCTTTCAAAATCTGGCCGATGGATTTTTCATCTTTTTCCACTTTAGCACCGAATCCGATAGAATTATTGCTTTCCGTTCCGTGTTTTTCAACAATCTTCTCCAAACCGGCAAACGCACCGCCGCAAATAAACAGAATATTGGTTGTATCCACATGCAAAAATTCCTGTTGCGGATGTTTGCGCCCACCCTGCGGCGGCACATTGGCTACAGTGCCTTCCACAATCTTCAAAAGTGCCTGTTGCACGCCTTCGCCGGATACATCGCGCGTAATTGACGGCCCATCAGATTTGCGCGAAATTTTATCAATTTCATCAATGTAAATGATGCCGCGTTGCGCTTTTTCAATATCATAATTGGCATTTTGCACCAATTTTAAAATAATATTTTCCACGTCTTCGCCAACATAACCGGCTTCGGTTAAGGTTGTGGCATCGGCAATCGCAAACGGCACATTCAAAATACGCGCCAAAGTCTGCGCCAAAAGCGTTTTGCCGCAACCGGTAGAGCCAATTAAAATAACGTTAGATTTGGCAATATCCACCTCACCTTTTTTCGGATTATTGAGGCGCTTATAGTGGTTATATACCGCCACGGAAAGCACTTTTTTGGCATATTCCTGCCCAATCACATACTCATCCAAAAATGCCTTAATTTTAGACGGCGTCGGCAAACTATCCAATAACGATGCATCATCAGAATCGGCTTTGACGGTGTGTTCGGCTTCATCAAATTCTTCTTCCATGATGGAATGGCAAACGTCAATACACTCATCACAAATATACACGCCGCGACCGGCTATCAGTTTTTTGACTTCTTTTTGGCTTTTGCCGCAAAACGAACAGTGCAATACTTCATCGTCATCATCTTTTTTATGTGTCATGGCTTCCTCTATTTAATTTCTTCGCGGTTGGTAATAATATGGTCTATCAGTCCAAAATCCAATGCTTCTTGCGGTGTCATAAAATTATCTCTGTCCATCGCTTTTTCAATCACTGACAATTTTTGGCCGGTATTTTGCGCATAAATGGCATTGAGGCGCTTACGCAAATCCAAAATCAATTTAGCCTGAATTTCAATATCGGTTGCCTGCCCTTTGGCACCACCCGACGGCTGATGAATCATAATCTGCGAATTTGGTAAAGAATAGCGCTTACCTTTGGTGCCGCCGGCCAATAAAAACGACCCCATTGAACAAGCCTGACCAACGCAAATTGTTGCCACATCGCAGGAAATATATTGCATAGTATCATACATTGCCAAACCCGATGTTACAACGCCACCCGGCGAGTTAATGTATAATGCAATATCTTTTTTAGGATTTTCCGCTTCCAAAAACAGTAATTGAGCGCACACCAACGCTGAAACTTCATCATTAACTTCGCCGGTTAAAAAGATAATCCGCTCTTTCAAAAGCCGTGAAAAAATATCAAACGAGCGCTCGCCTTTCGGAGTTTGTTCCACCACCATCGGCACCAGTGAGCTCATACTAAAATCTGTCATAATTATTTTCCTTTTACTTGATTAAACTTTTATTATTAAAGCGCAGGATGCTTAATATTTTCTAAAAATAGAACTTTTTTTCATAATTTGCAAGGGATATCCTGCATATAAGACTAATTTTGTATTTTACAATGCTTGTTTTGCTGCCGATGCGCGATTATTTTATGGCGTGAAAGAACAACAAAGGAGATTAAAAATGTTAACGAAAAAATGCGGAATCTGGCATTTAATTGCCGGAATTATCATGTTAATTTTAGGATTTGTGGTATGGGCTAATCCGTTATCATCACTATATGCCATAGCCATTTATGTGGGGGCCATTCTGTTTATTTTGGGTTGCGGTTATATTACCTTTTCTTTTTCAGAATCATCGGCATGGTATTTTGTCATCGGTTTGATGGATGTTTTCATCGGGTTGATTTTCTTAACCAACTTGGGGCTGACGGTAGAAACTTTGCCAACCATTTTTGCGCTGTGGATTTTAGCCTTAAGTTGCATGCAACTTTACGGCAGCTTAGAAGTGTATAAGCTTGATTTACCATGGGGTTGGAGCTTATTTAGCGGTATTTTGGGTGTTATTTTAGCTTTTTTGATTTTAGGCAACCAAGCCTTCGGCGAAATTGCGTTGGTTATTACGGTTGGCACATATATTTGCGCTTATGGCTTTATCAGCATTGCCGAATATTTTTATTTGCGACATTTTTGTAAATTAAATCAGCAATAAGTATTGACGTCGTGCATTCTGTTTGTTATAACCTCTCTCAAAATGTTTAAGAGAGGTTATAACAATGAAGGAAATTTCAGATACCAGAGTTTATGCGGCTTGTCGTCAGATTGCGCAAAAAATCAAAGAGCGCACACCGCAAAATTTTGTTTTGGCGGCAGTATCACGCGGCGGCTTGGTGCCGGCCACAATTGTAGCCCATTGGCTTGATGTCAAAGAAATTAAGTTCATTCGCCTTTCTTCCTATGATAATCAGCAAGAGCGCAGTGAAATTATTGACACTACAACAGATATTATTCCCGATGAACCGAACACATATATTATAGATGACATTTGCGACAGCGGTGAAACCGTCAATTATTTGCGAAGCAAATATCCGCATGCGCAAATTTATACGCTTGTAAATAAAAATCAACAGATTCAGCCGGATTTTGCCCCTATCACCGAGCCGCGTAATTTATGGATTAACTTTCCGTGGGAATTTGAAGATCGCGAAGCAATTTAATAAACCTGCAGCAATGCTGATTAACAGTGCGTTATTTTTTATTCTTTTTATCTTAAAAAACTGTTGACTTGATAATATTTTATGCTATTATCACGCGAACTGGAGTCAGATTCTTTATGTTTCTGATTTGCAGTTTTGTGTAATTAATTTAATAACTTAAGGAAAATGTGATGCCTACAATTAATCAGTTAATTCGTAAATCACGAACACCAAAAGTGAAGAGAAACAAAGTTCCGGCTTTGAAATCTTGTCCACAAAAACGCGGTGTTTGTACAAGGGTTTATACGACAACCCCGAAAAAACCAAACTCAGCTTTAACAAACGGCTTTGAAGTAATCAGCTATATCCCTGGTGAAGGTCACAATCTTCAAGAACACTCAGTGGTGCTGATTAGAGGAGGCCGTGTGAAAGACTTGCCAGGTGTTCGTTATCATATCATTCGTGGTACCCTTGATACTCAGGGTGTGTCTAAACGTCGTCAACGCCGTTCTTTATACGGTGCTAAGAGACCTAAATAGGAGATAAGATAATGTCACGTCGTCATAGTGCTGAAAAAAGACAAGTATTACCTGACGCTAAATATGGCAATAAGGTAGTCGCAAAATTTATTAACAACGTTATGGAAGACGGCAAAAAGGCTGTTGCAGAAAACATTGTTTATTCTGCTTTAGATACTTTGGCCGCCAAATCCAAACAAGATGCCTTAGAAGCATTTTTAACCGCCATTGAAAATGTTAAACCGGTGGTTGAAGTTCGTTCTCGCCGCGTTGGCGGTGCAACATATCAAGTTCCGTGCGAAGTTCGTGCCGAGCGCCGTCAGGCTTTGGCCATTCGTTGGATTATCGGTGCTGCTTTAAAGCGTTCCGAAACCAAAATGCAGGACAAAGTTGCAAACGAACTGTTGGATGCTCTGGCTAACAAAGGCGCAGCCGTTAAAAAGCGTGAAGATACGCATAGAATGGCTGAAGCAAACAAAGCATTCTCTCATTACAAATTTTAATTTTAAAAGGAAGAGAAAATGCCAAGAACACATAAATTGGAACTTTACAGAAACATCGGAATCATGGCGCATATTGATGCCGGTAAAACCACAACAACCGAACGTATTTTATTTTATACGGGCGTAAACCACAAAATCGGTGAAGTGCATGATGGTGCCGCCACGATGGACTGGATGGAACAAGAGCAGGAACGCGGTATTACGATTACGTCTGCTGCTACAACTTGCTATTGGAACGGCTACCGTATTAACATTATTGATACACCGGGCCACGTGGACTTTACGGCAGAAGTAGAACGATCTCTGCGCGTTTTGGATGGTGCAATCACTGTTTTTGACTCGGTTGCCGGTGTTGAACCGCAATCGGAAACAGTGTGGCGTCAAGCCGATAAATATAATGTGCCGAGAATTTGCTTCTGCAACAAAATGGACCGAATCGGAGCCAACTTCTATCGTTGCTTAGATATGATTGTTGACCGCTTAGGCGCTCGCCCGATGGCTATGCAATTGCCGCTCGGCGCTGAAGCAGATTTCCGCGGTGTTGTGGATTTATTGAAAATGAAAGCGGTGGTTTATACCGGTGACACGGCAGATTCCCCGATTGAAATTCAAGAAATTCCGGCCGATATGAAAGCAAAGGCTGAAGAATATCACAACCAATTGGTTGAAATGGCTGTTGAACAAGATGAACAAGCCATGGAAGACTATTTGGAAGGCAAAGAAATTTCGCTTGAAACTTTGAAAAAATGTATCCGTAAAGGCACTTTGGCACAAGATTTTGTGCCGGTATTCTGCGGCACGGCTTTCAAAAACAAAGGCGTTCAATTATTGCTTGACGCAGTGGTAGATTATTTACCATCTCCGCTTGATATTCCGGCAATTAAAGGCACATTGCCTGATTCTGAAGAAGAAGCAGTGCGCCATCCGGATGATAAAGAACCGTTATCGGCTTTGGCATTCAAAATCATGAACGACCCGTTCGTCGGCTCTTTAACGTTTGTGCGTATTTATTCCGGTGTGATGAATGCCGGCTCGTATGTTTACAATTCGGTAAAAGACAAGAAAGAGCGTATCGGTCGTATGCTTTTGATGCATGCCAATAAGCGTGAGGATATCAAAGAGGCATTTGCCGGAGATATTATCGCTTTGGCCGGTTTGAAAGACACAACAACCGGTGATACGTTGTGTGATGAATCTCATCCGATTGTTCTGGAAAACATGGTGTTCCCGGAACCGGTTATTCAATTAGCCGTTGAACCGAAAACCAAAGCCGATGTTGAAAAAATGGGCTTAGCTTTAGGTCGTTTGGCCATGGAAGATCCGTCGTTCAAAGTAACTTCCGATCCGGACAGCGGACAAACAATTATTGCCGGTATGGGCGAATTACACCTTGACATTATTGTTGACCGTCTGCGTCGTGAATTCAAAGTTGATGCCAACGTCGGTGATCCGCAAGTGGCTTATCGTGAAACCATTACCAAGCCGTGTGATATTGAATATACGCACAAGAAACAATCTGGTGGTGCCGGTCAGTTCGCTAAAGTTAAAATTAAGTTTGAACCGACCGAAGACCACACCGGCTTTGAATTCTTGAACACGGTTGTGGGCGGTAACGTTCCAAAGGAATATATTCCTGGTGTTGAAAAAGGCTTGAAATCGGCTATGGATTCCGGTGTTATTGCCGGTTATCCGGTAACCGGTGTGAAATGCACGCTGTATGATGGTGCTTATCACGAAGTAGACTCTAACGTGATGTGCTTTGAAATTGCGGCTCGTGCGGCCTTCCGTGAAGGCATGAATCAAGCTTCTCCGAAACTGCTTGAACCGATCATGAAGGTTGAAGTGGTTACACCGGAAGAATATATGGGTGATATTATCGGTGACTTAAACTCTCGCCGCGGTTTAGTAAACGGCATGGATCAACGTGGTAATGCACGCGTGGTTGATGCGTTTGTGCCGCTCGCGCAAATGTTTGGTTACGTAAACACACTTCGTTCACTTTCTCAAGGTCGTGCTCAGTATACGATGATTTTTGATCACTATGCTGAAGTTCCGAGAGAAGTGGCTGAAACCATCAAAGCCAAATCGGCTTAGATATTTTGTTAAAGACGTCCGAAGGGACGGAAAGCCAACCTTCCCTTCGGCAAAATTAAAATAATTTTTATTGGAGTAATAAATATGGCAAAAGAAAAATTTGAGCGGACGAAACCGCACTGCAACATTGGCACGATTGGTCACGTAGACCACGGCAAAACGACGTTGACTGCAG
>CADAJN010000012.1 GCA_902788365.1 uncultured Pseudomonadota bacterium | reverse complement strand
CTAGCGTGTGTAGATACGAAGAAAGTCCTTTGGCGACGTGTACAAAAAAGGTACATAAGCCAAAGGACTTTCAAGTAGATACCAGCTAGACGAGGTTTTTTTATGCCTCATCAACTTCAAAGCCACCTTCTTCTTCCGCATTCGGATCATATTCTATACCGAGCTTAGCCAACATATCGTCGTTAATGTCCTCACGCTGCGCCACAATCCAATCCGGCACATTCGGACACGGTGGCAATTTGGCCAATTTAGTCATGTTCTTATCCAAATACCAACGCGGCGAATCGGCAATAATCGGTCGGTCAATATGGCTTTGCATCAGCACCACTTGCTTTAACATCGGTAAACTCAAAAGTTGAGTAGAGCTAATCACCGGCACGGCTTGTAATTGATAGTTCACGTTTTTCGCTAGCGGGTTAAAGTCTTTACCCAAGCTGCCCTCAGTTCTGGAGAACGACGAAACGCGCATGGTTTTGTTGCCAATCATCTTTGAAAAGCGCTGCGCCGTTACCTCATTGTTTTGCGACAAAATGACTTTGCACGCCGTGGTAGAAATCACGGTTTCCAAATCGTCTTTACCGTATTTGCCGGAAATTTGGCCTAAATCTTGTCCAATCAGCAAATATGACACTTTTTGGCCACGACCGACGGCCGGACCGTCAATAATGGCTTTCATCTTCGGCATTTGCGGAAACTCGTCAAGCACAAATAAAGCAGGGAACGGCCCCATTTTACCATCGGTGCGGTTAACGTGTCCCGGCGGGTTAGAAATCAAATACGAGCTCATCAACTCAATAAAGGTAGAGCTAATCACGCCCAAAGCGCGCGCATCAACTTGGTTCACCGACAAATACACCGAAATCGGTTTCCACTCGCCGGTTACCGGATCTTTCATGCCACGCAAATCTTTAAACTGAATATCCGAAAAACTGGTTCTGGCTTTCACAGCTTGGTTTTTAAATACGTTAATGCCGGCAAATGCGGTAGATAAAATAGAACCGCGCTCTTTATCCGGCGTATTACTCAGTTGGCTCAGTTCGGTAATGGCGCGCTGGGCATAGCCGAAGTTGCGTGCTTCTTTAATGGCTTCTTCCAGCATATCATGCGTCGGGTCAGCCATTGCCGCCATTTGGTCACCTTCGTCCATACGGCGTTGAATTTCTTGCGCGGCGTTAATTTGTGCCTCGGTAATCCATTCCATAATCATGGCAATAGATGCTTCACGTCCCATCCAACGCGGCGGCAACAAATTCCATGTGCCGATCGGCAAATAATTTTCCATGGTCAGTGTGCCGTTTTTCAGGTTTTGAATGGCGCGCGGTGCATTCGGGTCACGCATACCCATATAGTAACCTTCAAGCACTTCTTTGTCTTTTTCATCAAGCTTGCCTTCATAAATGCGTCCGATAAAATAGTCATTAGCACGGGCACGGTCACATTTAGAAACCACAAATTGAATAAAGCCGGTTAAAGCGGCACGACCGGTTTGCGACCAGTGCGGATCGGCACCGCCTTTCGGGTCCTCCACCAAAATATTGCACATAGAGTCAACATACATATCGCGGTCCGGCCCTTGTTCCGGAATACAATTCGGCGACAACGGATTCCAACTCGGATAGTAAATACCTTCACTCGGATTATCTTCGGCACCCCAGTTAATGATAAACACCGGTCCCACCTTTGCACGCGCACCCGAAGTTTTATAACACAATTCCGGTTTCGGGTCGTTAATCACAAGGCTTAAACCTTCGGAATGGAAAATCGTCGGCATCACCACACCCACGGTTTTACCGGTTCCCGGCGGGGCACAGCACAGTGTCGCCAGCGTTTCTTTCAGCAGCAAAAATTGGCCGTTAAACTTACCGACCACTTGGCAAAAGCCGTCAAATCCCAACAGCGGCATAGATTTAATATCGCGCAAATTGGCCACGCGTGCCGAACCGTGAATATTGGTCTGAAAACGATACGGACTGATCATGCCGGCAAAAATCAACCCGACCGGAATAATCAAAAACGGTATCAGCGGAATCCACAAACTCAGTGAAAACGAACCTTGATGATGATAAACCTGCATAAACCATTTGCCATACATATTAAACAAATGTGACGGATTAGTGGCTATCAAATACAAAAACTTATTGACCACCTCGGTAGTGCCTTTAGAAACGCCGTGCCCCACCAAATATGACAACGGCAGAGCAAAAATAAACATAACCACCGTCAGACCCAAACAAATCAAAAACGCTATCATCATCCAGCGGACAGCGTCGTCATATTCTTTCCATTCTTCACCACGATCTTTTAATGCCATTTTACCTTAACCCTACTTCAAACTTTTTAATGCTTTGCGCAACTTATCCATTTCTTGCCGCGGCAGCGTGCCTTCCGCCTCACCCAGCGTCTTTGAAAACAGCGCAATTTCCTTTGGCGCGCCGCGATTAATGCGCGTCACCTTAATATCCATATCGTCCCAAACATCAAACATGTCGTCGGCATTGATAATATTTGCCATCTGCACCACCACAAACGCTTGTAAATTAAGCTCAAATCCTTCTTCTTGCAATTTTTCTTTCACGGCATCGCGGGCAATTTTAAGCTTGCGCACCGGAGATACACGATGGCTGTTTTCCGAAAACCATAGCGGTTCCTCGCCGTTAAACAACTCCTCATCGGCCAACCAATCGCCGTTTTCTTTATCAACCATACACAGACAAATTTTTCCTTCATCAACACCGATAAAGTCAATCGTCGTATCGCCGCCCACCGCAATATTGCTGATGATATTATAACCCTTTTGCTGCAACGCATCATAAACCGGTCCATGCGCGTTGTCCTTTTTAACTGTCGCAATATTGTCTTCGTTGCTCTCATCGCGACCGCTCTTATTGCCGCGCTTATTATTTTTAGTGCTGTCTTTATCCTCTTTAGAGTATTCCGAACGTTCAGTGCGTTCCCCGCCTTTTTCCTGACGCGCCGATTTTGTGCGTTTTGATGGTGTTTCAAACTCATCGTCTTCATCGTCATCCATCTTCGCCTTATTGCGGCGATTATCGCGCTTATTTCTGACCGGCGCATTATCAAAATCATCTTCGTCAAAATCGTCGGCAAATGCGTCTTCAAATTTACGTTTATTGTTTTGTTTCGGTTTTGTCTCAACATCACGTTTTTTGGTAATGTTGGTTTTTTCAAACGAATCTATATCCAAATCAAAATCGTCGTCATCGTCATCAAATTTAAACAAAGCATGGTCAATTGTGGCCGCAACATCGGTTTTTGCCGCCGGTTTAGGGGTATTGTTATATGCCGAACCGATATATGATGATGTGTTTGAAGATGTGGCAAATGATGATGTTGTCGCCGGTTTATAAGAACTTGCCGGCGTATAAGAGCTTGCCGCCGTTGTGGCCGATGAGCGTGACGAATCGTTATAGTCCGAAATCGGCGAACGAATGCTGCCGATAATGCCTGTCGGCCGAATTTGCTTATACGATTTACGCTTCACAACGCCATATTTATTGTTGGTCGTTATCACATTAATCGGCTTTTTGATAAAGTAGCGATACAGGCTGACCGGCAACAGTAAAATCTGATAAATAATGCGCTCCCACGCCACCAAACTCAAAGTCCACCAACCGGTAATCAGCATCGGGAAAAACGTGGCTAAAATAATCACAAACGCCCATTCTTTCGGCGCACGCACCACCCAACCGGCCTGCCACAGCTCTTTGGCTTGGCGCCAGTGATCCGGCCAAAAAATATCAAAGTGCCAGTTGCAAAGCATAATCACGCGGATTCCTTCCGTGAAGACAATTCCCCACAGAACGCCGACCAGAATTATTCTTAAACAAACAAAGAACGATCTCAACCGTCACTCCTTACAAAATCGCACTTGATTATAACATACAGCCATTTATTAAAAAAGTGCTTAATTTTGATTATTTTTTTCTTCTTCAATTTTTTCAATAATATCTTGGCGAAATTTGCCCGAATCCGGCTGTGGATTCTTTTTCTTTTCAATATCAATTCGTTCCTGCACCACCTGCTCCAGTGTCTTTTTTTCTTCCACTTTCAGGTTTTTAATGTTGATGACCGGCGCCTTATATTCGCCGATGCCGAGACTGGCAAGCCAACCGAGCGGTGTTGTAATCAGCGGTGCAAATCGCATATGAAAAATGATAATCCATGCCACAATATTAACCGGCACGGCCATAAAAATCCCCATAAGCAACAAAAAATCTTCGCCGCGCAAGGTGGCGCCGCTGTTCCAATAGGCCGAAATGGCCGCATACGTTTGCGGTAAAAACAAATCAATCTTGTAATAATATAAATAGATATATCTCAGAGCATAAGCAAATGCCACCGCAAACAACGCACTAAAGGCTATTGCACATAATATATGGCATATTTTCTTAATCGTTTTCATCGGCTAACCGTTATGTCCGTCCCGCGCTTTTTAGGCGTATATACTTCGGTAAACACATGATTCTCCGCCGAAGGCGCTAGGAGGCCTTTTTTAAATTTACCGATTTCGGCCTTACGGTCGTTGTTTTGTTCTTGCGCCGCCTGCATAACGCTGAGCCCGCGCTGATAGTCTTCCATAAACGTCTTTTGTGAGGCATCAATTTCTTTTCTCTTGCCTACTTCGGTTTTCAAATCTGTGGTTTGCCCATCGGCGGTTTTAATTTCCATTTTTGAGGCCAAATCATCTGCCGAAGTCTGGTAAAAATCCATGCTCTTAACAATGTCTTTGGCGGTGCGCACAAACTTCGCCTTATATTCTTTGGCCTCTTTCTTATCCATACCGCGCGTTTTTTCATCCACAATCTTAGCTGCGGCATTAAATCTGTCATGCGACACATCGTCCAATGTCATATCAAAAGCTTTTTGCGCCATTTTCACTTCCAAATCCATGAAATTCTCTTGGTATTGAGCCACTGTTTGGGCTGTTTGCGCTTCGTTCAAATTCTCCAACTTAGCTCTGTCCAAGCCCAACTGCGTTACTAACGCAAATCTTTGCCACATTTCCTGCTTTTCGGCTTCCGCGGCCTTCATCAGCTTAGCACGTGCTTTCGGATCATTCATATTCAAATCTTTATCATTGACCCATTCAAAGCCGCTCTTATCCATATAGCTGTTGACCTTTTTAATCATCACTCGTTGAATCGCCATTTTACCGAATGCATTATCCAATTCCAGATATTTATCCAAATTCTTTTCGGCCAATTCCAGCTGCCGCATGCAGTTTTCCGGATCTTGAGTGTAAAGCTGCTTAAAGTGGTCGGTAATATGACGATCAGCCTCAACTTCTGCCACATATTGGGCTTGCATTGCCGTGCGTTGTTCATCGCTGGCATCAGCTCCCATTTGCTGCATTTGCTGTTGCAATTGCTGTTGTTGCTGCTGCATAGACGGAAACGCCCATTGCGCAATTGGCCGACGATGAACAATGTTTTCGCGCAACTCACTGTTGAGCATTTTCAACTTCTTCGCACGCTCCAGTTGCGCCTGTTCCATCTCGGCGGTTAATTGCGGCGCCGTCTGTTGGAACAAACCAACGCACTTTTGCCGCGCCACATTACACTGCTGACTGCGCAAATTGCTCTTTGACTTTTGCGCCTTGGCACTCTCCGCACGTGTATATTCGGCAAATCTGTCGGCCTTACCCTTAATATAGCCGATAATTTTATCCGCCAACATATTAAGGTAATAAATAAACACGTCATTATACAAATAGTCAATGATGTCTTTTTCTTTAATTGCCGGCCCGTGATAATCTTCCGAACCGCTGCCGTGTTCTTGGTCTTCCGGCTTCACATCGCCTTCCAGTTCCGGTTGCAGTTGTTGCTTTTGCTGTTCATTCGGCGCCAATGCTTGCGTATTGCCGATATTGGTCTGTCCTTGTTCTTTAACGTTTAATGCTTTAAGTTTTTCTTCCACCACCACTTTGTCTTGATGTTTTTCACCGTCAGCGCGGGCTTTTGCAATAAATTTCTCATCAATCGCCGGCGAATATTTTCCTTCCGGCTGGCCTATTTTCGCCACATCTTCCACATTTTGATTATTGTTATCGGTTTTTGAAAAATCGGCACCGTTGTCGGCCAACATTTGCAATGTGTCTTGCTGAGCTTTCAAAACCGGTTCTAATTTGGCTCTGTCTTTGTCAGAAAATTTACCTTCTTCCAATTTTTTATACATAGCAACAGCGTGCATGGCCATATAGGTTGCCGGCGTGTTACCGTTCGGCGTATTATCGGCATTGATAAATTTATCCAGCATTTTTGCATCCGGATTATTTTCATCAAATTCTTTTAATCCGTCCACAATATTGGCTAACTTTTTGGCACGTTCCGGCCCATAACCGCCGAGAGCCACCGCGCTTTCATATTTCGGAAAAGCCTTAGCCATAAATTCATCCGGCACACCGTCTTTCCAGTTGTCTTTAATCAGCTGTTGTGCCTTATCCCAATCTGCCTTCAGCTCCGGATTTTTAGCCGCATCTTCTTCCGACGGCTTACCGCGTCCCAAAATCTTATAAATTTCATCATTCACATTTGCATCAGCCATAACGACATCTCCTCTTTTTTAGAGTCTTATACTGCTATTATGGTTAAGATATCATAAAAAAACATTTTTGTCTATAACTTTTTTAACAATTTATGAATTGCGCCGTTCTTGTTAAACAAAAAAATAAATATCCTCACATCCTTTTTATTTTGCCTTTTTCTTTTTCTGTCATACTGAGGAGTGTTTGTAAAACACGACGAAAGCACTGCGAAGCAGCACGAAGTTTTCTCCGCACTTTCTTTTTTCTTGTCATGCAGAGGAGCCTTGAAAAGGCGACGAAGGCATCCCCGCACTTTAGTGCGGTATTATATAAACAAGTCATGCCTCCGTGCTCTGCACGGATAAGGCATCTTCCGATTCTAAAAAAACAGTGTCTGGCATATATAGAAAAATGGCATACAAGAAACGCCTGTTCAGAATAAAAACCTCGGATAATGAGCTTAATACGACAAAAGTCTGTCGGCGTGGTGCACAAAAAAGGCACATAAGCCAACAGACTTTCAAGTAGTAAACCATTAAACGAGGTTTTTAGAAGCCCTCTGTATCAAGACGCTTACGCATTTGTTTACGCGAGCGGCGGATGGCTTCAGCTTTGCGGCGTGCTTTCTTTTCAGAATTTTTTTCATGGCAGCGACGCAATTTCATTTCGCGGAAAACGCCTTCTCTTTGCAGTTTTTTCTTCAAAATCTTCAAAGATTGGTTAACGTCATTACCGATAACTGTTACCTGAACCACTTAAAATCACCTCTTTTCAGCATCTCTTATTTGTTAAAATTGCACACTATGTAACACACGAATTTGCATTTTGCAAGCAAAAAATCGCACTTAATTAACTTTAGGCAATAATATTCGGATCAATATTGGCCTGAACATGACTGATTTTTTTAGCTAAGCTGCTTTTTTGCGCATTCAGACGCTTGGCCTGAAAAAAATCCACAGTCTTGCCGCTTTTAAGCAATTTTGCCATATCCGTATTCACATGGCGTTGTTCAAGTTTAAGCTCACAAAGCACAAGCTGCAGCTTAGCTATTTTGTCGTTCGTCATCATATTTTTTATAAGGCCCTTTCAAAAAAAAGTTGTAATAACTACATTTTTTACTGGAATTTTTGCACCAAAGTTGTAAAGAGTATACATCATTTTTGAATTGATTGCAATAATTAAAAAATTAAACGGAGTTTTTTTGATGACGAATATAAAAAAAATCGGTGTTTTAACCAGCGGCGGCGACTGTGCCGGCTTAAATGCCGTCATTATGTCGGTGGTCAACGCAGCCTCTCAATTTGGCTGGCAAGTATACGGAATCCATGACGGCACCGACGGCCTGACCAATCGGCCGTTATCGTATGAGATTTTAACTCCGAGTAATTTTTCCGATACGCCATGGCCACGTTTAGCCGGTTCTTACTTGGGCTCGCTCAATACCGGCGTTAAGGAAAGCCAAGAAGTGCTGGCCAAGCGCTTCGGCGATGGTGTGCGTGAACTTGGCTTGGACGCGGTTGTTGTGGTTGGCGGTGACGGCAGTATGAATATTGTCAGCAATTATTGCCACATGGCCGGTGTGAAAATGGTCGGCATTCCGAAAACCATTGATAACGACACACCGTTGACAGAATTTTCGGTCGGATTTAATACTGCCTGCCAAATCTGCACCAATGCTTTAGATGATTTAATGACTACGGCGCGTTCACATCATCGGGCGCTGATTTTGGAAGTTATGGGCCGCGATGCCGGACATTTGGCCATGCATGCCGCTTTGGCCGGATTCGCCGATGTTTGTTTGGTGCCGGAAATTCGTTGGAGTTTGCAAGGAATTATCAATAAGCTTGAACAAATCAAACAATCCGGTCGCACCAGTGCCTTAATTGTTGTTTCCGAGGGAGTTAAAACCGAAAACGGCGAAGCGGTGACCAATGCCGTAAATATGATCGGCGAAAAAATCAACGGTGGTATCGGCGACTATATTAGTAATTTAATCAATGCCAATTATAAAGGCTTTCAAACCCGCGTCACCAAACTCGGCCACGTTCAGCGCTCCGGCAATCCGACAGCGTTTGACCGCAGTTTAGCCATTGTTCTCGGTGCCGAAGCCGTGAATTTGTTGGCCGAAGGGCATACTGACCGCATGGTGGCAATTACGCGCGGCAAAGTAACCTCATTTAGTTTAGATGAAGTTGTTGCCGCCGGCACAGCCGGTTTAGATGCCGCCAGTTCGTATGTGAAGGCTGCTCGTGCCATCGGCATGTATATCGGAGAGTAAGAAGTCATATAATGGCAGTCTGCTTGCAATTTTTTTCCTTGTGTAGTTTTACCTACACGGCGTCAAAAAATAAAAAAGTCATTACCCGATTTTCCTTTACTGTCATTGCCCGACTGGATCGGGCAATCTCAGCCAAATCAAAAAACCGCCGAAAACTCGGCGGTTGTTAAGTTAAGATTTCATCACACCATCCATGGCACGAGCAAAATCCTCATCAAAAGGATATTGGCTTTTTGCTTCAGCCTGACGTTCTTCCATTTCCTCGTTCACATCGGCCGAAACACCTACCAGAATAATCGGCGAGATAAGAAGCAAGAGTACGAGAGAAATAAGAACAACCACGTTACCGCCGAAAAGCTCCCATTTGCCTGCAAACAGCGGTTCAATTGAGGTTGTGCGGAAAATCATCACCCCCAGATACAACAGCGGAGGTACAATCAGATGAAACATTCCGCCGCAGAGCGGATGACATACGATTGAGAGCACGACGCAGCCAATCCAATATTTGAAATAGACGGTGTTAGCCCATGCAAAGCACATCATATCCCATGAGTCAATGTGGCTGAAATACTGGTAAGACTCTCCGCGGTCGGCCAGCTCTTGCAAACAAAACCATGCCATCACGAAAGAGGCAATGATAAATGCAAAACTCAGCAAACCCATACCCGACTTTTCAAAATAAGCCTTTGGCTCAATAAACTCCCTGTTCATAGCTAATAGTAAATTAAAAAATTTAACATAATCTCATTAATTATGTCCATATTATGCTAAAATTAGACAAAAGTCAAGTTTTTTATTTCTTATTTTGCTTTTTGAGAGCCGTTGTCTTTTTAGCCGGCTTCTTTTTATTTTCCGCTGTTTTAGCCTTGGCGACCTCTGTTTTTTTAGCCTTTTCAACCGGCTGTTTTCCCGCCGTTTTTGTTGCCGACTTTTGGGTTGTCCTTTTCTTGGCGACCGATTTTTTAATTTTAGTTTCTGCCGGTTTTTCGGCAATTACCGGCGCCGCATTATCCTCATTTGCGGCTTCTAAATCCACATCTTCCGCCGGCAAACTTTCCGGTTGCAACAATTCGTGCTGTGCTCTGCAAAACACCAACATCAGTGCCATATACACCAGCTTCAACGCATTATCGGCAAAGTTGACCACCGCAAACCACGTTACACTGTCAAACCACCGCCCGATGCTGTCCATCTTGACCGCTATTATCATATAAGTCAGCAACGAAAATGCCAGCAAGCACAAAAACAATATGATTGAAACATAACCCGAGCCGATTGTTTTTTCATATATTTGCCACATATTCAGGTGCTTTTTTTGCTCCAAAAACATACTCAATGCGGCAATCGTGCGCATCATAAACAATTGCAACATAAACAGCGCAAAAATCAGCAAAAAGTTCAGCATTTCCACGCGCCAATCCGGATTGGCCGGCATTGCCAAAATCTTTGCCGCTACCAAAACCGGCACCACAAAGGCCACACCATATCCCAGCAACACTGCCATTGCTTTAGCTTTTGCTTTTGAAACACCAAATATATCGCTGATTTTAAATGTTTTTTTGCCAAATGCCGCTGTATAAAAATCGGCCATGAAGGCCAAAAACAAATACAGCATAATCAGCAGCCACAGCAACACTCCGACCGACATATACGACGAACGTCCCAGTGAATAACACAAAATACCGCCGCCGTTTTGGCACATATATCCCCAATAGCCGAACAACAGACCGACAATTGTCAAAGTTGCCGCATAAATCAGCACCACACGCCATTGTTGCAAAATTTGCCGGCACAGCCGCACCGTTCTTGCCAAAATAGATAAAATAGAATATTTGTTTGTATCAATCATTTTTTATACTTCCTTTACTGCCGATACACCGCTGATGGCACGAATTTGCGCAAGCAAATTGCCATTATCCAGCGCATAACCGTTTTTAAGTTCAATACGCACGTCCCAATCCGGTAATTCCGGCTTCAAATATATTTTGTGCGAACCGTAGTGTTCCTGCATTAAAAGCTTGTTCAACGGTTTTACCGCCGCCACATCGCTCAGCGTTATTTCCAGCCCTTTGGCATTTTCGGCAATCGCCGCATCCAGCGTTTTTATCACATCAAAACGCATTCGCGGCGGCAAATCTTCAGCCTGTTTTTCTATCACGGCGCGCGCAAACAACGGCAAACCGCTCTGTATGGCCTCGCCATATTTACTTATGCCTTCACTCCACATTGTGCCTTCAAAGGCCGCCGATGTGTCGGTTAATTTTACAAATGCAAACGGCTTGCCACTTTTGCTCATTTTCTTTTGAAATGACTGCAGACAGCCGGCCAAATTAACCATCAATTTATCGCCGGTTTTAATACCGTCAATAGCCTGTTCATAGGTCTTAATTCCCAAGCGTTGCATGCTGTCGCTATAAATATCAAGCGGATGTGCCGACAAATAAAAGCCGATAGCCTCCGCTTCCTGCTGCAACCTGTCCAGCTCCGGCCAATCCGGTGTTTCGCCCAGTTTAACCGGCGTATTCAGCTCGTCCGAACCAAACAGCGAAGTCTGTGCGCTGACTTTCAGCTCGGTTGCCGCCGCCATGTGGCGCAAAATGTTGTCTATATTTTCAAACAGCTTGCGGCGATTTTTATCCAGCCCGTCAAAGGCACCGGCTTTAATCAGTTGTTCTAACTGTTTGCGGTTAATCTGCTTAATATCCATACGATGAATAAAATCAGATATGTCTTTGAATTTGCCGTTTTTTTCTCGCTCAGCGACTATCGCCTCCATGTTTGCTTCGCCCACCCCCTTCACGCCGGCCAAAGCAAAGCGAATGTTGCCGTCTTCCACCTTAAACAGCGCGTCTGAATAATTTATATCCGGCGGCAAAACTTTAAAGCCCATTTTTTTGACTTCTTCGTTATAAAAGGCAATTTTATCGGTATTGGTTAAATCAAAATCCATCACCGCGCACATAAATTCCACCGGATAGTGCGCCTTCAAATAGGCTGTCTGATATGAAATCAGTGAATATGCGGCAGCGTGCGACTTATTAAACCCATATTCGGCAAACTTGGCCATCTGGTCAAAAATCGCCCCCGATATTTCCGGCGCAATACCTTTTTTGGTAGCTCCTTCGGTAAACATTTCGCGCTGATGCGGAATTTCCGCCACTTGTTTTTTACCCATTACCTTACGCAATTTATCGGCGCCGCCGAGCGTGTATCCGCCCAACACTTGGGCAATCTTCATCACCTGCTCCTGATAAACCATAATACCGTATGTCTCGTCCAAAATCGGCGCCAAATCAGGGTGCAGATACTCTATTTTTTCCACACCGTGCTTGCGATTAATAAAAGTCGGAATATTGGCCATCGGCCCCGGCCGATACAGCGAAATGACGGCGATTAAATCTTCAAAGCGGTCAGGCTTAATTTGCTTCATCACATCGCGCATACCCGACGATTCAAATTGGAACACGGCACTGGTATCGCCTTTTTGCATCAGCTCATAAGTCGGTTTATCGTCCAGCGGCACCGCCGCCATGTCCAGCGTCACGCCGTGAATTTTCTTCACCCATTCCACAGCGCGCTCTATTACCGTTAGTGTTTTCAGCCCCAAAAAATCAAACTTAATCAGGCCGGTTTCTTCCACATATTTCATATCATATTGCGTCACCGGCATTTCGGCGCGCGGATCTTTATATAGTGGCACCAACTGGTCCAACGGTCGGTCGCCGATTACCACACCGGCGGCGTGCATTCCACTGTTGCGATACAGTCCTTCAAGCTTAATGGCAATATCAAATAACTTGTTGATTTGCGGATCATTTTGCCGCATTTCCTCCAGCTCCGGCACCAGCTCCAAGGCCTCCGGCAAGGTCGGATTTTTGCCACCTTTGCCCGGCGGAATCATCTTGGAAATGCGGTCGGCTTGGCTATACGGCATTTCCAAAACCCGCGCCACATCTCTGATTACCGCTTTTGATTGCAACTTGCCATAAGTAATAATTTGCGCCACATGGTCCATGCCATATTTATTTTGCACATATTCAATGGTTTTGTGGCGATTTTCCTGACACAAGTCAACATCAAAATCCGGCATATTCACACGTTCCGGATTCAAAAAACGTTCAAACAACAAATCTAAGCGAATCGGGTCCAAATCGGTAATTTTGAGCGACCACGCCACAATAGAGCCGGCACCCGAACCACGCCCCGGTCCGATCGGCACGCCGTGCGTCTTAGACCAGCGAATAAAGTCCGACACGATTAAAAAATAGCCCGGAAACCCCATACGTTTAATCACGCAAAGTTCATAATCCAACCGCGCGTAATATTTCTTGTCAATTTCCAAGCGTTCTTCGGGGCTCATTTGCGGCGTATAAACTTGTGCCTCCATGCGCTCGTGCAAACCTTTGTAGGCCTCTTCGGTAATAAATTCGTCCTGCGTTTTGCCGTCCGGACACACAAAAATCGGCAGCAGCGCCTCAACTTTTTTAGAAAGATAATTACATCTCTTGGCAATATTTACCGTATTTTCAATTGCTTCCGGAATATCCTTAAACAATTGAATCATTTCATCTTCACTGCGCCAACGATTGGTCGGCAAATAGCGTTTGCGATTTTCATTAGACACATATTCGCCGGCGGCAATGCACACCAGCGCATCGTGCGCCTCATACATATCTTCGTCAAAGAAATAGACGTCATTGGTTGCTACCAGCGGCACCTCGTGCTTATAAGCCAACTCAATAAACACCGGCTCGGTGGCTTTCTCCTCATCGTAACCGACGCGCGAAATTTCCATATACAATCGGTCGCCGAAAATTTCTTTCAGTGCCAACAGTTTTTGCTCGGCTTCTGCCGCGCGATTATGCAAAATCAGGCGCCCGAGCGGTCCGTCATAACCGCCGGTCAAACAAATTAAACCGGCATTAAAATTACGCAAATCGTCCATTTTTATTTGCGGTATGCCGCTTTGCTCGGTATTATCCAGATAATAGCGCTTAAAAATTTTCATCAACGAGGCATAACCGGTCGCGTCTTTAACCAGCAAAATAATGTTATCCGGCGCCAGCTCTACCCCTTTGGAAAGTGCAATATTTTCCGAATCGTCATTGTGCAAAGCCAGTTCGGCTCCCAAAATCGGTTTAACGCCCTCATTAGAGGCATACAGCGAAAAAGCCTTACCGCCAAACAAATTTCCGCGGTCGGTAATGGCACACGCCGGAACACCCAACTTATGCAGCTTTTTGAGCAAATCAGGCACTTGGATTGCTCCAAGCGCCAGCGAATAAGCGGTGTGCACACGCAAATGAACAAATTGAGGGTCTACCATCGGCTTTTATATCCGAAAAAAAACAGCGTTCACGGCAACAGCCGCAACATTTTATGCGTTGTCGGAACCAGCCTTTTTATAGCAACGGCAATGGCAAATACCGTCACGTTCAATATCGCTGCGACACAAATCCGAAATACAATATCTCTTATCGTTTTGACCGTCACACGGACAACGGCGCCACTCTTCATCGCCAAACATCATATTTTTGGCTTTGGCAATTTTTTCAATATTTTCAGTCGGATAATAACCGGCTTTTTTGCAGTTATCCAGCATTTTTTCTAAAATTGTAGTCATTTGTTTGTTCTCCTAACGTTTTTCAAGTATATCCAAAATCACGCTCAGTTCAGCGGGATTGCTATAATGCAATGTTACACTACCTTTTCCCATTTTACCAGTGTTAATTTTGACTTTTAGTTGTAATTTTTGTTGCAAATCCTGCATAATTTGCTCCAAATCCATATCCACCCCGAGCGGCGGCCGTTTTTGCGCCGGTTCACGACCATAAGTGTTTTTGGCGGCTGTGGCCAATTTTTCGGCATCACGCACACTCAAACCTTTTTTAATAATCAACGCCGCCAGCGCCACTGCATTTTCACAGCCGACCAGTGCACGGGCATGACCGACGGTTATTTTTTCTTCGCTTAACGCCTTTTGCACTTCGCGCGGCAACAGCAACAACCGCAACACATTGGTAATGTAGGCACGCGATTTGCCGATTGCCTGACCGGCTGTTTCTTGGGTATATTCATATTCTTCAATCAAGCGGTTAATACCCTCGGCCTCTTCAATCGGCGAAAGGTTTTCACGTTGCAAATTTTCAATTAAGGCAATTTCCAGTGCCTCGCGGTCGGTTAAAACCTTAATAATGGCCGGCACTTCTTTAAGCTCGGCCATTTGTGCCGCGCGCCAACGCCGTTCACCGGCCACCAGCTCATATTTGCCCTCGCCTGTTGGTCGCACCAACAGCGGTTGCAAAACACCTTTATCGCGAATAGAATCGCTCAGCGCCTGTAATGCTTCTGCATCAAATTCATGACGCGGTTGCAGCGTGCTCGGCACAATTTTATCTATCGGCAAAGTATTTTTGCCGGCCGGTGCCGACTTTTCGTTTTTGTTATCGGCGGTTTTGGTCGGCTCGTTCCACGTCAAAGCCTCATCGTTGCCGCCAAGCAATGTATCCAAGCCGCGTCCCAAACCGAATTTTTTGTTATTGCCGCTCATCTTTTAAAACTCCTTTTCTCGTATTAAAAATTCTTTTGCCAGCCGCACATAAGCCTGTGCACCGGTGCATTTAAAATCATATATCAAAATCGGCTTGCCGTAGGACGGTGCCTCGGCCACACGCACACAGCGCGGAATAACCGTTTCATACACTTTATTGCCGAAATATTTACGCACATCAGCCTCAATCATTTTACTTAAATTATTCTGCTTGCTGAACATAGTCAGCACAATACCCTGCAGTGTCAGCGTCGGATTAAAATTGCGCTTTATGGCATTGATATTCTTCATTAAATCGGCCAACCCCTCTAAGGCTAAAAACTCGCATTGCAACGGCACCAACACCGAATCTGACGCCACCATGGCGTTAATCGTGATTAAATTAAGTGACGGCGGACAGTCTATCAGCACATAATCGTAGGATTGCGGCATTTTTTGCAAGGCTTTTTTGAACATATATTCACGCTCGGATACATCAACCAGTTCCACCTCGGCTGCCGCTAAGTCCGGCGACGACGGTATCAAATCAAACCGCGGCAATTCAGTTTTAACAATCGCTTCAGACGCACGGTGCGCGCCGACCAACACATCATAAGATGAAATTTGCTCACGGCTTTTGCTGATACCGAGCGAAGTTGTGGCATTGCCCTGCGGATCAAAATCTATGACCAACACACGTTTATCAATCGCCGCCAAAGCGGTGGCAATGTTAATGGTCGTGGTTGTTTTGCCAACGCCGCCTTTGCGATTGGCTACCGAAATAATTTTCATTTTTTATTCCTTATGTTCCATAATTGTATAATCACGCCATCGGCGCTGTATTTGTTGGGATATATATGGTTTGCAAACTGCCAATGCTTTTGTGCTTCGGTTAACTCGGTCGGATAGCTTTGCCCCTTTAAAAACAGTGCTCGCGTTTGTCGGCCGCCGATTTTAACCGCATAGCCGCACAACACATCAAGCGCCGCTACAGCACGGGCCGTTATCACATCTGCCGCCACATTTTTAAATACAGTGTTTTCTACCCTGTCGTTAATTACACGCACATTTTCCAAGCCCAGTTGTTGAGCCGCTGTGCGTAAATAGGTTGCTTTTTTACCAATGCTCTCAATTAACACCACTTCGGCCGGAGAATTGAACGCTTGCAACAAAATTGCCAGCACCAGCGCCGGAAAACCGGCACCACTGCCGATGTCGGTCAAGCGCCGCATATCGGCCGGCAAATACGCCACCAATTGTGCCGAATCCAGCACATGACGCGTCCACACTTCAGCTAAAGAATTTTTGCTGACTAGGTTCATTTTAGCATTCCACTCTGTCAGCAACGCCACAAACTCGTGCAGTTTTTTCATTGCAGCAGCTGTTGCGGCCGATAAAATCGCTTTATCTGCCGGCGTGCCGTTTTGAACAAAATACGCTTTCAAACAAGCTGAAATTTCGCTTTCAATATCCATTTTAACCTCTGCACCGAGTATGACGTATTTTGCAATGCGGCGCAACAGATTAAATTGTTTATTAACCAAATTTATATGAAATTAAAAATGTAACCGACGGGTAATGCCGTATTGTGCCAATGTCTGCTCGGCCAAATCAAAATGGTCACCCAGCTCCTCGGTGCAATGGGCGTCGTCACTGATAACCACCGGAATTTGCCGCGCGGCTATTTCTTTAAGTTGCCAATCGCACGGATAAAACTCGCCGCTTTTGCGCAGACCTTTGGTGCTGATTTCCGTGCCGATATTGTGCTTTTGCAATGCCGCAAGCACCGCTTGTTTTTGCGCTTTATAATGCTCGGCACCGCAGATATCTGCCCCTACCCGTCTTACATAATCCAAATGCGCTACAAACTTAAACAAACCACTGACTGCCGAATCCGCCATCGCTTGAAAATGGGCACACAATAACTCATCATATTGCGCGGCATCCGGATACACCTGTCGCAAATCGGTCATATTAACCAGCGTTTCGCCATCGGCACCAAACAAAAAGTGATTGCCGCTAATGAGATAATCATAGTCAATATGTGTCAAAAAATCACGCAGTTCTTCCAGCCAACCGTCATAAGTGAAAAAATCAACTTCAAATCCAGCGTATATCTTAATGCCTTCTTGGCGCGACAGCTGATGAAGCTCATCGCAGTGACGGGCAAAATCATCACGAATGGTCGCAAAATCATGGTGATAAATATATGATGCCGGACGCGCAAACATTAACTCGGCCGACGGACTTTGCAGCATATTTTTATGCACAATCAGATGATCGGTTATGCCGATTTCAGACCAACCTAAAATTTTAGCGCGGCGCACCATAGACAGCAAAGAATCGCGCCCGTCGGAAAAGTTTGTGTGACAGTGATATGAAAATTTTTGCACATCAAGCATTTTTTATATACCCTAAAATTGCCGTTACCGCTGCCGGCGTCACACCGGTTATGCGCGATGCCTCGCCGATGGTTTTCGGGCGAACGGTTGAAAAACGTTGCACCATTTCGGTAGATAGACCACCTATTTTAGTATAATCAATATCGTCACGAATTTTAAGGTTTTCATCGCGTTTAAATATCGCAATATCCTCATATTCGCGTTTTAAATAGCCGGCATATTTGGCATTAATTTCAACCTGTTCACAAACATCCGAGCAAAATTCACTACGCAGAATTTTGTCCGATGTTTCACGTGAAACATTAGACGAAATATTTTTTGATTTTTTTTCATAAGTATTTGTTTTTTCTATAGGTAATTCTTTATATTTAGACAAACTTGTCAAAATATCAACATTTTTCTGCAAGTTTCTTGATGTGTTTTTTTGCTCATTTTTGGACAAAATATTGTATTTATCTCCCAGCAACCGCTGCAAATCAACATCAGGGTAACTCAGTAAATCAAACAGACTCTTTTTGCCGTTATGCTTAACCGTAATACCAAGCGCCTCAATTTCCGGATATGACACAAATGTATTTTTACAATAGTCGGTCAGAGCATCAATTTGCGCCATTTTATGTTTAAATACACTGTATCGCTCCTCGCTGACGCAGCCTGCTTCATATCCCAGTTCGGTCAAGCGCGCGTCGGCATTATCGGCGCGTAAAACCAAACGATATTCCGAACGCGACGTAAACATACGATACGGTTCATCAACACCTTTGGTAATCAGATCATCTATCATAACACCGATATAACCTTGACTACGGTCTATATAAAATTCCTTTAGACTGCCTTTGGCTTTTAGTGCCGCATTTACTCCGGCCACCAAACCCTGCGCCGCCGCCTCTTCATAACCGGTGGTGCCGTTGATTTGGCCAGCCAAATATAAACCGGATACTTTTTTGAGTTGTAAACAATGGTCAAGCTCTTGCGGGTCAACAAAATCATATTCTATTGCATAAGCAAAGCGCAGAATTTCAACCTTTTCAAGCCCTTCCATGGTGTGAATAAAAGCATCTTGCACATCGGCCGGCAACGAGGTTGAAATACCGTTCGGATAAACAACATTAGTGTTATAACCTTCCGGTTCAAGAAAAATTTGGTGCGAAGTGCGATCGGCAAAACGTTTGAGCTTGTCTTCTATACTTGGACAATAGCGCGGACCGCGACCGGTTATCAAACCCGAAAACAAAGCGCATTTTTCAAAATTATCGCGTATAATTTGGTGTGTGCGCTCGTTGGTATGAGTTATGCCGCAATCAATTTGCGGATTGGTAATTTGCGGCGTTAAAAACGAAAACGGCTGCGGATTGGCATCGCCGGACTGTTTTTCCAAGATTTGCCAGTTGATGGTATCGCCGTTTAGACGTGCCGGCGTTCCGGTTTTGAGACGACCGATTTTAATACCTTTTTGCTTTAAATACGGTGTTATGCCGGCACAGGCAATTTCGCCGACACGCCCGCCAACAGTGGCCTTATGGCCGGTAAACATTACTCCGTTCAAAAAAGTGCCGGTGGTAAGAATAACGGCTTTGGCGTTTATAGCAGTGCCGTCTGCCAATATGACGCCGGTTACGGTATCGCCGGCAAAAAGCAAGCCTTCGGCGGCCGCCTCTTTAATGGTCAGGTTCGGCGTATTTTGCAGGGCTTCAAGCATATATTTGCGATATAACTCACGATCGGCCTGAGCACGCGGACCACGCACAGCCGGTCCCTTTGACAAATTAAGCATACGAAACTGTATGCCGGCCCTATCAATTACACGTGCCATCAAGCCATCAAGTGCATCAATTTCGCGCACCAGATGACCTTTACCCAGACCGCCAATGGCAGGATTGCACGACATTTCGCCAATTGTAGCGATTTTATGAGTAACGAGCAGTGTTTGAGCACCGGTGCGCGCCGCTGCCGCGCAAGCCTCGCAACCGGCGTGACCGCCGCCAACCACTATAACATCATATATATTTTCCATTTTTGCCTCATTTAAATTAGGGCTAATTAAGCACATTTATTTTAAAATTGCAAGCAAATTGCCTTTCTCGGCGCATTTAAATACACTGTTTTGAGGTTTTATTGAGTCAATTCAAAGGCTTGAATCGGAGATGTTGAGATTTTGATTCAAACACAAATTTACGACATTAAAGCAAAAAATTTAAATACACCGTTTTGAGTATTTTACTGAGTCAACTCAATAGTTTGAATCGGTAAAATTGAGAAGCTGATTCAAGTTGAAGAACAAAAACCGACGACGAAAAATTTTAAATACAGCGATTCGTTTAGCAGTTGCAGTGCTTTTATATATATAGAATAAGATACAAATCAGGCAAAAAAAC
Source organism: uncultured Pseudomonadota bacterium (assembly GCA_902788365.1). GTDB lineage: Bacteria > Pseudomonadota > Alphaproteobacteria > RF32 > CAG-239 > RUG410. The sequence goes on along the minus strand of CADAJN010000012.1, from coordinate 35,709 downwards.
ATTCGTTGCGATGAAAAAACAACGGTTTGGTTGTATTATAAGAATTTGCACTGCGTAAGCAGCAGCGAAGCTTCTGATGCTTTGACCGCGCAAAGCGCGGAGGCATGACTGTTTATAGTTTATATATAATACCGCACTAAAGTGCGGAGATGCCTTCGTCGTGTTTTACAAACACTCCTCTGCATGACAAGAGGAAGGAAACGGCTCCTCAGCATGACAGGTTATTTTTAAAACCTCGGATAAAGAGCTTAATACGAAGAAAGTTTTCTCACACGGTGTAGAAAATGCTACATAAGCAAAGCGCCTGTTCAAGCCTAAACCCATTTTTAATGAGTCAGATACGAAGAACATCTTCTTGCGCGGTGTAGATAAAACTACATAAGCAAGAAGATGTTCAAGTAGATGACTATTAAAAACGGGTTTTTGTTATTTACCGATGCAAAAAGACGAAAATATCTTATCCAAAATTTCATCTACTTCAACCCGACCGGTAATTTTGCCGATAGCGCGACAGGCCAAGCGAATGTCCTCAGCCGCAAGCTCTATTTCTTTATTTAAATCAAAGCGCTCAAGATTTTCTATGCACTCTGACAACGCTTCACGATAGCGTTGGCGTGTGATGATAGCCGAAGGTGCCTGCGCCAACATATTGTTGAAATAGGCCGCCACTTTGTCGGTAACAACGGTTATGTTTTCGCCCTGTTTGGCCGAAATCAGAACGCAACCCTGTTCTATTAGGGCTTGACGCTCGGCCGGAGTTAATTTATCACTTTTATTGGCCACCAGTAAATAGTTGTTTTCAGATTCTAAATATGGTGCGAAAATTTGCGGCGAATCAGCGCTTGCGTCAAACAAAAACAACTTAAAATCGGCGGCGGCAATTTTTTCTTGTGCCAAGCGAATGCCGATTTTCTCTATGGCATCATCCGAATCACGCAAACCGGCTGTATCGGAAAAAATAATCGGCAGACCGTTTAAATCAACATACGATTCAATAACATCGCGCGTGGTGCCGGCAATATCCGACACAATCGCCACATTGCGCTTGGTGATAGCGTTAATCAAGCTGGACTTGCCGGCATTGGTCGGACCGGCAATGACAACCCGAAAACCATCGCGCAATCGTTCTTCTATTTTATTATCGGCAAGGTGCTTTTTAATGGCTTGTTTTATTTTAAAAACAGTGTTTTCCATTTCTTGAACGGTGTTTTCAGGAATATCCTCATCAGGAAAATCAATATAAGCCTCTATATGCGAAAGCATTGATACAAGGCTGTTTCGCCATTCATCATACAGGCTGAACAGTGTTCCGGACATTTGCTGCAAAGCAACTTTTTGCTGCAAAGCGGTTTCAGCATCAATCAAGTCGGCCAAACCGTCAGCGGCAGTTAAATCCAATTTACCGTTATAAAATGCGCGGCGCGAAAATTCGCCGGGTTCGGCCAAGCGAAAATCCGGCAACTGCGACAGCGTGTCAATAATGCTGTGTATAACCGCTTTAGAGCCATGGCAGTTGATTTCAACCGTGTCTTCGCCGGTAAACGAATGCGGCGCACGAAAGGCCACCAACATACAACGGTCAAGCATTTGGCGGTTTGGCGTTGCCACGTCATTGTAAAGCGGTAGATAGTGCATTTTGCGGTCAATGACCTTTGACGGCGGTAAATCGGTCAGGTGCGCAAAAACCTGCATAGCCTGAGTGCCGGAAATGCGAATCAGCGCCACACCGGATTTGCCGAACACGGTTGACAACGCATATATTGTTTTGTTATCCATTTTTTCGTTCCAAAAATATCCGCTCAAATAAAGGTCGTTTTTTTGGCCGTCTGAGCACTGTTTCATTTTTTATGAGTAAAATATCATTTTTTGCAAAAGAGTCAACTGTAAACGCTTTTAACGAGGTCGGTTTTTAAGGAGGATTTTATATAGCCGAGATTACCTGCCTGAGTGGGTAATGACAGATTAAAAAGAGGACGAGGATGACATTATTGGGTGCTGGTGCACGTCATTGTAATACAAGGGAAAGATAAAAGCGGAAGATCGCTTGACGCGTTTGCCTTACGGCAAAGCGAGCGATGACATTATAAAAAAAGAAAGTGCGAGGAATGACATTATAAATTTGCCGAGATCCTCGCCTTCGCGAGGATGACATTTTAAATAAAGAGCGCGGAGGCATGACAGATTATTTTTTACCGCACGATGTGCGGAGATGCTCACGTCGCCTAAAGGCTCCTCAGCATGACAGGTCATTTTTTTAAAAACCTCGGATAATGAGCTTAAAGAGCCTTCGGCGCTGCTTACGCAGTGCGAAGAAAGTTTTCTCACGCAGTGTAGATAGAGCTACATAAGCGAAAAATTGCAAGTAATTATGCCTGTTCGTTCAAGGTTAAAACCTCGGATAGCGTGCGTGGATAGCGTGCGTGATTACGCCGTAATTTTTAGACGCCGCGTAGATAATGCTACGCAAGGAAAAAAATTACAAGTAAGCACCAGCTAGACGAGGTTTTTGCTTGACAAGGGGAAAAGGCAGAACTAATATAGAACAAATTTTTATGATAAGGCCTGTGCCGACTGTAAGGAGATGCTTATGCTGACGGAAAAACAATATAATCTGCTGGTGTTTATTAACAAAATTAACAAAGAAAAAGGACAGTGTCCGTCGTTTGATGAAATGAAAGAGGCCATCGGACTGAAGTCTAAATCGGGAATACACGCACTTATCAGCTCTTTGGAAGAGCGCAATTTTATCCGCCGGTTGCCGCATAAGGCGCGGGCGCTGGAAGTTATTCGTATGCCGCGATTTAAACCGCAAGCGGTTATTGATGAAGAAAAAAAGCGCGAACAAGCACTTAAAAACAGTTCGGCCGTTATACCGCTTTACGGAAAAATTGCCGCCGGCACGCCGATTGAAGCAATAGCCAATGAAACCGAAACCATTCAGGTGCCGTTTGAAATGGTGGCGCTGGGGCAATTTTATGCGCTTAAAATTGAGGGCGACTCAATGATTGAGGCCGGTATCATGGACGGAGACACCGCCATTATTCGCAAACAAAATCAAGCTGATAACGGCAAAATTGTGGTGGCGTTGGTGGATAATCAGGAGGCAACGCTTAAGATTTTGAAAAAAGATAGGGATATGGTGCGGCTTATTCCGTGCAATAAGGACTATGAAACGCGCGTGCTTTCGGCTGACAGGGTTAAAGTGCAGGGGGTTTTGTCGGGCATTATTCGTCAATACTGACCAATTATTGCAAATAGGCATATATATAATAAAGTGCTTGACAGCTATTTATAAAATATACTAGACTTGAGCAGTATGGAACTTTAGGATATTACGATGAAAAGAGATAGTTCTGCAAGCGAAATTGATTTAGCCAAGTATTTTGGGTTTTTATTTGTCGGCGCCAACGTTTTGGTTGGTTTGTATTTCTTATATTTTGGTCATTTTGAACGCGAAAAATTGCAAACAGCCATGCGCGATATTACAACAATTACGCAAGGAATTGATAAATCTTTCGGCAAAGATAAATATAAAAATTTGAACACAAACATGGTGGCTATGACCGCTCTGCCTTATGATATGTCAACATTTAAAAAAGAAGGCTCATTGCATATCTCTAATCCGTTTAACGGCGAATTTATTATTGATGAGGCGGTCTATAACAAAAAAGAGCGGACTTTGTATTTTGCGCTTTATGACAAACAAAAGCATTATCATGAGGTTTACAGCGGTGTGACGGCATATTTGTTGGTGCTGACCAACTTAAACCGTTATGAATGTATGCAACTGGCGCAAGTGGATTGGGCGGCGCAATATCCGAACTTTATGGGGATTGAACCGTCGTTTCGTTCGCCAAAAAATCCCGATAACGGCACTTATAACTTAGCTAATTATGTGTTGGCTGATAATCAGGACGAAAAAGACATCAATACTTTGACCACCATTGATGAAGGCAAGGTGTTTAAAACGCCGCTGAACGGAAAAGAGGCCTTTAAACAATGCAAGTGTTTTATCAGCGATTGCACGATTGCGCTTAAGTTTTATAATAAGCCTTATGTGCATAATCAGGATGAGAAAAAAATTGATAAGCGTTTTCGGCTGTATCAGAATCAGAAGAAGAAATAATAATAAAAGACTGTCTTTAAGTTATCCCGTGGTTAAAACCGTGGGATATTTTTTTTGAATGAAATTGATAATAAAAATAATTTGCACTGCGTAAGCAGCAGCGAAGCTTCTGATGCCTTATCCGCGCAAAGCGCGGAGGCATGACTTGTTTATATATTACCGCACTAAAGTGCGGGGATGCCTTCGTCGCCTACGGCTCCTCTGCATGACAAGGAAAGAGAAAGTGCGGGGATGACATTATTAAAGGAGTGCGAGGATGACATTATTTTTTACTGGATTCTTCGGTTTTACCTCTGCATGACAGGGATGTTTGATTATACCACTTTTTTATTATAAGAATTTGTAAATGCCTTGACCGCGCAAAGCGCGGAGGCATGACTGTTTATAGTTTATATATTACCGCACTGGCGTGCGGGGATGCCTTCGTCGCCTTTTCAAGGCTCCTCTGCATGACAAGGAAAGAGAAAGTGCGGGAAGACTTCGTCGCCTACGGCTCCTCTGCATGACAAGGAAAAAAGTGCGATGAGTGGTTAGCAAAAGAAAATGTCGCATAAGTATAAAAAATTTATATTTTATTAACTCTTTTCAGATACGGTATAGAACGTATTAATATCAACAAAGATAATTTATAAACAATGGAGATTTTACTATGGCAAGCGAACAAAAAGCAGCACCGAAAATCGGTATTGTAGATATTCAAAAATTAGTCAATCAGACACCGTCTGTTATGGCTTTAAGACAAGAAACACAAAATCAAAATGTGGCTCTGCAACAATGGATTAACGCCGTTAATGCGCAGATTGCACAAGAACTTAATCAAGCTAACCGCAATCGCATGACGCAACAATATCAGTTGGAATTAAATCAACGTCAGCAAGCTTTGCAATCGGAATATGCGCAAAAAGTGCAGAGCATTGATGCCGAACTTTCTAAGTTGATTGCCGATGTGGCAAAAAAAGAAAAATTGGAATATGTTTTTGCTAAAGGTATTGTCGTTTACGGCGGCGAAGATATTACCGATAAAATTGCAGAAGCAATGAAAAAATAAGCTATCTACGGAAAGGAACTAATATGTTAAAAAAATCTGGTAAAAAAGAAACAACTTCTACAGCAAGTGCTAAAACAAGCACCAGCTCGGCTTCTGCTACAAAATCATCAATGGATACATCTAAAATTGCCGTTGTTGATGTGCAAAGACTGGTGAGCCAAACACCATCCGTAATGGCTTTAAGACAAGAAAGACAAAATCAACTCGTCGGTTTGCAACAATGGGTTAACAGCGCTAATGCCGAGATCAATCAACAAACCGACCAAAACACTAAGGCGGCTTTGTTCCAAAAATATCAACAGGAACTCAATCAACGTCAGCAGGCTTTGCAATCGGAATATGCGCAAAAAGTGCAGAGCATTGATGCCGAACTGTCTAAGTTAATTTCTGATGAAGCTAAAAAATCGGGCTATGATTATGTGTTTGCCAAAGGCATTGTGGTTTTCGGCGGCACAGATATTACCGAAAATGTGGCCAAGTCATTGAAAAAATAATCAATTAAAAAGCATACTCATACAACAAAAAAACCGTCGGCTTAAAGGTCGGCGGTTTTTAGTGTTTGAAAATTCGGTTGCTCTGTGTAAGTGCGGCGACGAAATGGTTATTGGATTCTTCGCCTAACGGCTCAGAATGACGAGGTAAAGCACCGAGAGGGACTTTGTTTTTTACCGCACTGGCGTGCGGGGATGCCTTCGTCGCCTATGGCTCCTCTGCATGACATACTCTTTGTCATTGTGAGGAGTGCGAAGCATGACGTAACAATCTTCGGACGTAAGTCCGATAATTAGCACATTTACCGCACTAAAGTGCGGAAATGCCTTCGTCGCTACGCTCCTCTGCATGACAGGGGAAGGGAAAGTGCGGGGATGCCTTCGTCGCCTACGGCTCCTCTGCATGACAGAGGAAAGAATTATTTGGCGGCCGGTGTTTTTTCGGCGGATTGAGGCGCTTGAGGTGCGGCCGGAATCGGTGCCAAATTACCCTCTATTTTTTTGCCTTCCAAATCAAACTTTTCAACTTCGGCATTAGAGTTTAACTCTTGCACGATTTGCTCCACAACCTGTTGCGACAAGTTGGCTTTGATTTGCGGTTCTACTTCTTCCAAGGTAAGCGGTTTGGTTTCGCGCACGTCTTCTATCAAAATAACATGATAGCCGAACTCGGTCTTTACCGGCTCTTTGGAATATGTGCCTTTTTCCATGGCAAAAGCAGCTGCCGAAAATTCAGGCACCATCATTTCGGCGGTGAAATACGGCAAATCCGGCTGATCTTTGGAATATTTTAAGGCTAAATCCACAAATGTTGCCGATTTGTTATCAAGTTGTTTAATGATGTCTTTGGCCAAAGCTTCATCTTCTACCAAAATGTGTTTGGCTTTGATTTCTTTTTGGCCTTTGAAGCTTTGCAAATATTCGTCATAAACTTTTTTAACGTCTTCCGGCGTAACGCGGGCTTCAACCTGCTGTTCAATATAAACTTGGCGAGCCAATTCATCTTGCAGATTTGCCAGCTGTTCCTGATATTCCGGAGTGGCCTGAACATTGGCCTTTGTGGCGGCCTGTAATGCCAATTTGCTGTTAACCATAACATCAACCGCATGGCCGTAAAAATCTTCAAACTTAACGCCTTGGGCGGCCAACTGCGGGGTTTGCTCATAAGCCGCTTTGACTTCGGCTACGGTAATTTGCTCACCGTTGACAATGGCCGCTACGCCGTTATTGCGCTCGGCATAAACTTTATATGTCCACGCACCGGCAACCAATACGACGATTGCAGCGGTTGTGGCAAACAGATATTTTTTTTGCATTAAATCCTCCTCAAATAAACTTTTTTCCAGTTTTATAAAACTATTCTTTAAATTCGGTAAATAATTTATTTTTTGCCGAAATCTGACTTCGCGCTGAATTGCTATGCGTATCGGAGCGCAAAGATGACAGTTTTATTTTTGCTTCATCATATATGTAATATTTGCAAAATTCAAAGGATTTTTTGATATAGGTTTATAACTTTTGAGCAGAGTCTTGACTTTAGGTTTTATTCAAACTAAATGTAGAGTGTGTTGAAGTGTAAAATTGCTGAGATTACCCGATCGCGCTTCGCTTGTCGGGTAATGACAGGAAAGAACTGTCAGGTAATGACAGAATAAGTAAGGAATATAAATGTTAGGAAAAATCGCGCGTAAAATTTTTGGCAGTGCCAATGACCGTTTTGTGAAAAAACAATATAAAATCGTTCAACAAATCAATGAATTAGAGCCGAACTTTATAAAACTTTCGGACGATGAACTGAAAGCAAAAACCGATGAATATCGTGAGCGCTTGAAAAAAGGCGAATCGCTTGATGATTTGCTGCCGGAAGCGTTTGCAACGGTGCGCGAGGCAGCTAAGCGAGTGATGGGACAGCGTCATTACGACGTGCAGCTTGTCGGCGGTATTGTGCTCCATAAAGGTATGATTGCCGAAATGAAAACCGGCGAAGGTAAAACATTGGTGGCAACTTTGGCGGCATATTTGAATGCGCTCAGCGGCAAAGGTGTGCATGTGGTGACGGTCAACGATTATTTGGCCAAGCGCGATGCTGAATGGATGGGGCAGATTTATCGCTTTTTAGGGCTGACGGTGGACTATATTGTGCACGGCAAAAACGACAATGAGCGGCGTATGGCCTATAACAGCGATATTGTTTACGGCACCAATAATGAACTGGGCTTTGACTATTTGCGCGATAATATGAAGTTTAGCCTAGCCGAAAAAGTGCAACGCGACTTTAACTACGCCATTGTTGATGAGGTGGATTCCATTTTGATTGATGAAGCCAGAACACCGCTGATTATTTCCGGTCAGGCCGAGGATTCGTCGGCAACTTATGTGACCGTATCAGGGCTTATTCCGCAGTTGAGCGAATCGGACTACGAAAAAGACGAAAAACAGAAAAATATCACTTTGACCGAAAGCGGTATGGAACATATTGAGGAGCTGCTGCGGCAGGCCGGATTAATTAAAGAAGGTTCGCTTTATGACATCGGTAATGTCAATTTGGTGCAACATGTTAACAATGCTTTGCGCGCGCACAAAATGTTTCAGCGCGATGTGGACTATATTGTGAAAGACGGCAAGGTGGTGATTGTGGACGAATTTACCGGTCGTATTATGGAAGGGCGCCGCTTTAGCGACGGTTTGCACCAAGCATTGGAAGCCAAAGAAAAAGTGCAAATTCAATCGGAAAATCAGACGTTGGCATCAATTACCTTCCAAAACTATTTCCGGCTGTATCCGAAATTGGCCGGTATGACCGGAACGGCGATGACCGAAGAAACCGAATTTAACGATATTTACGGTCTGATGTGCGTGGAGATTCCGACCAATAAGCCGGTGTTGCGCGAAGATTTGCAAGACGAAGTATATCGCACCGAGGACGAAAAATATAAGGCCATTATCAAAACAATTATAGACTGTCACAAGCGCGGGCAGCCGGTTTTGGTCGGCACTACCTCGGTAGAAAAATCGGAAGTGGTGGCAGAAATGTTACATCAGGCGGCGCCGGATTTGAAGTTTGAAGTGCTGAATGCGCGTTATCATGAACGCGAGGCGGCAATTGTGGCACAAGCCGGTGTTTCGGGCGCAATTACGATTGCCACGAACATGGCCGGACGCGGCACCGATATTCAGTTGGGCGGCAATCCGGATATGAAGCTGAAAGAGATGTTGAAAGGCGATGAAAGCGAAGAGCAAAAGGCGGCGCTGAAAGCAAAGATTGAAGCCGAAGTGGCTGCCGATAAGGAAAAAGTGCTCAAGGCCGGCGGTTTATATATTTTAGGCACAGAACGCCACGAAAGCCGACGTATTGATAACCAGTTGCGCGGTCGTTCGGGACGTCAGGGCGATCCGGGGACTTCTAAGTTTTTCCTTTCTATGCAAGATGATTTGATGCGCATTTTCGGCTCGGATAAAATGTCTAACGTGTTGCACCGTCTGGGCTTGCCGGAAGGCGAAGCACTGGTGCATCCGTGGATTACCAAAGCACTGGAAAAAGCACAGAAAAAAGTGGAAGAGCGCAACTTTGATATTCGTAAAGACTTGCTTAAATATGACAACGTGATGAACGATCAGCGTAAGATTATTTATGAAGAGCGGCGGCAGATTATGGAAGAAGACGATTTGTCGGATTCTATTAAAGAAATGCGCGATGAATATTTGGGTGCCATTATTGATGCGCACATTCCTTACGGCACCACGCAGGAAGAATGGAACAAAGACGGATTAAAGCAAGATTTGCAAGCAGCAACCGGTTTTGTGTTACCAATAGGAAATTTATGCAACGAGCCGGATATTGACAGCGAAACACTCAAAGAAAAGATTTTAAATGAGATTGACGAACGGCTTAAAGAACGCGAAAGCACCTTGCCTGATGATGTGGTTAAAATGGTGCAAAAGAGCATTTTGTTGCAAGTGCTTGACCAACTGTGGAAAGATCATATTGCCACGTTGGATTTGATGCGGCATACAATTGTGCTTCGCGCCTATGGGCAAAGAGACCCGCTGAACGAATATAAAAAAGAAGCGTTTAATATGTTTTCTAACCTGTTGGATACGCTAAAACAGCGCGTGACCGTTGTGATTTGCCATACGGTTATTCAAACCAATTCGCAAGAGCGGATGCAAGAGGCAATGGATAAAGAACAAAATCGCAAGATGGACGCTGTGCATAACGGGCAAGTGATTAACAGCGACGCCGGCGAGCAAAATATTTTTGCCAATGTGGCGCGCAACGACTTGTGTCCTTGCGGCAGTGGCAAGAAATTTAAGCATTGTCACGGACGAATCGTCGGATAAACGAAAGGACAAAAGGTGGCTGAAACCAAGCAAAACAGCATTAAAGAAGCAAAATCTGCCACGCCGGCTAATGAGCAGGTGGAAGAGCGGGAAATTAAAATTAAGCGCACTTCACGACTGAGTAAAAAAAATAAAATTCTTTTGATTATCTGTGTTGTATTGTCGTTGTTGCTTGGTGTTGCGGTGCTTGTTGTCAAGTTTGTGCAATTTTCATATCAACGGGTGAACGATTTGACGCAACTGAATTATACGGTGGCGCAAATTTCGCAGATTGTTGATAATATTCGCCAAGTTTATATGATTCACGGTTCAGACATGGTTTTGAACAACAATTTTTTGCTTAAATCAGGGGCAGTGCCGAAGTCATTGATTAAAAACGGCAGAATTGTTAATCCGTATGGCGGTGACATTGTGATTTTGCCGTCGGTGCCGATTGAAAATAAAAAAGAACAAATCAGCTCGCCGACATTTAAAATGTCATATCAGGGATTAGAGCAAAAAGTTTGCATCAATTTGGCGCTATTGAACTGGGGCGATTTGTCAAAAGGTTTGCAAGCGGTGGCAACCGGCTATGTTGACGGAAACGGCGAAGATGTTGCACTGACAACCATTGACAATCCGCCGGAACCGGATAAGCCGGAAGAATATTTGGACGCGCAAGGGCAATTGCGGCGGCGTCCGGTGCGACCGAAATATCACTTTAATGTAGCTAAGCCGAACGATAAGTTTTCACCGACACCGTTTCCGTTTGAAAAAGCACGGGCCGGTTGTGCGTGTGCCGGTGGGCGGTTTTGCAGTTTTGCCTTGCAATATATGATTTATGCCGTTGATAATCCGAACAAAGTGGACGATGCGCTGACAGCGGCGCGCCGGGCTTTGCAAAAACAATAGGCGCTTTGCTTTGTCTGACGAGAAAAAACGCTTCTCTGCATGACAGGTTAAAAAAGTGTGAGGATGACATTGTTTTTTTTACCGCACTGGCGTGCGGAGATGCCTTCGTCGCCTACGGCTCCTCTGCATGACAGGTTAAAAAAGTGCGAGGATGACATTATTTTAAAAAAACACCAGATTAACTAAAACTTAAACCTTTATAGCTACGATAATGCTGAGTTAAAAGCATTAGAAAGGCTATATAATGCGCCAAAACGCGATGTTTACAAAGATTGTTTGCGGCATAACGGCTTACGCTTTTATGCTGGCAGTTTTACCGCGTCCGGTTCGGGCAGCAGGGCTGGCACCGGAATCGTTTGACCAAATGTATTCGCTTGCTCAGCAGGGTAATGTGGAAGCGTTACGAGCCTCGGTTTATCGCGGTCTCAACATTGATTCGCTTAACAGGGACGGTAATACCGGTTTGTGTGTGGCGGCCATGCGTGGCGATGCCTACACATATAACGCTTTTCGTGCCGCCGGTGCTAATCCGCACCATCCGTGCGTGCAGCGTGTTTCAAACTATGAAGGCTTTGTCAATAATTCACGAGCCGTGCCGGTTGATGCCACTTCGCGCGATGCTTACGGCGCTTTGGGAAAAGAAGAATATAAGGTAAGCTCAAGAGTGTGGTGGGGGCTTGGCGGCTTGCTGCTTATCGGCGGTGCCATCGCTTTAATTGCCGGACATCATCACGGCGGTAAGGGTGATGACAGCCCGAGCCCGTCCGGTGAACCATACAACAGCCTTGGAACGCACAGCGCAACCAGCGGTAACATTATTGAACAAACATCAGGGGTAGCGGCAAACAGCCAAAATCGCACCCGCACCGCTCAAAATTTAGATAAAACCGTTGATGTTAACTTGCTTTCTAATGTATTATCCGGCACCGAATATATGGACGTGGTGTTAAAATCTGTAAACGGCGGCTCTTTTACCAATAAAATTAACACGGTGTTGCAACTGGGTGCCGGCACAATCGGTATGGACGCCGCAAAATCCAGCTCGGCCATAAATGAAGGGTATATCAATGTCAACGCGTTTAACAGCGCGGTTGGTATGGTGGGCAGCGAATCGTCATCGGTGACTAATCAGGGCAGCGGTATTATAGACGGTTCAAGCACAAACGGAATAGACCTTAACTTTACCGGATATAAAACAACAAATTCTATTGTCGGTATGTATGCCGATACTAATTCAAGCATTCTCAATTTGGGAGATATTAAGGGTTCGGCAGTGCAGGCCATCAGCACGGCAACGGTTTCTACCGCGCAAAGTGAAAGCGGAATTAGTAAACTGGCTTCCGATACCTTTAATTTTGGTGATTCTTCCAGCGATCCGGTGCCGGCATCGGGCACCATGGTCGGTATGGAAGCAATGATTTTGAATGTGGGTCCGAATTTGAGTTCAAACACTGTTAGAGTGAAAAATGACTACAGCGGAAAAATTTATTTATCGGCCAACAGCTTGGGGACAACCAATGATTCGGTTTTGGTATCATTGGTGGGTATAGGCAGTTGGCTTGATGACGCCTTTGTTAACGGTTCTCAGAACATTAACCGCACCGAAAACGCTTCGCTGATCAATAACGGGGCGATAGATTTGAAATACAGCGGTGTTTATACGCCAAGCGACAGCACGACCCTAAAATCGGGATTGGGCGGAATTATCGGCATGCGCGCCGATGCCAATACAAAGGCAACAAATGTCGGAACAATAAAAATATCGCTTGATGATGCCGGCACAGCCGCCAATGTGAGCGCGGCAGCCGGTATGCAATCGGTGCACGGCGGAAATTTGACTAACGGCGGTGATATTACAATTGCCGCAACCGCGGGCAATAACCGAATAAATTATGGTATGTTGGCGGTTAAAGGTGCCGGAAAATTGGCGGATACACTCTCGGCCACACAACAAATTATTAACAGCGGTAACATCAATTTGCAGGCCAGCAACAGCTATGGTATGGCCTCTTTTAACGGTGGAACATTGAAAAACACCGGCACCATAACCTTGGGTAAGCCGGTCAGCGAATCGCAAACCAATGCTTATAAAAATAATATTGCGCTTTACGGTTATGGCAGCAGTAAGCAACCCGATTTGCAAAACACCGGTAATATCAATATTTATTCTTATGAATCTATGGCCATGCAAAACGATTTTGCCGGCGCAACTAAACTTGAAAACAAAGGTAACATCAATGTTTATGCCAGCGCACGCGATACGCACGTTTTCGGCGGCGCATACGGCGAATTGCACAATGCCGGCGAAATCAACTATATGGCTACGCCGACAAATGCCGTGACAACGCCGTTTGCAACCGGTATAGATGTTTTTAAAGATTATACGCCGGAAAATATAATTGCCGTGATGAACACTAAAGCACAGACTTTGACATCTGACAGCTCGTCGGGCAGTTCGGGCACAACAGCCGCGCCGACAACTTCAAATACCGAACAAATTTTTAATGATGTGCTTGGCACAATTAACATCAAAGAAGCTTCAAACGTGACGGCGATGGCGGTGGAAACTCAGGAAGGTAAGGCCTTTAACCGCGGCACAATCAACATTACAACCAGTGAAACCGAAAATTCAACCGGAACAATCGGTATGTTTTTGGCGGCCGATACAGACAGTAATGCTCAACTTGTTAATGAGGCACTGATTTTAACCAATTCACTCGGCTCTGTTGCCATGGTCAGCAATTCTACGCAAAATGCGGCGATGAAAAATGCGGCCGGCGCGCTTATTCAAACCGATTTCAGAAATTCTATCGGTATGTTTGCGCTCAACAAAAGCACGGTGCAAAATGCCGGCACAATTAAAATTAACAATATGAACAGCATGGGGATTTATGCGCGCGGAGCGTCTATTATTCAGAATGCCGTCGGCGGAGTAATCAACATTGGCGCAGACGGTAAAAACGTGGCAAACAGTTACGGTATTTTTACTACCGATGCGGCCAGTGCGGCGCAAATTGACAACAACGGACAGATTAACGTGTGGACAACAACATCGGGCGCCGGAATTTATGCGCAAGGTGCTGACAGCGTGATTAACAATAATTCGGATATCAATGTTTATTCAAACAATGCTTATGGTATTTTTGCCTCTCAACCGATGAATATTTATAATAATGCCGGCGGGCATATTACGGTGGGGCAAGACGGAGCACCGGTGCGCAGCAGTTATGCCATTTATGCCGTGCAAAGCGGCTCGGCCTCGGACAGCTCGGAAGAGCCGATGATTATTAAAAACAGCGGCGTGATTGATTTTTATAATAATCCGGCGCAAGTCGGCTATGCCATTTATTCAACCATTGCCGGCGAAATTACCAATAGCGGCACAATCAATCTTAAAAACCCTTACAGCAACGGTATTTATGCCGAAAACAGCACGGTAACCAACAAAAGCGCGTTTAATATTGATAAAGATTACAGCGCGGCGATGATTGCAGCCGGTTCAACCAATATTATCAATGATACAACCGGTGTTATTCAGGTGGGCACACAGACACAAGGAGTTAGGGAAAGTTATGGTATTTCTTCAACCGATACGGCAACCGGAAAAGTGACAAATGACGGCGAAATCCATTTATATAACACGGCAGACAGCTATGCGGTGCTGGCAAAAAATCAGCTGGCGGTGGAAAATAATAATCTGATAAAATCATATAATGATAACTCCAGCGCCATTTATACGTTGGGCACAAACAATGTGGTTAACAACAAAAATATTTCGGTGCTCGGCAACAACGTTTACGCTATTCGCGGATTTGGCAGTGATTCTACTTTAAGTGTGACAAACGCGAAAAATGCCGAAATTACGGTTGGTGAAGACTCTACGCAATCCGGCGGATATGCCATCGGCGGCGATAAAATCGGCACCGTTACCAATAACGGTAAAATTACCGTAAACAGCTATGGCAGCTATGGTATTTTTGCCAATTCGGGCACAGAGATTTTAAACGGCAAAGATGACGGACAAATTTCTATGACAGGCGCTAACAGCGTGGGTATCAGAAGCGGTGAAACAGATACGGTGACAAATGCCGGAAAAATCAATTTGACGGGAAATTTCAGCACCGGTATTGCAACAACTTCCGTAAAAACATTAACCAACAGCGGCAGTATTTCAGCCAACGGATTAGCCAGCACGGGCATCAATATCAGCGGCGGAAGCAATAGTTCCAGAGTTAGCAACAGCGGTTTAATAGAGATGACAAACAGCAGCGGCATCGGTATTTTGGCCGATAACGGCGCAGAAATAACCAATACGGCAACCGGATTAATTTTAATGAATGGCATTAACAGCACGGCTATCAGCAGTGGTAAAACCGCAACAGTAACCAATGACGGTGAAATTTTGCTGACAAAAAGCGGCGCTAAAGGTATTTATGCACTTTCAACCGGCAGCGTAAACATAACCAATAATAAAAGCATTTCTTTATCTGACGGTCAAAATGCCAATGGTATTTGGGCGCAATCTTCAAGCGCAACGATTACCAATGAAAAAGATGCAATCATTACCGTGGGAGCTTCCGGCGAAACCGGCGGATATGCCATCAGGCTCAATTCCGGCAGTGTGAACAATTACGGCACGGTTACGCTGAATTCACAAGGCACGGCTATTTTCGGCAGCACCGGCGTTACATTGCAAAACGGACAGGCCGGAACAGAACAGCAGCAGGGCAAAATTGAGACATTTGCGGCTAACAGTTATGCAATGGATTTGACCGACAGCAGTGTGGTAAATTACGGACAAATTATTACAAACGGAAACGGCAGTCGCGCCATTAACTTAAAAGGTTCGGGCAGCAACAAGGTTGAAAATAAATCGGCGGCTTCTATTTTGGTGCGCGGTTCAACTGCAGATACGGCAAGAAGCTATGCCATTTACGGCGAAAGTGCGATAGACGTTACCAATGACGGAACAATTGCCGCCGAAGCAGGGTCTGCCGCATATAGTAACGGCGCAAAATTGATTTATGCGGCGCAAGGAAGTAAAATTACCAATAATTATATCATGGAAGCCGGCAATAACTCGGTGGCGATTGAAACGGGATTTGACAGCGAAATTTCTACCGATGTTAATTCTCGCATTAGTGTGGGCAACAATTCTTCGGCCATAATTGCCGGTGCGTCGGCAGACATTAACACCGCCGGAGAAATAAGCGTCGGTAGCGGTTCTGAAACCGGAACTTATGTTTATGCCATAAAAGCCGGTAGCGCTTCAACCGTTACTAACTTTGCAACCATCAATGTCGGTGATTTTGGCGCCGGAATTTGGGTGGGCGAACACAGCTCGGTGACCAGTAAAGGTCCAAAAATCAGCGTAGGAAACGGTGCAGAGGGGCGCTATGTTTACGGTATTTATGCCGGCAACGGTTCAAACGTAACCAATAGCGCCGATATTTACGTGGGTGATTACGGACAAGGTATTTTCGTAAACAACGGCAACGTGACCAACAGCGGTAATATTTATGTGACGGGAGCACATTCGCTGGGTATGAACGTTTATATTCCGTCTGATGAAAGCAATATAACCATTTCAAATACCGGCACAATAACCGTTGATGACCCGACAACATCTAAGGCCATTTATGTCAGCAAAGATTATACGTTGAAAGAAAAACCTAACACCGATCCGGTAGAATATGAAGCTGATAAAATGAAATATAATGAAGGTATTAACTGGAATTATGTGACGGTTAACTGTGTTAACGGCGGGGTTTGCATTTTGCCGGACAGCAACGAAGATAAAAATGCCACAAAAGTAGAAGGGCAACCGACTTATGTTTACGGCGAGCCGACGTCTTCTAACGGCCCGACATCGCTTTTAGGCTTTAGCGGCGGAGCGCGGGCTTTAATGTCGGCAGTGCGGCTGGTGAACACCGGCAACATTATAACGCCGACGCAAGATGTGGACTTTGGCACCGACACGGAAAACAGCGAAACCAACGCCGTGGGACAAGGCGGCTCGTATACGGCTAATTCGTTTACCGGCACGATTTATGCGGCACCGAGCATTGTGCAGGACGGGTTTGAAACATCATATACAAATGCCGATACACTTATCGGCGCCGATAACGGCGTTAATGTGGTTTCCGAATCATATTTGTTTGATGCGACAAAGCGGCTCAATACGTCCGGTAATACCGATATTGTGATGACCATGAAACCATTTGCGCAAACTACCCAATTTAATCCGAATTTGGCCAACTATTTTGAGCAAAATTATAACACCGGCAAAGGTGAGGGCGTGTTTAATTTGCTGAAACTTGCCGGTAATGCGGCGCAATATCAAAATGTTATTGATAAAGAATTCGGTTTTGCCATGGTGCCTAATTTGGCTAAGCAAAGCTTTGATGCCGAAAAAACCGTCGGACGTGAAATCAACAATGATTTGTTAGAGCCGACAAATGAAGATTCGCGAGCAAAATTTGGCGCTGTGGGCTACGTGTATGATGTGGACGGCAAACAGCAGGTGAGCGGTTATAAAGATAAGGTGGCGGCCGTTTACGGCTATTATGATGCGGTCGTTAATGCCCAAACGCGTGCCGGTTTGGGTGCCAGCGTTATTCGCACGGACGGTGATTATGACAGCGACGGGTCGCGCTATAATAATATTTTTGAGGTTTATGCGCCGGTGATTTTTGAGACCGATTATCTGCGTGCCATGATTAAACCAAAAGCCGGTTTGGCCTTTGGCCACTATCGGCGCACGGGAGCACTGAACACCTATAAAGCTTCAACCAAGGAATATTTTTACGGCTTTGATTCTGAAGCACGGCAAAGCTACGATTTGGGCGGCATTGTAGCGCTTGAACCGAATATCGGCTTTAATTTGACCGGCTTGTATATGGATAATATCAAAGAAAAAGACGGCGGGCTTAAAATTAAAGACGAAAATGTGATTTCGGCGCAAGCGTTTGTGGGGGCCGACGTGAAGAAAAAATTTGAGATTGACACGCATCAGGCGGTGGCGGCAATTGTCGGTGCTAAATATTATCATGAGTTTGGGCAGAAATATCGTGCTAAAGCCACAATGGCCGATATGGACGGAAACTATGAGATTGTCAGCAATAGACTCAAGCGTAATTTTGGGCTGATGAATGCCAAAGCGCAATATAATTACGATAAATGGACACTCGGAGCGACCGTTGGTGCGCCGATTTCGCAAGATGATAACGTCTATTACCTGCTCAATATGGGTTATCAGTTTTAGCTATTAAAAAGTCAAAATTTATCTTTGCTTTGCGCAAAAATCGGCGTTATATTGAGGGTAAAACAAGGAGATTTTTCATGAAGCAAGTTGTTATTATCGGCGCCGGTCCTGCCGGCTTAACTGCCGCATTTGAGCTGATTAAACACCCTGAAGATTATGAAGTGACAGTGTTGGAGGAAAATGATGTTGTCGGCGGTATTTCGCGCACCGTGCAATATAAAGGCAACCGTATGGACATCGGCGGGCACCGCTTTTTTTCTAAAGATGAACGAGTGACCGAATGGTGGAATAATTTAATGCCGATGCAAGGGCAACCGGCGTTTGATGATAAGAAAATAGGGCGCCAATTGGATTTGAATTTTCTCGGACCGAATCCGGAAAAAGATGATGTGGTGATGCTTAAACGGCGGCGTGTGTCGCGCATTTATTATAAACGCAAATTTTTTGACTATCCGATTAAATTAAGCATGAATACCATACTTAATATGGGGGTGATAACAACGTTTCGGGCAGGGTTGAGCTATGCGCAATCGCTCATAAAAAAGCTGCCGGAAACTTCACTGGAAAACTTTTATATCAATCGTTTCGGGCGGGTTTTATATAGCATGTTTTTTGAGGGATATACCGAAAAGCTGTGGGGCAGACACCCGAAAAACATTTCGGCTGACTGGGGCGCACAACGCGTTAAAGGGTTATCCATTATCGCTATTTTGCGTGATATTTGGCAGAAAATTGTGCCTACAAAACATAAGCATGTGGAAACCTCGCTGATTGAAGAATTCAGCTATCCGAAATTCGGGCCGGGACAACTGTGGGAGCTGGCGGCGCAAAAAGTTAAAGATGCCGGCGGAAAAGTAATTACCGGCGCTAAGGTCGTTCGCCTGTTTCAATATCAAAATATGGTCAGTGAAGTGACTTATGTTAAAGACGGCAAGGAAGTGGTTTTGCCTGCCGATATTGTGATTTCTTCTATGCCGATTAAGGATTTGGTGGCCGGTTTGAACGAAGTGCCGCAGAAAATTCAAGATATTGCCGGCGGGTTGCCGTATCGTGATTTTGTGACGGTCGGCGTGCTTTTGAAAAAACTGGCGCTAAAAAACGAAACAAACCTAAAAACACTCAATAATATTGTGCCGGATTGTTGGATTTATGTGCAAGACAGCGGCGTTAAAATGGGGCGGATTCAAATTTTTAACAACTGGTCGCCGTATTTGGTGGCAGAACCGGAGCAAACGGTTTGGGTCGGACTGGAATATTTTTGCAACGAAGGCGACGAATTTTGGCAGATGAGCGATGAAAAATGGCAACAAAAAGGGGTGGCCGAGCTTTTGCAAATGGGAGTGATTGAAAGCGCTGATGATGTGTTGGATTATCATGTGGAGCGTGTGAAAAAAGCCTATCCTGCATATTTTGACACCTATGAGCACATGGACCAAGTGGTGGCGTATTTGAACAAAATTGACAATCTGTATTGTGTGGGGCGCAACGGTCAGCATCGCTATAATAATATGGACCACTCTATGGCAACGTCTTTTGAAGCGATTAAGCATATTTTAGGGCGACAACACGATAAAATGGCGATTTGGCGCGTTAATACCGAAAAAGAATATCACGAAGAGAAAAAATAAGCAAATTGAAAAGCTGAAAGCGCCGGATTTTGTCGGCGGTTTTGAAAAAGTGCGGGAGAGCCGTAATTTAATGTTTTTTATAATTGCATTTATGGGAAAAGTTTTATATACTGGCGACAATGCGGTATAATTATATATTTATTCATTTAATTATTTTTGCCTATGAAAGGGAAGCTTATTAAAGTCAGTCCGCCGTTTTTTCATACCTGCATGGATGAAATGGAGCGCGGTGTGTTTGTTACTTTTTGGGTGGAGCCAAAGGGTAAAAAGGGTTTAAAGCAGTTCTTCGTGCATGAGGAAATTGCTAGTTCTCTCATGTTTTCAAAGGATTTCAGCACGCTGTTGTTGGCTTCAAAAGGGTGTTCAATAGAATTTTGCGCACATAAATCTTCTGCGGTCAGCGGGCTGGGCGCGGAAGCTTATGATATCAAAAATTTGGATTATCCTGAGCTGACGGCAACTGATGAAATGCAGCGGTTTGAAGAAGAATAAACGTTAAAACAAGGCTTATGACTGCCGATATGCGAAAAATGCTTGAAGAGTTCGCTAAGCGGCCTTTAAGCGAGTTAACTTATGACCGACTGCATTCGCTCTATAACACACTGCTGAATTACCAGTTTGAAAACGAAGACTCTATCAGCAAGGACGAAAATGACTGCTTGACCAAAACTCTGAATCTGATTCAAAAAGAGATGGATCATCAGTATTTTAACGGGCCGAGCCTGACAACTTTACTGGTAGAAAATCCGATGCAGGTTGAAAGCGTTCTGTCAGAACTGAGCTTGCAGAATTTGTTTGAAGTCGCTAAACGCGGTGAGCTGATTAAGTCTAAACTCTTACGCCAACAGTTTATGAATATGATAAATCGTTGTGCTGAAGATTTGGCTTTTGAAGCAACTGCGGAATGCTGAATAAAATCAGCAAAATTCTAATAAAAAAGGGGTGAAATATCACCTCTTTTTTATTATTTAAATTATTCACAATATAAAAATTTGCTTCGTTTTTTTATTAGACAATAAAAATTAAATAAGTAAAATGCAAAATGAAACATAAATTTAAGGAGAGAATAATGAAAAAAATATTTTTGGCTTTAATAACAATATTTGCCAGCGTTCAATTAGCAAATGCACAATTTACAAATAATCAAAATGCCGGCGGTTTTAATGGACCGCGTGCACCGTCTATGAAAACAATTACGGTTCAACAGGCATTGGATATGAGCGATGATTCCATTGTTGTTTTAGAGGGAAAAATCGCTAACAGTTTGGGTGATGAAAAATATTTATTCAAGGATAATACCGGCGAAGTGATTATTGAAATAGATGACGAAGATTGGCACGGTGTGAATGTGACACCGGATACAACTTTGGAAATTGTCGGTGAACTTGATAAAGAATTTATGGAAAAAACCAAGATTGATGTAAAATCTTTTACGGTTAAATAAAATTAAACCAAGTTATTGCGAATTTTCATTATGATTATTCCCATGCGGTTTTGGCCCGAACCGGCGCCAAAGCCGCATTTATAACAAATGGGGCATGATTTTATCAGAACAGCGTTGCCGGTTGATTTTAATAATTCGGCGGCTTTGGGGTTTTGGCTGAACTTGGCTTGTAAACCTTTTTCCATTATAATAAATTTGTTTTGTTCAAAATCGGCGCGGCGATTGGTTTTATATGCCGGTGTTTTGGTTAAAAGTCGTGCCTCATCCGGATTTTTTAGGTTTAAAATGGTGCAAAAACGCGAATCATCAGCGTAAAATTTCATAGCCTGATAATAGTGTTCAACCGTTGGAAAAGTATATAAATTTCCGTCAACCGACATTTTTATCGGAAATGGGGCATAAGGGCTTAAAAATCCCCATTTTCCGGTTGGTAAACAAAATCTGATTTCAGCGGTCATATCTTTAATTTATTTTTTGTGACGAAACTCAACAATCATCATGGTAATGTCATCAAATTGCGGAGCATCTTTAATGTATTTTTTAATGCTTTTATGGACGTGTTCCAATGTTTCTGACAAAGAAAGATCTTTTTGATTAAGTGTTTTAAGTAAGCGCTCTTCGCCAAAAAACTTGTTTTCTTTGGTTTGTGCCTCAGTAACGCCGTCGGTATATAAAAACAGGCGATCGCTTTCTTTTAAGGTTATTTGTCCGACCTTAAAGTCATAGCCGGATTTGACCCCTAAAACCATATTTTTAGAAACATCTACATATTTATATTGATTATCGCTTCGTTGTAACGGCGGACAATGGCCGGCGTTGATATATTCAATAATACCGGTTCTGAAATCCAAAATACCGATAAAGGCCGTGACAAACATAAGTTGTTCGCAGTTGTTGCATAAAGACGTATTGGCTTTGGAAATAGCTTGTTTTAATGGATATCCGGCTTGCAACATATTTTTTATGGCTGTTTTGGCCGACATCATATAAAGCGCGGCAGTAATACCTTTGCCGCAAACATCGGCCATTACCAAACCGGCGTGGTTTTCATCTATCGGGAAAAAATCGTAAAAGTCGCCGCCGACTTCGCGTGCCGGAGTCATTGAAGCAGTCAGCTCAAAATAATCATTTTTCGGAAAATCTTTAGGCAAAACAGAATCTTGAATGGTTTTGGCGATTGCCAGTTCGGAAGCCATTTTTTCTTTTTCGCGGGAAACTTCCGCCAACTTGGTTAAATGGTTTTTCATATCTGTTTTCATTTTATTAAATGAAGCGGCAAGTGTAGCTAATTCGGAAGGTTCTTTCAAATAAATAGTTTTTTCCAAATCGCCGTTACTGATTTGTTGGGCAATTTCCGTCAGAGTTTTTATCGGTTGATTTATGTTGCGGGTTAAGATTTTATATAAGACGGTTACGATTACAAAAGTGCTGGTTAAAAGCACGGCCAACAAAATAAGCAGATGAAAAACAGCGGCATGAAATAACTCAAACAAAGGCACGTTTACAATCAGGAAAAAGCCGTTGTTTAATTGTTTAACATAAGAAACAAATTTTTGACCTTTATAATCAAAAACCGCACCGTCGGCTAAATCTTTGGAATACCATTTTATATGAGACAAAGATTTACCCATAAGAGCGTCGTTATCTAAACCTGGTTCCGTTGTGGCAATAATGTAATCATTGGTTTTATCTCCAAAGAGAGTAAAACTGTTCGGGGTCGGTTTTATTTTTAATATGGATTTTAAAATAGTATCTAATTCCCAATCAATAGTAGCCATACCGACCAAAGTATCTCCATCATAAATTCCGGCACCGATTGTTGTCATCAAAATACCGAGTTGGGTGCTTTTATATGGTCTGGACCAAGAAACAACGTGATTGTTCAATAAATCTTTTTTTATGTCATGATACCAATTTTGTTTGAAATAATCAAAAGTTGAATTAACGCAAGAAGGAAGAATTTCAATCTCTTTATTTTCATTACGAACGGCATGAATACAAGAAATTTTTTGGTTAGGATGGATTTTATATGGCAGGAAATATATGCCGTTTCCCATTGTATTAGGATAATTTTCCAGTAGCTCTTTGGTAAAAAATTCGCCCACCGATTGTTCTTTGCTGTTTTGATAATAAAATTCACCGATTAAGGCAAGGTCTAAGGCATTTTTTTCCAATTCGGCAATTTCGGTATTCATTTGACTTTTGAAATTCATAACAGAAGCATTATTGCCGGCAATAATCATTTCTCGGTCATGGTAAAAAGCAATAACTGCCGCACTGACAACAAGCAATCCTAAAGCAAACAGCAAAGAAAGCGTTACAAAAACAATTTTGGATTTGATACTGGTCAAACTTTTTCTCCTTAGAGAAAAATTAAATTAATTTTAGATGAATTGTCAATAGATTTTATGTGGAAATTTACAAGAGGATTGCTTTTTAGTTTAAGAAATGTATCAATAATCGCCGGAATGCATTAAAGAGTGTTTGGTTTACAAGAATCGCACTGTATTGCAGCAGCAAAGCTTTTGGCCTCTTGACGATGCAGAGCACGTGAGGTGATGATTAGAGCGCCGGCACACGATGGGGTGGACGAGGCAAAATGGTTTGTAGATTCTTCGGCTTCGCTTCAGAATAACAGAGAAGGTGAAAGCATGACCGGAAAATATATTTTATTGTCATAACCCGACAAACGAAGTGCAATCGGGCACTATAAAACAGCGACGTAGACTCTATCTCGGCAAATTTAAAAAAATCACTTTTTTATAAAAAAGTTCTTGACGTTTACAAAAAATACAAGTATATATGCTTTTGAAATAACATTGGTCCCATCGTCTAATGGTTAGGACATCACCCTTTCACGGTGGCAATATGGGTTCGAATCCCGTTGGGATCACCAATATAAAAAGAGGAAGGCTATATTTCCTCTTTTTTCTTTTTTAAATACCACCGCTCATAAGCCAGAATTGGCGGTTTGTTTGAAAAGCTGTGGCAACTTCAAAGTGGTAATATACTTTTTTATTCTTTTATAAAAAATCCTTATTTTAGCACAAATCTATACTTTTGAGTTGTAACACCTCTGTTTTATGTTGCCACCGCTAACCTATTGTATAAGCATAATTATTTTATGCGCTTTTTGTTAACGGTTCGCATCTCGTTTCCTACCAGCAAACGAAAGAAAAAACTTTTTTTACTTTTTTGAGTACGATTTTTTAGCTTGCGGGCTTGGTCTCTTCAGGAGGTAACAAAATGACCGAAATTGAAGAGATTGTTAAGCTGATGCTACCGGAATTACTCCTCTATTTTAAATCCGAAAAAATCAGCGATTTTGTGCAGAAAGGACTGGATAATAAAAAAAATCCAAGCATTGCTAATGTTCAGGAGGTAATAACCGATGATTGAACAACAACTTGAAAAAATGCAGAATTTGACGAATGCTGAAATAAAAAAGCTGTTCGAGAAGTATTTTAATTATACAATTCAGAACCGTCCGCGCGAATTTTACATTGAAAACATCGGCTATCGAATGCAAGAGCTGGAATTTGGCGGACTGCCAATGAAAACACGTCAGCTTTTGGATAAAATGTCCACAGCATCCACTGTCAAATCTTCTAAACCGAGAGTTGCACCGGTAGGCACAAAAATCGTCAAGAATTATAAAGGCACGGATTATGTGGTACGTGTTTTGGAAGAGGGTTTTGAACTCAACGGACAATGGTTTAAGAGTTTATCGGGAATAGCTAAACACATTACGGGAATGAAACTATCCGGTCGCGAATTCTTTACCATAAGCAAATGGGGAAAATAAATGCAAAAGGTCAGATGCGCAATATATACACGAAAATCCACCGATGAGGGTTTGGAAAAAGAATTTAATTCGTTGGAAGCTCAGTATGAGGCAGGACTTAATTATATAAAAAGCCAAGTTTATAAAGGTTGGGAAGTTATACCCGAACGTTATGATGATGGCGGTTACAGCGGTGGAAATATCAATCGACCGGCTCTGCAGAAGTTGCTTGATGATGTCCGTAAGGATAAAATTGATATGATCGTCGTGTATAAAATCGACCGTTTAACACGTTCGTTGACTGATTTTTCAAAATTGGTGGATGTATTTGATGCACATCAATGCTCTTTCGTATCGGTTACGCAAAATTTTAATACATATGATTCAATGGGGCGATTGACCTTAAATATGCTTTTATCATTCGCACAATTTGAACGCGAGGTTGATGCCGAGCGTATCAGGGATAAAGTTGCCGCCTCTCGCAAAAAAGGAATGTGGATGGGAGGACGGGTGCCGTTTGGATATAATGCCGTAAACAAAAAACTGCTTATTAATCCGGAGGAAGCCGAAATTGTTAAGCTGATATATAATAAGTATTGTTGCTGCCGTTCGGTTCGTGAAGTCGGAAATTATTTGCGGGAGAACAATTACAAAACGGCAGATCGCCTAAAGAATGACGGAACGACAGAATATGGTCAAGAATTGAAGCAATGTAAATTAAACCACATTTTGAGTAATCCGATTTATATCGGTAAAGTTGTGCATAAAGGCACAGTATATGACGGTCAGCACGAAGCCATTATCAGTCAATCCCTATGGGATAAAGTGCAAGAGATAAAGAAAAATAATTCAGAAGACGGATTTAATTTTAAGAAGGTAATGCATCATTCTCTGTTGCGGGGTTTGGTTGAATGCGGATGTTGTCATAGTGGAATGATTTTGACTTATACTTCTAAGAAAACTAAAAAATATAATTACTACACTTCATCAAAAGCAAATAAAGAAGGTCATCATCATTGCGAAGTCGGTTCTATAGGTGCCGGAGAGTTAGATGCTTTGGTGTTAAAGCAACTGCATAATATATTCAGATCGCCACGGTTATTGGACGAGATTTCAAAACAAGTAGCGGTGGAAGATGAGAACATCGGCTTGACCGAAATTACAGAAAAACTCAAAGAAACAGATAATATATTCGATTATTTATCGGTGGAAACTGCACGTGCAGTTATTGAAAGATTAGTGTCAAAAATTGTTATATATAAAGATAAAATGATTATTAGGCTTTTACCGCTCGGTACGACTTTATTAGAAGCAACTAAGGCTAAACAGCTTGTACCGAGTACCGAATATCCGGAGCTGATGGAATTACATTATTCTATGGATTTTAGGCGCAGAAACGGTCATATTACGGTTACATTACCGGAAGAAGAACCAATAGAAGCAAACGATACACTCGTCAGCGCATTGGTTAAGGCTTTTGCGTGGAAGAAAGAAATTGATAATGCTGTCTCGGTTCATCAATTGGCCAAGCGTGAAAACATCAGCAGACAGTATTTATCAAAAATTCTAAAAATGGTCTACCTTGCACCGGATATTGTTGAAGCCATCTTAGTCGGTACGCAACCGAGTAAATTAAAACTTACGGATTTCTTTAAATCGCCAATACCGGTATCATGGGCTGAACAACGCCGAAAATATGGATTTAGTTAATTTTTGGTTAATAAAACAACTAATTCAATAGATAAAAAGTTCATAAAATCAGAAAATAAGCCTTTCACAACAATTTGAAAGGTTTATTAAAATGTATAGGGACGTATTCTCCGGTATACCGGAATATGTTAAGATAACTATTTGCTCACAAGTAAAAAAACTAACGAGCACGAACTATTTTACATCAGATAACGATAAGGACGATATAATACAAGATCTCCTTATTTTTTATATAGAACAGTTTTATAAAAAGCCCATACCCAGTGAAGCATACGTAGTGACTTCGCTTCGAAATGAAGCAAAAAAATTGATTAGGACCAAAGTGCGAAAGCGTTTTGGTCTTTTTCTTTCATTAGAGGATATTGATTTTGGAAATGGTCTGGCAACCGATGGTCAGGAGTTTAAGCAATGCGAATGGAATATGTTGCTTCGCTTGATGAGTACGGAACTTTCTGAAAAGGAAAAGTGCATAATTTCACTGATTTTAGCAGAGAAAAGTTTGGATGAAATTGCGCGGACAGTTCATGTCTCAAAGGCGACAATTTACAAGCTTTTTGAAAAAATCAGAAATTTTTGCAAAAAGTGAGTACGATTTTCAAATTTGCGGACTCGTTTTCTGTGTAAGTAACAATTTTAATGGAGATTTAAAAATGCAAAACACAGAAAACAAACCCGTTTATGAAGAAATCAGAGCAGTTCCGGCACTTTTTCTGCTTAAATTGAGTGACAGTGAATTAAAAAAACTGGAAGGTCAAATAATGGCAGAGATTGAACGTGCAACCTTGTCACTCAAATGGGTGCGCGGCATTCAGGGAATTAAAAAGTCGGGAGGATATCATGGAGAGTAAGAAGTCTACTTTTATAATGTATCCAACCGACTTCTTGGCGGCTGTGCATAATTTTACCAAACGACAAACTGGCGAATTAATTATCGCACTATGTGAATTTAATTTGTACGAAAAAATTTCGCTTAAAATTTCAAACGAGGTCAAAGATAAATTCAATGTGTTGCAAAAAATCATTGATGATAACAATGCCAAGTATTTGGAAATATGCGAAAAAAGAAAAAATAACGCCAAACAAAAGGCAAGCAAACCGAGAGCAAAAGTTCAGCAAACTGATAGCAAAACATCTGCAAAACTATTAACAGACTCCCCCACGGAGAATGAGTCGGAGAAGGAGAATGAATCTGAATCGGATAATGATAATGGTGGTAGAGAAAGAGAGGTGCAAAATGTGGATAACTCCGGATTTGTGGGTGCGCCGAGTGCTGATAATGTAGCGGATTATTGCAAAGAACTCGGAATTGCTGTTGATGTTCCGGCTTTTATGGATTGGCATATTAAGCGTGGATGGCGGCACGGCAAAAAATATGTGGCTTTGGACTGGCAAAAAGCGGTTCGGCAATGGTATTGCAAGGATGCCGGAATTTCAATAACAAGCTTTGAGGCGGAGCTTGCTTCTCGTCAAAATGAGCTTGGCAAGGGAAAGGCGGTGTGATATGGCGGGAATTACTATTCAACAAATCAAAAAGGATTTGGAGCGCGCTGCGTATATTGACAGGTTATTGCCGCTCGTCAGACCTCCAAAGTATCGGAGTTGGCCTTTTGATATCATTTACACCCCGCAAGAAATTGCTTTTATGGATCGGTTACCTATCAAGATTATCGCATCAAAAGAGCAAATAGACTTGTGGGATAAAGTTGTTATGAAATGGTTAGAGTTGTTAACGCCTTATGAACGTAACATTGTTTGGAAACGTGCCAAACATATTCCGTGGAAATTGCTCTGTTGTGAACTCGGTCGAACACGCGTTCATCTTTGGCGTATCTACGATAGAGCCCTGTTTAAGATTCAAAAAGGAAATGTAACATTTAGATAAAAAATGTTGTCAACAAAAAAGCACTTAACATTTTTGCAAAAATATCGTATAAAAACAGGTATAATCGGGGACGAAGTGTGAAAACTTGTCCCCGTTTGCATTTTAAAATCAACCCTCCAAACATAAGGAATAGCAATGATTAAAACGGCGGAAGCGGTGTCACTCGGACACCCTGATAAAACGGCGGACTATATTTCCAGTTACATTTTAGACCGGCTGATCGAGCAAGATAAAAATGTCCGGTACGCGGTCGAAGTGATGATTAAAGACAACATCGTTGTTCTTGGCGGCGAAGTCAAAGGTAACGTCAGCTTGGCCAAAGTCAACGAATATGTGCTGGATGCACTCGCTGAAATCGGTTACGATGCTTATTACTCGGTGCGCTGGCACGATAACGCCATTGAGCCAAGCAAAGTTCAGGTTATCAACTTCATCGGTCAACAATCGGCGGACATCTCTGCCGGTGTTGAACAAGATGGCTGGGGCGACCAAGGCGTGTTTGTCGGCTATGCTTGCCAAGGTGTCGGCAACATCAGCCGTGAGCAGTATCTTGCAAACAAGCTGTGCAAGGCCTTGTACGAGTATGCTCTGCAGAACATCCACCTCGGAATTGATATTAAAACTCAGATTACGCTCAACGAATTAAGCGGTGTGGACACGGTTATCGTGGCAATTCCGATGCTTGACGAGGTTGACCTCACTTCATTTATTATCCGTGCGCTGGGTGAAGAACCGGAGAACATCATCGTCAACGGAACGGGAACATACAAACGTCATTCATCCATTGCTGACTGCGGTGTGACCGGACGGAAGCTCGCTTGTGATTTCTACTCGGCATCCGCTCCGGTTGGCGGCGGCAGTCCGTGGACTAAGGATGCAAGCAAGTCTGATGTAACACTCAACATCTACGCTCGCAAGCTTGCATTGGATTACCTCAAAGATAATGACGAGTGCTTTGTTTATCTCTCATCGTGCATCGGACGTTCCGAACTACCAAGCGCGGTGGTTAAAACAGTCAAGCGTGGTGTTCAAACCATCACAACGCTTTCAATTTCGGATAAACCTTCCGAGATTATTGCCAAGCTCGGGCTGAACCGTCCGGTGTTTACAAAACTCTGTCGCGATGGGCTCTTTTCGATCTAACGGGTCCTTCCTCGACTTTTTTCGTATGCGGGGACGCAAGCCGCGGCGAAAATCTAGTTAAACGGCTTTTTGTTTACTGGTCACCCATCTCTCAAAACCCTTGCTACATAAGGGCTTTGAGGGATTTAGTTTTTTCTCGGCTGGTCACTGGTCACTTTTGGTTGGTCACTTGGCTGGTCACTTTCATTTTTTAGAGGATTTTTACAATGGAATTTCACGCCACATTTCCGGTTGCGGATTTAATTCCGTATGCCCGAAACTCACGCACGCATAATGAAGAGCAAATCGCTCAGATTATGGCGAGCATAAAAGAATTCGGTTTTACCAACCCGATTTTAATCGGCTCGGACAATGTCATCATCGCCGGTCACGGTCGACTGCTCGCCGCCCAACGACTGGGCTTAACCGAAGTGCCGGTTATCTGCTTGCCGGACTTAACCGAAACTCAGCGCAAGGCTTTAGTCATCGCCGACAATAAAATCGCCCTGAACGCCGGTTGGGACGAAGAGATGCTCGCCCTTGAAATGGCAGAGCTCTCGGAGGCCGATTTTGATTTGGACTTGCTCGGATTTAATCCGGACGAGCTGGCAGAAATTCAGCACCTCGGCGAAGAGCAATCCGGCGGTAATACCGATGAAGACGAAGTGCCGGAAGCACCGGTTGAGCCGATAACCAAGCACGGCGATATTTGGATTTTAGGCAAGCATAAACTGCTCTGCGGCGACACCACCATGTATGACGACGTGCAGAAACTAATGGGGAACGACGTGGCCGATATGGTCTTTACTGATCCGCCGTATAACGTTAACTATGGAGCGACCATGAAAGACAAGCTCCGTTACCACTCCTCGCCGAACCATAATCGCACGATTATGAACGACAACCTCGGCGATGACTTTGGGCATTTTTTGACCGACAGCCTCTCAAATTTAATGATGTTCAACAACGGTGCCGCCTACGTCTGCATGAGCTCATCGGAACTGCACACGCTTTATTCCTCATTTGTGGCGGCCGGAGGTAAATGGTCGACGTTTATTATTTGGGCGAAAAACACGTTCACACTCGGCCGTGCGGATTATCAGCGGCAATACGAGCCTATTCTTTACGGCTGGGGTGCGGATAAAAAGCACTACTGGTGCGGTGACCGCGACCAATCCGACGTTTGGGAATACAATAAGCCTGTCCGGAACGACTTACACCCGACCATGAAGCCGGTCGAATTGGTGGAAAGAGCCATTAATAACAGCTCCAAACTCGGCGATATTGTGTTAGACGGGTTCGGCGGCTCCGGTTCGACCTTAATTGCGGCCGAAAAAACCGGTCGAGTCGCTCGTCTAATTGAGTTAGATCCGAAGTTTTGTGACGTTATTGTTAAGCGTTGGGAGGAATATACCGGCAAAAAAGCGGAACTATTGGCGAACACCGAGGAAACACCGGAAAATAATGCAGAATTATTGCAAAATGATGTCGAATTGACTGGATAATTAATGAAATCCAAGCATTCATTGACTTGTAAACATTAACAGATAAAGGAACTTAAAAATGAAAACAGTCAAAACATACATGGTGAGAAAGCCAAGCAACATCGAGGAAGTTTTATCGGTAAGCACAACAATCGTCAGAGACTGCTCTTTTAGAGTGGAAGAAGTCGAGATAGCCGAAACGATCAACCTAACAAGAGCCCAATACAAAAAAATCTGCGAGAGACCGCTCGACGATTACGATTTTTTGAAAGGCAAAGGCGGCTACGATAAGGTCGATGACAAAGAATACCGCAAAGTGGTCGAGTTGACCTGCGAGGTAAGCCTTACGCTTTATACCGATCCGGAAGGCTCAAGTTACTGCCGCTACCTCGGCATTAAGTTGGGAGACTAACGATGCAGATTACCCTTGAAAACAAACGCACCCGTGAACAACGGGTGCTCTCCTTTGATAAATTTAAGGCGCAATTCAAAACCGAGTTTGAGCGAGCCTATCAGGGCTTTATCCGTCACGAAACCGAAAAGAACGCTTTTCTGCCGGAGTTTATGCAAAAGCACTTAACCGAAGCCGACTTTTTACTGAGTTTGCAATGGAACTTTAATAACTATTCCCACGCGGAATGGTATATTGCCGCCATTAGATAAGTTAAAATTCTCCTTTGCGTGTCCGGAAAATCGCCGGACACGCGCTTGTTTCAAAGTATAATTAATTAGGCGGTATATTGTACGAAAAGAAAGTTGCATCGCACGTGCCGCGAATAATCGCCGAGTTGTTTGGCTGTTTTCAAATTATTATTTATTTTCAATAACTTATAATTAAAAAATGTGCATTATTAAGTTGACTTCAGGTTCTTTCCAAGCATTCATTGAGACAGCAAGGGCACGGTAGCCTGAGCATTAACCAAAATTAGAAAAGGAACTTAAAAATGACAAACGAAGTAAAACATCCGGAAATCCACGTGCAACTGGTCGGCATAGACGGCAACGCATTCAGCATCCTCGGCAAATGCCTCGAAGCAATGCGCCGCGCAAAGTTAAGCAAAGAAGAGCGGGACGAATTCCAAAAGGAAGCGACCAGCGGCGATTATAACCACCTGCTGGCAACCTGCACAGAATGGTTCGACGTGGACTAAAGGACAACGGCGGGGCCGCCAAGCCCCGCCACGATGAACGCTAAAGAAAAAGGAATAAAAAAATGGAAAAAGAATTAACGATTACGGAAACCCTGAAACAATGGAAAAGCGGTGAGCTGGACATCAAATCCTTGTGGTACGACTGGTTCTGCAAAGAAACAAGCCTCGTAAATAAAGGAAAAGCCCTCTTGCGGAGGCTGAACGCCATTAGCGGATCGGCAAAGTTTGATAACGATAAGACCTATGTATT
This sequence comes from uncultured Pseudomonadota bacterium, assembly GCA_902788365.1. GTDB lineage: Bacteria > Pseudomonadota > Alphaproteobacteria > RF32 > CAG-239 > RUG410. The sequence goes on along the minus strand of CADAJN010000012.1, from coordinate 3,093 downwards.
TTTCAAAAACAACTGCCCATGCAATGGCAGTTTATTCGACGATTTTAGAATTTGCGACATAGAGACCGGCAACGTCATTTACTGCGTAGTCCCGAAATCAGGATACAACAGCAACTATGGTAAGGCCGAGGTTTGGGGTAGAGAAAATAAATTCGATGATCCGATAATCGAAGGTACCTGGAAAGAGGTCAAAGATTGGTTTTTGGGCTAACCGGAAACCGCGGCGGGGTGACAACGCCCCGCCTAAATCTTTCTGCACTATTTCTCCGATTTTAATGCAGAAAGGACTGGACTTCCTGAGAAATCCAAGCATTCATTGAATTAGCAAAGGCAGAGGTAGCCCTAGCATTAACTAAACAGAAAAGGAATAAAAAAATGATTACATGGTATCACGAAACAAAACAAGCACCGGATTTTGACAAGCGCATCGCCCGCTGTGAGGAAGACGGCACTTGGGCTTATATGGACGAGATCGAAAAAGCCGACACCGAACTCGAAAAACTTAAGGCAAAAAAAGCAAAAACGCCGCACGGTAAGCGCGATGTGGTTGACGAGCTGATAAAACACGAACTCGTCAAAGTCGACGAGATAGTCAACGTCCTCGAGTTTTTAGGGATAGTTCAGCTTCCACCGAAGGGATACTTATCCGAGAGCGATGGTTGGTGCTGGTTCGAAGCCAATCCGCCACGCGAGGAAAAATTGCGGGTTTTAGAGGGCTTAAATTACGACGTTAGCGGACTTTAACCAAGGCTCCGGCGGGGTTAACGCCCCGCCTGAATCTTTCTGCACTATTTCTTCGATTTTAATGCAGAAAGGACTGGACTTCCTGAGAAATCCAAGCATTCATTGAGACAGCAAAGGCATGGTAGCCGATGCATTAACTCAAAAAGAAAAGGAACTTAAAATGGTAAAAGAAAATAACGAAATGGACGCCAAAACAAAGTTGGCTATTATATCCGGAAACATTCAAGCGATGGAGGCTCTTCTTAAAGATATTAAAAAACGCATATCGTCGGGCAAAGAAGGCATAGTGTGGCAAGAAGCCGATAATGACCTTGGGCGGGTACACTGCGCTTTAGGTGGGCTGATGGGGATTGAAGAATCAATCAACGCTCTAAAAGCCTTGGCTGAGGCCTCATTCTGCATAGGCAGACGGTAAGATTAAAACCGCGGCGGGGTTAACGCCCCGCCAAAATCTTTCTGCACTATTTCTTCGATTTTAATGCAGAAAGGACTGGACTTCCGTTGAAATCCAAGCATTCATTGAGACAGCAAAGGCAAGGTAGCCAATGCATTAACTCAAAAAAAGGAACTTAAAAATGGAAAAATTGTTTATTATAAAAAACACGCAGAACGAAAGATGGGGCTTATGGGGGACAGCCTACGGTGTATTCGGCGAGGAAACAGCTGAAAAACTTTGGAATGCCACCTCGATACTAGTCCACGAGATCGGCGACTTTGATTCCAATCAAACACAGGAATTACTGGACAGCCACTGGGGCAAGCACCTCGTCGGCGAATTTTGCAATGAAATCGAAAACGGCACTTTTATCGATGCCTTCAGAAAGAAGAAAACAAAAGAGATTCTTCGCAGTGATTATGACTACTACATGGGGCAATCAAAAAACAAAACTCTACCGGAGGATACTCAGACCGGCAAATACGAAAAATTCTGCACTGAGCTGGAAAAACTAAGCCGCAAATACGGAATAGTAATTCAGGCGGTCGGTGGAGTTAAGCCGTTAACGAACGACTTTGAGGGGTATAACACAGACCTCGACAGCGGCGATTTAATGCCGGTTTGGAGCGAGGATTAACCTAAACCACGGCGGGGCCGCAAAGCCCCGCCAGCGAGCCACAAAGTCCCAAACAAGCGGGACTTTCAGCCGTTCGAGGAGTGCTTGGCTACCGAGTTCCTTTTCTGGTTCTCCGCGAACGGTGCAAGTAAACGGGGCGTAACTGCCCCGTTTATCCGTATCCGCGAAACAGGCTCACAAAGGCCGAAATAATGCGCTTTCCGGCGTTTTATAAAATCGTGCGGTATATTGTACGCTTATGATATATTTATACATACCAAGTATTTGATAATAAATGATTTTTTATGCGTTATTCTACTGGACTTTTAATGCATTCCAAGCATTCATTGCATTAGCAGAGGCACGGTAGCCAATGCATTAACCTAACAGGAGAAACAAAATGAGAAATTACGAACAAGTAAAAATTTTTGATATCAAGGAAAACGGCGTGGATGCCAAGGATAAAGAGAATTTAATCTGGCTTGTAAAATTTATAATTATAAGCACAAATACGATAGCTTGCGTGCAGGACGCCACCTTTAAATTTGACAACTATCGCTTTATGGATACAAGAATTAAGGGTTACACGCTTAAATTAAAACAATTACGGCGGGAAAATAAAATCGAGCAATGGCAAGCGAGTTTTATAAAAGACGGTCAAACAGTCATGGAGGTGTTCGCACAGTGGGACAAATAACCTCCGAAAATTATAACACGCAGGAGCCTTAGCGGGCTCCTTTTTTATTGGCGGTTGCCAACAAGAAAAAGCGTAAGCCTTAAGCCTACGCTAGTTCAGGCGGTGGTGTTAATCGCCGTTTTTGGTTAAGCGGTAAGTTCTAACACCGTCCACCTTTTCGGAGGAATGTGTGTATTCTGGGTGGTTTTTGGCGTAAAGTGACATCGCACCGCGCACTGAGTTCTCTTTCCACCCGAGGGCTTCAGCCATCTCTTTAAGGGTTGCGCCTTCCGGTCGGCTGAGTAAGTGAACCATAAAGGTCAGCTTATCCGATCCGGTAAGTTCAACCGGTTTCGGTTGTTCCACCGGAGTTTCGGTAATCGGTTCTTCCGCTACCGGAGTTAAAATTTGCTTTTTGGCGGTGTTTTTGCTCTTCGCCTTAGAGCCTTTCTTTTTTGTAGTCATTTTGAGTTCCTTTCGTGACTGTTAATGTTAATTTACAATTACAGCAATGCTTGGAAAAAGGAGGAAGTCCAGTTAATTCTGCAATAATTTTGAAGAAAGTTGCAATAAATGGGAAAAAAGGTATCAATGCGAGAATATGCCCGCCAACGCGGCGTT
>CADAJN010000011.1 GCA_902788365.1 uncultured Pseudomonadota bacterium | reverse complement strand
TGCACTCTTAATGTGCTCATATACCGTCCGCATATCCTCTTTTTCTTTATCCACGATGTTTTATAACTGCCCCTCCAACCTTTCGGCCCCGCAAGGCTATCCCGCTTAACTCCCCGTCTCGCGGTCGGTGATGTGTCTTATAATCTATCCTTTCCCTCTTGTCAACACCTTTTTTTTATTATTTTTCTATTTTTTTTATTTTATTGGGTATAGCGATTGCAAATATTTTTAAAATATAGCATTTTATTTCGCAAATACAATATATTATATCGTATTATATTTTTTTGATATTTTGTGTATATTTTATACGCAATACTCAATTTGATCTCAAATACACTTATTATATATAGACCGCAAAACCGAGTCGCAAACTTACAAATGTTTTCGACTCGGTTACATTTTATTTAAGGCTAATTACAACTGCTTTTAATAGTAATTCAATTCACTGAGCGGCACATGGTCTGTCGGCTTTTGCGGTTTATATACAAAGATATTAGTCGTTGTCGGCAAATCATAATTACGATGCCAATATCCTTTCTTTTCCATACACAATCGGTAAGTCTTCGGATCGGAACGGGAATTGTCACGAATAGAGTTAACCAGAATCGGGTCAGCACCGGTATATGGCACATAGCTGGCCCAAATACCTTTTTCTTTATGCCAATCCACATGAATATCATAGCGATATTCTTCCGTATAAAACCAGTTACCGATATCCGGCCAATGAAACCACCCTTCGGCTTCTTTCAAACATTCGGAGTGATCGCGCGAAAACTTGGCGACTCCGGTTTTTTCACGAGACCAATTATAAATAATCTGCCCCTGTCCCTTTGAACAGGCACTTAACAGCTCTAAAACCACAAACAAACCTAAACATATTTGATATTTCATCTTAAAAATCCAAATCCTCATAGTGTTTTGACGGATAAATGCCTTTAATTCGGTCATTTAATATTTCTTTAAAGCTCGGGCGAGATTTAATTTTGGAATACCATAATTTGGCATTTTTAAAATCTTCCCACGGCACATCGCCCAAATAATCTATCACAGATAATTGCGCGGCTGCACTGATATCTGCCAACGAAAGTTCACTACCTACCAAGTAATTGTTACGCTCTACAATCCAATCAATATATTCCAGATGAAAACGCAAATTATTGACGCCGGCCTTAATACGTTTTGATTCAGGCGGCTGATGCAACACAAAACGTTTATATATTTTCTCACCGGCAATATATTGATAAACATCACGATAAAACTTATTATCAAACCAATCCGTCAACCGACGAATCTCGGCTCTTTCTTTATTATTGCCCTGAATCAATCGATTTTGTGTGTATGTTTCTTCCAAAAATTCCGTAATTGCATAGTTGCCGGCAATGATGTTACCGTCAAAAATAAATATCGGCAATTCTCCGGCCGGATTGATTTTCATAATATCTTTAGACAAGCGCCACGGATTTTCTTCTTTTAACACGAACAACATCTTTTTTTCCGCCATAATCACTCTGATTTTGCGACATTGCGGCAACACGCTGTTATGAACCAAAAGCACCATTTAATTATTCTCCTATATTCCCTCTAATACTTCTTCTATTGACTTTTGCTGCGTTTGTTGTTCAATAACGCGGCCTTTAATTTCAACTTCTTCACTTGTTTCATCTTCTTCTTTTGAGACAGCATCTTGCTCTTGCGGAGCAAAAGACGGCGGCACAACACCGATATTTTTTTGCACCTGAGTTTCCACTTCACGCAAAATTTCATTTTTAATATCCGTTGAAAATTGCGGATCAGCCAAAATTTTTTGAAACATTTTAATATATTCGGATAATTTCGGCGTCAATTTAGACATAGACATGAAAACCGGAATTTTAAACAGCGGTTTTTTAGATGCCGACAAATATCTTTCCAAGCCGTATTGGCTGGACATGATGCGATTATAATACCAACTGCCGATTAAATAGTCGGCTTTGCCGGTAAAAAGTTTTTCGTAGGCGTCATAAGCCGTTGCCACATGCTCTACTTTCAAATCATTTATTTTGCGCATGGCAAAATCACTGAAATATTCACAATCGCAAACCACACCGTGCAATTTTTGCAAATCTTTAATTTCTTTGACTTTATCCGGCATTTCGGCCAATCCTATAATATGAATCGGATTAGAAATCACCGCCGGATAAATCGGCACAATACCGGAAAACTTCTTAGTATCGGAATAAGCTCCCAAAAACAGATGATATTTGCCTTCCCGCATGCCAACGATAAGCGGCACATAATCACACTCATCCATTGATATAAAAAGCGGTGCGTATAATTTTAATCTGTATTTTTGCAATGCCTTTTGTAACGGTTGCCAAAACACATTGTGCAGTTGCATGCGGCTACCATCTTTTACATATTGTGAAAACGGCAGAAAGTCCGGTAAACCGACAACGGTCAATTTATCTCCCAAAAACTCTTCTCTTTGCACCATAGAATTATTAGAATCGGCGCATCGGGCTTGATTACTTAGGAACAAAGCCAGAAACAAAACAATAATCTTAAAAAATATTTTGCCCATTTTACCACCTTATATTTATAATCTTAAATAAATTGTGTTAAAAAGATTTTAACCGATTGCATAAAATCAATAATTTTGTAACATATTATAAAATAAAAGTCAAAAACACAAGATGATAAATATAGATAAACATTTATTTTTGCCTAACACGCAAAACATTACCGCCATTTGTTCCGGTGCTAGTGGCAGCGGTAAGACATGGTTAGCGGTTACGCTTGCGCACGCGTTGAATATACAGCGGCGCAGCATTTTATTGTTTGATGCCGACAGCGGTTTATCAAATATCCATTCTCAGCTTGGCTGGACAACTCAACCTGTGCTTAATCAAACCGTTGAAGAACGTTTGACTTTTAATCAAGCCGTCATACCGATTAACAAACGCAAATTTGATGTTTGGGCAACCGGCGCCGGCAGTGAACTTTGGCAAGATATGCCTATCGGGCGTTTGCAAATATATAAAGATTACCTGCAAACCATAGCGCAAAATTATGATCATGTGGTGGTTGATTTATCTTCCCATGAAAAAATCATGACTCACTTAATGCCGTTATCAACTCAGTTGATATTGATTTGCACCATTGAACCGGCCAATTTGGTTGCTACTTACCATTTTTTACAACATAAAAAATTGCTCAGCCGATATAAAAATTTGCAAATTGTCGTCAATTATGCTAACTCTTATGAAGAAGGGTTGCGCACATATAATACTTTGCGCCGTGCCTGTGAGCAATACATTGAAAAAACGCCGACATTGCTTGGTGTGGTGCGAAACGATACGCATGTGCGTGAAGCTATTTATCATCATGCGTTATTATTGCAGCGCTATCCGAATTGCGATGCCGCTCAAGATATCTCGCAAATTGCCGGTCGGTTGTTAAAAGGAGATTTATAATGGCCATATCTGATGACGCTTTAGGTTATTACGCCGTGCTGAATGTTCAGTCTGATGCTGACGTCAGCCTGATTAAGCGCCATTATTATCAGTTGGCCAAAGATTGGCACCCCGATCACAACGAAGCCCCGAATGCACTTGAAATGTTTCAAAAAGTTTCAGTAGCTTACGATGTTTTGAAAGAGGCTTCAACCAGATTGCAATATGACTTATTATCGGCTATTTATGAGCGTAAAGATTTTCCAACCTTAGGTTCGCTCAAAATATATAAAAATCAAGCCGGCAAAGATGATGCTGCTTTGCGTGTTTTGAAACAGCGAATCGTTAAAGCTACTTTTAAAGGCGCAAAAGTGGAAGAACGTAAAGATATTTGCAATTTCCGCGAGGCTTCCGCCATGGTTTTAAACACCTCCATCATCAATTGGCTCCGCGGTTGGTGGGCAAAAGACGGTTGGCAAAAAACATGGGCTGCACTAAAATATAATTATCATTCCGTCTACGCCACCGATAGCGATAATTTGAAGCTTTTGGTGCATAATGCCATCGCTTATTTGCAAGAAAACAATGTGCAAATGGCATGGATTTATGCCAATCAAGCCCTTATTTTGGCACAAATGCACGGCAATTTTCGCCTACAGAGCTTATTAAACGATTTTATCAGTAAATTGAATTTTAAACCGCAAAAAACCGTGCGATTACCACGTTGGCAAGCCCAAGAGCTTAAACACCGACAGTGGCTAATTCCGGCTGTCGGTCTGGCGGCCATAATCGCCTTTTTTATAGCTCTGGCAGCCTTAAACGGCAAACTTAATTTTACACATCAAGCGCAAAGTTACTACCAAGAGCGCGAATTTGCCGGTGGCGCTTTAATGTCTTACGACATGATTGATTCGCAAATAATGAAAGCCGACAGCGATATTAACAGCACTCAATACTTATATCATTTGCGACGCGCCTGCCCGATTTATTACGGTCCGGACGATCGCTATGACCAAATGACAACGGGAGCCGAAAATCAGACTGTGCGTGTTGTAGGCTGGACAGTTGATAAAAAATGGTATAAAATCGTGATTGACAACGGTGAAATGGGTTTTGTGCACTACAGCCATTTGAATAAAGGCATGGGAAATCCCGTGCCGATGCGCAGCCGCGTTTACCAAAATTAACGGAAAGAAAAAATATGGGATTGAAATTTGAAATAGATAAAAAAGTCGGTAAAAGCCGATTAGGACGCTTAATCACAAAACACGGCATTGTGCACACACCGGCGTTTATGCCGGTCGGCACTTGCGGCACGGTTAAAGCCATGTTACCGGAAAGCGTGGCCGCAACCGGTGCTGAAATTTTACTCGGCAACACTTATCATTTAATGTTGCGGCCGGGCGCTGATTTGGTCGAAAAAATGGGTGGTTTGCATAAATTTATGCACTGGGATAAGCCGATTTTGACCGACTCGGGCGGCTTCCAAGTCATGAGCCTCAGCGGCCTGCGTAAAATCACCGAAGAAGGTGTCACTTTTCGCTCGCATGTTGACGGCACAAAATATTTCTTATCGCCGGAAGAATCCATGAAAATTCAGCACAAGCTTGATTCAAACATCACTATGTGTTTTGATGAATGCACTCCATATCCGTCGGCTTATGAAGATTGTGCCAAATCCATGCGCATGTCCATGCGTTGGGCGGCGCGTAGCAAAGCGGCATTTGTTGACCGCGACGGCTACGGCATTTTCGGCATTCAGCAAGGCAATGTTTTTCAAGATTTGCGCGCCGAATCGGCCGAAGCACTCAAAAAAATCGGCTTTGACGGTTATGCCATCGGCGGTCTGGCCATCGGCGAAGGCCAAGAAAAAATGTTTGAAGTTTTGGACTATGCTCCAACAATGTTGCCGGAAGACAAACCGCGTTATCTGATGGGGGTCGGCCGACCTGATGATATTGTCGGCGCAGTTTTGCGCGGTGTTGATATGTTTGATTGCGTCATGCCTACTCGTTCGGGACGCACGGCACAGGCTTTTACCAAATTCGGTCCGATAAACATTAAAAATGCACGCCACCGCAATGACCCGCGCCCGTTGGAAGAAGGTTGCGATTGCCCGTTGTGTTCGCATTATTCGCGCGCCTATATTCATCATCTGCATAAATGCAACGAAATTTTGGGCGTTATGCTGCTAACGTGGCACAATGTGCGTTATTATCAGCGTTTAATGCAAAACTTGCGTAATGCCATAAAAGATGATACATTAGAGCAATATGCTGCCGAATTTGCCGCCAATCAGGCCAAAGGAGATATTGAGGAGTTATAAGATGAAGCACGACCGCCCGAAAGAACTGCTAAAGCACGCTAAGGTTATATCGTCAGTTAAATCAAATAACGAATTTTCCGACGATGACGCAACGTTAGAGCGCTTTAAACGAGCAAACAGCCAAGAAGGTATTCGTGTTTTTGTGGCCGGCGGCTCGCGTTCCGGTAATGATGAAATTTATACGCACGAGGCTTATTTGCTTGGTCAACTGATTGTTAAAATGGACTTCAAGCTTGACTTCGGGCTTTCTAACAGCGGCATTATGGGTGCAGTGGCACGCGGCGTGTTAGACGGCTGGAGTGCTCGCGAAATCATAAATCAAGCCGATTCACCCATTCAGGGCATTACTACCGAAAAATATTTTTCGCTTTATCCGAGTGACGACGAATTGATCGGCAAAATGGAAGTTATCGTTGCCGGCTCATTAGAGGAACGCAAACAAAAATTACTTAATGCCGATTATGTGGTCTTTGCGCCGGGCGGCGTCGGCACCCTTGATGAATTGGCTTATGACTGCGTGGCTATGCAAGACGGTATGTTGCCGCTCAAACCATTCATTATATATAATATCAACGGCTTTTTTCATCACCTGTTGGAATATTTAAAACACATTGCGCATGAAGGCTTTGCCGAACCGGTGCCGTTTATTGTGGTGGATAATGCAAAAGAACTGGAAATAGCGTTCAAATTGCTCAAAACGCGTTGTGACCGTTGCGCCGATAATAATGAGGCATACACCATTTCACGCCAACTGATTTATGAATTACCTTATTTTATTAAAAAAACCGCAAGCGGTTTAAGAATTGACGAATGTCTGGCGCAAATTGAAAAAATAAATACACAAGGCAGTGCGTCCGAGCGGCAATTTTTGCAAAGCGAGATGGAAAACGCCTATTTAGAGCGCGAAATTGAAAAAATGTATGACCGATTGGTGCAAACCGGTCGCGATACCGGTGCGGTCAGTGATAAATTGGCCAATCTTAAAAAGCGCCACAAGGAGATTTTATAATCGTGAACGTTTTTGCCTTTATATTAAAATATTTGCGCAAAACCAAGATGTTGGCCACAATCATCATGTTGTCCGTCATCGCTCATGCCGTTATTTTGCGCTTTGAATCATTTTATATGGCGCGTGCTCTGGCTTTATTGCCTGATTATGTCAATGATTCCTCTGTTCTACGGCATATTATTTTGGCGCTTGCTATCTATATGATATTGATTGCCACCGACAGCTTGCTTGATTTAGTTGTGCGCGTTGCACAAGCACGCTTTTTGCCTTATTTCAATAGTCTGATTTTCAAAGATTTATTTAAGACCGTGCACCACCATTCCGTTTCCTTTTTTCAAGAGGAAATGTCCGGAAAAATTGCGGCAAAGGTCAAAAATGTGGTCAACGGCACGGCACAAATTTGCCGTATGACGGCCTTTGCTCTGGTAAATCCGCTGATTGGCGTGCTTGTCAGTATCGTTTTTATTATGTCCGTTAATTTTTGGCTCGGACTGATTTTTGCCTTAATGAATATTATTTTTATTGTCATTGCATGTTTTATCCGTTATCGTGTCGGCAAATACGCCTATTCTCGCGCCCGCCTGATGACCGAAACCGAAGGCATTTTTATTGATACGGTTACTAACAGCGATTTGTTAAAGAGTTTTGCCAACTATTTCTATGAAAAGCGCTATTTTTACCACAGTTTGCGCCAAGCCGTGCGCGCCGAACAATTGGAAACCCGCAAAGATTCGGTATATAACTGGATTGGCAACAGTTGTTTTGATGTTATGCGCATTATCTATATTGCCCTGATTTTTTATTTTTGGTTTAAGTTTAATTTGCCGTTAGAAGGGGTGTTACTTTGTTTCACGCTGATTAGCCGCATGGTGCATGATATGTATGGTTTCGGTTGGTTAGCCGGCGAATTTTCACGCGCTTACGGTCAGGTTAAAGACGGCTTAGAGCTGATTTATCAACCGTGTTTGATTGTAGATAAACCAAATGCCGGCAAAATTAAAATGCGCGGCAAAGCCATAAAGTATGACAACGTTACTTTTCATTACAATCGTAAAGAAAATCTGTTTAATCACTTTAATTTACACATCAAATCCGGTGAAAAAGTCGGTTTGGTCGGCCATTCCGGCAGCGGTAAGTCAACATTGATAAAACTTTTGGTGCGCTATTATGATGTTAACAGCGGCAAAATTACGGTTGGCGGTGCCAATATATCCGATGTGCAACAAGAAAGTTTGCGTTCTAAAATAGCCGTCATTCCGCAAGACACAACTTTGTTTAACCGCACTATTATGGAAAATATTCGCTATGGTAACGTAAATGCCTCGGACGAAGAAGTCATTAAAGCAGCTCAAATGGCCTATGCCGACGAATTTATCCGCGCCTTGCCGAACGGTTATCAAAGCAAGGTCGGTGAGCGTGGCGTCATGCTTTCGGGCGGTGAACGCCAACGTATTGCCATCGCTCGCGCCATATTGAAAAACGCCCCGATTTTGATTTTAGACGAAGCCACTTCGGCGCTGGATAGCGAAAGCGAACGCTACATTCAAAAATCTCTCAAAGACCTGATGCGCGGCAAAACCGTCATTGCTATTGCCCATCGCTTATCCACTTTAAAAGAAATGGACCGGCTGGTGGTTATGGCCGAAGGTAAAATTGTGGAAGAAGGCTCGCACATTGAGCTGTTAAAAAAGCACGGCGCGTATTACGACTTTTATAAAATTCAAAATATGGATAAATAAAAAACCGCCCGCCATTATAGCGAGCGGCCTTCTTTTACCTACATTTTATAGATAAAAAAACTCGGATTTTCCGAATAACAATAATTAACTTAATTACCATTATTTTTCCTTTCTTATTGGAAAAGGGAAAAACCGCACATATTTAATAACTTGACAATCAAGCTTAAATATGCTACTCTAACTCTAGAAATGAGTTAAAATTACGGTTTAACCCCTTTCAGGTTTAGAGTAATTGCCGGTGTTTCAGCCACTGGCAGTTTTTTTATAGCATTATAAAGAAAAACAATCAAGATAAACTTATTAAACGCAAAACCGCCCGCCATTACAGCGAGCGGCCACCTATTACGGTTTTTGAACGTCCTTTATAATAATAAAAAAAGCCATCTCTTTTAAGAGACAGCCGGAAGTTAACAACTACTCAAACTAAATAGCGCGGTATATTAACCGCATGGTCTATTTTACCGCCTTCCGGCCAACACCGAAAAGCATATAAATAACGTTTATACAAACGAGTTTGAGGAAGTTGTTAAGCTTCCGAGCACATTTCTGTGCCTGAAAATTTTATAGCAAATAAAAAACCGCCTGTCCAGTGAAAAATGATATATTTCGCTTGCAAAAAAATTCTATTTGCCTATATTGAAGCCAGATTAAAATTTAATTTTTAAGGAGAAAAAAATGCCTTTAGTTTCTATGCGTCAAATTCTTGACCACGCCGCCGAAAATAATTACGGCGTGCCGGCTTTTAATATTAACAACATGGAACAAATTCTTGCCGTTTTGCAAGCTGCCCGCAAGGTTAATGCGCCGGTGATTATTCAAACATCTACCGGTGCACGCAAATATGCCGGTGATCCGATGATTCGCCACATGATTGAAGCCGGAATTGAAATGTTTCCGGAATTACCGATTTGTCTGCACCAAGACCACGGTGCCAGTGTTGATGTTTGCCAATCAGCCATCGTAAACGGCTATTCTTCGGTTATGATGGACGGCTCTTTGGAAGCAGACGGCAAAACGCCGGCTTCTTTTGAATATAATGTGCACGTCACCCAAGAAGTCGTAGCCCGTGCTCACGCCGTCGGTGCTTCGGTAGAAGGTGAGTTAGGTGTTATCGGCTCGCTTGAAACCGGCAAAGCCGATAAAGAAGACGGCCACGGTGCTGAAGGTAAACTAGACCGCAAGCGCTTGGTTACCGATCCGGACGAAGCTGCCGAATTTGTGCGTTTAACCCATTTGGATGCCTTGGCGGTTGCCGTTGGCACATCGCACGGGGCTTATAAATTCACCCGCAAGCCGGACGGCGAAATTTTGGCTATTGATGTGATTGAAAAAATTCATGCCAAATTACCAAATACTCACCTTGTTATGCACGGTTCATCTTCGGTTCCGCAAGAATTGCAGGACCTGATTAACGCTTACGGCGGACAAATTCCGCAAACATACGGTGTGCCGATGGAAGAAATCGTGCGCGGTATTAAATCCGGCGTGCGCAAAGTTAATGTAGATACCGACTCACGTATGGCCATTACCGGTGCCATTCGCCGCATTTTTGCTGAAAAGCCGAGCGAATTTGACCCGCGCAAATATCTCAAACCGGCGATTGAAGAAATGCAAAAAGTTTGCGAAGAACGTTATATTGCCTTTGGTGCTGCCGGTCAAGCCGACAAAATTAAAGCCATTCGCCTGTGCGATATGGCAAAGCGCTATGCCGCCGGTGAACTGTAATTTAAATACATCGTATTTAAATTCAAAAACACTGTTCACGCCCCTGCTGTGGGGCGTGTTTTTATTGCATTACCTCTATGGCTTTAGAAATTTTGCGAATTGAATTAAGCTCAATTTGCCGCACCCGCTCTTTAGAAATATTATAATATTGGCTTAAATCTTCCAATGTCACATTTTGTTCGCTGAGGCGCCTTTTATATAAAATATCCTTTTCGCGCGGATTTAGAACCGTTATGGCCTTATTAAACAAATTACGCCGATAATTGATGGTTTCACGATAGGCCAAGCGCTCCTCCTGATTAGGTTTGGTGTCATAAATAAAATCCATCCATTCCGAAGAATTGTCGCCATCGCCGCCGTCAATAACGGCGTTCAGCGAGCCGTCGTGTGCTTTTAAGCGCGTATTCATTTCGGTTACTTCCTGCACACTCACGTCCAACGAAGATGCAATATTTTGCAACACTTCCGATGAAAGCTCGCGGTCATCGGTCAAATTGAGTTGATTTTTGATTTTGCGCAAATTGAAAAACAGCTTTTTCTGCGCCGCCGTTGTGCCTAGTTTAACCAGCGACCACGAATTTAAGATATATTTTTGCACCGAAGCTTTAATCCACCACAGCGCATAGGTTGAAAAGCGAAAACCTTTATCCGGCTCAAAGCGGTCCACGGCATACATCAGCCCGATGTTACCCTCGGCAATCATTTCGGCCGCGGATAAACCATAGCCTTTATATTGCGCCACCACTTTCACCACCAAGCGCAAATGCGATGTTATTAAATGATAGGCAATATTTTTATCGCCGGTTTCTTTATATTTAACCGCCAAATCATATTCTTCCTGTTGTGATAAAATCGGATATTTGCGAATGCTTTGCAAATAGCGTGCCAAATTTACTTCCGGCGAAAAGTCAAGTCCATTGAAAGTTGTCTCTTCTTGCATAACAGCCTCCTTGTTTTTGACCAAGGTGTATATTATTCACGACAAAACATTCTTTCAACCCATAAATTTGTATGTATTTATAAATAAGATATTGTATATGGCAACTTAATTATCGGCCAAAAGCGCAAGCAGATTTTGCATATCTGCCGGCAATTGCGAATCGAATTGCAACCATTGTTTGCTGCGCGGATGAACAAAGCCCAAACTTTTGGCATGCAAAGCCTGACGCGCAAAATGATTGACCTCGCTTTTAAGTGGTTCCGGCAACATCAATTCCGATTTTTTATTTTTCACATAAACCTTATCGCCGACCAAAGCATGTCCGCGACTGCTCAAATGCACTCTGATTTGGTGTGTGCGCCCAGTTTCTAAGCGACATTGCACCAATGCAACCGCTCGTCCGAAAGCCTGCAACGTCTGATAATGCGTTACGGCCGATTTACCGCCGCTTTCCACCAACGCCATTTTTTTGCGGTCACTGGCGCTGCGCCCGATGTTGCCTTCTATGGTTCCGCTTAATGGTTGCGGCACACCGTAAACAATTGCCTGATACGTGCGCTCAATGGAATGTTCGGCAAATTGCTCGCTTAAATTTTTGTGTGCCATATCATTTTTTGCCACCACCAACAAACCGCTGGTTTCCTTATCTATGCGGTGCACAATCCCCGGCCTTTTCACACCACCGATACCCGACAGTTTATCGCGACAATAAAAAAGCAAGGCATTGACAAGCGTGCCGCTATAAGCGCCTGCTGCCGGATGCACCGTCATACCGGCCGGTTTATTAACCACCAATAAATCGTCATCTTCATAAACAATATTAAGAGGAATATCTTCGGCTGCCGGCTCGGCCTCAACTGCCGGCGGCACAACAATTTGAAAAACATCACCGGCTTTTACTTTATGCGCATTGTCCACAATCAGCACATCGTCACTTTCCACACACCCCGATGTAATCAAACGTTGAATTTGCGCACGCGACATTTCCGGCAGGCGCTCTGCCAAAAACTTATCCAAACGCTCTTTTTTAACCCCGTCTTCGGCCGTCACGCTAAAAATTTTATTTTCCTCTTGCATTATTTTCTTCTTTATTAAACATATATTATCAATTAAACTGTATAATAATTCTGAAAAAATGCAAGCCTCTATTGCGGCAGTTGAAAGGAAATCTGCATGGCCGAAAAAAAAGACATTTTGGATGACGATGATGATTTTGAAAAATTGTTGAATAACTTTATCAACACCAAGCTTGACGACGAACCAAATGATTCTGCCGCGCAAAACGCCGATGATGACGACGATGATGACGATGATGATCTTGAGGCGGCGTTCAAAAGTTTAAGTCCGGAAGGGCAAAAAATCAATCAAGCGGTTTCAGGTGAACTTGATGCCGATATTGCCGAATCCATTGCCGCCGCTAAAGAAGCGGCCATAGAGCAAGAAAATCAACCGAATTTAGGCACCGATGAATCCGAATTGGCACAAGCTTTTCTAAATTTTCAGTCCTCGGTTAATAAATTGTCGGTTGAAAAATTACATCACAAATTTATCTGCGAATTTAAAATTGACGCACTATACCCCAATTATAAACCGAGCATCGGCCGTATTTTGTCCGAAGACCTTATTAACGGATGGCTCTTGCTGTGTCGCATGTTCCCGCAAGAAATCGGCACTTTTTCGCCGGCCTCAACAGATGAAGAATTTCTCAATTTTGCCGAAAAGCTGACCAATCAAGATTTGCAGTTGGCCGTCATTTCGTATGTAGAAATTTTAATTGATATGGAAAGTTGCGAGCTCTCATATCAGGCAAAGTTGGTCAAATATCGTGAAGCGCATGTCAAAAAAATAATGTATGAAGAATATTTGGCGCGCAAAGAACGCCAGCGCAAATTTACCGAAGCTCTGCAAGAGCGCAATTTTCCGGTAGATGCCGACCGCCTGATCAGCAACTATTTCCGCGTGGCACAAAAAGATATAGACGGTGCCTATAAAGTTTTAACGACCAATCCGGCAACTTTTGCGCCGATTGATTTCAGCAAAATCAAGCCGCGCCTGTTCGGCCTGATAAAAGTTACCCCGAAAGACGGTGTGCGTATCAACACGGCTATCGGCAAGTTTTTGAAAAATCTGAAAATCTGATTATCCCGATATTTTTCTGGACATTTGGTGATTTTTGTTTTATAAAATTCTCAGGCAGAGAGGTCTGCCGGAGGTCTGAAAACCCTCCTTACATGGCGTCAAAGATAAAAGACGTTAAACTTTATCGGCTTTTCAGCGTTGGCTGGAGAGCGGTAAAATAAACCGTTGCGGTCAATATACCGCACCATTTCTATGTAGTGGGTTTTCAGTCTCCAGCTGTCTCTTAAAAGAGATGGCTTTTTTGTTGCGGCGATGACGTCACAATAGTTGCCGCCGCAAAACCGATATATTATTATAAAGGAAGTTGAAAGCGGGAACGGGTGGTGTCTTGACGGCACCGCCTGTTCTTTTTATATATCCAAATTATCCACGAACTTGGCGCGTTCTATAATAAAGCGAAAACGCTGTTCCGGATCTTTACCCATCAGCCGTTCCACCTGCCGACGCGTTTCAAAATCTTCGGCACGCCCCTCGTCAGTGGTGGTGCTCGGAATCATCACACGTAGCAAAATGCGGTTATTTTTATCCATAGTGGTTTCGCGCAGCTGCGTCGGACTCATTTCGCCCAAACCTTTGAATCGGCTGATATCCGGCTTGGTATTGCCGCGGCAAACTTTGGCCAAAATCTTGTCCTTTTCTTCATCGTCAAGCGCATAATAGTTTTTGCCGCCGGCCACAATTTTATACAACGGCGGCGTAGCAATAAACAAGTGTCCGTTTTCAATCAGCTTCGGCATGTGCTGATAGAAAAACGTCATCAAAAGCGAGGTAATGTGCGCACCGTCCACATCGGCATCGGTCATGATAATGATTTTTTCATAGCGCAAATTATCTTCTTTGTAGTCATCTTTCACGCCGCAACCAAGCGCCTCAATCATGTCCTTAATTTCCTGATTTTGCCCGATACGTTCCACTGATGCGCTCGCCACATTCAAAATTTTGCCGCGCAAAGGCAAAATAGCTTGCGTTACACGGTCGCGTCCCTGTTTGGCCGAACCGCCGGCCGAATCGCCCTCCACAATAAAGATTTCGGTATTTTCGGCTGCTGCCTGCGAACAATCGGCCAATTTTCCCGGCAAGCGCAATTTTTTGGTCGGTGATTTCCGATTTTGCACCTTTTCTTCTTTTTTCTTTTTGCGCAACTCGGCACGGTCAATCACATATTCAAGCAGCGCTTTGGCGTTTTCCACATCACTAGAAAGCCAGTGATCAAACGAGTCTTTGACTGCCGTTTCCACCAATTTTGTGGCTTTGGTTGAGGTCAGCTTGTCTTTGGTTTGGCCCTGAAATTGCGGATCGGTAATAAATACCGAAAGCATCAGGCAGGCGTCGCTCAAAAAGTCTTCGGCCGTTGCCGCCGCCACTTTCTTATAGCCGGCCATATCACCATATTCTTTAAGACCGCGCAACAGTGCCGAACGAAAACCGGCTTCATGAGTGCCGCCGGCCGGCGTCAATACCGTATTGCAATAAGAATACGAAAAGCCATTTTCATCCAGCGGCCACGTAATTGCCCATTCCACACGCCCTTCATTATCGGCCATTTCCTGCTCACCGGTAAATGGTGCGCGGTTAACCGTGCCGCGTTCGCCGATTTGCATATTCAAAAAATCGGCCACGCCGTTCGGAAAATTCAGCTCGGCGCTCAGCGGTGTGGAATCGCCCTCGCTCAACAGTTCCGGCGCACATTGCCAATTGATTTTCACGCCCTTAAACAAAAATGCCTTTGAGCGTGCCATACGATATATGCGGTTTGGCACAAAGGTATTGTTGCCCTCAAAAATTTCCGCGTCCGGCTTAAAGGTAATTGAGGTACCGCGGCGGTTCGGGCAATTACCGACAAATTCCAGTTTGGTTTGCGGTTTACCGCGCATATACACTTGGCGATACAGCTTTTTATCGCGCGCGACTTCCACCGTTAAAATTTCGGAAAGCGCATTAACCACCGACAGACCAACGCCGTGCAAGCCGCCGGAAACCTTGTAAGCCCCGCCGCCGAATTTACCGCCCGAGTGCAACGTGGTTAAAATCACCTCCAGCGCCGAAGTCCCCGGATATTTCGGGTGGTCGTCCACCGGAATACCGCGCCCGTTATCGGTAACGGTTACCGAGCCGTCGGCGTTCATGGTCACATCAATATGGTTGGCAAAGCCGGCCACCGCCTCGTCCATAGAGTTATCCAAAATTTCGGCCACCAAATGGTGCATAGCTTGAGCGTCGGTGCCGCCGATATACATTCCCGGCCGGTGCCGCACCGGTTCCAGCCCCTCCAAAACCTCAATATCGCGCGCCGAATATTCATTTTGGCTCGGCGCGGTAAAAGTGTTGGCCACCGGTTCAAATAAATCTGTCATTTTATCCTCAAATCATTATAAATATGGCTTAAAATAGCCGAAAAAGCGCATCAACTCAAGCAAAATCCCCGTTTCATAAACAAAAAAAACTCCCCGTTGCCAAGGAGTTTCCAAGGAGGTTTTCAAAAACTCTTTTTATTTGCCGCGAGCAGCATCTTGCGCTCTGGCAACATAGTTGGTATCTTTTTGCTTCGGCTGAGCCAAATCTCTAACTGCTTTATTAACCTCTGCTGTCACACGGCTAACCGAAGAGCCATGCGCAGCATACATTTTTTCACTATTTTCCGCATTGACTCTCATTTTCAACAAATCCAAATGACTAGCCGGATGACCATTAACATACTCAAACAACTTGCCGGCAATTTCTTTGTCAAAAACCATCGGTTGGTCGCCGGTCAAAACCGCACGCGTGTTTTCTACAATGGTTTCCTTCAAAGGTTCCGGCGCCAAAACATTAACGCCTTTACCGCGCGCCATTTCGTTATTATATTTCTTTGTCAAATCACTCGGACGCGCACCGGAATCTTCACGCACCGCTACATTATCTTCTTTTTTCAAACGAGCATATTCATCTGCTAAAATTTTTTCAGCAGCCTTTTTTGCCTCAGCATAACTTACATCTAGATTATCCACACCTTTTTCCCTAACAAGATGAGCCCGACGGTTTTCTATTAATACAGCCATAGCTCCACTATAATACATATCCTTTTCCGGATCATATCCATCTTCATTATATTTCTTCTTGGCTAGAGCCGCAGCAACGCGATTACTATAATGATTCACTGCATTTTTGAGTCTATCTACCATCTCAATTCTCCACAAAATTTTCTATCTTTTGTCTAACTTTAACATAAACGATTTGTTTTGTCAAGTATTTTTTGCACATATAATAATTATTTGTGAGAAAATCAATCTTTTTATTATACAAAAAGCAAAAATCGGATAGAATCGCTAAAAAGTTGGGGTAAAATCACAAACTTTCTGTCATTGTGAGGAGTGCGAAGCACGACGTGACAATCTTCGGACGCAAGTCCGACAACGCCGCACTAAAGTGCGGGGATGCTTTCGTTGCCTTTTCAAGGCTCCTTTGCATGACATACTCTTTGTCATTGTGAGGAGTGCGAAGCACGACGTGACAATCTTCGGACGCAAGTCCGATAACACCGCACTAAAGTGCGGAGATGCTTTCGTCGAGTTTTACAAACACTCCTCTGTATGACATACTCTTTGTCATTGTGAGGAGTGCGAAGCACGACGTGACAATCTTCGGACGCCAGTCCGATAACACCGCACTAAAGTGCGGGGATGCTTTCGTCGCTACGCTCCTCTGCATGACAGGAAAAAGGAAGAACAAGCGATAACATCTACAACCATGCCAATATAAAAACAAAGGAACGAAAAAATATGTCATTATTCAAATCTGTTGCCACATTTGGCGGATTAACCTTGGTCAGCCGCGTCACCGGTTTTTTGCGCGACATGGTATTGGCCTATTTTTTGGGCGCCAGCGCCATGGCCGACGCATTTGTCGTTTCCTTTAAATTGCCGAATTTGTTTCGCAGTTTGTTTGCCGAAGGCGCTTTCACCAGTGCCTTTGTGCCGCTGTTTTCGCAAAAATTAGTCGCTGATGGCAAGAAAAAATCCATCTTTTTTGCGGCGCAAGCGATTGCCGTTTTAACCTCCATTGTCGGACTGTTTGTGTTGCTCTTTGAACTGCTGATGCCTTATGTGGTGGCGGTTTTGGCACCGGGTTTTCATGACAACCCCGAAAAAATGGCGCTCGCCGTGCAACTTTGTCGCATTACGTTTCCGTTTTTACTGCTCATTTCCATTGTGTCGTTTCAGGGCGGCATTTTAAATTCGTTTGAAAAATTTGCCGCACCGGCCGCCGCACCGATTATTTTGAACATCACCATGATTGTTGCCGCCTTCACGTTGCCGCCGTTTTTACCGAGCACGGCACATGGTATTGCTCTCGGCATTACCATCGCCGGTGTGTTAGAAGTTTTGTGGTTGGCGTTTTTTCTGCACCGTATCGGCGTTAAAATCCACCCCTATCTGCATATTTTCAAAATCATGAAAAATCCCGAAATTCACACTCTGTTTAAGCGAATCGCGCCGGGAGTAGTCGGTGCCGGCATTTATCAAATCAATATGGCGGTTGACACCATTTTGGTATCGCTGGTCGGCTCGGGCGCTCTTTCATGGCTGTATTACGCCAATCGGTTGCAACAACTGCCGCTCGGAGTGGTCGGTGCTGCTATCAGCGTGGCACTCTTACCGCTCTTATCCAAGGCACTTAAAGCCGGCGATATTGATAATGCGCGCCAAACACAGGATAAAGCCGTAGAGTATGGCCTGTTGCTGTCTTTGCCGGCGGCGGCATTGCTGATTGTTTTGGCACAGCCGATTGTTGTTTTCTTATTCCGTCACGGCCAGTTTTCGTTGAGCGACGCCTCACAAACCGCATGGGCGGTTATTGCTTATTCGGTCGGCCTGCCGTGTTATGTGATGACCAAAGCCTTAATGCCGAACTTTTTTGCCCGCGGCGATACGATAACGCCGGTTAAATACAGCTTTTGGGTATTTGTTACTAATTTGACGTTTAATATCATTTTAATGCGTTTCTTCGGCCACGTCGGCATTGCCATGGCCACCACCATCGCCGCCTTTGTTTCGCTCGGTCAATACGTTGCCGGCCTAAAAAAACGCGGTTATTGGCAATTTCAAAAGCCGCTGTTGATAAAAATGCTCAAAATTTTCTTGGTCACCGTAATTATGGGTGTCGGTGTGTATGAATATTTACAGGTGATGCAGTTTTATTTTCCGCAATATCTGACCGATTATCTTAACACTTTCGGTGTTTTGGCCGGCGCCGGTATCTTTGCGCTTGCAATTTTTCTGACGCTTGCTAAAATATGCGGTGTGGTTGACATTTGGCAAATTATTCGGGCAGGAAGGCAGAAATATGGCAAAAAAAGCGCCTAAAAGCGACATTTCGCAAACAAAAAAAACAACTTTTCAAAACGCTATTCGCGGCAAATTTTGTTTGCGCCACAGTGCTAAAAAATATCTGCAAAAGGCTTGGCAAAAACTGAGCGACTTTTCGTGGCACAAAACTGCTGATTACGGTCGCCGAATTTGGCACAAAATCGGCCATTTAACACAGTTTATATCCGACACATGGAAAAGCCTTTTGTATTGCAGCCTCACTTTTTTGGTCGTCTATTACCTCTTGGGCAGCAAAATCAGCGAAAAAATAGATACATCACGCGTTTATACAATTCCGAAAGATGTTAGCGAAATCAGCCAAACCGCCGATTGTGCCGCGTTTTTAATTCGCCGCGAAGTTGACGACAAAATGTGGACGGCGAATCTGCCGTTTATTTTTCCGGCCGCCATTCTTGATAATATGCCAAACTTCCAAATCGGCATTATCAGCGCCGCCCGTGATGTAAATGCGACCTTAAAGCAAATACAAAATATCAGTGAAACTCAGCGTGAAGATTTACAAAAGGCCCATAAATTGCTCAGTTATTCGCCGTATGTTTGGTTGCAGTCCAAACAAGACGGCTTTGGCTTGGCGCCGTCTGCCAATACCCAATACCGCAAAGCCGCCAAAAGCCTGCACAAATTTAATCTGCGGCAAAAATTTGTGCCCTCATCGGCTGATTTACCTAAAATTTTGGCCGTGCTCAGCCGTAAGCTTAAAAAAAATATTGCCAAGAGTGAATCTTATTGGCGTGAACACGTCGGTGATTGGTTTGATTGCAAAGCCGATGATGTATTTTATTATAATCGCGGCTATGCCTTTGCTTTGTGGCAAATGTGCAAAGCGCTCGGCAACGATTACAAAAAGGCTATTTTAGTTGCGAATGCCTATGAGGATTGGACTTATCTGCTGTCTTCGTTACAACAGGCGGCCGAATTTTCGCCGTTTTATGTGCGTAACGGCAATCCACAAAGTCTGACTGCACCAAATCATTTATTGGCGCAAAATTATTTTTTGGCGCGAGCCTTGTCCGCGCTTGAAAAAATTTGTAATTTAACCGAGGACACCGCCGATGCCGATTAAAATTGAACATCTTGACGCTCTTAATCTGGTTAATTTTTATCTGCCGCAAACTTTAACAACGGCTCCGAATTTTATTGCCGCCACACCGCAAAATTTGCCGCAAAATATTTTGGCGCGCCAGTTGCTTGATATAAACGGGGTTACACGCTGTTTAATTGCCGATAATCTTATCGGCATTCAATACGCGCCTTTTGCCGCGCGCGATGATGTTGTTGCTCTTGTTTTGGCCGAAATTGATGATTATATGGCTATAGCGCCAATACCGGCAATAGGCGAATCCAACCTTGCTTTGCCACAGCAAATTGAAGCACTGGCCGACTCGTTTATTCGCCCGACACTGATACGCGATAACGGCAATATTCGCCTTATAACCGTGGCAAAAGGTGTGCTGCATATTCAATTTACCGGTCACTGTGCCGGCTGTCCTTATGCGCAAAATACGCTAAATAATGTGATTGCCGCCGCTCTGAAAAAATATTTGCCGCAAATTCAAACCGTGCAAATGGTGGAGGCTTAAATGAAAAAACTGATAGTTGCGCTGCTGTTTTTTTGTCTGTATTCTGCCTCGGCGCACGCCATGCGGTTACAAAAGCAGAACGGAGCCATTATTGTGCAATCAGCCACCACCGCCGAAGTGGAAGACCTGTTTAAGCAATATGATTATGATGACTACACCAAGATCAAAGCGCAAATCCCGCGCATATATTTGCGCCGCCTGCCGAATGACTGGAAAGAAGTGCCCGACAGTCACGATAAGCATCGCACATTTATTCGCATTATGTTACCGCTGGTGCTGAAAGTTAATGAAGCCATCTTGGCCGAACGCGCACCGCTGGAAGAAATGCAAAAACGCTTCAAAAAAGGAGTAGCGGCATCATCGGCCGATTTGGCGCTTTTAGAAAAATACGCCACCAAATATGATGTTTTTATTCGTGAAAAAGAACAGCAAACGCGCGCTCATCTTTTATTACGCGCCCTATTGGAAAAAGTAGACCAAGTGCCGCCGTCCATTATGGTCGTCAGCGCCGGTATATATTCGGATTGGGGTTCTTCACGATTAGCCCTACAAGCCAATGATTTATATTTATCAGAAGTTTGGTATGAGGATCAGGGCATGAAACCACTTGATGATCCTGACGCTCAGTATCGCTACAAAATATATGCCGATTTGGAAGAGTGCGTTGCCGATAAAGCGCTCAAAATCAATTCACATATAAATTATGACTATGTGCGTGCAGCCCGCAAAATCAGCCGTAGCATGAAATATCCGCCATATAGTCCGCAAATTGTTTCACACATGATGCAAGACAGCAATTTACCGAATATCGCCGGTCTGATTGATTTTACCTTTTCATATTATAAAATGACCAAAACCGATTTTTTGCCTGAGTTGCGCAACGTTTATTAAATAAAGGAATTTGCGAATGTTTGTCAGTGTTAATAAAAAAATTTTATACAGCTTGATTGTCTTTTTATTTATTCTCATCGGCATTTTTTTAACACTGTTCATGAGCTATTATTCACAGCAACTGCAAGACAACCGCTATTCCGTATATCTGCGTAATAAATATGTGGTGCAATTATTAAATGACAACCTCAACCTGCAAAGTAAATTAGCCGAAATCGGTGAAGCATATCCGCAACTGATGCAACAATCAAGCTGGGCAAATTTTTTGCAAAATGTTACCGATACGCGTCAACAATTATCGCGTGAAAAGCAGCTGAACGACGAATTGCGCCGCAATTATAAAGACAATCGTGAAGCTTTGGCCACCGGTATTAAAATTGTGCTGTTATGCCTTTTTGTCGTCGTTTTGTGTATCAGCCTGATTATTTTACTGCTTAACCGCTGGGTTATTCACCCGATAGAGCGTTTAACCGCCATCAGCCAAGCAGTATCAGAGGGTAACTATTCCGATCGCGTTAACTTAAGGCCGCACAGCCATTGGCGTGATGAATTTGATATTTTAAGTGAGGCTTTTAATAATATGTTGGAAACCACCGAAAACAACATTAAAGACATTCAGCACCGCGAGCAATTTTTACAACAACTGATAGATACAATCCCTGACGGAATCCGTGTGATTGATAAAGATTATAATGTTATTATGGCTAATAAGGCATTTTATCATTTGCTTAACATCAAAAAATCGTGCATCGGGCAAAAATGCCATGCCGCTTACGGCAATCCCGAAGCACCGTGTTCGCCGAGCAAATATAATTGTCCGTTGCTCAGCTTAAAGCATAAAGGTGATTTTTTGCACACCATTCACGAAGTCGGTGCCACCCCGCTTTATGTTAATGCCACCAGCCTGCGCTATGGTCGCACCCACACCAATGATTATATCGTTGAAGCGTTGCACGATTTAAGCAATGACGTGCAGTTTTCGCATCAACAAAAAGTTTCGTCTCTGGCTTTCTTGTCCACTTCGGTAGCGCATGAGCTTAAAAACAGCTTAGGTGCGGTGCGCATCATTTTAGAAGGTTTGCTTGAAAACGAATATCGTGATATGCCGGCATCGGATGCGCCAAAGAAATATCTAACCATGGCACATCAGCAGTTGGTTGAAGCTGTGCGCACACCGGAACAACTTTTACGCTTAGCCCAATATGCCGAAAATGACATTTCCGATATTAACCTTGCCGACGCCATCAATGATATGACCATAATGATAGATTATGACGCCAAACGGCGCGGTATTGAAGTTATCACGCAAATAGATAATAAGTTGATATTTACCGGCAACGAAGCCGATTTTAAAATGGTTATCCTCAACCTTTTGCAAAATGCCATTAAAGCCATGCCTCAAGGCGGCACTTTAACCATCAGCGGCCAAAAACATCATAATATGGCCGAAATCAATATCATTGACACCGGTATCGGCATTTCCGAAGAAAAAATAAAACATATTTTTGAACCGTTTTATTCGGGCGATGCTAAAAACAAAAGCTCCGGTCTAGGACTGGCTATTGTCCGCAGTTTAACCACCAAAGCCAAAGGAGAAATCAGCGTCAAAAGCAAGCTGGGACAAGGCTCCGTTTTTACTTTGAAATTGCCGCTTAAAAAGAATGTTCGTCGTAGTGACCGTTAATTTGATGGTCTAATCTGTATTCCTCAATACCGTGCGGATCTTGATGAATAATTACCTGTGCCTGCGGAAACCGATTCGTAATCAACTGCTCCACCTTATCCGATATTTCATGCGCGGTAAACAATGTTGCATTACCGTCCATTTCCAAATGCAACTCAATAAACATTCGCGCACCGGAAACGCGGCTTCTGAAATCGTGGCAACCCAAAACCCCGTCCACTTTTTGCACCAAAGCCAAAATTTCGTCTTTAATTGCCACATCAACTTCAGTATCGGTAATTTCTTCTAAAGCATCGGCGGTTATACCATAAGCGTTAAACATCAAATAGACGGCGATCAGCAACGCCGTTACCACATCAAACCATTCAATATGCCAAATGTGCACCACCGCTAATGATAAAATAACCGCCAAATTGCTCAAAACATCAACCACATAATGCGCACTGTCGGCGGCGATTGCTTTGGATTGTGTTTTTTTCACCACATATTTTTGAAAACCTATCAGCATAAGTGTTAAAATTAAACTGATGACCATAATCACTATACCCGAAACGGTTTGCCGCATCGGTGCCGGATTGGCAAAACGCTTTATACCGTCATATAAAATGAATGCGGCCGAACCGGCAATAAAAGCCGCTTGTAACAGAGCACTGACACATTCTATTTTGCCATAGCCGTAACGGTGCCGATCGGTCAACGGCTTGTCGGAAAATTTTACGGCAACAAAAGTTATCAATGAGGACAGCACATCAGACAGGCTGTCAATCATAGAACTTAACACCGACAGTGAACCGGTATAAAGCACCGCACCTGCTTTGATAATGCTTAAAATTACGGCCGTGCCGACACTTGCTGCCGCCGCTTGTTTTTTCAGGTTTTTATTGTTTAAGCACATATAAAATCTTCTCCCATCTTGTCGGGGCTATTTCCACCGCTTTGCTTGTCAAATACTTTGCCACCAGCTGCAAATGGCGATTTTGATTATTTTCATCAAAATCATACGCCGCATATATTTTATCGTCTTGCTTATAAAAAGAAATAGTCACTTTATTACCTTCTTCCACATTAAGCGCTAGTTTTTCAATCGGCTCACCTTGCGGTTTATCCGTCACTTGCAAAAACGGCGTATTCAGCATTTCTTTAAGTAAAATCATTGCTTTTTGCTGGGCTTTTTCGGTATCATCAGCCGCATATATCCGGCCATAGCGCAAATTCCACAAAGTGCTGTATGTCCAATTATTTTTATCCAAGCTCATATCCACAAAATCGGCTCTGATTTCCCAAACCTGAAACTTATCGGCAAAGCGCACATAGGCCGCCATGGCCCCACGCCCCAAATCAACATTGATGTCGCCCAAATAAAAGCTGTCAATCACCGCATCATCATTTTGCAAACTGACCAGCACCGCCTTAGAATTTTTATCTTCTATCGGGCTTAAATTAAACATTGCCAAATTTTCAGCCTTATCCGATTTGCGCACAAAATATGTGGCCTCGGATATTGTGGTCAGCAAGCGCCGTATACGCTCTTGATATACCGGAAGTTCCGGATATTCCTGCAACTGCCATAAACCGTCCTGCCACACAAAAGTCAGCGTGGCTTGATGATTTTTCAACACAATGCGGTTGATCTCATTGATTTGCTCACTTACCTTCGGAAATACCGGCTTATTTTCATAAGCATCCACCGCACTGCGATTGCTGATATAAACGCATAAAACACTCAGCGCCAAAAGCAAACCGCAAATTGCGGCTAACTTTTGCAGTTGTCTGTCAAATTTAAATCCGAATCCCTGCCATTTGCACCGCAGTTGCCGCCGCCGATATATATATAAAAGCAAAATCAGAACCGTCATTACAGCCGGCACCAATACCACATTAAACAACGTTACTTTGTCTGCTACGGTTTTAATATCCTTAAATGCGGCATAGCGTGCCTCACTTAACTGTTGGCGCAGTTCGTCCAAATGCTTTCTGACTTTGGTTAATGCCGCCAGTTCATCGGCGGTAAAGTTTTCCCGTTCCTCAAAATTCTTTTTGCTCCAAACTTCTTGCAAAGCCCGTTTTGCCAAATCAATTTCATCAAAAATTGCACTTTCCTGTTGCTTAAAGTGCATGGCATTAAGGCGTCGCATTTTTTCTATATCATTAAAGCGCCGCGGTGTTTCACGTTTGCCGCGCAAATCAAGCAATGTTTGTTCATAAGTCAAATAGTCCAGTGCATTCAGCAAAAAATTAGCGTTATCAAAGCTTTCTCTGCGATATGATTGAGTCAAAAACTTCTGTTGATCAGCCCAAAACGAATCATATAAGAAATCCGCATCGCCGATGACTATCAGCTCAAACGGATTATCACGGGTTAACCCGAAAACTTCAGCGGCTAAAATTTTCGGATTATCATCGGGCTCAAAATATTGTAAAATTTGTTGCGGATTAAGCCCGTCAAGCACCACTTTAGAGGTCATCACCGATGAAATATCGCCGGCTTTCAGCAACGGCTCAAAGCTGATTGTTTTTTGGCGATAAGCCTCAGGGTCCGGCATAATAATTGACGCCGATGCCATCATTAGCTCTTGCAAATGCTGCGTAACCGGATGGTTCGGATTCATATCTTGTTTAGGCAGTTTAAACTGTATCACATCTTGCGCAAATACCGGATTAGAATTATAATTTATCGTTGCGTCTACCGTAATGGAATTTTGCAAATCGGCCACCACATAATCGCGATAAAATTTAATTCCCCAAAATTGTTCCAAATCGCCCAAATCGGTCGGCTCCAACGGTTTATTTTCATAACTGTAAAGCCGCGATGTTTCATTAGCCGGATCCAAGACGGCCACAATTTTACCGCCCTGTCGCGAATAATCTTTAATGCGCTCAATCATTTCCGGCGACAAATGCCGCGGCACAAACAACAGCAGTGCGTCCATCGGATGCTCAAAATCTTCCGGCCGAATAATATTAAACACATTATAGCCTTGTTGCAAAACCTCAACAATCTGCCATGCATCACGCACATAAGTGCCATCATTTTCGGTAGAACCGAACAGCGGCACATCGGTTAAAACGCCCAAATTTTTCTTAACACGGTGCATTTGATATATTTTTTGGGTAATATCCTGTTCCAAAGCCCCTTGCCGGTCATGGGCAAAAAACGGAATAACCGCCTTATTTTGCAACGTATCTTCCAAAGTCAGTCCAAACAGCGCATTTTGGTTAATATCAATCAGCGGCACCGCCTGCACTCCGGCTGCTAAGGCCAAATCTTCCTGCTCGCTCAAAAACTTCGGATAATAAACTTTATATTCAAATTTGCCGTTTGCCGCATCTTTATATTTTTGCAACAAAATTCGCACATTGTCAAACATTTGGCGCAAATTCGGATTGCGCTGTTCCAACTCGGGTGTAAAATACAGCTTTGCCAACACCGGCTCCGGCAAACGGCTCAACACATCATGCGTGCTTGATGTCAGTGTCCAAATTTTATCTTGCGTCGCATCATATTGCCAGCGTCGGGCAAAAGTATTGGCTAAAATATTCACTCCGAAAAAGCCCAGCAATAGCATCAGCCAAGCCGCAATGTAATAGCTGCGGCCGGTAGATTTCAGCCACCCCGATGTGCCGGCTGTCTTAAAGTTAATAATCAAAATTGTCGTAAAGTTAAAGAACAGCAACACCGATAAAAAGAAAATTACATCGCGTGCTTCCAGCAAACCGCGCGTTAAAGTATTAAAGTGGCTCAAAAAGCTGAACGAGGCAATCACGTCAATAATGCCGTCCGGCAAAAATAAGCGGCAAAATGACAACACATATTCTATGCCGCTCCAAAAAAACAACAAATTGGCAATTACCGCCAAAACCAGCGCAATAACCTGATTTTTGGTCAGCGCCGACATGGTTTGCGAAATAGCCAGCATACATCCAGCCAAAACAAATCCGGCCACATAGCCGAGCGCAATCACACCGTTATCCGGCGTGCCTAAAATATTAACCGTAATCCAAAACGGAAAAGTCAGCACCAGCGCCAAGCCGCAAAACAACCATGCAGCAAAAAACTTACCCAACACCAAAGTGCGAATGGCCACCGGCTGAGTTACAATCTGCACCACGGTCTTTTGGCGAAACTCCTCGGCCCACAAACGCATGGCAATCCCCGGAATAAACAACAAAAACAGCCACGGCTGAAATTCAAACATCGGCAATAAATCGGCTTGCCCGCGGTTAAAAAAGTCGCCGAAATAAACGGCAAACGAACCGTTCAAAAGCAAAAAGCTGAGCAAATAAATATATGCCAAAGGTGATACAAAATAGCGCATCAGTTCATTTTTGGTCACAATCCACAGTTTTGACATCTTAATTCTCCTTATGCGTCAACTTTGCAAATACCGCCGCCAAGTTATCGGCTTTTGCGGTTTTAAGCACTTGTTTTAAGGTGCCGTCGGCTTTAATCTGTCCCTTATCCAGTAGCACTATCCGATTACAAACCGTTTCCGCTTCTTCCAGTAAATGGGTTGAAATAATAATGGTTTTATCTTTGGCCATTTGCTTAATTAAGCCGCGCATATACGCTTTTTGGTTTGGGTCCAGCCCGTCCGTCGGCTCGTCAAGCAGCAAAATCGGCGGATTGCTTAAAATACTTTGTGCAAAACCGACCCGCCGCAAATAGCCTTTGGAAAGAGTTTCAATTTTTTGGTTCATCACTTCGTTGATGTTGGCCGTATCGGCGGCCGCTTGCATTTGTGCTTTATCGGCACCTCGCAGCTCGGCCATATATTGCAAAAACATTTTAACACTCAAATCCGGATACAGCGGCGCCCCTTCCGGCAAAAAACCGATTTGTTGTTTGGCATACAAAGCGTTTTGCGCAATATCTTTACCCATCACAAAAATTTGTCCTGAGCTTGGAGCCAAAAAACCGGCAATCATATTCATCAGCGTTGATTTACCGGCGCCGTTTGGTCCCAAAAGCGCAATAATGTCGCCCTTATGCGCCGCCAAATTGATATGGTCGGACGCTTTAATCAAACCGTAATTTTTGCATAAATCCTTAACTTCCAAAGTCATGTGCTCAGCTTTTTTCATAAAATTCTCCTCCGGTTATCGGCTCCGACACGCCGGTTGTGCTTGGAAACGTAATCGGCAACGCATACAATCGCCGCGCCGCATTATACGCCGTCACACACGCGCCGAGTGCCCTTAAATTCGGCACCAAATCATTCACCGTTTTTATCTCTCGCGGGGCAAAACTCTGTTTCAAAAAACGCATTAACGACGGATTTTTCAACCCCTCCCCACCCACATATATATGGCTCGGAATTTTCGGCAAAAAGTCCAATGCCGCCTGAAAAATGGCCTCGGCCACAAATGCGGTTACGGTCGCCGCGCCGTCTTCCAACGACAACCCTTCCAAATGTTCGCGCTTATCAGCAAAACACATCATATCCAGCGATTTAGGCGGTTGCTTTTGCAAAATTTTATGGTGCAACATCGCTTCTACAATTTGCGGATGCACTTGTCCGGTAATTGCTAAACGACCGTTATAATCGGTCTGCATATTGGCATGGCGAAAAGTCCAGTCTTCAATCAAAGCCAGTGCCGGTGCCGCATCAAACGCCACCAGCTCTCCCGACGCACCCACATAAACCAAACCGCACACGGTTTCCAAATCAATAAACAAAGCCGGTTTTTCGCAGTTTTGCCCCAGTGCACTGAAAAATATCGGCGCCAACGGTGAAGCCTGCCCGCCGCTCAGCAAATCCGCCTTGTGAAAATGTGTAATTACCTGTCTTTGCAAAACATCTGCCACAATGCGCCCGTCTTCAAGCTGATACGAGCATTGATTTTGCGGCGAATTACCGATAGTCAATCCGTCAATGCCAATCACATCAACCGTTTCTCCGGCAGCAAATTCTTTAATTATATCAGCATAAAAACGGCTGACGGCATTTTTTAGTTGTTGCACCTGCTTGTCTTTTTCCAAACCGGCATAATCAGGTGTGCGCCGATTGAGAATCGTCCTTATTTCAAGTGCCAATTTTTCCGGATACGGCACCATAGCAGTTTTCATATAGTCATACACATCTACGCCGTCCGTATTTATCAGTGCCAATTCCACCGCATTCAACGAAGCACCGCCAAACAAACCCAACGCATTTATATTTTTTATAATCATTAAAAAACAATCCTGTTGCAATAAGCAAATAATATGATAGTATACGTTAAAATTTGGTATAATCAAGAAAGGATATAGGTTTTACAATGTCACAGTTCAAATCGGAATTTTTAAATATCATGAACGAGCGCGGTTTTTACAATCAATGCACCAATATTGACGGTTTTGATGCTTATCTTTACGAGTGCGAAAAATCCGGCAAACCGGCGGTCGGCTATTTGGGTTCTGATCCGACCGGTGACAGTTTGCACGTCGGCCACATTGTGCCGCTGATGATGCTCAGATGGTTTCAAAAATGCGGCCACAAGCCGCTTACTCTGGTTGGCGGTGCCACAGCGCGAATCGGCGATCCGTCAGGCAAAGATAAACTTCGCCCGTTTTTAGATGAAGCCACCTTGGCGCACAACGCCCAAGGACTGAAAAAATCGTTTTCAAAGTTTTTAAAATTCGGTGACGGTCCGACCGACGCGTTAATGGTTGATAACTGGGAATGGTTTAAGGATATCAAATATCTGGAGTTTTTGCGTGATATCGGCACTTGCTACTCGGTTAACCGCATGTTGACCATGGACAGCGTGAAAAGCCGTTTGGAACGCGAACAACCGATGTCGTTCTTGGAATTTAACTATATGCTGTTGCAAGGCTATGATTTCTGCGTTTTGTTGCAGAAATACGGTTGCCGCGCGCAAATTGCCGGCGCCGATCAATGGGGCAACATTACTTCCGGCACCGAGCTCGGCCGCCGTCGTTATGATACCGAATTATTCGGATTTACCAGCCCGATTATTACCGACTCAAACGGTAAAAAGATGGGGAAATCGGAAGGTAACGCGGTATGGATTAACGAAGAAAAACTGCCCGCCTATGACTATTATCAATATTTCCGCAACATCGGCGATGCCGAAGTCGGCAAGTGCTTGCGTATTTACACCGATTTGCCGATGGACGAGGTGCGCCGTTTAGAGCAGTTGCAAGATAAAGAAATTAACGAAGCCAAGAAAATTTTAGCCTTTGAAGCCACCAAAATTTGTCGTGGCATTGAAGCAGCCCAAGCCGCCCAAGAAACAGCCGTTAAAACCTTTGAGCAAGGAACTTCCGGCGATGATTTGCCGACTTTAAATGCCGATTTAGCCGCCGGCATCGGCGTTTTGGACGCATTTTTGCAAATCGGTTTTGTTGCCAGCAAGGGCGAAGCACGACGCCTTATCAAGCAAGCCGGTCTCAAAATCAACGGCAAACCGGTCAGCGATGAAAACTACATCATTACAACGGCCGATTTGGTTGACGGTGCTGTCAAAATTGCCCAAGGCAAAAAGAAATTCGGCTTAATCAAATAATTTTTTGCCTTATCTAAAGAATCTGCTTGCATTTGCCAAATAAGTATGTTAAAAAGGCACGAATTTTGTGATTTCTATGTATGAGCGAGCATTCGTTTCCGTAGTAGAAATTGTTGTTATTACCCGCTTTGCCCGCGCAAAGCACTGCTAAAGAAAGGATATATAAAATGAGACACGGTGATGCACATAGAAAATTTAATATGCCGACCAGTCAAAGAAAAGCATTGTTTTCAAATTTAACCAACGCTTTGTTAACACATGAACAAATCACAATCACGTTAACTCGCGCCAAAGAGCTCAGAACTTTTGCCGATAACATGATTACTTTTGCAAAAAAAGGCGATTTAAACAGCCGTCGTCTGGCTGCCGCTTTCTTGCGTGATAATGAAGTTGTGGCAAAGTTATTCTCTACTTTAGCTGAGCGTTATAAAAATCGCAACGGCGGTTATACCCGTGTTTTGAAAGCCGGTTTCCGTTATGGTGACTGCGCACCGATGGCCATCATTGAATTGGTTAATCGCGACGTTAACGCTAAAGGCGCTAAAGATTTGGCTCGCGTGGCTGCTGAAAAAGCTGCTGCCGCTGAAGCAGAAAAGGCTGAAAATTCGGCTGAATAATCAGACTTTCGGTTATTTTAAGGCAAGGCAAACGTCTTGCCTTTTTTTATTACAAAATCGCTACAAAATTTAATATAAATTTAACATTAGCTGGCTTGATTTAATATTGTGTTTATGTTAAACTAAACTCAAATACATGTGTATTGCGCAATAGGAGGTTACTATGTTTAAGCTTAAAAATTTATATATTGCTGCCTGTTTATTGGGGCTGACAATATATACTGCGCCTGCTTGGGCTTCCATCTGTTTTGCACCGTCCGGCGGCTGTGTAGATCCTGCGGGTCGGGATATTTCTGATAACACCGGCACTCAAGGCGCACTTAATGAATGTATCGGTTTTACATTATATGCGCCTGAAGAAGGTGATGGTTGGCATTGCAGCTCATGCGTGCAAACCAGTGGCACAACGCTTTACAAATGCACAAAGAACGAATGCGCTTCTGAATATAACATCAAAAAAGACGGCGAAGAACCACCTAAGGCTCTGCCGGGGTGGGAATGTGAAGCTTGCATGCGCGGCTATGAAAAATTCTGGAAATGCCCGAAGCATTATTGTGCTCCGAAATACGGCGAAAAGAAACATAGCGCCAGCGCTGCCAAATTCACTTGCGAAGGTTCAAATCCGGATACTTGCCCGCATGGCGATGACACCTTGTATAATTGCGAATGCACTGCCGACCATGTAGAGCGTGAAATTAACGGTGTTGCCTCGTGCGTCAGATTATGCACGGAAGAACATCGTGAATATAATCCGCAAACCGATAAATGCGAATGTGAACAATATTATCATGAGCGCAACGGCAAGTGCGTGCATGACGATTATAATGGCGATTGTCAAGCCGTCATAGATAATCTCTATGCGGTCACTTATTCGCCGATTTCCGGCTCGGAATGCGACTCTCTTAAAATCAGACTCGGCATAAAGAAATGCTTGAGCGGCAACGATTATTGGGCCGGTGCGGTGAAAAAGTGCGGCGGTGTGGATTATATGCCGACTAGCGATCAGCTGACCAAACTGGCACAATGTATGTATGGTCAATCATCTTTTGCTTTATCAATTTACGGTAAACGTAACGACTCATATTTGGAAGAGCTGAAACTCTCTACCGATGACCATGTTTTTGTCTGGACCGATAACCACAGCAAAAAGAATGAAAAGAGCATGGTTCGCATGTTTGCAAAAGACGGTTCTCTTCAATATTGGGCCGAGCGTAACGGCTCCAAGTATTACACCGGTAACGGTTCAACGCCTACTACTTGGGAAAATAATTCCATTTTGTCGCAAACATTGTGCCGTAAAGATACGGGCGCTGATGTGACTCCAACATCAACAGATCCGTGTGAAGGTTATGTCTTTGATAAAGAATATTGCGACGGTTACGGCGAGCCTTGTTGCACCAAGTGCACGAACAGCAGTTCTGCAAACTACGGTAAATATTTGTGCAACTGCAAAGCACAAACAACTTGCGATACAAATACCTGCGGTAGTGAATATAATCTGGACTATATTCCATTGCAAGGCAACTGTTCAAAATGCAGCACCGGCAACAAAGCTAAATGCGAAGGTGGAGCGGTTCCAACCGTGTTTGGAATTTCCGGACGCTCTGTTTGCTATAATTCAAGCCATCCTTGCGAGATGATGAATTATGCCAGCTGTGAATACGGTCAAACGGCTCCGTCAAAATATATTGACTTAAATGAAAGTTGTCCGAGCGGCGCACCTATAAAAGTAGGACCGATTACGCCATTCAAATCATCTGAATTTATCGGAACACCGTTCTACAACATGCAATGCTATCACTGCGAGAAAAATTCTTCTGGTGATTCCGGCGGTTCTGGTGGTTCCGGTGGTTCCGGCAGCGGTTGCACATCCAGCACTTACACGGCGACTATTTCTTGTCGACTGGTTAACAGTGTGGAATCGCATCCAAGCTGTCCGGGACAGAAAGGCGTTGGTCTGTTTGCCTGTGATTTCAACGTTCCGTCTTGCGCCTTTAGCCAAGTCGGCGTATATGACAACTCTGGAAATGCTTTATACAGCTATGGTGCAGGCACCGGCTCAACAACAGTCCCAAGTTGCAGACTGAACGGAACTTGTAAGTTCTTTGTTTCGGGTGGCACTCTTAAAGGAACAGCATCGCTCACCAGTAACGGTAATGGCACTTGGAGTTGTTCATATACTAAGGGAGCAGGACAGAATTAAAACAGTTCTAAATGACAAAACAGCGGGGTGGTTTTATCCCCGCTTACCTCAAGGTGCGCGGTGCGTCACCTTGATAAGGTATCTAACCTTTGCGAAGCGCTGATTTTTTTAAAGAATTTGTAGATGCCTTATCCGCGCAAAGCGTGGAGGCATGACTTTTTTTTACTGTTTTTCACACCAGCGCCTGTTCAAGCTAAAAACCGTTTTTAATGAGTCAGATACGACGGAAGTCCTTTGGCGCAGTGTAAAAAAAGCTACATAAGCCAAGCGCCTGTTCAAGGTAAAAACCGTTTTTAACGCGTCAGATACGACGGAAGTCTGTTGGCGACGTGTAGATAAATAACTACATAAGCAAAACACCCGTTCAAGGTAAAAACAGCGTCTAGCGTGCGTAGATACGCAGTATCCCTCTTCACGCGGTGTACAATAAAAGGTACATAAGTGAAGAGGGATACAAGTAGATACCAGCTAGACGCTGTTTTTTATTTGTGAGATTCTATCCAAGACTTAATATTCGCTTCTGTGTTAAGACCGACTTTAGTGTCAACCTGTTGACCGTCCTTAAACAAAAACATGGTCGGAATACTGCGAATACCGAACTGGCTGGCCACTTCCGGCGAATCGTCCACATTCATTTTATAAATTTTAACATCGCTGAGTTCACTGTCAATGGTTTCCAAAATCGGACCAAGCTGACGGCACGGACCACACCATTCGGCCCAAAAATCAACCAAAACCAAACCTTTAGAATTTAAAACGTTTTCAGCAAACTGGCTGTCTGTTAACGGCTGTGTCATTTTTTTCTCCTTAAAAAAATTAGCGTGATGGCACTCATATATGCCTTTGTTTCACATATTAAAGGTTTTAGTGCAAAATACAATACTTTTTTACAATATCCGCATTAAACGTGTTTCATTAGTCCACAAAATGTAGGTCTCCACCGATTTTTGCGGATAAATACGGCGCACCAGCTCAGCATAAATTTGCAGTTGTTTAATATATGACGGTGGTGTGGTTGCAAGTGTTTTTGCTGCCGGCCGATTGGTTTTAAAATCAATAATCAGCATTTTATCATCCAACTCCACCAAACGGTCAATTTGCGCCGAAATAATCTTGCCGTCCACTTCGCCCATAATCGGCACTTCGGCACGCGAATGTTCGCCGAAAACATCGGCAAATTGTGGTTGATTTATCAGCGTTAAAACTTCATCTTCAATTTGCGCACGTCGGTGCGGTGCCATATCCGCGGCATTACGCGCCAAAAATTCATGCACCAGCGCTGCTTTATTTTCCGCCTGTGCCGGTAAAAATTGCAACAGTTTATGTATGAGGGTGCCGCGCCGATAAAAATCACCTTGTTCATCAAGCGGCGATGCCGAATCATAGTCGTCTTCATCTTCCGGCTTTGACGGCGTATACGGTCGCGCCAAATTTTGCTCGGTTTCGGCATCTTCTTTTGCCCATTGCGGCAAAGCCTGTTGTTGCAAAATCGTTGCCGCCGAGGTTTTGCTTTTCTTTGGCAAAATTTCCGGTGTTTCACAAATAAGTGTTTCACTTGCCGTTGCCCCATCTGCCGCCATACCGTCACGACACAGATTATACCACGATTCTGCCTTTGGCGGTCGCTTGGCAAAACCGCAAACATACAGCCTGTCTTCGGCGCGCGTTAATGCCACATACAGCAACCGGCGATATTCTTCCATATCTTTGTCATACACT
The DNA here is from genome assembly GCA_902788365.1 of uncultured Pseudomonadota bacterium. Taxonomy (GTDB): domain Bacteria; phylum Pseudomonadota; class Alphaproteobacteria; order RF32; family CAG-239; genus RUG410. Next base: position 49,344 of record CADAJN010000011.1, on the reverse strand, counting down.
TTCTGCCGCAATTTCATGCAAATATTTTCATAATACGCACTGCCCAGCGGATAATAAACCATATCATTATCCCACAAAAACATTCGCTCACGCTTATTTGCTTTAATGCTGACGGTATCGGGCAAAAACACTATCGGAGCTTGCAAGCCCTTTGAACCGTGCACCGTCATCACGCGCACCGCATCGGTGTCTTTTTGCTCGGTTTCGCGCTTTACTTCCACCTCGTTTTGCGTCAACCACTGCATAAATCCCTGCAAGCTCGGAATATTTTTCTGCTCATAATTCAGTGCCAAATTCATAAATTCGTCCAGTGCATCTTCCACTTCCATGCCCATACGTTCGGTAAATTTGAAGCGCCCGTTCATTTTGCTTAAAACGTAGTTAAACAGTTCATACGGCCGCACCAAATCGCACATATTCAAAAGCGTTTGCAGCTCGGCATACACCGCGCCATATTGCGGATAATCGCCCAATTTGGTCCACAGCGGTGTTTGTCCGCGATTATAGCAAAGCGTCATCAAATCATCATCAGTCAGCCCGAATAACGGCGATTTCAAAACTTCGGCCAGCGCCAAATCATCATTGGTCAAAAGCAGAAAGCGCCCGAGCGAAATTAAATCCTGCACGGCAATCTGCTGCGAAAGCTTAAGCTTATCGGCACCCGAAACCGCAACGCCGATTTTTTTACAAGCGCGAATAAATTCGGTAACAATACTGCTGCGTTTTTGCACCAATACCATAAAATCGCGATATTTCAGCGGTCGTTCTGTTTTTTGACTTTCATCATAAAGTTGTTTGATTTTATCGGCAATTTGCTTAGCCATCATTGTTCTAACCGAAACTTCGCGGCTCATTTCCGTTTCCGGATGCCAAATATCGTCGGCATTCTCCGATTTATCTTTCGCCGGCATCAAAAGCGGCCACACTTCCACATGCCCAAACTCGCCGGCACGAAACGCAATATGATTAACTTTTTCACCGTCGGCCACCACACCGGCATTAGCCTCCGGACGTGCAAACACCTGATTAACCGTATTGAGCACGGCGGCGGCCGAACGAAATGACACTTTCAAATCAACGCGGCGAAAATCTTTTTGGGTGGCAGAGGCTCGCTCGGCAAAATAATGCGCCATTTCATCAAATTTTTGCGGGTTGGCTCCCTGAAAGCTGAAAATAGATTGCTTACGATCGCCCACGGCAAACACCGTTGCTTGTTTATTTTTACCGCCCAAGCCGGCAAAAAACTCCGCACTCAGCGATTGAATAATTTGCCATTGGTCGGCCGATGTATCTTGTGCTTCGTCCACCAAAATATGGTCTATACCGCCGTCTAATTTATAGAGCACCCAATCGGCCACTGATGACGAAGATAGCAATCTTTTGGTCAGCGCAATCAAATCACCGTAATCAAACTGCTCGGTCTGGCGCTTATAGGCTGCGTAGCGTTCATTAAGCTCTCTTGCAATATTTAGCGCCTGAACGGTTGCCTCATATAACATTGTTGCCTTGATTTTTTGATTATAAGCCAACACCCGCTCGGCCTCAGCCTGCAATCGCGGCATCAGCTCGGCATCAACAGCAGCCGCATTTTTATTAGCCAATGTATTGATTTTAAAATCCTGTAATTTGCTGTCATATTTTATGAAAAAATCAATATAAGCTTGCGCATTGTCCGCCGTTAAACCGCTATCCAGCAAAGCTTGCATTCTATCGGCACGATCTTGGTCTTGCTGACCGCTTTTGCGCCACGCCGCAACATCGGCTTTACGTGCCGTTTTATCAACACCGGCCATCAATTCGGCCATTAAATCATCAGCACTTTGTTGCGGTTTAACCTGCAATTTTTGTGCCAAAACACGAGCATAGTCGTCCTCTGCCCAATGCTTATCCCTTTCTCCCAAGCGTGGCAAATTTTCCACAATCTGCGCCATTACTTGTGCAAAAGCTTTTTCTTTGAGGTGTGCCGCCATATAGCGCACCGCTTGCCCAAGAGAGCTTTGCGGAGCCGCCTCGGCATCATTTATCATATCGCGGCGAATCCGCTCCATGGCTTTTTGCGCCTCGCTGTCGTCCATCACGCTAAAATACGGTGTTACGCCGGCTTCCAGCGGAAAACGCTTCAGCACTTCTTGGCAAAAGCTGTGAATGGTCTGAATTTTGAGCCCGCCCGGCGTATCCAGCAAAACAGCAAATAATTTGCGCGCACGCAACTTATATTTTTGCAAAACTTGCACGTCGGCCGTTTCTTTTCCCAAAAGAGCCTGCAAATTTTCCTCTAAATCAGCATCGGCGGCCACTGCCCATTCACTTAAACGCTCGGAAATACGCGTATTCATCTCAACCGCAGCGGCTTTCGTATATGTCAAACACAAAATCCGCATCGGGTTTACTTCATGCAATAACAACTGCAACACTCTGTCGGATAATACTTTGGTTTTACCGGTGCCGGCCGAGGCTTGCACCCATACCGAATATTGCGGATTTGCCGCCTCGCGCTGTTGTGCTGTTGCGAGTGCGCCGTTTTCCTGTCGCAAGGCCAAAAAATCTTCTTTAGTCATCGCCATCATTGTCCTCGCTATCATCTTTTACCGCCCATTCCAAATAGCGCGATAAGTGGTCATAATCGGTTTGTGCGGGTGCCGTTTTCGGATTTGGCTTGGTCAAATACGCACGGTTTGGATCATCGTATGCCGCAATCAGTTGCCTGATATTTTGTTCGGCGTGTTGCATTGCCTCGTTACTTTCGGCTTCATTCAAAAGAATTTCCTGCCCGTCCATCTGCCAATAGCGCAAAAACTTAATCGGTCGCGCCGCCACATCGGTAAAACCGCCTGATGCGGCAATTAAACCTTCTATTGAAAGTTGCGGTTTGTAACCGAGTTTTACCAATTTAGCAATATTTTTCGGCAGACTGCCGGTTTTATAATCCACCACGCACAAACTACCATCACTCCATTGTTCCAACCTGTCGGCGCGTGCCGTAATTTTCCATACGCCGACCGGCCCTTGATATTGGCGTTCGCCCTGCACTTCACTGAAAATATAATCTATGCGCGGCCGATAAACCTGCTCGGTTTGCACCAGCCAATCCAGCGTTTTAGCAAGCCGCGCCCGCCAAAACATCTTTAGTTCGGCATCAATACCCATTGCGGCAAATTCAGTCTCGGCAATCTGTTCTAAAATCTGCTTGGCATTTGCCGGATAATCACCTGTTTTATAGCGACGGTTAAATTCTTCCAAAACCTTGTGCACCAAGTTACCGTAATCACGCGCGTCAGCCGGCGCATCTAAATCCTCCAGCGGCTTTAAACCCAAAATATATTTGGCAAAAATGCTGTATGGGTCGGTCATATAAACTTCAACATTGCTGGCCGAAATTTCGCGCGGACGCATTTCAAGCGGCGGACAAGGTTTCGGTGCTTCAATTGATTTTAGCACCGTTGCCCGTTCCATATATTTTGCCCATGCGGAAAATTGCGTGTCATATAATGATTGTATTTTCTGTTTGTCGTCGCCAAAATCGGCGGCCATTACCGTTTCAAGCCTAAGCCACCAACGTGACTTTTGCGCCGGTGCGCCATCCATACGTTCTGCCCGTGTCAAATAAACCTCTTTACCGCTTAGAAGCTGAGCAAAATCAGAAGCAATTACGCCGATGGCGCGTTCCGGCAATGACATACCGAACTCTTGCTTCATCGGCCGCGAAAGCCACATATCGGCGCTCGGCAAATGCGGCCAAATACCTTCATTAACACCACCGATAATTGTAACGTCGGCCTTGTTTAAGCGCGCCTCAATCAAACCCAAAATTTTAATCCGCCGGTGTAACCCGTAACGTCTGCGCACATTTTGCGCGCTCAGCAATAAAGTCAAAAAACTGCCGTAATCATTAGGTGCAACGGCTTCCAGTATGCCGGCACTTTCCACAAACGTGCTGAAAAATTGTGCAGCGTTTCTTCCGGCGTCTTGTTTCCAAATAATCTTTTCGCCGGTTTTCAAATCTGTATCGGCCAAGCTTTCCGCCGCTTTGATGTGCGCTTTCAACAGTGCCTTAATATCCGTTGCCGGTTGTTCATACAAATCTTTGAGCGGTTGCAAACGCCGTGCAAAATCTTGCAATAGATTTTCCTGTTCGGCGGTCAAATCTTTTTGCCGCCGCCATGCTAACTCAATATGCCGCACTTGTTGATAAAACGCACCGCGCGCCAAACCGCAGGCACAAAACGGGTGTTTCATCAAGGCTAATTGACTGGTTTGAGAAAAATCATTTTCCACAACATTTATAATCAGCCGCAAATAAACCCCTATCGGCGTCAAACTCAGCGGCTGACCGGCCGAATCGTCGGCTTCAATATTCCAGCGTTTCAGCTCTGCCGCCACGCGCCGCGACAAATTTCTGTCCGGTGTTACCAGTGCCACGGTTTTTTCCGGCGTTTCCAGTGTCCGGCGCATTATCAAAGCAATTGCCAACGCTTCTTGACGCGCATCTTCGCAATTTATCAGTTTTAATCCGTCCCACGCGGTCGGCGGCAAGTGCTGCTCGCGCAAATGGCGCCAATCTTCGGTGGTTTCGGCCGGCCGCATACATTCGGCAACCAGCATTTCGCGCGGTGTTATGCTCTCATAGTCAAGTGTCGGCACTTCACTGCGCCCAATCTGCAAATATTCCAATAATTCTTTAAGCTCAAATTGCGGATGATTTTCATCAATTTTCTGCCAATCTTCTGCCGACAAATAGCTATCAAGACCGGCCAAATATACTTCGCCGTTCGGCAAATTCAACACTGTTTGCACCAATTGTTTGAGCCGCCCAAAAGCCGCCGTAGTGCCGGCAATCACAATGCGTTGTGTGGTTTTGCTTTGCTGCCACACGGCTAATTCCTGTTCCAGCAAAATGTTACGCCGCGCAATCTCGTCAACTTTGCCTTGTTCTTTTAATATTAACGGCCAATTTTCGGTAATAATGGATAGCAGTTTGAGTGTTTCCTGCCAGTGTGCGGCATATTCCTGCTCCACCAGCTCAGGCAATTTGGCAAAGTCTAAATTTTCCTGATACGCCGTATCCATTAACGCCGCCAAATTTTGCGCCAGCTGATAGGCTTGCGATAAAGACATCTGCGAAGTGCCAAAATAATTCGGCCGCCGCATAATCAATTTGGTTAAAATAAGTGCGCGTTCCGCAGTGCTGACTGCGGGCGGCAAATTCTTTAAAATTTCGGCATTACCGGTTAAAAAAACTTCATCTTCCTCCACATCGCCAATCGGTTTCATCTGTGGCAAAATAGTCGGCATACGGCCGTTTTGACGCACAAACGCGTCGCTCAAATTCTGCACGGCACGCCGGTTTGGCAACAAAAACAAAACCTTAGAAAGTTCGCTCGGTTGCGATACATATTCGTCTAAAAACTTTTGTGCCAAAACATCTACAAACGAGCAAGTTGCACTGATGTTATATATTTTCTGCCGCGCCGCCATCTTTTATTCCACCAAATTTTTGATGTATTCCAATAACTTTTGCATCGCCCGTCCTCGGTGCGAAATTTTATTTTTTTCTACTTTAGCCATTTGCGCAAAACTGCAATCATAACCGTTTGGCACAAACAGCGGATCATAACCGAATCCATCGGCACCAAACATTTTTTGCATGGCAATCTGCCCGTCCACACGGCCTTCAAACAAATGATATTCGCCGTTTGGATACGAGAGAGAAATCACACAGCAAAAATGCGCATCACGACTTTTATTTTTGCTTTGTGCCATCTCGGCTAACAACTTATCCATGCCTTTATCAAAATCACGATTGGGTGCATAACGTGCCGAAAACACTCCCGGCGCACCGTTTAATGCATCCACGCACAGCCCCGAATCGTCAGCCAAACACGGCAAGCCGGTCGCTTTGGCAATTGTTTGCGATTTCAAAAGCGAATTTTCGGCAAAAGTTGTGCCGGTTTCTTCCACATCTGGCAAATCCATATCGGCCGCCGTCTTAACGGTTATGCCGAATGGCGCCAATATCTGTTTAATTTCCGTAATCTTACCGGCATTATGGCTGGCAAACAAAATTTCTTTTAACATCATTATCTCCCGTTTGGTGCTGCAACACACATTTCCGACAAATCAAAAATACCTTTAGGCATTTTCTTTTCCGTTTAATATCCGCGCCCTGATACAAATCGGCACATAAACAAATGCAGATAGCAAAATTGCCGCCACAATGCAAATCGTGGTAATGGTTGTTAACATTTTTGTTCCTGACTGTTTAAGTTCTTATTGATTTTTTTGCTCTCACCGGCGTTTTGGCGATAATAACCGTTAATGGCTGACAACACTCGGCGCACGGTATTTTCCACCCGCTCATTACGCGTTTCCACCACAATATCTGCTTCGGAATAAAACGGATACTCCTCGGTAATATATTCTGAAAGTTTGGTTTTAACCGTGGCATTATCTCCCAGCAAAAACGGGCGTCTGGTGCGGCCGGCGGTGCGTTGATACAGCGTTTCAATATCGGCTTTAAGCCAAATGGTTAAAGCGTGCTCTTTGGCTAATTTGCGTGTTTGTTCGGCCACAAACGAACCGCCGCCCGAAGCCAACACACACGGTGCGCCTTGCAGCAAACGTTTCATCACCCGTTCTTCGCCGGCGCGATATTCTTGTTCTCCAAAGCATTTCAGCACATCAACCAACGACAAACCGGCAGCTTTTTCAATCTCCTGATCGCCGTCCACAAACGGCAGTGACAGTTTGCGTGCCAAACGCTTACCCACGCTGGTTTTACCGCTACCCATCAATCCGACCAATAAAATTATCTTATCTTTTGGCATTATCTTAATTTATTATTGTTTAATTATCTTTCTTCCTATTGACTCAACATACAACCCTGTTAATATATAATCAATAAAATTTTTAATTGACGAGGAAAAATCATGAGAAGCAAAAGTCCGTTTGCCCGCCCGAGTAATTCAAAACCGATATACTATGTTATCGGAATTGCCATTTTACTCGGCATCGGCGTTATTGTATTGCAAGACATTCAAGCACCGCAAGAACACGTCAGTCAAGAAATCAGCATAAAACTTGATTCATAAAAATGCTGGGACGCGATATTGAACATTTTATTGCCATGATGGCCGCGGAAAAAGGCGCAGGTTTGAATACACTGGCTGCCTATCAGCGCGATGTGGAACAGTTTCTTGACTTTGCCGAAATTACCGAAACGGCGCAAATAACCCAAGAGCGAATTGAATTATTTATTCAAGAATTGCACAATCGGCATTATGCTCCCAAAAGTATTGCACGAAAACTATCGGTCATCAAGCATTTGGGCAAATTTTTATATTCGGAACATTTGTTGTCGTCTAATCCGGCACAAGATATTTTAACGCCGAAACAAGAAAAACCGTTGCCGAAATTTTTGAGTGTGCAAGAAATTCAAAATCTGCAAACCGCCGCCGAGCAAAAAAACGATTATCGTTGGCAGCGAATCGCTGTAATGATTGAGCTGATGTATGCCACAGGCATGCGTGTATCCGAGTTGGTCGGCCTGCCGGTTAATGCCATCAGCTATCACAAGGGCACACTAACCATCTTCGGCAAGGGCCGTAAAGAACGCATTGTTCCAATCGCAAAAAAAGCTTTAGAATCGGCCGACAAATACATGGAAATGCGAGGCAATTTCATTAAGAAAAATGCCGCCTCGCCGTGGCTGTTTCCGTCACTGACGGCAGTCGGCGGCCATTTTACGCGCGATGCTTTTTATAAAGACCTTAAAGTTTTGGCGGCCGAATGCGGCATATATCCTTCGCGTGTCAGCCCGCATGTTTTGCGTCATTCATTTGCCACCCATCTGCTTAATAACAATGCCGATTTGCGTTCGGTGCAAAAAATGCTTGGACACGCCAACATTGCTACCACTGAAATCTACACCCATATCACTTCGCAAAAATTGCTGGAAACCGTATGCCAAAAACACCCTCTGGCTCATTATGATGCTGCACAAAAAAAGGAAACCGGCGATGACGACTAAGCTCAAAATTCGCACCGAGCGTGTTTTGAATGATTTAACCGGTGTCGGTAAAACCGTTCTGCCGCTTGTCAAACAGTTGCTCGGCACCAAAGGCTTGATGCTTTTAGAGCTTTTGCGTAACTGGAACGACATTGTCGGCGAACCATTGGCGCAATACACCCTGCCGCAAAAAATCAGCTTTAAGCGTGATGAGCGTCAAAACGGCACTTTGATATTGCTGACACTCAGCGGTGCCTTTGCCATGGAAGTCAAACAGCGCGAACCGCAAATTTTGCAAAAAGTCAACGTGTTTTTCGGCTATCCGGCCATCAGCACGCTGAAAATTATGCAAACCGCACAAATTGAAGACTTCAATTTTGCAAAAAAACCGATTGAAAACAGTAAAAAAACTGTTGTATCTGTGGCGCAAGAAAATTATATTACGGAGTTAACACAAGATATTCAAAACGACGAATTGCGCGCCGTTTTACAAAATTTAGGCAAATCAATTTGGCGCAAACACAAACAAGAAGGGAATTAAAAGTGGAAAATTTTATCAGAAAAATCAGCAGCATTATCTCATTTGCGGTTATTTTCGTTGTTTCAGGTATGTTCTATTTCAGCTACAAAGGTTTTGATATTGTAGACGGCAATCTGGTTTTGGTGCAACAAGTGGCCGAAGCTGCACCGCAACACGATATTGCCACGATTTTGCCGGCCGATATACACGTTAACGCCTCGGATAAATATGCACTCGGCAGCGCCAATGCACCTTGGACTTTGTATGAATATTCTTCGCTCGGTTGTCCGCACTGCGCCGATTTACACATCAGCACTCTGCCGGCATTGGAACAAGAATATGTCAACGAAGGCCTTTTGCGTGTTATTTTCGTAAATTTTCCGCTTGATAAAAAATCAGCCAAAGCCGCTCTCTTGGCAAATTGCATGACTTATGACAATTATCATAATTTTATCAGCACATTGTTTGACAGACAGCGTTCTTGGTGGCTTGACGAAGATGACGAACGTTTATTGCGCTATGCCGCAGAATCCGGCTTAAGCTATGATGAAGCGCAAATATGCCTAAACGATAATCGCATGAAACAAGATATTGTTGCCGACCGTGAAGAGGCCCTCAAATTGTTACACTTAACCGGCACACCGGCTTTGTTTATTACCGGACCGGACGGCAATGAAATTATCTATGGTGCAAAAACTTACGAACAACTTAAAGCCTATTTAGACTCGCGCATTCGGACCTACAGATAAGAGGCGCTTATGGCACAATTGCCGCACGACATACAACAGCTGGACAAACGCATTCAAAATCTTAAGCAAAAACAAAAACGTCCCCATAAAAAAAGCACATCTTCCGTGCAAATTTGGGCCAAAGCATTACGTTTGGCAACCGATTTTGTGGCTCCTGTTTTTGTGGGTATAAGTATAGGATATTTGCTTGATAAATGTTTTAATACGCGTATACTGTTTGTATTCGTTTGGGCAGCCTTCGGTTTAGCCGCCGGTATGCTGAATATATGGCGCGCCGCACAAAATATGGAAAAGGATATCAATAAGGAATAAAATGGAAAACCCGTTAGAACAATTTGCAATCAAAAAAATCATTCCGTGGCAAATCGGCGATTTGGATTTATCATTTACCAACTCGTCTTTGTGTATGGTTGTCACAGTGTTGTTTATTGTTTTAACCATGAGCTTATGTTTGCGTTCACGAGCCGTTGTGCCGACAAAAGCGCAAGCGGCAGCCGAATCGGTATATGATTTTATACACGGCATTATCGGCGAAACTTTGGGGCGCGACGGCTTGAAATATTTTTCGCTTATTTTTGCGCTGTTTACATTTATCGCCATCGGTAACATGATGGGGCTTTTACCATACAGCTTCACATTTACTTCGCATATTGCCGCTGTCGGCACTTTATCTGTCTTATTTTTAATATTAGACATATATTTCGGCATTAAGCACCGCGGCTTAAGATATTTGCACACCTTCTTCCCGGAGGGTTTACCGTGGATTATGGCACCGCTGATTATTCCGGTTGAAACATTATCGCTTTTGGCCAAACCGTTCAGTTTAACCATTCGTTTGGCCGTCAATATGTCGGTCGGACACATTATGCTAGAAGTTTTGGGCACATTTATTTTGGCAATGGGGTTATTCGGATTCATTCCGCTTGTTGCCGATATGTGCATCATTATGTTTGAATTATTCATCACGTTGTTACAGGCTTATATATACACAACGCTCAGCTGTGTTTATTTAAGCATGGCCATCAGTGATGAGGAATAGTTTTTAATAAAAAAGTCTTTTAGGAAAGGAATAAAATAATGGAAAACGAGATTTTACAAGATAAATCAATGGCTTTTATTGCAGCAGGTATTTGCGCTTTGGCAATGAGTGCCGCCGCTTGGGGTTTAACCAAACTGTGGACATCGTTGATTGAAACCGTCGGACGCAACCCGCAGGTTAAAAAAGACGTTACACTGTTCGGCTTTATCGGTATGGGTTCTATTGAATCTATTGCTTTATATATCTTGGTTATTGCCATTTTGATGATTTTGTAATTCATTGCGATAAGGAATCGTTATGCCACAGCTTGATTGGTCCACATATTTATCGCAGGCCTTTTGGTTGCTTGTATGCTTTTGTGCGCTTTGGATATTGCTGGCAAATTTGGTGACACCGAAATTGGCTGATGTTATTGAGCAACGCAAACGCAAAATCAATGACTATGTAGAAAAAGCCGAGCAACTAAACCGCCAAGCGCAAAATTCTTTGTTGAAATATCAACAAACATTGGCAGAAGCTCAAGCGCAAGCACAAAAACAGTTGGACATCGGTCGAGCCGAGCTTAAGGCAAAACTTGATGCCAAAGCCGCTAAAATGACCAAAGAAATCAATCAAAAAATTGCTGACAGCGAGCTTGTTTTGGCAACCGAAAAACAAGAAACACTGCAACAAATTGAAGCTATTTCACAAGATTTGGCGTATCATATTGTGCAAAAGCTCGGCTTTAATAATATCAGCAAAAAAGACATTGCTTTGATTGCCTTGGAGGAAAAAGATAATGGGTAATGAGATGGAAACACTACCGGTTGATGATGCAGCGCAGGCTTTACCGCTTGGCCATGGTTTAATTGATTCCACTCAAAACGCCATTATCGGCGCAGCTGAAAATGTTTCTCAAGTGTTTGATTCTGCCGGCAAAACTGTGGCAAACGAATTGGAAGTGGTGCCGTTTTACGGCGAGGTGCATTTTTGGATCGGCGTGGCTTTTGTTTTAGCCATTTTGGTTTTGCTTATGCCGGCTTACCGATATATTAAAGGTGCACTGCAGAATCGCGTTGATAAAGTTATCGGCGATATTGACGAGGCCATTAAATTGCGTGATGACGCACAAGTTTTGTTAGCCGAATATGAGCGAAAGTTTGTTAATATGCAGGCTGAAGCACAAACCATTGTGACCGAAGGTCTGAACAGCTTGAAGAATATGCAAAAAAACGAAGCCGAACAACTTAAAAACGAGCTGGAAAACAAGCAAAAAGAGGCCGAACGTCGGATTAAAACCGCCACACAAAAGGCGCAAACCGAAATCAATCAGGTTGCCGGTCGTCTTTCGGTTGATTGGGCTCAAAAGGCGATTGAACGTTATTTGCAGACGGCAGACAAATCCCAACTGATTGACAACGCCATCAACGACTTAGATAAATTTATAAAGGCTTCGTAGCCGGATACAATACTTCGTATTTGTTCCTTTTTCATAAGGCCGCAACCCTTGCCTGCGGCTTTATGTTATTTTTGCATTTTTTTAATGTTTTTGCTTGATAATCTCAAACATATTGCTATTATTTATATTAGTGTAAAATTTTTTGGAGGTATAATAATTTATATATGAGCGACACACAACGTAACGATGATGAAATTCGCATCAATGAAAATATCACAGCTAAACAGGTTCGTTTGATTGATGCCGAAAATGAAAACCGCGGCATTGTCTCGTTAAAAGAGGCACTCGCGCTGGCAGAGGAAGAGGGTTTGGATTTAATTGAAATTTCGCCGCAAGCGAATCCGCCGGTTTGTAAAATTCTTGACTTTGGTAAATTTCGCTATGAACAGCAAAAGCGCAAAAATGAAGCCAAGAAAAATCAAAAAGTTGTGGAAATAAAAGAGCTCAAACTGCGACCGATGATTGATACGCATGACTATGAAGTTAAGGTTAAGCAGGCTAAAAAATTTTTGGATCAAGGTAATAAGGTTAAGTTTACCATGCGCTTTAAGGGGCGTGAACTCAGCGCCAATGATATGGGTAAACAAGTGCTTTCCAAACTGGTAGAAGATTTGGACGATTGCGCTAAAGTTGATTCGGAGATGAAACTTGAAGGTCGGCAAATGACCATGATTTTGTCGCCGCAAAAACAATAAAATCTCATTCTTAATCTTATAGGCAAATACTATGATACCGGTTTTCTTAATCAGCGACGAAAATTACATCAAATATACAGCCGTGACTATGCAGTCAGTGATGTCCGGAACAAAGGAAAAGATATCGTTTTATATCTTAGACGGTGGCATAACTCCGGACAGCAAAGAGAAAATAGAACAGATACTGACCAAAACCGGCAATTCGGTAGAATTTATACCTATGGATCTCAAGTTATTTGATAAATTTCCGGATATTGCGCATTTTTCACTCAATATGTATTTCAGATATTTGATTCCGGACTTAAAACCTCAGCTTAAAAAGGCGCTGTATATAGATACCGATATGGTTATCAACGGCGATATCGCGGATATATATAATACCGATTTGGGTGAATACGGGTTGGCGGCGGTTCCGTATCTGACAGAGGAATTAAAGCCGTCCGACTTATCCGAATATAAAACCGCTTTAGGTCTGCCGGCGAAGCATTTATACTTTAACTCCGGTCTTCTGCTGATAGATTGCGATTATTGGCGTAAACATAACATCAGTAAAACCCTGATGGAAAAGACTGCCGAACTGCATGATAAATTGAATATGCCGGATCAGGATGTGCTCAACATTGTATTTAATGAAAATTACAAAGTCATGCCACGACAATATAATTTAATTGTTGATACCACTATGCTGTTTTTCAATGTCAAAGAATTCATCAAATCGCTGACCGGTTGCTTTGTTTTGCACTACACCGGCGGTAAAGCAGTCAGACCGTGGATGCATGCCAAAGTTCCGTATTATCAAAAATTCTGGGAATTAGCCAAGCAAACACCTTTTTATAATGATTTACTGACTGATTTGCTGTTTAATTTTATGGATAGAATCGATCATATTAATGACAATATCAAGAACATAAAATTATTCGGATTCATCCCGTTTTTGAAGATATGCTCGCAAGACAACATCAAAAGAGTTTATTTGTTCGACTTTATCCCGTTATTTAAGACCAAAACCAAAGAATTGAAACATAAGTAAAAAAAACGCCGTCCGGTTCAGCGGGCGGCGTTTTCCATTTCCGTAATGCAGATTATTTGTTTTCCAAATCTTCACCGGTTTCTTGGTTAACCCGCTTAGCCGACAGCTTAATCTTGCCGCGGTTATCGGTGCCCATGCACTTCACCCAAATCGTGTCGCCTTCTTTATAGAAATCCGACACCGAGGCAATGCGCTCGTTCTTCACTTCGGAAATATGCACCAATCCTTCGGTCTGACCGATAAAGCGCACAAACGCACCAAAGTCCATAATTTTGGTAATCGTGCCCTTATAGATTTTGCCTTCTTCCGGTTCAGCCACAATACCCATAATGATATCAATGGCTTTCTGGCAATTATCCCCGTTGTTGGAAGCAATCAAAACCGTGCCGTCATCTTCAATTTCAATCTTGGTATTGGTCTGTTCAATAATCTCTCTGATCACTTTACCGCCGGTCCCAATCACTTCGCGAATCTTATCTGTCGGAATCTTCATTGTAAAGATACGCGGTGCTTTCGGCGAAATTTCCGGTCTCGGCTCGGCAATGGCTTTAGCCATTTCGCCTAAAATATGAATGCGACCTTCATGTGCCTGCGCCAAGGCTTTTTCCATAATTTCTTTGGTGATGGAGGTAATTTTAATATCCATCTGCAAAGCCGTTACACCGTCACGCGTGCCGGCTACTTTAAAGTCCATATCGCCAAGGTGGTCTTCATCGCCCAAAATATCGGTCAAAATTGCCACACGACCGTCATCTTCTTTAATCAAGCCCATGGCAATACCGGCCACCGGCTTTTTCATCGGCACACCGGCATCCATCAACGACAAACAAGTGCCGCAAACCGTAGCCATTGAAGATGAACCGTTAGATTCCATAATATCCGATACCACGCGCAAAGAATACGGAAATGCTTCTTTGTCTTTCGGCAACATCGGATGAATTGCGCGCCAAGCCAGTTTACCGTGTCCGATTTCGCGACGTCCCGGCGTGCCCAAACGACCGCATTCGCCAACCGAAAACGGCGGAAAGTTGTAGTAAAGCATAAAGTCTTGCTTATATTCGGCAAACAAGCCGTCAACCAACTGTGCATCATCCGGTGTGCCCAAAGTGGTCACCACCAGTGCCTGTGTTTCGCCGCGCGTAAACAAAGCCGAACCATGAGCTTCCGGCAACAAACCGACTTCGCATTGAATCGGACGCACCGTCTTAGTATCACGGCCGTCAATACGATGACCGGTCGTCAAAACTTTTTCTCTCATGGTGTGGTGCATCACGTTTTCAATCGCATCACCCACATATCTGTTTTCCAACTCATTTTCAGGATCAATCGTGGCTTTCACCTCTTCGGCCAACTGCCCCAAAACCGTGCCGCGTTGCAGCTTGTCGGTAATGCTGAAAGCTTCTTTGTAGCGACTGCCGTAATTATCCATAATGCGTTTGCTCAAAGCCTCATATTCCGGCGGAAATTCCGGCACGGCCCATTTTTCTTTGCCGGCCTCGGCAGCCAATTCGTTAATCATTTTAATCACCGGCTGGAAGGCTTCAAAACCGAACATCACCGAACCCAGCATCACTTCTTCGGAAAGTTCCTGCGCTTCAGATTCCACCATCAAAACACCCTCATTGGTGCCGGCAACGGTTAATTCCAAATCAGATGAGGCTTGTTGTTCAATGCTTGGGTTCAAAATGTAAGCACCGTTTTTATAGCCGACTTTGGCTGCGCCAATCGGACCCAAAAATGGAATTCCCGAAACTGCCAAAGCTGCCGAAGCCGCAATCATTGAAACCACATCGGAGTCATTTTTTTGATCATGCGATAACACCGTGCAAATAATTTGCACTTCGTTTTTGAATGCATCCGGAAACAGCGGGCGAATCGGTCGGTCAATAAGGCGCGAAATTAAAACTTCGCGTTCCGACGGCTTGCTTTCGCGCTTGTTAAAACCGCCCGGAATTTTGCCGGTAGCATAATATTTTTCCTGATAGTTCACTGTTAAAGGAAAGAAATCCTGGTCTGCCTTTGCTTCTTTAGCGGCCACCACCGTAGCCACAACCATTGTTTCACCATACGTCGCCACCACGGCACCCGTGGCCTGACGCGCAATTTTTCCCGTTTCCAAAACCAGTTGACGACCGCCCCATTCCATCTCTTTGCGGCACACTTTAAAATCTATCATATTTTTCTTTCCTTTCCTGTAAATTTTCTTTTTCTATACATCTTTTCCGCACCTAAAGACAATAAGTCCCTAGGATTTTTTAGGGGTTGCAGAGCCTTCCCCGCAACCCCGTTTTTTTTACTTACGCAAATCAAGCTTTTTAACAATAGCCTGATATCTTTCTTCGCTGGTGCTCTTCAAGTGGTCAAGCAAGTGACGACGACGGCTCACCATCTTCATCAAACCCAAGCGAGAGTGTAAATCTTTTTTATGAACATTGAAGTGTTCAATCAAAGCGTTAATACGATATGTCCAAATGGCAATTTGCACTTCCGGACAACCGGTATCATTTTCAGAAGAACCGTATTTTGCAACGATTTCTTTTTTAACTTCATTACTGATCGACATCTTTATTTTCCTTTTTGTTATTTAAGTTAAACACGCGAATCGGCGAGATTTTATACTCGTCAATTTGCACCAAAGCAACCAAACAATCATCGCACATTGTCGCCGCCAAATTGCTCTTTGGCAAATTACCGAAAGCCTTTACCGACAAGCATTGCCCCATTCTTAATCTGGTTGCATCTTCTGCCGAAACGGCAATCTCCGCGATGTCGCGCAGAGACGTCTCTACCGGCAAAAGTGACTCACGTCGCTTTTCTACATACTCTATTTTTTCCAAAGAATCCAGTAAAATCGTATCATCAAGCGAAAAAATTCCGCATTTTGTGCGCCTGAGCTCAGTTAAGTGTCCCACCGTGCCGAGTTTTAAGGCCAAATCTTTACCCAATGTGCGCACGTAAGTCCCCTTAGAACAGCGCACCTTAAAGCGTGCCGAATCGGCATATTCCGCCATCAGTTGTAAATCATAAATTTCAATTTGGCGCGTCGGCATTTCCACCTCTTGTCCCTTGCGCGCCAATTTATAAGCCTGCTGTCCGTTGATTTTAATCGCCGAATACATCGGCGGCACTTGCTCAATTTTGCCGATAAACTGCGGCAAAATCGCCACAATTTCCTCATGCGTCGGAATCTTATCGGCACGCGCCACCACCTCGCCCTCCACGTCGTCGGTAGAGGTTTGCTCTCCCCATTTCAGCACAAATTCATATTCCTTTTCGCCGCCCATAATAAACGGCACCAACTTGGTCGCCTCGCCAAAAGCAATCGGCAACACACCGGTGGCAAACGGGTCCAGCGTGCCGGTATGACCGTTTTTGTTGGCATGCATCAGCCAGCGAGTTTTGCCCACCACTTGGGTTGAGCCCATATCGCGCGGCTTATCAATAATCAGCCACCCGTTCACGTCATCTGCTTTTTTACGCCGCAATTTTGCCTCCGTTTTTTATAATCATTATTGTTTTTTATACTTAACTGTGACGTATTGTCAAACAAAAAGCGGAGCGCGGGTTCAGGCTTTCCAAAATCACTTGACAAAAGATACGATAAATAGTAAAATAATCTTAGCATTAAATACGAATTATGGATGAAATTTAAATATTATCTCAACTGCACACTCTTGTGACGTTGCATCCATAATTCGTATTTTTTGTTTTTCTTATTTCGAGTGTTAATTAACTTAGTATAAATTTATAAATTTTACGAATATGTTTGCAAATACAGTTTTAAATTCTACGGTAGCCAATCAGACTCTGAATTCAGTAGGCAATGGTCCACTTTTGGGTTCTCATAAAACCAGAGAAGACGACAGAGGTGATATGTGGATGATGTTCTCTTTCGGAGTAATCTTTGCTATAGGTTATACTTTTATGATGGGTTCAGATAGCGGTTTCCTTGATTTCTGCTATTTGCTCTTCTGCTTCATATGTTACATGGGTACTTCAAGTGTATCATGGGATTCAAAACAGCCGAAGAAAGCCGTTAAGACTTCTTTGTTGCTGTCTTCAATTCTCGCTGTTGTTATGCTGGTGCCGTTTGTTTGCGATATGAACTACAATATTCAGGTTCATGAGCCAATATTCGGTTATCTTGTAGGTAACGGTAAATGGAAATACGTGTATAACGACTATATCAATTATCCTCAAGTAATTGGTATTGTATTTATGTATGTATGGATGCTCTGTGCTACTATTTGCCCCCTAAAAGAGCTACGTAACATGAATAAGAGTGTGTAAGTATTTAATTTTTCCGCGAGGAGAGAATTAAATATCGTTTGAAGCGTGCTTGTTTTACCCTTGGGAAAAGACAAACACGCTTCTTTTTTATTTTCTACATATCTTCCTTTATTGATTATTTTTATCTATCCAATTTTGCAGAATTTCAGCTTGTTTTTTATTCATATTGCATTGAACGTATTTACCGTTTTCATCCGCTTCGCAGCGATATCCCAAAATACTTTGGCTCAGTTTTATGTGTTTGGCATTTTCAATCACCAGACAATATTTGGCAAACTTGAAAACAACAGCCTTATCATAAATGCTCACGCGACATTTAAACCCTCTGAAATGTGTATGACCGATGAAATTAACATAGCACTTAAATTCTTGCGCCGGTTTACCGCGCTTTTTATATTCGGCGGCAAATAAATCGGGCATATTTTTGCAATTTCTTTAGAAAAAATGTGCCACAAAACATCAATAATAATCGCTGCCGAAATGCCCCACAACGCCACAAACACCGACACCGGAAAATCTTCTTTGAGTATGGCAAAACCGATAATTCCCAATATATTTAAGGCAAACACAACGCATATGCGAATAAAATGCGTACGATCAAAATCCTCGGTCAGAACGTTAGGCGCTTTAAATGAGCGATTAATGTCCTGCTTTATTTGTTCTATATATTCTTTCAGTGCCATTTTTCTCCTTATTTTTATTTTCCGCACATTTGTGCAAATTCTTGTTCCGTCAGGGTTTTCACTCCCAACTCGGCGGCTTTTTTAGCCTTAGAACCGGCATCTGCTCCAACCACCACAAAATCGGCATTTCTGCCACCGCCCTTTTCTTTTATCGTTTTACGACTAAGAAAATTTTGAGTTTACGAATAATAAAAATAATTTTTATTATCATTGTTTGTTTTCCTTTATAAAAAAGAGAACAAAGCTAAACTCACGCATACACCTTCTTAAACACTTGACTTTTCCGAAGATATATGCTATCTTAACCGTAGAATAAAGTTAAGTTGAGTTTAACTCTGTTCTTTAGGTTAAAATTCGCCAGCTCTCAACCAGCTGGCAATTTTTTTGTATCATAGCAAATATTTGCTGTCAAACAAAAAGCGGCGGCATTTCTGCCACCGTTCTTATATCTATCCTTTTTTCATCATTAAAAAACAAAAAAAATCGCAACAAAGGCAATATCTGCGTTGTTGCGATTTTTTTTCTTCAGATGATATGAAGCACGCCGTTGGTATCAATCAGAATTGAGTTCTCTTCCTTGTTATACGCAATCATATCTGCACCATAAGGGCAAATATTTTCAGCCACAGGCTTGCCGTTAAACTTGTAAAGGAAATATCTTCCATTTTTCTTAATGGCAAAAATGCCGGCCCTGTCAAACATTTCTACAGCATCTATTTTTCCCAGCTGTGTATGTTTACCTCTGTAATAGGTCTTTACATAGCCATTGATGTTGGAATACAGGATAAAAT
Organism: uncultured Pseudomonadota bacterium; assembly: GCA_902788365.1. Lineage (GTDB taxonomy): Bacteria > Pseudomonadota > Alphaproteobacteria > RF32 > CAG-239 > RUG410. The sequence goes on along the minus strand of CADAJN010000011.1, from coordinate 30,104 downwards.
CATCCCAACTGCTGCACAGCACCAACTGCTGATGACTAAACACCGGCTGCTTATGCTTGTCTTTAATCAAAGCGTATGCCGTATAATTGCCCACACAAGACGTCAGCAGAAAATCTCCGCATATACGCACATTATCGTCAACATTTTTTACTTTCAGCACCGACTTACCGTCATAAGTTAAAACACGCCAAACGTTATCAGATGCCGTATATACCGCCAAATATTTCTCACTTCTGAGAAAACGTCTGCCATACATATAGCCATTTTCACGTTGACCGTCCCAAAAAGTTATTCTGTAACGGCCATCATTATCACTTAGCATATCTTCAATAATCAGCCACTTATCACTGACAAGCTCCACCGAAACTTTTGCTTTTTCATATTGAAAAAGTATTGTCCCATCAATGGTTATTAACTCATCCTGTGTCACAATCAGATTGGCGTCCGGATAGATCTTTAAAAAATCTTGCGGTTCCGGCAAAAACGGCAAAACTTCAGCCACAAATCCGCCTTCATCATCGTCTTCTCTTGTAATTTTGAATAACTGAGAGCGTTTTCCATCAGTTATTAACAAGAGTCCTAAACCCCTGAATAATTTCTGCTCCATAAAAATTTTTTAAATTATAATATTTACAATCGACCATTATACTCATTTTAATCAAGTTTGTCAAGGTTAGCTCCTCAAAAAATTCTTGCTTTTTAAACTCTGTTTAAGTAAAATACTCTCTGCCGACAAGAGATTGCCGGCGGAGTATCGTAGCTCCTCTAACAGAAAATAGACTCCCTTTTGGGGAGCCGGCAAAATATATTGAATATGCCGGACTGTCTGTTAGCAGTTACGAACTCCCCACCTTGAAGAGATTTAAGGTGGTTTTTTATTGTTAATAATAAAAAAGGGAGTTTATAACGATGAATAATCATGTATATTTGATGGACAATGAATCAATCCGGCAACTGGGTGAAGAATTATGGCGCCTCAGACGCGCAAAGCATCTTCTATTGGCTCAAGCCGAAAAACAAAGCGGTATTCCGGCAAAAATTATAGAAGGTCTGGAATTAGGTCGCTATCTTCAATACGGATATGCGCGTAAACTCTTAAAATTTTATGGCGTGAATATGAAAATTGTATTGGAATAATTTTTTATTTTCCGCACATTTGAGCAAATTCGGCCTCGCTCAGTGTTTTCACGCCCAATTCCGCCGCTTTTTTGGCCTTACTTCCGGCATCTTCTCCCACCACCACAAAATCGGTATGAGCCGACACCGAGCCCGCCACATGAGCACCCATTTTTTGCGCCAACGCTTTAGCTTCGGCTCGCGTCAATTTTTCAAGTGTGCCGGTAAACACCACAGTTTTACCCGATAGCGGCGAATCAGTAATTTCTTCAGTCACATAATTTTCCACCTCAACATAACGGCGCAACTGTTCAATCACGCGCAAATTATGCTCTTCGCCGAAAAATTCCACAATATCCTGCGCCATATTGCCGCCAATGCCGTCTATGGCCACCAATTTGGCTGTTTCTTTGGCGCACATATCCTTTTGCAACATATCAAACGAACCGTAATTTTTGGCCAGCAGCAGCGCCGTTGCACTGCCCACCTGCGGAATGCCGAGGGCATAAATAAATCGCGGCAGGCTGATTTTTCGCCGCGCTTTAATCGCCGCAAACAACTTCTGTGTTGATAATTTACCCCAACCGTCGCGCCGCTCCAAATGCAGTTCTTCGTCTTTATCCATGGCAAATAAATCAAGCGGCTTATCAACACCGTTACGTTCTTCCAAAGTGAATATATCAGCCGGACTATGCAAAATGCCGTCGGCACAAAACTCTTCAATCACTTTATCACCCAATCCGACAATATCAAATGCGTCTTTGCTGACAAAGTGCTTGAGCCGTTCTTTAATTTGTGCCGGACAGCTTAAACCGCCCGTGCACCGTCTGATAGCCTCATTTTCTTCACGCACGGCATGCGCGCCGCATTCCGGACATCTGTTCGGAAATTCAAACGGCAACGAATCTGTCGGCCGTTTATCTGTTTTAACTTCTACCACTTGCGGAATCACATCGCCGGCACGCTGCACCACCACCATATCGCCAATGCGAAAATCTTTGCGCTTGATTTCATCTTCGTTATGCAGTGTGGCGTGCGAAACAATCACCCCGCCAACGTTGACCGGCTCCAAATCGGCCACCGGTGTCAAAGCTCCGGTGCGCCCCACCTGAATGCGAATGTTTTTAATGCGCGTCAAAGCCTGTTCGGCCGGAAACTTATGCGCAATCGCCCAGCGCGGCGTGCGGGTTAAAAACCCCAACCGCTCTTGCAACGCTATGTCATTAACCTTGTAAACAATGCCGTCAATATCATATTCCAAACCGGCACGAATTTCCATCATGTGAGCAAAATTAGCCTCAATTTCTTCCAGCGAATTGCACAGTTTGTTCAGCGGATTAACCGGAAATCCCCACTCGGCCAATTTATCAAAAAATTCGGCTTGTGTTTGCCATTTTCGCTCAGAAACTTCGCCCCAAGTATAAGCCCACAAACTCAACCGCCGTGCCGCCGTAATTTGCGGATTAAGCTGACGCAACGAGCCGGCTGCGGCATTACGCGGGTTGGCAAACAGCTTTTTTTTCTCAGTGGCATTTTTTTCATTTAAGGCCATAAAATCGGCCTTTGCCATATATACTTCGCCGCGCACTTCCAACACCTCCGGCACACCTTCCGGCAACTGTAGTGGCAGCTGGCGAATCGTTTTCAAATTCTCGGTAATATCTTCGCCAATCACACCATCACCGCGTGTTGCCCCCGAAACAAAGCGCCCTTTTTCATAGCGCGCGGCAAATGACAACCCGTCAATCTTCGGCTCAGCCATAAACACAATATTTTCCGCTGTGTTCAAAAATCGCTTCACGCTCTGCACAAAATCGGCCACTTCTTCAATAGAAAACACATCGCCGAGTGAAAGCATCGGGAAGCGGTGCTCAATCTTATTGAACTGGCTCTGCACGTGCGCTCCCACGCGCTTTGACGGACTGTCCGGCCGCACCAAATGCGGAAACCGCGCTTCAATCGCCGTATTGCGGTGCTTTAATCGGTCATAGTCGGCATCGGTCAAATACGGCTCGTCATTTTGATAGTATGCATTGTCGGCGCGGGCAATTTCGGCAGCCAAATACGCCAGTTCGGCCGCGGCTTCAAGTTCGGTAAGTTGTGCAATTTCTTTCATGTTTGCTCCTTTGCTTTTTAATATAAATCCGCCGCACCAAAAGTCAAAAAGCTTTACCGACTTTTACGCATAAAAATATTTATCTCTATTAAAGAAAAGTATTGTTTTTTCTCGTCATTCTTTCTCTTTTCTTGTCATGCAGAGGAGCCTTGAAAAAGGCGACGAAGGCATCTTCGCACTTTCTCTTTCCTCTGTCATGCAGAGGAGCCTTGAAAAAGGCGACGAAGGCATCTTCGCACTTTAGTGCGACAACCTCCTCCAATATACCATGGCGCGCGCCAGCGCCATAAATGTCACCCCTCGGTGCTCTGCACCGTCAAGGGGGCTTCTGATTCTTATAAACCACTCGCCCCCTAACCCGTTTCGGCACTTCAAAACACTTCTTGACACACTTGTTTGAATTTGCTATTTTACTTGCAGTTTTTTTCTATTATTTACCCTCTAATTCTGTTAAATTATGAACGATTTATTTGAAAGTTTGCGCGATTACGGCGTTTCGCAAAAAGATGCGCTTTGCTATGCACTGTGGCTTGAAAAGCAATCCCCAAAGTTACCGCTCAGGCTTGAAAATTGGTTACCCACCCCGTTACCGTTGGGTTATCTGGGAAAGGACAACCGACTGGTGCGCCTGCCGTTTTTAGACCTCAATCACAAAGAGCAGGTGTTTGGCATCATGGTCGGTGATATGTGTCTGGATATTCGGCTTCTGGGGCGAAATTGTGGCGGCAATATGCTGCAAATGGGTTTTATCAGCGTGAACAGTGAACTGACATGTTTGCGTAACAGATTGTATCCGCCGCACAAAAATGTGGTAACACGTATCTTGGCATCTGAAAGCGTTTATGCGCGCGACCCGTTCGTGCCGACTCTCAACCAAATGCAGCAGGCGTATATGTATAAAGATGCCTTTGATACCACCATTGATTTGCTTGCAATGCATGAAATGTGTTGCGGTATCAAGTGGGGCGAAAAATGCTTTATCTGCCGTGACGATGAAATTGGCGGAGAAATGCAGGAATATCATCAGGCGATTGATTTTAAGCGCGGCGTGGTTGAAGAGTGGAGTTCCACCGTAAAATACGAGTGCTTTGTGCGCGCGGCCTTACCTGTCAACGATTACGACCCACCTTATCCGGTTGATGATAACGGTTGCTTTGATTGGACCGTTTGGCGTAAAGAATGTGCACCTTACTTAGATGAAGATCCGCAGGCAGTGCGTTCCAAAATGTTTAACATCTTCATGGGCTAAAACAAAAAGACCACCTGTTTTTACAGATGGTCTTTTCGCTTTTTAAATTGACGTATTATACATTGAATAAGAAATTCATCAAATCGCCGTCCTGCACTTCATAATCTTTGCCTTCTGAGCGCATTTTGCCGGCATCTTTACAGCCCTGTTCGCCGCCAAATTTCACATAATCATCATACGAAATGGTTTCGGCACGAATAAATCCGCGCTCAAAATCCGAGTGAATAATACCGGCGCATTGCGGCGCTTTCATGCCTTTTATAAACGTCCACGCCCGCACTTCTTTCGGGCCGGCGGTAAAATACGTTTGCAAACCGAGCAAATTATATCCGGCATGAATAATTTTTGCCAAACCGGTTTCTTCCAAGCCGAGTGTTTGCAAAAACTCTTTCTTTTCTTCTTCTGATTCCAGTTGTGCCACTTCCGATTCAATCTCAGCCGAAATGACTACGCTTTGCGCCCCTTCTTCAGCAGCCATTTTTGCCACCGCGCGCGAAAAGTCGTTACCGGTTGCCGCCGAATCCTCGTCAACATTACACACATACAACACCGGCTTAGATGTCAGCAGTTGCAGCATTTTATAAGCCTTATATGCTTCTTTGTCGGCTTTATCCGGTGCCGCGGTAATGGCTGGTTTGCCTTGTTGCAGTGCCGCAATAATCGGCTCGGTCACACGGGCAAAAACCGCCGCTTCTTTATCGCCGGCGCGAGCTTTTTTCTGCCATTGATCAAAACGCTTGGTCAGGCTTTCCAAATCAGCAATCATCAACTCTGTTTTCACGATATCGGCATCACGCACCGGATCCACACTGCCTTCCACATGGGTAATATTGTCATCTTCAAAACAGCGCAAAACATGGATAATCGCGTCGGTTTCTCTGATGTTGGCCAAAAACTGGTTACCAAGCCCTTCGCCCTTTGATGCGCCTTTAACAAGACCTGCAATATCCACAAATTCCAGCTGTGTCGGCACCACATTTTTCGGCTGAACCATCTCCACCAGCTTATCTAAGCGTTTATCCGGCACCGCCACACGACCGGTATTCGGCTCAATCGTGCAAAACGGAAAGTTGGCCGCCTGCGCCGCAATGGTCTGCGTTAACGCATTAAATAACGTTGATTTTCCCACATTCGGTAACCCGACAATGCCGCAATTAAATCCCATCTTTAAATACTCCGTAAAAATTCAAATTGGCTTTGTTATAGTTTATTTAACTGCGCTTGGCAAGCAATATTTTTTGTTGCAAATTCCATACACTATGATATATTGCCCGCAATAAAACATTATTGTGGAACTTAAAGTTAAATCATTATGAGTGAAATGGAAGCTGGTGCTCTTTTAAAACGCGCCATGGTGGAAAGCCACCCTATTGAAATTACAAAAGTAAACAGCAAGCCGATTTCAGTTCGTGTGCATGTTCGTTACCGCGGCAAAAACATCATTTTTCCCGTGGAAGCATCTGAGGGCGATCCGCATTTTGACCGGTTGCTCACCGTGCGCCCCGGCGATGAAATGTTTGTTTCATACGATAGTGAAGATATCGGCAACATTGTTCACAACACCCCATTTAAGCGGCTGTGGAACTGGCTGTTCTGGTAAAAACAAAAACCTCTTTGCATTGCGGCAGAGAGGTTTTCGTTTTTTAGAAGCATAAGAGCAATTAAATATCCAAATTCTGCACTTTCAGCGCGTTTTCCTGAATAAACTCTTTACGCGGTTCCACCACGTCACCCATCAGGGTAGAGAATGCCTCATCAGCTTCTTCCACGCTGTCAATTTTAACTTGTAGCAGCGAGCGTGCTTCCGGATCAAGCGTGGTTTCCCACAGCTGTTCAGGGTTCATTTCGCCCAAACCTTTATAGCGCTGAATAGAGATACCTTTCTTGCCGGCGGCCGTTACGGCATTCATCAAGCTGACCGGACCGTCTACCCGCTTAGTGCCGAGCGACTTGGTATTCAAAACCGATGACTTGGCAAAATTATCGGTCAAAAATTCGTGCATATTGTTGAGCACTTGCCCTTCCGGACTTTCCAAAATGTTGGCGCCGATAACGTGTTCTTCTTTAACACCGCGCAACACGCGATAAAACACCACACTGCCCTCATTGTTAATTTCAGCCTGCCAACCTTTGTCATATTCGGCCTCAAGCGAATCCAAACGCACGGCAATTTCGTTGATTTTTGTTTGCAACTTATTTTTATCAGCCAAAATTTCGTGATCAAACAAGCCGCAAATAGCCAGTTGTTCCACAATCTTTTCCGGTGCTTTTAAGGTCAAAGCCTTAATCATGGCGTTGGCTTTTTTGGTGCTTTCCACAAAGTTAATTAAATCTTGTCCGACCAAAATTTCGCCATGTGCCGTTTCCAGCGAACCGTCTTCACAACCGCCGTGAATCAAATAATCTTCCATTTCGCGGTCATCTTTAATATAAATAATAGAGTTACCGCGTTTGGCTTTATAAAGCGGCGGCTGAGCGATATACACATAACCGCGGCGAATCAGCTCCGGCATTTGGCGATAGAAGAAAGTCAGCAAAAGCGTTCTGATGTGCGCACCGTCCACATCGGCATCGGTCATGATAATGATTTTATGGTAGCGGCACTTATCGGCATCAAAGTCATCGCGACCGATACCGGTGCCGAACGCGGTAATCATCATACCGATTTCGGCCGATGACAGCATACGGTCAAAGCGTGCACGTTCCACATTCAAAATTTTACCGCGCAGCGGCATAATTGCCTGATATTTACGGTCACGTCCCTGTTTGGCTGAGCCGCCGGCCGAATCTCCCTCAACGATGAAAACTTCCGAAAGAGCCGGATCTTTTTCCGAACAATCGGCCAATTTTCCCGGTAATGAGGCAATATCCAAAACGCCTTTACGACGGGTTAATTCGCGCGCCTTGCGTGCGGCTTCGCGTGCCGAGGCAGCCTCTACAATTTTGCCGACAATAATCTTAGCTTCAGCCGGATGTTCTTCCAGCCATTCTTTGAGCTTGTCGCCAACAATGTTTTCCACCACCGGACGCACTTCGGACGACACCAGCTTATCCTTGGTTTGTGATGAAAACTTCGGGTCCGGCGCTTTTACCGACAGCACACAGGTCAGTCCCTCGCGCATATCTTCACCGGTGATAATGTCTTTGTCTTTTTTGAGTAAACCGTTTTCTTGAATATAGCTGTTAAACGTTCGGGTTAAAGCGCCTCTGAAACCGGCCAAATGGGTGCCGCCGTCTTTTTGCGGAATATTGTTGGTAAAGCACAGCATGGTTTCGTTATACGAATTGGTCCATTGCATCGCCACATCAACGGTAATGTCATTGGTGCCGCCGTTAATGGAAATGGTGCTTTCGTGCAGCGGTGCTTTAGACTTATTAAGGTGCGCCACAAATGCGTTCAAACCACCCTCGTAATGGAAGTCAATTTCTTTCGGTTCGGCACCGCGATTATCAATCAGCTTCAAATAAACGCCCGAGTTCAAAAATGCTTTTTCTCTGATGGCGCGTTCCAATGTATCAAAATTAAATTCGGTCTGCGTAAATGTTTTCGGCGACGGCAAAAACGAAACTTCGGTACCGTGGCGGTTCGGCGCATCCGCCGTCACATGAATATGCTCCACCACATTACCGTCGGCAAAAGTGGCTTCATATTGTTTGTCGTTGCGCCAAATTTTAAGCTTGAGCCAAGTAGAAAGCGCGTTCACCACTGAAACGCCCACACCGTGCAAACCGCCGGAAACCTTGTAAGAGTTATTATCAAACTTACCGCCCGAGTGCAGTTCGGTCATAATAACTTCGGCCGCCGAAACGCCTTCTTCTTTGTGCGTATCCACCGGCATACCGCGCCCGTTATCGCGAATGGTCGCCGAGCCGTCCGGATTCAAAATCACCACGGTTTTATCGCAATATCCGGCAAGGGCCTCGTCAATCGCGTTATCCAAAACCTCATAAATCATATGGTGCAAACCCGAACCGTCATCGGTGTCGCCGATATACATCCCCGGACGCTTGCGAACGGCATCAAGTCCGCGCAAAACCTTGATGGAATCGGCATTATATTCTTCTTCGCCTTTGGTATATTCTTCTTCAGTTAAATCAGTCATTATTTCCTCTGCATTTAATATCTTTTCACATACGCGTAATTATAGCGCAAGCCGCTTTTTTTACCAAGCACAAAATCAAATTTATCAACGGATTATTTCGCCTTTATGTAACGTATTTTTATAGTCATGCAGAGGAAGCCTTTTAAGGCTGACGAAGGCATCCCCGCACTTTCCCTTCCTCTTGTCATGCAGAGGAAGCCTTTTAAGGCTGACGAAGGCATCCTCGCACTTTAGTGCGGTAATATATATAAACAAGTCATGCCTCCGCGCTTTGCGCGGATTAGGCATCAGAAGCTTCGCTGCTGCTTACGCAGTGCAAATTATTTTAAGCAGAGGTTGTTATAAGCACATACAAAAAGCATTTAAAAAAGCGAAAACCTGTCCTCAGACGAAGGACAGGTTTCTTTTAATTGTTGTTGGCACTTACTTCTTACAAATCAACTTACCTGCACAAAACATCATGCAGATAATGCTGAACACGCCTGCGCTGATAATCGTAGTCTTGAGCCATCCAGGGATATCAAGTCCGAAATAACGACTACCGACCTCCTCCAGCATGCCAAGCATAAAGAAAGCCAGAACGCCAATCAGCGACCAAGATAAGCCCTTTTCCGTGCCGGTCATATTGTGTCCGCTGTATTTTAATCTCATACCGAACACAATGGCTCCGAGCAGACAGGCATAAGCAACCGATAAGAGAACTGGCGCAAAGGCATACGGAAACTGACTGAATGTTGCAGAACCCATACCAAACCAGCCGTAGAGTGCCACACCTATGTTGAACACCAGTCCGACACCAGCGTTGATGAACAATGACATCCAGAATGAATCCTCGTCATTGTAGCATGGTCCGTTGCCGGAACTCATGAACCAGTAGACAGTTGAACACGCCATCAGGCAGAGAACAACACCGCCAATGATGGAAACTGCTTGGTCAGGCAGAATGGTCAGCATCCAGATGGTTAAGCACACGGGAACGATTGCGGCAATGAAACCGAGAATTACACACTTGAAAAAATTCTTCATACTCTTTGTAATGAAAAAATTAAACAATTAAAAAATTAACTCTTTGTCTAATTTACTCTGTGTGTTTCATTATCAGCCGCTGCCAACAACTATAAGTAATTTGCAAAATACTTAAAACACAATCAATAAATCAAACTATTTTTAATATAGATGATTTTTTATTTTTTGTCAATATATTTTGAAATAATAAGTTATTTTTATATCATTCTGAGAAATTTTCTCTTTCCCTGTCATGCAGAGGAAGCCTTTTAAGGCTGACGAAAGCATCCCCGCACTTTAGTGCGGTAAATGTGCTAATTATCGGACTTACGTCCGAAGATTGTTACGTCGTGCTTCGCACTCCTCACAATGACAAAGAGTATGTCATGCAGAGGAGCGTAGCGACGAAGGCATCTCCGCATTTTCTCTTTCCCTGTCATGCAGAGGAGCCTTGAAAAGGCGACGAAGGCATCTCCGCACTTTAGTGCGGCAACATATAAACAGTCATCATACGCGGGCAAAACTTCATTAAAAAGCTCATTATTTCGTGATAAACAAATAAAAGAAAAACGCCATCCATGTGCCAACCATAAAGCCGGCAATAATGTGTTGCAACGTGGCTTTGGTTTTGCCGCCGTTTCTCTCCATCACATACGGCCCGTATTTGTTGCCAAACTTATTACCTTCCAGCCCCAGCATCCACAAAAAATAGGTGCCGTAAGAAAGCAGTAAAAACATCATAATGTCCACATTAAAAAAGCCATATTCCCAATCGGCAATGGTCAGTCCTAACAAAACCAACATCGGCCAAACCCAGTGCCCGCAAAAGTCACTATCATGCAGTCGGCGCACCGACATCAGCAAAAACGGCAATAAAAAGCACACTAAAGCAGCATATAAAAACAGGCGATTCAGTGCAAAATATTTTACAATGCTAAGCATAGCCAAAAACAGCAAAAAATTCACAAACATCGTTGCCCAAAAATCAAAATGACTCAGCCGACCACTAAAATTAAAACAGTGGCACAAAACTTGTTGCCAACTTGTCAATATGTGTTTTTTCTCTTTTTGTTGCACTTCGTTCATAATCTACCTGACTTTTAAATATTAAAGACACTTCTCTGATTGCCAAAGAAGTGCCTTTACTATAATCCATAAAGATTAATTATTTCTTTAATTGCGCATTAACTTCAGCCGCAAAATCCTCTTCTTTCTTTTGCAAGCCATCACCCAATTTAAAGAAAGCATAATCGGCAAGCTTAATGTCTGCACCCAAATCTTTGGCGGCATCAGCCACAACAGCCTTAACTTTCTTGTCCGGATCCATAATGAAAGCCTGTTCTTCCAAAACCACTTCTTCATAGAACTTGCGAATACGGCCTTCAATCATCTTTTCAATAATGTTAGCCGGTTTGCCGGAAGCAGCAGCTTGTTCGGCAAAAATGCTCTTTTCATGTTCCACGGCTTCACTCGGCACGCCGGCAATATTTAATGCAATTGGTGCGGTTGCCGCAATGTGCATGGCAATGTGCTTGCCCAAATCAGCTAACTTGGCTTTGTCGCCGGCCGATTCCAACGCCACCAAAACGCCAATTTTACCTAAACCGTCACGAGCCACATTATGCACATACGAGCAAACCAAACCATTGTTTACCTTAACCACTTTGGCACGACGCAAATTCATATTTTCGCCAATACGGGCAATCATATCGGTTAAGCGCTCGCCAAAAGTTTTGCCGTCGGCATCTTTATGATTTTTCATAGCTTCCACATCGCCGTTTGTTGCCAATGCCACGGTTGCGGCATCTTCAACATAAGCTTGGAAAATATCGTTCTTTGCCACAAAGTCGGTTTCCGAGTTCACTTCAACCACGGCACCCTGATTGCCTTCAACTTTCACGGCAACCAAACCTTCAGCGGCAATACGGCTGGACTTTTTCGCCGCCGAAGCCAAACCTTTTTTACGCAGCCAGTCAACGGCCTCATCCATATTACCGTTAGCTTCAACCAAAGCCTTTTTGCAATCCAGCATACCGGCACCGGTTGTTTCTCTTAATTCTTTTACCATAGCGGCTGTAATTTCTGCCATAATTTTAATTCCTTTTTATTATATATAATGTGATTTTATTCCAAAACAGGCGCGGCAAAAAATTTCCTGTTGTGCCGCGCCCGTATTTCATGAAACGCTAAGCGTCAATTTACCGTTAAGCGTCAGCTTCTTCGGCTTTTGCAGCTTTGGTTTTGCGCGGCGCACGTTTTTTCGGCGCAGCTTTTTCTTCCACCGCAGCTTCAGCGGCAGGAGCCTCATTTTCGGCTACTTCCAAACCCTTAGCGGCAATTTCAGCCTGCATACCGTCTAAAATGGCGCTGGAAACCAATTCGCAATAAAATTGAATGGCTCTGATGGCGTCATCGTTACCCGGCACCGGAAAATCAACTTCGTTCGGATTAGCATTGGTATCAACAATACCAACCACCGGAATATTCAGCTTTTTGGCTTCTTTAATTGCCAAAGCTTCTTTCGGTGTATCAATCACAAACAGCAAATCCGGCTGACCGCCCATTTCTTTAATACCGTCTAAAACAATCGCCAATTTCTCGCGTTCTTTTTTCAGGTTCAAAATTTCTTTTTTGGTATAGCCTTCATAAGCGTTTTTTTCTTCCATTTCGTTTAATTTATTTAAACGAGTGATTGATTTGTAAACCGTTTTCCAGTTGGTGAGCATACCGCCCAACCAGCGATAGTTCACATAGTATTGACCGCAACGTGTAGCGCTTTCTTTAATAATGTCTTGCGCCTGACGTTTTGTAGCCACAAACAAAACTTTACCGCCGTTTGCCACCACTTCGCGCACTTCGTTCAGTGCGGCATAGAGCATCGGATAAGTTTTTTGCAAATCAATAATGTGCACATTATCTTTTTTGCCATAAATAAACGGTGCCATTTGCGGGTTCCAACGACGAGCGTGGTGGCCGAAATGAACGCCTGCTTCAACCATTTGACGTAATGTAAATGTAGGAATTGTCATTTTTTATATATCCTTTTTCCGGTTAAACCTCCGCAGATTCTGGCTTTTGACAGCACCGGAGCGAAACCTCGGCAGCAAATTTCATTTTGCCGATTTACGCCTATCTGCGTGTGTGTTAGTTATAAAGCCGCCCCATTGCGACTTCGCGTGTGTTTATATCACATTTTCATCATATTGCAAGCATTTTTTTAAGTTTTTATCTGTCATAATCCGGCTCTTGACGCTTTCTTTTCCGACGCACCTTTTCCGATATTTCCGGTTCATCTTGATCCTGCTCTTTGTGCCAAGAGTTTAAAATCTCCCATGTCCACTTAAGCCCCAAACAGCCGCAAAAACATTCTCTGGCCGTTTCCCAAACCTCAACGGCAAAATATTTTTTGGTCGACGAAACTTCCTTTTTTATATCATTGGCCTTCCGGGCATCAGAAGACATTTTTTCTTTTATATTTTCATCCATGGAGTTTTCTCCTTATATATTATATATAGGTTATTTTAGCATTATGTGCTTTTCAAATCAAATATTTTTCTTTTCAAAATTTCGCAAAGCACAAAAGAATCCTTTTACGACTCTAAAATATATGATTATTCCGATTTTCATAAGAAAAAATTCACGCCCCGACAAATTTTTACCTCATTTTCTTACCGTAAAAACAAACAATTACACATAAACCCATGATTCATAGTCCTAAGAAATTAACGCCGCTGTCCGTCGTTTACTTTGGTTAATATCCACAGGCAAAACTCTCTTTTGTGCAAAACAAAAAAAATTTTTTATGCTGTTTTTTTAATGATTTATACAGTTATCCCCCGCTTTTTATGTTCATACGCAAAAAAAATTGATTGTTGCTTACCGATTTATTTTGCACAATCAGTTTCAGACAATTTTCAAAAAATAAATTTTTCTTGTTGATATACTATATATTGTGGTTTTAATTTTTTATTAAACTATATATTGTATACTGACAGAAACACATAACAAATCTTGGGAGGATATAAATGGCGCAGGAACAAAGCCCGAAAATTGAGATTGAAACATCTATTAAAAACGTTACGAAACGCGACGGTCTGTTGGCCGACTTTGATGAAAGCAAAATCTATAATGCAATTTTAAAGGCCGGCACATCTACCGGTGAATTTAAAGAAGCCGAAGCATGGCTTTTAACGGCACAAACAATGAAGGTCATTAACCACAAATTCAGCGAGACCATTCCGACAATTGAGCAAATTCAAGACATTGTGGAACAAACGCTGATTTCGGCCAACTACTTTGCCACCGCAAAAGCCTATATTTTGTATCGCGAACAACGCAATCGTATGCGCGCCGATAAAAAGGTAATGGTTGATGTTGAAAGCTCAATTAACGAGTATTTGGAAAAGCTTGACTGGCGCGTTAATGCCAATGCCAACCAAGGTTACTCCAACGGCGGCTTAATTTTGAATGTATCGGGAAAAGTTACGGCCAATTATTGGCTGAGCCATGTTTATCCGGCCGAAGTTGGTGAAGCGCACCGCAACGGCGATGTTCATATTCACGATTTGGATATGTTGGCAGCTTATTGCGCCGGCTGGTCGCTTAAAACTTTACTTAAAGAAGGTTTCAACGGTGTGCGCGGCAAAGCCGAAGCGAATCCGCCAAAGCACTTATCCGCCGCAACCGGTCAAATGGTTAACTTCATGGGCACACTGCAAAACGAATGGGCCGGTGCTCAAGCCTTTTCTTCGGTAGATACTTATTTAGCGCCGTTTATCCGTAAAGATAACTTATCTTATAAAGAAGTTAAACAATGTATGCAAGAGCTGGTTTATAACTTAAACGTGCCGTCACGTTGGGGTTCGCAAACGCCGTTTACCAACTTTACGTTTGACTGGATTTGTCCGGAAGATTTGCGTAACCAACATCCGTATATCGGCGGCCATATTGCCGGCCATGACGAAAACTTTATGCCGATTATTGAAGGTCAGGAAGAAATGCCGTTTACTTACGGTGATTTGCAAAAAGAAATGGATATGATTAACCGCGCTTATATTGAAGTGATGATGGAAGGCGATGTGTTAGGCCGTCCGTTTACATTCCCGATACCGACATATAATATGACTCCGGATTTTCCGTGGGAAGATGAAAAAGCTCAGCTTTTGTTTGAAATGACCGCCAAATACGGCATGCCTTATTTCCAAAACTTCATCAATTCATCTTTGAAACCGGGACAAATTCGCTCTATGTGCTGCCGTTTGCAACTTGACTTGCGTGAATTACTGGCCAAAGGTAACGGCCTGTTCGGCTCGGCCGAGCAAACCGGTTCTATTGGTGTGGTTACTTTCAACTGCGCACGTTTGGGCTATGTTTACAAAGGCGATGAAGCCGGTTTGTTTGGCCGCGTTGATGAGCTGTTAAACATTGCCCGCACCTCACTTGAAATTAAGCGCAAAGTTATTCAACGCCTGATTGATAACGGTTTATATCCTTATACAAAACGTTATCTCGGCACACTGCGCAATCACTTCTCCACAATCGGTGTCAACGGCATTAACGAAATGATTTTGAACTTCACTAACGGCGAACACGGCGTTGCTGATGAGTGGGGTAAGGCTTTTGCCGAAAAATTCTTGGATTATATCCGCGCTCAGCTGATTAAAATTCAAGAAGAAACCGGTCACATGTATAATTTGGAAGCCACACCGGCCGAAAGCGCTACTTATCGTTTTGCGCGTGAAGATAAAAAACGCTATCCGGGCATCATTCAAGCCGGCACTGAAACCGATCCGTATTACACCAACTCATCACAATTACCGGTGGGTTACACGGATGATCCGTTTGAAGCGCTTGACCTGCAAGCCTCATTGCAATCCAAATATACGGGCGGCACGGTGTTGCACCTTTATATGAGCCAACGCGTTTCATCGGCCAAAGTTTGCGGCGAGCTGATTAAAAAAGTGCTGACGAACTATCGCCTGCCATATATTACCATTACACCAACTTTCTCCATTTGTCCGAAGCACGGCTACTTGGCCGGCGAGCACAAGTTCTGCCCGATTTGCGACGAAGAAAAGAAGGCTGCTAAAATTAAAGCGTTAAAAGCCAGCAATGTGGCCTAAAACGCAACAAAACAACAAAACATTTAACATCAACAAAACATTTATGAAGGAAAAATAGAATGACAAACACAATTAATTTTGAAGATATTCAATTAAAAGACTCTGAACGTCAACCGTGCGAAATTTGGACCAGAGTGATGGGTTATCACCGTCCGGTCAGCGAATTTAATAAAGGTAAAAAATCGGAATATTATTCGCGCAAATGTTTTGTTGAAGAAAAAGCCGTCATGCACATGAGCCTTGACAAAGGTTGCGGTTGCACTTTGGCGGCAGCAGAATAGTTTGGTTGATTAAAGCAATCAAAGGGAGAAAACGTGCGCTCGCT
Organism: uncultured Pseudomonadota bacterium; assembly: GCA_902788365.1. Lineage (GTDB taxonomy): Bacteria > Pseudomonadota > Alphaproteobacteria > RF32 > CAG-239 > RUG410. The sequence goes on along the minus strand of CADAJN010000011.1, from coordinate 14,068 downwards.
TTCTCCCTTTTTAATATCCGACAGAGCACCCCTTTCTGTCATCCCTCGCGCGGTGCAGCGCAGAACCTCCCCGTCATTCTGAGGCAACGCCGAAGAATCTAAAAAAGGAAAAAAATATGATAAATATAGGTGATATTGAGAAATTCAGCCTCGTTGATTGGCCAAACAAAATTGCTGCTGTTGTGTTTATGCAGGGATGTCCGTGGCGCTGCCCGTTTTGTTACAATCAAACATTGCAAAATCCGCATATTGAAGGTGCGGCGACATGGGAAAACCTGATTCATCTGTTAGAACACCGCAAAGGCATAATTGACGCGGTTGTGTTTTCGGGCGGCGAACCTTTGCTGCAAGATAATTTGCCGCAAGCAATGGATGTTGTCATTGATATGGGCTTTAAGGTCGGTTTACATACCGGCGGCTATCGGCCGGAAGCATTTGAAAAAGTGCTTCCAAAAGTAGCATGGGTCGGCTTTGATATTAAAGCGCCATTTATTTCTGAGCGCTACAAAAAAGCCACCGGCGGCATTGCTGATGTTGAAAAAGTGCAGCAAAGCCTTCAAATGCTCATTAAAAGCGGCGTGCCTTTTGAATGTCGCACCACATGTGACCCGCGCATCTTAAATATTGATGACATATATCAAATGGCCGATACGTTGGCAAATCTGGGTGTTAAAGAATATTATTTGCAAAAATATCGTCCGATTCCGACCGACAAAACAACACAAGAATCCGAATGCAACAAGTTCTTTAATGATGAAAAGTTGCTTACGTATTTACGCTCTGAATTTGCAATTTTTGACGCAAGAAAATAGTTAATGCCGAAGCTGAAGCAATATTTATGATTTTCTTTAAAATCGGCTTGCTGACGTTCGGCTTATCATTTTGCGTCTAAAATCTCAAAAAACCGCCCGCCATGACAGCGAGCGGCCTTTTCACAGTCTTTGAACTTCCTAATAATAAAAAAGCCATCTCTTTTTAGAGACAGCCGGAAGTTAACAACTACTCAAGTGAAATAGCGCGGTATATTAACCGCAATGGTCTATTTTACCGCCTTCCGGCCAACGCCGAAAAGCATATAAATAACGTTTATACAAACGCACTTGAGGAAGTTGTTAAGCTTCCGAGCACATTTCTGCGCCTAAAAATTTTATAACATATTGTGTCGCAAATGTCTACAAAAAAATCCCCTGCGTTTTGCAGAGGATTTTAATTTTTTTTCAAAGCTTCTGAGGTTTATTTGCACACACCCCAATCTTTGCCTTTTTCATCGCCGCATTTGCGCACAAAGCTCATACCTTTAGCGGCGCATGTCTCTGCCGAATCGTTATACGGACATTGACCGTAACATTCTTCGGCATAGGTATGATAGCCGCATTTCACGGTGCGTCCATACGGATAGCTGTTCGGCGTCACGCAACGTTTCAAACCGCGCACCGGCGAATAGTTACCGTTGCAGTCTTTGCTGTCATCGGTTGCACATTCGGCATAGTAGTTTACTTTTGATGATGACGTTGTGCGGTTGCACTTATCTTTAACCTTATAAACCGTGCCGTAACCCACCTTAGTATCGGTTTCGTCATACGATTTACAGGTGCCCCCGTTCGCCGTAATCACATCGCCGGATTCGCACTCCTCTTCACACTCATCAAAGTATGTGTTGGCACCGCACTTCACCGGATTTATACCTTTGTTGTTCGGGCAAACTTTCTTACCACGCACCGGCGAATAATTACCGTTGCAGTCTTTGGCGTCTCCGGTTGAGCATTCGGCATAATATTTTACTTTGCTTGCCGAAGTTGAGCGATTGCATTTGTCTTTCACTTCATACACAGCACCAAATGTCACTTTGGAATCGGTTTCATCAAATGCTTCGCAGCGGCCGCCTTTTTCCTCTAAAATGTCGCCGGCTTCACAACTTTCATCACAGGTGTCAAAGTAAGTATGATAGCCGCATTTCACCGGATTGGTTCCTTTATCATTCGGACATCTTTGTTTACCACGCACCGGCGAATAGTTACCGTTACAGTCTTTGCTGTCATCGGTTGCGCACGAAGCGTAATAATTTACCTTGTTGTTTGAAGTAATGCGGGCACATTTTTCTTTAACAAAGTAAAAGGCACCATAGTTCGGTGTTGCATCTTCTTCGTCATACGAAATACAAGAGCCGCCGTTTTCGCTCAGCGTATCCCCCGGATTGCAAATTTCACGCACCAAACAATTTTCATAATACTTCACATCGCGATCGCTTACACCGCCGGTGCTGCGATACGGGCACGAGCAGGCCACTTCGCCAACCGGCATACGACCACCGCCTTTGCAGTGATATTTACCATAGCACGGATTATGTTGATCGGCCTCATCTTCGCAGTCATAACATTTAATGATGTTGCTGTCGTCATTCGGACGTTCATATTCTTTGGTGCATTTGCAAGAATAATAGGTTGCGCCGTCACGCTCGCACGAATCGCACTCATATCCGTATTTTGACTTATCTTCCGTTTCGGTATAATAACATGGTTTTTCGCACTTGCAGCATGCTTGGTCACCTGATTGACCTTTGCAAACTTTTTGATAACCGGCCGCCGTATCACAAGATTTCACGTCGGTGCTGTATCCTTTTTCGCATGTCATTTTTTCGCAGTTATAGCACGAATTGCCGCATGCGGTAATAAACACGGCCACATTTTCATAGCCAGCCATGCAGTCTTTCTTTTCTAAAGAGCCTTTTTCGCACACGTCAGAGCAACCGTGGCAAAAATAGCATTGTGTCCCGGCATCGGTCTTGCCGGCCGGAATTTTTTCTTCGGTATCCGCGCAGTCTTTATATGTCAGATTCGGGCATTTGTCGTCCACACATTTGTAGCAAACATTATCGCCGGCATAATATTCCGTCGGCACTGCCACTTTATCTTGTTCATTACAACTCTTAACAATGCTCAAATTGTCCGGACATTTATCAGCCACACAACGGCGACAAATATCGTCTCCGGATTTACCTTTTTCTTCCATCGTATAGCCTTTTGCGCACCCCATCACCGATGTATTGTAGCCGTTCAAACATTCTCTCGGTGTGCACTTATAACGATTGGCGTCGCTCGGACACGGTGTGCAAATCCAACCTTCTTCATCTTTTTTAGAATCATTGTATCCGTCGCAGTTGCCGCGTTCCACAGTGCCCGGATCATCGCAGTGATCGGCATTCGGCAAAAAGCAAACCGTTGCATAAGATGGCGTTATCATCATACATGCCAAAAATAATCCGCATGCACTCAAAACAGCCGCTTTAAGTATATTTTGCTTGATGTTTATCATATTTTCCTCTGCTCTGAAATGTTGATTTGTAGGCAGTATAACATAACTTAGACAGAAATGCAATTTTTTTTCAAAAATTTTACGAAAAAATTTACGCACCGGTTTTACGGCAATTTTTCAATCAAATCGCCGATAGAATCGTTCTCCTGATTTTGTTCAATCAAATCGCCGATAGCGTCGTTTTGCCGTTCTTCTTTATCAATCAGCTGACCGATATCATCTGTTGCTGACGAATCCTGCAAATCCGCTTCATTTAAATCATAACCGCGACCGGCCGGCGTATCATTGAGCGTTGTCATCATTATATCGTGCCAAATTTCGGCCGGCAAATTGCCACCACCTACCTTGTTCATTGGCTTTTCATTGTCGTTTCCAACCCACACTGCCGCCACATATTTATTGGTCCAGCCGATAAACCACGCGTCGCGATAATTTTGCGTAGTTCCGGTTTTTCCGGCGGCAAAAATCGGCAACTTTGCCCGTTTACCGGTGCCCTGATTGATAACCGCTTCCAACATAATCGTCATATCGCGCGCCACAGATGGTGCCAAAACTTGTGCATCAGTTCCTTTTTGGCGCACATAAATCTGCCGCCCGTCGCGGGTTGAAATCTCGTTTATGGCATACGGGCGCACCATTTTACCGCCGCTCGCCAAAACCGCATACGCCGCCGCCATATCCAGCACCCTCACACTATTTGTGCCCAAAACCATGGCCGGCGTTATTTCCAACTTGGTTGAAATGCCCATTTTTTTAGCGTTTGCGGCAATATCTTTCAAATATAGTTCCTTAGACAGTGCCACGGTTGCCGCGTTCAGCGAATGTGCCAAAGCAAAGCTCAGTGACACATTACCGTAATACTTTTTAGTATAATTTTCCGGATGCCATTTACCGATAGTAATCGGCGCATCGTTTATCGTGCTGTTTGGCTTAAAACCGTATTGTAACGCCGTCAGATACACAAACGGCTTAAAACTTGAGCCCGATTGCCGCTTGGCCTGCACGGCGCGATTAAACTGGCTGCGATTATAATCCACGCCGCCAACCATAGCTTTTACGGCACCGTTTTTATCCAAAATCACCACTGCCCCTTCGCTCACATTTTGCCCTTTAGCGCCGGCAATTTTTTCGCGCAAAATTTTTTCCGCCGTTTCCTGTAATTTCTGGTCTAGCGTTGTAGAAACAACAATATCATCAGCGCGTTCGCCGATAAAAGCATTAACCTCGTCATAAACATATTGAGCAAAATGTCGTCCGCCTTCCACACGATATTTCTGTCCGTCGCTGATTGGCAGTGTGCGTGCATTTTGATATTCTCTTTGGCTTAAATACCCGCTGTCGCGCATACTTTTAAGCACCACGTCGGCGCGTGATAAAGCTGCTTTTTTGTTCAAAATCGGGTTATACCGGCTCGGTGCTTTTAATAATCCGGCCAATACCGCTGCTTCACGCACATTTAAATCATACACGCTCTTGTTAAAATACCAATTTGCCGCCGCATCGGCACCATATAATCCCGAGCCGAAATACACCCGATTAAGATACAGCGCCATAATCTGATTTTTGCTGAGTTTATTTTCCAGCCAAAAAGCCAACAACAGCTCTTGCACTTTGCGTTTAATGGTTTTTCCTTGGGTTAAAAAGATGTTTTTGGCCACCTGTTGCGTAATGGTTGATGCTCCCTGCGCATAGCGGCGATGAAAAATATTTGTTGCCATGGCACGCCCAAACCCCCACACATCAAAACCAAAATGCTGATAAAAGCGCCGGTCTTCGGTTGCCACCACCGCCGCGGTCAAATTTTCCGGTAGCCGATCCGGTGCAATCACACGCGCATACACATTGCCGAATTTGGCAATATCATTACCGTTTTGCGCCATAATCACGGTAGACGGCTCACGCGTGCGGTTCACTGCTTTTTGAATATCCGGCATGCTTACATAGCAATAAAACACATAGCCGAAAAGCACCAAAAAGCCCATAAGTGCCAACAAACATGCCCACTTAAACAACCGCCACTTCCAACCGCCGGCTTTTTTAGAACTGCGTTTTTTGCGGCGAATCGGCTTTTTCTTTGCCGGTGTTTTAGCGTTGCTGCTTTTTTTCTTAACCGGCGCGCGTTTCACCTGCGCTTCAAGTTTGATATTTTTTTTAACTGCTGTTGTCATCATTTTTCCCTATATTTTCCGGCATTATACAATGCAACAGTTTAACAAAGTCATAAAGTTTGTGCGCAAAACCGATAAACACTTGGCGCAACCGTAAATATCTTTTATATTATATTTTAAGGAGAAAATAATGACCAAAGTTTGCTTAATTGACGGTTCGGGATATATTTTTCGTGCCTTTTACGCACTTCCGAATATGACGGCGCCGGACGGCACGCCGGTGAACGCGGTATATGGTTTTGTAACCATGTTTATGCGGCTTTTAAAAAACATTGATTGCGATTATTGCGTGGTGCTGTTTGACGCCAAACGGCAAAACTACCGTAACGAAATTTTTACCGATTACAAAGCCAACCGTGCCGAAATACCCGAGCTTTTAATTCCGCAGTTTGATTTAATTCATCAAGCCGTCAATGTCTTAAATATTTCCTATGTTTTGCAAGAAGGTTATGAAGCCGATGATTTAATTGCCACTTATGCCAAACAGGCCGAAAGCAAAGGTTTTGAAACGGTGGTGGTTTCGGCCGATAAAGATTTAATGCAGCTCATCGGCGGCCATGTCAGCTATTATGACGGCATGAAAGACAAGTTTTTCACCCCCGAAGACGTTAAAGAAAAATTCGGCGTTTATCCCGATAAAGTGGTTGATGTGCAAGCTCTCTCCGGCGACAAAATTGATAACATTCCGGGCGTACCGGGAATTGGTCCGAAAACCGCGGCCGAACTGGTCAATACCTATGGCTCGCTTGAAGGTGTTTTGCAAAACATTGACAATATTAAGCAGGAAAAGCGGCGCGAGCTGTTGCGCACTCATCAAAATGATGCACGCATTTCTTTGCAACTGGTCACACTGAATAACGCCGTTCCGGTAGAGCATACGCTTGATGAATTTAAATGCCGCGCCCCGCAAGTTAATGAGGTTTTAGCGTTTGCTGACCGCCTCGGCTTTAAAAGCATTCGCCCAAAACTGGAAGCGTGGGCGCTTGAGCGTGCCGCAAATTGCGGTAATACATTGAGCGAATCCGTTGCAAAGATCGCACCGCAACCAATCGTAAAAAATTATATAACCGTTACCTTGCCGGCGCAACTGACTGCTTTGCAACAAGAAATTTCATCGGCACATCAATTTGCCTTTCAGGTTCTTCATAACGGACGTGAAGTTTGCGGTTTCAGCCTGTGCTGTGCGCCAAATAAGGCTTATTATCTGCCGTTTTCGGCGCCGCACGGCGATGATTTATTTTCTTTTGGTTCGGCAAACGAATCGGCTTTGCCGTCCGCCGATGTGCTGAAATTTTTGCATCAACTTTTCAATAACCAAGCCATCTTAAAAATTGCCGCCGAGCTTAAAACTCAGTGGCATTGGCTGAACAAACTTTTTGCGCCGCAACCGCTTGATTTATTTCCTTATGATGATATTTCGCTGATGTCTTATGTTCTTGACAGCTCGGAACACCTGCATTCTTTACCCGTTTTGTGCGAAACATTTTTAAACGAAAAGATTGCCGAGCCGAAAGCGTCGGCCAAAAATCCTCTCATTGATTTTACGGCCGCCGAATACGGTGATTATCGCTTTGCCGCCGGCGAATCGGTATATCGTCTGCACCAATTATTAAAGCCGCGCCTTGTTGCCGAGCATCGCACCTATGTATATGAAATGCTTGAGCGCCGCTTGGTTCAGGTTTTGCTTGAAATGGAAGAAGCCGGTATTATCGTCAACAAAAATTGTCTCAGCGATTTAGACGCCGCCTTTAAGGCGCAAATGAGTGCGCTTGAAAAAGAAATTTATACGTTAGCCGGTCGCGAATTTAACTTAGCTTCGCCTAAGCAAATCGGCGAAATTTTATTCACGCAAATGGGCTTAAAAGGCAAAAAAAATGCTTCCGGCAGTTTTAACACCAGTGCCGATGTTTTAGAAAAACTGGCCGAAGAAAACGAAATTGCCGCCAAAATTTTAGAGTGGCGCACTTATGCCAAATTGCAAACCACATACACCACGGCACTTTTGGCCGCTCGTGATGCCAATGGTCGTGTGCATACCACCTTTTCGCAAACTGTGGTCAATACCGGCCGCTTGGCGTCGTCAAATCCGAATTTGCAAAACATTCCGAATCGCACCGCTATCGGGCAAAAAATTCGTGCCTGTTTTGAAGCGCGTGACGGCTATCAAATCGTTGCCGCCGATTACAGCCAAATGGAATTGCGCCTTTTAGCCTCGGTTGCCGATGTAAAAGCCTTAAAAGAAGCCTTTGCCGCCGGTGTGGATATTCATGCCGCAACGGCAGCCCGTGTTTTCGGTTTGGCGCCCGACCAAGTAGATAAAGAGCACCGCAGCCGTGCCAAAGCCATTAACTTCGGCATTGTTTACGGCATTTCGCAATTTGGCTTGGCGCGCCAACTCGGCATACCGCGCGTGCAGGCCAAAGACTATATTGATTCATATTTTGCCATTATGCCCGAGGTCAAAGAATATATGGCACGCACCATTGCCTTTGCCCATCAAAACGGCTATGTTTTAACGCCACTCGGTCGCAAATGCACCATTTTCGGCATAAATGATTCCAACCATAATGTGGCTTCGTTTGCTGAGCGCGCGGCGATTAACGCCCCGATTCAAGGTGGTGCCGCCGATATTGTTAAGCTGGCCATGCAACGTGTGACATGGGCGCTCAAAGAGCAAAGTTTAGAGGCGAATTTATTGTTGCAAGTGCATGACGAGCTGGTGTTAGAGGTGGCTGACAAAGATGTTGATGCCGTTAAAACCTTGCTTAAACAAATTATGGAAAACGTCATTGAAACCAGCGTGCCGATGATTGTTGACGTCGGGGTTGGCAAAAACTGGCACGACGCCCACTAAAAAGCAACCTTCTAAACTGTCATCGCTCGTTCTTTCTTTTCCCGTCATGCAGAGGAGCCTTGAAAAAGGCGACGAAGGCATCTCCGCACTTTCCCTTCCCCTGTCATGCAGAGGAGCGTAGCGACGAAGGCATCTCCGCACAAAGTGCGGCAAAAACAATGTCATCGCTCATTCGGCGCAAGTCCGAATGATAAGCGATCTTCCGCTTCGTTCACTAAATTCTCCGCCCAAAACTTTTGCCTTTCGCTCCCAAAAAAACACTGGACAACGGCAGACATTTCAAATAATATGGCTTTGCAATACTTAAATCAGTATTGTCGGGTTTCAAATCCTGTAAACGGTAAACCGCCTCGGCATAGGCGGTCTACAAATATATGTCGGCAACCGCCTTAGGACGGATGTCGGCATAATAAGGCTTGCACGAAAATGCCGAGCCGTTTTATATCGTTTACGGAATTTGAACATCCGCCCACTTTTTAAGGTGGGTTTTGTTGTTTTAAACCGGAGAAAAACAAATGCAGTATGATGTGCGCAACCTTAGTAACGACGATGACAAAGTCCGCTTAGCAAAGCCGATTACCGAGATGGACTATTGGCTATATGAAATTATGAGCTTTGCCGAGTCTCTTCCCAAAGAAGCACAAATGCGTATTTTTCGCTTTGCCATGGAACTGGCAATTTCTCACGGCTGGCTCAGAAATAAGCTCAAATTCAAACACGAATCGGTTATGCTTTTTTCTCATAAAAAGAAAGAGCAAGCGGATTCTTAATTACTTCTGCAAATAAATCTCACTGTGCTTATAATTTTCAATCAGATAGCGCAGGAAAACACCCAGACAAGCCGCCACCGGCACGGCAATAATCATACCGAGCAGCCCGAGCAAAACGCCGCCCGAAAGCAACGCAAACATCACCCAAACCGGATGCAGGCCGATATTTTCGCCCACCAATTTCGGGGTTAAAAAATTGCCTTCTAAAAATTGTCCGATTAAAAACACCGCTATCACCGCCAAAATCTTCGGCCATGTGCCGTATTGCGTGACCACCAGCACCATCGCCATCAAAAAGCCGGAAATGGAGCCCACATACGGAATAAACGAAATCACACCGGCCAAAAATCCGACAATAACCCCAAGCTTTAAGCCGACCAACCACAGCCCGAACGCATAAAAACTTCCGAGCGAAATGCAAACCAGTGCCTGCCCGCGCAAATAGCCCGAAATAATGCGGTTAACCTGCCCCACACCGTCTTGCACCAGCGATTGATGTTTTTGCGGCACCAACGCCTTTAATTTGCCGGTAAATTTCGGCCAATCGCGCAACATATAAAACGCCACCACCGGCGAAATCAACAACAGCGACATCACATTAACAAACGCAAAGCCGTTACTCAAAATGCCGCGCACGATTTTCAGCGCCGGCTTAAGCGAATCGCCAAAATTTTCCTTTAGCGCCGTCTCCACATTTTCAAGCGCCAAAGCCGGAAAATATTCTTGCAGGCGATGCACCCCGCCTTGTAATTTTGTCCCGAATCCGCTCACATATTGCGGCAAGTCGGCCGCAAAATCGCTAACCTGAGCTACAATGGCGCCGCCCAGCAAAGCCAACATCGGCAGCAAAATCAGCAAAAATAAACTCATTACCGATACGGTTGCCGCACTGCGTGAAATTTTGCCGCCGCGACAAATGCGATTAACCGCCGGATCCAAAAAATATGCCACGACGATACCAACCACAAACGGCAGCAAAACCGAGCGTAAAACATAAACCGCGCACGCCACCAACAGCAGGGCTGTTCCAATTGTTAAAAACCGCCGATTGGCCACTTCCTGTTTAGTCATCATCTTACCTCAAAACATAGTGATTTTCTACCGCTTCATGGCTAATACCCTGCTCTTGCAAAGCTTGCCACAAATCGTCCAATGCTCCGTTATAACGCAACACAAAACTGACCTTGCCGCCGCCAAAGCTGTTTGTTTCAAGCCCCTCAACCATCGGCAATCCGGTGATCACCGCGCTTTTATCCAGCCAGTCTTTCATGTTTTGATACATATAAACCGCGTTAATTGAATCGGCCACGGCGACATCGCTCATATTTTTGGCGTTACGCTCCATATTTGAAATAAACATCACGCTTTTTTCTATCGCTTTATCCATTAAAGCGCCACTGCCGTCGTTATAAACCGTAAAACTTTCTTCAGCCTTATTTTTTTCATCTCTGACGGTTACGTTCAAATCGCCGTTCGGAGCTTCTGCGGCATATACCACATACACTCGCTCGGTGCCACCGATTTGGCTGATTTTTTCGTATATCGCACCGTCCATATACTGCGCCGCCTGCCCATTCAAACCGTCAATCTGGCGATATCTGTCATTTATCGCGCGCAACTGCTGACTGCCGAATTTGATTAAGCCTTTAGAAAGCCATTGTTGACGCCATTCGTTATTGTCCTCCCATAAAAGCGCATAAGATTGCAACGGCTTATATATCGGCACCACCACCATTTCCGAGATTTCCGATTTTATCATATCGTTTTCGGTCAAATAATCGCGCAATAGCGGCTCGTTGAGCTGAACGGTTAAATCGGCCTTATATTTTGTGCCGCCGGCTTTTTCATTATCCACACTGACCGATTGCACAAAATATGACAACTCATCGTCGGAAAGTTCTGATAGTTTCTGCACATTTTCTTCACTTGTGAGCTTGCCGGCCACCTCCAAAAAGGCTTGCCGCTCGGCTTCTAACATTGCCTTATCTTTAGCCTGCACCGAATCCTCGGCTTCCACATCAACCGCAATGGTGGCAAAAAACTCCGTCTTGGCTAACGCCGGATAGCTGCACAAAACACACAATAGCATCACCAAAAGCTTTTTCATATTTCCTCCTCAAAAGCTAAATTTTGCTTTTAAGATAGTATAAACATGTATAAAAAGCAAAACATTTTGTAGATTTTTTTATAATCCGGTGTTATGAGAATATAAACTTAAAAAACAAAGGGATAAAAATGATTAAAAGCAATTACATTAAAAGTCTGTTGGCCACTGCCAAAAAAGACGTTAAAACCATTGTTCTGCCGGAAGGCGAAGACAAACGCGTGTTAGAGGCGGCCCATATTGTCGCCACCGAAGGTGCTGCCAAAATCATCATCTTGGGCAACGTGGCCGAAATTAAAGCTTATTTTGCCGAAAAAGGCTGGGCTTTAGACGGTATTGAACTCATCAAACCGGAAGAATCGCCTAATCTGCCGGCTTATACCGAGCTGTTATACGAACTGCGCAAGGAAAAAGGTCTCAGCCATGAAGATGCCGAAAAGTTGGCGTTAAACTACAACTACTTCGGCACACTGATGATTAAATCAGGTCATGCCGACGGTATGGTTTCGGGTGCCAATCACTCCACCGCCGATACGGTTCGTCCGGCATTGCAAATCATCAAGTCGGCCAAAAAAGGTCGCAGCGCTTCGTCGTTTTTCATTATGCTGTCAAACAATGTGCCATACATCTTCACCGATTGCGGTATTATCATTAACCCAACCGACAAAGAGCTCGCCGATATTGCTTTAGACGCGGCCGAAACAGCTTTGCACTTCGGCATTGAGCCGAAAGTGGCTATGTTGTCGTTTTCTACCAAAGGTTCCGGCAAAGGCGATGAAGTTGAAAAGGTTAAACGCGCCACACAAATGGCTCAGGAAGCTTTGCAAAGCGACGAATATAAAAACCTCGGCATTGAAATTGACGGTGAACTGCAAGCCGATGCGGCCTTAGATACGGTTGTGGCTGCCAAAAAAGCTCCGAACAGCACGGTTGCCGGTCATGCCCGCGTGCTGGTGTTCCCGAATTTGGAAGCCGGCAATATTTGCTACAAAATGTTGCAACGCTTAGGCGGTTGCGAAGCCTACGGCCCGATTTTGCAAGGCTTAAACGCGCCGGTTAATGACTTATCGCGCGGCTGCTTTGCCGAAGATATTGTCGGCGCGGTTGCCATCACTTGCCTGCAGGCCACCAAATAAATTATAAACCGTCATCCTCGTGCTTCAACACGCACTGCAAAGCAGCATAAAATAGGATCTCGGTAAAAAACTCTACCTGTCATCCTGAGGAGACCTTCAGGTCGACGTAAGGATCTCCGGACGAAGTCCGGCAACATAACAAAAGAAAGGACTTTAAAAAAATGAAAAAAATTCTGGTTATCAACTGCGGCTCATCTTCGCTGAAGTTCCAGCTTTATAACGTAGAAGGCGAAAAATACGAAGTTGTATCAAAAGGTATTACCGAGCGTATCGGTCAAGAAAATTCGGTTTTAAAAATTGCTTACGGTGATAATCCGAAACAACAATTTATGGAGCCGATGCCGACACATTCCGAAGCCATCAAAGTTGTGTTCAAATACCTGTTGAACGGCGCTTTAAACAGCATGGATGAACTGTCGGCGGTCGGTCACCGCGTGGTGCAGGGTGGCGATATTTTTAAAGGCTCGGTTCTAATTACTGACCAAGTGATAGCCGATATTGAAAGCTTATCCGATTTGGCACCGTTGCACAATCCGGCTCACGTTTTGGGTATGCGTGCGGTTAAAGAAATTTTGCCAAATGTGCCGCAAGTAGCGGTGTTTGACACCTCTTTCCATCAAACCATGAAGCCGGAAGCATTTTTATATGCCCTGCCGGAAGACCAATATAAGCGCAACAAAATCCGTCGTTACGGCTTTCACGGCACTTCGCACAAATATGTTTCGCAAGTCTGCGCCGAATTGATTGGCAAAAAAGGTAAAATCATCACCTGCCATTTGGGTAACGGTGCGTCCGTTTCTGCCATTGATAACGGCATTTGCGTTGATACTTCCATGGGCTTTACCCCGCTTGCCGGCACCATAATGGGCACACGTTGCGGCGATATTGACCCATACATTCCGTTATATATCATGAAAAAAGACGGTCTGTCCATTGACCAAGTGAATGATTTAATGCAAAAGCAAAGCGGTATGCTGGCGCTCGGCGGCTATTCCGATAATCGTGATATTGAAAACGGCATTTTTGAAGGTAACGAGCGCTGCATTTTGGCCACCGATTGCTATGTGCACTCGCTTCTTAAAATCATCGGCGGTTATATTGCGGTTTTAGGCGGTGTAGATGCCATTGTGTTTACGGCCGGCGTTGGCGAAAACGGCTGGGTTTTGCGCAAGCAACTGATTGAGCGCTTGAGCTATCTCGGCATTAAACTTGATGAGAAAAACAACCGCGTGCGTGGCAAAACCATTATGATTTCCACGCCTGATTCAAAGGTTAAGGTTTACATTATTCCGACCGATGAAGAGCTGATGATTGCCAAAGATACCGTTGCCTTAGCGCATCTTGGCTAATTTTATCGGTTTATTTATCCTAAAAAGGGGTGCATTTGCACCCTTTTTTGTTATTAGTCCACCTTGCGCAATACGCGTTTTTTCTCTGTCATGCTGAGCGAGAGCAACGAGCGTAAGCATCTCCAAACGCAGTTTGGCCACCCAACTTAGTTATCGCACTTCGTGCGAAGATGCTCACGTCGGCCTAAAGGCCTCCTCTGCATGACAATATACGTTATTTTAACAACCGCCTGTTCAAGCCTAAAACCATTTTTAATGAGTCAGATAAGCAGTTTTCCTCTTTCTTGCTACGTAAGTTTCGCGATAATATCGCTCAACAACTGCGCTTCGGTCACTCGTCTACTAAATTCGCCAAAGCTACCGCTTTTGCTCATT
>CADAJN010000010.1 GCA_902788365.1 uncultured Pseudomonadota bacterium | reverse complement strand
AAGGAGGAAGTCCAGTTAATTCTGCAATAATTTTGAAGAAAGTTGCAATAAATGGGAAAAAAGGTATCAATGCGAGAATATGCCCGCCAACGCGGCGTTCATTTGAATGCTGTGCAGACGGCGGTAAAGACTGGTCGTATCCACAAAACAGATGATGGCAAAATAGACGTGGATGCCGCCAACAAGGAATGGTTTATGAATACCGATCCGGCAAAATCGCACAAGACCGATCCGTTATTTGAAAATCCGCCGGAAGCGATGCCGGTCGGCGGTGGCGGCACGGCAAAACAGAATTTTTCAACCTTTCAGCAAGCAAAAACCGCCGATGTTTATTATCGGGCGATGCTTGCCAAGGCCAAGTTGAAGATGATAACCGGCGAAACCATCGACCGCAAAAAAGCCGGACAGTACGCGTTCAACCTCGGCCGTTCCTTGCGGGATTTGTTTATCAGCTTTCCGACACGTTACGGTTCGCTGATTGCGGCGGAAATGGACGTTGACGAGCATAAAATGGTGACAGTTTTAGATGAATATATCAGAAAATTACTCACAGAAAGCCGCGACATCATCGATAGAGAGCTTTGATGCGGCAATTTATATCGCCGACCAGTTTTATAAAGGCGCGGAACCGGACAGCTATATGTCGGTGTCGGAATGGGCGGATGCTTACCGGATGTTGTCGAGTAAATCGGCTTCCGAGCCTGGGCGGTGGCGAACGGCCAGAACGCCTTATTTGAAAGAGATTATGGATTGCCTTTCGCCGAAAAGTCCGATTCAAAAAGTCGTATTTATGAAAGGAGCGCAAATCGGCGGCACCGAGTGCGGCAACAACTGGATTGGGTACATCATGCACAAAGCCCCTGGTCCGATTATGGCGGTGTCGCCTACGGTGGATATGGCCAAGCGTAACTCGCGCCAACGTATTGATCCGCTGATTGAGGAATGCTCGGCATTAAAATCGGTGGTCAGTTCGCCGAAAGCCAGAGATAAAGGCAACACCATCCTGTCAAAAGACTTTCAGGGCGGCGTTTTAGTGATGACCGGCGCAAACTCGGCGGTGGGCTTGCGTTCCATGCCTGCGCGGTATTTATTTATGGACGAGATTGACGGCTATCCTCCGGATATTGACGGCGAAGGTGATCCGATTTTACTTGCCGAGCGCAGAACGGCGACGTTCAGCAAGCGCAAGAAGATATTTTTGGTATCAACACCGACGATTAAGGGCTTATCAAATATTGAGCGCGAATTCGGCATGACCGACCAACGATACTATGTTGTGCCGTGTCCGTATTGCCATAAGTTCCAACGGCTGGTGTGGGAAAATATCCGCTCCACCGAAGATGCGGTGATGTATGAATGCGAGCATTGCCACACGCTGATTGCCGAACACTACAAAACGCAGATGTTGGCAAGCGGCTTTTGGCAACCGTCTGCTCCTGGTGATGGCATAAGTGCCGGTTTCCATCTGTCCTCGCTTTATTCGCCGGTCGGGTGGCTTTCTTGGAAAGAATGCGTTGATATTTACGAAAAAGCCAAGAAAAACCCGACTTTAATGCAAGGTTTCCAAAACACTATTTTGGGCGAAACCTACGAGCAAGAAAGCGATGCGCCGGAATGGCAACGCTTATACGAACAGCGTGAGGACTACAAAGTCGGCACAATTCCGTTCGGTGGTTTATTCCTGACGGCCGGAGTTGATATTCAAAAAGACCGTATTGAGTGCGAGGTTGTCGCTTGGGGACGGCAAAAACAGAGCTGGTCGGTGGAATATTTCGTTTTAGATGGTGATACCGCCAAACCGGAGGTATGGAAGAAGCTTCAGAACGTTCTGTTTAAGGATTATCCGCACGAAAGCGGCATAACACTTCCTATTCGCGTAATGTGCGTTGATAGCGGTTACGCCACGCAAGATGTTTACAGCTTTGTGAAAGATTACAGCCAAGCCGTCTGGGGCGGTTCGGGTGCGAGGGCAAGCCAACCGCACACGGTGGTGGCGATAAAAGGTCAAAGCCGAGATACAGCGATGATACTTTCCACTTCCAAGGCTGATACCAAGAAAAAAGGTCTTAAAGTTTGGAATGTTTCGGGACCGGTGATTAAAACCGAACTCTATCGGTGGCTGAGGATGCAACGCACCGGCGAAGATGCCTCGCAGTTCGGCAGATGTCACTTTCCGCAGTACGCTGAGGAATATTTCAAACAACTGACGGCGGAACGTCAGGTGGTACGCATAACCAATGGCTATCCGAAACCGGTGTGGGAAAAAGATCCGACACGCCGCAACGAAGCGTTGGACTGCCGCGTTTATGCCCGTGCCGCCGCCGCGATTTATGGCCTTGACCGAATGAGTGAGCGTGGATGGCAAGAATTGGAAGCCTTAATTCCCTCGCAGGATGAGGCAAAACAACGCAAAAAACAACAACGATTTATTCAAATGCAACCAACAAAGGTGGATGATCCATGGCTTTAGATAAAGAAACAATAAAAACACGGCTTGCCGAGGCGGAAGAAGCATATCACAAGCTTCTTATCGGCGCAAAGGAAGTTTCGGTTAACGTCGGCAACTTCGGCGCGGTAACTTATAACCAAACGAGCCGAACGGCTTTGGAAGCCTATATTGCCGACTTAAAGGCGCAATTGGCGGAAGCTGAAGGCTCTCCGGTGTTAAAACGCAAGATTATAAAGGTTAGTTTTTAATGACAGATACAGCACATAGTTCAGCATCAATAACGGCGCGAGAGCTTTCCAGTTGGCAACCGACACAGGGTTCGGCGGATAATGATTTATTGCCGGAGCTGTCCACTATTGTCTCGCGTTCAAGAGATTTGGCGCGTAACCACGGTGTGGCGGCCGGTGCGATACAGACCTTAAACGACAATATTGTCGGTGTCGGGTTCAGGTTATCGGCTAAGCCGGATTATAAACTCCTCGGCAAAACCAAGGAATGGGAAGAAGAATGGCAAGGCAAAGTTGAAAGTTTGTGGCGTTCATGGGCGGAAACAACCGCTTGCGATGCCGCCAACACGCTTAATTTTCACGGACTGACCACGCTTGTGTTTAAGTCCTGCCTGATAAACGGCGAAGCGATTGCCTTGCCGCTATGGCTTAAAGACCGAAAATTTGCCACTTGCATTCAGCTCGTTGAGCCTGACCGGTTATCAAATCCGAACAATGCGATGGATACGAAAACCATGCGCGGTGGTATCGAGATTGACCGCTACGGCGCACCGGTAGCTTATCACATCCGCAAAAACCACCCAGGCGATTATTGGATCGGCGGGGCGACAGACACGTGGGAGCGTATTCCGGCTTATACCGATTTCGGCAGACGGCGGGTGTTGCACGTTCACGATGTCGAGCGTATCGGACAGACCAAGGGCAAGCCGATTTTAACGAGCATTATGCCGATGTTCAAAATGCTTGACCACTACGAGCGTTCCGAACTTCAGGCGGCTATTGTTAACGCGATGATAGCCGCATTTATAGAAACGCCTATGGATGCCGAGGGCTTAAACGAGTTGTTCGGCGGCGACAGCAACGATTATTTGAACGCTAAAAAGGACTGGAAAGTCAAACTCGAGGGTGGCTCGATTATTCCGATATTCCCTGGCGATAAGATTGCGCCGTTCACGCCGAGCCGACCTAATTCCGCTTACGGAAGTTTTATTGAAAACGTTCTTCGCCACATCGGAACGGGCTTAAATATCCCGTACGAGTTGCTGTTAAAGGACTTTTCAAAAACAAACTATTCCTCTGCTCGTGCCGCCTTGCTTGAAGCTTGGCGGTTTTTCAACGGGCGCAGAGCATGGCTTGCCAATACTTGGGCAACACCTGTTTACGAGTTGTTTTTGGAAGAAGCCGTCAACAAAGGCTTGATTGATGCGCCGGACTTCTATCAAAACCGCTACGCTTACACGCGGTGCAAGTGGATCGGACCAGGCCGTGGTTGGGTTGATCCGGTCAAGGAAGCACAGGCTTGCCAACTCCGTATGGAAATCGGTCTTTCAACCTTGGAGGAAGAATGCGCCTCACAGGGCTTGGATTGGGAGGAAGTCCTCGAACAACGGCTACGTGAGAAAAACAAATTACAAGAGTTAGGATTATACAATGAAGTTAATAAATCAGACGATATGGGCAATAACGCCCGAAATGTTGCAAACCATGACCGAAATAGCGAGCGAAACAAGGAAGAGTCCTGAAGCGATCGCTAAAGAAATGGGAAGAGAAATGAGGAACACCAACGCCGTTTCAGTTCGAGACGGCGTTGCGGTTATTAAAGTGTCTGGTCCATTGTTCCGATATGCGAACTTAATGACCAGAATTTGCGGTGCAACCTCTTATGAGTTGTTTGCGCAAGACTTTAATAAGGCTTTGCAACAATCTGAAATAAAAGCAATTTTACTTGATATAGATAGTCCAGGCGGAGAAGTAAACGGATGCTCGGAAATCTCCGACATGATATTCAAGGCAAGAGGTTCAAAACCGATAATCGCCTATGCTTCCGGCGCGTGTTGCTCCGGCGCATATTGGATAGCTTCGGCCTGTGACAAGATTTTGGCGGCCGATACCGCGATTTTGGGTTCAATCGGTGTCGTTTCCATCTTTGAAAAAGACGATGATTCCAAAACCATCGAAATTGTATCAAGTCAATCGCCGAACAAACGGCCGGATGTCAACACCGATGAGGGACGCGCTAAAATACAGGCGCGTGTTGATGAGCTGGCGGAAGTGTTCATTGCCAAGGTGGCGCGTAATCGCGGTATCACAGCGGTGGATGTGGTCAAAGAGTTCGGCGCGGGAGACGTTTCTGTTGGACAATATGCCGTCCGTAACGGCTTGGCGGACGGCTTATCCTCTTTTGAGGACATAGTTTCAAGCCTTAATATGGAGAAAACATTCATGAATGATGAACAAAACCAAGTAAGCGCAGAGGATGTTAAAAAAGCCGAGCGCGAACGTATGGCGGCGGTTTTTGCCAGCGATTCAAGCCGCGGCAAGGAAACCACAGCCCACGCATTGTTGGCGATGACTGATTTATCGGCCGCCAACATTCTAACCATTTTGGATACTATTCCAAATGCCAAACCAAACGCTTTTGAGGCGGCTATGGCCGAATTAAAAAATCCGGACATTCAACCGGCCGCGGAAGTACAAGAAGAAACCGTTGAGGCTGTGGCTGACCGCATCGCCTCGTTAGCCAAGGGAGAATAACATGGTAGCACAAGGATTTACTGATCAGGGCGAAACCAAAGCCGACAACCTGCTTGCCGGTGAGTTTCCGCGCGTTTCAATGTTAGTGCCGATTACCGGCGGAAAATATGAACGCGGTACAGTGTTAGGAATTAACAACAGCGGCAAATACACCATTAGCACATCCGCTCCGGAGGCAATTTTGGCGGAAACCGTTGATGCTTCGGCTGAGGAAAAGCAAGCGGTGGTATATTTAACCGGCGAGTTTAACAAAGCCGCACTTAAAGCCAACGCGGAGATTGACACGCTTATCGCCAAACTCCGTGCTAAAAGCATTTTTGTAAAAGAAAATCAACCATACTAAGGAGCATATAAATGGATATTTTTTCAACTCAAGTCCTTTCTAAAGTGGTGGAGCGTTTACATACTCCACCTTCTTTTTTGCTTGATACGTTCTTTCCGAACGTGCAGACCTCCGAAAAAGAGGAAATCTTCTTTGATATTACCGACAGCAAACCGCGCATTTCGCCGTTTGTATCGCCGCTACTTCCTGGCAAAGTTGTTGACGGCGGCGGTTATCAAACCAAATCGTTCAAACCGGCTTATGTTAAAGATAAACGCCGATTTGATGCCAACATTCCGTTCAAACGCTTGGCCGGAGAAACCATCGGCGGCAGTTTATCCAACAACCAACGCTATGAACGAGCTCTTGCCACGCATTTGAACGACCAACTCGAAAACCTGACACGCCGTGAAGAAGTTATGGCGGCAGAAATTTTGCGCACCGGCAAGGTTATTGTTTCCGGTGACGGATATCCAGCACAAACCGTTGATTTTGGACGTGATGAAGAATTAACCAAGGCTTTGACCGGTTCTGCAACATGGGACAACTCCAATGTTAATCCGGTTGATGACTTGGAAGATTGGGCTATTACCGTTCAAGACAAGTCCGGTGTGGTCGCCAAAACCGTGGTAATGGACCCGCAAGCTTGGAAAATCTTCCGTTCAAATCCGATTGTTCAGAAGTATTTAGACATTCGCCGCGGCACCAACAACACCATCAACATCGATCCGCACATCATCAGCGAAAGCGAAAAAGCACGCTATGCCGGTTCTATCGGCGATTTTGCGATTTGGGTTTATAACGACACCTACATCGACGATAATGGTATGACTTGCAAGCTCTTGCCGGAAAAGACCGTTATTTTGGGTTCTCGTGACGGCTTGGAGGGAACGCGTTGTTATGGCGCGATCCACGACGAAAAAGCCAACTGGACGGCTCATCGTTACTTCACGAAGTCATGGGTTGAGGAAGATCCGTCGGTTCGTTGGTTGTTGTTGCAGTCCGCACCGCTCGTCGTTCCGTACCGCCCGAACGCTTCCATGTTTGTTAACATCGGCTAACGGAGGCACACATGGCAAAAGTAAGAGCGTTAATCACGTTGGTGGTAAGCAAAGGTAAGCAAATCGCACCGAAAAGCGTTTGCGATGTCAGCGAAAGCGAGGCAAAACGCCTCATTTCGCTTGGCTATGCCGAGAGCTTAAAGAAAAATACACCGCCGACAAACACGGAGACCGAAGAAGATGGCGATAAATCCGATGAAAATGGCGGTGGACAGCCTGTTCAACCAGATGGGCAAACCGGCGACGTACAAAAATAAGGCTATTCGGATTATCCTGACCGAACCTGATGAGATTGTGGGCGTGAGCTTTGTAAATACTCATTCTCCGTCTCATCGGGCGCGGATACGGATATCTGATGCGCCGGAACTCAAAATCGGCGACAAGATTGATACCGATGACGAAACTTTGACTGTTCATTCCGAACCGGTCAAGGATATTCACAAACTGATTTGGAGTTGCGACTTATGCACTTAAAAGCGGCCTTAGAGGGAAAACTTGATGAACTCTTGGATAAGGAATATCAAAACGCCGCTAAAGCCGTGACTGCGGGTATTAAAACCGCCACTAACGGCTTAAAGCTCTCGCTCCGAACGCAAGTCAAATCGGCAAAACTCGGAACTCGGCTTGCCAATACTTGGCGCGGTGATATCTATCCGAAAGCCAAGAACAGCATTTCGGCGGCCGGTGTGGTTTATACCAAGGCGCAGAAAATCCTTGAGGGTTTTGAGTACGCCTCAGTAATTCGCTCGCAAAACGGCTTTTGGCTTGCCATTCCGACTTTGGCCATAAAAAAGCGTGTGTTTAACAAGCGCATGACACCGGCACTTTATGAAAAGTCCAAGGGTGTGCGTTTGCGCTTTATTTATCGGGCGAACGGCGCATCGTTTTTAGTGCATGAACAGCGTAAAAAAACGATTATCGCTTTTATTCTGGTACCTCAAGTCAAAATGCCGAAGCTGATAAACTTTGAAACAGAGAGCGAAAAATGGCAAGCCCAAGTCCCAACTTTAATAATGGAAAACTGGAAAGATGAGTAAACGAGAACAAGTCTTAAATGCTTTATTTGCACGGTTGTCGGCTCTACCGGATGTGGAAGTCAAGCGCAATGCCGTGTTGCCGGTCAAAATCCCTGACAACGGTCTTGTGGTGCTTCGTGACGGCGATATCGGCGAACCGGATATTTTATTGTCTCCGGCTTGCTATGTCTTTCATCACAAAGCCGAGATTGAAGTGCTTATTCAGCAAGTCGAAGATTCCGATAATGATGCCAAACTTGACAGTATTTTGGAGGCAATCGGCTTGATTTTGAAAGTTGATGTCACGCTGTCCGGTTTAATTGATTATATGCACGCCGATCCGCCGGAGTTTATCGAACAGCCGGTTGACGGCGGCTTAACCATCAAAGGCGCGGTTGTGCCTATTGTTTTGGAATATGTTTCAGATTCAAATTTAACTTAGAAATGAGGCCTCCATTTTAAGGAGGATTCACAGCTCCCAATCTGATTTGCGGTTAATCAGATAAGCGAAGCAAGGCGCAGCCAATAGCGTTACTATTCGCAAGGCTTGCGACAAATTAGATGATAACCGCAAACAGACCCGCAGGGCAAGTTTTAAAATCCGCCCTGCTTGTCAGATTTTTTTGATGCAGATGGCTACACCTGCAAAAATCTGACGGCACAAAACAAATTTTATTAACTTGTTGGGGGCTATGAATCCCCCTTAAAATGGAGGCTTATATGTCACGTGCATACGGGTGGAATGCCCAATTACTTATCGCTGAAGAAAGCGAATATGGCGTTATGCCGGATACCGGATATCGTCAAATACCGTTTATCTCATCGTCTCTCGACAGCGAACAAAACCTTTTATCATCCAATGTCTTGGGTTTGGGACGTGATCCGACACAACCATTCCAAGATGTTATCAACGTTGACGGCGATATGGCTGTTCCTGTGGATGTCCGTAACATCGGCGTTTGGCTGAAGGCTATTTTCGGTGAACCAACCACAACCGAGGCTGACGGCGTTTATACGCACGCCTTTGAGAGCGGTAAAATCGCCATTCCAAGCTATTCATTAGAAGTCGGTTTGCCGGAGGTGCCGCAGTTTATACGCTTTTTAGGTGTCAGAGCCAACAGTATCGCCTTTAACTTTCAACGTTCCGGCGAAGCACAAGTGACGTTGAACTTAATGGCGCAATGCGAAAAAGGCTCAACAACCGCGATTGATGCCGCGCCGGATGTCTATAAATACACGCGTGTGTCGCAATTCCAAGGGTATATTAAAAGCGGTGGCGAATTCTTGGCCAACATCACGGCGGCAAGTGCCACATACTCCAACAATCTCGAAAAAATCGAAACCATCCGCAACGATGGCTTGGTTGAAGCGATTGATTTGGGTGTGGCAAGCCTGTCCGGAAGCATTTCCGCTCGTTATGGCGACAATATCTTGCTTGATAAGGCACGAGAAGGAACACCGGTTGATGTGGAACTCGGCTATCAGCTAACCGATACAATGAAACTTGTGATTGAATGTCACGAAGTGTATCTGCCAAAGCCGAAACGTTCCATTGACGGCCCAGGCGGAATTGAATGTTCGTATGATTTTCAAGGCGCAAAAAGCGAAGAACTCGGTCATATGATGACGATTAAGCTAATCAACGATGTGGAGAGTTATTAATGTTAAAGTTAAAAATTAACAAAGAGCCGTATTGGTTAGAACTTGGCTACGGCGTAAAGGTCAAGGTTAAGCCTTGCACATCGGCGGTATTTTATGAGGCCAAAGCCTATATGAATGCAAAACTGGCAGATTTAGCCAAGGAATACAAAGCCAACAAAGATGCCGGTTTAGCGGTGGATGAAGACATTGAAAATCCGGTCAAACGTGAAGCTTTGGCTGATAAATTTCTGCTTATAGGCCTTGGTATTGCCGGTATTTTGGAATGGCAAGGTATTCAAGAAGCAGATACGGAAGAAAAAGCTCCGCTGACGGAAGCTAAAATTGACGAGCTGTTCTCGAACTTCTGGGTGGTAGCGGAGAACTTTCGCAATCAATATTGTGGCCTGCGTGAATTGCTGGATGCGGAAAAAAACGACTTTACGCCCGAGCCAAATGGCACTTCGGTGACGGGCGAAGTTACTGCTCCGGATGCACAGAGCTAAACCTGCTTTGTCCGTTTCATAAATGCCGCTATACCGAAACAACGCCGCAAACAATCGAGGGTTATCAGGCTTGGGAAGTTTTGCTTAAACTCTCCGAGCCAAACCTCGAAACAGCCTTAAAAATCGCGGAAACATTGAATTTTGATATGGATATGCTGACAGAGTTATTGTCTGTCGGCATTTTAGCAATGAAACAGGGATTAAATGACAGCAACAGCGAAAAAATTATCAATCAGACTTGAGGCGGTGGGCGGCGATAAGGTGCGAAGCGAGTTTAAGTCGCTTGGCACGGACGGTCAAAAGGCTTTCCGGCAGATTACGCAAGTAATCACTCCGGCAAACGACAATCTGCGTGCCTTAAGCGATACGGCCAAGACCTTTAATGGTATATTGAAACAAACTGCCGGTTTAGTCGGTGCTTACCTCGGCGCAAGCGGTTTAATGCGGACTTTCAAAGGCATTGTCAGTATAAACAAGGAATTTGAAAGCCTATCCGGCTCATTAAAAACCGTTACCGGTTCAGCTGAAGGCGCAAAGGAAGCGTTTGCCACGATTGAAAAGTTCGCGCTGGACACGCCGTATCAATTAGAGGAAATCGTTGAGGCATTTATTCGGCTTAAAGCTCTCGGCTTAGAGCCAAGTATGGAAGCCTTAACTTCATACGGCAACACCGCATCGGCTTTCGGGCGCGGTATTATGGACTTTACCGAAGCCTTGTCAAACGCTGTGATGTTCAACTTCCGCTCGCTCCGTTCTTTCGGAATTATGGCGACCACCGAAAAAGACAAGGTTAACTTTACCTTTCAGGGAATAACGACCACGGTTGCCAAGAATGCCAAAGCAATTGAGGCTTATTTGCGCTCACTCGGCGAGGTTCAATTTGCCGGAGCCATGAAAGAGCAAATGGACACCATGGGCGGCGTTATGAGCAACATCGAGGACGCTTTCGGTAAACTTGCTCGAAATATCGGTGAAGCCGGACTGACAACCGCCATAAAAAATGCTCTAAAACAGTTCAATGATATGGTGGATGGTGCGGAAGATGCCGCGACTTCTATCGGTAAAGGTCTGACAACGGCGGTAAATTTGGCGGCAAACGCGTTCTTTTTCTTGGCCAAACACGCCGATGTGGCAATAGAATTGCTGACCGTGCGATTAGGTTCAAAGGCTCTGCTTGGCGGTTTAACCTTGCTTCGTGCCGGTATCGGCTACGTTCAAGCCTCACTTGCCGGAATGTCTTTGCAGGCAAAATCGGCGGTGGCCGGTATTGCCATGATGAGTAACGTGTCAAAGTTGGCGGCGGTACAAATGGGCGTTTTGGCAACGGCGGCCGGCGTTTTACGCGGTGCGCTTGCTCTAATTGGCGGCCCCGCCGGACTTGCTGTTTTGGCGTGTATGGCTCTCTATAAGTTGGTAGACAGCCATGATGTGGCTAAACGTGCGGCACACGACCACGCTGAAACGCTTAAAAAACTGCAAGATGAACTCAAAGCCACGACCGAGGAAGCGGCAAAGTTTTCGGCGGAACAGCAAAAGGATATGTCGCTTGCCGAATGGGGCTTAAAACTCAAAACCGCCAAGCAAAACATTAAAGATTTGACTGCTGAAATAAAAAATACCGGCGGTTTATCGTTTCGGATTAGGTACTCGCCGAAGTCTTTGCTTAAAGATTACGAGATTTATGCCAAAGAATGGGCAGAAACGCTCCGGCAATCTAAAATCAGCTTAGAGCAATATGAGAAAGAAATTTGGGCGGTGGCGGCGCAGTATCCGGATTTTCAGCCTCAGGCAAAGGAAATCCAAGATAAACTGTTGCTCTTAAAAGCCGCTGAGCAAGATGCTTATAAAGCTCAGCAAGAGCTTAAATATCTTGAAAATCCGGAGTTGCGACCGAAAGAGGAAAGCAAAACCGTAACGCCGACACCGACCTTTACCACGCCGAAAACGACAGATAAATCGGCGGAAAACGCTTATAAGCGCAATATTGAGGACATTAAAAACAAACTGTTGGAGCTAAAAACGCCATACGAACAAGCGATGGCCAAAGCCGACCAATGGAAAGAAAATGCGCTCAAAAACTTGCGTTCAAGTGCGAGCGGTTATGAGGATTATAAAAAGCAAATCGAGCAAGTTTACGATAATATGGTTAAAAAAGCCGACGAAACAGCTCTTGCCACATCTAAAAAAATGGAAGACGGTTTCAAACGCGGATTTATCGGCCTCAAAAAAGAAGTCGATGACTTTGCCACATTGGCGGAAAGCACGGTGCGAAACGCTTTTCATAGTATGGAAGATGCGTTGGTGTCATTCGTGACAACCGGCAAAATGAACATTTCGGACTTGGTTAATTCGATTGTTCAAGATTTTGCCAAGCTGGCAATGCGGCAAGCCGTCACGCAACCGCTTATGGCAAGCCTTTCCGCATATATGGGATTTGGTGCGGCGCATACCGGCGGTATTGTCGGTGCGGATAATCTGAAAACAACCTATGCCAGTCCGGCGGTGTTTTCCGGTGCGCCAAAGTTCCACAAAGGCGGCATTGTCGGCGATGAAGTGCCGATTATCGCTAAACGCGGTGAAGGTGTTTTTACCAAGGAACAGATGAAAGCATTGGGAAACGGCGGCGGAACGGAAGTAAATGTCAACGTTAACGTCGTGAACAATGCCGCCTCGGAAGTCAAAACATCGGTATCTAAGACCAATCTCGGTAACGGCGATTTCAGCTTGGATGTGGTTATTGAAAAAATCGAGGGTGCAATCGGCAAAAACATCTCCAAAGGCGAAGGCTTATCGCCGCTTTTAGAGCAACGTTACGGACTTAATCCGGCTTATGGGAGTTACAGATGACAACAATAACCTTTCCAAAACGTCTGCCTTATCCAACGGTTGAGGGATATTCCATACGGCCGGATGAAGCGATTATTCGTACCGATATGGAAGCCGGACCAGCGCGGCAACGGCGCAGATATACGCAAACACCAAGTAAAATCGCGGTTAAATGGATTATGTCGCCGGAGCAGTTCTGCCTTTTTGAGGCTTGGTACAAATACTATGCCAAAGAAGGTGCGGAATGGTTCGTCATCACGCTTTTGGGCGGTATCGGATTAACCGAGCAAGAAGCGCGCTTTACGCAACAATTTGAGGCAAGCATAATCGCCGGTCGTTTATGGCAGATAACAACCGAGCTTGAAATTCGCGATCGCCCGACCATTACCGAAGATGCGATGCTTATTATTATGGATTCCGACTTCCAAAAGTTGGAATTCACGGTCGATAAACTCCACATTCTCGTTCACAAATCGTGTCCGAACAAATTAAACTAAGGAAATTTTCAATGCCAAATATGCAAGAAAGATTAGATGCCGCGGTAGATAAAGCCGAGGTTGATACCGGATTATTGCACAATGTCGTTCATGGTTCAATCACAACCGAAGTGACCACCGAGGGCGGCAAAGTTCCGAGTGTCGCCAAAGTTCTTAACGATATGCGTGTTTTAATGGAAGCTGACGAGGCAATTCTTTATTTGATTGCCAACGGCGACAGCACAACCATTGTGCATACCAAAAACGGCGATGTACCAAGCGCGGCAAAAATTATTCACGACACAAAGACGGCGATGGATGCCGATGCGCAAATTTTTCATGACATAGCCAATGGCGATGCCGACACCGTTGTTCATACCGAAAACGGCGATGTGCCAAGTGTGGCGAAAGCTATTCAAGACACTCGCAATACCATTCAATCCGGCACGAATGACCTCGTTGAACAAGCGCAGACGGCGGCAACAACAGCCACCGAACAAGCCACACAGAGTAAATCGGCGGCTTTGCGAGCGATTGAGGCCGAAACAGCGAGTAAACAAGCTCTAAAAGATGCGCAGACATGGGTTGACGGCACTGATGAGGAAGTCGCGGCTTTAGGCGGACGGCACTCGGCACGTGAATGGGTTGAGTTGGCGGAAGAAACAACAAAAGGCAGTTTTCCGACTACGGTTAGCGGTGTGGCAACGGCTAATCAGACAATTTTACCATTACCTGAAGCACTCGGAGCAATCGACCAAGTGTTGATGGTAAGCGTTGAAAACTTATCGCTTATGCCTGATACCTACACGCTTTCAAACGACGGAAATTCTGTCATTTTGCAATATCCGTTGTCGGCAAATGAGCGATGGTGCGTGAAATATTTAACAGATTTTCAGTCAATGGGTGCCGCCTTGGATGCTGTTTTATATGAAGATATGTGAGGTGCAAAATGGCTGAAGATAAAAGCAAGATTCCGGCATCGCGTATCGACCTTGATACATCGCCGGTTGCCGGTAGTGATAAATTGATTACGTCCGGCGCAGTGGCTCAAGCATTGGATGAAGTTGCCGAGCAAATTCATCAAGCCGATGCCGAAGGTAACGACATCAGCAAAACCTATGCCAAGATTGCTGATGTTATTTTTTACGAAGAAATGGATTAACTCAATTTTAGGAGAAAATAAATGGCTACAAAACGTATAAAACTTAAAAACGCAAACGGCGACTATTTAGAGCCGTATACCACGAACGTACCGGAAGCGACAACATCGGCGAAAGGTATCGTTCAACTGGAAGCAACACCGACCACAAGCTCAACAAAAGCGTTGACTTCCGGTGGCGCAAAAACCGCTTTGGATAACAAACTCGATAAAACCGGAACGGCAGCAAAAGCCACAGCCGATGCTTCCGGCAATAATATCGTTGATACTTACGCCACAAAAACAGCCTTGTCAGCGGTTGAAACAACGGCAAACACAGCCAAAAGCATTGCCGAGGGACGTGCCAGAGCGGTTTCGTTTGAATCTTATTCGGCTTTGGTAACGGCCTTGAATGCCGCGGCAAACACGGACTATAAAGTCGGCGATAATATCTTTATTCAGGCAAAAGAAGTACCGGATTTATGGGTTTATTCAGTTGAAAGCACAACCACAAGCTACAGTTACACAACCGATGATGCTCTTATTTCAGCTTTGGAAGCCGGTGCTGTTCAGGTCGGTTATTATAAAATTGCGGCTATGGAAACCGGCAAAGTCGATTTGACCGGATATGTTCCTACAACACGCAAAGTCAATAATAAGGCCTTAAGTGCCGATATCAGCTTGACTTACTCGGATGTCGGCGCATTGGCGGCTAACGGAACGGCGGAAAAGGCCACGGCCGATGCTTCCGGTAACAACATCGCCTCGACCTATGCGACTAAGGCGGAAATCATCACTTATGAAGAGATGAGTTAATAACGAACTTTTGAACTAACGAGACTAAAGGACTTGAACTTTGACTAATAAGAACTTGAACTTAAGTGTCGGTTTGCACTGCAGGGCGGTATTTACCGCCCTGTTTGCAAAATCAAACACAAAATCCGGAGAAAAGCTATGAGTATTTTTTCCGGAAGTAAAAAAATAGGTAAAATTTATGTTGGAGGAACATCTATCGGCAAAGTCTATAAAGGAAGTGAACTGGTATATCAAAGTGGTTTAGGAATACCGGCATTCGGCGCAAAATATAATTTAGGAAGCCTGGAATGCTATATCTTTTTGTTCGGAGGCTGGACAAGTAACGCTATCTGTGGAGCAATAGACAGTAATCCTATTTTGAAGCTCTCCGGAAATTTAGGAAAATCTGGCTCAAGTGTTGAAATATCAGATGGTCAGAATACTATAACATATCCATATCAAAGAACAGTTGTTTATAACGGAATTAAATTTTTTCTCTACTACTATGATATAACCGGTTCAGGTTTGTCTAATGGGAGATATATGCGAATACTGACAGAAGAATCTGCAGTTGGTACATATGCAATATATCCTTCATTAAATGCACAATGGGGTGAACCTTATCCGATAAATTTGACAGCAAATTCATTTACTGTAAATATGGATATACTCGGAGCCTACACTGCAAACAGAGATTCTAGTCTTGACTTTGTTTGGGATGGAAAATGTACACATGTCAGCATGAATTTATAAACAGAAATACAATAACAAAATGAGATTATATTACCTGATGCTCATTATTGATTATTGCCAGTAACTGCGAGCCTGATACCTCGTATTACGATAAACTTTTAGTGAATAGTTTTAGGAGAAATTAATGACAGACAGACAAGTGAAACTAAAAAACCGTAGTGGAGATTATCTTTTGCCTTATACAGATAATATTCCGGCCGCATCTACATCAACCGCCGGAAAGGTAAAACTGGATTTAAGTCCGACTTCCGGTTCAAACAATGCAATAACATCAGGGGCGGTTTATACTGCTCTTTCTGATAAATTGTCAACCACCGGAACAGCGGCCAAAGCCACGGCAGATGCAAACGGAGATGTAATTTCTACCACTTATGTCACAAAAACGGAGTTAACAACTGTTCAAAACAGTATTCCTGCTGACAGCGATTTAGTGCACAAAAGCGGTAGTGAAACCATAACTGGGGAAAAAACTTTTTATAGTTTGGTTCAAAAAACGGATTCTACAACTTCTGGTTCTTATATTGATTTTATTCAAAATATAAATGGTGCAAGGCGCGGAACAATGCGCACATCATATAATTCTGATGGCTCTTATCAGGTAACATTTGGTTGTAATGGCCCAGATGCGGCGGCCCCGTCAGGATTGATTGTTAAGAGAACATCTTCTGCTATAACAGCAACAGCTCCTACTCCGGCTGTTTCAAATAATAGCACAGAAATAGCCACAACCGCTTATGTAAATAATAAATTCAAAAAAGTGTCAGCACTGCCGTCCAGTCCAGATGCCAACACATATTATTTTATTCCGGAGTAATGCCATGCCAATAGATGTAGGGACTAATAAAATCGGTAAAATAAATGTAGGCAGTTCCGCTATCGGAAAAGTTTATATAGGAAGCGAGCTTGTTTATCAAAAAATAAGTGGCGTAACGCTATTTTGGCTCAGTGACTTTAATGATTACTATGGAAATCCGCGAGCTACGTATGCATTAGCTAAATGGGCAAGCGATGCTTGTCAAGTTGGTGACTTTTTAAATCCTCTTACCGCCACAATAACAAGTATATCAGGAACTATAGGACAAGGAGGATCAAGTGTGAATGTTCAAGGCAATTCAACTTCTTGGTTTAAATACAGAATGACAATTGATGGTGTTCATGTTTATTCTTCTCCTAATGGAGCAACCGGTCAAGCGGCTATATTAGGTAATCCGATCATTTTTATTTTAAATAACAGCGTTGTAGGAAGTACTGTTCTGGCCACGCAAGCTAATTATAACGGGTTGTACTGGGATAGCGTAAATCCTAACAGGGTTGGAGACTTGTCAGGATACACGCAAAATCCGGCAAAAAATAAAATATGGACAATAAACGGAGTATATTAAAATGAAAAAATTTAATTATAACGATGTCATCGAGTATATTGACAACACATTCGATGAAAACATGGAAGCGGCCAAAAAATGGGCGCGAGAACACAACACAACGCTTGAAGAACTGATTGACAGGCGAACCGAACGTGACGGCGTGCTTTACCGGTATTTTCAAATCGGTGGTGAATATATTCCACCGGAGCCTTCGCCGGATCAGGTTAAGGCACAGACGATTTATCGGCTTAAAATGCAACTTTCTGCAACAGATTATGCGGTTATCAAAATTGCCGAGGGTGCGGCAACGTCGGAAGAATATGCTGAGTTAATCGCGCAACGTCAGCAATGGCGGCAAGAAATCAATGCTTTGGAAACTCAGCAATGACCGATGCAACCTTAACCGAGGCACTAAAAGAAGCGTATGCCTCCGCGCCGAGTGATGTCACGATTTTGCACACGCTTGAATTGCGGCATCCGTCGTTTGTGGATGCAAGCGGCAAAAAGACTGCCATTCGGGTGGTGCGTGATAACATCAACCATAAGTGCAAACTGGAAAGCACCGCACCGCTTGATGCCAATAAAACGGTGGAATTTGTGGCGATGGCGTTTGATTTACAGCTTCCGCCGGTGGAAACCGTGCCGGTGCCGGAAATCACGCTTTCGCTTGATAACGTTTCAACCGAACTCATTCAATACTTGGATAACGCTATCGAAACGCAAGATATGATTGAGATGACGTATCGGCCGTATTTATCAAGCGACAAAAGCTGTCCGCAGATGAATCCGCCGATAACTTTGGTTATTACGGATATTCAAGTTGATGTGCTTAAAATCACGGCAACCGCCCGCATGATGGACATCGGCAACAAATCCTTTCCGTCCGAAAACTACACAGTTAAAAAATATCCTGGATTAAGCAGATGACACATTTTGCAAATAAATATATCGGCTTGCCGTGGGTGGCAGGCGCACAAGGCCCCGACAGTTTTGACTGTTGGGGTTTTGCTCGTTATGTGCTTAAACACGAATATGGACACGACGTGCCGCAAGTAACCACCAATCCGGATAATCTCCGCGATGTTTTGCACGCTTTCAAGCATGATTTGGCCTCTTTCAGGCGTTTTATGAAGTACCGGAGCCGCAAGATGGCGATGTTGTCTTAATGAGGCAAGCAAAAAATCCGGTTCATGCTGGTATTTGGCTTGATGTAGACGGCGGTGGTGTTTTGCATTGCGTGCGTGAAATCGGCGTTGTTTTTCAGGATGTGCCGTCACTTAATTTGTGCGGTTGGTTTTTACATTCCTATTACCGAGTAAAAGAGGATGACACACCTCTTTAAAGCTATATGAAAAGATATTTTTTATCTTTTATCCTTTGTTTTTTAGCTTTTCTCTTTGTGTAGAAATACTACACTGCATCAAAAAGCTAAATCCAAAAAAATAAAATCTATTAAAATCTCACTTTTACATAACTTCAAAGAGGTGTGTTTAATGCTATACTTTAACTATTTTACAAACGCGATTATTGAACAGCCGAAAACCGTTTGGCAGATAATCAAAGAGCAGAAAGTCGATTTAACGATGCCGATTTTGTGCCTGATTAACGGTGCGCCGGTATTACGCAAAGACTGGGGCAATGTGTTTGATGACGGCGAACTTATCAGTATTATCTCTCTTCCGCTCGGTGGCGGCGGTAAAAAAAGTTCAAATCCGGTGCAAGTTGTCTTAACGGTCGCGGTTATTGTCGCCTCGGTTTATACCGGCGGCGCGGTCGGAGCGGCTTACGGAGCGGCTTGGGGTGCGGCTGCTGCGGCGGCTGTTTCCATCGGCGGCGGTATTCTTGTGAACACGCTCGTGCCAACACCGAAACCGGCATTGAACGGTATGACATCATCGTCCTATACGCAAAGTCCGACATATTCTTTGCAAGCGCAAGGAAACTCGGCGCGTTTGGGCAATCCGATACCGGTTATTTACGGCAGACACTTGATTTATCCGGATTTTGCCGCTCAGCCGTATTATCGCTACCAAAACAACGTACAATATGTTTATCAGCTTCATTGCATCGGACAAGGTAATTACTCGGTTGGTCAAATCCGTATTGAAGACACGCCGATCAGCTCGTTTAAGGAGATAACTTACAAGGTCATCAATCCAGGTGAAAGCAACACGCTGTTTGACGAAGATGTTGTTACATCTGCGGAAGTTGCCGGTCAGGAATTGCTAAAAGATATGATTTCAGGTGGTTTTGTGCTTAATCCGTCAGAATCTGTCGTAAATAAAATAGAAATAGATGTCGCCTGTCAACGTGGCCTCTATTATGCCAACGACAGCGGAGGCTTAAACTCTAAAACCGTGCAATGGCGGGTTGATGCTCGTTTAATTGATGATGAGGACACAGCTCTTGGCGATTGGTTTACGTTAGGAACTGAAAGCCTGACCGGTGCAACAGTCAACGGCATTTATCGGACTTATACCTACTCGGTATCACAAGGACGATATGAGGTTCGGGCAACACGGCTTGATGATAAGGACGAAAACTCTCGTGCCGGACACGAATTGCGCTGGGTGGCCGCTAAAGGTTATGTGGTTTCAGATAAAAGTTACGGCGACGTAACTTTGTTGGCC
Organism: uncultured Pseudomonadota bacterium; assembly: GCA_902788365.1. Classification (GTDB taxonomy): domain Bacteria; phylum Pseudomonadota; class Alphaproteobacteria; order RF32; family CAG-239; genus RUG410. The sequence goes on along the minus strand of CADAJN010000010.1, from coordinate 53,083 downwards.
GTGATAATGAAAGCCACCGACAATCTTTCGCAACGTTCATCTCGTTTGATTAACTGCGTTGTTACACGCAAGCTCAAAACGTGGACACCGAGCGGTGGTTGGAGCGGATTAACGGCGACACGCTCTATTGCATGGGCGTTAGCGGATATTTTGAAAGCCAACTACGGGGCAAAATTAACCGATAAATCCATCGACTTGAACGCGCTTTATCAACTCGACCAAAAATGGAACAGCCGCGGCGATACGTTTAACGCCGTGTTTGACAGCAAATTGACGGTTTATGAGGCACTCTCGCGTGTGGCAAAAGTCGGTCGCGCGGTGGCGTTTATTCAGGGAGGAATTGTGCGTTTTGTGCGAGACGAGCCAAAAACAATTCCGGTGGCACTTTTCGGGCCGAGGAATATCGTCAAAAACACGCTTTCAATCCAATACATTATGCCGTCAGAAGATACTGCCGACAGCGTCTGTGTGGAATATTTCTCGGAAAACACTTGGAAAACAAGCGAAGTAACCGGAACATTCAGCGGTTCAACTTCGGATAAAACCGCCACGGTGGAACTGTTCGGATGCACAAATAAAGCGCAAGCCTTGCGTGAAGCGGTGTATATGGCACTTGCTAACCGCTATCGTCGGCGCATTGTTACATTCACGACAGAGCTTGAGGGTTTAATCCCGACATACGGCGATTTAATCGCTATCACGCACGATATGGCGCACTGGGGTAGCGGTGGCGAAATTATCGCACAAGACGGCTTAAAACTCACGCTATCCGAGCCGGTGGAATTTACGTCGGGTGTTAAAAACGTGCTGGCACTAAGGCAAAAGAATGGTTCGCTTTCGGGGCCATATGAGGTAACGGCGACCGAGCTTAATACCGAGGTTATGCTGAAAACTCAGCCGAGTATTGAAATTTTGACGGCTTCCGGTATGGAACGCACGCATTTTGCGTTCGGAACAACCGATAAATGGAGCGTTTATGCCCGTGTTACCGGTATTCGCCCACGTTCAAACCAAGTGGAAATCACAGCAGTCATAGAAGATGACCGTGTTCATCAAAATTAAGGAGAAAATCATGGACTGGCTACAATTTTTACAAATTGTTTGCGTTCCGGCATTTGTGTGGCTTGTTCACAAATACGGCGAAATGCGCAAGGACTTAAACGACTTCAAGGTTCAAGTCGCCAAAGAATATGCAACGCAAGTGCATATTAACCGGCTTGAACTCAAAATTGACGATTTACGACAACTTATTTGGGAGATACATAATGAATCTAAAACCACCACGCGGAATAAGAAACAATAACCCTGGCAACATTCGCCATGGGCAGAATTGGCAAGGCTTAAATCCGGACGGCAGGAACATTGATCCTGCCTTTTGTGTATTTAAATCGCCGGTGTTTGGCATCCGTGCGCTTGCCAAAGTTTTAATGAACTACAAAAAAATCCACGGTTTGAACACCGTCCGGCAGATAATCAGCCGTTACGCGCCGCCGAATGAAAACCAAACAAAGGCCTATATTAAGACGGTAGCAGAGCAAATCGGCGTTTATCCGGACACGGTAATAGATATTGAGGAACGCGGTATTTTAACCGTGTTCATCAAGGCCGTCATCCGCATGGAAAACGGCATTCAACCATATTCGGACGAAATTATCCAACAAGGAATTGACCTATGCGAAAATTAAACAACCGTTCATGGATTCCGCTAATCGGGTGGATACTCTGTTACGGATTTTTTCACAACTGCGTCATCGCACCATACTTCAAGGCCGATATTATCGACTGGGAGCAGTTGTTGACTTCACTCGGCATAATGCTCGGCATAAGCGGCGTGCGCGACATCGGAATGTATCGAAAGGAAATCAAAAATGATAAATACGACAAATCTACTCAACCTGATAAAGAAGTTTAGAGCGGTGGTGTTCGGTGCTATCGTTCTTTTTTTGTATTTATTCGGTTATAAAAATGCCCGCGAATCGGCAGAAAATCAAAAGAATAAGGAGGAAAACAATGCAATTAAAAAAGCTCAAGATGCTCGCCGGAGCCTTACTAATCCTAACCGGATTGAACGCTTGCACAACAAATACAAGCGGTAATTATTGTCTGCTTTATGAACCGATTTACGCCGACTACGACAATGACACTGCCGAAACCATTAAGCAAATAGACCGCAACAACGTGGTTTACGAGGCTGTTTGCGAAAAATAAAGAAGTTAATTTAATTTTAGTCCCTGTGAGGTTTGCCTTGCAGGGACTTTTTTTGTTACGTGAAAGGAATAATATATGATATATGCATATGTACGTGTTTCAACCGATAAACAAACGCTTGAAAATCAAGAATTTGAAATCAAAAACTTTTGCAAAAAAGAAAAAATAAGCATTGATAAATGGGAGATGGAAACCATCAGTGGAACGAAGAATTTTGAAAAGCGAAAGTTGGGAAAGCTCTTAAAACGTCTTAAAAAAGGAGATATTCTGATATGTTCGGAAATATCACGGCTTGGACGCAATTTATTGCAGATTATGACAATCCTGAATATTTGCCTCAATAAAGAAGCACAAGTTTGGACTATTAAAGATAATTATCGTCTGGGGACAGATATACAAAGCAAGGTTCTTGCCTTTGCATTTGGACTTTCAGCCGAAATAGAAAGAAATTTGATAAGCCAAAGAACAAAAGAAGCTTTAGCTAGAATAAAAGCTGATGGAAAACATCTGGGTAGGCCACATGGTTTCAGAACAATGAAACGTAAATTAGATGGCAAAAACAAACAACTTGTAAGTTTATTAGAGAAAAAAGTACCTAAAACACAGATAGCCAAAATGCTAGGAATAGAGAGAAGCCTTATTTATACCTTTTTAAAAGTCCATAATCTTCAAGAATACCTTAACAGAAAGCAGTAAATTACTGCGTTGTTTCTAGACGGTGGTTTTTATGACAAGATAGTAAAAATCCTTGTGTTTTAGGTGTTTTGAGCTTGAAAAACAAGGCTTTCTAACGTGAAATTAATTTAAATTTTTAGAAGCTCTTATTTTTGGTTTTTTTATGTCATAAAAACCACCGTTTTATATGCAGATAATCTGAAAAAAAAGCTTGATTTTAAATAAGGGTTTATGTATGTTGTTTCTAGTCCACCATTTTTATGACATAAAAACGGAGTAAAGGTTGAGTTAATTGTAAATAGAAGGACGGATTTTATTTTATCATGTCAGCACCTAAAGTATCAGTTGTAATGCCTGTTTATAACACAAAGGAAGAATTTCTCCGTGAGGCTATTTCAAGTATCATTTCGCAAACTTACACAGATTTTGAATTTTTAGTGGTCGATAATGGCTCTCTTAATTATATTAAAGATATAGTTAATAGTTACAAAGATGAGCGGATTTTCTATTATAGAATAGAAGAAAACAAAGGACCTGCATTTGCACGTAATTATGGTATTGATAAATCAAAAGGTTCTTATATCGCTTTTATGGATTCTGATGATATTTCGCTTCCTACCAGATTAGAAAAGCAAGTTAATTTTTTGGAAAATAATCCAGAATTCGGATGCATCGGAACTGCAACAGAAGTTGTTGGCGATGATGCCTCAAAGATGAATTTTAATTCTTTACGTGATCATTTCGAAATAGAATGCTCTCTTGTCGTTTTGGGGTGCACATTTTGTCAGTCATCGGTAATGTTGAGAAAGTCCGTAGTAGATAAATATAATATAAGATATAGAGCAGAATGGGTCCCTGCAGAAGATTATGGATTGTATATTGATTTATTAGGAAAGACAAAATTTAAGATACTTGATGATGTGCTTGTTAAATATCGTTTCTATCATGGAAACACATCTCATCGTTTAAAAAAAGAACAATATAATGCTAGCAGAATTATCCAGAATTACGCTATAAATAAGTATTGTAATGTTAAAACAAAAAATCAGCAATTACTATCAAAATTTATCTTTGGTGAAACGTTAACTTATAGCGAATTGAATGAACTTTCTTCTGTTATGGAGCAACTAATAGAGGAGTTATGTAAATACGGATGCCCTAGGAATATAGTTATACAGGCACTAAGGAAGAAAGTTAAAAAGTATTTCTATCATTGCCACTCGCTTCAAGGACAATTGAATTTGATGATTTCACCTATTAACAAAATGTTTGACCTGCCGTTTGCATGGCGGTTAATGTGCTTTATAACCAGAGGTATATTCTAATGAAAGTATTAATATTAGCCGGAGGGCTTGGAACTCGACTTGGGGAAGAAACCAGCATAAGACCAAAACCGATGGTGGGTATCGGTGGGTATCCTATTTTGTGGCACATAATGAAAATATATTCCCATTATGGTTTTAATGAGTTTGTGGTTTTAACCGGATATAAGCAGGAAATTATAAAAGACTACTTCGTAAATTACTATATGAATAATTCCGATGTTACTGTTGATTTATCAACAAATGCGGTTGAAGTTCATCAAACAAAATGCGAACCATGGAAAGTAACATTACTTTATACCGGACGTAATACAAAAACAGCCGGTCGCATCAAAAAAGCACAAAAATTTATCGGAAATGAATCATTTATGCTTACTTATGGCGACGGTGTCGGAGATGTTAATATTCCGGCGTTAATAGAAAGCCATAAAAAATCAGGAAAATTATGTACTTTAACAGCTTACCAACCGGAAGGTCGTTGGGGCGCTTTGGGTATTGAAGAAAACGGCACTGTAACAAATTTTTCGGAGAAACCTAAAGAAAGCGGAGCTTGGATAAATGCCGGATTTTTTGTTTGTGAACCTGAAGTGTTTGATTATATCCCTGACGATTGCGAAGATTTGATGTGGGAACAAGATCCGCTGAAAAATTTGGCTGGTAACGGTAAATTGAATTCCTATAAGCACACAGGTTTTTGGCATGCTATGGATATGCTGAAAGATAAAGAAGATTTAAACAAAATGTGGGCTGAAAAGAAGGCTCCTTGGAAACTTTGGAAGGATTAGATTATGAAAAAAGTCCTTATTACCGGTGGAACAGGATTTATCGGCTCAAAAGTAACGGACGAATTATTAAAACGCGGCTATGAAGTTCATGCGCTTGTTTATCCTCCGTTGGCACCTGCTCAAGAAAATTTCATTCAATACGAGATGAATTTGATGGACTCGCAGGCTGTTGATGAATTTTTATCAGAGCACCAATTTGAATCTCTTATCCATCTCGCATGGTATGTCGGACCAAAGTGCCATGTCTCTGATTTAAATATGGACTGGGTGATTGCTACGCTCAATTTGCTCAAAAGTTTTAAGGAGCATGGTGGTAAAAAGTTTTTAGGAGCGGGAACTTGCTCTGAATATGAGTATAAATACGGCTATCTGTTGGAAGATGATACACCAACAGACCCACAAACCTTATATGGCAACGGTAAACATGCTGTTTACAATGTAGCTAAAGTTTATTGTAAACAAAACGAAATAGATTTTAAGTGGCCAAGAATTTTTAATCTTTATGGTCCGAATGAAAAACCGCAACGTTTGATGCCGTCGGTTATTAACTCTTGCCTTAAAGGAGAAGATGTTAAGGTCAGCGATTGTCTTAAATTTCAAGATTATCTGCATGTTGAAGATACAGCTCGTGGTATAGTTGACGTGTTTGAAAGTGAATTGCAAGGTGCTGTTAATATATGTTCGGGACAGCCTGTCCAATTAAGAACAATCGTCAATAAAATTGCAGAGTTAACTGATTTTAAAGGAAACATCTTGTGGGGAGCTGTTCCGGCTGCTTTTGGGGACGATGTGGTTGTCGGCAACAATACAAAACTCAAATCTATTGGCTGGAAACCAAAATATACCTTGGAAGAAGGCTTAAAATCAACAATTAATTGGTGGAGAACACATAATGTATAATAATGTTTATCAAGGAAAAACTGTTTTAGTAACCGGACACACCGGCTTTAAGGGCTCTTGGCTTTCTATTTGGCTGACACATATGGGAGCAAAAGTTGTCGGTTATTCACTCGATCCTTATTCTGATAAAGGTAATTTTGAAGCGAGTCATTTGCATGATAAATTATACGCGGATGTTCGCGGTGACACCAGAGATTTGGCTCATCTTGATGCAGTCGTAAAACAATATAAGCCGGAAATTGTATTCCACTTGGCAGCGCAAGCGTTAGTACGCACATCTTATGAAAAACCAAAAGAAACTTTTGAAACAAACATTATGGGTAGCTTAAACATAATGGAAGTTATGCGCACAAATGAGTGCTTAAAAACTGCGATTATGATTACGTCTGATAAATGCTATGAAAATGTGGAACAAATTTGGGGTTATAAGGAAACTGACCGCATGGGTGGTGAAGATCCGTATTCGGCATCTAAGGGTTGTACAGAGCTGATGTTGCACGCTTATCGCCAGTCTTTCTTTAATCCGGCAAAATATGCTCAGCACGGCAAAGCAGTGGCTACGGTTCGTGCCGGTAATGTGATTGGTGGCGGAGATTGGTCTGATAATCGCCTGATTCCGGATTGTATTCGTTTTATTGAAGCAGGAAAGCCGATTGAAATCAGAAATCCGATTGCTACACGTCCGTGGGAGCATGTTTTAGAGCCGTTATCGGGATATTTGAAAGTCGGTCAAAAATTGCTGGAAGAGCCGGTTAAGTATGCACAATCCTTCAACTTTGGTCCGCATATTTCTGCAAATAAAACGGTTTTGGAAGTTGCTCGCCGTTTAGTCGCTTATTATGGCAAAGGTGAAGTTATTGATGCGTCTGATCCGAATGCTGTTCATGAAAATACACTGTTGAACTTAGATGTTACCAAAGCATACACTATGTTGCAGTGGGAAGCTAAATGGGGCTTGCAAGAGATGATTGAAAAGACTGTTGATTGGTATAAAGAAGCTCTAGACAACAAAGATATGTGGGATTTCTGCGTAAAACAAATAGAAGAACACGGAGAACACATTGCCAAATAGACCCATCATCTTAGGTGCCGGAATTGCCGGTATTTCCGCCGCATATCATCTTCAGAAAAAGGGAAAAAGCGCCGTTATTTATGAAAAAGATAACGATTGGGGCGGTTTGTGTGGCTATTTCAGCATTGAGGGTTTTCGTTTTGACAGGTTTGTGCATTTCACCTTTACAAATGATGCGTATATTAAGGGGATTTTTGAAAAATCGTCACCTCTTTATGAGCATCCGTCAATTTCTTATAATTACTATCATGGTGCATGGCTGAAACATCCGGCAATGAACAATCTTGCGCCTTTGCCGACAGATGAAAAAGTAAAAATTATTGAAGATTTTATCAACCGCCCGCAAAAAGATATTGCCGAGATAAAAAATTATGAAGAATGGCTTAAGGTGCAGAACGGCAATTATTTTGCTAAGCATTTTCCGTTTGTTTATACCAAAAAATATTGGGGACAAAAACCAAAAAATATGGAAACCAAGTGGATTGGTAAACGGATTCATTCCCCCGATTTAGCTGAGGTTTTAAAGGGCGCTTTTGAAACGCAAGACAAGAATTTTTACTATACTTCGGTGATGCGCTATCCTAAGGTTGGTGGCTTTAGAAGCATTTTGGACGATTGTTGTAAGGGGCTTGATATTCGCTTTAATAAAAAAGTTGTGCGAATTTCTCCGGCAGAAAAGAGAGTATATTTTGCCGATGGAAGCTCTGAAAATTATGAACGGCTGATTTCAACATTGCCTCTGCCGGAAATGGTAAAGATAACGGATAATTGTCCGGAAAATGTGCAACAGGCGGCAGAAAATCTACATTGGACGTGTGGATATCAGGTGTCTTTAGGGTTTAATAAGCCGGATATTGCCAAGTATTTATGGTTTTATATTTATGATGAAGACATTCCGCCGGCAAGAGTATATTCTCCGAGTTTGAAGTCGCCGGAAAATGCGCCGGAGGGTTGCTCATCGTATCAGGCAGAAGTCTTTTTTGATTGTCGGGATAAGATACCGCCGGCAGAAGAAGTTTTAACAAAAACAGTCACAAAGCTCAAAGAAATTTGCGGATTTGATGATAAGGATATCAAAGTTCAAGATATTCGTTTTGAACCTTATGCCAATGTTACATTTACGCACGGCGTTTATGAAAATCGGCAAATTGTGTTAGACTACTTAAAATCTATTGGAATTGATTCAATCGGCCGTTTTGGCAAATGGGATTATCTCTGGAGCCATCAGGCTTTTGAGAGTGGAATGGAGATATAAATGGTTCAAAATAATATGAAGACACTGCAAAGTGATAATATGATGTATTTTTGGCGTATTGTTTTTACCTACGTGATTGCTTTTCATCATTTATTGGGAGCCTATTCTATATCTGTGGGTTGGTATATTGGTGTGGATTTCTTTGCCATACTATCCGGCTATTTATTATATCAACACATTGAAAGATATCCCGAAGAAAATGTGCTGACGTATGCCAAAAGTAGGTTTATGTATTTTATGCCAGTACTGTTATTCAGCGCTGTATTTCGATACTGTGTTCAGATGAAGTTAAACTCTTTCGATATCAGTTTTATGGATCTATTTAAAGGGATTCCGGAATATTTATGTCTAAATGCTTTTTACATAAATGGGCCTCTTAACGCGGTTGATTGGTATGTGGAAGCTTTATTTGTAGCTGCTATTTTCTTTTATATTATTCAAAAACGATATAAAGCATCAGTATTTCCAATTTGCTTTTTGTTCTCTATCTGTGCATACAGTTGGATTATTCGCAATTTTCAAGGTGGATTACAGTCTTACTTTTATTTAGATAATAAAACTAATTTAGGTTTAATAGGGTTATGCAATGTATTACGAGTTTCAGCCGGAATTTCCATTGGTATTTTATTATGCTATTGCTCACAATATGAAATATTTAAGAAGAAGGAATCATCTGTAATTTTAAGCAGTTTATGTTTGTTGTTAGTCCTCGGCATGTCAGCTAAATTTTTTAATAAAGACTCCGATTTTGTATATATTTTATTGATGGCTGTAGGGGTGCTATTTGGTTTTAAGGCAACTTGTTTTACAAAAATCTTCTCGTCTAAGTTAATTGTAACGTTTAGTAAGCTCAGCTTATTCATTTATCTAAACCATTATACGTTCAGAATTATTATTCGCCGAGGTTTTGATACGTTGAACGTTGGTGTCATATTGTTGTACCTGATTTCCGTTACGGCTTTCTCGTGGCTAATGTTTGTGCTATTTGAACAGGGCAAGCGCTACCTTAAAATGAAAGGAATAATGAAATGATTAAGCCTATTCACATCGTCTTATCTAGTAGCAATGAATTTTTGCCTCACTGTGCGGCAGCAATGGCCTCTATCTTGTATAATTTATCTGACGAGTATCAGGCGCATTTTTATATCTTAAGCTATGATATAACGGATAAAAATAAGCAAAAATTAAAAAAATTAAATAAAATCAAGCCATGTAAAATTCAATATCCCCAATTTGATGAAAAAATATTGGATATGTTTAATGGAATAAAAATTCCCCCTCATGTTACGAAAATGACATACGCGCGCATTTTAATTCCTGATATTCTACCGGATGTGGATCGTGTGTTGTTTGTTGATTCGGATATGATTGTCAGAACAGATATTTCACAATTATATGATTTAGATATTGGTCAGAATGTTTTTGCGGCCGTAGAAGATTTTAATTGGCGTCGTATTTCCAAAAATTTGTGGGGAACTGAAGAATATTATTTCAATGCAGGCTTGTTATTTGTAAATTCTAAGAAATTGCGAGAAATTAACTATTTAGATCTGATTAAAAAGCAAATTGCACTGAATGGATCCCGATACACCATTTGCGATCAAGATGTCATCAATGACACTTTTCGTGGACAAATCTATAGACTTAGTTTAACGTGGAATTTTTATCATGGTGTTTTGATTAAGAGGTTTCGCGGTTACATACCTGATAATATGGACGAATTTAATGCAATTAACGCTAATCCTAATATTGTCCATTATGTTGGACCTGAAAAACCTTGGTTACCTAGCGTAGAACATCCTTATGAACAAGATTATTTTTTCTACAGTCGTTTGACACCATTTTACCATTTATGGCGAAAGCAAAAATATACACTTTACAATACTAAAGTCAAAAGCATCACTTTTCATGATTTTCCTATTTATATGCGCATTTCGGAAAATGGGAAAAAAGTGGTAAAGATATTTAAGAAAGAAATACATCTGTTTCGTAAGATTGGCAGTCCATTCTTTTCTGTATCTGCAACAAACTCTGACTATAAATTAAAGGTTTTAGGTTTGCCTTTGTTACATAAAAAGGACACAAAGGGTAAACGTTACATTAAAGTATTGGGAATTCCTTTTTATTATGTGACGGACAAAACATTTTTAATTCGGGATAATCAAGCATTTTTATTAAAACAAATGATGATTACCAAAGCTAATATAGATAAAATGGATGCACAGCTAAAAGAGCAAAAAAGTATCAATCTACAGTTAAAAGGAAAATTATCCAATCTCAAGTGTATTATAGAAGCGCAAAAGTTGCATGAGAAAACGTTCGGCCCGTATAAAAACGCATTTGCCGGACGAGATGTCGTTATGGTCTGTACTGGCCCGACCGCCAACAAGTATAAGATGATTCCGAATGCCATCCATATTGGTATAAATGGTGCTATTTATTTAAAAAACGTATCCTTGGATTACTTATTTGTCCAAGACTTCACCATTCACCAAAAAAACAACTCTACTTTAAATGCAGATGCCAATGAATATAAAGGAAACGATTGTAAAAAATTTTATGGTATCATTCCAGATGACCGATTGGCCATAACCCATGATTATGTTGAACGAATCCCATTAAATTATTGCCATGATTCCAATATTTCACAATATCTGCTTGAGGATATTCCGTTCCACAATATAGCATACGATTTGTCTCGTGAACCATTAGGGGAATTTTCAGGAACACCTTTTTCTGTATTGCAATTTATTTTTTATACCAATCCAAAAAGGCTTTATTTAGTGGGATGGGATTGTGGCGCAGGTTATGCTTATGGTAAAAAGAATGCCATTAATCCGGCAAACTACCAAATTGATATTTTAAAAAAATACTTTCTACCATTTATTCAAGTTCACTGTCCAAACATGGAAATCGTTTCTATTAACCCTGTGGGATTAAAGGGAATATTTAAAGATGAATATACAGAGGAGTAAAACATGGAAAATATAAAAATTTTAGTTTCTTATGATTCAAAAAAGAAGATCCTGAAAAATGAAATACTATGTCCTATTCAAATAGGTAGAGATCTTTCTCGTGAAATTTTTGACAATATGATAGGTGATAACACTGGAGATAATATTTCATGTTATTATCCTGACTTTAAGGATTTATCTACCATTTATTGGGCTTATAAAAATTATAACGAGTTAGGGAATCCAAAATATATTGGTTTTATGAACAGCGAAAATCAATTTGTTTTTAATGAAGATTTTATCCACCAATACAGCAATTCATCCATATCCAATCAATACGGACTATCCCAGGTTGATCTTGATGCTCCAACAGACGCATACTTAACTGATTTGGGATTAACAACAGAAAATATTACTGCAGAAGTCCAAAATACGGATTTGATATTAACAAAAAGTTCTGATATGAGATGTTTAGGCGTAAATAATATGAATGGGTATTTTCAAAAGGTAAAATCCTCTGTGTCGGAGAAGGATTATGATACTTGTTTGGAAATAATTAAAGCTATGTATCCTGAATACACAAATGTGATTGAAAAGTTAAATGGTTTGACATATTGCTATTTACACCATGTGTTTATTATGAAAAAAAGGCTCTTTTTTGAATACTGTGATTTTCTGTTTAATATTTTAATGTCTATAAAACAGCAGAAAGAAATTGATACATTAAATTATAAAGAAGGGTTCTTTTCAGATATTGGAAAAATTATTTTAACGGTTTTTGTGCTCAAATTAAAACAAGAAAAAAAGAAAACTAAAGAATATTATGTGACATCATTAAAAAAATCTTTTGATGATGCTGAATTATTACCAAAATTTAAGAACAAAACAGCAATTGCCTGTGGTTCTTCAAATTTGTATGCCCCTTATTTATCTGTTTATTTGAATTCTATTTTGAAAAATTCTTCACCTAAAAAACAATATGATATTGTTGTTTTGGAAACAGATATATCAGACGAAAACAAATCAAAATTGATTGGTATGGTGAAGAAATATAAAAATGTTTCTTTACGTTTTTATAACGTTAATGGACTGTTTACAGATATACAGTTAAATATTTCTTTTCCTTATTTTGCCAAACAATGTTATTACAGATTAGCTTCAGGGAAAATTTTTGGGCGATATACTAAGGTATTATTTACAGATATTGATTTAATTTTTAATTCAGATATTGCCGATATACTGGAAATTTCAATGGAAAATTATCCGTTGGCCGCTTGCGAAGAAATTCTTTGGACAAAAGAAAATCGCATTGGTCGCATAGAATTAGGGCATGATGTTTCTGAGTATATTTCCAAAACATTAAATATGAGCGGTAAATATTTTAATACAGGTGTTTTGTTAATAGATATTAAAAAATTTAATAACACTATCTCGTTTTATGATTTATTAGAAATGGCTATGAATCAAGAATACATCAATCAAGAACAGTGCCTATTAAATAAAATTTTCGACGGGAAAATTAAGAAATTGCCATCTGTATACAATTTTGAAATATATCAAGGAATTTATAATAGTAAAGCACCTACGTATCTAAATTATATGATTAACGTAGATAAAGCATTTGTTTACCATTTCTTAACAGCAAGGAAAGCGTGGTTTTATCCTGAACTTTTAAAAGCTGATATTTGGTGGCAGTATGCAAGGCAAACACCTTTTTATGAAGAAATTTTAGCGAGATTATCTGATTTTAGATGTACTCAGAAATTACCTGAAATACAAAGCGATTCACCGCTGTTGCGGCAAGAATTTTCTCAAATCCATTTCCCGAACATTAACAATCATTTTGCAGCAAATGAACGGCAGACAAAACTTTTGTTTGTGATGCATCATCTTAGGCGATTTAAGGCGAAAAAAGCTTATTATAAAATCAAAAAAGCATTTGCATTTGGTGAAAAACATAAAAAATATCAGCAGAAGTATGATGCTATAAAAGCACTCATTAAAGATGCAAAAGCTTTCAAAAAACAACTTTTCAAGGTTTAAAGTTATGCAAAATATTAAAGTTCTTGTTACCTATCACGATGAGCATACATTACTAAAATCAAAAATTGTTCAACCAATTCAAACTGGTTGCGCAAAGGCTCAAAAACTTTTTAGCGGCATGCTCCGTGATGATATCGGAGAAAATATTTCTGATAAAAATGACCGTTATTGCGAACTTTCGGCGCAATATTGGGCTTGGAAAAATTATGATAAACTCGGTAACCCAGATTATATCGGCTTTATGCATTATCGCAGGCACTTTATGTTTGACGATTGGAGCGGAAATCCAAATTGGTGCTGGCTTCCGAAAGGAAATGTTTATTTTGTTCCGACCATGACTCCGGAATATCTCAGACATATTGATGATAAGTATATCAAACGAAAACTTGCTGATTGCGATTGTCTTGTTCTTAAACCTTATGATGTGAAAAATTTAAAAAGCAAAAATATACGCACGCAATATTCAAAATTAGCAGAGCAAGATGTGCATACTTTTGATGTATTTATAGCGACAGTAAAGTCGCTGTATCCACAATTTACACGCGAAATAAAAATGCTGGAAAACGGCTCTTTGCAGTATTTGTGCAATATGTTTGTGATGAAAAAAGAATTGTTTGATGAATATAGTGAATTTTGTTTTTCAATTTTGCAAGCGGTGGATTCACAAATTGACAGTTCAAAAATGAGTGAAGTTGCAAGCAGATTTCTCGGATATCTTGGGGAATTTTGCTTATCTATTTTTGTTTTTAATTTGCTCAAACGCGAAAATGTAAAAGTTAAGGAGTTGAACGGTTCATATATTTTATCTGATGAAGTTATCTTAAACCCTAAAAGAAAATATTGGTATTATTACTTTTTGAGTAAGATAACAATAGGCTCTATGAGAAAAAAATATAAACAAAAAAGAAAAAAACTTAAACAGTTTATTAGGTATCAAAAATAGGGTGAATGATGAGTTATACAAGATTAATTACAAGAAATAAGATATCACTGTGTTTTATGGCAATTATGTTGCTATTATGTTTGCTGGGTTATAAAATATTTCACAATGGGGATAATCATGAATTTCCAAGGAATATTGCTCTGATAATTGATGAAAATGTTTCCGCAGATAAAGCGTTAAGTATTGTTCAGCCGCTTGAAATTCCCTTTAATCATAATGATTCTAGAATATTAGCAAAAAATTTTCTTGATTCGGAAAACGGAGGTAGATGGAATGAAGGAAAACACTCAGCCATAAAGTTTTTAATCAAGGATACAAATAGAGATTTAAATGTGAAAATCACAGGAGTTCCTCTGTTTGGTAAAGATTTTAAACAGCAAAAAATAGCTATTTATGCTAATGGGACTTTTGTTGAAATTTGGGATTTTAATGAAAATACAAATTTACCTGCAACCATAAATGTTTCTATTCCTCACCGCCTTGTTAAAAATCATCAATTGGAATTGGGTTTTTTAGTTCATAATCCGAAATCACCGAAAGAACTTGGAATTAATAGCGATAGCCGGTTAATTGGTTTTGCGATACAATCCCTTACAATTAGCAGTATATTTAATACAGACATAAACACATCACTAAAAAAAACACCTATCCAATTAGCGTTCACAACAAAAAAATACAGAAATAAAATACCGTTTGACATATTTATAGATGAAAAACTTCAAGAACTATCTCTGGATAAATTATTTTCAGAAGATGGTTATACTACGGTGGTAGTTGAAATTGATGCGATTGAAGCCAATATAAGCATCAAAGCAAATGAATTTTGTCATTTTTGTGAATTAACCTTTAATATCATTGTACCTGAAAGTTCTGAAAATAAAGATAAACTTATTGAAAAAATAGTTAAAATTATCAATATAAAAGAAGATGATATGACAATAATTAGTCCTCCAAACAGCGTGTTTTTATCATCTTCTCAAAAGTACTGGATTTCAACAAGCTATTTAAGCGATAAAACGAGTAGTCGCGACATTTATTTAAAATGGTGTGCTGAAAAATAGAAATAATTTTGCATCTACTCTAAACAACGAATCTTAAAAAAACAATAATTGTTTTTTCTTGCGAGTACTGTATTCCACCTTTAATTCATCTTCGCATTGCTTATATCGAGCAACCATCTGTTCGAGCTTATATTGTATGCGATTAAGTCTATCTCGTGGTCGTATCGGTAGTGGTTTCCCATAAGCCTGCTTAAGTAAAGTTTCAATTTGGGTTAATGTCCGTCCAGCATGATGGTAGACCATTGCAAAATTTGTTCTGTTGCTCGGTGCTATGTCTTGATATTTCCTTATTTTCATGGTTTTTCCTTTCGATGTGTCACAAGCAATGCTTGGAAAACAACGAAAGTCCAGAGGAATGTACTTGTATGCACTTATATTTTTGGCCATCATTTTATAAGGTCATAATAAATAGCTTTATTGCTTGATATAAAAGGTATTTGAAATGTTGTTTCTAATTGGTTTTCTATATGATATGTTTCAAAGTTGGTACATAACACGCATATTGAGTCTATATTTTTATCCAATTGATTAACTATTAAATCAATTAATTTCAAATTACTAAAATTCATTAACTCTTCTTTAGTTTTAATATTAAGATGAATTTCTTTTACAACATTTATTTTTTCTGATTTAAGCTTATGAATTATTTTATCTCCAATATTTGTATTATAGGGAGTTATAACTATTGGATGCGATCTATTTAGTGACTTAAAGTATGATACAACGCTAGATAGTGGAAACATCAGAGTATTGTTATGCTGAACATAAATCTCGGCGGATGTACACAAAACAGCTGTTTTTTGTACATTAATTCTTTCTAATTCTTTAAGAGTTTCAGGAATGCTGTTTACAAGTTCCTGTGTGTATTTTTCCTCATTTATCCCATATGGAGTTCGAAATTTTAATCGAGCAAAATGAAATGCAACATCAGGAATCTCGTCTTTAATTAGCCTAGTATATAATTCTCTTTCGGCAACAATATTTGAAGATGGTATAAGCAAACCAATATGTTTCATCTTCTATTTCCCTTCATTTTTGTCACAATATCTAATAAATCCCGATCTAACTGTTTGGCTACATGATCAACCCCTGTTAAGTTGTCAGCCTTTTTATTGCATAAAACTGTTTCCATCCCATATTTTTTAGCTGTTTTTAAATTATCCGTTTGATCATCAAATATAGCACAATTTTTTCCTGAATCCGCATATGAATCGATTATCATTTCATAACCCAATGTTTCTGATTTAGGAACGAAGTTTGTACGATTAATACCTATTATATCACTAAATTCATCCCTAATCCCCATAATATGTAAGGCTTTTTCTACATATATTTCATTAGCATTTGTAAAAATTACTTTTTTCTCCGGTATTGATTGTAGTTGCTTCTTGAATTCAGAGTTTTTTTTCAGTTCCGATAAATCTAGATTATAAGCATAATCAACAAATTCTTTAGGATCAACATTATGAATCTTTTGTAATCCCACAACCGTAGAACCATATTCCAACCTGTATTTACGGCTTAATAGTCTAGCTTCTTTATAAGATAAATTGAATTTATCCTTAATGAAATTGGCCATTCTATAAATTAATTGTTGAGGTAATGTTGTGGTTTCTGGACGATAAATTGTTTCATCAAAATCGAAAATTAAACATTGTAAAGGAGCTTCTTTTAATTTTAATCTCGTTAAAATATTTTGGGGCATTTCTCTATCATTTCTAATAATATCGACACGGCATTCATTTCTATATGACAAAATTTGCTTATATAAATTTCTGATATTTGTAATTAAATTGATATCCATATTTTTATCTGAAGCATCATTTCTTTTTTGCAATCTATGCTGAATAACTTCAGAAGCGGCGTCTAGTAAAACAACACGACCTCCACGTTTATTCAACAATTGCAACAACTCTGAAAAATCATGGTCAGAGAGGCGAGAATATCCCCGTTTTAGTGGCCCGTATACCATTTCAGAAATAAAAGATCGATCTAAAACAATATTTTCTCCATAATCTTTTGACAATATTTTTTGATATTTTTCTTTTATTGATAAACTAGGATCATAATTAAAATGTAATGATTTATAGCCTCGGTAAATAAGCAAATTAGCTAGAGTAGTTTTACCGACACCATCACAACCTTCTAATATTACAAAATCATTCATCGTTGGCATCCTTTTATTGCATTTAGTGGAATACCTGCCTTTACTAAAGGACATTCGTTAGGTTTATGATTATTGCAAAAATGGCGTTTGTAATTAATCATAATTAAATGAATCCACCAAGTTAAGGGTTTATCATCGGGAAGTTTTATATTTTTATCATATTCTAATTTAATAGCCATTTTCATCCAATTATGAGATTTGATAAAATTCTCTAGCTGTTTTCGCACAAGCTCATGTGCTATTGAGGTTTTACCAGTTTTGTAACCTAGGCAAGGAGCAAGCATATCTTTAATTCCGCTGTCAACAGGCATAATACCACAATAGTAACCTTTAGCGTATAAAACACAGCATTGTCCTACTTTATATGAAGCTCCAGATACATTTTTTGCTATATCTGCAATCATTTCGGCATCTTGTATTTTTTCGATATTTTTATTTTTTAATTTATTATCAATATATGAACACATACTACGTATAAAACGTATTCTTGTTTTCGTTAATCCTAATGGTTTAAGTGCTTTTTCTAAGTCTTCATCAGGAGTTTGTACTATTTCTTCATATGTATATTTCAAAAAATTATCAATCGCTTTGATATAACTTCCCAACATTCTAAAAGATACCCTTGTACTTAAACCAGCTATAAGCATTTTCATGCGCCAATCTTCAACATCTTTTGGCCACCAAGGGTTGTTATCATGAGATCTGATAACTGCATTTCTAACCTCCGGCTGTTGAGCCATTATTTCAATTGCTCTTATTTGCTCTATATCATTCATTATCTTTTTCCTTGATAATTTCGCCTTTTAGTAATTTAGGTTCTATTGTGCCTATAACACGTATGTTATACATATTATAAGGAATTAATTTTTTATTTTCTACCATAATTTTTATGGAACAGGTTCCCAATGTCCGCAAAAAAGAATTTCCATTTTCAAACACTACTTCGCGGAAACCATTTAATTGTCGTCCGATAGGATAAACGCGATTTTGCATAGGAATAACAAAACTGTCCATTATTTCTTTTTTACACTTGTTATAGTAGTCCAAATCTTTAGTTTCCTTGAATGATATTATCCCTTCTGCAGGCGTCATGTACCGATAGAACAATCTATGTGTTTGTAAATTATTACGGTATATTTTTTCTAAAAATGCCATATTTACGAAATGGGTATTATTTGTCTGTCCTGGTAATCCGTGCATTAAATTAATTCCAGGGAGAAGTTTGGGAAAACCATTTGCACCGATTTCTGAACCATATTCATTAACTATTTCAATAGCTTTCATTATTTTATCAGAATATCCAAAAATATGTGTTGCTCTACGTACATTGTCATCAAATGATTCTATTCCAAACGGCGCAACATTACCATCAGTACAATATTTTGTAACCAATTTTACAAACTCTCGACCATGAGGTTCTACAACACTATTCATATTGACGTTATCAATATGTAAGGTTTGAATGGCAGGACATGTTTCTCGTATGCCGGAAAGAAGCTTATTTAATTTTTCAGTAGAATTGTATTGGTAATGGAAAAAATTTGGTTGCCTACCTAAACGAAAATGTCTAACCCCACTTTTATAAAGAGCCTTTATTTGTTTAATTATCGAATCCGGCTCTCTATAAGTGGGACGAATATGTCTCTTGGCTTCAATGCAATAGCTGCATGTTGGAGTATTACATCCTGTCCCAGTTTCAATCTCTGCAAGAATCGGAAATTTTAATTGCTCAATAATATGAACAGGTTGAGATGATATTGTATCCAATAGATTATAATTAGGTAATAAAAAATTCTCAGATGAGGAATTTTCAAGGACAAATCGATATGTATTTCCAATGCATATCTGATCAATTATTTGAGCTAGTTTTGTGCTTGGATAATTTGCACAAATATTACTTTCTACACCCAAAACATAAAAAAGTATTTTTCTAGCTTTTGCATTCCTTAAAAATTCGTAAACTTCTTCAATAGAAGGAGGTTCACAGGAAAAATATTTGTATTCCACAAAACACCCCATAATTATATAGATTGTTTCAGCATTTGTTACAATATCTAAAGCGTCATCAGCATTTTTGGTTGTGTTAAGGGTACGTATATTTGTATTTTCCGTTTCTTTTTCTCCATTTGCGTATCTTAAATCATCAATTGTTAAATACGAAAAAGTTTCTTTTTTATAGCTCAGTGCTTGTGCCAGATGTATCTGATGCGTTCCTAAATATGGACGGACACCATATCCTGAAGGCTCATCTGTGTAACAATCCAGAATAACGGTTTTACTGTAGTTCATTATGATATCTCCTGTAATAATTTAAGGCATCTAAAAATTCATTTTGTAAAAACAAAGGAAAATTTGAGCAATTATTTTGATTGTTAATAAAGATTACAGGTACTTTAATACCTCTAATTTTTATGAAACTATTTTTTGCACTAAAAATATTTTCTTTATAAACTGTATCCATAGTATTTTCAGAAACCAAGTGGCCTCCATTTTTATAACGTTCAATATTACGTTGTTTGCGCACATCTATAGGAGAATCTATATTCAAAATTAATGATTTCTTTAATACGGGTTCCGATATATTGTGACACAAACAGTCAAATGATAAAGGGTATACATCCTTATTATTGATTTTGAAAAATTGATTATATTTAATGTCATTTCCACGAGAAAATTCGACAATGTTATAATCTGAAACTATCTGATTACTCAAAATTGCCAACACAACATTCCAAACCATCGGATTATCAATCAAAAATCCACCTTGAGGATTAGGATGACTATATGGAAGCGGATTTTCTTGCCTATAATATAGATCTAGGTTATTTGATTTTACATAATTCCAAAATTCAGGTAATTTATTTTGATGCAACAGTATATCTGCGTTAAATATTTTATATAATGGGACAACATCATCTAATACAGAATACTCAGGATGTAATCTGCTTATAATTTGGCTCATCGAAGACTTACCGCTGCAAGACGGGCCGATTATGAATATTAAATTCGGTAGCATTGCATTTATCCATATTTCGTATTATTTTTGTTACTTTATTTATCTCTTCCGTTTTGTTAATCAGATGTATGTTTCCAAAATCTCTGATAGAAAGACTTGCCATAGACAAAGCTCTGTAAACAGCCTCATTTAAATTGTTACCGTCGAAAGAAGATAAAAAACTTCCCAAAAAAGTATCACCAGCTCCGACAGTACTTACAATTTTATTTGCTTTAATTGTTGAAAAATATTTTCTTTCAGAATCTTTTTGGTAAGTAACTCCGTTACAATCCGTAATAAACAAAGCTAAATTTTTAGGAACTATATCCATTAAACCATATCTTTGCATAATTTTAAATTCACTATCATTACAGAATAAAAAATCCGCTTTTTTAAAATAATCGGTCAATTCTGGCAGAAAATCTTTAACACTAGACCACATAACATCTAAGGAATAATGCCGAGCTTTAATTTTATTAATAGCATCTATAAAAGGAACCCCTTTTCTACAGGACACGTGTAAATAATCAGTAATAACATCATCTGGTAAATTAATAGGTAAATAAGTATTGCCTACTAATGTTACGTTATTATTAACTTCATTAATGACAAATGAATTTGACTTGGTTGTTAACCGACAGAGATATTTAGTATCAATATTTATATCATCTAGTATATTTACAGGAAAATCAGAACCAACACTGGAAATGATGGCAATATTTTTATCAGTTTGATTTGCAGCAGCAATTGCTGAATTAACAGCACTACCACCAATGATGTTTTTGGTTCCTGTGGTGGTAATAATATGATCAATTGAGGAATTACCACAAAATATTAATTTATTTTTTGTATTCATTGGCATACCATTTCACAAATTTTTGAATGCTTCCTTTGGCCCCGATTTTACTATAATACTCTGTAACTTCTTGTTCGGAAAGCTCACATAAGTTTTTGTCATATTCTTTTAAGTATATTATTTTCCATAATTCTGACCATGCAAAAGGGGACTGTTTATCTACTTTTTTTTCTGATATTTCGAATGTTCCGCCCTCTCTCTCAAATTGAAAAACTGTCCCATCATTATCAATAAATGTTGCTACACTTACAAATTGTGCCGAGCGATTTTTAACCCCCTGTAACAGTTTGATTATTCCATCTATACCCAATGTCTTCAGAATATATTTAGTATAAACACCTGGAAATCCATGTAATTCTGAAATACAAAATCCACCATCTTCAACCAAGACAGGTTCCTGAAGTATATCGAAAGCCTTTAGTGCTTTAAATTTTGAAACTTCGTGTACTGTGTCAAATTGAGGCTCCATAATATCTAAATTTTGAGCATATACTCTCACATCAATATTATTGACTTTCAAACTATTTTCTAATGATTTTACTTTACCTTGATTAGATGTAATAAAATTAATCTTGTCCATTAAAAATCTCCACGGATACAGCCATAACCGAATATTTTTTTAATTTTTCATCGGAAAACCATTGTTTCACATTTAAATAAGCATCACTGTAATTATCCTCTCCCAGCTTCTGTAATGAAAAACTTTCAATTAAATTTTTAAGATTTTTTGATGTTGCTATGCTTTGGGCTCTGACTATTAACTTTTTACTATTATTAATTAAGACAAAACAATCTCCTGATAATAAAGACGAATGTTTGTCATCGCATAAATAAAATTTTACCGTTTTGGTGCCGGCTCTTATTTTTTCAAAGGTTATACTATCAACTACAGATGAGAACTTTATCATAATCACCTTTCCTTTTAGGCTTTTATGATACAGTAAGTTACAAGAAAAGCAATACTTTTTATAATTTTACACTCTATGTATTTTATGGAGTTTTTTGGGCTGAAAAGTATAGAAAACTACATCGTCTGATAGTTTCCTTCACCAATACAAACGGCGCTTTATTCAAGGCGTCGTTTTTCTTTTATTTTCAAGCACTTAAACGAGTTCGGATGTTATGTTTTTAAAAACATAAGTTTTGGGAAATTTTACGAACTTGTTATAGTAACAATGTAATAAAATCAAATAGTTAACTCATATACTATAAAAAATCAAAAAACAGTTTTACTTTTTATAATGCCGTTGTATTATTTAAGAAATTAACGGGTTATAAGTACCAGGTGAAAAAAATGATATCTATACTTGAACAAATTGCGGAAAATGAAAAAATATTCAGCGCGAACAATTATGACGGGAATGTAGGAGAAAATTATAAAATAATCCGCGGAAATATTCCGATTATGTTATCTGCACCGCACGCGGTGAATCATTTTCGCAACGAGCAAAAGAAGTGGGCTGATTTGTGGACAGGAGGAATAGCGCTTTATTTGCAACAAATTACCGGTTGCCACTTGATTTATAACGCTTGCTTTGCTGAAAAAGATCCAAATTTTGATGTACCGGAAAACAATGATTATCAAACCGCCTTGAAGCAATACTTAAAAAATACGCCGATTTATGTTTTGCTTGATTTACATGGCTCATCTGCAAGTCGTGAATATGCGGTTGAATTAGGTACAGCACCGTTGCCGGATAAATCCGAGCAGGAAAAACAAGAGGATTTAACCTCATTGCATGGCATCAAAATAATTGAAGATGTTGTGATGTCGTCATTTAATCAAAATTTTGCAAAAATGGAAACTCCTAAAAAATCTGTTTGGAAAAATAAAGTTTTCTCCGCCGGTGGGCAAAATACTGTCACAAAAGGAATTTCCGAAAATACATATACAGCCTGTTTACAACTTGAAATCAATGCGGAATACAGAAATCCCAATAATCAGGCACAATTTACGGCGTTAATAAGTGCATTACAGCAAATTATTCAAAAATTATCAGCTCTTAATTGGTCAGAGATATTAAAGGAAAAATAAATGAAATTAAGCGGTTATCTGATTGAAAAATACAACAATATGGGGAACGCTTATACATGCAGACGCCTATTGCAAGAGGCTCAAAAACAAAATATTGATATAAAATTAATTGGTGTTTACGATTCTTCGGTTACTCAAGACGGTTGTTATAATAACGGAGTATTACTTTCTGCACGGGATTTTGTAATTAATCGTTACAAATTCGGCAAAATCAAAGACAATTTAAATAAATTGGGTAAAAAAAGTTATAATGCTCTTAACTCTCTAAATCTTTACATCAACAAACTTGAACAATTAAAAAATATCGAATCTCAGTATTTTCAAAAGCCAAAATATATTGCCGGTATGTCTGATTTATCCTTTGAAATGTTGGCAGATATCTTAAAATTACCATTTGTAGCCAAAGGACTTGAAAGTTCTATGGGACAAGAAGTGTTTTTGATTAAAAATAAAAATGACTACGATACTTTATTTCAATCTTTTTTACCAAATAAGGAATGGATCTTCCAAGAATTTATAATGTCAAGCGAAGGTCGAGATATGCGCCTTTATTGTGTCAGGGGAGAAGTAATTGCCGGAATGGAGCGAATATCAAATAATGATTTCAGAGCAAATGTTGCCCTCGGTTCATCGGTTCATAAAATAGATATAACACGGGAGTTTCAAGCTATCGCACAAGACATTTATAAGCAAACAGGTTTGGATTTTATCGGTCTAGACTTGCTTTTCGGAAAAAACGAGCCATATTTTTGCGAAATAAATGTAACTGCCGGAATGGAAGGTATTGAAAAAGCAAGTGGTATAAATGTTGCCGGCATCGTAATAAAAACCATTAAAGGAGACTTTAATGCAGACTAAAGATGAGGCGGAAAGCTATATATACCAGTCGTATTTAAAGGCTGAAAAATATCTTAATTTCAGCGATAAAGATGCGCTTAAACGCCATCCGGAATATACCAAAGATATTTTGCAAAAATTATCAAAGAAACCGGCGATAACTGTTACCGGCAGTAAAGGTAAAGGGTCTGTTGCTTATATGATTGCGGAAATTTTGCAAACAGAATGGAATGTAGGCCTGATGACCAGCCCTCACATCAGCGATTTTTGCGAACGTTTTCGTTTTAATGGAAAACAAATGTCAGATAAAGATTTTGTCAATTGCGCTGAAAAAATAAAATCGCAGTTTGATAAAATTGAAAAAGCGTTATTACCTTCTGAATATATCAGCCCGATTGGTTTGCAAGCGGCCGTGGCTTTGAAATATTTTAACGACAAGCATACAGACATTAATGTCATTGAACATGGTAAAGGGGCAAAATATGATGATGTCACAAATATTATTCATCAATATGTTGCCATAAATACCATTTTTTTAGAGCATACGCGCGAACTTGGTAAAACTTTACCGGAAATTGCTTCAGATAAAATTCACACAATTACCGATGATGTAAAAATCGTTGCAAGTGCCGAACAAAATCCCGAAGTAATGAATATTATCCACAAGCAAGCAAATGAAAAAAAATGTAAATTGTTGGAATATGGTAAAGATTTTTGGGCGAAAAATATAAAATTTTCTAAATCAGGAATGGTATTTGATGTTGTAACGTCGCAAAACAAATATACTGACATTAAGATACCGCTTTTCGGAATACATCAAGCAAAGAATTGTGCTTTGGCAATAGCTGTTTGCGAACAAATCTTACCGGATATAAATATTTTGAAAATGAAGCAGAAATTATCAGCTTTAGAATGGCCGGGACGACAGGAAATAATCAGCTCTGATCCGTTTATAATGCTTGATGCAAGCATTAACCGTGTAAATGCCGAAAGCGTAAAAGAAACATTGAAAAATATGGATTTTTCTAAGGTCGCGACAATTATAGGTATTCCAGATGATAAAGATTTTTTAGGAGTAGCCGAGGTGATGGCTGATATATCTGAAAAAATTATTTTAACAAAGTCTTCAAATCCGCATTATATCTTCACGGAAAAACAAATAGATAAACTTGAGCAGAAAGGTATGAAGGCAATTTATACAAATTCTCTGTCAGAAGCCTTAAATTTAGCGAGAGCATATCATTTACCAACAGTTATTCTCGGTACAACCTCACTGATTTCTGATGTGAAAAATATAAAACTAAGCTCGTAAATTGCGAGCAAAGCATCACCAATACAAATAAAAGCGACTTAATGTCGCTTTTTTTATTGGTGATGCGCAGTCTACTTAATAAGCCGAAGCATAAGCAGAGGCGAAATTAGTAAACAAGTGACCGAAGCGCAGTTGTTGAGCGATATTATCGCGAAACTTACGAAGCAAGACACCAATACAAACAACAGCCTGAAAAATGGCTGTTTTTTCTTTTTAAATCAAGCATAAAAGTTATGTCTATTTTTTGACAAAGGAGAAAAATTTAAGGCATCTTCAAATTTAAAAAATATAGCGCTACGCAAAGATAAGATTCCTTGACGCACGGACACACAGTGCCGTGCGAGGAATGACAATAAAAAAGGGGAAATTTTATGAACTGTAGGGGTTTACTTTATAGAGCAAGTTTTGTAATATATGAACGAAGATTATCAGCGGAGAAAATAAATGCCTACAATTCATTTAATGGTCGGATTTATGGGATTTGGTAAAACAACAATAGCCAAAGAATTGGAAAAAGAGCTTTCGGCTGTTCGGTTTACCCATGATGAAATAATGCTTGAACGATATGGGCGTAATCCTGATGATTTTCAAACTAAATATAAAATCGTAGACCATGAAATTCGCGAAAAGACGGCTGAATATGTATGTAAAGGACAAGATGTTATTTTAGATTATGGATTTTGGACGCATGAAAAACGAAAAGAATATTATAATTGGGCAAAAACGTTGACGGAACAAGTCGTTTTTCATTGTGTTTTTTGCGATTTAGCTACAGCTAAACAAAGAGTATTAAAGAGAACGGAAATTGAAAAAAATGCTTTATGGATTGATGAAAAAGCATTTGATTGTCTGGCAAAACAATATGAATCATGGTGTGATGTGGACGATTATCCGGTTATTTTATATAATGCGCCAAATACAAAATATATTGGAGAACTGGTATATGTTAAAATTGACAGGCCTTTAGGGAGCAAGCATCCAAAATATGGTTTTGAATATCCGGTAAATTATGGTTTTGTAAGGTTTACAAAATCAGGCGATGGTGAAGAATTAGATGCCTATGTATTAATGGAAAATAAAGCACTTAAAGAATATGTCGGACGATGTATAGGAATTGTTCATCGCACGAATGACAACGATGATAAGTTGATTGTAGTGCCGGAAGCTTATGATTTGACGGATGAGCTTATTGAAAAAAATATCGCTTTTCAAGAAAAGTGGTTTAAGCATATTTTGATAAGAAATCCAATTTTTTGATGCGTTTTTGACGGCAATAAAGAAGTATTTTGAAAAATTAGGCTCGTAAACTGCGAGGTTAGCATTACCAATACAAACAGCAGGCTCTAAATTGCCTGCTTTTTCTTTTATTTTCAAGCGCTTATGCGAGTTCAAATCTTTGTTTTTTGAAATTGACTGTTTTGGGAAATTTTACGAACTCTTGATGTAAATATACAATAAAATCAGGAGATTCTAAAAATTTTTTCCTTTTTTATGAAAAATACTTGAAAAAATATCTAATTATGAAATAATATAGTAGATGTTATGAAAAGATAAAATCATGAGTATTGTTTCATGGGTTATTGCTTTGTTAATTATGAAAATGTATCATCGGAATGCTCAAGATTATATTCTTCTGTAAAAGTTGCTCAAAAAACTCATTTTACGCTTAATTTTATCATATCATAAGATAAAATGGAATTGAATTTGTTTAGGAGATATACGGTGTTCTATAAAATAAAAGAGTTTGTAAAAGAAATCGGAAAATATTCTTTTGATGCAATGCAACAAAAGCATAAGGTAAATTATAAAGAAGATAACGATGCCATTTTATCTATAGTTACAGATGTTGACTTACATAATAGTAAAGCTTTTGAACAATTTGCAAAAGAAAATTTTGCTGATTTAAATTATGTTATTATTGACGAAGAAAGCATTGATGATTTGGATGGAAGTTTGTTCCAACAAATTGCTAATACAGAATACCAATTTATATTAGATCCTATTGATGGAACATTAAATTATAGTTCAGGTTTGCCATTTTATGGAATATTGCTTTCTGTATTCAAAAACGGAGAACCTTTATATGGATTTATTTGTGCGCCGGCCTTAGATGAGCTCGTTTATACAGATGGCAAACAAGTATATAGAGAACACTTCGGTAAAACTGAGATACTGAATAAATTTCCCAAAGGTGTTTCTCGCGTTGTTCAGGCGCATATGTGGGAGGTTAAATTAAAGCCAAATCATATAAACGGAAAATTTATTGCTCAGGATTATTTTTCTGCAGCTATTTATTCTTTATATCTATCTTTGGGGCAGTTGAGGGCTGTGTTAGCTACAGCAAAATTATGGGATATTGCGCCATTAATGCTCATCTGTAAAATTTACGGAATGGGTATTTATGACTATGATACAAAAGAAGAAATCACAATTTCTCCTAAATATATTTCTGAAAAAGGAAAGATTAAAAATATGATGATAATGGGATTTAAAGATGAAATAGACGAAATAAAAAATATTTTCTCTGAAATTGTAAGAGTTTGAGAGCCATTTTATAAAATACAATACTCGCAACTTGCGAGGTTAGCATCACCAATACTAACAACAGGCTGTAAATCCGTCAACCATAAAGATTTATTCCGGATTTTCACTAAGACACTGTCGTGTCCGTTCAGTATATTAGAAAAATTGCTTGGCAAAGATGAATTGACTTTTATTCAAAAAAATATTACCCTGCAAATGAGCGTGCAATAAAGTAATGAGTGCAAAGCAATCTATGATGAATTCCAAAAATCAAAATACCAAATGGGTAAGTGTTTTAACGGTGCTTTCTTGTGTAGCGGTTGTCTATTTGCATGTAAATGCCATTTACTGGCTTCATCCCGATGGAATAGTTTGGTATACGTCTAACTTTATAGAATGTTTGTTTTACTTTGCGGTTCCTTGTTTTTTTATGTTATCCGGATATACATTGCTAGATTACAGACAACGCTATAATACGATGTTATTTCTAAAAAAGCGGTTTGCTCGCGTTTTTGTTCCTTTTTTTGTTTGGTCAGTGCTTTATTATCTTGTATACAATGATATGCATTTTAATACTGATTTTTGGAGTAGATTTTTACATTGTAAAATTGAGTATACTTTTTATTTTTTTTATCAAATACTGTTCTGTTATTTGAGCATGATTTATTTTAGTCTTATCCCAAATAAAATACTGTGTTTCAAGTGGTTATCCGTATGCTGTTTCATAATTTTTTCCGTTTTGCCGTTTTTAGATAAGGCCAAACTGTTAAATGTGCCCGATTTACAAATATTTTTTTATTTGCAACCTTTACTGTTTTGTTTTCTGGGGTATTTTCTCGGAAACACCAATTTATCATTAAAACAAAGAACATTTATTTATGTTCTAGGTTTCATAGGTTTTCTTTTTCACTATTTTGGCACAGCATTTCTTTCATATCCGACAGGAGAAATAAATCAATTTTTTAAAGGGTATTATAATTTTCCATCGGTTTTTTATGCTACTGCAATTTTTGTGTGGTGCAAATATCATAATTGGGATTTTATTTTTAAATCTGAAACTTCTAAATCTTTGTTTAACAAAGTTCTTTCTTGTAGTTTAAGCATTTATCTGGTCCATATAATGATTGTTTATCATACTTTACCTGCTGTTTTCGGTTATTTTGGAATTAACAACTATCCGATACAAAGCTTTACATACAGAATAATCGCACCGCTTGTAATTATATTGATTATTTGTTATTTAATAACATTTTCAGCCAAAATTTTACCGATGCATCTCCATTTTTTATTGGGGTATAAAAATGTAACACCGGTAAAAAAAGAATATTCCCGATAATAAGATGAATTTATATTTTAAAACTGATACATAAAATATCCTTCTTGACTTCAACACGCACTCTCGCTATTCTTACCGAAAAATAATTACTTATTTGCCGGAGTTTTTTATGAAAAAAATATATAATGTTTTATTTATTTTATCTCTTTTATTTGCCACACCGTGCTTTGCCGAAGTGACGCCTTTTTTAACCGCCGATGAAGTTCCGACTGCTTCACAATTTCTTCCCCTGCCGCCAAAAACCACGGATGCCGCTTTTTATAACGATTGGATGCGCTATGAATGGGGTAAAACCATGCGCGATACCGAGCGCGGCAAACAGGCCATAGAAGACGCCTCACACACCATAGAATATTTTTCTAAAATATATTCCGAACCTTTCGGCCTCACCATTTCAAAAGAAAACACACCGGAAATTGTGGCTCTTATGGAGAGAGTTTTGGCCACAACCTATGTTTGCAAAGATAAAGCCAAAAGCCAATTTATGCGCATTCGCCCCTTTGTGCAATTTCATGAACCAACGCCGGTGCCGCAAGATGAAGAAAAGCTAAGCACAAACTCCTCTTATCCGTCGGGACACACCACAATGGGCTGGGGGCTTGCACTGGTTTTGGCCGAAATCAATCCTGAGCGCCAAGACGAAATTTTAAAACGCGGCTACGAATACGGTGAAAGCCGCGTCATTGTCGGCTTCCATTATCAAAGCGATGTTGATCACGCCCGCGTTCTGACTTCGGCACTGATAAATCGCCTGCATGCCAATGACGAGTTTATGACAGAGTTGCAAAAAGCCAAAGCGGAATTTTCGCGTCAAAAAGCTCTTTTAAAATAAAAAAATTTTTTATTGCCTGTCGGCTCAGCGCGCCTGATTGCACTTGAAATCGCTTTTTTACTTATTACTTTTCTTAGCGAAGTATAAGGGAAAAAACATGCCAAAACGAAACAAGCGCAAAATCATCGGACGAATAATCACCGTTGCCGTTCTGGTCGGCATAATCGGCTCGGGCTGGCTGCTTTATCATCATCGCCGTTTGCCGCATAACGCCGCCGCGCCGCAAATTCCGCAAATATCGGCTATAAAACCGCAAAGCCGCTCCATTACCCTAACCTACAGTTACATCGGACAGGTTGAAGCCATAAACGATACGCAAATTGTGCCCTACATCAGCGGTTATGTTAATGAAATTAAGGTAAAAGGCGGGCAAACCGTTAAAAAAGGCGATGTTTTGGCTGTTATAAAACAGGACGAATACATTGCCGCCGTTGCCGCTGCCGAAGGCGATTTATCTGCCGCCGAAGCCGATTTAATCAATGCCAAATCACAATATGAACGTATGCAAAAAGCCGGCACCGCAGTTATTTCTCAAACCGAACTGGATAGCGCCAAAGCCGCCTATTTATCGGCACTTGGTAATTTTACCAAAGCAAACGCTCAAAAACAAACCGCGCAAACAAATTTTGCATATACTTATTTAAAAGCCCCTTTTGACGGCACTTTGGGCAACATCACTCTTTCCCCCGGCGATTACATTTCGCCCACCAACCGCAACATTATGCAATTGGTGCAATATAACCCTATTCGTGTGGTATTTTCGGTTTCCGACAAAGAATATCTTAAGCATTTTCAAAAAGACGAAGCAGCCGATTTGGTTTTGCACCTCCGGCTTGCCGACGGCGAAATTTTGCCGCAAACCGGAGAATTCAAATATACGGCCAACACCATAGATAGAAAAACCGATTCGCTGGCGATATATACTGAGTTTGTTAATTCTGATAACAAACTTCTGCCCAATGCCTATGTGGAAGTTTTGCTTGAAAAAACCTATAACAACGTTTGGCTCATACCAAAATCGGAAGTTTTGCTCAAACCTGACGGCGATTTTATTTATGTCGTTCACAACAGCATTTTGCAAACCCGCAAAGTTGATATCATCGGCGAGCACGAAAATCAGTATGTGGCAAAAGACGATTTTTTGCCTGATGAATTTTGGGTAACCGAAGATGTTAATGAAAGTATGCTCAACCAAAAAGTGAGCGTAAAAAACCGCGCCGCAACATCTGCATCGGAGCCGTAAAATATGTTTTCAGCATTTTTCATAAATCGGCCGCGATTTGCCATTGTGATGTCTGTTGTTATGATTCTGTTGGGCTTGCTTGCCATTTTTGTTTTGCCGATTGCCCAGTTTCCGGAAATTACGCCGCCGCAAATTGCCGTTTCCACCACATACACCGGCGCCAATGCCCAAGTTTTGGCCGATACGGTTGCCATTCCGATTGAAAATGAAATAAACGGTGTAGATAATATGTTATATATGTCATCTTCATCTGACGATAACGGATCATACAAATTAACCGTAACTTTTGCGGTTGGCACAGACCCCGATATTGCGCAAGTTAAGGTGCAAAATCGCCTGCAACAAGCCTCATCGGATTTACCGCCCGAAGTAACCCAATACGGACTTGAGGTCAAAACGCAAAACTCCAATATGTTGGCCATGTTGGTTCTGCGCTCGCCAAATCATACTTATGACGACTTATTTTTAAGCAACTATGCTTACACAAACCTGAAAAATGCTCTTTCGCGCGTTAAAGGCGTCGGCGATGTTAACATCTTCGGCCCGCAATACAGCATGCGTATTTGGCTGAACACCAATAAGCTCAGCAGTTTAGGTTTAACCGCAACCGATGTTATGAATGCCGTTAAAGCGCAAAATGTGCAAGCTTCGGTAGGCAGCATCGGCGCCGCCCCGAGTGCCGCAAATAACAAAATCGTGCTGTCGCTTACGGCAAAAGGCCTGCTTTCCACCATAGAAGACTTTGAAAATATTGTTATAACTTCGTCAGATAACGGCGGCATTGTATATTTGAAAGACGTGTCGCATATTGAACTCGGCGCCGATTCTTATAACCTCAAATCAGCCTATAACAATGCGCCGGCTTTGGTTATCGGCATAAATCAAACACCAAATTCCAATTCTTTGCAAATTATGAACAATATCCGCAAAAAAATTGCCGAGCTGTCGCAAAAAATGCCACCTGATATGCAACTTCAAGTAGCATACGATTCCACCGATTATGTGCGCGCTTCCATTGAAAGCATTATTGATACATTGATAATCACCTTTTTACTGGTCATGCTTGTCACATACGTTTTTTTGCAAAAACTGACCACCACACTTATACCGCTTTTAACCATTCCGGTTTCGCTGATTGCCACATTTGCCGTCATTTATGTTTTAGGCTTTAACATCAACATTTTAACTCTGTTTGCCATGATTTTGGCCATCGGCTTAGTGGTTGATGATGCTATTATCGTGGTAGAACGCGTGCAATATTTAATGACATACGAGCACAAATCCGCGCACGATGCCGCCGTTTTAGCCATGCAACAAATCGGCAGTGCGGTCATTGCCACCACTTTTGTATTACTGGCCATTTTTGTGCCGGTCGGTTTAATGGCCGGCATCACCGGCAAAATTTATCAGCAATTTGCCGTTACCATCGCCACTTCGGTGCTTTTTTCTTCGCTTAATGCCTTAACCCTAAGTCCGGCTTTATGTGCAGTGTTTTTTGCCCGTGAAAGCGATAAGCCGCCACACGGTTTTTTCAAAAAATTTGATACTTTTCTTGATTTTACCCGTAACCATTATATCCGCTTGGTTACCTTTTTTGCCACACGGCTGAAATTAACGGTTTTGATTGTCTTAGGCGTGATTGCGGCAATTGTTTTGGCATTTCGCTTCACCCCGACTTCTTTTTTGCCTGAAGAAGACCAAGGTATTATCTTTGCCGATTTGCAGCTGCCCGACACCGCCGGCATAAATTATACAAGTGAGGTTATCAGCGAAATGAACCGCCGCATTTCTTCAATAGCCGGTGTCAAATATTTTATTACGGTTGCCGGTTACAGCATGCTTGGCGGCGGCGGTGAAAACGTGGCGCTCGGCGTGGTCGGACTGGAGCCGTGGGACAAGCGCAAATCTGCATCTTTGTCGCTTGACTCCATTTCCACACAGCTACGCAAAGCCTTTGCCGACTACACCGGTGCTAAAATTAACTTTTTTGCCCCGCCGTCAATTCCCGGTGTTGGTGACAGCAACGGTATTTCTCTGCAATTTATCACCACCGACGGCAATATTTCCGCCAAAGAGCTTTCGGCTCAATTAAATAAATATTTGCGAACCGTCAATCAAAACCCCGACTTCAGCTATGCTTTTTCCACCTTTACCGCCGATACGCCGCACATTTTTCTTGACCTTGACCGCCGCAAATTAGAATATTACAAAATCAACGTGGCCGATTTGTTTACGGTTTTACAAAACAATTTAGGCTCGCGCTATATTAACAATATCACTTTAAGCGGACAGGTTAACAAGGTTATTTTGCAAGCCGATTATGCTTTCCGCAAAAATGTGGCCGATATCGGCAAACTTTATGTGCGCTCAAAAACCGGTAATCTGGTGCAAATCAATAACTTTGCCGAAATTAAAACCGAGCTTTCGCCAAAAGTCATTTATCGTTTTAACCAATACACCACTGCCGCCGTCACCGCACTCTCTCGTGAAGGCGTAAGCAGCGGCACGGCACTCGCCGACTTGGAAAATCTGGAAAAATCTTTACCGCCGTCATACGGCATTCAGTGGACCGGTTTAAGCCTGCAAGAGGTGGAAACCCGCGGTTTGGCACTTATTTTAATTACACTGGCAGTCATTTTTTGCTATTTGTTTTTAGTGGCATTGTATGAAAGCTGGATGTTGGCATTAGCTGTCATATTTTCCACTGTGTTTGCCATTTTGGGCGCTTTAATCGGCCTGTTTTTTATGCATCAATCGCTCAGCATATACGCCCAGCTCGGCCTTGTTATGCTTATCGGTTTGGCGGCCAAAAATGCCATTTTAATTGTTGAGTTTACTAAAATGTATCGCGAGCAAGGTTTGAGTATTGTGGAAGCCGCCAAAAAAGGTGCCGACGAACGTTATCGCGCGGTTTTAATGACGGCTTTTACCTTTATTTTAGGTGTTTTTCCGATGATTGTAGCCAAAGGTGCGGGCGCCGGCTCGCAAATAGCCATCGGCTCGGCCGTATTTTACGGCATGATTTTTGCCACCGCAATCGGTATTATTTTTATTCCGCCGTTGTTTGCGGTTTTTGAAACCTTAAAAGAGCATTTTCAACCTCGTTTGCCGGAGAAAAACAACCATGCGTAAAATCCTATCCTTAGCCTTTTTATTTTGCATATCCTGCAGTGTCGGTGAAAATTATGTTCCGCCAAAATCTTATTCCGACGCCACTTTGGCGCAAAACCTCAACATATCGGCCGCCAAACCCCTGCCGCAAAAATGGTATACCGATTTTGCCGATGTTCAACTGACTGCTTTGGTAGAACAAGGCTTAAAAAACAACACCGATATAAAAACCGCCATACTTCGCCTGAAACAAGCGCGCACACAATTGCAAATCACCAAAGTCGCCGCCCTGCCGCAAATAAATGCTCAAGGCGGCTATAATTACGATAAACAAAGCAAAAACATCAGTCTTACCGCCAACTCACATTATTATTCCGCCGGCCTCAATGCCTCGTGGAACATAGATTTATGGGGCAAAAATCGCCGCCAAATTGAGGCTGACCGTGCTTTGTTAAAAGCGGCAGAATACACACTAGAAAATGTCAAAATTCTTATCGCCGCGGAAATAATCAGCGCTTATATCAATCTGCGCCAAAATAGCGAAAATTTGCGCTTAACCGAAAAAAATGCGCGTTTGCAACAAGAAATACTTAACATGGTAAAATCTAAATATAACAACGGTTTAACTGATGAAACCGCTTATAGTGAGGCACAATATTTGCTTGAGAATACACGCGCGCAAATTCCGCAATATCGCACCGCCATTGAGCAATATCGCAATGCGCTGGCTACACTTATCGGTGTTTTGCCAGACGAATTACCGCTAAATGATACCAAATTAACCCCGCTTTCAACATCAAAAATAACTGCACACCATAATTTACGCGAATTTCCGGCTTCTGCTGTGCGTTTTCGGCCAGATGTGGCGGCGGCCGAACAAAATTTGATTGCTGAAAATGCTCTGGTCGGTGCCGCCGTTGCCGAACTTTACCCAAACATCAGCCTCAGCGGTTTGTGGGGATATGCTGCCCAAGGCGGCAGCAGTCTTTTTCGTTCAAACAGTCAAACTTACAATTACGCGCCACTCGTCAGCCTGCCTCTTTTGGATTGGAACCGCCTGCAAAACAACGTGCGCTTGCAAAAATATATCAAAGCTGAGGCGCTCGCCGATTACAAACAAACCGTTTTAGATGCCGTTAGCGAAATTAAAAATGCCCAAACTGCCTTTTATGAAAACCGCGCGGCTGCGCAAAACAAAGCCCGTGCCTTGCAAAATATGCGTAAAGCCGCTGAACTGACGCAAAAAAAATATGAAAGCGGCCTCATTGAATTTTCGCAAGTTGTGCGCACTCAGCAAAACCTGATTACTGCCGAACAAGACTATGTGGCCGTCACCGCGCAGGTTTTGCAAAACTTAACCGCCTTTTATAAAGCCGTTGCCGCACCGATAAATTAAAAAGCACAAAAAAGAAGTATTGCTTTTACGTCATCTTACACTCTTTTTCTCCGGTCACCCTTGTGCATGTTAAGAATTTCGTTGTCAGTTTTCTATCAGAAGCAGAAACAGTGCTACGCAAAGATGAGATTTATTGAAGCATGAATGCGGCGCATTCGTGCGAGGGGTGACTTTATAAAGATTCAGCTGAGAAGACTTCGTGCTGCTTCGCAGTGCTCGTGTCAAGCACGAGGATGACATTGTTTTTTTTACCGCACTGGCGTGCGGAGATGCCTTCGTCGCCTACGGCTCCTCTGCATGACAGTATAAAAAAGTGCGAGGATGACATTGTTTTTTACCGCACTGGCGTGCGGAGATGCCTTCGTCGCCTTTTTCAAGGCTCCTCTGCATGACAGAGGAAAAAATTGTCTGCACGATATGTAGAGATTAAGACGGTTTGTCGTCTTTTACAAAAAACCAGATAATCAGCAAACTCGGCAGGCTGATTAGTGCTGAAACCATAAAAAACAGTTTCCAGCCCAAAAATGATGCCACCACACCGCTGGTAGAAGAAAAAATGTCGCGCGATACACCCATAATTGACGATAAAAGTGCATATTGCGTGGCCGTATAAGCCTTATTGCATAAAGACGAAACATAGGCCACCAGCGCGGTTGTTACCATGCCGGAAATGAAGTTTTCAATCGTCACTACAGCAATAAACAACGGCATATTATGTCCGTAAATCGCTTGCAGAGAAAACGCCATGGTGGACAATATTTGCAAGATTCCGAAATAAAGCATTCCCTTTTTTAAGCCGATTTTGGTAATCAGCAAACCGCAGATAATGCCACCCAAGATGGCCGCAATCATACCGTATAGTTTCATTACATTGGCAATTTCTATTTTGGAAAAGCCCATGTCGTCATAAAACGGATTAAGAAGCGGATTAACATAAGCGTTGCTTAAGTGATATGTAAAAATAAGCGCGACAATCCAGCCCCAATGAGCATGGCGGATAAAATCTTTAAACGGAGCTACCACGGAAGCGCTTAAAAACTCACCGATTTTGCGCTTTTGCTTTTGGTATTGATAGACAACGGCCTCTTGGCAAAAAAGAATGGCAAAAAATCCGACCAAAGCACCGAGTGCCATAAATTTATAAGCTATATTCCAATCAAACAGCGCCGCCAAATATAATGCGCCGGCGCCGGAATATATTAAGCCGAGGCGATAACCTAAAACGAAAATTGCGACACCGTTGGCCTGTTTGTCGGGGCTTTTTTCAAAACATTCCACACGATAGGCATCTAAAACAATGTCTTGTGAAGCTGATAAAAAGGCTGTAATAAAAGCCAAAAAGGCCATTAAGCTTGAATTTTGAGCCGGATTAACCACCGACATGGCTAAAATGGAAAAAAATAAGCAAACTTGAATAACCATTGCCCATGAACGACGGCGTCCCAAGCGATGCAAATAAGGCATTTTTAGGTTATCTATCAGCGGCGACCACAGCCATTTGACCGAATAAGGAATCTTAACCAGCGAAAACCCGCCGATGAATGCCAGCGAAATGCCGGCTTGCTTGAGCCATAAAGTTAAGGTGCCAAAAACCAGCAAATACGGAAATCCGCTGGAAAAACCAAGTGCCAATAATATCAGCATGGTTTTGTTAATATAAATGTCTTTTATGTTTTTAAAATAGGTGAGCATATTTTTCCATTTGTTGCGTTAAATGATATATTTTTATAAAGTGTTTTTGTTTATTTTTGATTAAAAAAGTGTTTATTTTTTGTGCGCGGTGCGAGAGGCAGATAGGTTTGATTTTAAATAATCTGCACTGTGTGAGCAACAGCGAAGCTCGGCAAAACCTAAGAATCTTGTCCTAATTTAAACCACCGTTTCTTAAGGCGCGCGGCACACCACTTTGTCAATGAATCTCATTTTTACTTTACTTATTCTTATCCCTGACTTTCCGCTTCATCTTGCAGCCAAATACTATTTTTTATATTTTTCTCTAAAAATTGCCTATGCGCCGCTGCCTCATCGTCTGAAATCGGAAAATGCCGCTCTAAAATTGTCACTGTCGCCTTTACTTTTGCATTATTATCATTACCTGCCTTTTGAGCCGCAAATTTCATACTCGGTTCATCACCACCCAAAAGCTGCAAATATACTTCCGCCAAAAGCTGTGCATCAAGCAATGCACCGTGAAAAGTTCGCGCTGAATTATCCACATTAAAGCGTTTACACAATGCGTCCAAACTGTTACGCATACGCGGAAATTCAGCGCGCGCAATTGCCAGTGTGTCCACCACTCTGTCCCATGAATACGGCGCCATTCCGCACTTTTCCAGCTCCATATTCAAAAAATCCATATCAAACTTAGCATTATGTGCCACAAAAATACCGTCATCGCCGACAAAATCCACCCATTTCTGTGCAATCTCGGCAAACTTAGGTTTATCGGCTAAAAAAGCATTAGTCAAACCGTGCACTTTAACCACTTCTTCCGGCACTTCGCGCTCCGGATTGATATATTCGTGAAAAACTTTTCCGGTCGGTAAATGGTTTACCAACTCCACAGCGCCTATTTCCACCAATCGGTCACCGCCGTTTGCTTCCAAACCTGTTGTTTCCGTATCAAAACAAATTTCTCTCATTACAAAATCTCTTGAATAAATTTAATCAGTTGCACTTTTATAATATTTTCAGGTGCCGCCGTATCAATAATCACATCAGCACACTGTCTTTTCAGCTTTTTATCCATCTGCACGGCAATTATTTTATTAAAATCTTCCTCTGAAATATGATCACGTTTCATCACCCGGTGTTTTTGCAGTTCATCGGCCACATCAGCCACAATAATATAGTCGCAGTATATATCCCAGTTAAATTCCAACAACAGTGCCACATCTAAAAACAACACATCTTCTTTTAAGGCCGTCCGATGAATTAACTTTTTTAACTTTTGCCCTAAAAACGGATGTATCAGACTTTCTAATTTTTTAAGCTGCCTATTATCGTCAAAAACCAACTGCCGCAGCTTGCGTTTATTAAAAACACCATCTTCAAAAACCATTGGAAATTCGTGTTTAATCACTTTTAAAAAATCCGATTTCAAATACAAATCGCGCACCCAAAAATCCGGATTATGCACACTAAACCCCAACCTTTTAATAATGCCGGCCAAAAAAGTTTTTCCGCAACCTATACCGCCAGTAATTCCTACAATTTTCATCTTTTTCACTTAAATCAAAGTTTTAGTATTTTTATCCACATTTTCCCTGTTTTCTGTGTATAAAATTCAGCCTACTTGAAATTTTTAGCAAAATATATACATATTGTCCAAACCATTAAAACACTTATAAACATGTTCACAAAATTATCCGCAGGCTGTGAATAATGTTTATAAGTTTATTAACCTTTTTTTAACTTATTGAATTATTATTTTTTTATTACATCACTCAAATTACTTACCTGTTCATAAAAAATCTTATAAAAAAATAATTCACATATTTCACAAGGTTTACTACAAACAACAACTTATTTTAAAATAAATATCAGGAAAGAAAAAATGTGCAAAAAAATCTATTGACAATAAAACCAATCTCTAATATAAGCAAATCAATGTAATTTTCAATACATTATCTTAATATAAAAAACAATCACAAAAAGGTTATCATGCATTTAAAGGAATTAAAAGATAAGTCTCCGACCGAGCTTTTGACTCAGGCTGAGAATATGGGTATAGAAGACGCATCTTCCATGCGTGTTCAAGATTTAATTTTTGCCATAATGAAAAAGCTGGCGGAAGATGATACCGTTATTTGCGGCGACGGCGTTATTGAAGTTATGCAAGACGGTTTTGGTTTTTTGCGTTCTTCATTGTCAAATTATCTGGCCAGTGCCGATGATATTTATGTATCACCGCAACAGGTTAAAAAGTATGGTTTACGCACCGGCGACACGGTAGAAGGAGAAATCAGAGCTCCGAAAGACAATGAGCGTTATTTTGCGTTGACTAAAATAAATACCATAAACTTTGAAGATCCGGATAAATCTAAACTGCGTGTAAATTTTGATAACCTGACCCCGCTTTATCCGACTGAAAAACTCAATTTTGATATTATTTGCGGCGATAAAGACTATACCACTCGTGTGATTGATTTAATTTCGCCGCAGGGTAAGGGGCAACGTGGTTTAATTGTGGCACCGCCGCGCACCGGTAAAACCGTAATGTTGCAAAACATAGCGCACGCCATTTCCACTAATCACCCTGAAGTTTATTTGATGGTGCTTTTAATTGATGAACGTCCGGAAGAAGTGACCGATATGACTCGTTCGGTTAAAGGTGAAGTTATTTCTTCTACCTTTGATGAGCCGGCCACTCGCCATGTTCAAGTGGCTGAAATGTGTATTGAAAAAGCTAAACGCTTGGTAGAAACAAAAAAAGATGTGGTGATTTTGCTTGATTCCATCACCCGCTTAGGCCGTGCTTATAATGCGGTTGTGCCGTCATCGGGTAAAGTTTTAACCGGCGGTGTAGATGCCAACGCCCTACAGCGTCCAAAGCGCCTTTTAGGTGCCGCACGCAATGTGGAAGAAGGCGGCTCGCTGACTATTATTGCCACGGCATTGATTGATACCGGTTCACGTATGGATGAAGTTATTTTTGAAGAGTTTAAGGGAACCGGTAACTCAGAGATTATTCTTGACCGCAAATTGACCGACAAACGCTTATTCCCGACCATTGATATTACTCGTTCCGGCACGCGTAAAGAAGAACTTTTGGTAGATAAAGCCACGCTGACAAAAATGTGGGTTTTACGCCGTGTCTTGATGCAAATGGGAATGACCGACGGTATGGAATTTTTGCTTGATAAACTCAGAATGTCTAAAAATAATGAGGATTTCTTCCAAAACATGAACTCTTAAAACTCATCTAATGGCTTACTACTTGAAAGTTTTCTCGCTTATGTAGCTCTATCTACACC
This sequence comes from uncultured Pseudomonadota bacterium, assembly GCA_902788365.1. Classification (GTDB taxonomy): domain Bacteria; phylum Pseudomonadota; class Alphaproteobacteria; order RF32; family CAG-239; genus RUG410. The sequence goes on along the minus strand of CADAJN010000010.1, from coordinate 12,246 downwards.
GCGTGAGAAAACTTTCAAGTAGTAAGCCATTACTCAAGGTTTTAACTTTATATATACACACGCTATCTGAGTTTTATATTAAGCTCATTATCCGCGCTTTTTATTTAAACTGTCATGCAGAGCGTTCCATCGGAACGCGTAGGCATAGAGCCTTCGGCGCTGCTTGCGCAGTACCGCACAACGTGCGGTATTATATATAAACAGTCATGCCTTAAGCTTGCTTTAGCAAGCGATATAAAAAATAACTCGTCATGCCTCCACGCTTTGCGAGGATTAGGCATCTACAAATTATTTAAAAATATCTCACTTTAAACCAAAAAAAAGCGGCACAACCTGTCGGTCATGTCGCTTTTCGCGGCGTGTGTATGCACCTTATAGACTCGGCTGATCTACCAACTCAAAGTCCACATGATGAACAGTAAAGTCCTCGCGGATTAAATCTATTCCACCGTGGCCGAATCTGTCCACTGTCTCACCCTCAGGCAAGAACATCATGAAGGAACGGCATAGTGTTGCACCAGATTTAATTTTACCGTCCGGTGTTACATCGTCAGCATTGAAAAAATTAATGCTAACGTTGTTACTCTTCCGCGTCATCATAACCACATCAAAGAAAGGCGATTCGCCCTCCTTAAAATGTATCTTGACGACATCGGTTTCCGGCGTAAGGGTTATCATCTGATACTTGTCCAACTCAGCTCTATCGGCCTTCATCACTGCAAGCAGAGAATCAGCTTCAGCCTGAATATTACGACCACCACCGTTGCCGCAAGAGCAGAACATTGAACACACTACACACACTACCACTAAAAAGAAATAATTTTTAACCATAAACCTTAACAATTAATAATATTTGAAAACTGTCTATATTTTAGCAGAAAATAAACTATTTTGCAATAAAATAAGTAAAAACAGCCGCGAAAGCATAAAAATATTGTCAAAAGCAAAAAAATATAATAAAATAGGCTATTATTGCTCGGATTAGGATATAAAAATGACTGAGTTTGGTAAAAAACATCAAAAAATAAACCCCGTTTATGCGGTTGATGAAAAAACCGACGATGTTTTAAAACGCAGTGAATCTTGGCAAGCTATTTCCAAACAAATCAATAAATATGACGAGTCATTCGGCAATACCCGCAGCATGGTTTTTAGCGGTAAAGTATTGCAAGGCGGCGATTTTAAGGGTGAAAACCTGGAAAATACCGATTTCAGCGGCTGTAATATGCAGGAAGTGAACTTGTCGGGTGCAAACCTTAAAAATGTCAACTTTACCGGTGCCGATTTAAGCGGTGCCGACTTAAGCAATGCCAACTTAGACGGTGCCACCTTTACCGGTGCCAAACTTATCGGGGTTAATTTTACCGGCGCCCACATGCATGGGGTTAAACTTGTTAATGCTGACCTGCAAGACGCCATTTTTACTGATGCCGATTTAGATAATCTGACCATTGAAGAACTGCAGGAAATAGTAGAATATCTGGCTAAATATTATCCGCACAAACTCAATTTAGCGCGCATAAATTTAACTTTACTGGATTTAAAACGCATTGACTTGCGCCAAGTCAGCTTGCGCGGTGTAGATTTACGCGGCTGCGATTTAACCGGTGTCAATATTTATGAGCTTGATTTAAGCGAATGTTTAATTTCGCCCGAGCAAATTGCCCAAGCCATCGGCCATATTCCTACTCCTGAAGAATTAAAGAAGATTTTAGCGCCGAAAAAAGGTAAGAAAAAGAACAAAATGCGCGGCATTGATTTTGGCGATTTATTTGATTCGCGCGGCAATTTTACTTGGGACACCACTAAGTCCGGCACCGATATAAAAAAAATGTTCCAAAGGGGCAAAGAGTTTATAGATTCGTTTAAAAAAGGCGGCGGCAAAAATCAGCTTGATGACAAACAAAGTCAAAAAGACGATAAAAGCAACGATAAAGAGCGTGAAAGTAATATTGATGAAGTGCGTAAATCCATAGAACAGCATAAACGCGAAGTTTTGGAAAAACGTATGGAAATGCAAAAAGCGGAAGAAAACGAGCAGCAAAAAGCTGCTGAACGCGAGCAAACTCGCGAAAAAATCAATGAAGCAAAAATGCAGTTGCGTAACAACAGCGGGCGAGACAGATAGCCATGAGCGACACCCTATTTTCAAACAGCGTTAAAAGCCCTTTGGCCGACAGATTACGCCCCAAATGCTTGGAAGATGTAGTCGGACAAGACCACATTGTCGGTCCCGATGCGCCGCTTGGCCGTATGTTAAAATCGGGCAAAATCACTTCGTTTATCTTATGGGGGCCGCCCGGTTGCGGCAAAACTACGATTGCGCGCCTAATTGCCGAGCACACTAATTTATATTTTGAGCAAATATCGGCAGTTTTTTCTGGTGTTGCCGATTTAAAACGTGTTTTTCAATATGCCGAAGAACGCCGTGCCAATCAAGGCCGCGGCACTTTATTGTTTGTGGATGAAATTCATCGTTTTAATAAATCGCAGCAAGACGGCTTTTTGCCTTATGTTGAAAACGGCACGGTCATTTTGGTCGGCGCCACCACCGAAAATCCGTCATTTGAGCTTAATTCGGCTTTGTTGTCGCGCTGTCAGGTGTTTGTGCTAAATCGCCTTACGCCCGATGATTTTGAAGAAATTTTGCAACGTGCCGAAAAAGAAGAAGGCAAACCTTTGCCGCTTGAACCGGAAGCGCGCGATTTTATCAAAGAAATTGCCGATGGTGACGGTCGCTACATCTTAAATATTGCCGAAAATATCTGGTCTTATGCCCAAACCGGCGAGCTTTTCAGTAAAGACCAGATTATCCACATTATTCAGTCGCGCGCCCCGATATATGACAAAGGCCGTGACGGTCATTATAACCTGATTTCCGCCGTGCATAAATCTTTGCGCGGTTCTGATGTTGATGCGGCCTTATATTGGGTGGCGCGTATGCTGGTGGCGGGCGAAGATCCGCGCTATTTGTTGCGTCGCTTGTTGCGCTTTGCCATAGAAGACGTGTCGCTGGCCGACCCGAATGCGGTTACTCAGGCCATATCTTGCATAGAAACTTATGAACGCTTGGGCTCGCCGGAAGGCGAGTTGGCGGTGATGCAACTGGCGGCCTATTTAGCCACGGCGCCGAAGTCGGCGGCAGTATATAAAGCCATGCACAAGGCCTATGATGCGGCACGCCAAACCGGCTCTTTAATGCCGCCGAAACATATCTTAAATGCTCCGACCAAGCTGATGAAAAACCTCGGCTACAGTGATGGCTATCAATATGACCAAGATTTGGAAGACGGTTTTTCGGGGCAAAATTATTTTCCGGACGGTATGTCGCGGGTAAAATTTTATTTTCCGGTAGAGCGCGGATTTGAACGCGAAATCAAACGCCGCATAGAATATTTTGATAAACTCCGTGCCGAAAAACAAGCCAAAATGAAAAAATAACATCATCTTCCCTTACTGTCATCGCTCGTTCTTTCTTTTTCTGTCATGCAGAGGAGCGTAGCGACGAAAGCATCCCCGCACTTTAGTGCGGTAAATGCGCCAATTATCGGACTTGCGTCCGAAGATTGTTACGTCGTGCTTCGCACTCCTCACAATGACAAAGAGTATGTCATGCAGAGGAGCCTTGAAAAAGGCGACGAAGGCATCCCCGCACTTTAGTGCGGTAGTCCATCGGACTTACGTCCGAAGATTGTTACGTCGTGCTTCGCACTCCTCACAATGACAAAGAGTATGTCATGCAGAGGAGCCTTGAAAAGGCGACGAAGGCATCCCCGCACAACGTGCGGACAAACAATCATCCTTTTCCCGCCATCCTGCACTGCGTAAGCAGCAGCGAAGCTCGGCAAAGCCGAAGAATCCGGTTCTAATATAATCCATAAAAGAACTATTCTGCTGAAATTTTTTCTTTTTCTGCTGCACTTTTTTCACGCAAAAAGCGCACAATGGTGAGTGGAATTGTCAACACATAGCACAGTGTAAATGCACCCAAAGTCAGCCAAGGCTTGGTCAGCAAACTGCTGATTAAAAACACGCAAAATACCATCAGCGGCAACATCCAATCAGCCTTAATTTTCGTCTTTTTGAGTGAAAGTGTCGGAATCCGGCTAATCATTAAAAACGCCACCAACAGCATCATAAAGCTGCAAAAAATTTTGTTACGCAAAATAAATTCCAGCTCCGGATATTCCATCCAAATCAACAACGGCATAACTCCCATTGCAGCGGCCATCGGCGCCGGCACACCCACAAAATAATGCGACCAATATTCCGGCACACTGGCGTCTTCTAACATTGTGTTAAAACGCGCCAAACGCATTGCCATGGCGCTGGCAAACATCAGCGTCCAAATCCATCCCCAATGCGGCAACGTGTTCAAACACCATTCATACATCAAAATAGCCGGAGCCACACCAAAGCTGACAAAATCCGACAGCGAATCCAACTCGGCACCAAACTTGGACGATGCTTTTAATTTGCGTGCCACACGGCCGTCCAAACCGTCAAAAATGCAGGCAAAAAAGATACACAGCAAAGCGTATGTCCAATTACCCAAAATAGCAAACCGAATGGTTGTAATACCGCAACACAGTGCCATCAACGTCACCATGTTCGGTGCCATTTTTCTAAACGGCGCTTCTCTTAATTTACCGATAGCTTTTCTTTTAATTACATTGCGCGAAGGCAAAGTTCTTTTACTCATTATCTGATTTCTCCTTCAATACGGGGCGCATCTGATTTTATATCCGTTATAATTGTTTCACCGGCCACCGTTCTTTGTCCCACACACACCAGAGGTTCAATCTTATCAGGCAAAAACAAATCAACATAGCCGCCGCCGCGTATAAACCCGAAGCGTTGACCGGCTAAAAATTCGTCATTGCTATGATAACGGTTGACGATTCGCTTGCTGCAAAAAACAGCGGTTTGCTGCACCACAAAATCCAAATTATTGGGATTGCGTAAAACAAACATGGCACGTTCGGCACCAATATCATTTTTATCAAGCGAGCCGCAAAAAGGCTTACCCGCATCATAAAATGTTTTGCTGACTTTGCCTTTAATCGGAATACGATTGATTTGTGCGTCAAATAAACCGGTAAAAATGCAAATACGCGTATAGTTTTTATTGTTTAGTCCGAGGGCGTCCGGCCCCTTTTCGCGTGTAATGGAGACAATAAAGCCGTCTGCCGGCGCCACCACGGCGTCAGACAAAACAGGTGTTACGCGCACCGGATCACGAAAGCAATAAAAACACCAGATGGTGACCGCCAATGAAATCAACCCGAGCGGTAGCCAAATCATGGCTAAAATCACGGTTAAAAAAGCCAAAACACTGATAAATTTCCACCCGTCTTCATTGATATTCGGAAATAAATATCGTTGCAGTGAAATATCAACAGATTTCATTTTAAGTCTCCCCAAAGAATACCGAAACGCTGTTTCTGCCGTATTCTTAAGTTAATTTAGAGGGAGGTATTCCCTCTTTCCGAAAACGAATTTAATCATATTTTTGCAAAAAACACAAGTTTTATGTTGCAATTAAAAAAAAATGATGTATAAAATCTGTTAGCAATGCGCTTGTGGCGGAATCGGTAGACGCTGCAGACTTAAAATCTGTTGGGATTTATCCCGTGCCAGTTCAAGTCTGGCCTAGCGCACCAAAAATAACCTTCCTGAACGGAAGGTTTTTTTGTATATAAAGACCACTACACACTTTTTTCTTTATCCTGTCATGCTGAGGAGCCTTGAAAAGGCGACGAAAGCATCCCAGAACTTTAGTTCGGTAAATGTGCTAATTATCGGACTTACGTCCGAAGATTGTTACGTCGTGCTTCGCACTCCTCACAATGACAAAGAGTATGTCATGCTGAGGAGCCTTGAAAAGGCGACGAAGGCATCTTCGCACGTCAGTGCGATAAAAAAATAAACTGTCATTGCCAACCCTTTTTAATAAAGTCATCCTCGCACAGACTGTGTGATGCTACGCAGTGGATGCGAGCACTGCGTAGCAGCACGAAGTCTTCTCAGCCGAATCCCTAAAACCGTCGCGCCGGCCAAAACAGCTGAAACACAAAAAAAGCCAATCCCAGTGCCAATAACACAAAAACCAAATAAAACGAAATATATAAAATGCCAACCGCTAAAATAACACTGAACACAACCGCGGCAATGCGTATCAGCCACAGTAACCATACCGATTTAACGTCGGTCAATCCGAGCGCCGCCGGTAATCCGTCAATCTCGGCACCTTTACCGCATTGCACACACACTTTTGCATCAGCCGGCATATTTGCGCCACACGCATCACACACTTTATAAAATCCGTCACCGTTGTCGGTCAGCCGGTGCTGACACTCGGGACACACACGCCACCACAAAAACTTTTTCGGTGCCACATCTTGCTGGCAATAAAAACAATAAACTTTCTTCATCGTCACCTCATAATTCATATTTAGTTTGAAAAATTGTCAAAAGCAAGAACGAATTTTTTTGTCATCAATCCTGAGGAGCCGTTCCCTTTTTTCTTGTCATACAGAGGAGCCTTGAAAAAGGCGACGAAGGCATCCCCGCACAAAGTGCGGTAATATATAAACTATAAACAGTCATGCTTTGAGCTTGCTTTAGCAAGCGAGGTAAAAATAATAAAGTCATGCCTCCACGCTTTGCGTGGTCAAGGCATCTACAAATTATTTTTTTTATAAGGATATATGTTAACCCCTCTAATCCCCTTGCTTGCAAGGGGAAGATAAGAAATGGAAGATCGCTTATCATTCGGACTTACGCCGAATGAGCGATGACATTGTTAAAAATAATAAAGTCATGCCTCCGCGCTTTGCGCGGATTAGGCATCAGAAGCTTCGCTGCTGCTTACGCAGTGCAAATTCTTATAATAAAAAAGTGGTATAATCAAACCTCTTTGTCATTCTATGGCACCGTCATTCTGCACAACTTAAAGCAGCAGCGCAGCCCATCAAAGCCGAAGAATCAGGTCAAAAAATAAACCGGTATCAAAAAAGCCCGTTGTCCAGCAAAAAATGCTTGAAATTTATAAAAAATGCGCTATTGTAAGGCAATTTTTGCGCGCCGATTTTCGGCCGCCGAACGAAGAACAATTTTAAGAGGAACAAAAATATGAGTATGCGTAATATTGCCATTATTGCCCACGTTGACCACGGCAAAACCACTTTGGTAGACGGTCTTTTGCGTCAAAGCGGCACTTTTCGTGACAATCAAAAAGTGGTTGATTGCGTGATGGATAGCAATGACTTGGAGCGCGAGCGCGGTATTACCATTTTATCTAAATGCACTTCTGTGGAATGGCACGGCACGCATATCAATATTGTAGACACACCGGGACACGCCGATTTCGGTGGTGAAGTAGAGCGGATTTTATCCATGGTAGATGGTGTGGTGTTGTTGGTAGATGCTTCCGAAGGCCCGATGCCGCAAACCAAGTTTGTGCTGGGTAAAGCCTTAAAAATTGGCCTCAAACCGATTGTTGTCATTAACAAGGCCGATAAAGCCGATGCACGACCGGACGAGGTTTTGAACGAAATTTTTGACCTCTTTGTCAGCTTAGATGCCAATGACGAACAGCTTGATTTTCCGGTTTTGTATGCCAGCGGCCGCAACGGCTGGGCAGTGCGCGACTTAGCTGATGAACACAAAGATTTAACTCCGCTGTTTGAAACCATTTTAAGCTATGTCAGCGAGCCGGTTTGCGAGCCGGATAAACCATTCCGTATGCTTGCCACCACTTTGGAAGCCGATAAATTCGTCGGCCGCATTTTAACCGGCAAAATTCAAAGCGGCAGCGTTAAAGTGAATGATACGGTTAAAGTAATTAACCAAGACGGCGAAATTGAGCGCACCAAAATCACAAAAATTATGGCCTATAAGGGTTTGGAGCGCGTGGCTTTAGATAGTGCTCATGCCGGTGATATTGTAGCCGTGGCCGGCATTGTGAAAGGCACGGTGGCCGATACCATTTGCGCTTTAGAAGTGCCGGTAACCGATTTTATTAAAGCTCAGCCGATAGATCCGCCGACACTCGTAATGACTTTCTCTGTAAATGATTCACCGCTTGCCGGCAAAGAAGGCGACAAAGTCACTTCGCGCGTCATTTGGGCTCGTTTGGAAAAAGAGGCTGAGGGCAATATTGCGCTGAAAATTTCACGCACCGATAACAGTGATAGTTTTGAAGTTGCCGGTCGCGGCGAACTGCAGCTTGGTGTTCTGATTGAAACCATGCGCCGTGAAGGTTTTGAGCTTTCCATTTCGCGTCCGCGCGTGATTATGAAACGTGATGAAAACGGCCAGCTTTTGGAACCGATTGAAGAAGTTGTGGTTGATGTGGATGAAGAATTTTCCGGCACCGTGGTAGAAAAACTCGGCCAACGCCGTGCCGAAATGACCGATATGATTCCGTCGCAGGTCGGCAATAAAGTGCGCTTGATTTTCCACGCGCCGTCACGCGGTCTTATCGGTTATCATTCCGAATTTTTAACCGATACCCGTGGCACCGGCGTTATGAACCGTATTTTCTATGCCTTTGAGCCGTATAAAGGCGAAATTGATGACCACCGCAACGGTGTAATGATTTCCAGTGAAAACGGTCAGGCGATTGCTTATTCGTTGTGGAAATTGCAAGATCGCGGTCCGATGTTTGTGGAGCATAATTCGCCGGTTTACGTCGGCATGATTATCGGCGAACATAATAAATATAATGATATTGATGTCAACCCGACCAAGTCCAAGCAGCTTACCAACATTCGTGCTTCCGGTAAAGACGAAGCGATAGATTTAATTCCGCCGCGTAAACTGACTTTGGAACAGGCTTTGGCCTACATTCAAGCCGATGAGCTTTTGGAAGTTACGCCAAAATCGTTGCGCTTGCGCAAAAAGATTTTGGATCCGATAGCTCGCAAACGCGCCAAACAGTCAACCGAAGAATAGAAAGACTTGAAATCCGCTGATTTTTTGTGTATCCTAAACCAGGTTAAGGATAAAAAATGACAGATGACAGAAATAAAAAATGCGCGGAATATTGTCCGTTTTTGAAAGCCTCCAATACCTATTGCGAGCTGTTTCGCCAATCATTGCAAACCACCATGGGTTTGCCGCTCAAATGTGAACAATGCACTAATCCGCAACAGCGTATGGAATCTTATAAATCGCTGGGTTTAACGCTTGAAGGGCGTGCCGAAATATGGCAAAAAGCTATTCTAAAGCATAATGAAATTGAGCTTGGTAAAAAGCGCGAAGAAGAAGGTGTGCGCAAAAAGTTTGCCGCATTTTTGGAAGAAAAGTATGGCGCCCGCCCGCCGCTTGAAGGCAATGCTTATCTCAATAATCTGCTGATAAATTTATATATGGTTTTAGATGCCACCGAGCGCAGCATGATGATGTCGGTATTAAACGGCCGCAACGGCGACGAGCTGATAAAAGCCATTGATCGCGCCCCGAAAGATGAAAACCTGCTTCGCAACGTGCGTCGTGAAATTGACTTGGAATATATGAAGATTCGCGAGATGATGCAACGCAGTTCATATGAAAATGTTAATACCGGTAACAGAAGATTTTAAGCAAAAATTATCCTTACACTTCTCAGTCTTATCTGCAATTAAAATAAAAAAGCCCGCCTTTATAGGCGAGCTTTGTATTGATGTTAATGATGGCTTGTCGTTTGCTCTGTTGCATCATGAGCCGTATTATTGATGGTTATTTTCTTAAATTTTTGTTTTTCATCTTGCGATTTCGGAACAAAAACATTTAAAACGCCATCTTTAAAACTGGCCGATGCTTTGTCATAATCCAAGTCCCACGGCAACGGAATCGTGCGTTTAAAAGTGCCATATGTAATTTCAGAAAAATAGGCATTTTTTTCCGTTGTTTCATTAACATTTTTCTTTTCGCCGCACAGTGAAAGATAACCGTCGGAAGAAATTTTCAAATCCAAATCTTCTTGTTTTATCCCCGGCAATTCGGCAATAATATTGACGGCATCTTTGGTTTCCACCACCTGCATACGCGGTTCGGTTTCAAAACCGCTGGCGGCTGTTTCGGCATAATTACCGTTCGGGTCCATGTAATTCCAAAAATAATTCATCAAATTATTGATTTCACTGCCGCGGCTTAAGGCGCTTGCTTCCTGATTATGGTGAGAACGCCCCGCACCGCATGAAAGAATATTTTTCATCGGCGGCTCCTATTTGCTGGAAGACGAAGAGCTTTCTTGTTTTTCGGAAGAACAGCAACCTTTGCCCGAACAACTTTTAGAAGTGTCGGAAGCACTGCCGGAACTTGAAGACGATGCAGATTTTTGATTTAATTTCATGATGATTCTCCTTTGTTTGAAATGTGAAACATTTTATAATTGTTGCAACAAGTTACGCTTAAAAGATAACCTGAAAAAACACAAATCAAAGATAATCAAAGGTTTGTTAAAACCATTTTTCTAAATACCCGAGTTTCCTTAAGCATAATACAGTTATTTTTCATCCGATGCGGTAACATATTTTCCCTGTTATGCAGAGGAACCGCAGGCGACGAAGGCATAGGGCCTTTTGTGCTTTTTAAGCAGTGCAGAATGGCGAAGTAGAGGGCTCAGGATGACGATGGATAGACAGTTTTTCCAAAGAGTGTGAGAAGAACGGTTTAAAAAATGAAGAAAATTCGTTTTTTGCATAAAATTCTGAGGATAAGCAAAATTTTGTTGCATAAAAAAATTTTTTATGTATTAAATTAGCGTCAATGGGGTAATTGTGCCCAAAATTTGTGTTTTAAAATAAAAGGATAAAAAAATGGCTTCAATGGCAGAGAGCATGGCCGCAGGGATTGATATGTCGGCCTTTGGCAAAGCGGAAGAATTAAAGAAAAGATTATGGTTCACAATTATGGCGTTGATTGTTTTTCGCTTGGGAACGTATATTCCGTTGCCGGGGATTAACGCCGGCGTGCTGGCTGAAATGTTCAGCCGGAATTCGGGCGGTATTTTGGGAATGTTTAATATGTTTTCAGGCGGCGCGTTGGAGCGTATGACAATTTTTGCGCTGAACATTATGCCGTATATTTCGGCCGCGATTATCATTCAGCTTGGGCAATCTGTGGTGCCGTCGCTGATGGCACTGAAAAAAGAAGGCGAGGCCGGACATCGCAAAATTACCCACTATACTAAGATTTTGACGGTGTTTATTACCATTATTCAAGGCTATGGAATTGCCGTGGGTTTGGAAAGTATATCGGGCGCAAACGGTGCTTCGGCGGTGATGATTAACAGCTTTGTGTTTAAGTTTTCTACCATTGTTTCATTGGTGGGCGGCACAATGTTTATTGTGTGGCTGGGTGATCAAATTACCGAACGCGGCGTCGGTAACGGTTCGTCGCTCATTATTACGGTGGGTATTATTGCCAATATTCCGAACGCATTGTTGCAAACATTTGAACTCAGCCGTGCCGGACAAATGTCGGGCTGGACAGTAGCCATGTTGCTGGTGATGGCGTTGGCGTTAATCTATGTAATTGTGTTTGTGGAACGCGCGCAACGCAAAATTATCATTCAATATCCGAAGCGTCAGATGGGTATGCGTATGACGGCGGCCGAAAGCTCGCACTTGCCGCTGAAGATTAACCCGACCGGCGTGATTCCGCCGATTTTTGCCAGCTCGCTGTTGCTGTTGCCGATTACGATTGCGAATCTGTCGGCTGAAAAAGGTCCGGGTTGGGTGCAAACGCTGAGCCAGCTTTTGGGACACGGTCAACCGCTTTATTTGGCGCTGTATGCGTTGCTCATTCTGTTCTTTACGTTCTTTTATACCGGTGTGGTGTTTAATCCGCAGGAAACAGCTGAAAACCTCAAAAAACACGGCGGTTTTGTGGCCGGTATTCGTCCGGGGAAAAATACGGCCGAATATTTGGACTATGTGATTACGCGTTTGACCATGATTGCTTCAATTTATTTGGTCTGCCTGTGCACCATTCCGGAAGTTTTGATTGCCAAAGTCGGCGTGCCTTTCGTTTTGGGCGGCACAACGCTTTTGATTGTGGTGCAAGTGACGATGGATTTCATTACGCAAATTCAATCACGTTTGATTGCATATCAATATGAAGGATTGTTAAGGAAGGCTGCTCTTATCAAAAAGAAGTAAAACCTCGTCTAGCTGGTATCTACTTGAAAGTCCTTTGGCTTATGTACCTTTTTTGTACACGTCGCCAAAGGACTTTCTTCGTATCTACACACGCTAG
>CADAJN010000009.1:25520-86173 GCA_902788365.1 uncultured Pseudomonadota bacterium | reverse complement strand
TTTCGCGATAATATCGCTCAACAACTGCGCTTCGGTCACTCGTCTACTAAATTTGCCAAAGCTACCGCTTTTGCTCATTAAGTAGCCTTCGCCCGTCGTTAAAAAACAACATTTAGAGGTTGTTTTTTATCCTCCGGCGCGGTGTAGAAAAAGCTACATAAGCAAGAAGATGTTCAAGCAGATGTCCATTAAAAATGGTTTTACTCCACGCCGATGACGGCACGACGCCCAACCCTATCCGGCGGTGTCACAATTCCTTCATCTTCCATGCGCTCTATAAGCACTGCCGCGCGATTATAACCCAAACGCAGTTTGCGCTGAATGTAGCTTGTTGAAGCCTTTTTATCGGCACGGACTATTTCTACCGCTTGGCGATACAGTTCATCGTCACTGCCGGCGCCGGCACCGGCCATGTCACCTTTATCAAAAACTGCGCCGCTGTCTTTATTGAGGTCGCCTTCGGTCACATCGGTCACATATTGCGGCTCGCCCTGTGATTTCACAAATTCAACAATATTTTCAACCTCACTGTCTTTCACAAAGCAACCATGCACACGAATTGGCCGCATACCGAACGGCATATAAAGCATATCGCCCATGCCGAGAAGCTGCTCGGCACCTTGTTCGCCCAAAATGGTGCGGCTGTCAATTTTAGTAGTTACGTGAAAACTGATACGGCTCGGAAAGTTTGACTTAATTGTGCCGGTAATCACATCAACCGACGGCCGTTGCGTAGACATAATCAGGTGAATACCGGCTGCACGCGCCATCTGCGCCAAACGCTGAATCGCCGCTTCCACTTCCTTGCCGGCCACCAACATCAAATCGGCCATTTCATCAACCACAATCACAATATACGGCATCGGCGATGTATCAATCACTTGTTCTTCATAAATCGGACGGCCGGTTTCTTTATCAAATCCGGTCTGAATGGTTTTCTTCATTTCCTTGCCCGATTTCATCATATCGGCCACTTTTTGGTTATAGCCGGCAATATTGCGCACATTCAAAAGCGACATAGCGCGATATCTGTCCTCCATTTCGCGCACCGCCCATTTAAGCCCGACCACCGCCTTAGACGGATCGGTAATCACCGGCGTTAACAAATGCGGAATACCGTTATACATAGAAAATTCCAGCTGTTTCGGGTCAATCATAATAAATTTGCATTGTTCCGGTGTCATCCGATACAACAGTGATAAAATCATGGAATTAACCCCGACCGACTTACCTGAACCGGTTGTTCCGGCCACCAGCAAGTGCGGCATTTTTGCCAAATCGGCATATATATGCTGCCCGCCAATGTCTTTGCCGAGCGCCACATTTAAGATATTTTTGCTCTTTTTAAATTCTTCATCTTCAAACAGCTCACGCAGCCACACGGTTTCGCGCTTAGCGTTTGGCAGTTCTATGCCGATGGTGTTTGAACCGCTGACCACCGCCATACGCACCGAAGCCACCGCCATTGAACGCGCAATATCGTCCGAAAGTCCGATAACCCGTGCCGTTCTGGTCCCAGGTGCCGGCTCCAGCTCATAAAGCGTCACCACCGGTCCCGGCCGCACTTTAACGATTTTACCGTGAATACCAAAGTCATTAAGCACGGTTTCCAACTTGGCAGCATTTGCTTTCAGGCTTTCTTCGTCATACTCGGCCACCACATCATTTTGCGGAATCGTCAACAAATTGATATCCGGCAACACATAGTCGGTCAACTTGTTTTGGACTTTTGGTTTTTCCGTTTTTTGCATAACCGCTGTTCCTTTGTCAGCCGGCATTTGCGCTTGCGGCTCTTGCATTTGCTGCATATCTTCGGCGGTTTGCGGCACCGAAAGTAAATCTTCTTGTGATTGTTGCGACGCAACGATATTATTTTTTGCCGCACTAAACGCTTTAACACCCTCGGTTTGGTAAATATCCTGCGGCGAAATTTTCTTTGACGGCTTTTTCACATTTTGGTTAGCAATATCGCCTTCCGCCACAAAGTCAAACGTCGGATTAAAACTGGTTTTTTTATAGGTTTGCTCAACCGGCTCTTCCTTAATGGCTAAGTTACCGACCGTCGGTTGTTGTTGAGCGGCTTGCGGCATTTCAATCATCGGCCCGTTATGTGCCACGGCCCCTGTCGCATTGCTGATTTCAATTTGCGGCGCCGCAACGTTCGCAGACAAAACCGTATTTGCCGCTGCAACTTTCGGCTCAGTTTCCGCACTCAATGCCGGTTCACGCCGAATACGCAACTTCGGTTTTGATAAATCTTGCATTTTAGATTGTAAATAGCTCGGATTAAGTTCTTTAAATTCTTTATATTCACGCACATGCGCTAATTTTTTAGCCCCGCTGACGAGCAAATTGCCGCACCACTTTAGTGCCTGCCAAATGTTGCGCGCCCAACCCAACCACCGCTTAAACGATATACCTGCCGCCAAATTAAACGCCAAAATGCTCACAAACAAAATAGAGCCCTCCAGCAACAAAGTATTATACGGCAAATTCAGCATATTGATGTAGGTATTAAGCGGTCGGCTCAGCGAGCGAGTCCACCCGCCGGTCAAATTCGGCCACCCCAAATCACCCAAATACGAGCGGCAAGTTAAATCAATAAAGCAGGCAAAACACAAACATCCGACAATCCAAGCAAAAATTCGCGCTTTATACTCGGCAAAGGCCTGAAAACGTATCAGACTGACACCCCAAATAATCGGCACCAGCAAAAAAATCATCAAAGACAAACCAAACGTGCTGAAAATCATATCGGCACTATATGATCCGAATGTGCCCAAAAAATTGTGCACTTCACCGTCGGTTGCTTTATTAAACGACGGATCGCCGGCATCATAGCCGAGCAAACTGACCAACATTAAAATCGGCAAAACCACCAAAATCACACCGGTTATGCCGCACAACAAAACTTTCCACCACGATTTTTTTTGCTTTTTTGCTTGTCTTCTTGCCATTTCTTCCTCTGAAACTCATCTTTTGAAACGAATATAATATACTCCAAAATGTTCAAAATTTTGTTAATATCCAGCAGTTTTGTTAATAAAAAAGGGGGATTTTCTTGACTTTTAAGTTAAAAAGGTTATAAGTGGCGCCAAGGGAGGATTTTTTAATGAAATATGCATTTGTGTTTCCGGGACAAGGCTCACAATTTGTGGGTATGGGTAAGGAATTGGCGCAAAATTTCGCCACCGCACGTGATGTTTTTCAAGAAGTTAACGATGCCTTAGAGCAAGATTTGTTCAAAATCATGACCGAAGGCCCTGATGCCGAATTAACCATGACGGCCAACACGCAACCGGCTTTAATGGCCTTTTCAATGGCTGTAGTGCGTGTTTTGGAAAAAGATTTCGGCATAAATCTCAAAGAAAAAGCAGCTTTTGTGGCCGGCCACTCACTCGGCGAATATTCGGCCGCCTGTGCTGCCGATGTATTTTCTTTGTCCGATACGGCAAAATTGTTGAGGATTCGCGGCCAAGCCATGCAAAATGCCGTGCCTGTAGGCAAAGGCGGCATGGCAGCGGTTATCGGCTTGTCATACAAAGACGTCGGTGCACTGGTAGAAGCCTGCACCAACGGCAAAGACATTTGCGTGGCCGCCAATGACAATTCCGACGGCCAAGTTGTGCTTTCCGGCGCCACTGCGGCTATTGACCGCGCCATTGAAATTGCACCCGAATTCGGTGCCAAAAAATGCATCAAATTAGCAGTCAGCGCACCGTTTCACAGCCCGATGATGGCACCGGCAGCCGATGTTATGGCGCGCGCCTTTATGGAAGTTGAAGCACACGATGCGCAAATTCCGCTGATTGCCAATGTTTTGGCCGAACCGATCAGCGAACACAAAGAAATTATCAAACACCTGATTGAACAGGTAACAGGAACCGTCAGATGGCGCGAAACCATGAATTATTTACAAGAACAAAATGTAACCGACTTGGTGGAATTAGGCGCCGGTCGGGTGCTTTCCGGCATTGCCAAACGCAGCAACAAAGAAATGAACGCTGTTTCTGTCGGCAGTGTGGCGGAAATTGAAGAATTGGCAAACAATATTTAAGGAAAGGAAAAAATCAATGTTCAGATTAGATGAAAAAGTGGCTTTAATCACCGGCGCCGCCGGCGGTATCGGCCGCAAAATCGCTCATACGCTGTATGAACAAGGTGCTTATTTGGCCTTAACGGATATGAACGAAGAGGGCTTAAAAGCCTTAAAAGCCGAATTTGGCGACCATGTAGAATATTTTGTTGCGAATTTAGGCAATGCTGACGCCGTAAAACAATTGGTAGCTGATGTTGAAGAAAAATTCGGCCGCATTGATATTTTGGTTAACAATGCCGGACTAACCCGCGATAATTTGTTTATCCGCATGAGCGACGAAGAATGGCAGTTGGTCTTAGACGTGAATTTATCAGCCGGTTTCAAATTGGCGCGTGCGGTTGTTCGCGGCATGATGAAACGCCGTTACGGCCGTATTATCGGTATGGCTTCGGTTGTCGGCGTTATGGGCAACGCCGGTCAAGCCAATTATTCGGCGTCTAAAGCCGGTATGATTGCCATGAACAAATGCTTGGCACAAGAAGTCGGCTCACGCGGCGTTACGGTTAACTCTATTGCCCCTGGCTTTATCAGAACGCCGATGACCGATGTTTTGCCGGATGATGTTAAAGCCGCCTTATTGGCTAAAATTCCGGAACAAAAACTCGGAGAAGCACAAGACATTGCAAACGTTGTCGCGTTCTTGGCCTCTGATGAAGCACAATACATTACCGGTCAAACCATTCATGTGAATGGCGGCATGGCGATGATTTAAGTGCATAAACACTGTTTTAAAATTTAAAAACACTGTATTTAAAAAGGATTTTACCTGTGAGAGATAAAATCCTTTTTTCTATATTTATCAGCACATGAACACTGTTTTTAAATCGATCCTCAATGGCTTCTTATTTAATCTGCCATTCTAAAGAGCCTTTCCTCTCCACCGCCATTCTGAGAAACTTTCCTTTTCCCCTGTCATGCAGAGGAAGCCTTTTAAGGCTGACGAAGGCATCTCCGCACGCCAGTGCGGTAAAAAAAACAATGTCATCCTCGCACAGACTTCGTGTGTGATTACGCCGTCATTTTTGGACGCCGCGTAGATAGAGCTACACAAGAAAAAAGTTGCAAATCGGAATCAACCGGACGAGGTTGTAAACCTCGGATAGCGTGCGTGATTACGCTGTTATTTTTTGACGCCGCGTAGATAGAGCTACGCAAGGAAAAAAATTACAAGTAAGCACCAGCTAGACGAGGTTTACCCGAATAAGGTTTCTTTGAGGCGCGCCAATGTTTTTTGCGCAATCGGACGTGCTTTGGCGGCACCGTCAGCCAAAAAGCCACATACTTCGTCGTAGTGCGCCATGTAATAGTCATATTTTTCTTTGGCAGAGCGGGTTTCACTCAAAACCGCTTCCAAAAGCATCGCCTTACAGTGGCCGTAACCGAGCTTACCTTGGCGCAAACCGGCGGCCATTTCCGCCACTTTATCGGCCGGAGCAATACATTTATAAATCTGATAAACGATAACTTCCTCCGGATCTTTTGGTTCTTCCATCGGACGCGAGTCCGTCACGGTGGCATAAACCGCTTTTTTGGTAATTTTTTCGTCTTCAAACAGCGGAATCACATTGTTATATGATTTGCTCATTTTGCGTCCGTCGGTCCCCGGTAAAACCGCCACATTTTCGGCCGTCACATATTCCGGCAGTTTCAACAGTTCTTTATTATAATAAGCGTTAACCGCGCCGGCAATATCGCGGGCAATCTCCACATGTTGAATCTGGTCTTTTCCCACCGGCACCACATCGGTATCCATCGCCAAAATATCGGCGGCCATCAGTGTCGGATAGGTATATAAGCCCATATTTATGCCGTCATCTTGCGGCTTTCCATCGGCAAAATTTTTATCAACGGCGGCCTTATAGGCGTGTGATTTATTCATAAATCCTTTTGGCGTAAAGGCATATAATATTGTTGTAATTTCGTTAATTTCCGGAATATCCGATTGGCGATAAAAATAGTCTGTTTCAGGGTTCAAACCGGCCGCTAAATAAGCACAGGCAATTTCTTTAATATCCTGCTGCAGTTGTTGCGGGTCTTTCATAAAATTGATGGCATGATAATCGGCAATAAATAAATTGAAACGCGCCGCCTGATGTCCCATTGCTATTGCCGGCTTAATTGCGCCGAAATAGTTGCCGATATGCAGTTTTCCGGTCGGTTTCACACCGGTCAGAATACATTTGTTTGCAAACATTTTAAATCTCCTTAACAATTTGTTCCGAGATTAAAGTAATACGGTAGAAAAATCAATGAAAATTGTTGTAATTTGTATTGAACGGCGTATAATTTGTAAGGTTTAATTTTTGTAAGGCATAAAAAAATGTTAGATATTAAGTTTATTGCGGATAATACCGATTGGGTAAAAAAGAGCTTAAGCCGTAAGGGTTTTGAGCCGGAAAAAGTTGATGAATTACTGAAAACTTTTTACGAAATGAATAAATTAAAAACATCATCACAGGCGTTGGCCGAAGAAAAAAACAAGCTCAGTAACTCCATCAAATCCGCAAGCGCCGAAGATCGTCCGGCGATTATTGCCAAAAGTAAACAAGTCGGCGAACAATTTAAAACCGAGCAAGAGCAACTGGCACAAATTGAAGCCAAATTTAATGATATGATGCTCCGCATGCCAAACTATCCGAGTGCGGAAAGTCCTGACGGACCGGACGACAGTGCTAATGTTGTGCGTCGCAAGGTCGGCGAAGTGCCTCATTTTGACTTTACGCCACGCGACCATGTTGAGCTGATGGAACTCAATGACTGGAGTGAAATGGAACGCATTGCCAAAGTTTCCGGCTCGCGCACTTATGCCATTAAAAATGACTTGGCACAATTAGAATTGGCCATTCACATGCTGGTTATGGATAAGCTTCGTGCTCATGGTTTTACTTTGATTACCGTGCCGGCGTTATCTAAAGAAAAGCCTTTATATAATCAGGGCTATCTGCCGTTTGCGCGTGATGAAATTTATTATATGCCGGCTGATGACATTTATCTGTCCGGCACGGCCGAGCTGATTTTGAACTCGCTTCGCGCCGATGAAATGCTGACCGAAAACGAATTACCGATTTTATATGCCGGTTTTTCGCCGTGTTTCCGTCGCGAAGCCGGTGCTGCCGGTAAAGATACGCGCGGCTTGGTGCGTGTGCATCAGTTTTTCAAAACCGAACAGTTTGTCATTTGCAAAAACGATGTTAACGAAAGCGAAAAATGGCATAAAAAATTGCTTGAAATTTCCGAGGAGGTTTTGCAGGATTTGGAATTACCGTATCAGGTGTTGGAAGTTTGCACCGGCGACATGGGGGCGCCGAAATATCGTCAATATGACTTGGAAGCCTGGGTTCCGTCGCAAAATTGCTATCGTGAAACGCACTCTTGCTCAAACATTACCGATTGGCAAGCTCGTCGCACGAATCTGCGTTATCGCGGCAATGACGGCAAAGTGCAATTTTGCCACACCTTAAATAACACCGGAATAGCCACTCCGCGCGCTTTGGTGCCGTTTATTGAAAACCACCAGCAAGCCGACGGCACGGTAAAAATTCCGGCCAAATTGCAACCTTACTTGGGCGGCAAGAAGGTTATCGGCAAAAATGCAAAATAAAATTGCTCAAATTTTTGATTTTATGCGCGTGCTTGACAAGGTTTGCTTAGTCAAGCGCGCCACGCTTTTGTCGGACGGCACGGTTGAAACCGATTCGTCGCATACCTTTAAGCTGGCCTTCATGGTGATGTTGATTTATCCGTATTTAAAGCATAAATATGATTACGGACATTTGCTGGAACTGGCTTTGGTGCATGATATTGCCGAAGCCGAAACCGGCGACTATCCGAAGGCTATGCAGCGTGCCCATCCGGAAATCAAAGCTAAAAAAGATGCCGAAGAATTTGCCGCCATGCAACGTTACAGTGCTATTTTGCCTGAGCCTATGCAAAGCAAAATCTGGGATTTGTATCGTGAATATGAGGAAAAACAAACACCGGAAGCCAAACTGATTACCGCGCTGGATAAGGTAGACGCCAATATGCAGGCAAACTTTTATAAAGGTGGTGCTGCTTATTGGGCAAAGTATGAAGACGGCGACCAATATTATAAAATAAATACCGAAAAGAAAAAAGTGGTGGCCATTTTAGGCGAACCGATTGTTGAAGCATTAGAAGAAGGAACCATTGAATTGGCGCTGGACAGTATGGCCAAAATAGGCGTTAAAATGCCCTAGCACAGAGAAAAAGATGACAACAAACCAGCAAAAAAAACAAAAAATCATCAAAAGAATCAAAATCGGCCTTATTTTAAGCCTCATTTTAGGATTGCTGATATGGGCCAACATCAATCGCCTGCAAAACAACACCTTTGCCAATTATGAAAAAGCAATTGATTACGGTCGTGTGCGCGAAGATACTGAAGCCATAAAACCGGTTATCTGCGCCCTTTTTTATGCCAACAATGAAACATCGGACGGGCAACTTTCAACTTATTTGGACCACACTCGCAATTATCATCGCCGCATGGTTAAAATGATTGTTGTGCCAAAATTTTTAACCGCCGATTCGTTTGAAGTGGTTGAAAAACTCTATAAAGAAATTCATAAACACAACACTCTGCATGATGTTGCTTTGGTTTATGACGGCGAAGGCGATATTGAACAACACAAAATGATGTTACAAGACGTCATGGGCATAGACAGTATTAAAGCGTGGTTGATGACCGAAAACAATGTTCAGGCGGAAAAAGACATTGAAACCTATCTGCAAACTCCCGGATTTTTGGTGGTCTTTTTGGCCGATTTAGATAAAGGCATCGCCGAAGAAAACAGCGACTTTCTTACTCAAGAAGCCATTTACTTATCAGGCAAACATTATTATCGGCTCAATGTTTTTGATGCCATAGACACTCAGCTGGCCAAAGCTTTGGAAAAAGATTATGCCGCATTGTTTGCATTGTCGGCCGACAAACAAAAAAGTGATGCTCACCAACAAAAATATAACTTAGAGAAATATGCTGCCAAATACGGCTCTCTTATCTGGCAATATTTTTTGCAAAACATCGCCGCCTTCAAACAAGGCGCAGACCCGATTTGGCCGCCGAAAAATGATGAAACATACCGGCTTTATGACCGTGCCACACTTTATATAAAGGCACAAACCTTTGAAAAACAAATACAAGGCAAAAGCGTTGCCGCCGCGCTGATTAAATTGGCGCACCGTGTGGTAGATCGCCAAAACAATGCCGAGCAAGCGCAAATTTATTTATTGACCGAAACCGAGCCGGTTCAAGACATTGAACACGATTTAGAAGCCGATGACGGTCTTTATCTGCAATATAAAAATTATAAAGCAGCCTTACTGCCCGAACAGCGCCAAAATATTGATGATGCCGCTCAGGCGTTGCAACACAAAGCCGGCATGCCGACCGATATTTTACCGCAAAAAATAATGTATTATAAATTTAAAACAGTGGAGATAATCAATGAAAATTAACGGTTTTAAAATTAACATTACCAAAAAAGATTTACACCATCGCGTTACCAAAGAAGTGCGCCAAATTACCTTGATTGATGAAAAAAATCCTGCCTACATCAGTCTTTCCGACGGCGATAAAAAAGCGCTCAAGCACTTGGTTAATGCCGCAAAAATCATGAACGATGTTGCACTTGAAATGGACCACCCGCTTAACCTTACACAAAAGCAGGCGTTGGAAGTAGCCGCGCTCAAAAGCCCTTATGCCGCCGATGCACTGAAAATGTTTAATATGTTGAACGGGGTTGCCGGCTCAAACGGTTTGGATAAAGAGCCGGTTGAAATCTTTGAGGGTGTTCACCAATTTGCCGGTCGCAATTTTTATCCGACCGACCTCACCGGCGACGAATTGCAACAAATCCTAAACAAAATGTTGGATTCGGGGAAAACCGAACAAGTGCAACAAATTCTAAGCGCCCGCACCATGGTGCGCCGCAACGGCGATATTCTGAAGGCCATTGATTATACCGAATATTTTGCCGATGAATTTTCGGAAATGGCAAATGAACTGGAATGCGCCGCACACTACACCACCGATGAGCTGTTCAAAGATTATTTGGGCTGGCAGGCACAGGCATTTTTACAAAACAATGTAGAAATGGACATTTTGGCCGATAAACATTGGGCGCAGATGCAAGAAACGCCACTTGAATTTACCGTCAGCCGCGAAAATTACGATGACCATTTGACCCCGACACTGTTTTCAAATTCCGAATTGATGTCACGCTTAAATGCACTCGGCATAAAACCGGTGCCGAAAGATATGCTCGGCATTCGTGTCGGTATTGTCAACAAAGAAGGCACGGCTCTGCTTTTAAAATTCAAAGATGAAATGCTCAAATTGGCCGATTTAATGCCGTTTGCCGATCGTTACACACAAAATGTCGGCGGTAAAAAAGGGCTCAAACAAACCATGGTAGATGCCGATATTGTGGCGCTGACCGGCGATTACGCTTTGTGCCGCGGCGGCATTACTCTGGCACAAAACTTGCCTAATAATGATAAACCTTCCTTGGCGCACGGCGGCGGCCGACGTAATGTGTATCATCGCCAAGTCCGCCATGGTGGCGAATCCGAAAAAACCGAAAAAATATTAAAAGAATTGGTTTCACCGCAGTTGCATAAATATTACAACAACGAATACGACCATTTATTTACCATCGGCCACGAAAACGGCCATTCACTCGGACCGGACAGCACTTATCAGACCGCTCTGGGTGTTTATCAACACATCATTGAAGAGCACAAAGCCGATATGGTATCGGCCGCCATGATGCCGGAATACGTCAAAGCCGGCATTATCAGTGCCGAAGAGCTGAAAGCCATTTATGTCACATGGATTGTTAAGCGCCACTTTATGAAGGCTTATCCGCAAGACAAAGAAGCTCACCGCGTTGCCGATTTGATAGAATATAACTTTTTGCATGAATACGGTGCCTTTTGGTTTGACAGCCACCGCAAATTGCATATTGATTTTGAAAAAATGCAGACCGGTTCGCGTGCCTTATTAACTGAAATCATTCGTGTTCAGCTGTCAAAATCGCCGCAAGTTGCCGCCGATTTTGTTGACCGTTGGACCACTTGGGGAGAAATGAATCAATATATTGCCGATTTTAAGAAAAAATTAGGCGTTCGTCCGTATATTAAGATTGAAACGTTTTTTTAGAAATGGAAGAGTTTAAATGTTAAAACGACTGATTGCCGGCGAATGCTCATTAAGAGCCACCTTCTGGGGCTATGGCTTGCTCGGATTTTTTCTGTTTATTTTATTAACGTCGCTGACCCAAAACACTTTTTTGCAGGTTTTATGCTCACGCAACCGAGTTTGCGGTGATGTTAATGTTGTTTATTTCACCTTTTCAAACTTCATCAATTTACTGTTGCGCGGTGGCACTACTGCAATATATTTAGTCTTGCACCTGATAACAAGCGGTTGCTTTGTCGCTTATATGATTATTGTTTTGCGCGGTCTGTGGAAATCTGCCGCACAATACAGCGGCTCAAAGTTTTGGATATGGTGTGCCAAAACCCTGCTTTTATGCCTTGTCGGCTTTAGTCTGTGGTCAATTTTATGAGGAAACTGAAATGCGCCTGAGTATCATATTACTTTTATTGTTTTACGTTGCCGGATGTGCTCAAATGGAATCACGCCGCATGTCCGAGCACCATAAACGCCTTTATCAACACAACAATAATGACGAATATTGTGAAACACACCCTAAAGATTGTATTGAAAATATTCCGTGGCATTAATTCGCTTACATTAAGACATTGTCATTATGAGGAGCCTTTAGGCGACGTCATAATCTCCGAACTTTAGTTCGGTTAAAAATGAATCGTCATGCCTCCACGCTCTGCGTGGATAAGGCATCTACCGATTCTTATAAACTTCGGATAATGTGTCAGATGCGCCGCAACTTTTAAGCGACGTGTACAAAAAGAGGTACACGAGCGCAAAAATTACAAGTAGTAGACCATTAGACGAGTTTTCACATCTTTAGCAGTTCGCTTTTATCAAAGCTATATACCTGCCCACAAAAATTACAGGTGGCGGTAATTTTACCGTTTTCCACCATAGCATCAATATCTTCCGCCGACATAGAACTCAGCGTGGCACGCAATTTTTCACGTTCGCAACGACACCCGAAAGAATATTCGCTTACTTTATTAACCGCCACTTTATGCTCATGAAACAGGCGATATAATATATCTTCCAAACTCAAATTGGCATCAAAAATTTCATCTTGACGCAAACTGTCGGCCAAAATTTTATCTTCATTCCAAACTTCGCTCAAATCATCAGCAGCCTCGCTTGCTTTACCGCCTTTTGTCGGCATTTTTTGCAGCAACAAACCGGCCGCCTGCCACCCTTGCTCGTTTTTCCTCACAAACAGGCGTAAATACGTATCAATTTGCTCCGAATTTTTGAAATAACGCAACGCACATTCAGCCAAAGTTTTGCCCTGCAAATCAACCACGCCCTGATAAAGCTCGGTATTTGCACCTTGGTCAATCGTAAAAATCAAATTGCCTTTACCAAGCCAATGTGGCGTAGCCTCAAGTTCGCCCTCGGTTTTACGCAACTCCTGCGCCGCATGCATTTTTGCTTCATCATATTTGGCCGTTGCGCGCACTTTGCCTGTTGATGTCACATCAGCCACCAAAACCGAAATAGCACCATCGCCTTGCATTTGCAGCGTAAAAATGCCGTCAAACTTCATCAAGCTGGCCAAAATCACCCCCAAAGCCGATGTTTCGGCCACCGCTGATGCCACATTATCGGGATATGCTCTGTGTGCAAACATCTCTGCCAAAACATTGTCCAACCGCACAATCCGTCCGCGAAACGCGTTGCCGTCCAAATTAAAAGAAATGCACTTATCGTTCATCATTTAAAAACCTCTTAGCTGTATATTATTTCTGATAATTTAGGTTAAGAGGAGTTTTTTTTCAAGTGTTTAATTCAGATAATTATGATGATGTCAATACAAATGCCCAAACCGCACGCAAGCGTCGTCCGGCAAAAAAAATAACACCGCAACGGCTGAAAAACATTGGCCTGTATTATTTGCAACGCTTTGAATCGTCGGTAGAAAATCTGCGTCAAGTGTTGTATCGCCGCGTTGATGTATATGCCAAAGAAAACCCTCAATGGAATAAAAACGAGGCTCTGCAGTGGATTGAAGATGTGTTGGCCGAATTTGAAAAACTGCACTATCTTGATGATAACCGCTATGCCGAAATTAAGATTCGCCAATATTTAGATGCCGGAAAACCGGCGCGCTACATACAACAAAAATTACAGCAAAAAGGCATTAGCCCGAACATAACTGGCGCCATTTTGGCCGAAGCCGAATTTGACCCGCTGGCGATGGCGCTTAAACTGGCACACCGCAAAAAAATCGGACCATTTCGTGCGCCGGAGTTACGCCGCGAATATCGCCAAAAAGACTTAGGCACTCTTGTTCGCGCCGGCTTTGATTATGATATTGCCTGTCAAGTTTTGGAATATAATCCGCAAGAAGAATAAAAACCAATAAAAAATAACCTGTCATCCCTCGCACGATGCGGCGCATTCGTGCGTCCAGGGATCTCATCTTCCGGTGCACAGCACCGCTTCCTTATCTGTCATGCTGAGGAGCCGCAGGCGACGTAAGCATCCCCGAACTTTAGTTCGGATAAATATTGTCATCCCTCAAGGTGCGCTGTGCGTCACCTTGTTCAGGGATCTCGTCTTTCAGTGCGTCAGCACTGCTTCCTTATCCAACCACCCCCGACTATCCACCAAAAAAAGCCCCACCATCCGGCAGGGCTTTTTGTTTACATTTCAATTTCTTTAGATGTTTTAGCGCTTCTATGCGATGATCTCTTAGGCATAACACTTTGCGCTAATTGTGTTGCCGCATTGGTCTCGCCGATTTTAGTTCTCATTTTTGATAAATTGTTTATAATTGCACCTTCGCGACCTTTTTCATATTCAACCGCCTTATCCAGCATTTCCGAATTTTCACAAGCGAGGAGCACACTGTTCGGCACCGCTAAATATGTTTCTTTATCAAATTTGAAATCACCACGGATAGTGTGATAATTCTTGCCATCATCAATCGTTATGTAGTCTATCTTACCAGGCTTATCATCATAGCGAAAACTCATATAATCATCTTCTTGCGGGCGGAACTGTTTTTCAAAATACACAACTAAATCCTTATCCTTATATACTTCGGATAAAATCTCATTTTGCGCATTACATTTTGTTTCACCTATTGAAGAGATTTTATTACCACGTTTATTGATTGATTTAACCGTGTAACTACCATCTTCATCATATTCAAAATGTCTTTTATTATCTTCATCCCCTCTATTTACATCCTTATACGTATGTTGCCAATTAGAAATACGACCTTTTTCATCATAATCAAAAGTATTGGTTTCCCTACCATTGTCAAGTACTGAAGATGTAATACGACCATCTTTATCACGCATATAATAATCTTCACCTTCTATCACACCTTTGGCATAAATACGGTGGCCGGCTTCATCAAACCCGCGTTCCCAGTGATAATCAAACGTAAAACCTTTACTGAAATGCTTAATTCCGAGCGTTTTGCGCGCCTGCATTCCAACCACATCTATAATCATTGACGTCTTGCCATCATCATGATATTCAATTTTTGCCGAACCGTTACGCATTCTAATTTCTGAAACCCGCATATTTTTTAAGGCCTCACTGTCTGAAAGCGTATCTTTATATTCAAGCCCGACTAAACGATCCTTCTCATCAAATTTTTCCTTAAATTCAATACCTGTATCGTCATAATTCAATTTATACAAACCTTTGAGGGTTTCTTCAAAGGTTTCCGGCTCACCCGGTATACGAAATTTTTGCTTTTCCATGATGCTAACTCCTGTGTTTTTTATTATTTATGCTCTCATTCTACCGTACAAATAGACAAAAGTCAACATATTTCCGCAAAACAAAAAAGGAAGCACAATAAGCACTTCCTTTTATTTCTCTTTTCTATAAACTTCGAATAATGTGCCAGATGCGCCGTTGTTTTTAGACGACGTGTACACAAATAGTACACGAGGAGAAAAACAACAAGCAGATGAGCCGTTAAGCGAAGTTTACCTTGCCACCGGCTTTTTCTACCGCCGCAACAGCCTGCTTTGAAGCAGAGTTAACAGTGATGTTAATGCTGCTTGTTACAGCACCGCGTGCCAGCAAACGAATACCGTCCAGCTTCTTTGAAATCACATTTGAAGAAAGCAATGTTTCAACGGTAATTGCTTTGGCGTCTAATTTGCCGGAATCAATAGCCTTTTGAATGGTATCCAAATTAACCACTGCAAATGTCTTTGCGAACGGATTTTTAAAACCATGCTTCGGTAATTGACGATAAATCGGCATTTGACCACCTTCAAAGCCCATCTTAGCACCGCCGGCACGAGCTTTCTGACCTTTGTGGCCGAGGCCGCAGGTCTTACCTTTACCGGAACCGATGCCGCGACCAACGCGTTTGCGGTTTTTGGTAGCGCCTTCGTTATCTTTTAATTCATTAAGTTTCATTTTCTTATTCCTTAATCTCTATGCTCACTCAATCAAAGTTTCTTCACAACATCTAAAGATTGGGAAGAAAGGCTGTGCTACGCTGTGAATTTTTGCCGCCGTGTAGAAATAACTACACAAGAAGAAAATTTACAAGTATGACAACCTTTCTGCACAATCCCCTGTTATTCTTCAACCTTAACCAAATGAGATACCTTCTTAATCATTCCGCGAACCGACGGCGTATCTTCCAGTTCAACCGTGCGACCGGTTTTGGTCAAACCCAAACCACGCAAGTTTTTTTCCTGAATAGCCGGACGACCAATCGTGCTGCCTGTTCTGGTTACTTTAATTTTTTTCTTTGCAGCCATGATTATGCCTCCTCTTTGCCTTCTTTAGCAGCCGCAGTATTTTCGCGACGGCTGACGATATCGCCAACTTTCTTACCACGCTTTGTTGCCACCATTCTCGGAGAATTGATAGATGTTAAAGCGTTAAAAGTTGCCTTAATCATGTTATACGGGTTATTTGAACCTAAAGACTTAGCCACAACGTCTTGCACGCCCAAAACTTCAAATACGGCACGCATCGGACCGCCGGCAATCACACCGGTACCGGCAGGAGCCGTTCTTAACACCACCTTACCGGCGCCGAAACGACCGGCAATATCGTGGTGCAAAGTTCTGCCTTCGCGCAACGGAATGCGGATAATGTTCTTTTTAGCTTCATTCGTTGCCTTAACAATGGCTTCCGGCACCTCAGCAGCTTTACCGGTTCCAAAACCGATACGCCCTTTTTGGTCACCAACCACAACCACGGCAGCAAAGCTCATGGTGCGGCCACCTTTAACGGTTTTGGCAACGCGGTTAACGTGAACCAGTCTTTCAACCAGCTCTTCTTTAACTTCTTTTTTGTTATTATGACGATCTGTAGATTGTACCATCTTCATCTCCTAGAATTTCAAACCAGCTTCGCGTGCAGCGTCTGCCAAAGCCTTAACACGGCCATGATAGATATATCCGCCTCTGTCAAATACAACTTCGGAAATACCGGATTTAGCTGCTCTTTCAGCAATTATTTTACCAATGAAGCCGGCGGCTTCAACCGTAGAAGATTTTTTAACCTGACCTCTGACTTCTTTATCCAATGTTGAAGCCGAAGCAACAGTCAAACCTTTTACATCGTCAATGATTTGTGCATAGATATGCTTGCCGCTGCGGAAAACCGACAATCTTAATTTGCCGTTTGCAGCTGCTTTAATTGCAGATCTTACACGAGCCTTTCTTCTCTCAAACAATTTTTTTGGTGTATTCATCGACTTATTCCTTATTTCTTCTTACCTTCTTTACGACGAACGGTTTCGTTAGCATATTTCACGCCTTTGCCTTTATACGGCTCCGGTTTTCTATACTTACGAAGTTCGGCGGCCACTTGGCCAACCGTTTGTTTGTCGGCACCAAAGATTTTAATTTGCGTCGGAGATTCACAAGAAATTTTAATCGCTTCCGGTGTTTTGAAAACAACTTCGTGCGAAAAACCTAATGACAATACCAAATTTTTGCCATCTAAGCGAGCTTTGTAACCAACGCCCACTAATTCCATTTCTTTTGTGAACCCTTCGCTGACACCCTTAACCAAATCGTTAATGCGAGCGCGGGTTGTGCCCCATAATGCGCGCGACATATTGCTTTGCGAAAGCGGAGAAACGGTTACTTTTCCGTCTTCCAATTTGGCGTTAACATGGCTGTCATCAAATGTGAAACTCAGTTCACCCAATTTACCTTTTGCGGTAACCGTATTGTTGTTAATGCTTAATTCT
The DNA here is from genome assembly GCA_902788365.1 of uncultured Pseudomonadota bacterium. Taxonomy (GTDB): domain Bacteria; phylum Pseudomonadota; class Alphaproteobacteria; order RF32; family CAG-239; genus RUG410. The sequence goes on along the minus strand of CADAJN010000009.1, from coordinate 68,692 downwards.
ACTCCGGCAGGAACAACTACAGGATATTTTCCAACTCTTGACATTGTTCTTCCCTCCTTAGAATACCTGACACAAAACTTCACCGCCCACATTGGCCTTACGTGCTTCATTATCGCTCATAACGCCTTGCGGAGTTGAAATAATGGAGATGCCCAAACCGTTATAAACACGCGGCAAATCTTTCACGCTTGAATAAACGCGACGACCCGGCGTAGAAACACGGTAAATCTCGGTAATTACACCGGCACCTTCAAAATATTTTAATTTAATGCGAAGTTCATCAACACCCGGACGCACATTGCTTTTTTCAAAACCTTCAATGTAGCCTTCTCTTTTCAAAACTTCTAACACATTTTCACGCAAGCGAGAAGCAGGTGATACCACATCACTCTTTTTCGCTCTTTGTGCGTTTCTAATGCGTGTGAGCATATCGCCCAAAGGATCACTCATAGACATGATACTTTTCCTCCTTACCAACTTGATTTTACTAAACCAGGAATTTCGCCAAAGCTTGCCAAATCTCTCAATTCAACACGGCTTAAACCGAACTTTCTGTAATAACTGCGTGAACGTCCCGTAATTCTGCAACGATTGCGAATGCGGCATTTTGCAGAATTTCTCGGAAACTTTTGCAAAGCAAATTGCGCCTGCATTCTCTCTTCCGGAGTTGCATTCTTATCCATCGCAATTTCTTTTTGCTTCTGACGACGGTTCGCGAACTTTGCCGCCATCTTAACTCTTTTCAAGTTTCTATATACTGAACTTGTTTTTGACATAGTAAAATCTCCGCTTATTTCTTATAAGGCAAGTTGAAAGAAGTCAGCAATAACTTAGCTTCTTCATCTGTCTTAGCTGTTGTGCAAATAACAATATCAAGTCCTCTGACTTCATCTACTTTTTCGTAGTTAATTTCAGGGAAAATGATTTGTTCCTTAATACCGAAAGCGAAGTTGCCTTTGCCGTCAAAGTTCTTTCCGGTAATGCCGTGAAAGTCTCTGATGCGCGGTAAAGCCATATTCACCAGTCTTTCAAGAAACTCATACATTCTGTCCGAACGTAAAGTTACTTTACAACCAATCGGCATACCTTCACGCAATTTGAAAGTTGCGATTGATTTGCGTGCTTTTGTCATAACCGGCTGTTGACCGGCAATCAAAGCCAACTCTTCCATGGCGGAAGTCACTTTTTTCTTATCGGTAACGGCAGCGCCAATACCCATATTCAAAACAATCTTTGTCAGCTTCGGAATCTCATGTGGGTTCTTGTAACCGAATTTTTCCACAAGAGATTTCTTTATGACGTCGTTATATAATTTTTCAAAATTAGTCATAAAATTTTCTCCCATTAATCGATTACTTCACCGGATTTACGAGCCACACGAACCTTTTTGCCATCTACAACTTTGTAGCTGACTTTGGTCGCTTTGCCGTCTTTGGCAAGCGCAACGTTAGAAACATGTATCGCTGCTTCTTTGCTTACAATCCCGCCGGCATTGTTCTGTGTCGGTTTCGTATGGCGCTTAACCATGTTAATACCTTCAACAATTACTTTGCCTTCTTTCGGCATGGCTTTTTTAACTACGCCGGTCTTACCTTTATCATCTCCCGAGATAACGATAACCGTGTCGTTTTTCTTAATTTTCATTTTCGGCATATTATAATACCTCCGGTGCTAATGAAATGATTTTCATAAACTTCTTGGCACGCAATTCTCTGGTCACAGGGCCAAAAATACGTGTGCCAATCGGCTCGCCGTCTTTGTTAATTAAAACGGCTGCGTTGCTGTCAAAACGGATTACACTTCCGTCCTTGCGACGAATATCGCTGGCTGTTCTAACAATAACAGCCTTGTAAACGTCGCCTTTTTTAACGTGCCCTTTCGGCAAGGCTTCTTGGATTGCAACCACAATCACATCGCCCACCGAGGCAGTCTTTCTCTTGGAACCACCAAGAACCTTGATGCACTGCACCTGACGTGCGCCTGAATTATCAGCTACATCTAGGTTGGTTTGCATTTGTATCATTTTCTTATTCCTTCATATCCTAGGCGTTATCAGAAATTACAGTCCAAGATTTGTTCTTAGAAATAGGGCGGCATTCTTCAATAGACACTCTATCCCCTACCTTGAACTGGTTGTTCTCGTCGTGAGCAGCAAATTTCTTACTCTTTTTCACGATCTTCTTGTAAACCGGATGCATAACTTGGCGCTCAACGCTGACCACCACAGTCTTATCCTGTTTATCACTAACAACGACACCTTGAAGAATTCTTTTAGGCATGTTCTTTCTCCTAACTATTCTTCTTGCGCTCAGTAATGAGCGTGTTGATTTTCGCTACTTCACGGCGTGCTTTTCTCAAATTAGAGGTGTTTTGCAACTGACCGGTTGATTGTTGAATACGCAAGTTAGCTTGCTCTTTCTTGCATTCTAACAATTTGCTTTCCAATTCATCAATCGTCATAGCGCGTAAATCTTTAGTTTTTACCATTATGCTTCTCCTTTTTTCGTATCAGAGTTTAAGCGTTTCACAAATTTGCTCTTAACCGGCAATTTCGCTGCACCCAAAGCAAATGCTTTGCGCGCTACTTCTTCCGAAACACCGCCGATTTCAAACATAATACGACCCGGTTTAACTCTGGCTACCCAAAATTCAATAGCGCCTTTACCTTTACCCATACGAACTTCGGCCGGCTTATCCGATACCGGAACATCTGGGAAAATTCTGATCCATAATTGACCAAGTCTCTTCATTTCACGCGTAATCGCACGACGAGCCGCCTCAATCTGACGCGCTGTCACGCGGTCCGGTGTCAAAGCCTTTAAGCCAAATGAACCGAAACTTAATTCTGATCCACCTTTAGCCATGCCGTGAATGCGGCCTTTATGCTGCTTGTGGAACTTTAAACGTTTTGGACTTAACATCTCTTAACCTCACATCTTACTTTTGTTCAGCCAACTTTTTGTCTTGCGCCATCGGATCGTGACCCATGATTTCACCTTTATAGATCCAAACCTTTACGCCGCAAGCGCCATAAGTGGTATGAGCCGTTGAGGTTGCATAGTCAATGTCAGCTCTGAGCGTATGCAAAGGCACGCGACCTTCACGATAATACTCCGTTCTGGCGATTTCAGCACCGCCCAAACGACCGCTGCAGCTCACTTTGATTCCTTCCGCACCCAAACGTAATGCCGATTGCATCACGCGCTTCATGGCACGACGGAATGCAACACGTCTTTCCAACTGCTGCGCTACCGCGTCGGCAACCAATTTAGCATCTAATTCCGGCTTTCTGACTTCAACAATGTTAAGTTGAACTTCAGATTCGGTCAGCTTTTGAATTTCTTTTCTCAAATTCTCAATGTCTTGACCTTTCTTGCCAATAACAACACCCGGTCTTGCCGAATGAATTGTTACTCTGGCTTTTTTGGCCGGACGCTCAATCACAATGTGGCTGATGCCCGCTTGCGCCAATTTTTCATTCAAAAACTTTCTAATGTTAAGGTCTTCGTGGAGATAGTCAGTAAACTTTTCATCAGCATACCAACGAGAGTCCCAAGTGCGATTTACACCTAAACGAAGACTTGTAGGATTAACTTTCTGTCCCATTTATTTACTCCCCACGCTCCGAAACAACGATAGTCATCTGCGAAAACGGCTTCAAAATCCGAGCGCTTCTGCCGCGACCACGCGCGTTCATACGTTTCATTACAATTCCTTTACCGACATAAGCTTCGCTAACTACGAGCTTGTCAATGTTCAAATTATGATTGTTCTCCGCGTTAGAAATGGCTGATTGCAGCAAATCTAACACAACCTTTGCTATTCTCTTTTTAGAAAAGCTCAGTTCGGCAACCGCTTTTTCAACATTCAAACCGCGAATGGTTTGGGCAACCAAGTTCAATTTGCGCGAGCTGGTGCGAATAGATTTGCACACCGCTTTTGCTTGTTTTACATTATTCTGAACCATAATTAACCTCTCTTCGCTTTGTCTGCTGTTTTGGTATGACCATAGAAGGTTCTCGTCGGCGCAAATTCGCCAAACTTATGACCAACCATGTCTTCAGTCACCAATACCGGAATAAATTTATGGCCGTTGTGAACACCAAACGTTAATCCTACAAATTCCGGAATCATCGTTGAGCGACGTGACCAAATTTTAATCACTTCATTACGGCTTGAACTTCTCGCCGCTTCAGCTTTCTTCAAGAGATAGCCATCAACAAAAGGTCCTTTCCATACAGAACGTGTCATTAGCATTTCTCCCTATTAATTCTTGTTATCATGACGAGATCTCATAATAAAGCGATCCGTCTTCTTGTTAGAACGTGTCTTAGCACCCTTAGTCGGCTTACCCCACGGCGTAACCGGATGGCGTCCGCCCGAAGTTCTGCCTTCACCACCACCAAGCGGGTGATCCACAGGGTTCATCGCCACACCGCGAGAAACCGGACGATTGCCCAGCCAGCGATTGCGACCTGCCTTACCTAAAGAAACGTTCTGGTTATCCGGATTAGAAACTGCACCAACAGTTGCTAAACATTCTTCACGAACGATTCTCAACTCACCGGAGTTCAGTTTCAGCTGAACATAACCGGCATCTTTACCAACAACTTGAGCATAGCAACCGGCAGAACGAACCAATTGGCCGCCTTTGCCTGCGCGCAGTTCAACGTTGTGCACAATCGTGCCCACCGGCATATTCTTTAAAGGCATTGCATTACCCGGCTTAATATCTGCTTTGGCAGCAGAAATAACTTTATCGCCGGCTTTCAGTCTTTGCGGTGCCAAAATATACGCCTTTTCACCGTCGTTATAGCTGATTAAAGCAATAAACGCCGTGCGGTTCGGGTCATATTCAATACGCTCAACCGTTGCCTCTATATCAAATTTTTTACGCTTAAAGTCAATCACACGATAGCTGCGCTTATGACCGCCACCGATACGACGACTTGTTACGTGTCCGAAATTATCACGCCCACCGGTTTTGCTTATACCTTTGGTTAAGCTTTTTTCAGGTTTGCCCTTGTATAACTCGCTCTTGTCAACGAGAATAAGTTGGCGTCTGCCTGCCGATGTGGGCTTATATGTATTCAAAGCCATGATTAAATTCCTGTTGTAACATCAATATTTTGACCATCAGCAAGGGTAATAATTGCTTTCTTATAGTCCGAACGATGTCCGATATGACCTCTGAAGCTTTTCGCCTTGCCAAATTGTTTAATCGTATTTACCTTATTTACTTTTACGTTAAAAATTGCTTCCACAGCAGCCTTAACGCTGTCTTTCGTTGCAGATAAAGGTACCATAAATACCACTTTTCCTGCTTCCGATGAAACCATAGATTTTTCGGTAATTACCGGACGAATTAATGTATCATACATCTTCGCGGTAACATTGTTTGATTTGCTCTTAACCATTTAATCTCTCCTCTAAGCAACGGACCGCATCCTTTGTTAATACCAATTTGTCCTTTCTTAAGATGTCATAAACGTTGGCACCGATTGTCGGCAACACATCTACACCGATAATGTTGCGGCTGGCCAGCGCAAAATTAACATCTACTTCCTTGCCGTCAATAATGAGGCAGTTTGTCCAACCGCAGGCAGCCAATTTAGCTTGTAAATCTTTTGTCTTCGGGGCCGACAACTTTGCTTCATCAATAACGATCAGGTTACCTTCTTTCGCTTTTGCCGAAAGAGCGGTCTTCAGACCGAGTCTTCTGAATTTCTTGGTCAAATCAAAAGAGTGATCTCTTACAATCGGACCAAACACAACACCACCTTTGCGGAATTGCGCACCTTTTCTGGAACCCTGACGTGCATTACCCGAACCTTTTTGTTTGAACGGTTTAGACGGCGTCAAAGCCACATCGGAACGACCTTTGGTGGCATGATTGCCGCTTTGCAATCTGGCCAACTGCCAAGTCACAACGCGTTGTAAAATGTCAGCGCGAACTTCTAAGCCGTAAATGGCGTCGTTAAGTTCAATTGAACCAACATTTTTATTTTCTAAATTTAAGATGTCCTGTTTCATTTCATCATTCCTTCAATTATTCTGCATTTTCAACTGGAGCTTCAGTTGCTGCAACAGGTTCATCAACTTTCTTCAGTCCGGCAGGCATCGGTAAAGCAACAGTTGCCGGCTTCTTAACCGCATCGGTAATTCTTACCCATGTGTTTTCAGAGCCCGGAACGCCGCCCTTAACCATAATCAGGCCTTTAGACGGATCAACCAAAACCACCTTCAGGTTTTGAACGGTTACACGCTCAGCACCCATGTGGCCGGCCATCTTTTTGCCCTTAAATACCTTACCCGGATCTTGTCTTTGTCCTGTAGAACCATGAGAACGGTGCGAAATTGATACACCGTGGCTGGCTTCCAAACCGGCAAAGTTATGACGTTTCATAACACCGGCAAAACCTTTACCGTTAGATGTTGCGCAAACGTCAACATATTGACCGGCAACAAAATGTTCTACAGATAATTCGGCACCGACATTCAGTAAGCAATCTTCAGAAACTCTGAATTCGCCCAACTTCTTCTTCGGTTCCACTTTAGCCTTTGCAAAATATCCCTTCTGCGGCTTCTTAACGTTTTTCGCTTTAATAGCGCCTGTTCCTAATTGAACAGCATTATAGCCGTCCTTTTCGGTTGTGCGAATACCGACAACCTGCAAACCTTCAACACTTAAAACAGTTACCGGAACATGTGTGCCGTCTGCTTCAAATATGCGGGACATTCCTAATTTTTTTGCGATTAGACCCGTACGCATTATTATTTTTCCTTTTCTTAATAGGTTGACTGCTCTTTCAAGCGCCAACATTAATTATTACAATTTAATTTCAACATTAACACCGGCAGCCAAGTCCAGCTTCATCAAAGCATCAACCGTTTGCGGTGTCGGATCAACAATATCCAAAAGTCTTTTATGTGTTCTGATTTCGAACTGTTCACGAGATTTTTTATCAACGTGCGGTGAACGGTTCACCGTAAACTTTTCGATTTTGTTCGGCAGAGGAATCGGCCCTCTTACCGTAGCGCCTGTTCTTTTAGCCGTATGCACAATCTCTGCTGTAGAGAGATCAAGCAATCTGTGGTCAAAAGCCTTCAGGCGGATTCGTATATTTTGTGTTTCCATTTTATACTTTTTCCTATAACTAAACGGCAAAAAAATTACAACATGATTTCATGCCGTCTAAAATTTGTTAAACTCTGACAAACGCTTTCGCAACAAAGGTTTGCCCTATATTTTATATTTGCTTCGCTGCGAGGTAAACCCTCTCAAAACAATTGTTGTAGCGCGCTTATATCATAACTTTACCCCGATTGCAAGCAAAAAATTGGCGAAAATGCATTTTTTGAGTCAAAAAAGAGTCTAAACACATTTTAAACGACTCTCCCGACTCATTTACGCTTTGTGACAAAATAAAAATTGCACTTCCTTTATCCTGAGCTTTTTTTCTCGTCATCCTAAGGAGCATTTTCCCCTGTCATGCAGAGGAGCCATAGGCGACGAAGGCATCTCCGCACGCCAGTGCGGCAAAAAAAACAAACTCCCCCTCGCACTTTTTTAAACTGTCATGCAGAGGAGACGTAGGCAACAAAGGCATCTCCGCACAAAGTGCGGTAAAAAAACAATGTCATTACCCGACTGCTCAAGTAATGACTGTTTATTTTTATTTACACGAGGTTGTAAACCTCGACTAGCGTGCATGATTGCGCCACATAATTTTCAATGTTCCACCCCAATATAACGCGTCTAATGAGTCAGATGAGACGTGCTTTTTAAGCGACATGTACAAAAGAAGTACACAAGAAAAAAGTTGCAAATCAACGCCTGTTCAAGATTAAACCTCGGATAATGAGGCTAGAACGCAGTGAATTTAGAGCGACGTGTACAAAAGAAGTACACGAGCGAGAAATTTACAAGTTATAGACCATTAGACGAGGTTTACACTTTTTGGTATTCAAAAAAGACCGCCCTACGCCCCTCTCTGATGGCCTTACGCTGATACTTGGTTTCATGCCAGTCCTCCGGTGGATTGCGCCAATCGTCGGAAGTTTTTGCCGTCCATACAAAATCAGTGCGCGCCCTCATTTGCTCAAGCACCCAACGCTTATAAACTGGGTGATCGGTGGCAATTTGCAAAATACCGCCTGTTTTCAACAACCGCGACAGCTGATTTAAATTATCCGGATTAACAAAACGCCGTGCCGCATGCTTTTTCTTTGGCCATGGGTCCGGAAACAGCAGATAAATTTTATCAAAAACGCCGTCCGATAATTGATCAAACAGCAGCCGTGCATCGTCATCAAAAACGCGCACATTATCAACGCGTCCTTGAGCCAGCTCAACGGTGCCGTCAGCCGGACATTCGTTACCCTCTCTGATGCCTGTCAAAATATTGAGTAAATTCGCCACACCGTTTTTATAAACTTCTATACCGATAAATCCGGTTTGCGGATTCGCCTTTGCCAATGCCGCCAAGTGTTCGCCGTCACCAAACCCGATTTCCAAACAATAGCGTTGCTTCGGCGTTCCGAAACATGCCGGCAAATCAATCGGTTGATTTCGGTTTAAGAGCAATCGCGGCAAAAAATGCTCTAATAAAAAATTTTTTGTTTTATGAATGGTGCGCCCTTGGCGTCGTCCGAAAAATTTTGGCGGAAGCATCATCAGCAGCTCTTATTTTTCATCATCGTCATTTTCGTCGTCTGACAGATGCGCATTTGACTTTGACAGAGCCACAATCAAATCGTGCAAATTACGGGCAATTGCGCGATTCGGTATTTTATAATATGCGCGCACAAGCTCCAATGTTTCAGCGCGTTTCATCGGATCATCATCAAAAGTCTGATGTGCTTCGGCCACGCAATAATCCTCGTTTTTGCTCAGCATACGCGGACTTTGCGAAGCAATATCGCCGTCCATATCCTCAAAGAAAAATCCCATCGGCACATTTAAAACGCGGCTGACATCCCATAAACGGCTGGCGCCGACTCTGTTCATGCCTTTTTCATATTTTTGCACCTGTTGAAAAGTCAGACCGAGCATTTCAGCCATTTGTTGCTGTGTAATATGTAACAATGTGCGCCGCAAGCGAATTCTTTTTCCCACATGCACATCAACCGGATTCGGCTCATTATCGTCAATTCTGCCGCGTATAGATTTTTTTGCTGTCATTTTTTTAGTTCCCATAAAATCCCATAAAATATTATATAGAATATTAAAATCATACAACTTACTTGTCAATTTTTAAAATCAAAATACACCATAAAGTGTATATAATTTTTTATCAAATATTAACTGATGACATTTATAACTTAAATAAAATCAATCTTATTTAAGGAGAATAAAATGAAAAAAATTTACTTACTTGCCGCTGTTGTATTATTGTTTGGCTGTGCCGATATAAAAAATATGTTACCGTCCGGCGGCAATTCGTCTGATACCGGCTCGGCGCAAAGCCGCATGCACACTTGTATGTTAAGCGAGGCGCAGGCGCGCTTTTCAGCAGGCACATTATTCAATGATTCTGTTTATAATACTGCCAAAGATTTGGCTTCAGGCTGTATGAAAAAATTGGCACTGGAATCAATGGGCATCAGCGAGCAAGCTCAGAGTGATGCTACAAACATCATCAACAGCTTACGCAACCTGCAACAATAACTTTAATTTAACCACATCAGCCCCTCTGTCATACCGAGGGGCTTTTTCTTACCTTGTTATACTGAACATTCATCTTTTCCCTTGTCATGCAGAGGAGTGCAAAGCACTCCGTAGGCATCTCCGCACGTCAGTGCGGGCAACAATAACACTGTCATCCCTTCTCACGTGCGGCGCTCCTTTCTTAAAATAATTTTAGGTTGCGTCATAAAATAAATATAACTTTTTAGTTGCATTTTTATTTTTTTGATATATAACATCTTATAGCTTAAATAACAGATCAGGAGAATAAAATGCCAATAAAAGACGCGCAAATCGTATTGATTTCATTACTTTTTATAACTTCTATGGCTTTAATACAAGCCATAAACAGCACCTTCTTTATTTATATCAACCAAAAATTGGCGCTATATTGATAAAATTTTTCATTTTTTTTGCAATTTCCCTTTGACAAGCACATAAAAATGAATATTATAGGCAAAGACAGTTCCGTGGTGAAACGGTTATCACGTATCCTTGACATGGATGAGTCAGCAGTTCAACTCTGCTCGGGACTACCAGTTGCAACATTATTACAGTTCCGTGGTGAAACGGTTATCACATATCCTTCACATGGATGGGTCGGCAGTTCAACTCTGCCCGGGACTACCAATCTTTTCAAAACACGGCCGCTTCGGCCGTTTTTTTAAAATAAAACTTGCATAACCCCTTCCTCTCTCTTATGATAACAATATAAAAAACAGGGAGAAATTTTATGCGTATTTTGATTTTATTGATGTTACTGGTGAGCGCAAAAATCACCAATGCCGCGCCGACAGAACAAACGCCTAATTTTATACTTGAGCCGATACAGCAAACTCAGCAAAAAAAAGTTGTTTTATATAACTTCAGCCCTGACCTAATGCGCGCCGCCGCCGATTGCCGAGCCTATAGCGAAGACTTTGTGGCACAAAATCCCGATTTACAGCTTCTCAGCAACCAATTCGGCGGAGCAAAATTCAAAATAGATATTGATATCAATGGCATTTCCGATGATTTATGCCGGTTTAGCGTAACCACATATCTGGAGGGCGTCGGCGGCACCAAAATAACCTGCGGTCTGAACGGCAGCGAGCATTTGTCGCTTATCAAAGCAATGAAAGACCGCTCTTTCCAGCCGATAACGCTGACCTACACCACCATCAACGATGAAGAAAATGAACCACCGGTGCAAACCACGCTGACCGCCGGACACTTTGATGCCGTGTGGACAAAGTTGCGCAATGAGGTCTGCCACACTTCTGCCATTGCGGCAACACCGCAGGAAATAGAACAAAACCGCCGCAAAATAGACCGTTTGCCAAGCTCTTTGCAATCTGCTCTGCAAACCTGCCGCCCGACAGTTGAAAAGCGTCATTTTATGTTTATTGAAAATAACGTTACCATCATCGGTCCCAAAGGCGGCAAATGTCATATGCTATATAACAACTTTGACATCTATTTACCTCAACCTGAAGTTGCCAACCTCAAATCCTACGATGACTTAAACGCCTTATTGCTCAATAAAAACATCGCCGTTTATCGCGATAAAGATAACATTCCGACACAAAATTTGCTGTTTGCGACCGATTTTTGCCGCAAGCACAAATTCGGCCAACGCCGTTGGTCTGAGCCGACTTCATCTGATATAAAGCTGAAAATTGAAAGGGGACTGGCGGCCAAATACACCGATAATTCTTGCCGTATCAAATTGATAAACAGCGTTCGCTTACCCGACAAAAAACTTGATTACAGCCTGTTTTGCGATTTGGATAAAGATATTTTGGATATGGTTTTGATGTCATACGAAAATTTGCTGGCCGATTTTGGCGAGAAAAAGCTGACCGATGATAACGGTAATATTTCATATTTGGCACCGCAGGGCAATGACAAAACCGACGCTGCCGATGACAAATTTTTTCAAGAATTGCAACGCCTGCATCTATGTCTGCCGGCCAACGAAAATTAAAAAAGCAGCCACTCACATGAATTAAGAGCCCTGTCGCCCTATGATTTGATCACAGGATTTTGGCTATATTAAAACTGTTATCCTAAAGAGCCGGAACAGAAAATCTATCCTTAAGAAAAATATTGACAAAAATTCCATTTATGCTACAATTATCCTTATATAAAGCAATAAAAAGGGGGGGTAACCATAATGACCGAAAACAATAAATCCTATAAGGTAAAGGCTGACAGACCGTTAGACATTTTTGATACCGAAACCGATTCTTTTAAGATCTTTGAAGAAAGTATCAAGCAAGATTTTGGCGACGCCGTCTGTTGTGTTAAATACAACGATGAAGGCAGACAGGGAGAATTAAAACTTAACGAATACGGTATCATCAAGTTAGATAATTTTCCGCCGATAACCATTCCGATGGATAACCCGTATTTGTGTGACAATTATGGCACATTTGGTAACCATTTTTCGCTGGAGCAATTTGCTCATGTTTATCGCAAAATAGCCGAAAATGATTGGAATTTCGCGGACGAACATGATGGGGAACCGCGAAGCAAGTGTAAAGAAGCCGTGCTCAAATTTATGGATGAAAATATTTTCAACACACCTGAGCGTAAACAAATCGTAGAAGACTATATGCACAAAAATTGGAAAACAGAAAAACACAGCTATGAAGGCTATGATGTCACACTCCAACGTGAATCCAAATCATGCGACAAAGCTATATATGACCACATATATGATAAAGAATATAAAACAACACGTTTAACGTATGATATTAACGATAAGAAAGACGGTCGTTATATATTAAAAATGGATGTTTGCAACAACAGTATCGGTGTTTACTTGTATAAAGACGAAGCTAAATATGACAATAACATTGTGACCGGTTATGTTGACTTTTATCGGCCTGAATTAGATAAGCTTGAAGATGTTATGGATGTTTATAAAAAAGTGCGGGAAGGCGATTGGCAAACCTTTAATAACAAAGGTGATTATGCCGGCCCGATTGCTAAAGCTAAACGCGAATACCGATTGCTGAACTTTATGGATAAGTATTTGTTTAACACACCAGAAAGTCGCGAGCTGCTGAACGAGCATTTAAATGAGCCAACACCTGAAGAATATCGTCAACATAGAGAGAAAGAAAATAAATTTTACCAAAAACTGGAACAAAAAGTTGCCGAAGAAAAAGCACCGGAATCAAACGATGTTCAAAGCAAACTGCGTAAATTGGGTAAAAAGATTGAAGATTCCAAGATTTATCGGGCGGTTGCCGATAATCCTAAAACTGCCCTTACCGGCGCGGCTATTGTCACCGGCATAGCGTTGTCTGGTCTTGCAGGTTCTACCGATGAAATGGAAAATCCGGACGAGCTACACCTACACAAGAAGGAAATCCGCGCTAATTCTCCTCAAATGTCACAGGAAGAGCATAATACTGCACACGAAGATATCATAACCAAAAGCGGTATTCAGGGACCGGAAAATATCATTGACCACATTAAAGTGGCCGTTTCAAGAAATTATTTGGAAAAGAATCATTTGTTGCATCATCATAATAATGGTGATGGCTTTGTTATATATCCCGATGATTTAATCCGCCACCTGCAAGAAGACAATGTTTTTGCTGCATTAGAAAAGCAAAAACAAGGTAGCTTTGGTGCCATTTACACACCGGAAGAACGTAAAGGAACCGTTGAAAAAATAGAAGAGTTCGCAAAAATAATGCCTACTTCCTCTTTTAAACTGACCCCTCTGTTTCAGATGTTGGCAGATAAAGCACAATTTGTTCTGACCATAACGCATGATGGCGTTGTTCGGGCAGATATTATAGATATGCAGCACCAATCTGTTGCATATGCTTCTTCAAATAAGGAAAAAATTGAAAAGATGCGGCAAAATCAGGAAGATAAGCCGGTATTAATTGAATTTGCAACCGAGAAAAATCCTGACAACATACATTATGAAAATGCTCGGGTTAATAACGAAACTTTTCAGCTTGTCAGCAAAGCTGATGAACGCACGGCTCCAGCCAATGTGTTTATGGACGCATTACGTGCCCAAAAAGGCAACACCGGAAACAAACAAGCTTAATATGTTTTATCACAAAAAAGCTCGCTTTATATTAAGCGAGCTTTTTTAGATTTCGCCCTGTCATTGCCCGACTGAATCGGGCAATCTCAGCCATATTAAAACCCCATCTGGCGTGTGTAGATACGAAGTTTCCCTCTTTGCGCGGTGTACCGCCTGTTCAATTTAAAAACGCCAGATAATGAGGCTAATAGAAAAAGGTTTTTTGCCGCGGTGTAGATAAAGCTACATAAGGCAAAAAACCTTTGATTAGAAGCCCATTATATGGCGTTTTTTATTCTTCAATAATCATTGCTGTTAGATCCGCTTCCGACACCACTTGGTCGTCCACTTTAGAAACACCGTGAAAAACAAAAATATTGCGATGCATTTTCACTTTTTCCACGTGCATTTTAAGCTGATCGCCCGGTCGCACCGGTTTTCTGAATTTCACATTGTCCACTGCCATAAACAGCACACTGCGTTTTTTCTCGGCAAAATCTTCCATTGCGCTCATCACCACACAACCGGCGGTTTGCGCCATAGCTTCAACCTGCAACACCCCCGGCATAATCGGATTTCCCGGAAAATGCCCTTGGAAAAACAGCTCGTTCATGGTCAAATTTTTCAAACCGATACCCTTTTCGCCCGGCACTTCCACTTCTAATCTGTCCACCAGCAAAAACGGATAGCGATGCGGTAACATTTTCATAATTTCGTCTATATTATATATTTTATTTTCAGCCATTGTTCCCTCTATTTTTTTGAATTTTTCTGCAAAAACGCCACTTGACGCATAAAGTCCTTAAACGGCACGCACGGACTGCCCATAACTACCGCACCGGCTTCCACATCACGCATAGCACCGGATTGCGCCGCAATTTGCGCACCGCTGCCGATATTTAAGTGGTCTGCCAAACCAACCTGTCCGCCCAACACCACATAATCGCCGAGCGTGCAGCTGCCGGCAATACCGACCTGCGCCACAATCACGCAACCGCGACCTAATTTATCATTGTGCGCAATTTGCACCAAATTATCAATCCGTGAACCGTCACCAATCACCGTATCATCAAGCGCGCCGCGGTCCACGCACGCGTTTGCGCCGATTTCCACATCGTTACCGATAATTACCCGACCTAATTGCGGAATCCGGTGATGCTGTCCGCCCATCATCTGAAAACCAAAGCCGTCCTGACCGATTCGCGCACCACTATAAATGTAACAACCGTCACCAATCACCGCATACGCTATTGACGCATTATTTTCAATCCGCACCCCGTTGCCAATCCGGCAATCGTGCTCAATCACCGTATTTGCACCAATTCTGCAACCGTCACCGATTACCGCATTGTCGCCAATCACCACATGCGCCCCAATAAAGCAATTTTGTCCGATTTTGGCGCTCGGAGCAATTTTGGCTGTTGCGTCAATACCGGCGGTCGGCATTTTTTCGGCATACATATATTCGTTAAGCTTAATAAACGCTATTTTCGGATTTTCGCTGATAAGCTTAATTACACCTTCAGGTAAAAACGCCGCCAATTCAGCGGTTGTCACGCACGCTTTAGCCTTAACTTCTGCCGCTTTTTCCTTGCTCTTGCGATCATAAAAAAAGCAAATATCGTTTGCCGTTGCACTTGCCATTGTGGCAATAGAATCAATCGTCTCGCCGGCCTTTGCTTCGTCCTGCAAAACGGCGGACGTGACTTCAGCCACCTGAGCCAAAGTCACGTTCTCTTTTACAACATAAAAGTTTTTATCCACCATTTATTTACCTTATAAGCTGGTTCCGAAGTTCAAACGGAACACTTCTTTTTCATCATATTGTTCTTTGACAATCGGGAAACCGAAGTCCAAATCAATCTTACCCATCGGCGACATCCAGTCAAAACCGAAACCGATAGATTGTCTGATTTTAGATGAATAAGCGATTTCTTCATCATTGAAGTTATCCGGTTTACCCAGAACACCCCAATCCCAGAAAGTGCGACCTTTCACGCCCAATTCGTCTAAGCCGATCGGGAATGTCATCTCGGCACCGCCGTGAACTTCCCAGTTACCGCCCAAAGCGTCTTTTGTGCGTCTGTCGCGTGCACCGATACCGGCAAATTCAAAACCGCGCAACGTATTGCCGCCTAAATAAAAGCGGTCAAACAAGCGCACGTCTTTTCCGCCGTAACCGGCAATATAACCACCGTTTGCAAAGAATTTGAATGTATAATAATCGGCCAATGTCCAATATTTATAGGCCTTACCTTCAAACTTGTTATATTTGTTGTCACCGCCCAAACCGGCAATATCGTGACCGGCTTGTAAATAGTAACCTTCTTTGGTATTATAAGCATTATCGCGCTTATCATACACAAAGGTCTGACCAACTGCCGATGTTGTGCTCTTACCTTCTTCTTCTTTAATAAAGCGCGAAGCATTATCTTTTACGTGGCGAATTTTATTTTCACTCAACGTATAGCGCGCATAGTGTGAGAAGTCATCGGTATAATTCCAACCAAAGCGCAGACGTCCGCCCAAGGTTGATGTATCATACGATGCTTCATCTTTGTAATCTTGGTCTTGCAAGAACAAGTCCACACCGGCACTCAAGCGGCGTCCCAAGAAATACGGCTCCGTAAAGTCAATATTATAGTCTTGGGTTTTTTGCGAAATACCAAAGTTAAAACCAATGCGCTGACCGCGTCCGCGGAAGTTGTTTTCCGTCACGCCGGCACGGAACAAAGCACCGTTGGTTGTTGAATAACCAACACCCACATTAAAGTATCCGGTAGACTTTTCTTCAACGTTAACATTTAAGTTAGCCTTGTTCGGACCGGTTGATTCGGTTTGCATATCCACTTTGCTGAAGAAGTTCAAGTTTTCAACATTGCGGCGCGAATCACGAATTTTTGAATAGTTCATGGCATCGCCTTCCGCCACTCTGAATTCATGACGAATCACTTCATCCAAAGTTCTGTCGTTGCCGGTAATGTTAATGCGGTCAATAAACACGCGTTCGCCTTCATAAATATTGAAAACGATGTCTACTTTGTTTTCTGCAACGTTGCGGTTTAACTCAGGTTCCACGTTCACAAAAGCAAAACCGCGCTTGCCCAAACTGTCGGTTATTTGTGCCACGGTTTTTTCCACATCGCTTTGTTTATACCAATCGCCCTTAGAAACTTCCACATCATCGTATAAATCATCAACATTAACACCTTCAATTTCCGATTTAATGCTGATATCATTTACTTCATAACGCGGACCTTCATCTAACGAATATGTTAAGATAAACGACTTTTTATCTTCACTAAGCTCAGCCACTGCAGATTTAACCGCAAAATCGGCATAACCGTGATTGGTATAAAAACGACGCAACAGTTCTTTATCATATTCCATTTTCTCGGCATCATAATTTTCTTTAGCGCTGAAAATACGATACCAGCGGCTTTCTTTGCTCATAATTTCATCTTGCAAATCCGAGCTGGTATAGTGCGTATTGCCCAAGAAGTTGATTTTATCAATTTTTGCCGAAGCACCTTCATCAATTTCATAAATCAAATCAACGCGGTTTTCGTCACGCTCAATAATCTTCGGTTCAACCGTCACCGAATAGCGACCGTTTTTGCGATACACGTCCAAAATCCGCTGCACGTCCTGCTGAACTTTGGCCTTATCATAAACCGAGCGCGGTCCCATTTGCACTTCTTTTTCCAAGATTTTATCATCAATCTTGTCATTACCGTCAAATGCCCGTTTACCGATAATCGGGTTTTCTTTAACACTGATTTTCAGTGTATTGCCAACCGTATCAAAATTGATATCGCTGAACAATCCCGTATCATACAAACGCTTAAATGACGCATCCAAAGCATCTGACGAAACATTACTTCCCTGTTTTAAATTCAGGTATGACAACACCGTAGATTTTTCCACGCGTTGCAAACCGTCAACTTCTATGTTTTTCAAGGTCATCGCTTGTGCATTAGACTGCAAAGCCATCAAACCTGATAAAATACCGACATACATTAATTTTTTCATTGTAAATTCCTTTTTCTAGTCAAACCAACGACCGATGAGATGGACAACATCATTCCATGTTGCCAAGACCATAATGGCCAAAATAATTAGTAAGCCAAATTTAAAAATATAATCCTTAACTTTAGCATTCAGTTCCCGACGCGTAATCATTTCAATGAAGAATATCACGAAATTACCGCCGTCCAACACCGGTATCGGCAACAGGTTAATAAGTCCCAAATTAACCGATAACAGTGCCATAAAATAGATAAAACTCAGCAAACCGCCTTTTTTGCTGACATCGCCGGACATTTCCGCAATACGGATAATCCCGCCGACTTCTTTACCGCCGCGCTGTCCGACAATCATTTGTCCCACCGCACGCAGTGTGCTCGCCGTCAAATCATACGCCTCCACAAAACCGGCTTTCACCGCTTTTGCAAAAGGCATATCCGTCTCGGCAAAACTGATTTCCTGTGATGACATCACCCCAAGCATACGGCGTTTGATTTTTTCACCGTCACCGGCATCAAAATCCGTCACTCTGAGCGTCACATCAAACACCATCGGCCGCCGCACTTTAAGCATAAATTCAGCCTCCGGTTGTGCTGTCACATATTCGCGTAGCTGCGTAAACGAGCTTACAGGCACCTCATTAACGCTTTCCACAATATCGCCGACCTCAATACCGGCAGCCTCAGCCGGGCTTCCGGCCAACACTTCTTCAACCACCGGTTGTTTAATTTCGCCTGCACCGTCTTCCTCAACAACAACCGTTGAGCGCATTCCCAAAATCTTTTCTTTTATCGGTGCTTCTTCGCTATCCGGCAAATATTCCATTTCGGCGGTGCGCAAAACAAAAGTCATCGGACGCTCCACCGCCACCTTCACATCATCGGTTTCTGCCAACAAAACTTCGCTGTTTAATTGCTGAAAATTCTCGGTTGCATGCCCGTTTACACTCACAATCTTATCACCGACCAAAAGTCCGGCCTGTTCCGCCGCCTCCCCCGGCATCAACGCTCCGATAACCGACGGATAAACCATCCGCCCGAAAGCATAAAACAAGCTGATAAAAATCAAAATTGCGAACAAATAGTTAAACAGCGGACCTGCTGCCACAATAGCCAACTTTTTCCATGGCTTTTGCGCCTGAAACGCACCTTTTTTATCTTCCTCCGATAATCCTGACAAGTCACTGACGGTAGAAGATGAAGCATCGGCATCACCTAAAAATTGGCAATATCCGCCGAGTGGTATTGCGGCAATTTTCCATTTTGTGCCATGCTTATCTTTGCGGCTCCACAGTTCCTTACCGAAACCGATTGAAAAATCCGTCACCGTCACTTTAAGCAGCCGCGCCACAATAAAGTGCCCGAACTCATGCACGAAAACCAAAATTCCGAGCAGAACAACAAACGGCACAATGTAGTATATTATGTTTAATAAAGTATCCATCGCGGCACACCTTATAATAAATATATGAAAAACAGGTAAACAAACGGCGCCGCAAAAATCAATCCGTCCACACGGTCAAAAACGCCGCCGTGCCCCGGAATCAATTTTGAAGAATCTTTAACGCCGACCAACCGTTTCATTGCCGATTCAATCAAATCGCCGATTTGTGCCAAAACCGCCACCACAGCAGCCATAACAGCATAAAACAACTGGCTGTTGATGTTCCATTCATATCTGATTTGCAGTGGCTTGAACGAAAATGAAATATAGCGGAACTTACTGAAATCGTAAAACGGAATATTCATCACATTCACACACACAAACATAAAGATAATGCTGACCGAAATCGCCAATAAAATACCTCCGACCAAGCCGGACCACGTTTTATTCGGGCTGATTGTCGGTGCCAATTTCGGCCCGCGTAAACTGCAACCGACAATTAAACCGCCGATATCCATACTCCATACCATCAGGAAAAACCATGCCGTCATAATAAAGCTGTAATTGTAGCGTGCATCAAAATTGCCTTCCATCGGATCAAATGACTGATACAGCCACACCATAGAACCGATGCCGATGGCAATATACCATACCCCCAGCGTCAGCAATCGCCGATGTCGTTCGCCACTGGCAATAAACCAAACAAAAATAGAAATAATCAGCATCATCGGCAGCGCCATTGTCGCACTCCAAATGGCAATCGCCAAACTCATCATATAAGCCGTCACATAATACGATGTTGCCGAAGGCGTTGTCAGCATCGCCGCCCATTCCCACGCCAACAAGCCGCCGACCACAATTGCCAACACCTCCATAAACGGACTACCCAAATACAGTGCCTCAATTGCAATCGGAATCATTACGATTGCCGCCACAACTCGTTTCAACATCGCCCCAAATTTACGACTGACCATATCTTCGCTCCCTTAATTCATATTTTTTTATAATATCTTCCAATTCCGCAGCACTGAAATCCGGCCACAACGTTTCGCTGAAATACAGTTCCGTATATGCCGATTGCCATGGCAAAAAATTGCTCAAACGCTCTTCGCCGCTGGTTCTGATAAGCAAATCCGGATCTGGAATACCGACCGTATATAGCGCATCACCCATAATTTGCGGCGTAATTTCCGAAGGCTCTAGCAAACCTTCTTTAACTCTTTGCGCCAATTTGCGTGCCGCCGCCGTAATTTCCTGCCTGCCGCCGTAACTGAGTGCCACACACAGCGTCACATCACTATTTTTCGCCGATTCGCTCTCTATTTTAGCCATTTTGGCTTGAATATCGGCAGCCAACATCTCGCGTTCACCGATAAATATAATGCGCGCATTATTTTCTTGCAATTCTTTGAAACCGTTATCCAAATATTGCCTGAGCAAATTCATTAAGCCGTCAACTTCGCTTTTTTCGCGTTGCCAATTTTCTGTAGAAAAGGCATACACTGTCATATATTTCAGCCCCATTTTTTTGGCTGCTTTAGCAATATTTGTCAGTGTTTCCGCACCCTGACGATGCCCGGCTGCAATCGGTAACCCGCGTTTTTTTGCCCAACGCCGATTACCGTCCATAATAAAAGCAATATGTTGCAAACTGTTCATCGTCACTGCCACAAATCCTTATACCTGCATAATGTCCTTTTCTTTAGAGGCATACAAATCATCGGCCTTTTTAATGGCATCATCCGTCCACTTTTGAATGTCGTTATTATAGCGTTTTTCTTCGTCCTCCGAAATCAGCGCATCTTTTTTCATTTTTTTGACTTCATCCATGGCATCGCGGCGAATGTTACGAATGGCCACCTTGCCCTGCTCGGTATATTTACCGGCAATTTTCACCAACTCACGGCGACGTTCTTCGCTGAGCGGCGGAATCGGAATACGAATCATCTGTCCGTCACTCATCGGGTTCAAGCCCAAATCGCTTTCTCGCAAAGCCTTTTCCACGCTCTTTGCCAAACCTTTATCCCAAACGCTGACCGACAGCGTGCGTGCATCAGGCACACCGATTGTGCCCACTTGGCTGATTGGCGTTAAGTTACCGTAAGCCTCCACCATCACACCGTCCAGCAAACTGGCATGCGCTCTGCCGGCACGCAATCCGGCCAAATCATTTTTCATAGCTTCTATGGTTTTTTCCATGCGACTTTGCGTGTCTGCTTTTAATGTATTATAATCTGTCATCTTTACCCCTTTTGTTTTATTATCGTGCATTTTGCCTCACCGCAAACGGCTTTGATAATGGCATCTTTCTCTTTTTGCGCAAATACCATCACCGGCATCGCATTATCGCGCGTCATGGCAATTGCAGTCATATCCATCACGTTCAATTTTTTTTCAATCACTTCATCGTAACTAATCTCATCATAGCGCACCGCATCGGCATTATAGCGCGGATCGGCACTGTAAACACCATCCACCTGCGTAGCCTTCATAATCACATCGCAGTGCATTTCAATGGCGCGTAGTGCCGCACCGGTATCGGTTGTAAAATACGGGCACCCCGTGCCGCCGGCAAAAATCACCACTTCACCGGCCGCCACCGATTGAATAGCATCTCTGAAATTATAAACGGCGCAAACCTGCGGCATTACCAAACCGGAATAAATCGTCGCCGCACAACCCATATTTTTAAGCGCCGCCTTCAAAGCAAGCGCATTCATTACCGTAGCCATCATACCGATTTGGTCAGCTTCGCTGCGATCCATCTGCGCACCGGCGTTTTTGGCACCTCTAAAGAAGTTGCCACCGCCGATAACAACGCAAATTTGCACTTTTGCTTCGTGCACACGCTTAATCTCCGCGGCAAGTTTTTCCACCACGGTCATATCAATTCCGGTCTTACTCTCGCCGGCCATTCCCTCGCCGGAAAGCTTGAGTAAAATTCGCTTATATTTCGGCGTCATTTTTCCTCACATATTATAAATCTAACTGTATGTTATCCATTTTATTTATCTTGTCATCATTATTTTGAATGTTTTCAGCAAGATTTTTTTATCTTGACAATATTTGCCGTTTTATGCTAGACTAAATATCAGAGTGATGGTTATCGCTTGCTGCCTGCCTATAGGCAAATCCGGACGGAATAACCGCTTAAATTTAAAAACATAGTAAAAACTCTCAGCAACAGGGATTTTTGACTGGCAGGCATCAAAAAATTATATCCCGCTCAGGAGTTAAAACTATGACTGATACAAAAACTTCTTCTCTTACCTATGAAATTATTGAACGGCTGTTTGAAACCGCCGTATGCATGACTTATAATCCGTTAGAGCCGCGCTCGGCGTGGCAATACGGCAATGAATTGCTTAAAGATTTCTTCAAACAAAACCCGCAAAAGCGTGCCTGTCTTTGTTCCAAAACCGCAATATTTCAGCAAGATCGCTATAATCCGCGTTTTCACTATTTTTCTGACGGCACATTAATTCATTGTTCGTATCCGCAAGGCGAAAAGCACGCTGAAATACAGGAAAATTTGGCAAACGAATTGAAGCGTATTTTAAAATTGCTCGAAATACGCGGCTTGCCGGTCAAAAAAATTTATGCGCCGCAAAATGCCATGGATTTTATTTATTATTCCGAATTTTTGCGCCATATCAGCGAGCAGGCGTTTATTTATTATTCTTACAAAACGGATTTATATGTTGAAGCGCTGCCGGAAAAGGCCGATTTTGTGCACGAATGTTTTGCCGGCGGCAATATATTGCTAACGGCGGCTAAAGACGAAAATTTGCCGTTTTGCCGCGATTTTATGGCGCTGTTTGCCGACGGGCGCTATTATATATCGGAAAAATATGCCAGCCGTTTCGGTTCGGCCAACCACGGCAAAATCAGCTTATTTAGGCAAGATTATTTGCAGTTTTATCCTTATTGCAACCCGCAATATGTGCCGCAAGAATATATTGATGCGCTTTATGCAAAAGCCAAAGAATTTGACTGGTATATATCGCCCGAAGCCGCCACTGCCGCACAAAAAAAATCCATATCGGTTGATGCGCTGATTAAAATGAACAAATATATTGATGCGCTTTTTCAAAATCGCACTTGTTTAACCGTTACGAATCCGGATTTTAACTCTTCATTTATGGCGCCTGATTCTCGGCAATATGCGGTATTTTCAGACGGACTGGTTGTTTCGGTGTATCATGATGAAAATGATAAAATTTTTGTTAGAGACTTGCTTAAATATTTTCCGAATTTAACTTTTCGCTTTGAAAAAGTGTCGGCCGAATATATTAAGCAGATTTATCGGCGTTTGCCTGAGTTTCAAAAGAGCGCCACCGACATTTACATTGAAATGCTTAAGCAAAAAGCACGCAAACTTAAACGTATGACCGAATTGACGCATATGGAAGCGCTTGATGTGGTGGCGCAAATGGCCGGCTGGAATGATTGGCGCTCGGTAAAAATTGAAGATGAAGCGCACGCACGAGGTTTGATTGATGCCGAAAAATGGCGCAAAAATATGGCTACCGACTTCAACGCCGAAAATCCGCTTGCAGAAGAATATCGCCGTTTTTTGAAGTCGCATAAATGATTTTAGGATAAAAGCGCCGATTAGCGCTTGCATCCTGCCCTTTAGGCAAATCCGGACGGAATAATCATTTAACAAAACACAACTTTAATTTTAGGGAAATTGCAATGAGGCAGGCATTGCGTTACATTCCCGCATTTCTAAAAAGGAGTATGTGTTATGAATACGCAAAATTTACTGACAAAATTGTTCACTGAAGGCAACTGCCTGACTTATAACTGGTATTTGCAAGACAACTTGTTGCATTCGGCCCGCAAAATGCGTGAACAATTTGAAGCCGAAAATCCGCATGGCGCCTGCATTATAGAAAATATTGCGGTGCCTTTGCCATGCAAACACCTTAACTTTCGCTATTTTTCAAACGGCGCACTGGTTATTCACACACCGCCGGCACACGCCGAAAATACAATCAAACAAGCCACCGATTTTTTGGCGCGGCACGGGTATACCGTCAAACAAATTTTTGCCCCGCAACAAAAAGACGAATGGCAAGATTATATTGATTTATACATCAAAATCTATCACAAAGCCTGTGCTTTGCCGGCCGATGAAAAAAATTTGCACCTGCGTGCCTTTAATTCGCCGACCGAATTTGCCGACTATTGTTTCAAAAACAACAATGTTTTGTTGACCGCCTCCAAAGCTGAAACTTTTGCTCCCAAATATCGGCAGATGTTGGCTCTGTTTGCCAACGGACTTTTTGTGGTAGATGAAAAATACCGTGATTTTGACAGCTTTTACGGCGACGTGGAAGTCAGCTTTTTTGAAAACCGGTTGTGCGATTACCCGATTATGCACCCGATTTATGTGCCGCACGCTTACTTACAAGCTCTGTATGAGCGTGCCACAAAATATGATTGGTATATTGCACCGCAAGATGCCGAAAAAAGTTTGCCGCAAATAACTGCCACTGAAATGAAACATATTGAGCGTATTTTGCCAAATCGCACCTGTATCAGCATTATTACCCCACGCAAAACATACAGAGATATTTTCTTAGATCCGCTTGAAACATCGCCGGATTACCATCGCTATGTGTTGTTTAATGACGGCAAATTGGTGCTTTCCGCAAAATATTATGCTGACGAAATCAGCCAAAAACATTTGCTTGAAGACTTAAAATGTTGTTTGCCGCAAATGCAATTTGATATAGAATTATTGCCTGATTCTTGTATTGATTATCTCTATGCGGAAATCATTAAACGGCAAAAAAGCGCACACGATACATATATTGAAATGATGCGTATTAAAGCCGAGCACATCAGCCGCATATTCGGCGTGCCTTTAATTTTGGCACAAGATGCGGCGGCAAAGTTTGTCGGCTGGAATAATTTTGATGAAATATATTCGGTAACCGAACCGCACGCCCGACACCTCATTGCCCAAGAGCAAAATATGAATCTGCGCGCCAAAAATCTCGGCTTTGGCAACAGCATTTATTATAATGGTTTGAAATATTATGACCTTTTGAAAGCGCAAAACATTCCGTATGAAAATCAGCAAGCATTTTATCAGCAAATGAAAAAGCATTACGGCAACACCAAAAATGGAGGCTGAAATGACTGAAACACTGATAAAACCAAGCCTTATTGATGAATTATATTTGCGTGGCAAAGTCTGCTTAACGGCGGCACGCAAAGTCCATACGGATTTTAAGTATCGCCCCTATTTGGCTTTGTTTGCCGACGGCACATTTTTGGTTGACGAGCGCGCACAAACTGATATTGTTTTGCAAAATCTGGCCGCCGAATTTTGCGCAGCTTATCCGTCGCAAAAGCGGCAAAAAGCACAATTTGTATCGCCGCAATTGCTTAAAGCGATTTATCGCCGCGCCCAAGATTTTGACTGGTATTTGCCACAATATCATGTGCCGGCCGATTTAAGCGCCGGCGAAAAACATAAGTTGCGCGGTTTTCTGGTGCGGATTTTGCAGCGACAATGTTTGAGCGTGACAACCATTACCACGCCCGATTGGTTTCGCTTTTATTCGCCGGACAAAGGACATTTTGCATTGTTTGCCGACGGTTGGCTGATTATTTCCGAAGATAGTCCGTGCATTGATATTTTATCGCGTGACATCACGCAACTTTATCCGCAAATCCAAATGGTTGAAGTTGTGCCGCAATACTATATCAATGCCATTTATGAGCGGCTGTTATACACTGAGCCCAGTGCGCGTGAAATTTATATCAATTTAGTGTGGCAAAAAATCATGCAGCGATACAAAATCAGCCGCGATGAGGCCTTGGGGGTCATGCAAAAACAAACCAACGGCTGGCACGAGCTGCTGTTTTTAACCGAACAAAAGGCTCGTTCCATGATATACAGCGATTATGTTGAAAACTGTTTTATCCGCCAAGACGCCGTCTTTGCCGCCCAAATGGCCGATAAAAAGGACTTTCGCATCGGCACGTTTATTTAAGCTCCTCCTCAGCATGACCTTTCTCCTGTCATGCTGAGGGACGCTTTATCTTCTATCATGCAGAGGTGCCTCAACCCTCTCTCTGTCATGCTGAGTGAGTGCAACGAGCGTGAGCATCCCCGCACGCCGTGCGGCAAAAACTGTCATCCCTCAAGGTGCGCCACGCCTCATCTCCCTGCCGCAAAAAAATGTAGTTGCAAAATTTTTTAATTTCGGCTACACCTAAAATCAGTTAAAACTTTGGGGAAAACAAATGATTTTATTGTTAACGCTATGCGCTCTTGCCGGTTATTTGGCCGGTTCCATACCTTTTGGCTTAGTTTTATGTTATTTGGCCGGATACGGTGACATTCGCAAAATCGGCTCACATAACATCGGTGCTACTAATGTTTTGCGCACCGGCAACAAATGGCTGGCTCTGCTAACGGTTATTTTAGACGCACTCAAAGCCGGTTTGGCCGCTTTTGCCGCCTACAAACTTTCACCTAACCTTACCATTGGCGAGTTTGCCCATCAACCGCTTAATCTGCAAGATTTAGCTTCGCTTATTGCCGGCACTTGCGGTGTTTTGGGGCACAACTTCCCGATTTGGCTGAACTTCAAAGGCGGAAAAGGCGTTGCTTCGGCCTTTGGTTTTATTTTAATGACTCAACCTTATGTAGCGCTGTTTGCGTTTGGCATTTGGCTTATCATGGCGTTTGCTTTCCGCTATTCATCGCTGGCGGCACTCACCGCCGCAGCCGCCATGCCGGTCATTGCCTTTTTTACGTGTCCGCCGATTTACGCTGCATTTTACACCGGCTTAGCGCTTTTGGTTATTGTGCGTCATCACGCCAACATCGGCCGCCTGCTTAAAGGCACCGAGAGCAAAATCAGTTTCAAAAAGAAGAGTTAGCCGGTGACAAATCTGGTTGAAATCATCCGCCTTTTAAACACCGACGGCATTGGTCCGGTTTCGTTTTATAAATTGCTGAAACAGCACGGCAGCGTTTCTGCCGCACTGGACGCCGTTGCACAAAGGAAACAGCTCTTTTCGCAAGCCGCCGCCGAAGATGAAATTGCCAAGGCCGATAATCTCGGCGTCAAAATTATTTCTTATGCCGATGATATCTACCCCGAAAATCTGCGGCAATTAAATGACGCTCCGCCGCTTTTATATGTTTTGGGCAACCCGGCACTGCTAAACTATCCGGCGGCAATTTCCATTGTCGGCGCACGCAACGCCACTATCGGCGGCCGCAAAATGGCATCGCATATTGCCTATGATTTAACCGAACAAGATGTGCTGGTTATCTCCGGTATGGCGCTTGGTATTGACGGTGCCGCACACAAAGGCGCACTCTATGCCAAACACCAAAAGGGAGCCACCGTTGCAGTCTTAGGCACCGGCGTTGATGAAATTTATCCGCCCGAACATCGTGATTTATACGAGCAGATTCGTCATCAAGGTGTGATTGTTTCCGAATTTTCCCTTTCCACCAAAGCACAAATATCAAACTTTCCGCGCCGCAACCGCATTATTGCCGCTTTATCGGCCGGCACATTGGTGGTTGAAGCCGGTCTGCATTCCGGTTCGCTGATTACCGCTAAATCCGCCCTTGAGCAGGGCAAAGAAATTTTTGCCGTTCCCGGTTCGCCGTTAGAAGCACGCTCGGCCGGACCAAATCAGCTGATTAAAGACGGGGCGATTTTAACCGAAAACGCCGAAGACATACTTAATACATTAAGTATTACCCAAAATCGGCAAATAAAAAATTACCAACTTGAATTATCAGGTCTTGACAAACCGCAAAATAATGTAAATATTCTTGCTCAGAAAGAAATTGCACCGCAGGCCGATCATTTTTCGGCACCGCCAAGCACACCGAGCACCGGCACAAAAACACCTCTTTTAAGCTTAATCAGCTATGAAGGTGTGGATACCGATGAGCTGTTGCGCAGCAGCGGATTAGAGCAGGCCGACTTTTTTATGCAGATTCTTGACTTAGAATTTGCCGGAAAAATCATTCGGCTGGCCGGCAATAAAATAGGGCGTGTAAAATAGGAACGTAAAAAAATGAAATTAGTCGTGGTAGAATCTCCGGCGAAAGCCAAAACAATCAACAAATATTTGGGTAGTGATTATAAAGTTTTAGCCAGCTACGGCCATATTCGCGATTTACCGAGCAAAGACGGTTCGGTTGATCCGGATAAAGACTTTGCCATGCAGTGGGAATTCAGCGCCGCCGGTCGCAAACACTTAAACGACATTATTGCCGCCTTAAAAGATTGCGATACCCTCATTCTTGCATCCGACCCGGATAGAGAAGGAGAAGCTATCGCATGGCATATTTTAGAAGAATTAAAGCAAAAAAAACAGCTTGACGGCAAAAAGATTGAGCGCGTGGTGTTTCATGAAATTACCAAATCGGCCGTCAAAGAAGGTATTGAAAATCCGCGCCAGATTGACCAAGACTTGGTCAGTGCTTATATGGCGCGTCGTGCACTTGATTATTTGGTGGGCTTTACGCTCTCGCCGGTTTTGTGGCGCAAATTACCGGGCTCAAAATCGGCCGGCCGCGTGCAATCAGTGGCTTTGCGCCTGATTTGCGAGCGCGAAACCGAAATAGAGAAGTTTAAGCCGGAAGAATATTGGACGGTTGATGTAGATTTAATCACCGCCGCCAAAGCCCACATGCTTACGCATCTTATTACGCTTGACGGCAAAAAGCTTGCCAAGTTCACGCTCAATACCGAGCAAAAAGCCCTTGACGCCAAGGCTAAAATAGAGGCGCAAAATTTTCATATTGCCAATGTTGAGCGCAAAAAGGCCAGCCGCTATCCGGCGCCGCCGTTCACTACCTCTACATTGCAACAGGAAGCCTCGCGCAAATTGCGCTTTTCCGCCAAAAAAACCATGCAGGTGGCACAAAAACTATACGAAGACGGTTTTATTACCTATATGCGAACCGACGCCGTCAACTTGTCTAAAGACGCGATTCGCGCCTGCCGCGAGGCCATTGAAAAATATTTCGGCGAATCATATTTACCGAAAACCGCAAAAGAATATAAAAACAAAACCAAAAACGCTCAGGAAGCGCACGAGGCCATTCGTCCGTCCGATGTTTGGAACACTCCTAAAAAAATGGAGCAAAAACTTGATTCCGACGCTCATCGTTTATACGAGCTGATTTGGAAGCGCACCGTTGCCTGCCAGATGAATCCGGCAATTCTTGACCGCGTTGTGGTTGATGCTTCATCAAGCGATGATAAAATTTTGTTGCGCGCCACCGGCCAAGTCATTCAGTTTGACGGCTTTTTGAAACTATATCAAGAAAGCCGCGATGACAGCAATGATGACGACGATAATATCATTTTGCCGAATGTGGAACAAAATGAAAATGTTGATAAAGGCGAAATTAGCACCGCCCAACACTTTACCGCGCCGCCGCCGCGCTTCACCGAAGCCACGTTGGTTAAAAAGCTGGAAGAGCTCGGCATCGGTCGTCCGTCAACTTATGCCAACATCATCGCCGTTTTGCAAGAGCGCAAGTATGTGCGCTTAGAAAAAATGCGTTTCATTCCGGAAGACCGCGGCCGCATTGTCACCGTCTTTTTGGAAAACTTCTTTAAAAAGTATGTGGAATATGATTTTACGGCGCAAATGGAAGAATATCTTGATGACATTTCTGCCGGTCAAATGGAATGGAAAAAGTTGCTCGGCGGCTTTTGGAACAAGTTTATCAAAACCGTTGCCGACGTGCAACCGTTGCAGCTGACAGAGGTTATTAACCGCATAGACGAAGCACTGTCGGCGCACCTGTTTCCGCCACGCGAAGACGGCTCTGACCCGCGCGTTTGTCCGGCTTGCGGCAAAGGTCGCTTAAGCATTAAGTTTGGCAAATTCGGTGCCTTTTTGGGTTGCTCAAATTACCCTGAATGCGGCTACACCAAACCGCTGACCGACACACATGAGGAAGAAGAAAACGACGCTGCACGTCAAAACACTGCCAATCACACCGAAGATAAGGTAATGTGCCAACATGACGGCGCCAATGTCTACCTTAAAAAAGGTCCGTATGGCTATTATGTTCAACTTGGCGAAGATGCTACCGCCACCACCGAAAAGCCAAAGCGCGTCGCTTTGCCGAAGTTTGTTAAACCTGAAGAGCTGACCGCCGAACAGGCGCAAATTCTCATTTCTCTGCCACGCCAACTCGGCAACGACATAGAGGTCAACATCGGCAAATTCGGCCAATATATTAAACAAGGCGGCAAATCGCGCACACTTTCGGGTGCCGATAACATTTTCAATATCACGCCTGAACGCGCCGCCGAACTGTTGCAAAATGTGGTAGCTAAGCCGGAAGCTAAAGTTTTGGCCAAGCACCCAAAAACCGGCGAAGACATTGTTCTAAGCAAAGGTCGCTACGGCATGTATCTTAAATGCGGCAAAAATAATTACGCCATTCCAAAGGGTTATGCTCCAAGCGAGCTCTCCGAAGCCGACGCCGTTAAAATCGTCACGGCAAAAAAATAGCGGATTCGCCGCATAATTTGCATAATTTGCTTGCAAAAACAAAAATATGCGATTATACCTTTGACAAAGCAAATATTTTGAGGTTTTTTTAGATGAGTAAAGAAGAGTTATTGGAACTGACCGGCGAAGTGATTGAAAAATTGCCAAACGCCATGTTTCGCGTTAAGCTGGAAAACGGCGTAGAAATTTTGGCGCACACTGCCGGCAAAATGCGCAAATTTCGCATTCGCGTTATGGTGGGCGATAAAGTAGATATTGAAATGACGCCATACGACCTGACCAAGGGCCGCATCACCTTCCGTCATAAAGATTAGTCTATCTTTCATTTGATTCCGCATTTTTTGCTCCGCCATTTTCGGAGCTTTTTTATTTGCCTATCATCCCTTCTAACATAATACTGTCATCCCTATCACTGTCATGCAGAGGAGCGTAGCGACGAAGGCATCTCCGCACATCGTGCGGATAAAAAAACTGTCATCGCACGCTTTGCAACATCATGAAGCGCGCCAGCGCCTAACAATGTCATGCCTCCGCGCTTTGCGCGGTCAAGGCATCTACAAATTCTTATAATAAAGAAGTGGTATAATCAAACCTCCCTGTCATGCAGAGGAGCCGTAGGCGACGAAGGAATCCCCGCACTTTCTCTTTCCCCGTCATGCAGAGGAGCCGTAGGCGACGAAGGCATCCCCGAACTTTAGTTCGGCAACGAAGAAAAAACAGTCCACTTCGCTGTGCGCCGGTCTGAACGATAAACACTCGGCCGCTTTCTTAAAAAATCCTTAAAAATCCCCCTATTTTTTTGACAAAAACACTTGCAAACCCTCAAAAACTATGCTACTATACTTTTGACAACAAGTATTATTTTTGCTACAAATTAGCATACACATTATAAATTCAGAGGGAAAAAACCTTTTTTCTCTCATATATGCTTGTTGATTTAATTGAACATTTTATCGCTTTTGATTTGCTTATTAAACGGCGATTCTTACAAGCGATTGATATATTTTCGTCATTGTTTCATTCGGAGCGTAGCGAAGAATCCAGAAATTTTGACGAACTCTTTGGTTTTGCTTAATTGTTACCCCACACTGGCAGAACTTATCCAAAACAACAGGGGAGAAATGTTTAATTTTTAATCACAGCGCCTAATTGATGTATTCTTTTGGACGCTTTAATATTGCAATATTATGGGTACAAAGGTTTTATTCCTTGCTGTCATTTCTCTGCTGACAGCCACAACAGTAAATGCAGAGACAGTAGCTAACCCCGATGCCGTCACCGTTGCTACCACCGATTCAATCAACGGAGATGACTTCAACGTCACTTTCATTAAATTGGATGGCAGAAGGTGGCAGGCCGTCATGGACAGCACTCACACCAAAAGACCCTTCAACATCATCGTTGATGATAGTGAGTGGCTCCGTGAGTTGTATGTCTATGAAGGCTACGTAACAAGAAACGATTCTCTGCTCCTTCAGCTGGCCAAGGGAAACGAAAAGTTTGAATTTCCAACAAGGCTGGAAGAGTGGAAAACTGTTCTTGCCGGGCAGACAGTAGTTTTAACAGAGATCAAGAGTGTTCAGCCATCTAAAAACAAGAGCTTTTTTTCTTTGACGGCTATTGAGGATGCGCAGATTCCGTTCTACGCTGCGCACATTCCCAGTGCAAAGCCTGCTAAGAACTACCGCAAGAATGCTACTACGCCCCCTCCCACCAAACAGGACAAAAAATCAAAGAAGTCCAAGAAGGGGGGCAAGTCTAAAATGTCTGAGGACGAGCTCATTGAGCAGATCTTAGGCGGCAACGCTTCAGGTTTCTCAGTAGAGGTTGAGGGCGACCCCAAGCTCTAAAAGCTCGTTTTCAGCTCAAAGGCACTTGTTTTCGTGAGAAACCAAGTGCTTTTGTTTTTTTAAATCACTTCCCCACCTCTTCTGTCATGCTGAGGGGCTTTAGCCTCGTGAGCATCTCCGCACAAAGTGCGGTAAATGTGCTAATTATCGGACTTGCGTCCGAAGATTGTCACGTCGTGCTTCGCACTCCTCACAATGACAAAGAGTATGTCATGCAGAGGAGCCTTGAAAAGGCGACGAAGGCATCTCCGCACAAAGTGCGGTTGTCACCCCTCGCACGATGCGGCGTAAAAAAATAAACTGTCATCCCTCATTCGGCAACATCATGAAGCGCGACAGCGCCCAATAATGTCATCGCTCGTTCAGCGCCAGTCTGAACGTCAAGCGATCTTCAAATTCTGTTCACTCGTCCACTAAATTCGCTGTCGCTATCGCGCCATCTCATTAAGTGGTCTTCGCCTGTCGTCCAAAAACAACATTTTGAGGTTGTTTTTTGTTCCTCCAGCCCCGCGAGCGGGGAGCCGGAGGGGCTAATTCATCCTTATCAAACAAATTCGTAGATGCCTTGACCGCGCAAAGCGCGGAGGCATGACTGTTATATACTATAATGTCATCGCTCGTTCAGCGCCAGTCTGAACGTCAAGCGATCTTCCATATTTTACCTTCCCCTTGCAAGCAAGGGGATTAGAGGGGTTAATATCTATCCTTATACAAAAATAATTTGCACTGCATAAGCAGCAGCACAAAGTCATCCTCGGTCACAGCCTTAAAGCAACAATTCCCTCTCTCCCACAAAAAAATAAAAAAATTTAACCTTTTTTGCATTTTTACTATAGATTTAAGTCCAAAAATGTGATATATTCTATCTTGTTTTCGTAATAAAGTTTTTATTTTTAGGAGTGAATATGAGCATAAAAAAATTACCGACACTGACATTTAATGCCGGAGAATATGTGGTTTATCCTACCCACGGTGTGGGCAAAGTATCGGACATCACCAAGCAAACCATCGCCGGTTCCGAACTGGAACTCTTGGTTGTCAATTTTGATAAAGACAAAATGACCTTGCGTATTCCGACCGCAAAAATCCAGCACGTCGGTTTGCGGAAAATTGCTGATGAAAAAACAATGAATGAGGCTTTTACCACCTTGCAAGGTAAAGCAAAGGTGAAAAAAGTAATGTGGTCCAGACGCGCACAGGAATACGAGAATAAGATCAATTCCGGTAATCCTGTTGCCATTGCTGAAGTGATTCGCGATTTATACCGCAACGAAAATGTTGCCGAACAATCTTATAGCGAACGCCAAATTTACGAACAGGCCGTTAATCGTTTGGCCAGCGAAGTGTCTGTTTACAGCAACTGCACCATTGAAGAAGCAAATAAAAAATTGCTTGATATTCTCGCTAAATAAAAACAACGAACTTATAAATTGTAGTGAGTTATTTTATGAGAACGCCGTCCGCGCCGCAACGTCTGGGTTCCGCGGGCGGTTTTGTTTTTGGCATTATGTGTTCGGTGCGCTTTCTTTATCTAAGCTGATACCGCGCAACACAGCCGAAAAATCATCATTTTGCGGTGCACACAAATATGCCCCGATTTTAATTTCATCATTATCGCGAATCAGATAAAACTTGCGCAGCTGAATATATTCCGTGCCGTCCAACGAATAGCTGGCAATATAGCAACCGCGCCGCCGACGCAGCCGATACCACACGCGTTTTACCCCGCGCGGCAGTGGCAGAGTCGCCAAGTCCGACAACCCCATATGCGTTAAGCTGGTGGCCAACATCGGATTTTGCTCGTCCTGATACATAATTGACGCCTTAAACCAGTTTTCACCATCCACACGCAACATAATGCCGCACTGATTAAATTGCCCGCGCGTGGCAAATTCCCAGTTCAAATCGCAGCAAAAATCGCCCTCGGCGCGTCCATAAAAAAAGTGCCCGTCGTCCTTTTTGAAATTAAAGCGCGAACAACACCAAAAGTCTGTATTTTGCTTAGCGCTCACAAACATACCCTCATCATCAAAGCGCACGCGTTGCGGCTCGTTCATCCAGTCAAATTGTTTCAGCGTTTCCAACAGCATCTAAAAGTTCCTCACTGCATAGTTTTCTATTTTATCGGCCGCAGCGCTCAGTGCCTCATTTTTGCCCTTCGGTAACATAATCTGCAAAGTAATAATTTCATCGCCGGCTGCTGACTTGGCTTTAATTCCCTTGCCTTTTAAGCGCAATTTTTCACCACTGGAAGACATCGGCGGAATCGTTACCGCCACTTTGCCGCTGATAGTCGGCACGGTAATTTTGGCACCCTTAATCGCCTCTTTGAGAGAAATCGGCAAATCAAGCAAAATATTCAGATTCTCACTCTTAAAATACGGATGTTCTTCCACATTCACCGTAATCATCACGTCGCCGTTTTCGCCGCCGTTCACACCGGCACCGCCAAGGCCCTTCAGCCGCATGGTCTGTCCGCTTTGCATACCGGCCGGAATCTTCACATTGATATTTTTGCCGTTCAAATTTACCTGCTTTTCCGCACCGTTTGCCGCATCTAAAAAGCTGACACGCATATTATATGACACATCTTGCCCTTTGCGCGCACCGGCACGCCCGTAAGCTCTGCCGCCGGCATTACCGCCGCCGAATTGCGAAAAGAAATCACTCCCGAAAATAGATGAAAAATCAAATCCTTGCGCGCCGCCAAAGTCGCCGGAGTTAAATCCGCCGCCAAACGGATTGCCGCTGTATGTTCCGCCATACGAACCACCGGCACCGCCGCCGAATCCGGCACCGAAACCGGTCGGTTTACCGTCGGCATCTATCTCGTTATTATCGTATTTCTGACGCTTTTCGGCATTACCGATAATATCATAAGCATTTGAAATTTCTTTAAATTTTTCTGCCGCATTTTTATCATCTTTGTTCAAATCCGGATGATATTTGCGCGCCAACTTGCGATAAGCCGATTTAATCTCGGCTTCACTGGCGCTTTTGCTCACGCCCAAAATTTGGTATAAATCTTTGGTCATATCCTTTTCTCCCTATCTGATTATATAGGGATAAATTTACTTTGATGCAAGATTGACGCAATCAAAAGTCGCGCGTCTTTTATGGTTGCGATACATATAAACATCGCGCAAATAAGCTTTGGTATCCGGATCGGTTTCATAGCAAAATGCCGAAGCTAAAGTTGCCACATCGTCAATCCGCACATCGGAATATTCATAAACAATGTAGTTTTCTCCCATCACTTTAACCACAATATTTTGGCGATAACGATCGGCATCGGAAGCATATTTGCCGGCTGCCAATCTTGGTTCCGAGACCACCGGAGCCTGAGCTGTTTGTTGCGGCACGGCAACTTCCGGCGCGGCCATTTCCGCCGGCTCTGCGGCACCCGAAGTATTCAGTTTTTCCATCAAAGTGCTTTCTCCTTGGCCGCTTTCTAATTGGCACGAAGCGCACAACAGCGCCGCAATACCGATAACGATTAACTTTTTCATCTTCCCCTCGTTAATAACCTTTAGGCGATATAATTCGTATTTTGATTATATAAAGAAGGGGTTAAACAATTCTTAATCGGCCAAAAGATTATAAAGTTTATTGCCGGCCTCGCGCAATATGTTGATTACCTGCCGATTTTTGCTGTTCGGATATTTGCCGTTATCCAGATTTTGCATAATTTCTTTAATTTTTTGATTATACTCTTTATTATACCGCAATCTTTCATATTCCGGCGCCAAATTTTCGTCCCCAAGCTTATAGTCTGCCACTTTGGCCACAATCATAATGTTGCGCGCATCTCGTGCATCGCCATAATCTGGCATATAGCTGCTTGTCCATTGTTCTTGCTCTTTCTTGACTGCGTTTTTATTATTTGCCGGTGCTTGGGGGGTATTATTAACGGACGGTGCCGGATTTTGTTGCGATTGCTGTTGCGGTTTTGGTGCCACGCTTTGCTTAGGTGCACTTGCCGATTTTGCCGAAATATGCGCCATTTGGGCGTTTGCTT
This sequence comes from uncultured Pseudomonadota bacterium, assembly GCA_902788365.1. GTDB lineage: Bacteria > Pseudomonadota > Alphaproteobacteria > RF32 > CAG-239 > RUG410. The sequence goes on along the minus strand of CADAJN010000009.1, from coordinate 32,159 downwards.
GCGGCACATAAAACAAAAGTCCGAGACATAAGATGATTTTTAACATGACGATTATCCTTAAAATTTTCTTGCGTTATATGTGTTATAGCATATATTATGTAAAAAGCAAAATAAAAGAGTTGAGGCATAGATTATGAAAACGGTTTGGGCTTTGATGGATAATCGCCGCGGTAGCGTCGGTCAGGCAAAAGGTGTTTTAAGCGCTTTAAAAGAATTAGCGCCGAATGAATATCAGATTGTGGAAAAAAATTTGGTTTATAATCGCTGGGCCGGACTACCTAATTGGTTACGCGGTCGCACTTTACTGGGACTAACCGCTGACAGCAAAAAGCAAATTAGTGCACCGTATCCCGATTTGGTGTTGTCTATCAGCCGCCGCACGGCACCGGTGGCGCGTTACATCAAAAAACAAAATCCGCAAACCAAGTTGGTGCAGCTCATGCACTCGGGCCGCACCGGTATTAACGATTTTGCGCTGTTGATTGTGCCCGAACATGATAAAAACAAAAAAGCCTCTCCTAACGTGCATTATATCGTTGGTTGTCCGCACCAAGTCACGCCGCAATATCTGGCGAGTGCTCGCGAAAAATGGGCTTCCGCTTTTGCCGATTTACCCAAACCGCTGACGGCGGTTATCATCGGCGGCGCCATCAAAGGCCGCCCGTTTCCGGAACATGATGTGCGTGCGCTTTGCCAAGAGATAAAGCAGCTCAAACAAAAAATCGGCGGTTCCATTCTCATCACAACCTCGCGCCGCACCGGTCAACAAGCCGAGCAAATTATCAAGGCAGAATTGCACGATTTGCCGCAATATAACTACTATTGGGGTAACACGCGCGAAAATCCTTATGCCGGATTTCTGGCTTGCGCCGATAATATTGTCATCACCGCCGATTCGGTTTCCATGTGTTGCGAGGCCACCGGCACCGGTAAACCGCTTTATCTGTTTATCGGCGATAAAAATTGGATGACTCCGAAGCATTTTCGCTTTGCCGATTCCCTGCTTGCCGGCGGTTATGCCGTGCGCCTGCAAAACGCAACCGAGGCAGACTTCAAAACGCAAAAAGGCCTCAATGCCGCCTACGATGTTGCTAAACTGATTCAAAAAATATTGGCGTAAACTAAAAGTAATTTAAAAAAACAAAACCCTTTTCATGCACGCGGCAACGAAAAGGGAATTTAATGACTAGGTTTTTAATCCTGTCCGACCCATGTTTCAGACCTGATACCTTCCTTATCCTCATCATCGGGCACATAAGGCGGAAAGTTAAACATGGAAGAAAATGCCTTGCGAACACCCTCTACTGCGGCCACACCAATCAAAGCACCAACCGCAAAAAACAAAACCTTCTTGTTCATACACAAATATATTAGAGTAATTTATAAAATATAATCAATCGGGAATATTTTTAGCGCAAATTTTGCCAAAAGTCAAGAATTAAAAACCCCACACCGTAAATTCTTCTCTCTGTCATGCAGAGAAGCCTTAGGCAACGAAGGCATCTCCGCACTTTCTCTTTCCCCGTCATGCAGAGGAGCGTAGCGACGAAGGCATCTCCGCACTTTAGTGCGGTAAATGTGTTAATTATCGGACTTGCGTCCGAAGATTGTTACGTCGTGCTTCGCACTCCTCACAATGACAGTTCAAGCCTAAAACCGTTTTTAATGCGTCAGAAGAGCCTTCGGCGCTGATAATATCGCTCAACAACTGCGCTTCGGTCACTCGTCTACTAAATTCGCCAAAGCTACCGCTTTTGCTCATTAAGTAGCCTTCGCCCGTCGTCAAAAACAACATTTAGAGGTTGTTTTTTATCCTCCGGCGCGGTGTACAAAAAAAGGTACATAAGCCAAAGGACTTTTTCTAGGTAAAAAAATACGTCTAGCGTGTGTTATGACGCTGTGATTTTTCGACGACGTGTAGACAATGCTACACAAGGAGAAAAATTGCAAGTCAGAACCAGCTAGACGTATTTTTTAGAATTGATCAGAGGTGTGCTTGATCAACTCCTCAATATTTTCAGGCGGCCAACCCGGTGTTTCCATACCGAGATGGATTCCCATCTTGGAGAGCACTTCTTTGATTTCGTTCAAAGACTTGCGACCGAAGTTCGGCGTGCGAAGCATTTCTGCTTCGGTTTTCTGCACCAAGTCGCCGATATAAACGATGTTGTCGTTCTTTAAGCAATTTGCCGAACGAACAGAAAGTTCCAATTCGTCCACTTTGCGCAACAGATTTTTATTAAACGGCAATTCTTCACGAACGATTTCGGCTTCACTTTCCGGCTCATCAAAATTGATGAACGGCTTGAGCTGGTCTTGCAAAATGCGTGCAGCCAAAGCCACGGCATCTTCCGGCGACACAACACCGTTTGTTTCCACAACCATGGTCAATTTATCATAATCGGTAATTTGACCGACGCGGGTATTTTCTACCTTATAAGAAACCTTCTTAACCGGCGAATAAATCGCGTCAATATTGATTAAGCCAATCGGCGAATCAGCCGTTGTGCTGCTGGAAGCCGGCACATAACCCTTACCGGTTGTCACAGTCAGTTCCATATTGATTTTTGCACCGGCATCAAGCGTGCAAATAATATGGTCCGGATTCATAATTTCTACATCATGACCGGTTTCAATCATTGCTGCTGTCACCGTGCACGGACCTTGCGCTTTAAGCGTCAACGTTTTTGCCGATTCGCTATGCACTGCGACCGCTAATTCTTTAATATTCAGAACGATATCTGTAACGTCTTCTCTAACACCTGGAATGACAGAAAATTCGTGCAAAACGCCATCAATTTTAATTGCCGAAACAGCACCGCCTTGCAAAGAAGATAATAAAACTCTTCTCAAAGCGTTACCAAGCGTCAGACCGAAGCCGCGCTCTAAAGGTTCAACCACAATTTTTGCTTTATTTGAGCCTTCTTCTTGAGACACATCAAGCTTTGTTGGTTTAATAAGTTCTTGCCAATTCTTTTGAATCACGGGTTTTGTCCTTTTCTTTAGAAGTTATATATGCATATACAAAATTAAGGGTGGCAGATTTAAGACCAATCTGCACCCCAAAAAAACAATTAGACGCGGCGTCTTTTTCTCAAACGGCAACCGTTATGCGGAATCGGTGTCACATCACGAATAGACGTAATGGTAAAACCGATCACTTGCAAAGCTCTGATAGCCGATTCGCGACCAGACCCCGGACCTTTAACTTCAACTTCCAGTGTTTTCATACCGTTTTCCTGAGCCTTTTTTCCGGCTTCTTCTGCAGCCACCTGAGCAGCATACGGGGTAGATTTACGCGAACCTTTAAAGCCCTGTGCACCGGCAGTAGACCACGAAACGGTGTTTCCCTGAGCGTCTGTAATGGTAACTCTTGTGTTGTTAAAAGAAGAATCAACGTGAGCTACACCAGAAGTAATATTCTTTTTTTCTTTTTTCTTTTTCTGAATTGTTGCTTTAGCCATTTGCACCCTCACTATTTCTTCTTATTCGCAATTGTCTTACGTTTACCTTTACGCGTGCGAGCATTTTGTTTTGTGCTCTGACCGCGCACCGGCAAACCCTTACGGTGTCTCAAACCGCGATAGCAACCCAAATCCATCAAACGTTTGATGTTGGTTCCCACTTCACGACGCAATTCACCTTCAACCAAATAGCCACTATCAATGACTTCACGAATTTTCATAACTTCTTCATCGGAAAGATCATTAACGCGACGGCTAAAATCAATTCCCGACTTAACGCAAATGTCTTGAGCAGACTTACGACCAATGCCGAAGATATAAGTCAGTGCGACTTCAATTCTCTTCGCGCTTGGAATATTTACACCAGCTATACGAGCCAAATTTAATCTCCATTATTTCAAAATATTAAACATTCAAAAAGTTGATCACCACTTTTCAAAATTAAGCGGATTATAGGCATGTTATTTATCAGAGTCAACACATTTTTTACATATTTTTTATTTTTTTAAACGCCTCGCCAAAACAGGCACAAAATGCAGCAAAAACCCTTTCTCTGTCATACAGAGCATTTTTCTTGCTGTCATTATGAGGAGCCGTAGGCGACGTAGTAATCTCCGAACTTTAGTTCGGTAACACTGTCATCCCTCAAGGTGCGCTGCGCGTCATTTTAACATCTTTAAAAATAGTCATCCCTCGCACGATGCGGCGCATTCGTGCGTCAAGGGATCTTGTCTTTCAGTGCGCAGCACTGCTTCCTTACCTGTGGCTTTAAGTCCTACTTATTTATGATTAAACAACCGCGTCAGCTTCAAAACATCGTCGTTGCTTAAAATCTTGCGAATAGCCGTTACCTTTTGAAAGGCATGACCGCCATAATATGTATGATGCCAACGGAAATCATCTTTTTTTGAGCTGAAATTTTCCAGCGGATTATACCACAAACTTTCGGCAAACGGCCGATACAGCCGATTAAACCAATACAGCGGCATTTTCAGCGGATGCAACATATCCGGCTCGGCATAATCCACAAAAATAGCCTTGCCTCCGGTTGACAGGCTTTCCAGCATATTATCCATCACCTTGCGCCGTGTCTGAAACGGCAATTCACGCAACAAATTATAGCAAATCACCACATCATATTTTTCGTCCCACGGCATTGATGCGTCATAATTGATAATGGTCATATTGTGGTGGGCATATTTTTTGGCCGCCAACGCAATTTGTCTGTCCGACACATCAAAAATATCCAGCTTGCCGTTTTTATTCACTTTATTATATACGGCATCAATCTCATTACCGAATGTCAGCCCGATCTGCAACACATGTGCATTTTTGGGAATATCGCGCAACAAATCTTTAATCAGCGTGCCCGAGCTGAAAAACGACGTCAACTTCACCACCCGCGAGTCATCTAAAATCTCGCACAATATCGGATTATTATAAACCTTGTTAAATAACAACTTCATATATGCGGGCAAATTATTTTTCGGCATCGCAAGTCTCCCTTACAAATTATTTTCACTGATAATGCCGCGCTTTACGGCCTCGCGCACGGCGGCCAAACGATTACCGACTTCCAGCGCTCGCAAAATCAACGTAATATGAATTTTGACCGTGCCTTCACTTAAGCCCAATTCGCGTGCAATCAGCTTATTTGGCATACCTTTTGCCAAACAGTTTAAAACATCCATCTGCCGCGGTGTCAAAATCTTAGCTTCGGCATCTTTATTATCATCGGTCTCCTGATTATCCAATAACAAATTGATTTGCTCCGGCGCACCGGTCATATTTTCGCGCAATAATTCTTGCGGAATATACACACCGCCGGCCAAAACCAAATTGATGGCGCTGATAATCAAACTGTTTGGGAAGGCTTTGGAAATATACCCCGATACTCCGATATCAAATGTTTTTTGCAAAATACTGCGTTCAAACACCGCTGAAATAATAATAATCGGCACTTCCGGACAATCGTTATGAATCTTTTTAAGCGCATCAAGCCAGTTTGCTCCCGGCATGGCCAAATCGGTTATAATCAGATCAAAATCTTTATGTTCGGCCAACTTATTAAAAATATCGGTATAGTTTGCCGCCGTCACAATCTGAGCACCGGCATATTCTTTTTCCAGAATAAACAACAGTCCCTGCAAAAACAATTCGTGATCATCGGCAATTAAAATTTTCATTTTTGGCAATGTCCTTCAATTTATAAAAAACAAGAGTATAAATACAAATTTGTTTGGCATTATAATAAAAATATGTTAAAGAATATATAAAATAACGTCAATATTTAAAGAGAAAAATAATATGATTATCACCGTAGACGGACCGGCCGGCGCCGGTAAAGGCACAATTTCGGCCCATGTTGCCAAAACGTTCAAATTGGCCTATTTTGATACCGGCATGGTCTATCGCGCCGTCGGGTTACAAATGGTCTTATCCGGATATGCTCTGGAAGATAAGCAAAAAGCACTTGAGCTTGCCGAAAACATGACCTTTCCGCAAATGATGGCGTTGGCCAAACATAAAGACTTCCGTTCCGATATCGGCAGCCACGCCGCCTCAGTCATTTCCGCCTATCCCGAAGTGCGCGCCGCTCTTTTAAAAATGCAACGTGATTTTGCCCTAAATCCGGTATTTGCCGACGGCACTCCGGCCGACGGTGTCATTTATGACGGCCGCGATACCGGCACCGTCATTTGTCCCGAAGCCGATGTTAAATTTTTCGTCACCGCTCCGGTAGAAATCCGTGCTCAGCGTCGCCATAAAGACTATGTGGTTGCCGGCATTGATACCACTTACGAAACAGTTTTGGCGGAAATGAAAAAACGCGATGAGCGCGACCAAAACCGCGCCAGTGCTCCGCTAAAACCGGCGCCTGACGCCGTTATGTTTGATACCTCATTAGACAGCGAGCCGAACAATCTGGCCAAAGTTGTTGAAATCATTAAGCAAAAACTCAACCTCTGATATAATTTACCCCTGTCATGCAGAGGAGTGTAGCGACGAAGGCATCTCCGCACTTTCTCTTTCCTTGTCATGCAGAGGAGCCTTGAAAAAGGCGACGAAGGCATCTCCGCACGCCAGTGCGGTAAATGTGCTAATTATCGGACTTGCGTCCGAAGATTGTTACGTCGTGCTTCGCACTCCTCACAATGACAAAGAGTATGTCATG
>CADAJN010000009.1:0-25470 GCA_902788365.1 uncultured Pseudomonadota bacterium | reverse complement strand
ACTAAATTCGCCTTAACTACTGTTCAGGCTCATAAAGTGAACTTCGCCCGTCATCCAAAAACAACATTTTAAGGTTGTTTTTGTTCTTCCGGCGTCAAGCGATCAGAAGCTTCGCTGCTACTTTAAGTAGTGCAAATTATCTCACTCGCCCAAATCATCTTCAACTTCGTCAATCGTCAAAAAGAACGGCGCCAACAATATGTTTTGCGTAGCAATCTCTATCATTTGCCGTAGCGCCGTCACTTCCATCTCCTTTGGCGCGCGCGGAAACACATCTGTTTGCGTCCAAATTGTTACCGTGCTCCAAATACCTATAATCAACATACGCCGCCACATATTTTCCTCCCCGAGCCGCTTTGATATAGGCGCACCGTTTTGCCGTTTCAATCGGCTTTTTTTACTTGACGATAAATAAAAAAGTGTTATGTTTGAACAGTTTTTGCAATAAGGATAAGACAATGAAAGCACAAATCATCGTTTGGGATTTAGATAACACATTATATCGCGAAACACCGGAATTTCATGAGTTAATGGATACCATAACTGCCGAAGCCGCGGTTGAAGATTTAAAATTGCCGCTGGATTTATCCACCGCCAAATCCATTGTAACCGAGTCATATAAAACATATCGCGACGGCGGTGAAATTTTTGTGCGCGAATTCGGCGTTTCACCAAAAGAAATTTTTGACGCTTATCATAAACGCAAAGAAGAACATCTGGCCCCCATTGTGCCTTACGAAGGTCTGTTGGAACGCTTACAAGCTCTCTCTTGTCCGCAATACATTTTTTCCACCAGCTCGCACGATGCTTGCGAAGCCATCTTAAAACACATCGGCCTCTTTGAATTTTTTGCCGGTCGTTTTTATTCGGTAGAAGAATTTGATTGCTACAAAAAAAATGAAAGCGCCGAAGTTTACCTCAAATTCTGCGATAAAATCGGCGTTCGCCCGCAAGATTGCCTGTTTATTGATGACAGTTATTCCAATCTGGAATTTGCTAAAAAAGCCGGCATGCAAACCGTGCGTCTGTGCCACGGCAAACCGAATGACAAAGCTACTGAATACATTGATTATGCCGCCGATAACATTAACGAATGCTTAGATTTGCTTAAATCCCTATGCGCATAAAAGCGCTCATTAAAATATATCTTTATCACTTTTGGCAACAGACAAATCTTGCAAAATCCGCAACAAGGATTTTTGCGTTTTTTCATCAAGCCTCATCACGCGCGGCAATGCACTTTGTATAAATTCTGCGACCAAATCAATACCTTGCGTTGTTCTGTAATACTCAGCAGTCAAAACATTATCCACGCGGTCTATTGCTTTTACAAACCGCGCTTCCGGTGTCTGTCCGGCTTCAAATTCAGCAAACAAATCCGCCATTTTCGGCACATTAAGCTGTTGCACCAATTGACGCATTGCCTCTGTTTCAAGCCGCTGTTTTTCTTCGGGTGCAATTTCATTTGGCACAAAATCGCCGCAAAAAACTTCCGGCAAATCATGCACTAACGCCATTTGCACACACTTGCACAGGTCAAGCTCTTCTGGTGCCAGCAGCATTGTCAACAGCGCCACGCTAAAAGAATGACCGGCATCGCTTTCCGGATTTTTGATATCACGATTAACCCAGCCTCGCCGCCGTAAATCTTTCATTTTGCCGAGAATGTTTATCAAATTTTTGACTTGTGCCATATCCATCGTATTTTCTCTTTGCTTATAAAGTCAGGTCGGCAAATTCGGCACCAATGGCTTTTGCCAATGCTTCGGCATTCATCTCCAAAGTCAGCCCTATCTTACCGCCACTGATAAAAAACGTATCAAACAACATTGCGGTTTCATCAATAAACACCGCAAAATTTTTCTTCATGCCGACCGGCGAACACCCGCCGTGCACATAGCCGGTCAGTGGTAATAATTTTTTAAGCGGCAACATTTCCAAATCTTTTACCTTAGCGGCTCGTGCCGCTTTTTTAACACTCAGTTCCGCATTAGCCGGAATAACAAACACAAAATGTTCAAATCCGTGCTGTTGTGTCGGCGCTTCAGTAACCAGTGTCTTAAACACACGCTCGGCCGGTTGTTGTAATTGCCGTGCAATGGTTTGCGCATCCAGTCCGTCATCTGCCGACCACTCATAAGCCTTATACGTCACACCGGCACTTTCAATAATACGCATGGCATTGGTTTTCAGCAATTTAGTTCTCCGCTCTTGTTTTTTTCTTTATCCTATTTATATACAAATAAGCATTAACAACCCATTAAGTAAGGAGAAAATTTATGAAAATCGGAGTAATCGGCGCCGGCGCGGTCGGCAGTGCCACAGCCTTTGCCCTCACCATGTCGGGCGTTGCCAGCAAAGTTATTTTAATTGATAAAAAACAAGATAAAGCCGAAGCGGAAGCCATGGATATTGCTCATGCGGCACCATTTTCCACCGCCGGCAAAATCATTGCCGGCAGCTACGCCGACTTAGAAAACAGCGATATCGTTATTATCACGGCCGGCGCAAATCAAAAAGAGGGCGAAACCCGCACAGACCTTTTGGCGCGCAATGTCAAAATTTTTTCTGAAGTTGTGCCGCAAATTGTGCACTATGCCCCACAATCTCTGTTGCTTATTGCCGCTAATCCGGTAGATATTATGACTGAAGTGGCATTACAACTTTCGGGATTTGCGCCCGAGCGTGTTATCGGTAGCGGCACAGTGCTTGATACGGCGCGTTTCCGCACTTTACTCGGTTATTTTTTAGGTGTTTCCACCAAATCGGTGCATGCCGATGTTTTAGGCGAACACGGTGATAGCGAAGTTCTCGTCTGGTCCAGCGCCGAAGCCGGCACTTTGTTGCTTGAAGATTACGCCGCCGGCGTCGGCAAAGTTTTAGACGCCGCTAAGCGTGCCGAAATTGAAGACGGTGTCATCAATGCGGCTTATAAAATCATTGCCGGCAAAGGCGCAACTTGTTACGGTATTGCCGGTGCCTTAATGCAAATCTGCCGCGCCATCGGCAATAACGATTATTCCATCTTAACCGTTTCGTCACACCACAGCCGTGTAGAAGATGTTGACGATGTTTGCTTATCTTTGCCGACCGTCATTAACCGCCGCGGCATCCATCATGTCATTATGCCTAAATTGGCACCGCACGAGCACCAAGCACTTAAGCAGAGTGCCTTAAAAATGCAAGACTTCGGCAAACAGGCTTATACTTTGTTGCAACAAACCGAATAATCACAATGTTTTGAATAAAAAACTTGACATTGTCAGGCTAATTGACATTAAAATATAGCAAGTTTTTAAAACAAAAGGATTATCAAATGATAAAAAAGTTTTTGTTTTTCGGCGCCCTTTTAACCTTATTCGGTTTTCAGGCTTCTGCCCAACAAACACCTGTTACAAGTGATAGCGAGCAAAAAATTCTCATCGCCTATTACAGTGTTTCCGGCAATACCGAGCAAGTCGCCGAGGCCATTCAAAAAGATATCGGCGGCGATTTGTATCAAATCAAAACCGTTAGCGCTTATCCGACCATCAAAAAAGAGTTATTGTCTCAAGCCAAACGCGAAATCAGCGTCGGCTACAGACCTAAGCTTGAAAAGCCTCTGCCGGATATCAGCCAATACGACATTGTGTTTGTCGGTTCGCCTTGTTGGTGGGGCACCATCGCACCGGCGGTCAGCTCCTTTATCAGCGATAAACGCTTGGCCGGCAAAACCGTTGTGCCGTTTATTACCCACAGCGGCGGCGGCGAACAAAACACCTTAAACGATTTCAAACGCCAATGCCAAAATTGTTTGGTTAAAGACGGCGGTTGGATAGGATACGGCAACCGCACTTTCGGTCTTGCCGATTGGCTCAAAGATTTGGGCTTTACAAAATAGGAGCATATCATTATCACACTTTTTACATTTTACGGTAAACATAATAAAAATGTCATCCTCGTGCTTGACACGAGGATCTCAGCAAATTAAAACCATCATAGACGGAGGAAAAAACTATGACAGATACTAAAAAAACAGAAAACAAACCAAAGAAAAAGTGGTTCAGAAAAACCCTGAAATGGATTCTGGGCCTTTTATTGCTGCTGATTCTTTTAATTATCGGCGGCGCTTATTATGCTTATAATCATTGGAATTGGCAGGGAACCGTGCGTGATTTGGTGCACCAATACGGCTCGGCCGCAGTCGGCACTGATGTTAATATCGGCAACATAGATTTGTCGCTGACTGACGGCAAAGGCAGCATCGGTGACATCACGGTGGCAAACCCGAAAGGATATGGTGAAAAATATATCATTGACTTAGAGGGCGTTTCGGTTGCGGTTGACACCGATTCCGTTAAAAAGCTGATTAAAGAACTGGCGCAAGGCACCGGTCCTAAAACCAAAACGATTATCATCAACGAAATTCGTGTTAACAAACCGGCAGTATCGTATGAATTTATGACCTTAAATCGCACCAATGCCAATGACATTTTAGCCAACATAAAAAAGAACACTGCCTCAAGTGCTCCGGCCAAAGAAGAACCGAAATCGGCCGATGCCGTCAATTACAATGTTGCCATCAAAAAAGTTGTGGTGGCTGACGGTAAAGCTACCGTGGCGGCAAATTTACTTGGCGCTTCACAATCACTGAGCCTCAATTTGCCAACCATTACCATTGACAATTTGGGCACGGAAAAACAGGGCATTACCATTGAAGACGGCTTGGCGCGTATTTTCCAAGAAATTTTGAAAACCACTACTCAAGTTGTTTCAAAGGCCGATTTAAGCAGTCTGTTTTCAAATGTTCAAGGCATGGCCACCGATGCACTTAAAGGTGCAACAGGTGCCGCCGGAGCAGCAGTCAGCGGCGCAACCGATGCCGCCGGTTCGGCCGCCAAAGGTGTAACCGATGGTGTTAAAAACCTCACCGACGGCGTTGGCGGATTCTTCAAATAATCTGCACAAATAAACCGCAAAAAAACCCGCCGATTTTCACCGGCGGGTTTAATATTTTTTATTCTTCCAATCCTGCAGAGCACCCCTCTTCGCTGTCATGCTGAGGAGCCATAGGCGACGTAAGCATCCCCGAACGCAGTTCGGCAAACAAAAAAGTTATTTCTGCACACAGTGCGCTATATACAAAAATAAAGAGAACCGTCTGACCGTTAACTTCAGATATTCTTTCCGAACCGCTTATGTTAAGGTGGGCGCCATATAATCGGACCACGATCCGAACAGAGACAGCTCCCTAAAGGTAAATGTTGGCTCGAGAGATACGCGGTTTGCTCGCGTCAGACAGTCCCCTATCTCTGCTTTAAATATACACTAAAATTACGCCACTGACAAGAAAAAAATATAGAACAACCCGCGTAAAAATATGTAATAAAGTCATCCTCGCGCTTGACATGAGGAACTCCGCAAATTAAAAAGGACATAAGAAACAAAAAAAGGAGGCCGTTAATGTCCGGCGTAAAAATCATCAAAATCAAACCAGAAGACGACGGTATTCGCCTCAATCGCTGGTTTTTGCGTGAATATCCGGCACTCAGCCTCAGCCGCCTGCAAAAGTTACTCCGCACCAAACAAATCAAACTTGACGGTAAACGCGCCGAAACCTCAAGTCGCCTAACTGCCGGTCAGGAATTACGCTTGCCGCCGCTGGATAATGAAAAAGCTGCACCGCAAACCAAAACAATCAGCACCAAAGATATTGAATACATTACTTCAATGGTTATCTATAAAGACAAGAATATTATTGTGCTGAGTAAGCCGTCAGGCTTGGCTGTTCAGGGCGGCACCAATACCACGCGTCACATTGACGGCCTTTTGGAAGCCCTCAAATTTGAGCTTGCCGAAAAGCCGCGTTTGGTGCATCGCATAGACAAAGACACCAGTGGCCTTTTGCTTTTGGCACGCAATCGTCAAGCCGCCGAAATGCTGACCAAGGCTTTCCGCGAGCACACTTTGCAAAAAACCTATTTAGCGTTAGTGCGCGGCTGTCCCGAAAAGTTTGAGAGCGAAATCAATCTGCCGCTTGAAAAAGTCGGCGAGCGCGTGCAAGTATTATCAGACGGCAAAAAAGCGCTAACCCGATACAAAGTGCTTGATAACGCCGGCAAAAAATATGCTCTGGTAGCAGCCGAACCTTTAACCGGCCGCACCCATCAAATCCGCGCTCATCTTGAAGCACTGGGCACACCGATTTTGGGAGATGACAAATACTTCGGCCGCGAACGCGTGCGCTTATCCGAAGTGGCAGATAAACTTTATCTACACGCTTATCAAATTGATTTATCGTCAATTTACGGCAAAAAAATGATTATAACGGCACCATTGCCGCCGCACTTTCAACAAGCTTGTCAATTTTTTGGATTGGAAATAAAAAAATGAAAACACTGTTAAAAATTTTACTTATTCTCATCTGTATTCCGGTGGTTGTTTTAGCCATTGCTTTCGGCTTTTTGAAGTTTGCCGATTTGAACAAATACAAACCGCAAATTGAAGCATTGGCACTCAAATATGCCGATACCAAAATTGTCATCAACGGCGATTTGGATGTGGCTGTTTCCTTAAAGCCCAGCTTAGAGCTCAATGATGTTGTGGTTTATATGCCAAAGCAAGATGAAACAAAACTGGCGCACATCGGCACGGCTTTGGTGCAAATTTCCGTTTTGCCTCTTTTGCATAAAGAAATTATGATTGACACGGTGCAAACCGCCGATACCGAAATATTTTATGACAATAAAGAACAGGTGCAAATCAATGAGTTGATTGCCGAAATGGACAGTTTTGACACACCGATTAACCTGACTTATGATACCACTGTTTCCGGCATAAATATTAACGGCACCGCCACATTGTCTTCGCTCAAAGACTTAAAAACGACGAACTTTGACCAATCGCAAGTTGTTTTAATGACCTATGTTATGGGATATAAAATAGATTTTTCCGGCCGGGTAAATGACATCAACACCAATTTAAACATAGACGGCGATTATGATATCAAATATAAAAGCAGTGCTTTGTCCGGCCATTTAAACACCGATTTAAGCGGTGAAGTGCCAAACATAAAACTGAATGTGACCAGCCAAAAAATCAATGTCAGCGATTGGACGGCGCCGCAAATTTCTTCTTCCGGTTGGCTGATTTCCTCTGCTCACGCCGAAGATTATATTGCCGGCACCACCATTCCGTATGATTATTTGAAAATGGTCAATGCCGACATTACGCTAAACATCAAAAAAGTGGTGGTAGATAAAGACGTAACCGTTGATAATTTGCAGGCTGATATCAGTGTTCGGAACGGTGTATTTAAAGCCAATATAAAAAACGCCGAAACCATGGGTGCAAAACTCAACGGTCAAGTCAACTTAGATTCTCCGAAGAGCTTACCATATCTCAAATTAAACATCAACAGCCCGTATGTTGACTTGCAAAAATTAACCGGTGGAACAACAGCCGCACCGCAAGCAGCAAAAAAAAACGCTGACAACCGGAGCTGGAGCCTTATAAGCACCGCCGAGGCTTCCGAGCTGATTGCTAACACGGCAATTCCTTATCCATATTTCAAATTGTGTAATGCCGATGCTAATATAAATGTCAAAAAATTGCAACTTAACGATGAAATGGTTTTGGCCGATGTCATAATCGCCGCTACTCTCAAGAACAGTGTATTTAAAGCCGACATCAAAAGCCTAAAAGCCGGTGATGGTAATGTAACCGGCACTGTTTCGCTTAACGCCAAAGACCAAACTGCCGCGGCAAACATTACCGCCGCCAATGTCATTTTGCAAAAGCTCATTCCAAGCTATGCACAAAGCACCAATCCTTATTTATATATTCAGTCCGGCGGCGTTACAAATGCGCTGATAAAGGTCACAACTTCTGGCCCGAACACCAACGCCTATTTGGCCAATTTAAACGGTCAAATCATTCTTCTCATGGATCAATCTCAGGTTAAAATAAAAAGTTTGGAACGCTTAAAAGGCAACATCATTGTGCAAATTTTGGACAATTTGAAGCTCAACATTACTAAACAAGATATGAAAATGAAATGCGCGGTAATGCGTGCCGATGTTTCAAGCGGCGTTGCAAATTTCCCGAAAGGTATCGCTTTTAACGCCAACGATTTTTATATTGTTGCCGACGGCCGTGTAAATTTGCAAAACGACTCACTAAACTTATCACTACAACCGTTTTCCGGAAAAATTACCGATGTTAACATCTCGTCAATTTTAGGTTCACTTTTAAAAATCAAAGGCACCATCGGCAATCCGAAAATTTCTCTTAATCAAACACAGACAGCCAAGTCGGTAATCGGCGCCATTGCTTCCGCCGGCATTTATAACGTCGGCGACATGATGCTTTCGGCCGATTCCGCACCTTGCTATACAGCGTTGTCCGGCACGATTTATGCCGACCATTTTCCGGCACCTAAAAAGACTGTTACGAACACTGTTTCGCAAGGCTATACAAACACCAAAGATTCGGTAAAACAAATGGGTAAAGACATCAAAAATCAGGCCAAAGAAATCGGCAACCAATTGAAAGGTTTATTTTCAAAATGAGTTTTGAAGACACACAAAATTATGTCACCGAAAACACATCGCAGGTTATTGCCGTTTTGGCCGAATTTGCCCAAACTGATGTCATGCTTTTTTGGCACCCTAAGGCCGAAATAAACGCCGCGCAACAAAAAACTTGGCAACCGATTTTAGATAAAATCAATGCCGACTTGAACAGTGTATTTAAAGCAACCGAAGGTTTAGAAATTCCGCCGCAAAACAAGACTTCGGCACAAATTTTGGCGCAAAAAATATCTGCTCTGCCGGCGGCAAAACTCACCGCGCTGTACGCTGCCGCGCTAAATTTAAAATCGCCGCTTTTGGCCTATGCCATGGTGCAAAAAATAATTTCGGCCGACGACGCCTTTACCGCCGCTTTTTTGGAAGAATTGCAGCAAAATCAAGCATGGGGCGAAGATGCCGAGGCGGTGCAAAAACGAGCCCGCATAAAAGCGGAAATTAAGCAAATAGAGGAGTATCTTAATGACCAGATGTCTTGTCATTAAAGGCCGCGTGCAAGGCGTCGGATTTCGCTATTGGGTTTTGCGTCAGGCGCAAAAAATCGGTAATCTTTCCGGCTATGCTTGTAACTTAGCCAACGGTGATGTAGCAGTTTTAATGTCCGGTCCTGAAGAAAATCTTGACCGCTTGCAAGCGCTGTTATATCACGGTCCACTGTTTGCGCGTGTTGATTCCGTTCAGTCTGCACCCGAACAAATTCCCTATTTTCCACCTATCGTGAACGGTGTATTTAAACGTATTTAATCGCAAGTCCGCTAAAAGTTCTGCAAAATTTTCCAAACCCCGACCGTTCGCGCTTATCTTTTCCGACAAGCGGCCTTTTGCACCAACATATCGCATAAATCGGCAAATGAAACCCCGATATATTTTGCCTGCTCCGGCACCAACGACAGCGCCGTCATTCCCGGATTGGTGTTAATCTCCAACAACACCACCCCGTCTTTGTCATTATAGCGAAAATCGCAGCGCGACACCATATTGCAGCCCAGCGCCTTGTGCATCGTTTCGGCATAGCGATAGCATGTTGCTCGCACTTCCGGCGACACTTCGGCCGGCAAAATATGTTGTGTTTTGCCACTTGTATATTTAGCCTCATAATCATAAAATTCGTTTTGCGCTTTCAGCTCGGTCACGGCGCAAGCCTTGCCGTCCAAACACGCGGTTGTCAGCTCGCGTCCGGCAATATATTCTTCCACCAAAACCGGCATTTTACCGTCATCATACTTCACCTTGGCCGCCTCATCGGCATTTTTAATGATGTAAACGCCCACGCTTGAACCGTCCGCCACCGGCTTTACCACATGCGGAAAAAACGCTTCACTGCTTTGCCGCCACTGAGCATATTCGGCCGCGCTCATAGATAATCCGCGCGCCACTTTCACGCCGTTTTGCGCTGCCACTAACTTGGTTAAGCGCTTATCCATACCCAAAACCGAAGCTCTTACACCCGAATGAGTATAATCAATTTGCAGCATATCCAAAAGCCCTTGAATCTCGCCGTCTTCGCCCCAGTTGCCATATAATCCGTTATATACCACGTCCGGCTTCTGCGTGCGCAACACTTCCAAAAATGCCGCCACATCGGTCAAATCGTGCTCAATCACATCATATCCCTTACTTTTCAATGCCGCCGCAATATCATTTTTAGAACTGATACTTACTTCGCGCTCGGCTGAAAATCCGCCGTAAAGCAACAAAACTTTCTTTGCCATTCATTTTTTCCTTTATATTCTGAATTTTTCTGCTATGTTAAGGAAAATTGTTTAAGGATTGGCTAATGAAACGCGGACTTTTGCTTTTATTTTTTTGGCTGTTGTCAGCGGCGGCTTCGGCGCTGGAAATCAAGCATGATATTGATATTTCCATCGGCGTGCTTAATGCTTGCCACGCCACTTTTACTTATGCCGTTGACAAAGCACAGAAATATCGCGCTGAAAGCACCTTAACCACCATCGGCGCGTTTGATACCCTTTATCCGCTCAAAGCCAAATATAACGCCCACGGCACTTATCTGCGCAACATTTTCAAACCGGAGCTGTATCACAGCCAAACCAAAACCCGCTTTAACTCACGCAGCAAAGATGTATTTTACGAAAACGGCGTGCCGCTGTATCGCGTCAGCATCAAAAACGACTATAAGCGCCAAGACGCCATTGTGCCGGACGCCAAATATCCCAGCTCAAACGATTTGCTGACTACTGCCGCTGAAATAGCTTGGCACCTTAACCAAACCGGCAACTGCGATTTTGAGCAATATTCGTTCAACGGCAAGCGCTATTCGCTATCCAAGCTCACCACCGTCGGCTATGAAAATTTGACCACACCGCATTTTTCCGGCCGCGCTTTAAAGTGCCGCTACGAATTGGAAGTTTTAGACGATGCCGAAGCCGGATTTTTACTGGATAAAGATGAGCCGATTTATTTTTGGCTGTTACAAGACACCGCCACCCATGCTTATTTTTTCGCCCGTGCTCTGGTAGAAAACACCCCGTTCGGGCAACTTGAGGCACTAACCACAAAAATAGAGGTAAAACCATAATGAAAAAAGCCGAACTACTTTTGCCGGCCGGTTCGCTGGTAAAATTAAAAACCGCCATTTTATACGGCGCCGATGCAGTCTATGCCGGCACACCGGATATGAGCTTGCGCACCCAATCCAAATTTACGCTTGAAGACCTTGAAGAAGGCATAGCCTTCGCGCACGCTCATGGCAAAAAAATCTATTTAACGCTGAATTTATATATTCACAACGAAGAAGCCGAAAAATTACCGCAATTTGTTGCCACTTTGCGCCGCCTTCAACCGGACGGTGTTTTGGTGGCCGACCCCGGTGTTTTTTACTATCTGCAAGAACACGCACCTGAATTAAAACGCTTTGTTTCCACACAAGCCAACATTTGCTCGTGGCAAACGGTCAAATTCTGGCAAAAAATGGGGGCCTCTTTGTGCGTTTTAGGACGCGAAGTCACCTTTGCCGAAATGCGTGAAATCCGCGAAAAATGTCCGGATATTTTGCTTGAATGTTTTATTCACGGCGCTATGTGCATGTCTTATTCCGGTCGTTGTCTGATATCCAATTTTATGGCCGACCGCAGTGCCAACAAGGGCAAATGTGCGCATTGTTGCCGTTGGCATTATAAAATGCACTTGCGCTTGCGTGACGGCACCATTAAAGAAATTGAGCTTAATCCCGATAACGCCAAAGCGTTTGAGTTTTTGTTGGAAGAAGAGTTCCGTCCCGGCGAATATTACGAGGTTGTAGAAGACGAACACGGCGGTTATTTGCTAAATTCTAAAGATATGTGCCTTATGCCGCGCCTAAACGATATTTTAAGCATCGGTATGGATTCGCTCAAAGTTGAGGGCCGTAACAAAACCGAATATTACGCCGGCACGGTGGCGCGCGCTTATCGCCAAGCCATTGATTCTTGGTATGCCGACCCGCAAAATTGGGATTATCGCAAATATATCAATGATTTATATGCTCTGCAAAATCGCGGCTATTGCCTCGGCTTTCATGATGGTAAATTAACCAACATCAGCCAAAATTACGAATATACCCGCACCATGGGTGAATGGCTGTTTGCCGGCTCCATTGTTGAATGGCAGGGCGATGATGCCATCATGGAAGTTCGCAATTATATTAACGGCGGCGAACCGATAGAATTTCTCATTCCGAACAGCATGGAAAATCTGTCGCTGACCTTAAATGAATTTGAAGACGCGCAAAGCGGTGAAATCACACCGCGCGTTTCAGCCGGACAGGGTAAAAAAATCCGCCTGCGCCCAAAGGTTTGGAACAAACCGCTGAGCGAGATCAAAAAACTGTTGCCGCAATATGTGATTGCTCGTAAATTTGAGGGATTAAAAGGCGAAAATGCCGAAATGTATGCGCGCAAAAAAGAGGAATTTAATCAACTGATTGAAGGGTGTCCGCTTGACGAATAACAAGGCTGAAAATACCGTTTTGGTTATCGCCGGCCCGACCGCTTCGGGCAAATCGGCCTTAGCACTGAACGCCGCCTTGGCACTGAACGGCGTAGTCATCAACTGCGACGCCATGCAAATTTATAAAGACATTCCGGTCATTGCCGCCACTCCGAGCGCCACAGATAAAGCCAAAGCACCGCATCACCTTTATGAGCTTTATGATTGCGACAAACGCGGCAATGTGGTAGAATGGCTGAATTTGTGCGTTGCGCAAATCCGCCGTTGCTGGACTGAAAACAAATTACCGATAGTGGTCGGCGGCACCGGTATGTATATAGATGCTTTAATAAAAGGCGCCACCCCGATTCCCGAAGTTCCGAGCGAAATTCGCCAAACACTGCGACAACGTTTGCGCCAAGAAGGGCTGCAACGGCTATATGCCGACCTGCAAGAAAAAGATGCCGAAATGGCCGCCAAACTCAGCCCGAATGACACTACACGCATTTTGCGTGCGCTGGAAATCATCACCGCCACCGGCAAAAAACTCTCAGAATGGTATCGGGTGCCATTAGTGCAAAAATTGCCCGAAGCGCGGTTTAAGGTGGTTAAAATCGTGCCGCCGATTGACGATATAGAAAACCGCTGTCGTTTGCGTCTTGATGAAATGGTCAACGAGGGTGCGCTCAATGAAATAACCGCTTTGTTAAACCGCGGCATTGACGAAAGTTTGCCGGCCATGAAAGCTCTCGGTGTGCCTGAGCTGAGCTTGGCAGTCAAAGGCGAAATACCTCTGCCGGCGGCACTGGAGCTGGCCAAATTGCATACACGCCAATATGCTAAACGCCAGCGCACATGGCTTAAAAACAAATTATCGGCAGACTTAGAATTTACCGCTGCTTACACTGGTCAACCTCAATATTTATCGCAAATAAAAAACCTCATCTAGCCAAAAAAATATTGACAAAACTTGCAAAAATGTTATAATAACGATAAAGTAAGTTATGGAGGTTACCATGGAAAACGCCCGCTTCTTATCGGAAAAAAATAGTTTTGAGGTAGATATTTTGGCTCCAAACGGCGACAAAAAGTATATTGTTACGCTTGATAAAAAAGAAGGAAAATTGACCTTACTTGATGCTCAAACACAAGAAAAAACAGCAACAACAAAACTTTCTTCTTATTTTACGGACAAATACGCCGATTTAACAGCAGAGCAACTTGCCATAACCGAAACAGCGTTGCAAAAAATGAAAATCTTAGCAAAGCAACACATTGAAAGTGCCCAAAAAGACATTTTTTACGACGTTAAAGGTTCTGAAAATTCACCAAATGTTTCACTAAAAATTATTCCGGAACATCTATCCGGCCTAGATTCATCTGACCCGAATGATGTCCATTCTTTATCTGCCGATGAAATAGTAGCCGACCAGGCGTCTGTTGCTTATAACGATAAAGAAACCGGCCAAAATTTGCAAATTGATTTCATTTTTAACGATGATAATACCAGAACTGTTGCAAATGTATATCGGCAAAAAGATAATAAAGAAAAAGAGCTTTTGGTGTCTTTCTGTCAACATGACTATTTAGATGACGCCCGCGGCGTTTCTTTAGCCTACATAAAAAATGTTTTACCTCATAAAGACTGGGAAAATCTTGGCAACATTGCTTGGGGCGAAGCCAAAAAAATGGAAAAAATCGTCCAAAAAGCCTCTCAAGATGTTGTATCAGCGGTGCATAAAATTGAACCTTCACTTAACAAAAGAGATGAAAACTTTGTAACTCTATCCCGAATAGAAGGTTACCATAAAACCGTCATTGATGCACAAAAGCAACGCGCTCAAGACCATGAAAAAGACATTTTACTCCGACCGAAAACCGGTTTACTTGATCAAATCACCCACGTCAAATTGAATTATGAGGAAAACGAATATACTCAAATGACCGGCGAACCAAACGTAATCTCCGCCGAAGTTTTATTTCAGGATAAAGGCGGAAATATTGCGTTCGGAAAAGAATTTCTTGTCAAAATCGCTTATCATAACAAAAACGGCGAAAATAAATTAGTGGCCGATATATATTCGCAAAGCAACGTTCGTTCAAACAAATTGGGAAAACTGCTTGGTAATTCCGTGCGTAATTTAAGCCGCAAACATCTTGGCTCGGCAGAAGCTCATTTAAGTAAAAATATGGATAATTCAAATACCGACAGCTTGCCAATGGAAGATTTTGAAAAACTGTTACAGCAAACCAAATTTAAATCAGATGTTCATGCTATTCAACAAATTGTCGGCTTTGCCCGCAAACAGGTATTAGCCGAATTACCGTCATTTACGCAACAATATGAGCAACAAAAGGGTTTGCAACAATCTCTGGAAATTGAAAAACAATTTGATAAACAAAACAAAAACACATCCGGCACAAAATCTTCCCGTCGCCAAAGCAAAATCTCAAGATAAACCGAAAAATTATAAAAAAAATATGCAAATAAGGCTTGACATTGCCAAAAAAATGGCATAATAATCCGTCATCAATAACGCATATCGCGGGGTAGAGCAGTCTGGTAGCTCGTTAGGCTCATAACCTAAAGGTCGTCGGTTCAAATCCTTCCCCCGCAACCACTTAAAAGCGCCCCTTTACGGGGCGTTTTTTAGTGGGTGCAAGGAGTTGAACCGACGAACAAGTCGGTTCAGTAGAAGGATTAGGCAGACGAACGTATGCCGGTTTGCCAACAGGCAAAAATCCGCACTCTAACGAGCGCAGCGAGATACTATCCTTCCCCCGCAACAAATATACCACCTAACTTATTAAGGTTAGGTGGTATTTATTTTGCTTAAAAACACTCAAAAGGACAAGAATCCCAACAGCATTGACTTATCAGACAAAGTCCGTGCAACGTATTTACGTTTGGGGACGCTTGATAAGGGTCCGGAGCGTTTTTGTTTTTAGATCTATATTGGCGTGTTATTTAAACAAGTCTGTAATATCACCTTGCGAAATATGATCTTTATAAGGACTTATAACCTTAGGTTTAGTAAAATCAACTTCATTCAAATTTACCTTAAATGTTAAAGGTAATAAGGCAGAATCAAAATAAAACACACCATTTTTTACATCGGATACCGTTCGCCACAAAGTAGATGTATTATTTAAGTGTTCGGTATCAAAAACCAATCCGTAAGGGGTAGAAACACCGCGCATTAAGGAAAACACCATGGCTGATGTTTGGTCAGCAAATGTATATCCGGGAATTTCTTCTTTTATTTCCGGAAAAGGAGTATTTACCATCTGCTCCAGCCAGCCTGTTAAATATACA
Source organism: uncultured Pseudomonadota bacterium (assembly GCA_902788365.1). GTDB lineage: Bacteria > Pseudomonadota > Alphaproteobacteria > RF32 > CAG-239 > RUG410. The sequence continues at coordinate 9,660 of CADAJN010000009.1, read as the reverse complement.
AAACGAGCTTGTGATAGTGATGAGCCCGGCATACCGCCTTCAATTCCCGCCTCTTTGAAATAATCCCGTATGGCGAGCATTTTATCATATTCAGGATCGTTGGTGAAGACAATTCTTCCCTTTTGGTGGTGTATTTTGGCTTTGCCGTCAATATATTCAATAATAACGTTATCACCGGTTTTATCCGTCACAATATAATGAACATTTAAAGGGGCACCCAAAAGTTTAGCCATTTCTTCATCTAAAACAACACGAAATTTTTCGTCTTTGAAGTAATCTGCGACTTCTTGAGCAGAGGCAAAATTATCCAATAAGAAACGTGTCAATACTCCTGATGCCATTGTTTTTTCGCCGGGTTGTAAGTCGCCGTAATCTGAGGTTTCCAAATACAGCACATCAACAGCCAGACGTTCTTCGTTAATGCCGGAATTTACAAAACCATAGCTGTTAACCGATAAACTGGCATATTTTGAGGTCCAGTTAAATGGGTTAGCTCCTAAACCGGAATATTCAACTCCTTTTGGAGAGAGAACAAATTGCACCTCATCCGGTTTAAACCAGTCCATTGTGCGACCGGTAACAACGCTCCCGTCGTCAGAGGTGTATGTTACACGTGAACAAGCATTTGCCTCCGTCATAAAACCAAAGCACAATCCGGCTGCTAAAACAGTTGTCGTTAAAAATTTCATCTTTCCTCCTTTTGTTTGTTGTTAAGTTCACTATTCTTTTTATATCAAATACGTCTAGTAGTCAATTTTTTTAATAACATGATATAAAGTGTTGCATATTCTAATAAAACAATATAGCATTACCCTGAGGCAAACAATAACAGGAGGACTATATGTCAAAATTAACTATTTTAGGTGCAGCCGTTTTGGTATTGAGCGGCATCAGCAATGTTTGTTATGGGGATAATAATGTTTCTCCATACAAAACGCCGGCACAGTGGCAGGAAAGTAACAAGATAGAAGAATACCATCCCAATCAGCAAATAACCGGCGAATATGATAAAAGTTTGGCAGCAGATTGTCAAAACGGCATTTTTGTCGGCACCAAAAAAGATGATGTTATTGCCTGGAAGGGAGTTCCTTTTGCGACACAACCGGTTGGAGATAAGCGCTTTAAGAAAGCAACAGATCCTGAACCATCGGATAAGGTCTATGAGGCTTATTACTTTGGGCCATCATGTATGCAACCGATTGATCCTACGGGAGAAAGATCCTCGCTTTATGAGCAGAGCGAAGCTTGCTTAAATTTGAATGTTTGGAAAAATGTTAATGGTGCAAAAGAAAAACCGGTTTTGGTGTTTATCCACGGTGGTGGTTGGTTGCAAGGCGGCACTTCCGACCCGCTATACAACGGACAGTTTTTTGCTCAACATAACCCTGATGTGATATTGGTTACGGTTACCTATCGTATGGGCATGATGGGAATAATAAATCTTTCCGAATTTCCTGACGGCAAAGAATATGAAACATCTATCAATAACAGCATTTTTGATTTAGTCCAATCACTGAAATGGATTAAGGAAAATATCGCGGCTTTCGGCGGTGATCCGAATAATATTACGATTGCCGGTGAATCAGCAGGAGGCGGAGCCGTTTCAACACTTTGCACCTTGCCTGAAGCCAAAGGTTTATTCCAAAAAGCAATTCCGATGAGCGGTTCGGTTAATCAGGGAAATGATATAGAAAAGACTTTAGCTCTGCCGGAAGCTCTTAAAAAAGACTTGGGCGTAAAAACAGTCAAAGATTTACAGCAAATTGACTTCAAAACAATTCAAGACTATTGGGATAAAAATGCCTTAGATGTATATAGTCTGATTGTTCGTGACGGCAAAATTATACCAAATGATCCGTTCAAGCTTTGGGAAGACGGGATGAGCAAAGATTTAATCATTATGCAAGGACACACGGCTGACGAATTTCTTTATTTTATAAATGTTTTTCTGGGTTATGAACCGATGTTTGATGCCATCTGCCAGATATCCATGGATATGGATGAAAATCTGGAAACAGAAGAATTCAAAACAGACTTAGGGCAGTATAAGGAAGCATTGAAAAACTTGGGTTATTCCGGCAAAGAAATCGCCAGACGTTATATGGACGATAAAACACTTTCCATCGGCAATACCTATCAAGCTTTGGAACATGCTAAAAACGGCGGTATCAGCTACAGTTATACCTTTGAAAAGAAATATGACTACCCTGAATATTTAGGGGCAGCACATGCCATAGACTGTTTCTATATGTTCGGAACATTTGACGGTGTTGATGTGAAGGGCACCAAAGAAGAAGTGGACTTGGCATTGGAATTTCAAAAAATGATTGCAAATTTTGCAAAAACCGGCAATCCGTCTACCGAAAAATATGCTTGGCCGGTTTACAATAATGAAACACGTCAAAAGATGATGATTGGTGACAACATGAGAGTTGAAAACAATCCACAGAAGGAACGTGTTGATGCGGCTTTAAAAATGATGAGAAGCGGCAATCGATTCCGCTATGTTAATGCATTTGCCGAACAGTTGCCAATCGTCGCAGAGAAATATCCGGAAATTTATCAACACTATATAGACAGTGTATTAGCTGAAAAACAAAAAGTGATAGATGATATTGAAAATAAAGAGAATATTCACTAAATGTGTTAAGTGAGTGTTGCTTTCTGTGACAAACTAAAAAGCGCCCCTTTGCGGGGGCGTTTTTTAGTAGATGCAAGAAGTTGAACCGGCGAACAAGTCAGCCGGAGGAAAACACACTCTTTGTCATGCTGAGCGTTCTTTAGAGCGCGTGAGCACCTCCGCACAACGTGCGGATAACCACTGCATAAGTCGGCTGTTGAAAGTCCCTTTTATTCTGTTATTAACCCAAATTCCGGCACATACGGCGGATAAAGCTCTTTTTGCTTGGCACACCGCTCAAGCATACGTTTTTTGAATTTTGGCGACATATTTATCAGCGACGGCGGCACCGGGCTGCTATCTTTGAGCAGGCGATGAAAATGCGTTACTGCTTTAAACTTTTGCTCATCGGTGGCGCGGCACAAACATAAAAACATCACATAATCCAAATACGGCACATAATAATCGCAGCTTAACTCATGGTGCACACCCACACTGCAACCGGTATAAAAATTCAGCTCTTGCTCTTTATCCATAGCCCTATCCTTTCGCAAATAAAAAAGCCGCATGGTTAATGCGACCGGAAGTTAGAACCTATTCCATACAAGATAGTGCGGCATATTGACCGCTAACGGCGTATTTTGCCGCCTTCCGGTCATATTGACCAGAAAGCGAACATTTTTACGTTTTGTTCAAACGTGTATGAAATGAGGGTTCTAAACCTCACGCAAATTACCTTGTTTGCGCAATATAAATGTATGAAAAAATAACCTCTAAGTCAAGCACAAAATCGCCGTTTTAATTTTCTTAGCGACACACCCGCGCTTCTTTATCATAATTTTCGGCCGTATCCAATTTGCCCTGCTCTTCAATCAGCGTTCCCTGAAAAATATCCAATATCGGCTGCATCATGCTCCGATATTCTTTGCTTAACTTTGCAGCCATATTACTATCATCACTCAGCACCGAAATACGCGGTCCGGACCGTTCAACAATATCCGGCAGTTGTTTTTTTAATACCTTTCCCAATAGTGTCATCGCCGCAAAACCGATATCAAGGTGCGCCTGCTCATGTCTTAGTGCTAACCGATATGGGCACGATCCCTTGCGCAAAGTTTTCAAAATATAAACTGTCGGACTTTGAAAACCGGCATGCAAAACCACCGATTTCGGAATGGTGCAAACATATCCTTTACCCACTCTCTGCCGCATCACGCGCAAATCAATCATCACTTGCGGCGAAACATCTGTAAGTCCGTGAATCTTACCGTCCACCGGCCTGTCCGGATTGATTTTTTTGAACAACTCGGCCAACTGTGCTTCATCTTTGGAAAAATCGTATTTTAACTTGCCGTAATTAACCAAAACCTCTATCTGCGGCGGATTCTCGCTCATTTTCTGCCGACACAATCGCATTGCCGAATCATACGAACCGGCATCGGCGCAGTTCAGCGCGGCACTTCCCCAAAAAAACATCTGAGCAAACAAAAAAATCCGTTTAAGCATAAATCCACCTCATTTCCAGTGTAATAACCATTTATTAAATCTGCGTTAACGTTTTTTCTTTATAATTCATAACACGAGAAACAAATGCGAATAACAAAGCTGATTTTAATTTTTTTACTTGCAACTGCCGGATTTTCTTTGCCGGCTTATGGTGTTACGCGCACCGATAAAAACCCGCAATTTTTTATGCCGTCGCACAGTTCACACACAGCCGATTCGCCACAAAACAAAAGACTTAAAAAACATCTTTCCGGCACAATGGAACACTTGGCGGGCAACAAACAAACCACACTAAGCACCAAATTTATCCGGCTCAATCTCAAGCCGGCGCCGACAGATGATATTTTAGCGACAAACAAAGTCCGCGATGAGGCTTCGCAAAAGTATCGGCAAAACATTGTTGAATCATACTCTTTATTGCCGCAAGATTTGAATCTGATTTTGCAAAACGAGTATAACTCCATCAACCAAGAAACCCAACGCATGCACGATATCAAAAAAAATTTTGCCGCCATGTCGCCGGCTTACCGCTATGCCAATTTTCAGTTGCCGGCGCAAATCAGTCAAGAAATGACTGCGGTGCGCCAAGAATTCACCAACCGCAAAAAGCAATATACCGATTTCATCAACAACGCACCAAAAAATAAACATGTGTCTGTCATTATTTCAAAAGACCCGTTGTTTTTCATAAAAAGCGCTGTCGGCATTAAGGGACATTGGAACAATGTAACCTACACATCTTTGTTTGACCATAATAACAAACATGTTTTCACTTATGTTCGCAAACATACCGATATGCTTGAAAACCGCTCCATCTCTGCCGCAAAAACCACCAACGGCCGCATCAATCAAATTTACCAAAACATCTTCAATGATTACATTTATGACCTACGTCGCATCGGTGCCGGTTTAGATATTACAAACACGGTATTATTGCGCCAACTCAGCGAAATGACCGACGACTATGTTTTAATGAAATAGCGAAATTTTCTCTACCGAATAGGGCATACACACCCGATAATTCACTTCTTTTTTAAAGTCGTGATCGTTTTCATCAAGATTTTTGTTGTTGGCTTTTATAACACGTTGCCATTTTGCGGCTATTTTTTGCACCAAATTCACAAATTCATCGTTGGAATATTGATAGTCGCAATCATCGCCCGCCACACAAGCCGCAATCCTTTGCCGTGCCAGTTGCCCCAGCTTTTCTCGTGTCTGTGCCAGTTGTTGCTCGTGTCCGGTTTTCCAAATCATAAAATGCTGCAACTCATGACGCAACACCGCACGAGTTTTACAGGCATCATATTCATCGGTAATTTCAATATATGTGCCGGAAAAATCAAAATCCACATTCACAATCGGCACCACACATAAAATTTCACCACTCTGAATTGTTTTAAATGTTGTCTGCACAAAATATTTACCGCCGGACGAATGGCAACAACCGGCGGCATTATCACCGCAATAAGCCGAAATCTCGGCCGAAGATTTTTGTTTCAGTCCGAGCTTACCGTATTTATAACGAATATTAACTTGTCGCACATCGGCGGCTTTTTCTTGGCAAATTTGTTGCGGCGATTTTGCATTTGCCGGCAAAACCCACAAAAGAGCCCAAAAGAAAAAAAACGTCCTTAATATCATGATTTAATTTTAGGTGTTTTCTTTTAAAGATACGTTAATGTTTTGCGGCTAAAATAAAATCATAGAGGTTAAGATGAAAAAATATTTATTGCTTTTCGGTTTAATTTTATGCTCCGGCATAGCGACGGCGCAAACATTTCAGCGCACAAACAAAGCGCCGGCGTTTTTTATGCCGGCCGACGCCATGAACAAACCGCAACCGCGGCAACAACGTCGCGCTTTGCCGATACAGCCGCAACCGCAACAAGTTCGCCAACAGTCTCAGCAACAAACCGCAACACCGGCGCAAAAAACGCAACCGCCGGCTAAAACCCAACCGACTGTTACCGCGGCACAGCCAAAACCAAAGCTGAACCCACAACAAAAAATTGCCGTCAAAAAACCGACACCTGCACCTCAAAACGCAAATCCGCCAAAACCGTCGGAAAATAAACTTGCGGCAACAAAACCTAGCAAACCGACACCTCAAAAAATTGTCGCTAACCAACCGACACAACCGAAAAATATCTTTGAGCAAATTATGGCCGATTATGAACACGACATCAAACTCATCGGTCAAAAGCAAAAAGTGCGCAATTTAAGATTGCAAAAAGTTTTAAGCTCTTTCCAAGACAAGGACGTTCCTTTTTAGTCCAAACTTTTTTAACCCGTCCCTCTCCGGCATTTTCTTTTTTCCTTGTCATGCAGAGGAGCCTTGAAAAAGGCGACGAAGGCATCCCCGCACTTTCTTTTTTCCTTGTCATGCAGAGGAGCGTAGCGACGAAGGCATCCCCGCACAAAGTGCGGTAAAAAAACATTCGCCTTAACTACTGTTCAGGCTCATAAAGTGAACTTCGCCCGTCATCCAAAAACAACATTTTAAGGTTGTTTTTGTTCTTCCGGCGTCAAGGGATCTCATCTTTCAGTGCGCAGCACTGCTTCCTTACCTGTCATGCTGAGCGAGAGCAACGAGCGTAAGCATCTCCAAACGCAGTTTGGCAACTTTGTTCCGTTATCGCACTTCGTGCGAAGATGCTCACGTCGGCCTAAAGGCCTCCTCTGCATGACCCAGCCACCCATTCAAGCCTAAAACCGTTTTTAATGCGTCAGATACGAAGAACATCTTCTTGCGCGGTGTAGAAAAAGCTACATAAGGGAAGGAATCTTTGATTAAAAGCCCATCAACCACGATTAAAAAAACTCGGATAGCGTGCGTAGATACGAAGAAAGTTTTCTCACGCGGTGTAGACAAGAACTACATAAGTGAGAAAACTTTCAAGTAGATATCAGCTATCCGAGTTTTTTTATTTGACTTCTTCAAAGTCCGCATCCACCACTTTTTCGTCTTTTGGAGCTTCAGCCGAAGCGCCACCCATATCGGCACCTTGTTCAGGGCCGTGAGCACCGCCGGCTTGCTGCGACTTATACATCGCCTCGCCAAGCTTCATAGATGCCTGCATCAAAGCATCGGTCTTAGACTTAATATCCTCTAAGTCGTCCTTTTCAATGCTGGCTTTCACAGCCTCAACAGCAGATGTAATACTGCTCTTTTCGGCATCAGACACTTTATCGCCAAATTCTTTGAGGTTCTTTTCCACTTCGTGAACCAGACCTTCTGCACGGTTTTTGGCTTCAACCAACTCTTTTTTCTGCTTATCGGCTTCGGCATTGGCTTCGGCATCTTTCACCATCTTATTGATTTCGTCTTCGCTCAAACCGCCCGAGGCCTGAATGCGAATGGCTTGTTCTTTGTTGGTAGCCTTATCTTTGGCCGAAACGTTTACAATACCGTTGGCATCAATATCAAAGGTTACTTCAATTTGCGGCATACCACGTGGTGCCGGCGGAATACCGACCAAATCAAATTGTCCCAAAAGCTTGTTGTGCGCGGCAATTTCGCGTTCACCTTGGAACACGCGAATAGTCACTGCGGTTTGTCCGTCTTCGGCAGTTGAGAACACTTGGCTCTTTCTTGTCGGAATGGTGGTATTGCGGTCAATCAAGCGTGTAAACACACCACCCAATGTTTCAATACCGAGCGACAGCGGTGTCACATCAAGCAGCAACACATCTTTCACATCGCCCATCAAAACACCGCCCTGAATAGCAGCACCAACGGCCACCACTTCGTCCGGATTAACGCCTTTGTGCGGTTCTTTACCAAAGATTTCTTTTACTTTTTCCTGAACTTTCGGCATACGAGTCATACCGCCCACCAAAATCACTTCGCTGATGTCACTGGCTTTTAAGCCCGCATCGGCCAAAGCTTTTTTGCACGGTTCCGCTGTTTTTTCAATCAAGTCTTCCACCAAAGATTCCAACTTTGCACGCGTCATCTTAATATTTAAGTGCTTCGGACCGGTTGCATCAGCCGTAATAAACGGCAAATTCACTTCGGTTTGTGTGGTTGAAGAAAGCTCAATCTTAGCTTTTTCAGCGGCTTCTTTCAAACGTTGCAACGCCAATCTGTCAGAGCGCAAATCAATGCCCTGTTCTTTTTTGAACTCATCAGCCAAATAGTTCACAATACGTTGGTCAAAGTCTTCACCGCCCAAGAACGTATCACCGTTTGTAGCTTTAACTTCAAAAACGCCGTCGCCGATTTCCAAAATGGAAACATCAAACGTGCCGCCGCCGAGGTCATAAACCACAATCGTGCCGGAAGTCTTTTTATCCATACCATAAGCCAAAGCAGCCGCCGTCGGCTCGTTAATAATACGCAACACTTCCAAACCGGCGATTTTACCGGCATCTTTGGTAGCCTGACGTTGCGAGTCATTAAAGTATGCCGGCACGGTAATAACGGCTTTTTCTACCTTTTCGCCTAAATAGCTTTCGGCATATTCCTTAATTTTTTGCAACACGATAGCCGAAATTTGCGACGGTGCATATTTTTGTCCTTTTGCTTCAACCCACGCATCGCCGTTATCGCCGGAAATAATTTTGAACGGTGAATGTTCTTTGAATTTTGCCACTTCAGCCGAATCATAACGACGGCCGATTAAACGCTTAATGGCAAACAATGTATTTTCCGGATTGGTCACGGCCTGACGCTTTGCCGGATATCCGACCAACCGTTCGGTATCGGTAAAAGCCACCATAGACGGTGTTGTTCTGGCACCTTCGGAATTTTCCAAAACTTTAGCTTCTTTGCCTTCCATCACGGCAAAGCAAGAGTTTGTCGTTCCCAAGTCAATGCCTATTACTTTATTGCTCATAATTTTAATCCTCCTGTTAAACTTTCTAAACGAGTATATAGGGAGCCGATTTTCACTCTGCAAGAGCTGAACAAATTTTTTTTATCATTTTCTTAAATTGTATCCTCGCACTTTCTTTTAAACCGTCATCCTGAGGAGCATTTTTCCCCTGTCATGCAGAGGAGCCGTAGGCGACGAAGGCATCTCCGCACGCCAGTGCGGTAAAAAAACAATGTCATCCTCGCACTTTTTTAAACTGTCATGCAGAGGAGCGTAGCGACGAAGGCATCCCCGCACTTTCTTTTTTCCTTGTCATGCAGAGGAACGTAGCGACGAAGGCATCCCCGCACAAAGTGCGGTAAATGCGCTAATTATCGGACTTACGTCCGAAGATTGTCACGTCGTGCTTCGCACTCCTCACAATGACAGCTCAAGCCTAAAAACCATTTTTAATGCGTCAGAAGAGCCTTCGGCGCTGCTTACGCAGTGCGCAGTTCCCCTCTTTCTTGCTACGTAAATTTCGCGATAATATCGCTCAACAACTGCGCTTCGGTCACTCGTCTACTAAATTCGCCAAAGCTACCGCTTTTGCTCATTAAGTAGCCTTCGCCCGTCGTTAAAAAACAACATTTAGAGGTTGTTTTTTATCCTCCGGCGCGGTGTAGACAAGAACTACATAAGTGAGAAAACTTTCAAGTAGAAAACCATTAAACAAGG
>CADAJN010000008.1 GCA_902788365.1 uncultured Pseudomonadota bacterium | reverse complement strand
GAGGCCTTCAGGCCGACGTAGGCATCTTCGCACGAAGTGCGACAACTGAGTTGGGTGGCCAAACTGCGTTTGGAGATGCTTACGCTCGTTGCTCTCGCTCAGCATGACAGAGTGTGGTGGTTGTTTTAATAAGGAAGCAGTGCTGCGCACCTTGAGGGATGACTTTATAAAAATTCAGCTGAGAAGACTTCGTGCTGCTACGCAGTGCTCGTGTCAAGCACGAGGATGACATTGTTTTTTTACCGCACTGGCGTGCGGAGATGCCTTCGTCGCCTATGGCTTCTCTGCATGACAGTTTAAAAAAGTGCGAGGATGACAGGTTTTTTTTACCGCACTGGCGTGCGGAGATGCCTTCGTCGCCTACGGCTCCTCTGCATGACAGTTTAAAAAAGTGCGAGGATGACATTGTTTTTTTACCGCACTGGCGTGCGGGGATGCCTTCGTCGCCTACGGCTCCTCTGCATGACAGTTTAAAAAAGTGTGAGGATGACATTGTTTAAAAAGAGTCGGAAAATGACTTTATTTCTTTTTTTGCGGGGTGTCGGCGGCGATGAACTGGCTGCCGATTTTCATAAACTTTGCCGTGCGTTGCTTTTTGAGCTTAGCATAATCCGTGCCGGTCAATTCCTGCAAATTTTTCTTTAAGGCCATGCGCAAGGTTTCTATTGCCTGATTGCGGTCACGATGAGCGCCGCCTAAAGGTTCCGGCACAATTTCATCAATAATGCCGAATTTTTTCAGGTTTTGCGCGGTTAAGCACAATGCTTCGGTGGCTTCTTTGGCTTTGTCGCCAGAGCGCCACAAAATGGAGGCGCAACCTTCCGGCGAAATAACCGAATAAATAGAGTGTTCAAGCATTAAAACACGGTCTGCCGTGGCAATGGCGATGGCTCCGCCGGAGCCGCCCTCACCGATGACTGTTGCAATAATCGGGGTTTTTACACGCAAACATTTTTCTATGGACGCGGCAATGGCTTCGGCTTGACCGCGCGCTTCGGCATCTACCCCCGGATAAGCGCCGGCCGTGTCAACAAAGCTTAAAATCGGCAACTTAAAACTTTCGGCCATTTCCATTAAGCGTTGGGCTTTGCGATAACCTTCCGGTCGCGCCATACCGAAATTGTATTTAATGCGCGAATCCAAATCATTGCCTTTTTCTTGGCCAATGACAACCACCGGCGTGCCTTCAAACATACCGATTCCGCAAACCATAGCCGCGTCGTCGGCAAAACGACGGTCACCGGCTAAAACCACAAAATCGGAAATCAGCGCACGGATATAATCCAAACAATGCGGCCGATCCGGATGGCGGGCAATTTGCGCTTTTTGCCATGGACTTAAGTTTTTATAAACCGTTTCCATGTTGCTTTTCAGGTTTTTTTGCAGCTTTTTAATTTCGGCACTCATATCCATTTTTGAATTGGTAATGGCTTGTAAATGCTCAATTTTTTCTTCTATTTCAACAATAGTTTTTTCAAAATCCAGAATGACTGTTTCGTTATCGCTCATATTAACCTCTTTAAACATTTGCGGCTCAGTTTAACACATTTTTTTGAAATGTTTAGTTTTTATTTTGGTGCTGTTGATGAATGTTGACGTTTTATTAAATAGTTTTGGGTTATTATGCCCTAAATATATGGGTTTATTTAAAAGGGGACACCGATGCAAATGTTTGCTTTTTTTATGGCTGTTTTTTCGTCTGCCAGTTGGTTGATTTATGCGTTTATGTTTGTGCGCGCTAAGCTGGAGGCAGTGAGTTTGTGGGAACAAAGTCCGGAAGTGATGCTGCTTATGCTGTCGGTGATTTTTTTGCCGCTGTTGACGATTTGGATGGTTTTCGGGTATGTTAATCAGTTTATCGGCAGCCGCAGTATGAATCGCAAACAAACCGAGCTTTTGACGCAACTGCAAAAAAATCAGGACTATACTGATTTGGTGGTGCGCGTAATGCTTGATGCCGAGCATGAGATTAAGGACGGCTTTGTGATTAACAAATTTGATGTGCTGATTAACGATATGAATGAGGCTTTGAGCGAAATTATTCAGCGGTGTAACATTGCATCAAGTGCACAGTTGGAGGTGCTTTGGCAACGTGTGGGGCGCGGTGAACGCTGGGCACTGGGTAAGGCAGTGGTTGAGGCCGGTAAAAATCAAAACACATTTGAGGCATGGGTGCGCGAAAAGGTAGAGCGCGACAAGGTGTTTCGCGGTTCGTTGTTGGAATTTTGCTCGCGTTACCAAAATTTGTTACAACTTTTAGAAAAACATGACCGTGACCGCATATTTTTAAGCATGATTGAAAAAGGCGTTTTGGGCAAAGTTTATTCTTTGATTGCACCGCTTTCTACCGGTATGCAGGATATTGCGGCACCAAGTTCGGAGCGGGTGGCGGCAAGCAGCGAATCGAGCTATGAGGCACCGGATCGCACGGCGGTTTTGAAATTGGCCACCATGGAAGAGCCGGCGGCGCAAAATACCATTATGAATGTGGATAAAAATGATGAAGATGAGGACGAAGATGATTATGACGAAGCTTATGAACCGAAGCCGTCCATCTTTTCGCGTTTTAAATTTTTCGGGCGCAAGCAAGAGCCGCAAATGCCGACAAGCTCTATTGCTGATAGAGATCCGTTCTTTAAGGCGCTACACAACAGTTTTCAAGACAGTGCGGATTCGTCGGAAGTTTCATTTGGCCGTTTCGGTTTAAGCAGTGGTGATAATGAGCCACGTTTATCATCAGCGCCGATGTTTAATTCGGCGTTAAATGAAACGGCACCGACCGATGAGAATGTGGGCGTTTCGGCCGCTATAAAAAAGGATTGGGGTGCATCGTCATCGGCGTTTGAACAAACGCAACCTTCGTTATCGGCAACGGTTTCTCAGACGGCAATGCCGACGGCACATGAGGCAGATAATGTGACAAATTGGTCGGCATTCAGGCAATCGGTTCAACAGCCGATTCAGCAATCGGTTCAGCAATCGGTTCAACAGCCGATGCAAACTGCGGTGGGGAGTTCTTATACAATGTCAGCAGCTTCGGAAGTGCCGGCTGCACCGGAAAAAGACGAAGATTTGGTATATCCTTTCGGCGGGTGGACCGATGAAAATAATTACCGCAAGTAAAGCTGTATTACTGGGGCTGATGCTGTGGGCGACAAGCGCGCAGGCAAAAATTGCCGACTGTATAGCACTTTACGGTGAATCAAAATATGCCGCCGATTTTAAAGCATTTGATTATGTTAATCCTGAGGCGCCGCAGGGCGGTAAAATCGTGTTGCCGGCGTATGGCACGTTTGATAATTTTAATCCGTATATTTTTAAAGGGGTGGCGGCAAGTTTTGTGCCGGCTTTAACCATGGAAACACTCGGTTTTTCGCCGACCGATGACCCATTTACGGTGTATCCGCTTTTGGCCGAAAAATTTGATTTGCCGGAAGATAAATCGTATGTGGGGTTTATTTTGAATCCGAAAGCGCGGTTTGCCGACGGAACGGCGGTGACGGCCGATGATGTGGTGTTCAGCTTTAATGCCATTACGCAAAAAGGGTCGCCGGTTTATAAAATGTATTATGCCGATGTGGAGCGGGTGGAAAAAATCAGTGACCGTGAGGTGCGATTTTATTTCAAAGAAGGCAGTAATAATAAAGAATTGCCGATGATTTTGGCGCAATTCGCGATTTTTTCGGCCAAAGATTGGGAGGGACGCGAATTTGATAAACCGACGCTGCAAGTGCCGCTTGGCAGTGGACCGTATAGGGTGAGCGATTTTCAAGTCAATAAATATGTGACGCTGCAAAAAAATCCGGATTATTGGGGCAAAGATTTGCCGGTGCGGCGCGGTTTTTATAACTTTGATGTGGTGCGCTATGATTATTATCAGGATACAACCGTGACTTTGCAGGCGTTGTTTGCCGGCAATATTGACGCCAGAGAAGAATATATCGCCAAAATATGGATGACGGGTTATGATAACGATTTGATAAAATCGGGCAAGGTAAAAAAAGAAGTGATTGAGCATAATAATCCGGCGACATTACAAAATTTTGCCTTTAATATTCGGCGTGCTAAGTTTGCCGATCGGCGCGTGCGCAAGGCACTTGATTTAGCATTTAATTTTGAATGGGCCAATGAAAAGCTGTTTTACAATCAATATCGTCGGCTGTTCAGCTATTTTACCAATACAGGCATGGAAGCAACCGGTTTACCGAGCGGAAAAGAACTGGAAATTTTAGAAAAATATCTGGCCGAGTTGCCGGCAAGTGTGTTTGATGAGCCGTATCAGCCGACATTTAATCCGCAGATGAATAACGCACGGCCGAATTTGAAAAAAGCAGTGGCATTGTTGAAAGAAGCCGGCTACGATTTTAAGGACGGCAAAATGGTTAATTTGGCAACGGGAGAGCCGCTGGAAATTGAGATTTTAAGCAATTCGGCAAACGGTGCGACTTTTACCAAAGTGATGTTGCCGTATATTGAGAACCTGCGCAAAATCGGTATTAAAGCAGTGTTTCGCAATTTGGAGGTTAATATTTTTAAAAATCGGTTGGATAATTTTGATTTTGATATGGCGATTGTGTCGTATCCGGTATCGCAATTGCCGGGCAACGAACAACGCGAATATTGGGGTTCGGCTTCGGCAGAGATGAAGGGTTCTAACAATGTCATCGGCATTCAAAACAAAGTGATTGATGAGTTGCTGACCGGTTTGGTTTCGGCGCAGGAAAAGGCTGATTATGTGGCGTATGTTAAAGCACTTGACCGGGTTTTGTTAAACGAAAATTATATGATTATGCAATGGTATTCGCCGTATTCGCGCGTGGCATATTGGGATAAGTTCGGACAGCCGCAGACGGATTTGAAAATCGGTTTTCAGCCGTTTATTTGGTGGGCAAAGGAGGAATAATGCGCAAATATATTATCAAGCGGTTACTGTTGATTCCGTTTACATTGTGGGGCATTATTACGGTTAATTTTGCCATTATTCAACTGGCGCCGGGCGGGCCGGTGGACTATATATTGGCTCAATATCGCGGTATGAATACTGATGCTAAGTCGCAAATTACATCCAGTGTGGAAGTAAATCAGAGCCAAAGCAGTGCGGCAAATGCCGCGTCGGGCAGTTCGTCAAAATATGTGGGGGCGCAAGGGGTGCCGGAAGACTTGGTAAAAGCGTTGGAAAAACAATTCGGGTTTGATAAGCCGTGGTATGTGCGTTATGGCAAAATGCTCAAAGACTATTTGTGCTTTGATTTCGGCAAAAGTTATTATCGCGACAAGACAATTGTAGAGCTGATTAAGGAGCGGTTGCCGGTGTCAATATCGTTGGGGCTTTGGTCAACGCTGTTGATTTATTTGATTGCGATTCCGCTCGGTATTAAAAAGGCGCAGAAGGACGGCAGTAAATTTGATGTGGTGACGTCGTTTTTGGTGGTGGTCGGTTCGGCAATGCCGGTATTTTTGCTGGCGGTATTTTTTATTGTGTTTTTTGCCGGCGGTATATATTGGCAATGGTTCCCGCTGCGAGGTTTAACCAGCGATAACTGGGCGGATTTGGGCTTTTGGGCACAAATCAAAGACTATTTTTGGCACATTACGTTGCCGGTGCTGACTATGGTTATCGGCGGGTTTGCCGGTTTAACCATGCTGACCAAAAACTCGTTTTTAGATGAGATTAACAAGCAATATGTGTTGACGGCGCGTGCCAAAGGGGTGCCGGAAGGGCGGATTTTATACGGGCATATTTTTCGCAACGCGATGTTGATTATTATTGCCGGATTTCCGTCGTTGCTGATAAAAATGCTGTTTACCGGCTCGCTGTTGATTGAGGTGATTTTTTCACTCAACGGGCTGGGGCTATTGGGTTATGAAGCGATTACGACGCGCGACTATCCGGTGGTTTTCGGCACGCTGTATATTTTTGCGTTGCTCGGTTTGGTGCTGAAGTTGATCAGTGATTTGACGTATTCATTGGTGGATCCGCGTATCAATTTTGAGAGCCAAAATTAATTTATAAAAATTTTTAGAGAAAAATGTTGACAAAATAAATTATGTGTGTTATACATAGTTTTAACAGTTAATTATTTTTTTTATTTTTTTTGCTTTAACATTATTAACTTATGAAATATATCAGATCTCCCGCTTAATAGCAGCAGGTAAATGAGGTTTCACTTGAGTGCCTGCTCCATGAACAGAGTGAATTCCGTTTTTTTGTTTAGTGTTTAATCTATAAAACTCAGAAAGATGAGAAGAATCAGATCACCGCTGTAGAAATATAAGCGCACAGAGCTGTAAAGCAAGACATAATGACCACGCGGATACTGTATCCCTTTAATGGTGGCTCATACCCCGACTTGGTTCTCGCTGCAGAACGTTAACAAGTCGGGTTTTCTTTTTTTAAAAAGCCGTGGAATGGTTGAGGGTTTGGGTTTGCCGAACTGAAGTTCGGAGATCATTACGTCGGGCTTTGTAGCCCTCCTCATGATGACAGAAGAAAAGGAAGCTCCTCAGGATGACATAGGAAAGGGAAGTCCCCTCAGGAGGGGGAAAAGAAAAGCCCCGCGGATGGGGGCTTAAATTCAATTATTCAATAGCGTAGATTTCTTTGACATACCACTGATTTTCCGGTTTTGGTGCCAAAACGTAAATAATCGTGCCTTGACATAAGCCGAGCCAACCGCCGTTACAGTTGCTTTCGGTGTAAATTTCTACCGTATCGTTAGAGAGCGATTTTTTATCAATGATTTTATAGCTCATTTCGGTTGGGCGATCTAAGCTGGAATCGCTCATAAAGATAAACTTTGGCAAATTGGCTTTGGCACATGGTGCAAATTCCGGATTAAGCGTGCACTTAACCGCCGTTTCAACCGCGCAAAACATTGCTTCGTCCGAAACACAATTTTCATTTAAATCGGCGGCGGAAAAAGCGAACAATGTATCCGGTAGGTTTTGCTCTTCAACCGCGGCGGTTTCGCTTTCTTCTATGACAACCGGTAGGTTTGATTTGGTTTTGAATACCAGTGAAAAACTAAAGCATAACAGCGCCAGTAATAAAACAATAACAATGATTTTTTTTAACATGTTTTTCCCCTAAAAATGATATTCAACGCTAAAGCTGTTTTCTAATGTGTGGTTGTAGCCGCTGATGTGGTCAAGTTTGACATAGCGGGTAATAAAGCGCGCTTGCCAGTTTTGGGTTAAGGCCAATTTGACACCGCCGCCGAAACGATAGCCGTAACCATGGTCGTTATGGTGTTTTTGCGGCGTGATTTTTTGTTTATATACATATTCACCAATGCCGGTTGTGGCCAGCAAAGAAAATTTTTGAGCACAATCAAGCGGTAAATAAGCCGCTATATCAAGGCCATAGGCGCGATATGAAGTTTTGATTTTACCGTCGGCCAAGCGCCGCGAATCGCCCCCGCTTTGATTGAAAAAGATTTCAGTGCCGAAATACGGGCTATACATGGAACCGATATGCAAGCCGCCGGCATGATGCGTGGGCGAAAAACCATGAGCTTTTGCGTGACTGTATGTGTAATCTAAACCGACATACGGCGTATAATTATATTTATCGGCCGCAAAACAATTAGCGGCAGATAAACTAATTGCCGTTGTTAAAAAAAAGGTAATCTTTTTCATGTAGCATTCTCCATAAAGTATTTTTACATATAATAGTTTTAATTATCAAAAAAAGCAAACTGATAATAAAATATTGTGAATAATGTTTTTTTATGGTATGCTTGAAAGATAATGAAAGGGAAGATAATGATCTTGAGCAAAAAATATGAAAGCGGCCGTTCCATGGTTGAAATGATGGGCTATATGGCGGTGGCGATTGTTTTAACGGCCAGCGTCGGACAGCTGGTTTATAAGGCATTTGGCGATTATAAGTTCAGCAAAGCCAATATTCAGCTGACCGAGCTTGCCAACACCATAAGCCGCGCCGGTGCCATTGAACCGGATTATGACAGCATTGTGGCGATGATGAGCGGAACAAGTGCGCGCGAAAGTGATAATCAAGAGGGGCTGAAAATGATTCCAAGCTCGTTCAGAGTGAGAGACGTTGGTGGGGCGCGGCAGATTTTTCATGCTTTCGGTGGGCAGGTAACACTTGGCACGGCGCCGGAAACCGGCACTAATGGGGCAAAGTTTTCAATTACTTTCAGCAGTTTGGATACCAGACAATGCGCTGATTTGGCAATGAAGGATTGGAGCAAAAATAAATATGCCAACTTGGATTCAATCGTAATTAACGATACATATCACTGGTATTGGCCGATTTACGGCACAGATGAAAATGCCAATATTTTTACATTTCCGGTAGAGCGTAAAAAATTAGTTGGGGAGACGGCGGCAGATGCTGGTCAATGCGGGCAAACCGTGAATACGGTGCAGTGGTTTTTTTATTAAAAATGTGATTTAATAAACAATAGTGCTTGCAGAAACGCAATATTGTTGTTACATTTGTGAAAAATTAAACAGCTGAGGTTCTCGCACTAAGTGTGAGAATGACAGATAAGAAACAGAGAATGGCAATTAAAGAGATATAATAAAATAGAATAAGGAGAAAAGTCATGACATCTATCGTTCTTCCACCGGATTATAAACCTTCGGCCGACGAAGAGTATATGAACGAAATGCAACTGGAGTATTTTCGCCAGAAGTTGGAAAACTGGAAAAAATCCATTGTTTCACAATCGGTTGACACATTGGAAGATTTGCGTCAAGGCGGTTTGAGCCAGCCGGATGAAATTGACCGCGCTTCACTTGAAACCGATAAGGCTCTTGATTTGCGAACCAAAGATCGTATCAGAAAGCTGATTACAAAAATTGACGAAGCCTTGGATCGCATTGAAGACGGCACCTACGGTTATTGCGAAGAAACCGGTGAACCGATTGGTTTAGAGCGTTTGGAAGCTCGTCCGGTGGCAACGCTTTCTATTGAAGCGCAAGAGCGCCATGAGCGTTTGGAAAAAATATTTGATGATGAAAATTAAATCGTCGGCGGATAGGAAATGGAAGTAAAGGATTTTATTTTGGCTTCCGGTTCGCCGCAACGGATTGCTTTGTTACGGCAAATCGGCTATGAGCCGAAAGAGATTTTGCCGGCTGATATTGATGAGAGCAATCTGTTGCATGAGAAGCCCTTGCCGTATGTGCGGCGCATGGCTTTAAGCAAAGCTAAGGCGGTGGCGGCACAGCGCGAAGGTGAAAATGTTTTGGCGTGTGATACCGTGGTGGCAGTCGGGCAAAGAATTTTGCATAAATCCAAAGATGAAAATGAACAACGACAAGTGATGAAAATGTTGTCGGGAAAAACGCATCGGGTGATAAGCTCGGTGTGTTTGGTTAATAAAAACGGTAAAATTTCACAAAAAACCGTATCTACCAAAATTGCAATGAAAGTTTTGACACCGCAGGAAATAGAAAGCTATGTGGCGTGCGGTGAGTGGCGCGGTGTATGCGGCTATAAGATTGAAGGTTGTTTGGCCGGCTATGTGACGCGTATGGTCGGTTCGTATTCCGGCGTGGTGGGCTTGCCGTTATATGAAACGCAGAATATATTAAAAGGGGAGCATATATAAAATGAAAGCTGAAAAAATAGTTTATGATCATAATGACACGTCTTTTGGTTTGGCGGTTTTTGATGCCAGCGGGTTGATGGAAATTGATATTTACAGCGAAAATCGTGCGGTGGAAGGCAATGTTTATTTGGGCAAAATTGTGAAAAAAATCAATTTGGCCAACGATAAATTCGGCTTTATGGTAGATATATGCGACGGGCATGAGGCGTTTTTGAACTCGTTTGAACCGGCTTTGAAGGAGGCCAATATGAGCGAGGGGCAAAGTGTGGTGGTGCAGGTAGCACAGGAAAAACATGCCGAAAAAGGTGCCAAAGTGGTGCGTAATGTGCAGTTGGTGGGCAAATATTTGGTATATTGCCCGTTTAAGTTTGATGTGGAATTTTCGCGCAAAATTGAAGATGTGGAAAAGGCCGAAAGATATCGCAAGTTGGTTAAAGAAAACTGCGCCGGTCAGGAAGGTTGGATTTTGCGCACGCTTTCGGTGGAAGCTGATGAAGCGCAGATTATGGCAGAGATGAACGAGTTGCGCGACACTTATGAAAATATCAGAAAAAAAGCACGCACGTCTAACGCGCCGGCGCTGCTGTATGAAAAGGAAAGTCCGCTGTTTGAATATATACGTCGTTATAAAGATAGCCTTAAAGAAGTGGTGGTTGATACACCTAGGCTTAAAGAGCAAGTGGAAGCCGCATTTGACGGAGTGGTAACCCTGAAAAAAGAGGGTTTTGAGGCATACGGTGTGGAAGACGCTATTGTAGAGGCCTTGGATCCGGCAGTTAAGTTAAAATCGGGCGGCGAATTGCGCATTGAAGAAACCAGAGCCTGTGTGGCGATTGATGTTGATAGCGGCAGTGCGCGCCATGTCGGCAGTATTGATGCGCTGAACTTGGAGGCGGCACATGAGATTGCGCGCCAAATCAGATTGCGTAATTTGGCCGGAAAGATTGTGATTGATTTTGCCGGTTCGTCAGAATATCGCTTTATGAAAGCGGTAATTGATACACTGGAAGAAGATTTGGCCGATGATGCCTGCCACAGCCGTGTTTTAGGGTTGAGCCGCGGTGGCAATATTGAAATTTTGCGTCAACGCCGGCGTCCGAGTTTGCGCGATTTATACACGATAGAATGTCCGACTTGTCACGGTAGCGGAAGGGTTGAACCGTGAGCGAAGTGATAAAAACGCATAAGTGTCCGATTTGTCATAAGCTTTTTGTTGATGAAAAGTATGCACCGTTTTGTTCCAAACGCTGTGCCGATGTGGATTTGGGTCGCTGGTTTAACGGTAGTTATGCCGTAGCTTCGGAAGATTTGGATGAGCTTGAGGTGGAAGAATTAGGTGAGGCTTTGGAAAAAAATGCACAACAAACCAAACAATAGTCCGATAAAGATAATAAAAAACGGCGCATCCGTGCAGGTGACGTGGGACGGCGATGTTTTGAACTGTGACAGCGATACCATAATCAAGCAAATTGCGGCGCAGATGAGTAATACCGTCAAGCAACTTGGTTTTGCGGCGCCGGCGCATGGACAATGGGATTCTTCGTTGCTTTCGGTTTTGTTTGGGGCGGTGCAAGAAGCACAAAGACACAATATTGCGGTTGATTTAACCGCATTGCCGCAAAATTTACAGGATTTGGTGCATTTGGCGCTGGCTGTTGACCGTAAACCGCAACATAAAGAAAATATGCAGTTTGGTTTTTTGGGCACCATCGGCGCAGGCACGGTGAAGATATGGACAGCAGTAAACAATGTTTTAGGCTTTATCGGCGAAGTTTTTATATCGCTTCTGCGCTTTTTTTCGTTTCGCTCCGTTATGCGCGGAATTGATTTTTTGGCGGCGCTTGATGATTGCGGTCCAAAAGCACTCGGTATTGTGGCGTTAATCAGTTTTTTGGTGGGATTGATTTTGGCATTTGTCGGTGCCGTGCAGTTGCAAACATTCGGGGCGCAAATTTATGTGGCCAGTCTTGTGACCATAGGTATGTGCCGGATTATGGGAGCCATTATGGTCGGGATTATTATGGCCGGTCGCACCGGTTCGGCCTATGCGGCAACAATCGGCACCATGCAGGTAAACGAAGAACTTGACGCGTTGGAAACCATGGGGTTGCCAAAGGTTGATTTTTTGGTATTACCTCGGTTGTTGGCTTTGGTTTTGGCAATGCCGATATTGACCATGTTGGCTGATTTTATGGGTATGATCGGCGGCGCATTTGTCGGCGTATTCTTATTGGATTTGCCGTATCAGGAATATTGGAAATATGCAATTAATGCGTTTAATTTGAAAAACTTTATGGTTGGGATTTTTCACGGCTTTTGCTTTGGTTTTATTATTTCAATGTGTGGCTGTTATTGCGGACTGACTTGCGGGCGCAATGCCGACAGCGTGGGCGTGGCAACAACGCGCTCGGTGGTTAATGCCGTTGTTTGGATGATTGTGATAACGGGCATTATTACCGTGATTTGTCAGGAGATCGGCGTATGAAGAAAGAAGTGCAAATTGATGTGAAAGATTTGACGGTCGGTTACGGCGATTATGTGTTGTTGCATGATGCAAATTATCAGGTGAACAAAGGCGATATTTTTATTATTATGGGTGGCAGCGGTTGCGGTAAAAGCAGTATGCTCAGGATTTTGACCGGTTTGTTGCCGCCGCTGAAAGGGCAAGTGATTATCAGCGGCGTGGATATTGCCTCGGCACCGGCCAAAGAGGTGCAGAAAATTCGCGAAAAGTCTGGTATTTTATATCAGAGCGGGGCATTGTTCAGTTCTATGACGTTGGCAGAAAATATTATGTTGCCGTTACAGCAATACAGCGATTATTCGCCGGCAACCATGCGCGAGTTGGCGGCTTTGAAATTGGCATTGGTCGGCTTAAAAGGGTTTGATGATTTTTATCCTTCCGAAATCAGCGGCGGCATGAAAAAAAGAGCCGGTTTGGCACGGGCGTTGGCTTTGGACCCGCAGATTGTGTATTTTGATGAGCCGTCTGCCGGATTGGACCCGATCAGTTCGCGTAATTTGGACGACTTGATTATTGAACTTAATCGTAGTTTGGGAACAACGATTGTGGTGGTAACTCATGAGTTGGCATCTATTTTTGCCATTGGTAACAACTCTATTTTTTTAGATGCCGCCACAAAAACGATTATGGCACGCGGAGATCCGAAAGAGTTGTTAAAGAATCCGCCGAATCAGGCTGTATATGAATTTTTGACCAGAGGAGAGAAAAAATAAAATGCAGAAAAAAACGTATAAAATGGTCGGACTTTTTGTGGTGCTCGGACTGTTTAGCTTAGGCGGCATTATTTTAAAGTATGCCGGCGAACAGTTTTCTACGCAAAAGAATGATATGATTGTGATGTATTTTGAAGAATCCATACGTGGTTTGAGTGTGGGTTCGTCGGTGGTATTTAAGGGAGTTGAAGTTGGTAAGGTGGTAAAAATTCGCCTGATCACCAATTTAGAAAAAGGGACCTTTAAAACGCCGGTTTATATGGTGTTGAAAGATTATCGTGCCGATGATTACTCTAAGGAAGAGCAAGAGCAAGCGCGTGAGACGCTGAATGGCTTAATTAAAAAAGGATTGCGGGCAAAGCTAATTTCAGCTAACTTTTTAACCGGTCAGTTGATGATTGAGTTGACGATGGATCCGAGCCAGCCGGCGGTTATGCGCGGCACCGGTAAATATATGGAGATTCCGACCGAATTGTCGTCATTTGCCGCGCTATCTAATGACTTGCAGGAAGTGCCTTTGCGCGAGACGTTATCTCGTTTGGGCAATATTATTGAGGATTTTGAAGGAAATTTGCCGGCAATTTTGGAAAATGTAACTCAGATTACGCAAAAATTGGATAAAATGTTAGATAAAAAATCAGGTGAAGCTTCTAAAAGCATGAGCAGCTTTAATTCAACCATGGAAGAAATCAGCAAAACCAGCCGCTCAATTAAGAACTTAATGGATTATTTGGAACGGCATCCGGAAGCTTTGATTCACGGAAAGGAGAAATAATATGAAAAATATTTTCAGCGGACTTTTGATTTTGGTAACGGCGATTTTGGCACTGGAAGCGTGTAGCTTTCGTTCGCCGAACTCTACATTTTATGTGATGAACAGCAACAATTTGGCACCGGTGGCAACAAACAAAAAAATCGGTGTGGCTGTGGCACGGGTGAAAGTGCCGGATATGTTGGACAGAGCGCAAATGGTGGTTTATGAGCCAAACAGCGATAAGGTGCAGATTATGGAATTTAATCGCTGGGCCGAGGTGTTTCCGGACGTGATTCAAGCTACGGTGACAAACGATTTAATTGCATATTTGCCGAAAGCATACGTAAAACGCACATATTTTGACAGCGGCAATGCCGATTATAGCGTAAATATTGAAATTAACAATATGCGCGCTTATGTCGGTGACAAGGTTATTTTGAGTGCGTGGTGGAATATTGCAAATCGCAACGGTCGCGTTTTGAAACGTGAACAGGTCAGTTATGAAGTTAAGGTTAAAGGCCAGAATATGACTGATTTGGTGGAGGCTCAGAGCGAGGCTGTGCATCTGATGTCGCGCACGATTGCCGAAAAATTGGTAAAAATGTAAATAAAAAAAGAACAGAATGTTAATTAGTATTTGACATTTGAATTTATGACGTTAATATAGCGGTTAGTTTGTTTAACTAAAAAAATAAAACAGAAAGGACATCAAATGAAAAAAGGATATGTAGTTTTAGCTGTAGCAATTGCTTTTGTTTTGGGTGCAGCCGTATGTTGCGGTTTATGTTGCCGTAAGTCAAAAGTAGCTGTGGTTGATATTATGTCAATCGTCGGTAAATCGGAACAAGTGCAAAACTTGAAGGCTCAACAAGCTGCGCAAACCGAAGCTTTGGGTCAATGGTTGCAAGCTGCTCAGGCTGAAATTGAAAAAGTTAAAGATGAAGCTAAAAAAGAAGAATTATCTAAACAACGTGCGGCCGAGTTCGTTCAACGTCGTGACGCTGTGGCTCAACAATATGCTACAATGTTGCAAGAAGCCGACAAGAGCATAACCGAATCTATCGTGAAAATTGCTAAGAAAAAAGGCTATAAGTTGGTTGTGCCGAAGAATTTGGTAATTTATGGTAGTGATGATATTACTGAAGAAGTAGAAAAAGTCATCAAATAAAACCATTTTTAATGGTCATCTACTTGAAAGTTTTCTCACTTATGTAGCTTTGTTCTACACCGCGTGAGAAAACTTTCTTCGTATCTGACGCATTAAAAATGGTTTTGGCTTGAACAGGCGGTGTGAAAAGAGGCCTTCAGGCCGACGTAGGCATCTTCGCACGAAGTGCGACAACTGAGTTGGGTGGCCAAACTGCGTTTGGAGATGCTTACGCTCGTTGCTCTCGCTTAGCATGACAGAGTGTGGTGGTTGTTTTAATAAGGAAGCAGTGCTGCGCACTGAAAGATGAGATCCCTTGACGAGGTGACGCGCAGTATACTTTGAGGGATGACAGTTTTTGCCGAACTGAAGTTCGGAGATGCTTACGGGGCTAAAGCCCCTCAGCATGACGATAAGGAAGCAGCACCGGAGGCTCTTTTATGCACGCCAAAAGAATCGGTAGATCGCTTAACGCATTTGCCTTGCGGCAAAGCGTGCGATGACAGGTTATATTTTTATCCGTGCAGAGCTCGGAGGAGTGACATTTTTATTTTGCTGCATCGTGTGGGGATGGTATTTTATATTAGCTTTTCTTTTTGAAAAAATATAATCAAACTGCTAATCAGCCAACCAATTCCCAAAACAACAAAGATAGTATCAGGATATTCAGCCATAAAAAATTTTTAGATCTTGTCATGTATATTTTGCTTTGGTTTTCAGATTTTTGGAAATTGATTGGTTTGGCGCAAGGCTTCGCTGACTGCCATTGCCGCCGAAACTGCCATATTTATGGAGCGGGCATTCGGGTTCATCGGAATAAGCAAGCGCGCGTCGGCAGTTTGATGCACATTTTCCGGCACGCCGGCGCTTTCGCGACCCATTAAAATGACGTCATTAGGCAGAAATTTGAAGTTTACAAAGGACTGGGCACCATGCGTGGTCATTAAAATCAGGCGACCGTATTCGCTGCTGTGTGCCGCGCGATATTCAAGAAAATCTGCCCAAGAATCATGGCGGCGATAATCTACCGCCGCCAGATAATCCATTCCGGCACGACGCATGGCTTTGTCGTTAAACAAAAAACCGCACGGCTCAATAATATCAATCGGCAAATTTAAACATGCCCCCAACCGCAATAAAGTGCCGGTGTTTTGCGGAATATCCGGTTGATATAGTGCCAAACGCATCGTTTCGTGCCTTTTGTAATTAAGCTTTTTTAGTTTTCTTGGCTTCCGCTTCGGCTTTTTTGGCCTGATACAGTGCCACGAAATCAATCGGGCTGATCATAATCGGCGGCAGACCGCAATCGGCTATGCTGTTGGCAATAATGCTACGCACAAACGGGAACAATAAGCGCGGCAATTCAATGTTTAAAACCGGTTCCAAGTTTTCTTCCGGCAAATCTAAAGCCGCAACGGCTGCGTAAGATAACTCAACAATAAACAGTTTTTTATCATCTATATCGGCGTTGATTTTAACGTTTAAGGCAACTTCATAATTGCCGTCATCAAGTTTTTGATTGTTCATGCCAAAGTCAATTTTGACGTCAGGTGTTTTAGTCATATCTTTGAAAATTTGCGGCGCGAGCGGCAATTCTACAGACATATCTTTAATATATTGGCTTAAAATCATAATCGCCGGTTGAATGATTTTTTCTTTGTTTTCCAAGTTTTCCATTTTTTTCTCCTGCTTCATAAATTAGTTTGCTATAGAAATAATACTAAAAAAAGCAATCGTCAAATATTTATATTGATAAAATCAGAAAATGTTATTATATTAGCGGTAAGGAAAAAGGATATGGATAAAAATGGTTGATATAATATTTTTGGCGATTGCCGCAGCGTTTATAATTGCGCGTTTATATAGTATTTTCGGCACCGAAGCAGAAGAAAAAAAGGTGCATATTGTGGTGAAGCCGCTGAATAAAGAGGCGGAGAAGCATTTGGAAGAAATATCGGAACAGCAGTTGGCGGAAGAGCTTTCGCAGATGATTAACGGCGGCCAAAAAACAGTTGTTGGCGAACAAATGCCAAATCCGGAAAATATGTCGGAACAGGATAAGCTGTTGGCTAAGATTCCGGCTTTTAACAAACAAGCCTTTATTAACAGCGCCAATAAAGTGTTTGAGATGGTGGTTACGGCGTTTAATGCCGGCAATATGGAATCGGTTAAAGAGCTGATTAGCAAAAAAATATTGACCGCGTTTAATCAGGTGATTGATGAGCGACGCGAAGCCAACATCAGTTCGGAAGTGGATTTTATTTGCTTTGATAAAAGCGAAATCAAAGATGTGAAATTGCTTAAAAATACGGCCCGTATTGTGGTTGAGTTTGTCAGCGAGCAAGTTAATATTTTGCGCGATGCCAAAGGGCAAGTGATTGAAGGCGACGAGAATTTTATTCAGAAAATCAAAGATGTATGGACTTTTGAAAGGTCATTAAATGCAAACAGCAATAAATGGCTTTTGGTTTCTACCAAGAAAAATGCTTAAATTTTTGGGCGGATTAGCCGTTGTTTTGAGTGTTGTCGGGTGTTCCGATAAAGAAGAACCGGCACCGGTTGAACAGTTGCAGGGATTGCAACTGAGTGAAGTTTCGTATGCCAAATTGGACGGTTGGCGCGATGATGATTTGGCACAGATTATTCAAACTTTTGCACATAATTGTGCGCAGATCAGCAAAAAACAAAATGCTCTTTTATCCGAACACAGCGAAATCAAAATCAAAACGGCAGATATGCGGCAAATTTGCGATGATTTTAGTGCGCAAAACATTGTTACTGCGGCCGATATGCGGCGCTTTATGGAAGCGCATTTTGTGCCGTATTTAATCAGCGATGGCGAAAATGCCGACGGTAAATTTACCTCATATTATGAAGCGGAAATTCGTGCTGCTCTAAAACCGGACGATGTATACAAATATCCGATATATGCCCGGCCAAATGATTTGGTGGAAGTTAATTTGAAAGATTTTGCCGCTGAATTGCCGGATATGCGATTATCGGGGCGTGTGGAAAACGGTAAATTAGTGCCATATTTTAATCGTCAGCATATTGAAAATAATGCCATAGATGCGCCGGTTTTGTTGTGGGGCGATGATTTGGTGGATATTCATTTTATGCAAATTCAAGGTTCGGCGGTAGCGGCATTGCCCGACGGCACGTTGCTGAGAATCGGATATGCGCATAATAACGGGCGTCCGTTTAAGGGAATAGGGCGGATTTTGTTGGATAAAGGCTTGATTGCGCCGCAAGATGTGTCTATGCCGAATATTCGCGCGTGGTTGAAAGCACATCCCGAACAGGCTGCGGAATTGATGGCGGAAAATGAACGTTTTATTTTTCATCGCATTACTAATGCCGATGGGCCAATCGGCGCATTTGGGTTGCCGCTGACGGCCGGACGCAGTTTGGCCGTGGATAAGCAATATGTGCCGCTGGGGTCCGTGATGTGGCTTGATACGGTTGCTCCGGATAATGAAAAAATTCGCAAAGTGGTGTTTGCACAAGATATCGGCAGTGCAATAAAGGGTGTTGTGCGCGGCGATTATTTTTGGGGACACGGCGAAGAAGCTTTATTGCAAGCCGGCCGAATGAACAGCGTTGGACGCTATTATATCTTTTTGCCGAAAGCGAAAGCAGCACATGATGCCGATTGACGATGAAGACATTTTGTTTTGGCGCGATGCCGTGCAAAATGTGGCGCCGATGTCACCGGTGCCAGTGATTGGCGGTAAGCCTGCGCCGAAAATTCGCATTAACGAGCATCGCTATTATGCTGTGAGACAAGATTTTTCTACCTATTCTAAAGCCCTAGAAGATATGGAATTTGGCGGAATTGACCGTGCGACTTTGCGCAAATTTAAAAAAGAAGAATTTGCCGTGGAAGCGGTGTTGGATTTGCATGGCTTAACCGAAGATGCCGCCTTTGTAAAGGTGGACGAATTTATTCCGCGTTGTTTTGCGCAAGGTAAGCGTTGCGTGGTGATCGTGACCGGTAAAGGTTATCATCAGGCTGAAGACGATATTTTTGCCGTGCGCGGTGTGTTGCGGCATCAGGTGCCGCAATGGCTCAATTTGCCGCGCTTGCGGGCGATGATTATGATTTATAAGCATCCGTCGGAGCGGATGGGCGGAAATGGGGCTTTATACATCCTTCTTAAGCGCAAACGCAGCTAATGGTCTACTACTTGTAATTTTTGCGCTCGTGTACCTTTTGTTGTACACGTCGCTTAAAAATCAACTGCGTATTAAGCTCATTATCCGCGTTTGCAAAGAATCGGTAGATGCCCTGACCACGCAGAGCGTGGAGGCATGACAATTTATTTTTTATCCGCACGTTGTGCGGGGATGCCTACGGAGTGCTTTGCACTCCTCTGCATGACAGTTTATATTAAAGAGCACTGACATGTAAACTATTCTCCGATTTGGGTATCATATAAGGCTGCGCCCTGTTCCGGACTAAGTTGAAACACCCAGTCTTTGAAATATTTTTGATTTTCACCGATAAAAGCAGCAACTTCCGTGCGGGCGATTTTATCCATTTGCAAGCGCACCGTCAGCCAATAAGTATTATCGTTGTGATATACATTAAGGGTATAAATCAGGCCGAGCGGTGTGATAACTTTTATGGTTTGAGGTTGAGTGTCAGGAAAAGTTTGCTTAAATTCGGACAGCTTGGCAATACCGTCATAGCGCAAAAAACTAAGGGCGTCCAAAAGCTCTTTAATGAAAGTTAAATGCGGCTTGATGTCGTGTAAAAGTTGGCGGTTGAGAATGCGCCCGTCTAAGACCAATGCTTCAATCATATTTTCCTTTATTTTTAACAGCGGATAAGGAATCCATGATTGCGGAGAACCGCTGAAAATTCCGATTTGGCTGACATTATAAACATAAGAGCCGTTGGTTTGGCGGGCATAGTGATATTCACCGCCATCTAAGCTGTTACCGATAATTAAATCGTTAAGCAAAAGTTCTTCATCATCAAAAATTTCAATCCGCGTTCCTTTGAATTTGGTATCGGCTTTGGTGACGTTCGGTGCAACCAAGCCGGTATCGGCAAAGAGTTTTTTATCGCCGGGTTGCACGTTCATAATTACCGAATTATTGATCATATTGTATAAATTGGCCAGCGAATCGGGATTTACAAAATAATCGGCAGCTTCCTGAAAGCGCCAATATTCGCCTTGACGACGAAGATTAAAGGTGTTGTTTGTGGCAGAGCTGATGCGGATGTGTGCCATGCGGCGAATGTTTTGTCTGGTTTCGGCAAAGGTATATTTGCCCAGCACATTGGCGTCTTTTTTATATTGCTTATACCAGTCGGAAAATAAGAGTGCGGCAGTGGCAATTAAAACAAAAATAAGGGCACGGATTAAATATTTTTTAGTCATTTATTTGCTCCAAAAAATTTCTTTTTTGCCGGCGAAACATTAATTGTATGAGGGCAAACAGTAATAACACAATGCCAAGCGGTAACAAAAAGGCTTGAATGAAAAACAAGCGCGCAACGGTGTGTGAATATTCCTGCTTCATTTGATAAAGCATATTTTCGGCTTTTTTCTCTTGTTGCGCCAAAGATTCGCCGGCCGAACTGATTTCAAGCATTTGCCGCATTTTATTGATGTCATTGCCGCTGTTTTCATATAGGGTGGCGTTAATTTCGCGTATGGAATCGTTGATTTTTGTATATTCGGCGGCATGGAGGGCATAAACGGTATCATTGATTTGTTGACCGACGCTTTTTTGGTTAGAGGCATAAGTGTTAATCGGCAAAATTTGGTAGATTTCATTACCGGCCATTAAATCTATCAGTGCACGCACGGCTTCACCGTTTGCCGCGGTGGAAATGATGCTGTATGGATTGCGGTCAGGCGAGTGCGGGTCAACCCAATTTTTTTCTTCTAAGATATCAACATCGCCGACTAAGGCAACTTGCGCCTCGGGATTAAACGGCACGAAGTTTTCCATTTTGGCGGCAAAGCTTTCCTCTATATACGGATTAAATTGATAAAACGAATCAAGATGACCGCTTAAAATGCCGCCGATGAAACCGTTTTTGGCGTATATAAACGGCAAGATTTGCAATTTTTCACTGGCATCAGTTAGATTAAAAGCGGTGGCGTCAATGATTTTTATATTGTCACCGGCAGCCGCAAACTGCGGATTTAAGACACCGGTGCTGACATAATTGTTGTCCAATCTGATGCCCCAAGCATTGAAAAAGTCGGCAATTGACAGCGAATCGGTATTGACAAGTTCGGTTTGGCTGTGAGTCAAAAAGTCGTAGAAAATAATGACACGGCCGCCGCGCATAATATATTGGTCTATCGCATACATAAATAAATCGGTTAAACGTTTCGGATTAACCAAAATCAGCAGATCCAGTTGGGTGGGCAGTTGGTATGTGTTTTTATTTACATTATGAAGGTTATAGTCGTTTTCAAGGTTTAAAAACAGGCTTTCCAGCGGCTCTAACGCTTGATTATCAGCCATATAAACACCGATATTTTTAATGATATTGGGATTAAGAATTTTTAAAATGGCGCTGTCTATATCTTTTTCAACAAACGGGTGACGTTCCTGCAAAAACTGTTTGATGACGTATTCTTGACCGTCACGTTGATGCACAACGGCGCCAAAATAATTTTTGCTGCCATGAGCGTTTTCTTCATAATAAAGACCTTTTTGTAACACATTATTTTCCATTTCCGAAAAGGCATCAACAATGACGGTATTGACGCTGATAAGGCCTTTGGTCAGGTTTTGATATTTTTCGGCAAAACGCTGAATTTGTTGGAAGTAATGATAATATTCGGTGTTTTCGCTGATATAATCACGTGCGGCATAAATGTTGATTTCTATCGGTTGGTCCACCAGTTTTAAAATTTCGGCAGTCTGCACTTTCGGGGTATATAGTTGTGCGCTCGTCCAATCGCTTTTTTGGTCGGCCAAATTGGATATGGCGGCCAATGTGATGCCGGTGCCGAGCAATAATAATGTCGCAAAGCCGCTCAGCTTTAACGTTTTGTGCGGCAGGGAAGTGCGGCGATAAATCAGGGCCAAAATGTTAAGATATATAAAACAACCGCTGAGCAATAAGAAATACAGCAAATCAGACCAGCCGAGTTCGGCAAACAAAAAATTGTTGTATGCCGAATAAAAGCCGGTGAACGGCAAGCCGACCCATAGAGCCATGGCAAACACGCTGAGCAGATAGGTTGTGATGATGTTTTTGTTGAGCGAGGATATTAAACAGCCGAGTGTGCATAAAGCCCAAATGCTCAGCTCTAAGCCGACAAAGCAAAGCAAAATGTTTTGTAAATCTAAGGTTAACCAACTGGCGGTATATAACAAAAACGGCAATAAAAACAGTGCGGCACCGCCTAAAAATGCGCCGGCGGCAGTTAATTTTGCCAAGGCCAGTTTGGTGTCGCTTATCGGCTGGGTGAGCAAAAATTCGGCTGTTCCGGAGCGATATTCCTCCGACCATAAGCGCATGGTGACTGCCGGCACAAGCATTACGAGGATAATCGGTTGAGCATAAAATA
The DNA here is from genome assembly GCA_902788365.1 of uncultured Pseudomonadota bacterium. GTDB lineage: Bacteria > Pseudomonadota > Alphaproteobacteria > RF32 > CAG-239 > RUG410. Next base: position 96,274 of record CADAJN010000008.1, on the reverse strand, counting down.
AAGCATAAGCGCCGGCATCATGCATGGCTAAATATGCTCCGAAATAAAAAGCAACGCCGATTGAAACAAACAAGTAGATGAAAAAAATCAGATAAGCAAAATAGCTTTTGAAATAGGTGTTAAATTCTTTTTTGACAAGAGTGTTGAATTGTTGCATGGCAGACCTCAATTTTCGGTAATTTTGCGAAACGACTTGAGTAAATCGTTGTCAGCGGTTTTTTTGAAAGTTTTTAGCTCGGAATCGGCCTCTAAATTGCCCTTATGCAAGAGTAAAACACGCGAAGCCAAGGCTTCTACATCTTCCAATGTATGAGTAGAAATGATAACCATGTGGGTTTTGGCGTATTGTTTGATGATTTGGCGTAGGGCGTGTTTTTGGTTCGGGTCCAGCCCCTCGGTCGGCTCATCTAAAAGCAAAACTGCCGGTTCGGAAATCAGCATGGCGGCCAATTCTACGCGCTTTTTATAGCCTTTGGATAAGGTTTCGTTTTTTTGGTTTAAGACATCGGTCAGTTCCAGCGCCGCGATGACGGTTTTAATCTGTGATATTTTCGTTTCAACCGGCAGTTGGCGGATATCGGCGACAAAACATAAAAACTCATAGACTTTCATTTCCGGATATAAGGCCGAAATTTCTTGCACATAGCCGATTTGTTGCAAAACCGACAGGCGGTTGGTGTCTAAATTTAGGCCATTTAAGATGACTTCGCCGCAATCGGCGGCATAAAAACCGCTTAAAATGCGTAATAATGTTGATTTTCCGGCACCGTTTTCGCCCAAAAGCGCGACAATTTGCCCTTTTTTAACGGTAAAACCGACGTTGTTCAGCGCTTTTTTAGAACCAAATGATTTACAAATGTTTTTGACTTCAAGCATATTTTTATCCCTAAACGGTAAAATTTTTGCACTTTTTTAAAATCTATGATGACAAATTGATTTTAATGGAGTAATAATTAACAAAACGCTTAAATGGAGCTGAAAAATTGAATAATTTTACTAAAGAAGAATTACAGGATTTTATTATCGGGCTGATAGTAATGACAGTGGTGACCGTTATTGCTTTAGTGTATAAATGGCAAAGCTCGGTTTGGGCCGATGCCGATAATTCGGATTATGCCGTTTATGCCACGTTTAATCGCACCGACGGGTTGGATATCGGTAGTAAGGTGCGGCTTGCCGGAGTTGATGTGGGATATGTGGAGGATTCGGTGTTGGACGATGATTTCAGAGCAACATTGACGCTTAAAATTAAGGCCGGCGTGCAAATTCCCGACGACAGCAGTGCGGCGATTATCAGCTCGGGTATTATGGGCACAAAATATGTGGAAATTGATGCCGGCGGCTCGGAGGATTTTATTGCCGAGGGCGGTGAATTTGAATATACGCAAGATGCCATGGTTATAGAAGAGTTGGTGGATCGCATTATTTCCATGGGCAAGGCTAATCGGAAAAAAGCCGGAAAGAAACAAACAACAGAAGTAAAAACCGAAGCTAAAGCAGCTGAGACAGATGTTGAAACTCAGACAGATATGACAGCTGAACAAGCACAAACAGAAACGGAGAATTAAAATGAGAAAAAAACCGGTTGAAACAATTATGGGTATTGTGGTGCTATTGGTAGCGGTGCTGTTTTTGGCATTTGCCTATCGGGTTTCGGATTTGCAGGTGGTTAAGGGCTATACGGTTTCGGCCGACTTTCTGAAGGTCGGCGGTTTGAGTATTGGTTCCGATGTGCGAATTAACGGCATTAAAGTCGGCACGGTGACGGCCCAGAAACTTAATAACGAAGACTATACGGTTGAGGTGAAATTCAGTATCTCGGCCGATACACAGCTGCCTAAAGACAGCTCGGTGATGATTATGGGCGACGGCCTGATGGGCGATAAATTTGTTAAAATAGAGCCGGGAAAGGCTAAGGAATATATGCAAGACGGCGATAAATTTGCTAAGACCAAGGATTTTAAATCACTTGAAGATATGGTCGGCGAAATCATCTTTATGGTGACAGACGGCGGAGATAAACATGAATAAATTTTTGTTCGGTTGGACGGTTTTGTGCTGTTTGTTTATCTGTGCGACGGTTTGTGCCGAGGAAATTGATAAAAATACGGCGCAAATGCAGGCGATGGATAAAATTACCGGTCGTGTCAGCAAAATTAAGGTGCCGGTCGGCGGCGAAGTGAAGTTTGGCTCGCTGTCTATTGTGGTGCGCAGTTGCAAAACGCGTCCGGAAGAAGAAACGCCGGATAATTTTGCGTTTGCGGATATTACCGATAAAACCTTACAAGGTGACATTGTGAATATTTTTCGCGGGTGGATGATTTCATCTTCACCGGCAACGCATGCGGTGGAACACCCGATTTATGATGTGTGGTTGCTCAAATGTTTGGATAGTGAAATTGATAAGACCCTGTTACTGAGTGAGCAAGAATTGGCCGAACGCGAAAAACTGGCGACACCGGAAGAAAATGCGGTCGCAGATAATTCGCAAAGCACCGAAAGTTTTAACCAAAAGCCGATTGCCGAAATGCAAGATGAGGCGCATGAGCAAACCGAGCCGGTGGTCACAGATATGAACGCTACCGAATTTTCGTATGATGAGGAAGATGTGCCGGAAGTAGATGATGCGGTGACCGGCGAAAACGAAAGCGGTCAAGCAGGCGAAGATGGTTTTTCTAAGACGGAATAATTTTGCAAATTAAGCAAATCCCCACCTTAGTTGAAAAGTGGGGATTTCTTTTAAGTTTGTTCAACAAATTATGTCATTGTAATATTATCTATGGTGATGTCCGCCATGATGGTGTCCGCCACCGTGGTGATGCCCGCCGTGATGGTGGTGATGATGGTGTCCGAAAATCAGCGAACCGACGGCCAGACCGGTAACACCACCCCAAAATGCCGAAGCTGTTGAATCGTAATAATAATTACGCGGTTCAGGGCGTTCGCGCACAATTACCGTAGAAGGGTATACCGGTTGAGTGACAACCACTTGTTGCGTGGAAACTACAGGTGCCGGTTGGGTATAAATTTGCTGTGTGACATAGCCGTTTGAATCAACGACAACGATTGTTTCTGCCAAAGCTGCGTGACTCCATACAACAGCCATCATTACGGTTAAAACTAATTTTTTCATTTTGTCCTCCTTAAAATAGTTTATGATTTATACATAATATATTTTTAAGGCGGTGACAATAAAATAAATATACATTCAGGTATGTATATTTTGATTTTTTTCAAAACAGGTATGTATATTTTAAATTATTCCACAATTTCAGCATGATACGAGTCTATGATTTCCAGTTCATCTTCGTTCTCGGCCGGCAAAACTTCGCAAATCAGCAGTTGATTTTTGCTGTTTAAGCTTACAAAAATGTTATCGTCTACTTGTTCCAGCGTTAGTTCGTCATCGGCATTGCGAAAAACTTCTACCTTTTGTTCATTGCGAAACAAGCGCACCAGAGGTCTGTCGGCGCGGCCTTCGCGAGCATAAAGCAAAAGTGCAACCTCGTTATCTTCGGTGACTAAAAATTGAAATGTGTTCATCTCAGGCATTTTAGGGGCTCCCTTTGTGGTTTGATTTTAGCAAAATTTTAGGATATATCGGTTAAAATTTTTCTAACGGAGGGCGTAAATGAATAAAATAATTGACGGTTTGATTAACCTGTGTCGGTGGCCGGCAGCGATGATATGCTTGTGTTTTTTGCCGGCGCTGATTGAATCTTATCGTCACTTTAATTTTTATAACAAGGAATTTTACTGTTTTGGTGCCGGTATAGCGTTCTTCTGGATTGTGGCGTTTTGTGTAGGCAGTCAGGTGCGGCATCAGATTCAGATTATTGCGCATGAGTTGACTCATACGCTGTTTGCTATCTTAACATTGCATTTTGTAAAGAAAATTCGCCTGAATCCGGACGGTTCGGGCGGCTCTATGCAACTTTCCGGCCACGGTAACTGGTTGATTATTCTGGCGCCGTATTTTTTTCCGCTGTTTGCTGCCCTTTATATGCTGATCATGCCGTTTTTGCTAAGGGTAAGTGATAATCATTGGTTGGTATATGCCGTTTTCGGCTATTTTACGGCCTATTATTGGGAAACCGTGCTGTCGCAAGTGCATGCCGAGCAGAGCGACATTATTCGCTGCGGATACGTCTTTTCAGGCATTATTATTGTTTGTTTTAATCTGTTTGTGACCGGCAGTATTTTTGCCTTTGTGCGCCATTCGTGGCATGGGCTGGAGTTGTATTGGCAGTTGATTTATAAGCTGGCAGCAGAACACTACGGATTGGTGCAAAATCTATTCGGACAATATTTGTAACTCGGTTTGTGCAGCGTTAATTTGCGCCTTGGCACCGAGTGGTAAAACGAATCGCTCCGGCGTGTGACCGAAATTGAAATTTTTAATAACCGGCACATCAACACCTTGCAGAAAATCATCAAGACAATCATCAACCGCGCCGTCTTCGGCATCACCGGCACAATCGGTCCAATCGCCGAACAGTAGGCCGGAGATAGCATTAAAGTGCGGTTGTTGTTTGAGTTGTTGCAACATCAAATCTATTTTATGGACGCGCTCATGAACATCTTCCAAAACGAGAATGGTATCGCGCAAATCAGGAAAATACGGTGTGCCGGCTAAGCGCATGAGAACGCTTAAGTTGATGGGTAATAAGGTGCCGCGGGCCGTGCCGGCTTGAACGCAGGTGCCGGACTTAAACAGCGGTGCTTTGCCGCTAAGCCATGATTCAAATTGAGTCTTAACTAAATCGGTTGGCGCGCCGTTTTTAAAATCGTAAGTCAATAAAAAGCCGTTCAGCGAGGTTATGCCGGATTTTTGCCATAGCGCGGTCATGAGTGCCGCATTGTCGCAAAAACCGATGAGCGGTTTAGGGTTTTGCCGCGCGGTGTTATAATCAATAAGCGGCAAAATGCGCGTTGCACCGGCAGCGGCACGGGCGCAAAAGATAGTTTTGATTTCAGGGTTTGCAAATGCCGCATTGATGTCGGCGGCACGGTCGGCATCGCTACCGGCCATATAGCGGTTTTGCTTAAACAGGTGCTGTCCGAATATCGGCTCTAAACCAAGGCTTTGCAAATATGCCAGCGCTTTTTCAATCGGCTCTTTGCCGCCGATTTGTCCCGACGGCGCCACGATGGCCACTTTATCGCCTTTTTTTAACTTAAACATTATAATTTCTCCAATATTTGATGGCATAAATCGGTCAGCGAATTGTCGCGCGCACCCATAATGACAACGCGGTCGCCTTCTTTTGCGTTTTTCAAAATCAAATCCGCCGCCGCGACTTTGTCGGCCACAAAATAGGCCTCCTTTTTGCCAAGCGAACGAGCGTAAGCAATTAAATCGGCCGAAGAAATATCTTTTGTTACCGTGCCACCGACAAAGAAAATTTCCGGCATAATCAAAATATCTTCCGGTGTCATATTTTGCACAAATTCAGCCATAATTTCTTTGCCGAGAGAGCGCATCGGACCGAATCCGTGCGGTTGGAACATAATAATCAGACGACCTGCATATTGGCGCAAAGCCGAAACCGAAGCGCGCACCTTATCGGGATTGTGCGCAAAGTCGTCAATGACGGTTATGCCGTTTTTTTGCCCGATTACTTCCAGTCGGCGTTTGGTGCCATGAAATTTCTGTAATATTTCGGCTGCCGAATGTTCATCTACACCAAACTCGGTGCAAGCGGCAATCGCCGCTAAGGCATTGGCTACATTAAAGGCACCGATTAAATTCAACCGATATTCATGTCCGTGCAATTTATACAAAGTGCCGCCGGCAACGGCTTTGATATCGCAAGCATAAAAATCGGCATCAGGATTTTTAAGCGAAAATGTGCGCAAATGTGGTGATTTAATCTTTTTGCAGAGCTCATAATCTTCGTTGACAATGACGCTTTGTGCGGTGCGGTCGGCCAATGCCTGAAACAGCTCAACCAATTCTTCAAGCGATTTGTGGTCGGCCGAAATGTTGTTAATAACCGACACAAACGGATTATATAAATCTATGCTGCCGTTGCTTTCATCGGCTTCTATTACGCAGATATCACCGTCGTTAAAGATGATATTCGGAATGCCGCCGGCGTTTTCATAATCTTTCAAAAGGCCGCCGTTAATCATGCATGGTTTTTTGCCGGCCTTATCCAAAATAAAGCCAATCATGGCGGTGGTGGTGGTTTTGCCGCTGGTACCGCCGACCGCTATGCCGTATTTGTAACCGTGAAAAACCTGTTGCAGCAATTCAGGACGCGTTTTGATGGTAACGCCGCGTTCTTTGGCGGCTTTGATATCGGCAATAGAATCTTCTACGGCGGTTGAAGCGCAAACAAAGTCTAAATCAGATGTAACAGCCGAGCCGTCTTGCTTAAACAGTTTAATACCGAGGCGTTCCAAGGCGGCTTTGTTAACGGCATCGCGTCCCAAATCAAAGTTGCGATCGGAGCCGCGCACTTCGTGACCCTGATGTTTAAGAATTTGTGCCAGCGAACTCATGCCGCTGCCGGAAATGCCGCAAAAATTGATTTTCATATTAAAGTCCTTCCAAATCTTGTATTAACGAGTTAATTTTTTGTTTTTTCTCCGCGTTCATCAGCGGTAGATTTTTATAATCCAAAACCAGATAAGTTTGATTGTTTTGTGCCGCAATGCTTAAAGTGGCGCCGATTTCATCGTCATAGAATGTGGCATATAACGAAGTTTTTTCAGCTTCTAAGTCAGCCAAGAAATTTTCATCGCCGAGAGTTCCGTAAGTTAATACTGTTTCGGTTTTGCCGTCTTTATCGGTTTTTTCGGTTTGATTTTCTGCCGGCACAAAGGTTTCTTCGGCGTGTCCGTATTTTTTGGAAAGGGCGTCATAATATTTGTGATATAAAGCTAAAATTTTGGAAGCATGAGCGTCGTCCGGTTGCGGTTTGCTTTCGGCATAAATACACCAAAGCTTGTCTTGCGTGCCGAAAATCAGGACAACTTCGGCAAAAGAGGCTGATTGCGCGTTTGAGCTGAGGCGCCAAACGTTTTGATAGCCGTCGCGTTCGGCTTTTTCCAAAATCGGGTGAGTGGCTTCAAGCTCTTGTTTTGAGGCACCCCAAGTTAAACCGAACGGCGCAGATGCCGGAGATTGCTGTGTAGCAGATTGCGGCGTATCGGTTAACGGCTCAGAGGCGGCGGTAGGTTGCGGCGCGGTCGCGGTTTGCGGGGTTTCAGCTGTTTTTTCAGGAGTGTCCATCGGTTCCGCTTCAGTAGCCGCTTCCGATTGAGTGAGTTTTTGAGGCTCGGCGGCACCTTTTGCCTCGGTGGCAATTTCCGATTCAGCCGTAACCGGTGCATCGGAAGATGTTTCTTTTTCGTCGGCAAGCGGCGATGTTATTTCATCTTCAATAGCTTCTTGTGAGGTTTCATCATCCGGTGTTTCGGTTTCTTGAGAAGTTTCTTTTTTTGCGTGCGGTTTAATTTTAATCAAAAGTTTTTGCGGGCGTTGAGATAAAACATCGGTAGCTGATTCGCGTGCAGTTTGAGCATCTTCCAAATCTTTGATATAATCACTCATAACTTCATCGGTATCGCCGTCAAAAAGCGCTGTATCCAGTGCTAAAACCGAATTTTCATCATTTGCCAAACTTTCAACGTCGGATACGGGGGTGGCCGGTTTGGTCGGTTGCTGCGGGGTTTGAACTTTAGTTTGTATCTGCGGTGCGGTTTCATTGCCGACACCGAGAAAATCAAATTCTTCGGCAGTTGCCGTGTGTGCCACTAATAAGGCACTAAGAATAAGAGCTAAGTAAGTTTTTTTCGGACACTCTGTTGTTTTCATAAAATATCCTTTCATAACCGCAAAAAAAAATTGAACAGACATCTGTTTTGCGTTATGGTATTACAAAAGTGCAAATATTTTCTTAAATCGGCGAATAAAATATGGAAAAAGATGATATACAAAAACGTTTGCTGAATATCGGTCGGCAATTGGTGCAGGAAAAAGGCACCGATGCTTTGACGGTGCGCAAATTATCTGAAGCATCGGGATGTTCGGTGGGGGCAATTTATAATCAATTTAATAATATGGATAAGTTTATCATGTATCAAAATTACATGACATTAAAAACGTTATCCAAAAATTTGGCGCAAGTGGAACGCAGTGATGACCCGTATGCGGATATGAACAATATGGTGCAGATTTTTGTGGAGTATGTGTTGAAAAATAAAAATTTGTGGTATTTATTGTATCGCTTTCATTTGCATGGCGAAAAGCAAGAGTTTGCGTTTTTCTATTTGCGACAGGTAGTGAAAATTTTGCGCCAGATTAGCGCCCCGATAAGTGAAATTGTGCCGGATATGGAACGGCCGGAACGCGTGCTTTCAACACAGGTTTTGTGGTTGACTTTGTTTGCATTGAGTGCCTTTTTGACCAATAATGTGTTGGACTCGTTGGCAAAAGTCAATAAACGCTCAATTTGTCAGATTTTGCTGAATACATATATTGCCGGTCTAACCGTTTTAGAGCAAAAATAATGAACTTGATGCATGAAGCATGGGCTGATTTCTGGGCATATTTGAATTCGCCGCAACTTTTGGAAGCGGTGTTAAACAGTCGGTTTATTTTGATTTTGTTGGTGGTTTTAGCGGTTAGTTTGAAACATCGGACCTACGGCAGTATGTTTTTGGCGGCTCTGGTTAATATGCCGGGCACTATTTTGCATGAGAGCGCTCATTTTATTGTCGGGCTTTTGCTGTGGGCCAAGCCGACATCGTTTTCACTGTTTCCGAGGAAAAACGGCGATGCTTATACCATGGGCAGTGTCGGCTTTCGCAATATCAAATTTTATAATGCAATTCCGGCGGCAATGGCACCGTTGTTGTTGCTGTGGGCGGCGTATTGGCTTAACGGATATTATTTGAGCCACGCACATATTACAATTTGGAGTTATTTGCTGTTTATTTTGTTGGAGACTGTGATTATTGAAAATGCCGTGCCATCGGCAACCGATTTTAATGTGGCACTGAGCCGGCCGCTTGGAATATTGCTGTATGGCGGATTGGTTTTGGCGCTGCTGGTTGGTCTTAATGTCTGAAAATGAGGCTTAATGCTTGTCGGCGCTGTGGCAATAATCATAAATCGGGCAGTGGTCGCATAAAGGTTTCTGTGCTTTGCAGATGTAGCGTCCGAACAGCACAAGCCAGTGGTTAGTGTTAATGACCAATTCCGGCGGTAAAACGGACAGCAAATCATTTTCTATTTCAAGCGGCGTTTTGCCGTGGCTGAAATCAAGGCGGTGGGCAATACGCATGACATGTGTATCTACTGCTAAGGTCGGTTGATGATACCACACATTCATGACAACATTAGCGGTTTTGCGCCCTACACCGGCAAGGTTGGTTAAAGTGTCGCGATCGGCCGGAACAATGCCGTTAAAATCTTGCACCAGTTGTCGGCTTAAAGTCATGATATTTTTGGCTTTGTTATTAAAAAGCCCGATATTTTTGATATATCCTTTCAATTTTTCTTCACCGAGAGCAAGCATTTTTTGCGGCGAATCGGCAACTTTAAACAATGCTTCGGTGGCTTTATTCACGCCTTTATCGGTGCTTTGTGCCGACAAAACAACGGCGACCAACAATGTATAAGGGTTAATAAAATTCAGCTCACACTGCGGATTGGGATTTTCGCGAGCGAAAATTTGCATAATCTCAAGGATTTCTTTTTTGCTACGCAACGCTTTGCTCATGCTTTGACACCTCCGGCGCCTGCCGCTTTCGGTGCATTTTCATCCAGCGGCCAACGCGGACGCGGTTTGAAGTCTAAATCATTGGTTAAGCCAAGGCGAAAGCGCTCTAAGCCGGCCCATGCCACCATAACGCCGTTATCGGTGCAAAAACGAATCGGCGGAGCGGCAAAGTCTAAGTCATAGCGTTCGGCCAAATCTTTGAGTTTGCCTCGCAAATAGATGTTTGAAGCCACACCACCGGACACGACAACGTGTTGGCCGGTCGGGTAATGTTGTTTGAAATATTTGATGGCGCGTTCTAATTTGGAAGTCAGGCACTCGGTCGCGGTCATTTGAAAACAGGCGCAAATATCGGCCACATCTTGTTTGGGCAGAATGGCGTGCGCCACATCGCCGTCAGAGGCGTATGATTCTGCAATTTTGCGCACGGCGGTTTTTAGGCCGGAAAACGACAAATTACAATCGCCGGAATTGGCCAGCGGGTGCGGTAAGGTAAAGCGGCGGTCGTCGCCGACGGCAGCCAGTTTTTCAATCATCGGACCGCCGGGATAGCCGAGGCCGAGCATTTTAGCCACTTTATCAAACGCTTCGCCGGCGGCATCGTCTATGGTGGTGCCAAGGCGCTGATATTCGCCGACATTTTTTACTACTAAAATTTGACAATGGCCGCCCGATACCAAAAGCAACAAATACGGAAACTCAATCGGATGAGCAATACGGGCACACAGGGCATGGCCCTCTAAATGATTAACGGCAACAAACGGCTTGTTTAAGGCCAGCGCGATTGCTTTGGCGCTCATCACTCCAACCACAACACCGCCGATTAAGCCCGGACCGGCCGAGGCCGCAACGGCATCAATTTGCGATAAATCCATATGAGCCCGCTGCAGACAGACGGAAATCATTTCGTCAACATGTTCTAAGTGAGCGCGTGCGGCAATTTCCGGCACGACGCCGCCGTATTGTTTATGTTCTTCTTGCGATTGCAACGCTTCACCCAAAATTTCTTTTTGGTCGGTAACCAAAGCGGCACCCGTGTCGTCGCAACTGCTTTCAATGCCTAATACAATCATTTATCAACCTAAATTTTTTATTTTCTTGATGATATGTAAACTTTTTTCTATTATATGAAATATATTCGGGCAGATTGTCAAGCAAAAGGATATGAAAAATGACGAAAAATAAGCAAATTGAGGGAGAAATGAATGTGACAGCCGATAAAGCACCGCAGGCTAAAGGCAGCGCATTTGGGTATAAGGCATTTATCGTTTTATTGCTTTTGGGCGCTTTAGGTGTCGGCGGATATTATTGGCAGACTATCAGCCAAATGCAAGCCGAGATTGACAGCTTGAAAAAATCAACAGCGGAAAATGTTGACAATTTGAGCACACGAATCAGTAAAACCGGTCAGCGTTTTGAAGATATATTATATACTTTTGGCGACAGCGTTGATAAAAATTGCGATGATAAATTGGCGCGATTGAAAAAAGAACTGCAAAACGAGATGACGCAGTTGGTGTTTGGGACACAAGCCGGTGCAGATGTTAAAGCCGAAAACGGCGGCGAAAATACATCGGCAGAAACCGCGGAAACATCGGTTGCCGCGCCGCAAACAGCCGGAAAAGTGATTACTATAGAACGTGAAAAAACACCGCAGGAAGTTTTGCTTGCCGCCGGTGCGCTGATTGTGATGGATATGGCGGAAAACGGTTTGCCGATTGAGTATGAAAGCGAAGTGTTGCAAATTTTGGCAGACGGCAATTCTCAGGCGCAAAAATATGCCGATACGGCGCAAAAATACGCAACTTCGGGCATTAAAGGGCGACAAATGCTGATTAAGGAATATAACGCTTTGTATGCGGCGTTGGATGATGAGCCGGAAAAAGTGCAAGATACACCGGCGCAAGAAGAAATTGTGCCGCAAAAATGGCAGGATAAATTTTGGTATTGGTTGAAAAAAGCTGTGGTGCAAAAGAAAAAAGTTAAAAAGCCGGAGTTTAAAGCCGAAACAGATGAAGTTTATGAATTGGTAAATGCCGGTAAATTAAGAGAGGCTTTGTTGAAAATGAAAACCGATAGCAAATATAATGCGGTAAATTCACCGGCATTAGCCGCTTGGCAACAGCAGGTTGAGGATTATTTGGCCTTTGAAACGGCAATGAAAGGTCTGATTATGAATGCGCTTGCCAATATTCGCCTTAAAGAAATGGAGCGTTGATTGATGCAAAATTATTGCGATATTTGGCGCAAGCAATATCAGATTGTGCCGGCGCAGTTGCAAAAGGTTGCCGAGGTCGGCGCGGTGGCAACGGCGTTTAATTGCAATATAGATGCAGTAGTTAAGCTGAGCGGGGCGCAAATCAGTGCATTGGCGGACGGATTTGCTTTGAGTGCCGAAGATGCGCTGAATTGTCCGACAAAGTTAGAGCGACCGCGTGATGTGGTTTGCGGTATTATCAAGTGCTTTATTAAAGGCATTGCCGAAGAATGGCTGGCAGAAAATGCGGCAATTTATCAGTGGATGACGGATAATTTGGGGTATGAGCGGCTGCAGATGGGCGGTCAGGGTGGTATTGTGGCCAATGTGACGGCGCTTTTGGGCGTGAAGAACGTGATGGCGCATACGGCATCTTTGCCGGCGTTACAGGCAGCGCAGTTTTTGGATTTGCCGAATTTATTTGGGCTTGATGAAAACGGAAAAGTGCAAATGGCGGTGCGTATCAATCGGGTCAACGAAGCTCCGTTGGTGCATCAAATTATTGAATTTGCCAAAGAAGATGAGATTGAGCTAGGTGGTCAGCGCTATAAATGTCCGAAAGCGAATCGGTTTATTGCAACTTACGATCCGGCCAATATGGCACTTAAAATTGATGACGGTTTTGTGCGCTATGTCAATGAGGCTGGTTTTGATTATTTGATTTTGTCGGGATATCATAATTTGACGGAATCCGGTGGCGGGGTGGCGCGTATAGAAGAAACATTGCCGCTGATACAAGATTGGAAACGACGTTTTCCGAACGGCATTATTCATTTGGAAATGGCGTCAACGCAGGATAAAGTTGTTCGTGCCGCGATTGTGGAAAAAATTGCGCCGATGGTTGATTCTATAGGGCTAAATGAGCGCGAGGCGCTTGATGTGCTGGAAGTTACGGATGACAGAAAATTTGCGGCATTGAGCAAGGCAGATTTGAATGCCGCAGAGCTGTTTGAAATCGTGCGGCAAATTAAGCAAAAAACCGGCACACCGCGAGTGCAACTGCATATGTTCGGTTTATATATGACATTGCAGAATAAGGGTTGGCGCATAACACCGGCGCAAAACAAAAACGGTATGATGTTGGCGGCAACGGTGGCGGCTTCAAAGGCCGGATTGGGGCAATTGGCGACAGTGCAGGATTTGCTTTGGGCACACGGGCAAGAAGTGGGTGAAAAAAGTTTGCGCGAGTTGCACGTTTTGGCACAATATATTGATTCGGGCACTTTAGAAGTGACGGGTATGGCTTCGGTGGAAGAATTTGACTTAATCGCCGTGCCGACAATTATTATACCTCAGCCCAGAACTCTGGTTGGTATGGGCGATACGATTTCTTCGGTGTCGTTAATCGGGGCACGCTGAAAAACGCTATTTGTCGCCGATACGCAGTGCTTCAATAAAGGCTGACTGCGGCACTTCTACTTTGCCAAACTGGCGCATACGTTGTTTGCCTTTTTTCTGATTATCCAAAAGTTTGCGTTTACGCGTCACATCACCGCCGTAGCATTTGGCAGTGACGTCTTTGCGCATTGGTGAAATGGTTTCACGCGCGACAATGCGTCCGCCGATGGCCGCTTGCAACGGAATTTTGAACAAATGTCTCGGAATTAGGTCTTTAAGGCGTTCGCAAATTTGGCGGCCGCGGGCTTCGGCTTCGGTGCGGTTGCACAAAAACGACAGTGCGTCAACCGGCTCTTCGTTAATCAAAATTTGCACTTTGACCAAGTCGGCCGGTGCATAACCAATCAGCTCGTAGTTAAAGCTGGCATAGCCGCTTGAAATGGATTTTAGGCGGTCATAGAAGTCAAATACGATTTCGCTTAGAGGGATTTTATATACCACCATAGCACGGTTGCCGACATAGGTAAGGTCTTCCTGTTCGCCGCGACGTTCGGTGCAAAGCTTTAAGATGGAGCCGAGGTATTCGTCCGGCACCATAATGGTGGCACGCACCATCGGTTCTTCTATGCTTTTAATGCTTGACGGGTCCGGCATATCGGCCGGATTATGCAACACCATTTCTTGGCCGCCGTTCAAATAAAGATTATAGGCTACCGAAGGGGCAGTGGTGATGATGTCTAGGTCAAACTCGCGGCCGATGCGTTCTTGAATGATTTCCATGTGCAACAGACCGAGAAAGCCGCAACGGAAACCCATGCCGAGGGCTTGCGAATTTTCCGGCTGATAGTTTATGCTGGCGTCATTGAGTTTGAGCTTAGCCAGCGCGTCTTTTAAGGCGTTATACTGGCTGCTGTCTACCGGAAAAATGGAGCAGAACACTACCGAAACCGACGGTTTGAAGCCGGCCAAAGGCTCGGTGCACGGGTTTTTATTATCGGTGATGGTATCGCCGATTTGGCAATCTTCCACACTTTTAATGCTGGCGGTGATAAAACCGACTTCGCCGGGGTAAAGCGCATCTATATCAGTCATTTTCGGGGTGAAAACACCGATTTTATCAATCACATAATCAAGGCCGTTAGACATCATGCGAATATTTTGCTTTTTGCGCAAAATGCCGTCTTTAATGCGCACCAAAATAATAACACCCAAATACGAATCATACCAACTGTCAATCAAAAGAGCCTTGGTTGGAGCGTTGATATCGCCAAGAGGTGCCGGCAATTTTTGCACCACTTGCTCAAGTAAATCGGGAATGCCGGCGCCGGTTTTACCGGAAACTTCAACGGCATCTGAGGTATCAAGCCCGATGACATCTTCAATTTGCTCTTTAACCCGCGCCACATCGGCAGATGGTAAGTCAATTTTGTTCAGTGCGGTAATAATTTCATGGTCGCTGTCAAGCGCAAGATAAACATTGGCAAGCGTTTGCGCTTCAACACCCTGTGTGGCGTCCACTACCAAAATGGTGCCTTCACATGAAGCCAGCGAACGTGATACTTCATAAGTAAAGTCAACATGGCCGGGGGTGTCTATCATATTGAGCTGATAGGTTTTACCGTCTTTGGCGTGATAATTAAGGCGGACGGTTTGTGCCTTTATCGTAATACCGCGTTCACGCTCAATATCCATTGAATCAAGCACTTGTTCGGTCATTTCACGGCTTTGCAGACCGCCGCAAAATTCAATCATGCGATCGGCAATGGTAGATTTTCCGTGGTCAATGTGCGCCACAATGGCAAAATTGCGAATTAAACTTAAATCGGTCATTATGTCTCCTTAAAATTGACCTCAAGATAAATTATTTTTTGCACGCTTGCAATAGTTATTGTCAAATACTAAAAAATATGTTTTAATAAAGCTAGATAAAAGGAATGTCATTGTTACCGCACTGAAGTGCGGAGATGCTCACGCTCGTTTCACTCGCTCAGCATGACAGTTTAAAGGAAGAGTGAGAGAATGACGGTTCGAAAAAAGGAGAATGCTATGCGCAAAATGATAGATATTGAATTTGGTTCATCGCGATATAACGAATTAGTTGAACTGCGTTATAAAATTTTGCTTGAGCCGCTGGGGTTGAAGTTTTTGGACTCGTTTCGGCCGGAAGAGGCGCATTATTTGCACATCGGTTGTGTGGAATCACTGGACGGACGCTTGGTCGGCGGGTTGATTTTGGCACCGATGGATGATGAGCGTATTCGCTTAATGCAGGTGGCGGTAGATACCATTTATCAGGGCGAAGGTATCGGGCGCGAGTTGGTAAAATATGCCGAAAAGCGCGCCAAAGAAGCCGGATATTCGCAGATTGTGATGCACGCCATGTTGTTTGTGGTCGGCTTTTATGAAAAAATGGGCTATCGCTCCGAGGGAGAAGCCTTTGACGAACAAGGCATTACCTTTATGAAGATGGTCAAAGATATATAGCATCTGATTGGCGGAGGCGATAATGGAAAACGATAACATCTTTATTAACACGTTTATAGATAAGTTATGCCGCGAGCGCTATGATGCGCAAGGTAATGATGTGGCCGCCGCATATTTACAAGAGCTTTTGGAACAGCGCGTTTTAACGGCAGCGCAATTTTCCGAGGTGGCACAATTTGATGCCAAAGTGCGGGCGTTTGAACATTTGGCCATGGAAGAAAATGTGGATTTGGATGATCCGAAAAGTGTTGAAGCGGCTAATCAATATGAAAAATTTGTAGAAAAAAGCAATATTCATCCGCAAAATAAGGCCGCTTTGTATAACACATTGTTGGGATTTATTGATATTAACGGCGGCGGCGATAAGTGGTATATGAATGTGTTGCGTAAAAAGGCCGATACGATGCCGCAGGGCTGTGATGTTGATTTGAATTTGACGGCAAAACAGGCGTTTTTTCATCGCCGAGGTGCCGACAGAAGCGTTTATTTGGGCACAATGAATCAACTTTATGGCAAAATGAATGATAAAATGCGCTTTACGTTTTTGGGCGAACTGGGTTTGGTGGCCGACAAGAGCGGAAAGAGACTGAGAGCGTTATCGGGTTTGACACCGCAACAGCGGACCGAACGGCTGTCAATTATTGATGCCATTGTTAAAGAACCGCTGAAGATTAAAGAGCGGATTGCGCTTTTGGAAGAGGGGTTGGAACTCGCCAGCAACAATTTATATCGGCGTAATGTAAACTTTGATACGAAAAGCAGATTTAGTATGTTGTTAAAAAAAGACTACAAGGCTATTAAAGATACCAAGAAGGCTGATAAATACGAGGGAGATAGTTTTGATTGGAGAGAATGTTGTTACAGAGCCATTGATTATGGCAAGGAAAAAGCACGTAAAGAAGGACGGTTTTAGTTTTAAGAATTAGAAGATGTCTTATCCGCGCGGGGTGCGGAGGCATGACAGGTTGTTTTTTATCCATGCAAAGCGCGGTGGCATGACAGATTGTTTTCAATAAAAAACGCTCCGGTGAGGGAGCGTTTTTTGTGATAGCTTTTATGCTCTAAATCAATAGAACTTCCAAGCCATTGAAGAAAAGCCGGTGTTGCCGCAGCCTAACACAGCCGAGCTCGGACCAACCGGGAAGCCTTCGTGGCCGGCATCATCAATAGATTGTCCCGGGTTCACAATACAGTGAACTTTATCTGTTACGCCGGTGCAGGCATCTTCATAATAACCAGCCAAATCGGTCGGTGAAGAACCTGAAGCCGTGCTCATGGCAATTAAGCCTGAACCGGAAGCGTTGCCACCCCAATCGGCCAAAGCTAATTCAGCACAAGCTGAAGACGGAATGTTTTCAAATGTAATTTGGAAAGCACGATTGTGACCGGTATCATTTTGTGTTCTTTGTGAAACACTGAAGTGAACCGGTGTGCCCCACGGGGTTTGATAAGTGTTGGTGCCGTTACCGTCTTTGTTTTCATACATTTCACCCGGTAAAATGTTATAAGCATCAATAATTTTACCGCCGTTGCCGGTACCATCACCTAAATCGGTGTAGTCTCTGGCATTGCTGAAAGCAATACGAATGTTACTGGCGAGTTGGGTGATTTCATCAACAGCTTTGTTGGTTTTATATTTCAACATGGCTTTTGAATATCCGGCGATACCGCCAACCGACAAAACGCCGATAATAGCCAACACGCCGAGCATTTCAATCATAGAACGGCCAGATTCTAATTTTTTCTGATTAATCATTGAAAATCTCCTATAGTTTTTCTTTGCTGAGATTCTGCATCAAGTGCGGAATGACAGTTTGTTTTTTTTGCCGAGATCCTCGCATCAAGTGCGAGGATGACGGTTAGAAAAGAGAGCGAGAATGCCTCATTTTTTTTACCGAAATCCTCATGCTTTGCACGAGAAAGTCGTCGTTTGAATATGAGTATATTATATACTTTCAGGCTTCATTTTATAGTGGATTTATTAAAAAATCAATAATGCAGAAGATATATGACTTTAGATATAGGATTGGTCGGGCGGCTGTTGTGAGATGGTGCAGAAATAACAAAGCCTCTGCAGGCCATAAAGGATTAAAAAAGAGAGTGCGAGGATGACAGAATAAGGATTATTCAAAAGAACAGGTTATACTGTTTAGTATATCTTTAAGATAGTAAATTTTTAAAAAATATCGCTTGCAGATTCAAATAAACTGATATAAAAGTAAATAAATTTTTAATTTTTGGAGAAAGATGGCGTATGTTTGAAAGATTGTTAGGTATGTTTTCGGCCGATATGGCGATTGATTTGGGAACAGCGAATACATTGGTTTATGTGCGCGGACGCGGCATTGTGCTTAATGAACCGTCGGTGGTGGCCATTAAAGAAGAAAAAGGCCGTAAGCAGGTTTTGGCGGTGGGCAATGAAGCAAAGCAAATGCTTGGGCGCACGCCGGGCAATATTCAGGCTATTCGGCCGCTTAAAGACGGCGTGATTGCCGATTTTGAAATTGCCGAGGCAATGATTAAGTATTTTATTTGTAAAGTGCATAATCGGCGCACGTTTGTAACCTCAATGATTGTGATTTGCGTGCCATACGGATCTACCGCGGTGGAAAAACGCGCCATTCAGGAATCGGCCGAACAAGCCGGCGCGCATAAGGTGTTTTTAATTGAAGAACCGATGGCAGCAGCTATCGGTGCCGGTTTACCGGTGACCGAACCGGCCGGCAGTATGGTGGTAGATATCGGCGGCGGCACAACCGAAGTGGCAGTTTTGTCGTTGGAAGGTATTGTTTATGCGCGCTCTATTCGTGTGGGCGGTGATAAGATGGACAGTGCCATTGTTAACTACATTCGCCGCAATATGAATTTGCTGGTGGGTGAACGTAGCGCCGAACGTATTAAAAAAGAGATTGGCTCAGCGTGTCCGCCGGAAAAAGGTGACGGACGCACGGTAGAAATCAGAGGGCGCGATTTGATTAACGGCGTGCCGAAAGAAATCATTATCAGCGAACGCCAAGTGGCCGAAAGCTTGATTGAGCCGGTGGCCGATATTGTGGAAGCGGTAAAAGTGGCTTTGGAAAATACGGCGCCGGAATTAGCAGCCGATATTGTGGACAAGGGAATTGTTTTGACCGGTGGCGGCGCGCTTTTAAATAATTTGGATTTGGTGTTGCGCAAAGCAACCGGATTACCGGTAACGATTGCCGAGAATCCGCTGATTTGCGTAGCAAAAGGGTGCGGCGAAGTGGTTGACCATTTGACACGCTATAAGAGTGTTTTATCGGCTAACTAATCCAAAAACATAAAAGGAATCCGGCAGATGGTGCGGCAAAAAGTATTGCTTATTAAAGTGGGCGAGCTGAAAGATTTGTTCCGCAAACTGTTTGTGGTTATTTTGTTTTTAACGGCCTTTCTGTTTATTATGCTCAGTCGGTTTGACAGTGTGGCAATTGAGGCTCTGAATAAGGTGGTGATTAAAGTTACCGGTCCGGTGATGCAGGTGGTGGAATTGCCGGCGCGCGTTATTCATCATGTGTGGACGTATTTTTATGATATCAGCCATATTTATGCCGAAAATCAGCTGTTGCGCGACGAAAATAAGCAAATGATGATTTTACAAAACAAGGTGCGCACGTTGGAAGTGGAAAACCAATTGCTATCGCGTCTTTTGAACTATGTGCCGCCGGCAGAGGCATCGTTTATGAGCGCGCAGGTGGTGGCCGAATCGGGCGATAAGTTTACACATTTGTTGCTGATTTATGTGGGAAACGAGGCGGTTAAAAAAGGTCAAATCGTGATGGGCGACGAAAGCGTTATCGGTCGCATAGATACGGTTAGTCCGCCTTATGCCAAGGTGATTTTGATTACCGACATTAACTCTAAGATTCCGGTGGTGGTGGAGCGCACGCGGGTGCGCGGCATTTTAAGCGGCAACAACAAGGATTTGCCGCAACTGATTTTTATGCGCTCAACGACAGATGTTCAGGAAGGCGATATTGTTGTGACATCCGGTGTGGGCGGTATGTTTCCGGCGGGGTTGCCGATTGGGTTTATCGGCTCAATTAACGG
This sequence comes from uncultured Pseudomonadota bacterium, assembly GCA_902788365.1. Classification (GTDB taxonomy): domain Bacteria; phylum Pseudomonadota; class Alphaproteobacteria; order RF32; family CAG-239; genus RUG410. The sequence continues at coordinate 76,393 of CADAJN010000008.1, read as the reverse complement.
CAACAGGGTGGAAGTGGAGCCGATGGCTGATTTGAGCCGGGTTGAATATGTGCGGATTGTTGATTACGGGTTGGCACCTGATGCCGAATTGTCGGTGGATTTTGTGGAAAGTGAACAAAATGCGCGATAATTGGCGGGAAAATTTAAAACTTTTTGCGGTGCACCGCATTCCGCTGATTGCAACGCTGATGATGGTTTTTTTGTTTTTTATGCCGATAAATTCGGTGCAAATTAATTATTTTCGGCCGGTGGTCGGGATCATTTGCGTTTATTATTGGAGCCTTACCCGCGGCTATATTTTTGGTTTTTTTTCGGCGTTTTTGGTGGGGTTGATTATAGATATTTACAGCTCGTTGCCGGTTGGTGTTAATGTGATGATTATGATGTTGTTGGTGTGGACAACCGATTGGTTAAGAAAATATTTCAGCATGTCTTCATTTGGGGTGAATTGGTTGGCGTTCGCGATTATTTGCACAGCATTTTTGTTGCTTAAATGGGCGTTTTTGAGCTTGTATTTTCATCATTTGTTGCCGCTGGCCGGAAGCGGCTTGGGGCTGCTTTCAACGGTGATGTTTTATCCGCTGATTGCCTATATTAACGCTTTGATTGCGCGCAAATTTTTGCCACAGGAGCGCATAGATGAGTAATCAAAATGAAAAAGACAGAGTTTTAAATCGGCGCTTGATGTTTATTGTGCTGCTGAATTTGTTGGCGTTTGTGGTGATTGCCGTGCGTCTTTATTATTTGCAAATTATGGAGGCAGATAAATATCGTGTGATGTCGGAAGAAAATCGCATTTCTACGCGCTTTTTGGTGCCGCCGCGCGGTATGATTTATGACCGTAACGGTGAGGTATTGGCAAAAAATAATCAGGATTTTCAGGCGCTGCTTATTGCCGAGCAGACTAATGATATCAGCCAAACAGTGGAGACATTTCAAAAATTATTACCTCTGAGTGAAGAAGAAGATGAAAAAGTGGCGCAAAGCATTAAGAACAGACGTCGTTTTATTCCGATTAAGTTGAAAAGCAATTTACAATGGGACGAAGTGTCTAAGATTATGCTCAATGCGCCGGATTTGCCGGGGATTGAAATTAACGAGGGATTGAATCGGTTTTATCCGTATGCCGATTTATATGCGCATGTTTTGGGCTATGTGGGGCCGGTTTCGGATAGGGACAAAAAAGACAGCCCGTTGTATTTGGTGCCGGGATTTAAAATCGGTAAGTCGGGTTTGGAAAAAGCTTTTGATTACAAATTGCAGGGCCAAGGCGGCACGGTTAAGTTGGAAGTTAATGCTTACGGACGTGTGATGAAAGAGATTGAGCGCGATGCCGGCAGTGAGGGACAAAGCATACAAATCAGCATTGATTCACGTTTGCAAAAAGCCGCTTATAAAGCATTTGGCGAACACAGCGGAGCGGCAGTGGTTTTAGATGTGCATACCGGTGAGATTTTGGCGCTGGTTTCCACACCATCGTTTGATCCGAATCTGTTTACCAACGGCATTAGCTATAAGCATTGGAATGAGTTGCTTAACAACGAGCGCACGCCATTGATTAACAAAGCCGTGTCGGGACAATATTCGCCGGGGTCAACATTCAAGATTGTGGTGGCATTGGCGGCGCTGGAAGCCGGTGTGGTTGATGTGGATACGCATTTTAATTGTTTGGGCGGCATGGATATCGGTTCAAATCGGTTTCACTGTTGGAAACATGTCGGACACGGACCTCTTAATATTATTGAAGCGCTTAAATATTCGTGCGATATTTATTTTTATGAGGCGGCGATGCGGGTCGGTATTGATAAAATTCACGATATGGCGCTTAAACTCGGTATGGGACAAGTGCTTGATGTGGGGTTGGATAATCAGAAAAGCGGGCTTATTCCGTCGCAGGAGTGGAAAAGAAAAACCAAAGGCACGTTTTGGACCAAAGGAGATACGGCAAATGCCGGAATTGGACAGGGGTATGTTTTGGCTACGCCGCTGCAGTTGGCAACCATGTTGGCGCGTGTGGTTAACGGCGGCTATGCGATAAAACCGACGTTTTTTAAACCGAGCGCCGGAGAATTACGTAAGATTAAGCGGTTGGATATTTCGCGACGCCACATAGAAATTGTGAAACAGGGTATGTTTGATGTGGTTAATGCCATTGACGGCACGGCGCGCAAGGCAAGATTTAATTTGGACGGCGTTAAAATGGGTGGAAAAACCGGCACCACGCAAGTGCGGCGCATTTCTATGCGGGAGCGGCGCACCGGTATTATTCGCGAAGAGAATTTGCCGTGGCGGCTTAGAAATCATGCTTTGTTTGTCGGGTTTACGCCGATAGAAAAGCCGCGTTATGCCGTGGCGGTGGTGGTGGAACACGGCTCATCGGGTGCGGCGGTGGCGGCGCCGATTGCCAGTGCGATTTTACAAGAAGCGTTGCGTTTGGATATTAAATAGGGGCGGAAAATGTTGCAGTTGGAATTTGCAAATCGTGAAGAAAATATGTGGGGAAAAATTTTGCGCCTCAGTTTTTCGTATGTCTTTTTGATTATTTTGCTGGCGATTATCGGCACTGTGACACTTTATTCGGCGGCAAACGGGGCATGGAATCCATGGGCTCTCAAGCATTTGGCGCGTTTCGGGCTGGCATTTGTGCTGATGGTGGGTATGGCGCTGATTGATGTGCGGCACTATTATCGGGCGGCGTATGCTTTTTATTTTGTAACACTGTTATTGCTGTTGGCAGTGGAAGTTTTTGGTCATATAGGTATGGGGGCACAGCGCTGGATTAACTTCGGATTGTTTAAATTGCAACCGTCCGAGCTGATGAAAATCGGTTTAGTGCTGTTTATGGCGCGCTATTTCAGCGCTATTACCATGCAAGGGATTCATTCGGTGCGCGGCGTTATTATTCCGGCCATCGGTGCTTTGTTGCCGGTGGGATTGATTATTTTGGAGCCCGATTTGGGCACGGCGTTAATGCTTTTAATTACGGCCGGTATGATGTTTTGGGCGGTGGGTGTTGAGTGGTGGAAATTTGCACTGGTAATTGCTTCAGGAGGGGCAGCGTTGCCGATTATTTGGAGCTTTTTGCATGAATATCAGAAAAATCGCGTGTTGACGTTTTTGAATCCGGAACGTGATCCGCTGGGCACAGGCTATCACATTATTCAATCTAAAATTGCGTTCGGTTCGGGCGGTTTGTGGGGCAAGGGCTTTTTGCACGGCACGCAAACACACCTTAACTTTTTGCCGGAAAAGCATACGGACTTTATTTTTACGATGTTTTCGGAAGAATTCGGTTTAATCGGCAGTTTGTCGTTATTGTTTATCAATATTTTACTGCTGGCTATCGGTTATTTATTTGCGTTTCGGGCGCGCAACTATTTTGCAAAACTGGTGATTATCGGCCTTAATACCAATTATTTTTTGTATGTGTTTATTAACACCGCTATGGTGATGGGTGTTTTGCCGGTGGTTGGTGTGCCGCTGCCGCTGATTTCATACGGCGGAACGGTGATGTTTTCAATTATGGCCAGTTTCGGCATCATTTTGTGTATGTCTAACAGTTCTACAAAGAAATTGAGCTTTGACGATTAAGGGACAAGGGGTGTGCCGTGGAGAGAAGAAGCGGTAGATGTAATACTGTGGTTGTTATAAGGTTAGTGTTTATAAGGGTAGATTAGCCCCTCCAGCTCCCCGCTTGCGGGGAGAGAATAAAGCGGAAGATCGCTTATCGTTCAGACTGGCGCTGAACGAGCGATGACAGGTTATATTTTTAGTCCGCACTTTGTGTGGAGATGCCTACGGAGTGCTGTACACTCCTCTGCATGACGGTATAGAGTTATTTTTTATTAAAACGGTTGAGTGCGGTTTGATAGGTAGCCGATGTCTGCGTAAACAATTGGCCGGTTTTGGATTTTGAGCAATCAATTTTTTCATTAGCCTTGAGCAATTTTTGCACTTTGCGGAATTCGCGTTCCGGTGCGACGGTCGGCAATTCCGGATGGCGTTCTACCGGGCATTGCTCTAAATAAATTTGTATAAATGCCGTTTTGACCGCATCTAAATAGCACATTTCGGCAAAGCCGTTAAACACCTTTTGTGTTGTTTGCTTATAAGCCAAAACATCAGCGATGTTTTCGGCAGTTTGCATTCGGCGGAAAGCCTTGAATTCTTTGGCATAAGTTTTATGATTAAGCAGAAAGTTTTTAATTAAAATCAGCAAAGCTTCATTGCCGCTCATGGCGGTTATTTTGAGCACAAATTGTTGCAATGCGCGCAAATATGCGTCGCGCGAATCTCGCCCCTTAAAGGTTTTGGTTTCAGCAAAATCAGACGGCAGGCGCTCGCCGGAGAGCAAAATTTCAACCGCCTCAACCAAATATTTTTGCAACAAACGTTTGTTTTTCCAGCCCCAAATGCTCCAGCCTAAAAAATGCCGCATAACACGCCGATGATAGGTGGTAAATTCTTTGACGAGCGCGATTGACCACGCCATGGCGTGCTCTTTTTGATATTTGCGAAGCTTGGCCAAACATTGCCGATATTGTTTGCCGCTTTGTTCAACCTGAGCGGCAAAATCGGGCGGCATCAGCATGGCGGTTAAACGTTGTTTTTGCGCCGTTTGCCGGTTAGTCAATTCTATGCTGAGCAATTCGCACAGCTGGTTAATTTCCGCGATGTCTTTGGGAATGATAATGTTTTCGGTAAAGTCGTGTTTGAATGTTTGGTATTCTTGTAAAATATCTTCTTGCTTGGCGTCGGCACGCGATGCTCTTATCATCTTTTTGATTTTTGCCGCGCTGAGGATAAACAATGAAAGATTGTTATTGGAAGGAACAAAAACGCCATTGCCCTTAGAATCAAAGTTAAATTGAAAATCTATTTGATTGAAATTTTTAAAATTCGGATGGCGGAAAGATTGCTCAAGTGCGTATTGTAAAAACTGAGTATCGTTCATTGCTCTCTCCTTAATGTGATAAAATACGCCAAAACAGTTATTATTTCGTTAATGAAAGCGGTGTGTATAACCCTTATTGACGTTGAATTTTGTAAAAATCTATGCTAGTTTGAATAAAAATTTTTGAGTTTGAAGAACAGAAAGGGTGAACAATGTCGCAAAACGCCAGATATAACGGAAAGGCAAGTTGGGAAGAGTGGCGCCAAACATGGCAAAATGAAGAAAGATATAATTTTAGAACCATTGAAAAGAAATGGCAGCAAATTTGGCAAGATGAAAAGGCTTATAAGGTTGAAATTGACCATAACAAAGAAAAATTTTATGCTCTTGTAGAGTTTCCGTATCCGTCAGGTGCAGGTTTGCATGTGGGACACCCGCGTTCATATACGGCGCTTGATGTTATTGCTCGTAAAAAGCGTATGCAGGGCTTTAATGTGCTGTATCCGATGGGGTTTGATGCGTTTGGTTTGCCGGCCGAAAATTATGCTATTAAAACCGGTGTGCATCCGGCAATTTCTACTAAAGAAAATATTGCTAATTTTACACGTCAGCTTAAATCACTCGGTTTCTCATTTGATTGGGACAGATGTTTTAATACCTGTGATCCGGAATATTATAAATGGACCCAATGGATGTTTATTCAATTTTATAAGCACGGTTTGGCTTATAAAGATAAAATGGCAATTAACTGGTGCCCGTCGTGCAAAGTGGGGCTGGCTAACGAAGAAGTGGTGAACGGTCATTGTGAGCGTTGCGGTGCCGATGTGGTGCGGCGCGATAAAGAACAATGGATGTTAGCCATTACCAAATATGCCGATCGTTTGATTAACGATTTGGACCAAGTGGATTTTATTGATCGCGTGCGTTCAACACAAATTAACTGGATTGGGCGTTCGGAAGGTGCTGAACTGGAATTTGAACTGACCGATAACAGCGGCAACAGCTTAGGCAAAAAAATGGTGGTGTATACCACGCGGCCGGATACGACTTTTGGTGTGACATATTGCGTGATGGCGCCGGAGCATCAATTTGTGGGCGAGCTGATGGGGATGTTTGAAAATGCCGATGATGTGCGCCAATATGTTAATGAAACGGCAAAAAAATCGGAGTTGCAACGCACGGCTGATACCACTAAAACAGGTGTGGAGCTCAAAGGAATTAAAGCGCGCAATCCGTATACCGGTGCGCTGATTCCGGTGTTTATTTCCGATTATGTGTTGACCGGATATGGCACGGGCGCGATTATGGCGGTGCCGGCGCATGACCAGCGCGACTATGACTTTGCCAAAGTATTTCATTTGCCGATTGTGCAGGTGTTGGCCGGTGGCGATATTTCTGAAGCCGCATGGGAAGAAGACGGAACGCACATTAACTCCGGCTTTATGGACGGAATGGATAAAAAAGAGGCTATGGCGGCGGCAATTAAATATGCCGAAGAACATGGTTTCGGACATGCAAAAGTCAATTTTAAATTGCGTGATTGGGTGTTTTCGCGTCAACGCTATTGGGGCGAACCGATTCCGATGGTTTATTGCGAGCACTGCGGTTGGCAACCGATTCCGGAGGACCAGTTGCCGCTGACGTTGCCGGAAGTGCCGGATTATCGTCCGAATGATAACGGCGATTCTCCGTTGGCTAACGCAACGGAATGGGTAAACACTACTTGCCCGAAATGTGGCGGACATGCACGTCGCGAAACCGACGTTATGCCGAACTGGGCGGGTTCATCATGGTATTTTCTGCGCTATTGTGATCCGCACAACGACAAAGAGTTTGCCTCAAAAGAAGCACTTGATTATTGGATGAATGTGGATTGGTATAACGGCGGTATGGAACATACTACGTTACACCTTTTGTATTCACGCTTTTGGCATAAATTCCTTTATGATTGCGGATATGTTCCGCAACCGGAGCCGTATCAAAAACGCACGTCGCACGGTATGATTTTGGCCTCGGACGGCGAAAAAATGAGTAAATCGCGCGGCAATGTGGTTAATCCTGATGAGATTGTTGAAAATTACGGTGCGGACAGCTTCCGCTTGTATGAAATGTTTATCGGACCGTTTGACCAAGTGGCTATGTGGTCGGAAGAAAGTTTGAATGGGGTTTATCGCTTTGTCGGTAAGGTTTATTCGCTGTTTAAGAAGGTTTATGCCGATAAAGATGCGCCGATGAGCGACGAAGATTTGCGTGCAATGCACAAGTGCATTATTGAGGTCACCGAGCGTATTGATCAGATGAAGTTTAACACGGCGGTTTCATCGCTGATGACTTATGTAAACCATTTGGCAACGATGAAGATGATTCCGGCGCAAATGTATGCAACACTGCTTAAATTATTAAGCCCGTTTACGCCGCATTTGGCCGAAGAAATGTGGGCACGTCTCGGCGGTAAAACGCTGATTGTGACTGAAAGCTGGCCGGTTGGCGATGCCAAATTGGCGGCCGAAAATGAGGTGACCGTGGCAGTGCAGATTAACGGCAAAATGCGCGGCACAATAAATATTGCCAAAGATGCCGATAAAACTGAGGTAGAAGCCGAAGCGCTAAAATTGGACAACGTAGCGCGTCAGCTGGAGGGTAAAACCGTTAAGAAAATCATTGTTGTCCCGAATAGGATTGTGAACATTGTGGCATAGAATTAAAATTGTGGCGCTCGGCGTCGTTATTTGCACCATGGTTGCTTGCGGATTTGAACCGCTTTATGTGGAAAAAACCGGTGGTGATGATTTGTGGTATTATAATAATGAATATAAAACCGATATTGTGCGGGAAATGGCGCAAATAAAAGTGGAAGGCGCAACCGACCGCATTGGGCAAATGGTTAAAAATGAGCTGATGGATATTTTTAATCCGCACGGCACGCCGAAATGCGCCAAATATTTTCTTAAACTGTCGCCGAGTAAAAAAAGCGTTGTGCAACAAGCTTTGCGTGACGATATTACCGCAACACGCGAAAAAGTTAAGTATTCTTTGAATTATAAGTTGTGGAGCAAGGAAAAGGGACAACTGGTCAGCGGAGGCAGTTGGGTTTATTTGAGCTACGATTTATTGGATAATCCGTATTCTACCACGATGGATAAGAAAAAAGTGGAAAAAGACGGGGCTAAAATTTTGGCCAACGATATTTCTTTGCGTATAGGTGCTTATTTCCACTCAGTTATCACAAAGCGCGGCAATCCAGATGAATTTTAAACCCGAACAACTTGAAAGCTTTTTGCAAAATCTTGGCAACAAGGTAAAATGTGTGATTGTGTTCGGCAATAATGAAGGGCAAATTGCTACATTACAAAAAAAATGTGCCGAGGCCGTGTGCGGCAGCACAGATGATGCTTTTCGCTATGTGGCATTGGAAATGGAACAAATCAGCAAAGAAGGTTCGGAAATTTATGCCGAATATTATGCGCAATCGCTGATGGGCGGTCGGCGCGCCGTGATAATTAAAAACGGCGATAATAATTTGGCACCGATTATTAAAGATATAGTGCCGAAAACAAATTCGGAAAATGTGCTGATTATAGCCTCAACCACGCTTAATACACGTTCATCGCTGATTACATGGGCTAAAGAGCGCGATGATGTGATTATTGTCGGGTGCTATGAGGGGCGAGAGGACGATATTGCTTCGGCAACAGAAAATATGCTTAAGAGTAAAGGTTTGCGCGCCGATGTGCCGACATTGCAGCTTTTGTGCGCACGGCTTTCGCCGGATAGTAAGCTTAATCAGAGCGAAATTGATAAATTGGCGATTTATATGGACGGTCGCGAACAGGTAACAGCGGACGACGTGCGCGCTGCAGTCAGTGATGTGGCCGGTGCCAATATGGAAGATTTGTGCTATTTTGTGGCCGGTGGTGAGATTTTAAAGGCCGGCCGTATGTTTGACCGCCTGATTAAGCAAGGCGAAGATGCACCGACACTGATTCGGCAAATCAGTTATCATTTCAGCAAATTGTTGGATTGCGTGGCGCAGGCCGAGCAAGGAAGCAGTTTGGAAGAAGCTATCCGCAATTTGCGGCCGCCGCTGATGTTTTATCGTAAACGCACTTTTATGAAACAATTGACGATTTGGAACAGAGAACGGTTGCTGAGTGCCTTAAAGCTGTTATATGACACCGAGCGCGATTGTAAAACGACCAATATTCCGGCCGAGCAAACCGCTAGTTATGCTTTGTTGCGATTGACCGGTGCCGCGCAAAAATGGCTTAATAAACGATAAGCAAAAATTTCAAAATAAATATTGACAAAATTATGGCAAATATGTATATTAAATGCGAATTTAATATTTTTTATATATGAAACATTTGTTGTTTTTATTTATCGGCCTTGTGCTGATTTCTTGCGGTGCGAATAACAGTAACTCTGCACAAAAACGTGTAAACGCTGAATCTGATTCTGTTTCGGCATCAGCAAAAGTTGACACTTTGGCTAAGAAAACCGATTCTGCCGCCGTGAAAAAAGATACGATGACGGCCGAAGAAGTTGCTGTGGCAAAAAGGGTTGGCGCACTTAAAGCCATTAAGATGGCGGAAGATACTTTTAAGGTGATTAAGTTGGTATCGCCGGAGGTATATAAGTCCATAATGGAGTGGAGCTACAGCGTTTATGCGACAGACAGTATGCCGATGACAGGTGTTGTTTCCGGCCATGGTAAATGGTTGGTGCCGCTGGAGTATAACGATGTGCACCAGCTGACCAAAGACGCTTTTGTCGGGCATTTAAGTGTCAGCCTTTATGAAGGAGATTATGATGCGCCGGCGTACGCCGAGCTTTATCAAGTGGTGTATCGGGGAAAGCCCATCGGTAATTTTACCTATGCTTGCGAGATAACCCCGATTGTTTATCGCCAGAAAGCAGTCGGATTTATCAAGACATTTTATAATGCGAATAATCAACAGTATTTTCGCTATTATATTGATAACAAGGGTAAAGGTTGGGACGCTTGGGTTGGCGTTCAGGTCGGATCATATCCGCATTTTGAATATTACAAAATCAACGGTAATGTGCTGACGCTTTGGGGCGGAGCCAAAAAACCGGAGGATTTGGCAGCATTTTTTCCGGAAGATCGCTCGCTTTATAAAGTGGACTTAAGAAGCGGACGCGTGCTGGAAAATCCGTTTGTGCCGGTGGATTAAGTAAAAGAGCTTGAGAAAAACATCTCAAGCTCTTTGCGGTTTTAAAAAGTCTAATTTAATCAGTGTTAATTAAATCTTTAACAACTTCGCCGGCAATAATGAATCCGGCAACCGGCGGCACAAAAGGTGCTGATGCCGGAATACTTTTACGCGGGGACTGCGAATCGGTTGCTTGCGGCTCGGGCTCGGTTACATTTTGCTTCAGTGGTTTTTCTTTGGAATAAACAACTTTAAGATGTTCAATACCGCGGCGACGCAGTTCTTTGCGCATAACATGCGCCAAGGGGCATACGGAGGTTTGGTAAATATCGGCAACTTCAAAAGCGGCCGGATTGAGTTTATTGCCGGTGCCCATGGCGGAAATAATCGGCACGCCGGCGGCTTTTGCCGCCATAATTAAACCGATTTTGCCGGTGACGGTATCTATGGCATCAACCACATAATCGTATTGCGAAAAATCAAATTCGCTATCGTTTTGCGGCAGGTAAAAAGTTTGGTATTTGGTAATGCGGCAATTCGGGTTAATCGCTAAAACGCGCTCAGCTGCCACGTCAACTTTAGGTTGACCGATGGTTTGGTGGGTGGCCAAAATTTGGCGATTGAGATTGGTCAGGCTGATTCGGTCACTGTCAATTAAATCAAGCGCACCGACGCCACAGCGCGATAAGGCTTCAACCACATAGCCACCGACACCGCCAAGGCCGAAAACCGCAACGCGGGCATGGCCGAGCTTTTTTAAAGCCGCGGTGCCCAAAAGAAGTTCGGTGCGTGCAAATTGAGTAATCATAGCCAAATCTTTCGTTTCTTTGTTTCAGAAATAAAATAAATTGCGGTTGATTGCAAGCGGAAAATATATTACGTATTTTGCCGTGCTATTTGAATTTGACAAAAGAGTAAAAATTTGCTATTCTTGTTGCAAAATTCGGGAGAAATCAAATGTCGGTCAATTTAATCAATGAAAAAGATTTGAATCAATATTTAGCGGATATTGTTTATCATGGTGAGAAACCTGAAAATTTCAGCAGTGGGCAGTTTAAGGATATTGATTTTGTAGAAAATAATAAAGATGCCATTGTGCGGGCGATGTTGATGCAATATGTAAAACATCGGTTGCGTTCGCATTTGTTGCAAGATAAACCTGAACATCGGCGTTTTTTGACAGAGGTTAAATCGGATGAGCCGGATTTGCCAAAGTGGGCACAACAATGTTTGGTTGAGGGTAAAGCCGTGCATCGTTTTAAGGCCGTAAAAGTTCCGGCGAAATTGACCGAAAAAATTACCATGGTGCGCGATTTTTTATATGCCAAAGCAGAGCATTATATTAACGATGTTTTGGCACGCGGAAATGACTCACAAATCAACAATAATCAAAAAATTGCGCCTCGTATTCGTATGGATTTTTTGAAAACGCAAGAAGCGTATGATTCTTTTGATAAGGCGGTTACCGCGGCCGAGACATGGCATAATATTATGGCGCAAAAAACGCAACATCAAAAGGCAAATAGCCGGAGTTTGCAAAAGTCTCTGCGGGGCTGCAAAGAGGTAATGGATTTTGGCGACGGTTGGAAAATTATGCAATTAAAAACTTCGGATGCACTTGATTTTGAAAGTGAACGTATGGGGCATTGTGTTGGTCAAGGAGAGTATGATCAGGGTGTTCAAAACGGAAAAATAAAAATTTATTCGTTGCGTGATGCGCAAGGCGAACCGCATGCTACTTTGGAAATTAAAAATAAAGCCGTAATACAGTGTAAAGGTGCGCACAATAAATTGTTGTGTAAAGAAGATCGTGCATATGTGCAGGAATTTATCAAGGCAAAACAGTTTAAAATCAAAAAAGATCAAATGTATGTGGGTTTGTTGCAGCAAGACGGCGAATATTATGACATTTTTAATTTACCACATGCAGATTTTGTTATCAACGGGGATTTGAATATTAATTTTGCCGATTCCGGACAATTTGAATGGCCGGACTTCAAAAATATTTCCGTTATTGAAGGTGATTTATATATGGAAGCTTTAGGTTTGAAAAAAATTCCTAACATGAAACATATTATCGTTAAAGGCGATTTTAGTATCGGCTATAATAATATTCGGTCATTGGAGGGATCGCCTAAAGAAGTCGGCGGAGGATATTATTGTTATAATAACCGAATTAAAAATTGGAACGGGATATCTAAGAAAATTAACGGCGTGTTATGGTGCTATAATAATGAACTGGAGTCACTTGAAAATGGTCCGGAAACAGTCGGAGATGAGGTTTGTGTTGATGAAAAAATGGTTGAAAAATATAATTTATCCGATGATAGCGTATCGTATACGGAAATATTGACAGCCATTGCAAAGTCTAAAGTGGCGCAGCATATTGCCGAAGGGGCGAAAACCGAAAAATCGGCAGAGCCGGCCAAAAAGCAAGGCCGACAGCGCGCTGCCACAGTATATGAATAATCAGATGTGAACAGTTTTTATATAATATCTTGCAATTATCAGGTGAGCCGATTAAAATCTGTAAAATAAACGTTTATGGAGTTTTGAAATGAAAAGAATCGGAATTGTCGGCACAGGTATTTGGGGAACGGCGTTGGCACTTACGGCCAGTCGCGCCGAAAATGAAGTTTTGTGCTGGGCGCGTGAAGAAGATGTGGTGGAATCAATTAACTATGCCCATGTTAATAAGCGCTTTTTGCCGGATATTCCGCTTTGCGATAAAATTAAGGCAACCGCAAATGTGGCTGAGGTTTTTGAGTTTTCAGATGTAGTATTGCTGACAGTTTCGGCGCAGTGGACGCGTGATACAATGAAACAAATTAAGCCGTATGTGAAAAAAGAAACAATTTTGGTTTTATGCGCCAAAGGCATTGAGCAGACAACCGGCAAAATGTTATCGGAAATTGCCGCTGAGGAGATTCCGGATACAACAATCGCCGTGCTGTCGGGGCCGGGGTTTGCAATTGATGTGGCGCGCCGCAAAATCGCTTCGGTGACGATTGCCTGCCAAGATAAAAGCATTGCCGAAAGATTAACACAGATGCTCGGCACAACATATTTCAGACCATATTTGACCACCGATATGATTTCACCGCAAGTGGGCGGAAGTATAAAAAATGTGATTGCGATTGCTTCCGGCATTGTGGAAGGAGCGGCGCTTGGCGATGGGGCGCGAGCGGCGTTGATTACACGCGGATTTCACGAAATGGCGCGTTTTTCCAAGGCGTTGGGCGGCGATTTGCAAACCATGATGGGAATGTGCGGCATGGGTGATTTGGTGCTGACGGCAAATTGCTCGCAATCGCGTAATTTCAGCTTTGGTTATGAGGTTGGTGTCAGTGGTTCGGCGCAAAAATTGGTGGCGGAAAATACGCGCACGGTAGAAGGTATTTATACGGCGCGTGCGGTGGAAAAACGGGCACGCGCGTTGGGAGTTGAAATGCCGATTTGTGCTATGGTCTATCAGTTGTTGTTTAACGGCGTGTCATTGGAAGATGCCATGCACGGATTGCTGTCACGGCCATATAAAGCTGAGGGCATTTAAGGACAATCAGGTAAAATATTTTATTGATACAATGCGCTGCGGCTGCGCGCCATCATTTGCAAATTCGGCTTGCGCGGCGTTGCCGTTTGCGGTGCATTGACGGTCGGTTTTTGCAGAGCGGCCTGACTTTCGGTTTTTAGTTTGGCGCGCATACGCTCTTTGCGTTTTTCGGCACCGATTTGTTGATATTCTTCCGGAAAAGTCTTTTTAAAATCGCTGTGAAAATGCTCGGGCGAACCAAGTTTGAGGTCGCCGTATTTTTTCATAATCAGAGCCAGTTTACCGTTGGTATTGATTTTGCCTTTTAGACGGCCGAGTTCCACAATGCGCAGAGCTAAATCTAAGATGGCTTTTTGTCGGGGCAGGCGTCTTTCATCTAAACCACATTGCGAATCTGAAATCCGAATGGAATCGCGCGCTAATACTAAAAGCGCATCTTTGTCGTTGCATGCGGCCAATTTTTCATCAAACTGTTGCACTGCTGTTTTTTTCATTTCAGTCATGGCACACCTCCGGCATAATTATAATGTTGCTTTTATGTATTCAGTATATCACGCTTTATTGACTTTTGCAACTGCTTAATTTAAGTCAGAGCGGTGTTTTTTGCTGGACAAGGGCATAAAAATGTTTTATAAAATAACGAGGCGCAGAGATGCGCTCGGAGGTTTGAAAGCCTTCTCACACGCGTCAGTAAAGACGAACTTTACTAGCTTTTCAGCGTTGGCTGGAGAGCGGTAGAATAAACCGTTGCGGTGAATATACCGCACTATCTCGTGTGAATAGCTTTCAATCTCCAGCTGTCTTTTGAAAAGACGGCTTTTTTGTTGTGGCGAAAAACTGAAAATAATCGCTGCAACAAGGCGACCGGAAGGCAGAGTTAGCTGCCTTTGGTCAAAGACCGCGAACGGCGCCGCCCGCTGTTATGGCGGGCGGTTTTAATAAAAGAGCTGTATGAAAAATTAATATTTGCGGTCAATGATGTATTGAGCCAGAGCGCGCAAATTATCAGCTTCAGGACCAAAGGTTTGCAGTTCGGCAATCGCTGATTTAATTAAATCTTGCGCCTTTTGCCGTGCCGGCTCAATGCCGTAATATGCCACATAGGTAAATTTGTTTTGAGAATCGTCTTTATGCAGGGTTTTGCCGACAATGTGCTGTTCGCCTTCGCGGTCCAGAATGTCATCGGCAATTTGAAAGGCCTGTCCGATTAAGCGCGAATATTTAACCAGCGTTTGTCGCACGTCAAGCGGAGCTTGTCCTAAAACGGCGCCGGCTTCAACGGCATAGCGCAGCAGACGACCGGTTTTCATCGCTTCCAAGCGGGCGATAATATCTTCATCAGCGGCTTTATTGCCGGTCGGCGTGGCATATAAATCAAGCGTTTGTCCGGCCACCATGCCGCCGAAAGCGCCGGCTGCATCAGACAATAATTGCACCAATGTCAGGCGGATTTCCGGACGAATTTCCAAGGCATTGGATAGAAATTGAAAAGCATAAGTAAGTAAACCGTCGCCGGCTAAAATGGCTGTTGCTTCGTCAAATTGTTTGTGGCAAGTCGGTTTGCCACGGCGCAGGTCGTCGTTATCCATGGCGGGTAAGTCGTCATGAATCAGCGAATAAGAGTGGAGCATTTCCAAAGCCGCCGCTGCCGGAAAAGAAACGTCATGTTTTACGCCGAACAGGGCTGCACATTCACACATCAAAAAAGGACGCAGGCGTTTACCGCCGTTCATAACCGAATATTTCATGGCTTCTATAACGCGTTTTTCAGCGCCTTGCGGCAACGGAAAACACTGTTCCAAATAGGTATTGAAAGTTTTTGAAAACTCAGTCAAGACAGTGGTGATTTCCGACATTTCAGTCCTCTTCAATTTTATCAAGCGGTTCGGTTGAAATGCTGCCGTCGGCGGCAACATTGATTTTTTCTATTTTCAGCTGTGCTGCTTTGAGCTTGTTTTCGCAGAACTTTTTAAGAGCAACAGCTTTTTCGTAAACCGCAACGGCGTCATCAAGTTTGATTTTGCCGCCCTCTAATTCGCGCACAATATTTTCAAGCTGAGCCAGCGCATCTTCAAACGATATTTTACTTAAATCAAATTCTTTCATTTTTTTCTCCATAACAACAGATTAAACCTTTAAGTGATTTTGACAACGATATTTTGCAACTTATTAAACTATTTATTGGCAAAAATTATGCTTTGGCATACTGTTTAGGCGGCGCAAAAAGTGTTATATTATTTAATGTCTATGATATAGATTTTTTCATAGTTTTATTCCTAAATACTTGTGACCTGCGGGGTAAAAGCCGCAGGTCTTGACTTATTTTAAAAGCGGTGTATACTATCAAGAGTTGAAAATGTGGAAAAATCAAATGTCTAAAGTTACATGGAAAGCAGGAACAATGTTGGCACCGGTGCCGCCGGCGCTGATTTCTTGCGGCACCATGGCAAAGCCGAATGTGATGACGGCAGCTTGGACGGGGATTATTTGCACGGAACCGACATTGGTTTATGTTTCTATTCGGCCGACGCGTTATAGCAACGAGCTGATTCGCCAAAGCGGCGAGTTTGTGATAAATGTGCCGACAGTGGCGTTGGCAAAGGCGGTTGATTTGTGCGGTGTGAAAAGCGGTCGCGAGGTCAATAAATTTGCGTTGGCAGAATTAACACCGCAGGCGTGTGCGAAGGTTAAGGCACCGCAAATCGGCGAAGCACCTGTTTCACTGGAATGTAAGGTTAAGGAAATAACATCATTTGGCACACATGATATGTTTTTGGCTGAAGTGGTGGCGGTTAATGCGGACGAAGCGCTGATTAACAAAAGCGGCGCGCTTGATTTGCAAAAAGCCGGTTTGTTGGCTTATGCACATGGTTTTTATTACGGTTTGGGTAAAAAAATCGGCAAATTCGGATGGTCGGTAGAGAAAAAATCAACCAAACGTAAGCGTGCGGCTAAAAGAAAATAGCAGAGGGAATATGGATAATAAGCTGAAATTTAAAATTAACTATAAAAATATGGCCGTGTTCAGCGAAAAAAATACGGAAAATCCGGAATATCCGCTTTTGCTATCTATACCGCACAGCGGCACTTATTTTCCGCCGGAATTTTTGAAAAATGTGCTCAGTGATGTGAAAACTTTGCGGCGTAATGAAGATTTGCTGGTTGATGAATTGGTTAAAGAAGCGACGGGCCACGGTTTGCCAACCATGAAAATGGAAGTGGCGCGCTCGTTTGTGGACTTGAACCGCGATAAATTAGAGCTGGACCCGAGTATGTTTTACAACTATCCGAATGATACTGATGTTTTGTTTGACAAGCATTGTCGGGTGGGGCTTGGCGTGGTGCACCGCATTAACTTTCAGCGCGAAAATTTGTATGGCGGGCTTTTGGATTATAACGAAGTGCAAGAGCGGCTTAAAAATGTTTATGACGTTTATCATAAAAGGTTACAGCAAAATATTGATACCATATTGAAAAAGTTTGGTTTTTGTTTGGTGTTGGATTGCCATTCCATGCCATCAAAAATTTGTTCAATTATTGATGACCGCTCGGGGATTGATATTTGTCTGGGAAACTTATTTTCGCAAAGCTGTCCGCAAGACATCAGCGACTTTTTTGCCGGTCAGTTTTGGAATAAAAACTATAATGTGGAATTTAATTGCCCGTATTCGGGGGCGTTTATCACGTTTAATTATTGTCAGCCGCGGCGCAATATGTGGACTTTGCAACTGGAAATAAACCGCGCGTTATATGCCGATGAGGTGGCGTTAAGCAAAAAAGAACTTTTTGATAATGTGGCGAATGATATCAGCGAGGCGATTATCAATTTGGCGGAAAATATTAAACGGCGCTAGTTTTTGCAAAAAAATATATTTCTACTTTGTTGGTAACAAGAGGTGGCCGCACTTTGTGCGGAGATGCTCACGCGTTCCGGCGGAACGCTCAGCATGACAGGAGTAAATAAAATTGTCATGCCACGCTCCGACGCAAGTCGGATGCGTTAAGGCATCTACGAATTTTTTTTAATAAGGAAGCAGTGCTGTCGCACTGAAAGATGAGATCCCTGAACGCACGAATGCGTCGCATCGTGCGAGGGATGACAGTTTAATATACTTGCGATTTTTGAATTGCAAGAGTTGTTTTTTTGCTTGCGATTTATGCAAAATCAAAGTAAAATCCTTTCAGTTTTGAGATAAAAAGAAAAAGGAGAAAATGCAATATGTCTAAAATCTTAATTACTTCCGCTTTGCCGTATATTAACGGTGTGCCGCACTTGGGACACATGGTCGGCTGTTTGTTGCCGTCGGACGTTTATGCGCGCTATATGCGGATGATGGGTAATGAGGTTTTATACATTTGCGGTAATGATGAACATGGCACGGCATCGGAAGTGGGCGCCTTAAAAGAAGGTTTGCCGGTGGAAGAATATTGCGATAAATATCATGCGCGTCATGCCAAAACTTATAAGGATTTTAATCTGTCATTTGATTATTTCGGGCGCACATCAAGCGAACAAAATAAGGAAATGACCTATCATATTTTTGAGCAACTGGATAAGAACGGTTTTATTGTTGAAAAAACCATGCGCCAAGTTTATTCGGTGGACGATAAGATGTTTTTGGCCGACCGCTATATTACCGGCACCTGTCCGCATTGCGGATATGATAAGGCGCGCGGCGACCAATGCGAAAATTGCACCAAAGTTTTGGAGCCGACCGAGCTGATTAACCCGCGCAGCACGATTTCCGGCAGCACTAATTTAGAAGTGCGTGAAACCAAGCATTTGTTTTTGAATTTGCCGAAGATTGAGCCGGTGCTTACCGAATGGCTGAAAACCAAAGAGGCTTTTTGGCCGGACGTGGCTTATTCCATTGCCAAAAAATGGCTGAAAGAGGGCTTACAACCGCGTTGTATTACCCGTGATTTGAAGTGGGGTTTTCCGGTTAATAAGGCCGGTTTTGAAGACAAAGTTTTTTATGTGTGGTTTGATGCCCCTATCGGCTATATCGGCATTACCAAACAGTGGTCGGACGAAAAACCGAATGAGCGCAACTGGAAAGATTGGTGGTTGGATGCCAAAGATGTGCGCTATGTGGAATTTATGGGCAAAGATAACGTGCCGTATCACTCCATTACATTTCCGGCAACCATGCTCGGCACCGGCGAAAACTGGACCAAGGTGGACTATTTGAAGGGCTTCAGTTACTTAACTTTTGAAGGCGGTAAATTTTCAAAATCGGAACACCGCGGCATTTTTGCCGAAGATGCCATTAAGGAATTTCCGGCCGATTATTGGCGCTATTGGTTGATGGCAAATGCGCCGGAAGCCTCGGATGCGTCATTTACGATTGAGGGTTTTGTGGCAACGATTAACAAAGATTTGAACGGCGTTTTGGGTAATTTTGCACAGCGTGTGATGAAAATGACGGCCTCTAAATTGGGTAGTTTTGTGCCGGAAGGCGGCGATTTGCAAGACACGGATAAAGAGCTGATTGCAACTTTACAACAGCGTGTGAATGATTATTTTAAATATATGGATGCGATGGAGTTTAGAAAAGCAGTGGCAGAATTGCGCGCAATTTGGACCGAGGGCAATAACTACATTACGGTTACCGAACCGTGGACAGTGATTAAGACCGATGAAAAGCGTGCGGCGACAATTTTACGGCTATGTTTGAATTTGGTGCGCATTTATGCTGTTTTGTCGGCACCGTTGATGCCGGATACGGCAGCAAAAATTATGGCCAAATTCGGGTTGAGCGAAAAAGATATGCCATCGCTCAAGGATTTTGATGTGGCAAAAGAAATTGCGGCTCTGCCGGCCGGACACGCGTTTGAGGCAGGTGAGGCGCTGTTTGAAAGAATTACACCGGAAAAGGCGGCCGAATTGCAACAAACATACGGAGGAAGTCATGAAAAGTGAGTGGGCAGAAATGCAGATGAACGGTTTTTTAGGCTGGGTGCATAAAGTTGTGATGTTTTTGACATGGCCGTTTCGCCGGTTTAAGTTACTATTAAGCATTATTATCGGCGTTTTGATAGTGATGATTATTGTGCCGATGTGTTACGGGGTGGCGTTTAGAGATATCCCAAGCTGGTATTATCAGCTGATTAAGGCACCGTTTGTGCAAAATGTGACACAATCTGTCAGTGATAAAGCATTAGCGATTAAAAACAAGGCAACGCAACAAATTGCGGCGAAGATTGATGATGTGAAGCAAAAAGTGGAACAGATTTCGCCGGAGATTAAGGCGGCAGAGGAAGCTAAGGCCAAAGGCGAGCCGATTAAATTTACAACTTGGAATGTGGCTAAGTTTAATAAGGTAAAGTATGAGCGGCCGGTGCAGAAAAAAGATGAGGTTAAGCTTAAAGCGCCGACTTTTGCCGTTTTAAGACGCGAAACCAAAGAAGCTCAGGTAAAGCGCGAGCAGGAAATTAAAAAAAAGCAGGAAGAGAAAAAAATCGGCGGACCTTATTATAAGGGAAATTTGGCCGATTATTATCGTGTGCGTAATGATTTAGGGTTGACGTATTTAAGCGAGTCGGAAAAATATCACGGAAAAGCCGATGTGCTTGGCCCAAACAGTTTGTATATCGGCAATACATACGTTTATTTGTATGGCATTTACACTAATCCGGATATTTATGACGCGACCGAAGCGCAGCTCTATTTGGAAGAATTGGTAGAAGGTAAAACCGTGCACTGCGACGTAGTAGCTTATACCACGCAGACGCAGGCAGCTACGGCATTGTGCTTTGTTGACGGCATATTTATTAACGGTGCCATGGTTAATAAAGCGCTGGCTTTAGATGTGGCATTGAAATAGTTTGAGATTGAAATGTGGCAACCGGTTTTAACTATCAGCGGATATATTCTGGGCATTTTGGGGTTGGTGATGCTGATTCCGGCCGGTTTAGATATATCGCAGACCGGTGTTGAATGGTCACCGTTTTTAACGTCGGCAATTTGTTCAATGTTTTTGGGGTTTTCGTTGTTTCTTTCAAATTATACAAAATTTGAACGTATCAATTTGAAACAGGCCTATTTGGTAACGGTGGTCAGTTGGTTATTGGTGGGTGTGCTTTCGGCAATGCCTTTTTATTTGTCGGGTGTGGTGCAAAATAAGACCGACGCATTTTTTGAGGCATTTTCGGGATTGACCGGCACCGGCGCCACCATTATTTCGGACGTGGAAGCCTTGCCTTCGGCTATTTTATTGTGGCGCTCGCTATTAAACGGTTTGGGCGGCCTCGGGATTGTTATTTTTGCGGTGGCGCTGTTGCCGTTTTTAGGTATTGGCGGCATGCAGATTTTTCAGCGCGAAAATTCGGATTCAAATGATAAATTTATGCCGAGATTCAGCTATATCGCCAAGCGTATCGTTATGGTTTATTTGCTTTTGATTGCCGTTTGCGGCGGGGCTTATGTTTTATGCGGCATGGGTTTTTTTGATGCTTTCAATCATGCCGTTTCGGTTATCGGCACCGGCGGATTTTCAACCAAAAATGCATCTATCGGGGCATTTGACAGCCGATTGATAGATTTCGTGACCATGATTTTTATGTTGACCGGTGCGTTGCCGATGACGTTTTATATTTTGCTTTCGCGCGGGTTGCCGGCCGATCGGAATCGGCAAGTGCGCACATTTTTGAAATTTGCTTTATATGTTGGATTAGTTTTGGGGGCATTTTTATATGTGCGTTCGGATTATTCTTTATTTTATGCAATGTGGAACGGCATGTTTACAACAATTGCGCTGGTCACGACTACCGGTTTGGCAACGGTTGACTATACTCAGTGGGGCGTTTGGATGACAGCAGTTGTTTTGTTGTTGTCGCTCAGTGGCGGTTGCACCGGTTCAACCTGTGGTTCCATTAAAATTTTGCGTTGGCAGGTGGTGTATGCGTTTTTGCGCAAATATTTGCTTTCGGTGGTGGAAACTAATCGGGTTGTGTCAATGAAAATCGGTGCGGTTAATGTTTCAGAAAAAGTTTCTATGTCGGTTTTTGTGTATTTGTTGTCATTTATGATTAGTTTGTTGTTGCTAACGTTGTTGGTTAGTGCCACGGGGATTGATTTTCAGACCTCAATATCGGCGGTATTGGCTTGCATTACCAACGTGGGAGTAGGGGCGATTGATGTGATTGGTCCGCACGGTAATTACGCTTTTTTTGCCCCGCAAGTTAAATGGATTTTGATGTTTACCATGTTTTTGGGGCGTTTGGAAGTTATTACCGTTTTGGTGCTGTTCTCAGCTTCATTTTGGCGGCGCTGAGCGCTGTTTCCAGTATTGCAGAATGTAAAGGCGAATCGCACTTGAAAGATTTTCAACCGTGCGTTCTTGATCAATGAGTGTGACGAGTTGATTGCGACTTATATTTTGTTGTTCGGCAATCAGATTTAAATCAGCATAAAATTCATCTTCCAGACTGATGCTGGTGGCGTGACGTCCGGCGATTAAAACAGAAAATTTTTTCATTGTTTGCGGCGATAACTGTCTATGGAAATGACTTGTGCCGCAGTTGGTTTTTGAGCCGCATTTGATGAAGTGTGAGGAGAGGCAATATTAACCGATGAATCGTCGGCAACGTCATCATCATTGTCTTGTTCCGGCGTAAAACTAAGGCCGAATTTGGCATACGGGTCGGCAAAATAAGTTATGCCGTCATAAGGCACGGTAATGGTTTGCGAAATGCCGCCGAAGCTCAAATCTACGGAAAAACTGTTATGACGAACCTCTAAGTTTTTAAACTGATTTTGCAACACAATCGTCATGGTTTCCGGATATTGAATTTTTAAGTTTTTGGAAATTTTAGTGCCCGGAAAATCAGTGCGGAAAGTTATATAAAAATGGTTTTCGCCCGGCAATCCCTGTTCTTCGGCAATTTTTAGGGCGTAATAAACGACGTTGCGCAGCGATTTTTCTACAAGCTCGTCATAATTTATTTCTTCTACATATTTAACCATTTTTTTGTCCCGCTACTTAAAATTAAATGAGCCGTTCTGTTGCTGGGCGGCTCCTTCCCCACTTTGGGCAAACCAATGCTCAAAGAATTGAATTTTGTTGCATTTGCCTAAATTATGCAGCTACTGCAACTGGTGCAAAATTATCATTTGCATTCATTTATTTTGAACCGATAACGGTGGTATCTTGCCGAACACAGCATATATCTTTACTGAACACTGTCGAACCTGTTTCACCCCCATAAAAATTGGTGGAGGTGCCGAGCACTGCCCTCGGGTCCAATGCGCCTATTTCATACAGCCTCTGGTGTTGCAGTCAATTACTTGACAGCGATATTATATAACGTTTTTTTTGTAAAAATCAAGGTGTATAATTCAAATCTCAAGAAGGTGCGACTCTCAAGATAAATTAAGAAAAAATCAGATAAAAAAACGGTGTTTTCGGGTAGAATGTTATAAATTGCACACTTAAAAGTAGTATTTGACACAAATAGACAAATAAAATTGTGCCGTTTTTTCATATATTTATTTGCGAAAAAATCAAAAAATAGAAACAAAAGAATTATTTTGCTGGATTTAAATAAAAAGAGGTGTTATATGACTCCTTGAATGTTAACAATTCGTTAAATTAATTTTAAAAAAGAGTTAATTTGGCGAGCTCCGTTTACCAAACCGGCTTTGAGAATAAAGCTGAAAGTTTAGATAGAAATTCTTAAAAGATGGGAAATCTGATGTTTGGTAAATGGCAGAAAAAAGGTGACACATCTCGTGTTTAATAAATTTTTTATATTGCTTATCAGTGTTTTGATTTTGTTCAGCAATGCAATTTACGCAAACGAAGACTCTGATATTTTGCCGGTAAAACAACAGCTTCATGACAGCTCTGTTTGTTCGGCGGCGGCTCAACAAGCCGGCACCGAATACGGCGTTAATTTTGATTTATTGCAAACAATTGCCGTGGTAGAAAGCGGCAAATGGGATAATCTGCAGAACAGATTTGTAGCTTGGCCGTGGACGGTTAATATTAAAGGCAAAGGGCATTATTTTGCCTCTAAGGAAGAAGCCGTTAAAGCCGTTAAAGAAGCGCAAGCTCAAGGTATTACCAGCATTGATGTGGGATGTATGCAGATTAATATGAAGTTTCACGGCAAAGCTTTTTCTTCGGTGGAAGATGCTTTAGATCCGCTTAAAAATGTGCAATACAGCGCTAAATTTTTACGCTCGCTTTATAACTCAAGCGGTCGTGATTGGAAAGCAGCGGCCAGACGCTATCATTCGGGTAATCCGAAAGAGGGCCAGATTTATACCACCAGATTGGAAAATCGCTTTGAGGCATATCGCGTGGCCGGTTTAACACGCAGCATGGAACTGTTTTAAATAGTATGCGTGCGACGAAATACAAAAAAGAATATAATGTCAAAAGCCATGAAGTAGATTGTCATGGTTTTTTGCGTTTATTGAGCTTAATGAGCATTCTGCAAGATATTGCAGTGGAAAACGCTGATAAGCTCGGTTTAGGGTTAGAGGTTTGTGCCCGGCATGATTTGGCATGGGTTGGCTCTAACTATTTGGTGAAAATTTTCAGAATGCCTCGCCAGCATGAGAGTTTTGTGATTGAAACATGGCCGGCCGAAAAAAAACTTTGGGGTGCCATCCGCGATTTTACAATGACTGACGAATCCGGCAAACCAATTATTTTGGCCAGTAGCCAATGGGTGTTGATTGATGCCAAACGGCGGCGGCCGGTGACGCTGAGTAAATATTTTCCGGATTATGAAGCATTTGGTGAACGTGCTTTGAAAACCGATTTTCCGAAATTACCGACGGTTAGCGAATCGGCAAGCAAAACATCTTTCAAGGTGCGGTTTGACGATATTGATGTGAACGGTCATGTCAATAATACCATTTATCCGTTGTGGGCCAGCGAAAGTGTGGATAAAGACTATCGGATGACACATTTACCATCTGAAATTGAGCTTTGCTTCAAAAAAGAAGCGCTATACGGCGAAACGGTAGATGTTTTTACCGAACAAACTGAAGATGAAAGTATGCACTCTATATGCGATACGAAATCGGGAGATGAGTTGGCGCAATGCCGCATCAAATGGGTAAACCTCGTCTAATTGTCATCTGCTTGCAACTTTTCTCCTCGTGTAGCATTTCTACACGTCGTTCACTGCTTAAAGCAGCGCCGAAGGCTCTAAAGTTGCGGCGCAATCACACACGCTATCCGAGGTTTACTGCCTTGAGCTGGTATCTACACACGCTAGCCGAGGTTTCATCCCAGCACGATGTGTATATTAACGCCGTAAAATTTTGCCAACCGCTTAAAATAGCTATAAGGTAAACGTTTGCATTGTTCCATGCGTTTGAGCGAATGGACACTGATGTTTACGGCGGTGTGTAATTCTTCAATGCTGATGCTGCGATTAAGTCGTAATTGCTTAAATTGTGGGCAGATTTCAGCCAAAATATCGCGAGAGATTAAATTGGGAATAGACATTTTCAGAACTCCTCTTTTTTGTTAATTTCAACAAAAAAACCGCCTCAAATTCCTTCAAGGCGGGGAGTTCCTAACTGTAATAAGAGAACAGTCCGGCATATTCAATATATTTTGCCGGCTCCCCAAAAGAGGAGTTTATTTCTTATTCGGAGTTAGGATACTCCGCCGGCAATCTCTTGTCGGCAAATTTATATTAAACCAACAATACCAAAATGCAAGCAAAATTTATTATAAGAATCGGTAGACCCCTTATCCGTGCAGAGCACGGAGGGGTGACATTTAAAGCGCTGGCGCGCGTCATGGCGTATTGGCGGAGGGTGCACTGACGTGCGAAGATGCCTGCAGAGTGCTTTGCAGGAGAGCTTTATTTTACATCAACGTAAGTGGCAATAATGCACGGCGAGGGGCAATGTTTTGCTTCAAAACAGCGTGGAAAATCGGGTAGGCTCGTTCACATTCGGTGATGGCAATGTTGAGAATCTGGCTTAATTTTGAGACCAAATTTGTATCTTTTTCATCAATAAAAATAGAATGTTTGAAAATAGGCATTTGCGCTTCTTCCCAATATGAAAAATAACCTACCCACAAATCTTCATTTAAAAGAGCCAACAATTCAAAAATGCTTGGCAGGTTTACCGCTTCCGGTGTCAGGTTAATCAGGCAGGAAATGTGCAGACAATTTAACTGTTCTTCCCATGCAAAGAAAAGGAGCATATTATCCCATTTACCGGAGATTTCAACCACGATTTCACTGTCGGAACGACGTTCGGTGGAATGCTGTTGCTTGGCAAACAGGCATTCAATATCATCAATCGGGTTGTATTTACATAAACTTTCGGCGAGCATTTCAAATCCTTGTTGGTTTCCGAAATTATGATGACATAATATCGAGTCGGCTGACAATTTTTATACTTAAGTTTTCCACTTTTTTTGCGTAAAAAAATTTTTTTTGCCTTTTTTATTTTTATAAATTGTGCAAAATCAATGTGATGCAAATAATGGTGTTTATAATTTTTTTTTAAATGTGGATTATCTGTTTTTTCTTAATATACTTTTAAGTAATTATATATATGAGAGGCTGAAAATGACAGGTTTGGCATATCCGGCGATTTCGCCGATTATTTTTTCTGTGGGGCCGTTGGCGTTACGTTGGTATTCTATGGCCTATTTAGTCGGTATTTTGTTCGGTTGGTGGTTAGTGGCCAAGCGGGTAAAAAAATATGATATTGCTCTAACATCAAAAAATTTGGAAGATGCCGCATTTTATATAACACTGGGCATTATTTTAGGCGGAAGGCTCGGCTATGTTTTGTTTTATGGTGCCGGTCAATATTGGCATCAGCCGTGGCAGATTTTTGCGTTGTGGCACGGAGGAATGTCTTTTCATGGCGGCATTTTGGGAGTGATTATCGCTATTTATCTGCTGTCAAAACATTTGAAATTTTCGTTTTTGGGTTTAACGGATTTGGTGGCACCGGTGGTGCCGCTGGGGATTTTTTTGGGGCGCTTAGCCAATTTTGCCAATGACGAACTATGGGGACGCACCACTGATGTGGCATGGGCAGTGCGCTTTCCGCGCGGCGGTTATGTGCCGCGGCACCCCTCGCAACTGTATGAGGCGTGTCTGGAAGGAATCCTGTTGTTTGTTGTGCTGAATGTGCTGTGGCAGGTAAAATGGTGTCGCGAACGCAAAGGCTTTTTATCGGGCGTGTTTTTGCTTGGCTATGCCGGTTGCCGTGCTTTTGTGGAACAATTCCGTGAACCGGATGCGCAAATCGGCTTTTTGTGGGGCGGTCTGACCATGGGGCAGTGTCTATCTCTGCCGATTATTGCACTTGGCGTGTGGTTATTGTATCGGGCTTGTCGACCGCTGAAAAAAGCCTAGTTTGGCACAATGGTAACAATATTGCTGTTAAATTTGTGGCTTTTTTGCAGCCCTTCATGCGCACGTTCGGCAACAATCGCACCCTCCATATATTTGCGCGTTTTCTCGGCAATGGCTACCGAGACAGTGATTTTGATGCTTTTGCCGGAGGTGAAAACAAATTCGGCTGCCGCTATGGTGCGGCGAATGTTTTCGGCATTATCGCGTGCCTGCTTATTGTTTTGATTATTAAAGACAATAATATATTCTTCGTGATTATAGCGATAAACATCATATTCTTCGGGAAATTCTCGGATTTTTTGGACAATCATTTGCTCTAGGGTTTGGAGTTTTCCGGCGCCGATTTCGGCACGCCATTTGTCGCGATTATCTATGCTGAAAATGCCGATGGAATATTTAAAGGCAAATCTATTGGCACAGTGTGCCAAAAAAGTGGCGTAACTTTCAACATTTTCCAAGTCGTCATAGTAATAACGGTGATGAAAATCAAGCAAAGACGCTGTGGTCAGAATCAGCGCAAAGCCTAAAAAGAAAACACTTAAACCAGACGGCGTATCGGCATAAATAAAGCCCAAAAATAAGCTGCAATAACCATAAAACAGGCCCAAATTGAGATGCGTGGCGCGAAAACATACCGCCAGCAACTGGCAAGCCAACACAATAAACCATAGCAAAGCAAGCCAAAGCGGCATACTTTGCCAACAAATTTCAATATACGGAAATTCGGCGATTAAATTGCCGGCGCGATCAATAAAAGCAAGCTCTACCAATATTGCCGCCAAAATGTATACGCTCTGCATGGTGCGAAGTTTTCCGGTTGGTAAAAAATAAAACAACCCGAAGTTTAGCGGCATTAAAAAACACAGCCATAAAAAGCGGCTGTCGGTGATAAAATTATCGCCGGCTTTGCTTTTCAGCCAATTTAGCAGCAAATAGCAAATCAGCCCCATGCCAAGACTGAAAAACGGTTTGTTTTGATTGGTGAGTGCCAAAAACAGCAAACCGGCAAGATTTATGGCCAAAAAACAATAGTGCAAAATGTTGCTGAAGTCAAACTCAAACGGGTTTTGCGCAAAAAACAGCACCAATGCCGCGGCAAGCAGAGTTGCCGGTAAAAATGACCGTTTGATGGTAATGATGGTTTGCTTAAAATTTTGACTCCATGCCAACCGCATATTTTTTCTCCTGTATGCGGACAAGATAAGGCAAAAGGGTTTAAATTTTATTTACGCATTTGATAATGCAACTGTCACCATAAGAATAAAAACGATATTTTTCTTTAATGGCATGAGCATAAGCCTGTTGCATGTGCTTTATGCCGCCGATGGCGCAAATGAGCATAAACAGTGTAGATTTCGGCAAGTGAAAATTGGTAATAATGGTGTCTAAAATGCGGAATTTATAGCCCGGTGTGATGAAAATATCGGTTTCGCCGCAGAACGGGTGCAAAACACCGCTTTCATCAGCTGCACTTTCCAATAAACGCACCGAGGTGGTGCCTACGGCAATAATGCGGCGACCTTCGCGTTTGGCACGGTTAATAATTTCGCAGGTTTCAGGCGATATAACACCATATTCGGCGTGCATTTTGTGATTTTCGGTATCATCGGTTTTGACCGGCAGAAAAGTGCCGGCGCCGACATGCAAAGTTAAAAACACACGTTGAACACCCATATCGTCAATTTGTTTAAGCAGTCTGTCGGTAAAGTGCAGACCGGCAGTTGGGGCGGCAACGGCGCCTTCGTGTTTGGCATATACGGTTTGATAGTCTTCTTTGTCGTTATAACGGTTCCACAAGCCGGTAAGTGGCCGGTCGCGCTTGATATACGGCGGTAAAGGCATGGAACCGTATTGTTCTAAAAGCTTGCCTAAATCATCGGTGGCACAATTAAATTTTATCAGCACACCGTCTTCTTGGTCTTTTTGCACCACTTCAGCCGTAAATTGCGAATCGGCGGCACTGATTTCGGCGGTATAAAAGCGAATTTCATCACCGATATGCAGGCGTTTGGAATTTTTGATGAACGACCACCAGCGGATTCCATCATCCGGATGATATAACGTAACTTCTACCAAAGCTTCGCCGCGTTGGCCGTATAGGCGTGCCGGAATGACTTTTGTATCGTTAAATACCATCACATCACCGGCGTGCAGCAGTTGCGGCAAATCGTAAAAATGGCGGTCATTAATGACAGTTTCGTCCGATAAATCTAGAAGCCGTGAAGAATCGCGCGGATTGGCCGGTTGTTTGGCAATCAGTTCTTTATCTAATTCAAAATCAAAAATATCCACTTTCATTGTTATATCTCCGCTGTTATGGCGCTTTTATAATATGTTCGGCCGATGAAAGCAAGATGTTTTTTAATTTGCCGAGATTACCCGATTGAATCGGGTAATGACATGCGCAGGAAACGCAAGTTTCCGGCTTCAATCGGTGGAAATTTATCATGTAAGATGGCAACAAAAAAATTTATGAAAAAATATTTTGGACATTTTTTTTAATTTGTCAATTACTTTATATATAATAGAAGTGGGGTTTTATTTAAAAAAAGTAAATTTTTTCATTTTTTTGACAAAAAGTTGTTGCAATCTGTTTTTAAATGGTGTATAGTCTGTTCAGAAATGAATGAGAAAATAGGAGTTTTACAAATGACAACAACAAATACAGATGCAAAAATGACTTTAGATGAAGCTAAGGTATATTTGCAAGATAAAACAGAGTTTATGAAATTTGACGAAGCTTTGGCAATTGTTAAAGCAGCCGGCGAAAATGACTTTTTAGCCAGCTTGGGTTTGACCGGTGATGCCGAAGTTAAAACAGACAGACAAAATCGTGCGGCAGCTTATTTGCCGACGGCGCGTATCAGCGAAGATTATGAAGGTCTGTATAAAAT
Organism: uncultured Pseudomonadota bacterium; assembly: GCA_902788365.1. Taxonomy (GTDB): domain Bacteria; phylum Pseudomonadota; class Alphaproteobacteria; order RF32; family CAG-239; genus RUG410. The sequence continues at coordinate 46,525 of CADAJN010000008.1, read as the reverse complement.
CGGCGAAGCTTTAGACAGTCAAGCAATTATGATTGAAGCCGATGATGCTTTCCAACGCTATGCCGAAGCAAACCATATTGAGATCAATAAAGATGACCAAGTTACGATGAATATTCGTAGAATGGATCATGACGCTAAAGGTTTGATTGAAGAATTAAAACAAGATAGTGCAACCAAACAATTGCGCGACAGCATAAATATTGTTGATGAAGAAAATGATTTTGCACCGGTTTCTGATGCGGAAAGAGAAAAGCTTTTTAACGGTTTATTAGAATCGGCAAAAAATCAGGTGATTTCCGATCGTGCGGCAGAAGATGAGTTGTTTAAGCTGTCGGCAGACAAAAGAAGACAAGAAATCAGAGACAGCATTAAAAGCACATTCCAAAATAAAATGTTGGTGGCTATCGGTGCCAGCAATGATATGCACTTGACAGAGGCAACAAAGAAAAAATCATTCTCTTTTCAAAACTATGCCAAAGGTGTTATCAGACGTTTGGCAGAAATAACGAACAGCGGCAAAAAAGCTGATGTGCACAAAGGTCAGCTGATTAACAGCATGGTTGACACGCAACTCAGAATGGAAGAACGTGCCAAACTGTATCGTCAATTGGGTATGGTGAATGCTGCCAATGCGATTGAAAAGCAAAAAACCGGCTTTGTGAGCAAAATGAAGGGCTGGTTCGGCAAGGCTTATGAACAACGTCATGCCATTGCCGACAACATGAAGAACAACAAGTATAAATATATTGCCATGGGCTTGGCCGGTGTGACTGTTGCTGTTTCTACGCCGCATGTTTCAGCCGGAAAGGCTGCTGTAATTGCTGCTGGTTATGCTGCATTTATCGGTGCCGGTTCTGTGGTTTGGCCGCTTATTGAAAAACGTGAAGCGATGTTGCGTCAGGCTAAAAAAGACAAAAATGATGAACTGATTGCCGAATTAAATAATCAAGGCAAAGTTAAGAGCTTGTGGAACATCTTTAAGTCTATGGAAGGCGATGAAAAGAAACGCTATTTGCAACGTGCCGCCGTTAATACCGCAGCAGGTGTGGTCGGTGGTTTGTTAATCGGTGCGGCAGGGTTTGTCGGTCAAGAAGCTAATATGGCAACACTCGTAAATGCTAAATTGGGCGCTTCAACCATGCGTATTTTTGGTAACTTGGGCGTTCAATATAAGTTTATGAGAGAAGATGATAAACAAGCTCAAAAGGACCAGACCGAAGAAAGCCGTCAGAAAGCTAAAATGAGCAAAATCAGCTTTTGGCTTACAGCTGCAACTGCCGGTGTTAGTGAAATAATCAGTTTGGCTCATTCTTATTTGTCAGGTGATGAAACACCGACAACTTCGGGCGGAAAAGCGCAAGGAGCGCTTAATCAGCAACAAGGCGAGACAACCGAAGGCCAAACGACTGAAGGTCAAACGACAGAAGGTCAAACGACTGAAGGTCAGACGACAGAAGGTCAAACTACCGAAGGTCAAACTACCGAAGGTCAAACGACTGAAGAAGTTACTTCTGTATCTACTGAATATGCCGGTACCATTTCGCAAGAACACTACAATGAAATACTGAGAAAAATTACCGGTATTTATAAAGAGCATGCTGATTGGTTCGGTAAAGAAAATTCTTCTCCGGAAGAAGCAATGCAAAAGATGTATCAAAACATTGAAAATGCTCGCAACAGCGGCTACTTCCAAGGTGAATCAAATGAACAGGTTGTTTATAAATTCATGAAGAGCATTGAACAAACCGAAATGGCTCACAAAGAAGGTAAGTTCTGGGTTACAACACTTGATAGCAATGGGTTGCCGATGTATTACAACAACCAAGAGGAAATGCGCGCCTTGACCAGAATCATTATTTGCGGTGAAACAGTTGATGTTTCTGCCGCGAAGTTGAATGGTGTTCTGAACTTAGTTGATGAAAAGAAGGGTGCGTATATCGGTGAAGGCGTTGACAGAGGTGTAACAAATAACCGTTATATTGGTGGAACTTACAGATGTCCGGACGGTCAAGGAAATTATCAAAATGCTTGGGAAGAAGGTCGTCCACGTGCGCCGAAGACGATTCATCATGATGAACCTCCTGCACCGAAGCAAGTTAAGTTGAATGATGAGCTGAAAAATGAAGACACTCCGCGTCAGGTTAACTTGAATGATGAAGTTGAAAATCAAGATGTGAAACGTGAAGGTAAATGGGAAGTTGAGCGCGGAACGACTATTGATGGTAAAAACCAACATCCGAATATGCTTAGATCAGGCAATCACGTGAAATCACAAGTAATTGAGATGTAATTGATTTCTCATTTAACGGTAAAACTCCTAGAAGGCGCTTGTCATTCAGACAGGCGCTTTTTTTGGGTAGAGGTGAGTCGTGGTGACGGCGAATTATAAGAAGCAACCGAGATTGCCAATTTCGTCGGGCAATGACATTTTAAAAAGGATCGCAGTGGCATGACAGTATTGTTTTACCGCACTTTGTGCGGAGATGCTTTCGTCGAGTTTTACAAACACTCCTCTGTATGACATACTCTTTGTCATTGTGAGGAGTGCGAAGCACGACGTAACAATCTTCGGACGTAAGTCCGATAATCAGCGCATTTACCGCACTTTGTGCGGAGATGCCTTCGTCGCCTGCGGCTCCTCTGCATGACATACTCTTTGTCATTGTGAGGAGTGCGAAGCACGACGTAACAATCTTCGGACGCAAGTCCGATAATCAGCGCACTTACCGCGCTAAAGTGCGGGGATGCCTACGGGGCATAAAGCTCCTCTGCATGACAGGGAAAAGAAAAAATGAGCGATGACGTTATTTTTGCCGCACTTTGTGCGGAGATGCCTTCGTCAGCCTTAAAAGGCTTCCTCTGCATGACAGGGGAAAGAAAGAATGAGCGATGACGTTATTTTTACCGCACTTTGTGCGAAGATGCCTTCGTCGCCTGCGGCTCCTCTGTATGACTAAGGATGGATTGTTCTAAAAAATTTTTTTGATTTATTAAATTGTTTTATTGTTTGTTTAATAGTTTTTTACTATAATAAAAGAAGTAAAAATATTGTCATTTTTTTCTGGACATTTTGTCTAAAATGAGTTATATTTAGAGAAAATTGACAAAAGGAGTTTAACATGGCACAGGATAAACAAAAGAATCTTTGGCAACAGGTGGTGCAGAAAATTTTGCCATCAGAGCTGAATATTAAAGCAATTACGGAAAAAGAATGGGACGAAAAGTATAAGAATTTGTTTCGTCAGTTGGCGGAAGAAGGTTTTCCGCTTGTTACTTATGACAATTATAAATCAGAAGATTATTACGCGTATTCATATACGGTGATTTCGTCTTTGCGCAAAATGAGTAAGCGCAAGGTTATCAATATGATGGTGAAAGCGCGCCGCGAAATTAAAGAGCAATATGGTGCACAGCATTCGCTGTTCAATATTGTGCATAATTCGTTTGAAAATAAAAGAAAACACCAGAAGTCCGATTCTTTTTTGTCGCAAAAACTTGATTTGAAAAGCATGTTTGATGAGGCGACAACTCAGAAAAATAAACAGCCGCGCCGCACTTTCCGCGATATGATGCGTGCCACAAACAGCCGCGTGAGAGTGGGCTTATCTGCTTTGGCTAAAAAGCCGTATATTGCAAAACCGGTGCGGGCGGTTAAGCGTTACGGGTTGGCTGCAGCTATGTTTGTTTCAAGCATTTTCAGTGTGAAAGTGATGGCCGGTAATGATGCTTCACCAATTGCTAACAGCAAACAACGAATTGTGCAAACCGCGACTCCGCGCAAAGCGGCTGCGCCGCGCACCGCACAAATGCGCCAAACGCAGAATTTCAGCGGTATTTATAACGGGTTGTATGTTGACAGTTTACATAAACTGATGCCGGAAAATGTGAGTATGGTGTTTATGTCATCTAATAAAGCAAACGCAACGGTTGGCGGACAATCTATTACCACAGCCAAAGAATTTGGCCCGATGCTTAATAAGATGTCGGAATTGCAAGATTTCTTTGCCGCCAACAGTGATAAATATCCGGAAATTCAAAAGGTGATAGCTAAGAACGGTATTAATTCTACAGCGTTTGAAAAAGCATGGTTGAAGGAATATTCGCCGGAGTTGATGCATAATATCGTAAAGCATGTATGGGCAAAAAAATATCAGCCGACGTTTGATAAATTAGCCGAAGCCGGTTTCCCGAAAATTACGGTGGATAATTATGCGAATCCGAAAAATTTCGGCTATAGCGCTGCAGTGATTTCAACATTGGGACAAACTTCGGGCAAAACCACGGTGGATATTATGTTGCAGGCTCGGCAAGAGGCCGGCGCCAAAGCCGATTTGGATAAGATTGTTGATGCTTCTTATGAAATTAAGCACGCCAAATGGGGGCTGAAAACCAGATATTTCGGCAAAGGCGAATCGAAGGGCGAAAAGGCGATGAATCAAGATGTGCGTCAAGCCGTCAGAGCGACGCAACAGCAAGAACGTGCCCAAGAAACGCGTCAGACAGAAACAGATGCTTCATCGCAACAGGATGTTTCAGCAAGAGAATTGGTGTTTGAAATTAAAAACATGGATTTTTCCAATATTATACATGAAAGCACGGATTTAAGCAACAATCAGGGTGGTGTGCGCGAGTCAACAGCATTGCCTAAAGCAGATACATTATATATGCATGAAATAAATGCAGATTCGCTCATTGTTAATAGCGAAGACAGTGTGACGCAGCGCAGTTTGGCAGAAAAGTTTGCGGAAGCTCAGGCAGATTCGGCAGAAAGCCAACACCAACCGGTGATTGATTTTGATGAAAATTTAATGTCGGCAAGTGATTGGGCAAAAGCTAAAGAACTGTTGCAATCGTATGACATTGATTTTAATGATACAATTTCGCTTGAAACTGGGCGCGTTCAGTTGGAAGAAGAAAAAGCCAGATTGGAAGGCGAACTTGCAACCATCGGTACCGGTGTTTACAAAGATATGAAACTTGATTTTAGTGAATTGTATCCGGAGAATGCCGGTCATGTGTATGAATCATTGTTAAATCCGACTATTAAAGACGCAAAATCAATTTATAATACCAATGCAATGGGATTGTATCAATTTAATATGAGCAACACCATGAAGCTGTTGGCAAATGCGTTGGCAGACGAGTTTCCGGATTTGAAAGCGGCCAAAGATGCTCATAAAGGCGGTTGCCGTAATGCCGATTATGAACGTGCATGGGTGAAATATTCTACCGGTTCAAATAAAACACATTTTGAACGTCGGCAATTTGACTTTATGTTTGATAAGTTTTATCAAAATGTGTTTGATAATTTACACGAGCGTTACAATGCTCCGGTGATTACCAAAGAAAACTATAATTCACCGGAATATTGGGCTTATACGGCTTCAACAATGTCGTTGGTTAACCAAAATCCGGCGCGTTCTACCGGTATGACGGAAAAAGCCATTGTGGCAGCAATAGAAGCGGAAGCCCAAACAGCAGCAAATAGAAATGAGGTTGCTGTTATCAAGGATCTTTTGTATGGACGCAATCATACAAAAGAAGAGCGTAAATTAGGTAAAGTGCGTTTGAAACATTATGTGAGCGAACATCAGCCGAATTGGGCTACGGTTGCTGCCGCCAGCTATGATGTGCGTGCTCGGCAGTGGCGCTCATTAAAATCGCGCTATTTGGGAAATCGTCATGATAAAGGCGAAAAAGATTTGGTGGCAAAGGTTGATCGTTTCTTACGTGAAGCACCGACAATGGAAGCACGTTTGTCGCAGGTTAATTCTGCTTTGCAAGCAGTTGAATTGGCGCAAAATAAAGTGGCATCGCCGTTAATCTTTTGGGCAACGGCACAAAATTTGCGCGAATGTGAAACGGTGCGGGTAGATGCGGCCAAAGTGGCTAAGCTTGATCAGTTGGCGGTTTTGGAGCAGCGCGCCGGTAATATGAAAGAATTGCGTCAAACGCGCAGACGTATTCAGAAAACGTTAGATATGACGAGTAAAGGCAACCAAGATCAGGCCTCGGTTAATATGCAAAAAACAGTGCGTCGTGGCGGTAATAAGAGCCAAGGCAACGGCGAACAATATGTGTAGGTTGAGTTTGCTTTAGTTAAGTCCAAAGCGTAGTTTGCGTGGCAAGGTAAAAATAATGAAGTCATACATCCACGCTCTGCGTGGATAATATATAAACTGTCATGCCCTGAGCGGAGCTTGCGTAGCGAGGTAAAAATAATAAAGTCAAGCCTCCGCGCTTTGCGCGGTCAAGGCATCTACAAATTATTTTATAAGGATATATGTTAACCCCTCTAATCCCCTTGCTTGCAAGGGGAAGATAAGAAGCGGAAGATCGCTTATCGTTCAGACTGGCGCTGAACGAGCGATGACAAATTAGGTGCTGGCGCGCTTTATGGTGTCGCTGAACGAGCGATGACAAATTAGGCGCTGGCGCGCTTTATGGTGTCGCCGAATGAGCGATGACATTAAAAATACTGTTGCCGGACGTGCGATGACGGTTCAAATTAAATGGTGCATAGATGTTGACAAATTCTGATTTTTGCGCTATACTATAAGGGATTTCAAAAAATTATTGTGTGACGTTTATAATATTATTTACGTGTAGATTTTTCTACCTGCATTCTTGTTTTCAAGGTTGTAGCACACACTTTTTCACGGATTTACTAATTTTTTAATATAAGTTTTTTTTATGAAGAAGTTTTTCTTTTTTGCAATGTTCGTAGCAACCGCTATGACTTGCGCAGCCGAGAACAATGAGAATGTAGAGAACGCCGCCGAAGCACCTGAGACCACCGAGATTGCTGAGGCCCCTGAGACTGAAAACGTCGCTGAAGCTGTGCTAGAGATGATTGACGGCAACATCATGTCCCGCGGTTTCTACCTCAACGAGGAGCGCGAGCTTTTCGTTGTAGAGTATGGAGAGCGCATGATTCGTGTCAGAGATTTCTCAACCGGCAAGCTCGTGTCCACGTTGTCCATCTACCTGAATAAGGAAAACGGGGACTGGATTGAGGGAGCAAATTCGGTAATGTATTACGAGGGCCGCTTCTATCCTGCCAAGAGAATTCTGAACGGAAAGGGTATAACTTATCGTGCAGCCAAGCACGCACAGTATGTCCCGATGAAGCGCGTGCGTAGTGTAGAGAAAGAGTACCAGATTTGGCTCTAATCTACAAGTAGCGTTCTGATCTGCACAATCAACAGCGTTTGAGTTTTTTCCTTTACCGGAAGAGATTCAGGCGCTGTTTTTATTTTTAAAAGTATTTTTTTAACTGTCATACCACGGCTTCGACCGTGGTATCTCGGCCGAATCATTATAATTTGCCAAGATTCTCGGGTTCTTGCTGTTGCAAGCCCCGAGAATGACATTATAATATATAAAAGTCATGCCTCCGCGCTTTGCGTGGATAATATATAAACTGTCATGCCCTGAGCGGAGCTTGCGTAGCGAGGTCAAGGCATCAGAAGCTTCGCTGCTGCTTACGCAGTGCAAATTATTTTTTTATAAGGATAGATTAGCCCCTCCGGCTCCCCGCTTGCGGGGCTTGAGGAACAAAAACAACCTTAAAATGTTGTTTTTAGACGACAGGCGAAGTTCACTTTATGAGCCTGAACAGTAGTTAAAGCGAATTTAGTGGATGAGTGAACAAAGTGGAAGATCGCTTATCATTCGGACTTACGCCGAATGAGCGATGACATTGTTTTTGCCGCACTTTGTGCGGGGATGCCTTCGTCAGCCTTAAAAGGCTTCCTCTGCATGACAGGGGAAAGAAAGAATGAGCGATGACATTATATGGCGCTGGCGCGCTGAAGTGTTGTTGCAAAGCAAGCGATGACAATTTAAATTTTATCCGGTGAAAATAGTTTAGTCGCCGCTGTATTCTTTTTGAAAGCGCAACCACGCCGGCATGGTTTGCTGTGCCAAATGTTGCTCGGCGGCAATATGATGTTGTTGTGCCTGTTTAAATTCGGCAATAACGCGCATATTTTCTTCTTGTTGCAAATTTTGCGGGTAGGTCGGCTCGTTTGCAGACGAATGCGGCGGTAAGTGTTTTTCGCGATAAGATTGCGGAGCAGTTTGTGCCGCAAAACGGGCGCGTTTTTCGCGTTGCTTGCGGTCAAAAGCCTCTTCTTCCGGCGAGCGCATGGTTTCTTCAAGTGCCGACATTTCGGTCACACTATAAACATATAAAGTTGATTCCAAACCGTCGGCGCGCATTTGCCGATAGGCTTTGATAATTTCCGGCTCCAGCTTATCAAAGTCGCATTGCATGGTGCGATGCATTTCGCTTTTGGCAGGCAAATTAAGCTCCGTCGGAAATTGCACTATAGGTTCGCCGGTATCGGTTTCTTTAAGCATGATGGAGTAGTTGTATTTAACCAGATCTTGTCCGGTTTGCTGTCTATAAAACCAATTGCGACTGAAAAAAATTTGGTCGTGGGTAACGCCCTGCGACGGCGCAATATCTACAATGATATTGCTGCCGAATTTGGGTTTGGAACATACAACACGATATTCTTTGGCCAGCATTAAAATCTCCGCTATGTTTGATTTTGCGGCAGTATAACGCATTGGACGCAAAAAGTCCAGAAGCAATTATAAAAAAAATGTTGCATTTTAAAAGGAAATGGAATAAAAGATAAAAACCGCATGGTGAGATGGCAGAGTGGTCGAATGCGGTTGACTCGAAATCAATTGTACGTTTTGTTGCGTACCTGGGGTTCGAATCCCTATCTCACCGCCAATAAAGAAACGCCGTTCGCACTCAAGCGCAAGGCAGACGGAGTATGCCGGTCGCTGAAAGCGATGAGCGCCGAGCATGTAGCGCAGCGAAGTTTTCCCTATCTCACCGCCAATAAAGAAACGCCCTTTGGGGCGTTTTTTTTATTTATGCGGAGAGTTAGGATTTGAACCCCAGAAGAAGGGGTTCGCACTCAAGCGCAAGGCAGACGGAGTATGCCGGTCGCTGAAAGCGATGAGCGCCGAGCACGTAGCACAGCGAAGTTTTTCCCTATCTCACCGCCAATAAATAAACGCCCTTTGTTCGCACTCAAGCGCAAGGCAGACGGAGTATGCCGGTCGCTGAAAGCGATGAGCGCCGAGCATGTAGCGCAGCGAAGTTTTCCCTATCTCACCGCCAAAAAATAAACACCAACCCCGTGCGTAAGTTGATGTGCGATGCTTATATATTTTGAAAATCGACTAATGCTAAAAAATTACTTATTCCAGTTTTCCAAAATCCAAGAAGATGAGTTGGCTTTATTGTTACCGCCAACCCCAAAAGCTAAATCCATATTACACTCTTGGCAAGCCGGACCTTCCGGAATATTATCTTTGCCTCTGTCTCCGCCGTTTGCAAACACCAAACGTTCAGCCGGATATTTGGCACGAGCTTTTCTTATGCCGTCAGAAGCCGAATTATCTGAATCATCAAATTCCAAAACATCTATAACGCCTTTTAAGTTTTCCAAAATCGCTTTACGAGTTTTCATGGTCTGGAAATTTTTACCTTTTTTGCGGCACAACCAAGCATCAGAATTAGCCAATACAATCACACCGTCAGATGCTGCAGCCGAAGCCTTTATCATCTCGATATGTCCTTCATGAATGGGGGCAAATCCACCGGATACTATGTAATATGTTGTCATGTTAAATGTCCTCTGATTTTTTTATAAAGTTACGAACATTATTTGCAAATTCAATATTTGTTTTTCTACAATTATCTAGAGCATCTTCATAAATCTTTGCCCGCCGAATGTCTTTACGAAGATTACCGCTATATTTTACAGGCGCATATTGTATATAATCAAATTTTGAACTGTGCTCATTGTAAAGAATAACTTTCTTTTTCATTAAGGTTGCCCAATAACAGGCGTGGTAGGAATTTGTAATAATAACGTTGGATGATCCTATAAATTCAATAATTTCATCTAATGATGCTTTATTAGATATTTTGGGATAACTGAAAGTTATTATAGGATTATCCTTGTATTCTAAAATTCCGATATTCCGTTTAATCTCAAAAAATCTCGATAATTCAGGCATCATGCAAGAAACACAAGGCACAAATTTATATTTTGAAGGATGGCGATAATCTCTAATTGATAATAATTTGAACTTTTCAAATGCTATTTTATCATTTATTATTGTGTTATAAAAATTAAACCCGCATCCCCATGATATAACATTGTCACAAATATCTAGTAATTTATTTATGCTGACATTCCATTTATTTATACAATCTAATAATCCACCACCGCCTAATATAACAATATCATTTTTTTCGATCATTGCATAGTTAATATTATAAATATCATGTACTAGGTAATCTAAAGGAAACATATAGAAAAAATATTCTAAAGGACAACATTTATAATCACCGGTATTTTGAATATCATGTCTATGAATATAGTGCAGCATAGTTATATTTCCTTTTCTTTAGCAATAAAAGAAATAAGGGGAATACAACCAAATAGTTTGAAGTCTAAACAATATGAATGCAGCTCTTTTTTCTTTATTTTTCTGTAAAATTCTAAAATTTCACCATTTTTATCGTTAAAGATTGCATTTTTTAATAAATCCTTTTCAGAGAGATTTACAGGTTGAAAATTATCCGATATAAAATGAAAAAAACGCCATTGCAGATTTGGAGAACATTTTTTAAAGTAATTGTAAAAGTTCAGCAAATACCACTCATAAGCCCAAATTAACTTTTGCTTAGGTAAAGGAACTTTTTTAAGTATTTTTTGAAAATACTTAAAATCACGGACCCAATCTAAAACCCGTTCGTCTACATTACTCGTAATGCTTCCAGACCGTTGCCGGTAATAGAAAAAATTACCCGCATATGATACTTTTTCAGTTAAACCTGCGATCAAACATCCCCAAGAATTATCTTCATAAAGACATTTTTCGACGAATCTTAAATGATATTTATCTATAAAGGATTTTTTATATAATCTGCCCCATGCCGGTGTAAAACATTTAATATATGTTTCATGCGTTATATTCTGCATAATTTGTGCGCGATAATGCCTGTACCCAGGAGAAAACCTATCCTGGTCTTCTAGATATAAAACTTCTCCTGATAAGACAATATCTGTTTGATACTTCAGAGCAATATTATACATTTGTTCGCAACACTCTAGAGCGATCCAATCATCCGAGTCTAAAAATAAAATATAATCTCCTTTTGCTATATCTAAACCTGCATTTCTAGCTCCACCCAAACCTCTGTTTCTTTGGTGGACAACAATAACTCTTGAATCCATTTTAGCATATTCATCGCAAATTTGCGGACAATTATCCGGGCTCTGATCATCAATAAGAATAATTTCAATGTCTTTCAATGTTTGAGCAAGAGCACTATTTACAGACTGGTGTATATATTTTTCGACGTTATAAACAGGAATGATAATTGTAACTTTAGGCATCTATTTTCTCCGAATTTTTAAAAGAGGAATAAAATTAAATAAATAAAAATTGTATTTGTTTTCTATGTTTTTGTATCTTAAAAAAGAAATAACGTCGAATAACTTTATTTTGAAACCTTTAATATTCTTTATATATTTTATAAGCGGAATAACATACAACAATCTGATATATGTTATTTTATTCCACATACCATTATTTTCTTTTTCTTTGGTATATATACATATAATAGGAATATACTTAAATAATTTAATAACGTAATAGCGTTTAATTTTTGAAGATATAAATGAGGTATTTTTATGTTTATTCTTCAAAAAATATTCAATGTCAGGTTTCAACCAACTACCGCCAAACCAATGAATTGTATGAGTATCTTTTTCTACACATTCAGGAGAAAATTTTTGACCAAATTCAAAAGGAATAAAAATACGCTCTGGATAGATATAAATATCATTTGTCTTAATTAAGGTTTGCTTTTGCTTAGAAGGAAATTTATATATATTATACATACGCTGCAAATAATGTTCAAAAATTTGTGGCATCGTATATATTGGTTGTGTCCATATCTCGTCATTATAAAATTCAGTAATCTCATGTAGAAATTTGTTTCCTCTTTGTGCACCTAAAATTGCAGGTTCTACATAATTCCATCTTCCGCTACATTGAATTCCTACAAAAGCAGGATCATTAAGAAATTTATCAAAATTTTTAATAACAGTAACATCTGTATCCAAATAAATTCCGCCATTATCATATAAGACTTTAACGCGTATGTAGTCAGCAACATAAGCCCACATCTTCTTTTCAAAGACCGTTCTAAACCATTTGTTTTGCTGTAATTCTTTTTGGAAGTCAAAATATTCCACACTATTTTCGTTAATTTCAACTATTTCATAATCTTGGCAATTTTGTCGCCAAGATTGCATACAAGCTAAAACATCACGCTTTTTATCATCATATGCGCCCCATACATAAAAAATTCTTTTTGGTATCATATTGGCTCCTTTTAATGTAAAAAATTGAGTAGTTTAATTTTATTGTGCAAAGAAAGCCCGCTATATCCAATAACAGAGCAATCATATAGTTTTTTTAGTACTTTTTTGGTGTTTGCAACAATTTCAGCATCTTTTGATCGTAAAGCGCTGTTCATCATCATTTTTACAGTGCGGGCAATTCGCGTTTGTTTTATTTTCTGCCATTGTTCCGGATAATTTTTATTTATAAAATCATAGACTTCATTGATTCCAGTTACATAATCGTTTAATTTCTTCAAATTATATGAACTGCGCATGATAGATTCATTGGAAATACGATATCCATAAAGCGGAGAGTTTATCCAAGCAAATGATTTAATCTGTGCGAAAACGCAAATATTAAAAATCCAATCTTCATAGTAAATCCCCTCAACAAAAGAAATATTTTGCATTGCCTTACGATTATAAAGCTTATTCCACACATTAAAATGGATAAAATTTTTCGTATCCAGTAGCACGTTTAATGCTGGTGTATAAATCTTTGGTGATGTATTTTCTATCTTCAAAATTTCTTTATCATCAGAAATTTTTGCAAAATTGCAACCGGCAATATCAGAATTACTAGTTTGAATGGCATTATATAAAATTTCTAAAAATTGAGGATGCACAAAATCATCACTGTCAATAAACGAAATGTAGTTTGCCGTTGCTATTTTCAATCCTGCATTTCGTGCGGCAGATAACCCTTGATTTTGTTGGTTTATTACCTTTATTCTTTTCTCCTTTACCGCATATTGAGCTAAAATTTCGCCACTATTATCGGTTGAACCATCATTTACGCAGATAATTTCAATATCCGAAAGTGTTTGATTTATCACACTATCCAAGCATTGAGGTAAATATGTTTCAACATTATAAACCGGTATAATAACAGCAACCTTAACCATTTCTTATCTCCGACATTTCCATACTTATGCCTTTGCCATAAACCAACGTTTAAAGCCAAAGGGCAAAAAGGGATTTTCTTGCCAGAAGTTAAGAAGTGTAAATCTTTCATAAATCTTATAAATGCTGTATTTCACTATTTTTGAATAAAAGGTGTGTAAGTGCAAAAAACTGGTTGATTTAAACGTTCTATTAAATGGACCAGTTTTTTAACTTATTTTTGGAGACTTTTGAATATGGCAAACATCGGATATATAAGGGTTAGCTCAAATAAACAGACGCTCGAACATCAGCGTTTTGAAATAGAAAATTTCGCGCTTAAAGAAGGCATAAAAATCGACACATGGGTAGAAGAAAAAATATCAAGCCGGAAAACCCTGAAAAATCGCAAGCTTGGAGAATTGCTGGACAATTTGCAAGAAAATGATGTGTTAATCTCTTGTGAAATATCGCGTTTAGGTCGCTCCCTGTTGGAAGTAATGCGTATTTTGGAAACGTGTCTTAATAAAAATTGCCAGGTCTGGACGATAAAAGAAAATTATCGGCTTGGAAACGATATACAAAGCAAAGTTTTGGCCTTTGCCTTCGGTTTAGCTGCCGAAATTGAACGAAAACTCATCTCTGACCGCACCAAAACAAGCTTGGCAAATATTAAGGCGCAAGGCAAAAAGCTCGGCCGTCCATTTACGGCAGAGTCAAAAAAACTGAAATTAAGCAAAAACAGCCGGCGCATCCGTAAATTGCTCGAAAAAGGTATATCAAAATCTGAAATTGCGCGCATTTTAGGTGTCGGTCGCGGCACTTTAAGACGTTATTTAGACAGGATAGATAGGCAGTCTGCTTGCATTTGAAAAATAAACTATTTGGAGCTTTATTTTATTAGAAAAGCGCATTGCTCTGAATTCTATAATGCATGACAGATACATATAGTTTGCTCAAAAATGAGCTTAAAGTTTATTATCCCGACGTTACGGATGCTGAACTTGATGAAATAACAAACAGACTGGTGGATTTTTATACAATCGGAGCTAAGGCAATTTATGAGGCCGAAAAGGAGGTAACCATTGAAACAGCATACGCAATGGCCGACAATCGTCGTTGAACATCTGGACGAATTTGAAAATATCAAAATATAAGCATTTTTTATTTTACCTATTGGTCCGTAGATTGCACGATGCTGCCCGCCAATAAAGAAACGCCCTTTGGGCGTTTTTTATTTTGCAAAATCATATAGGCAAAAAGCGGGTTTACTCTATATTAAACACTTTTTTGTATATTACTGCCAGTGTTATTATACTGTATTGAAAGTTTAACCATGAAATTTTCACATTATACCGAACTGCAAAGGTTTGTTGAAAAAAATCTTTTTCCTTCAGAATATAAAGATATGTATGAAATATATACAGGTGGTTCATCGTATAATTTTTGTGTTATAACGACAAAAGGAAAATATTTTTTAAAGTTACTGGAAGATAAAGGCGCTTTCTATAAAATCAAAGAATTTTGCAGATTATACGGTGTGTTATATGAAAGCAAAAGCGAAGATTTTAGGGAATATAAATTTTTGCTTACGCAATTTATAGACGGTCATAAAATACATTACAGAGATTGCACGGAAGCGGTTATTGAGTGTTTATGGCATAACTACCAAAAAATATTGAATTGCAAACCGGATAGCACGGTTATCTATTCGATGATTGATATAAATGTGCTGTTTACTGAGGCAGAAACGGCCTTAAAAGAAACAAAAAAAAACGTATTTTCTATTTTATATGCCAAGATTATGGCGTTATTAAAAAGAGAATTGGTTTATTTTCCGGAAACGCATAATTTGATTCATGGCGACTTGATGGCCAATAATATATTGCTGGCGGCAGATGGAAGTTTTCATATAATAGACGGAGAAATGTTACGATACGGTCACATCAGTGAAGATATGGCGTCACTGTTGTTGGAGCTTTCCGGTTTTCTCGGTATTTGGGGAAATATGTCTCGCTTTAAGAGATTGTTTTCAAGTATTAACAAATACGCTTTGTTATCATCAAAAGAGTGGCTTTATGGCATACAAATCGTTTATTTGACGTTGATAAAAAGACGTTTGAATAATCCGGATAAACAATCTTTTAGAAAAAGACTGTGTCTGTTTCTGATTATGTTGCAATATTTTCGTATCAGAAACTTTATTAACAGGTAAGTAAAAACGCATATAAAGCGCAACGATGTGACTATTTATTTCGCGGCTTTAATATTACAGACCGCTGTGACGACGGAAAAACGGTGTGCTTGTCTTTTTTATCTATGCATAAAAATACTTTAAGCATGTGTGGCGCATTTGATATGTCTTGGCAATAAAACTTATCAATTCCGATGGCGTTTTGAAGAATATAACGAATGTTTTCATACGAGTTTTTCATACGTTTATCTACAAACACATATTTGGTCGGTGTGTGATAATCAAACGCGGTTAACGGTGTTTTTACAACCGCCATATAGGCAATGTAGTCGCTGTTTTTTTTATATTGTTCTATTTTTTGCGCCAACTTGGTGCCTTCCATTGTGAAAGGCGTGGTAATGTTGGCAAATTTTACATCCGGATTGTTTTCGGCAATGCGTGCCGCAGTCGCACCGGTGCCGTAATTGACGGTTAATATTAACGAATTTTGCGGCAGGTGCACATTATTTTTATATAATATCTGTGTTTCTCCTAACCTCTGTCCCCAATTCGGGTAAGGTAAGCCGGCAAAAAGCGTAAACAGCATAATCAATCCGGCGCTGCACCATAAAGCAAAACCTATTGCTGATTTTGGCTTGAGGGTGAAGAAATACATAACGCCTAATATAGCAATCAGCAGTTCTATCGGAATGGCATAGCGCATAATCGGCAGAATAAACAGCCACACCACATAACTGACAAATGCAAACACGACTAAAAACAAAGTGCCGACATTTAATTGGCGTTTTTTGGGGGTTATCAAAGACCACAAATAAGATATGGCGGCAATGAGCAATAAGCTGTAGCCGATGGCAAAGCGCGGGTCACGATAAAAGGCTTCGGCGGCAATGCGGTTTTCTTGATTAAAAGAAACCAAATACGGAAAAATCAGGTAATCTAAAGAACTCTTTTTATAAAGAACGCTGTTGTAGCTGAACATTTTGGCGTCAATGTAATCGGATTTGAAAATGTTATTCAAATACGGAAACAGCGGATTGCCAAATTCTTGATATAAGCGCCACATCCAAAAACCGTCAATACATAAAAAGCCAAGAATACCGCCCAGCGCAAAGTAAAAAACGGTTTTAATCGGGTGGCGCAAATATTTGAAAAATAAAATCAGGGTAAAACCGGCACCCAAGCAATATGTGACCGCCGTATATTTAAAACCGAACATGGCGCCAAGCAAAAACCCTGCCGCCGAAATAACTAAAGGGCGTTCTTTGGCAGTTATGAAAATTTCTTTGTGTAACCAATAAAGTGTGGTCATTGTGCCTAAGGCCAAAATTACCTCTTGGGACGAGGTGCCGATTTGGCTTAAGGTAGCAAAGCCGGTCATGGCGATAATCAGAGCTAAGAAAAGCTCGGCCTTTTGGCTCGGTTGTAAAATATTGCGGCAGATTTTATAGAAAACAAAAATCAATAAGCCCCAGAAAACACCGAAATAAGTGTAGTAAACCCAAGGTTGATGGTTAAAGTATTTAACCAATAAATATATAGGGATATCAATCAGCGGATTGTGATAACTGTTTTCGGCAGCCAATGCAATATCGGTGAAAGTGCGGTTATGCAAGAAAGCCCACGGCACAAAATAGTGATAATTGTATAAATCAATGATGATTTCATAGCGCAGACAAAGGCTGATTGTGATACCGATAAGCACAAATAAAGTGGCCATAATCAGGTTATGAAATAAAATAAAATCAAGAAAACGGGAAAATTTTGGCATGGCAAAGTCCTTTTGGCACAAAGCTAAACCTTATGCGGTAATTTGGCGTAAATAAAGTCACTGAGGCGGTTTGGTAAAATTGAAAGCAACCAAGTGGCAAAACGCATCGGCCATGGAAATGCAATCAGTCCGATGTTTTTATCTATGCGTGCGGCAATAATTTCCGCCGCTTTTTCGGCACTCATGAAAAAAGGCATCGGACAAGTGTTTTTATCGGTAATGCGCGATTTTACAAAGCCGGGGCATATCACGTTTACCTGAATGCCGTATGACTGCAGAGCACCGCGCAAAGCCTCGCCGTAGGCCTTAACGCAAGCCTTTGTGGCGCTGTATGACGGGCAGGCACAAAGGCCGTGATAACCGGCAATAGAGGCGGTTATGGCAATGATTTTATCATTATCCGCACGTTGTTTATAGCGCTCAATCACCGGCGTTATGGTGTTTAAAACTCCCATGATGTTAGTTGAAAAAGTATTATATATATTTTCGGGTGTTTCCTCGCCGGTAGAAACGCCGGCGTTGGCAAATACAAGGTTTAAATCGGCAATTTTTTGGCATTCGTTCAGCCAATTTTGCATGGCTTCGCGATCGGTGACATCTATTTGCCGAGTATAAACTTTGGCGCCGGCTCTTTGGCAACGCTCTGCCACTTGTGCCAAACGTTCGGTATTGCGGCCGCTTAAAAACAGCTTTTCGGCGCCGTGGGCGGCATAATATTGCGCCAAAGCTTCACCGATGCCCGAAGATGCACCGGTGATTAAGATATTTGCATGTTTTTTCATGTGATTTCCTTATTATTATTTGTTGCAATACTTTATTTTATTGTTTTATAATACAGCCAGATTTATTTTGCAAGAGGAAGAAATGACAGATATTTTGGAAAAACTGGATAAAGTGCGTCGGGGCGTTATGTTTGTGATTGAAGCGCCGTCCGGCACCGGTAAAACAACAGTTATTAAAAAACTGTTGGAACAAGATAAAAATTTGAAGTTTTCGGTTTCGGTAACCACGCGGGCACGTCGCGAGGGAGAAGTTGACGGGGTGGATTATCACTATGTGAGCGATGCCGAATATGATAAATTGCTGGCGGAAGATGCCTTTTATGAAACGGTTAATTCGCAATACGGCGGAAGATACGGCACATTGCGTTCCGAAGTGGACGGCTTTTTAAATGTGGGGCAAGATGTGATTTTTGACATGGATTGGGTCGGCTTAAAGCAGGTAAAATCTAAGGCACCGCATGATGTTGTTTCAATTTATATGCTGCCGCCGTCAATTAAAGAACTGCGCCGCCGTTTGGAAGGCCGGCATACCGATAGTCAAGAAATTATCAATAAGCGCATGGGAATGGTATTGGAAAAAATGCAACACTGGCCCGAATATGATTATGTGATGATTTGCCTTAATCCGGAACAGGCGGTTGAAACGATTCAGAAAATCTTTTTTGCCGAGCGGATGAAACGCACCAGACAAACCGGCCTGAAAGCTTTTACGCAAAGTTTGATTGATGAGGTTAAAAATGGTTAGTTTTGTTGATAACTACGGATTGTTACACCGCGGTGATCATCAGCAGGTGATAACGCGCGAACGGACGTTTGTTGTTGTCAAAAAAGCCGATGAAGTGGTGTGTTGTTATGATGAAGAAAGCGGTTTGTATTCTTTTCCGGATACAGAAACGGTCGGCTTAAATCATGAGCCGACGGTGCAGTTTGAAATTAGTGCAAACATTTATGAAAACGGACAGTTTATTTGCGAAAAACAGCGATATTTGGTGTTTGATGTAAATGGTGCGGAAATTGAAAACACCCCGTTGCAATGGTGCAAAATAGACGATATTTTAGTTGAAGCTGTTAATTTTAATGCCACACAAAAAACGGGATTTAAGAATTTTTTGGTCAGGGTGAAATAAAAAATGCGCAAAATATATGATTCCATTGAAGAATTAGTTGGGCAAACGCCGTTGTTGCGGCTCCATAAATTGGAGCAAAAGCTGACACTTGGCGGAAGATTGCTCGCTAAATGCGAATTTTATAATCCGTTGTTTTCAATTAAGGATCGTGTGGCGCTCAATATGATTAAAAAAGCACCGTTTTCCAAAATTAACACAGAAACGGTTTTTATTGAAGCCACTTCGGGAAATACGGGAATCGGTTTAGCGGCGTTTTGTGCTTATTACGGCTATAAGTTGGTTATTGTGATGCCGGAAAATATGGCGCCGGAGAAGATTGCGCTTATTCGCCAGTTTGGCAGCGAAGTTTTGTTGACTCCGGCCGAAGAAGGTATGGCGGGAGCTCTGAAAAAAGTAGAGATGCTGAAAGCTCGGCACAATAATTTGATAGAGTTTAAACAATTTGAAAATTTGGCCAATGTGGAAGCTCACCAGTTGACAACCGCCGCGGAAATTATAGAAGACACCGGCGGAAATGTTGACGCCATTGTTTGCGGCGTGGGAACCGCCGGCACAATATCGGGTTTGGCTACGACGATAAAATCGTGTGTGCCGGATTTATTTGTGATGGCGGTGGAGCCAAGTGAAAGCGCGGTTTTAAGCGGTGAAGCAAAAGGTGTTCACCGAATCGGCGGTATCGGCGCCGGATTTGTGCCGCCTTTATATCGGGACAATTTGGTTAATGAGGTGTTTAAGGTTTCAACCAAGCAAGCTATGCAAATGACGCAAACTGCGGCGCAGACCGAGGGTTTGCCGGTCGGAGTTTCGGCCGCGGCGGCATTGGTGGCGGCGGTTGATTTAGCCAAACGTGAGGAAATGAGCGGTAAAAACATTGTGGTGGTTTTGCCCGACAGCATTGAGCGTTATTTGTCAGATGAATTTTTTCAATCAACTCAGCGGGAAACGTCATGAACTTTTTTTCAATTTTAGGCAAATATGTGACACGACAATTTTTAGCAAATTTCTTTTTGGTGTTTTTTGCTATTTTGGGCGTTATTTTGCTGTTTGACAGCATAGAGTCTTTGCGGCGAATTTCCGGTCGCGAAGATGTTACAATGTGGTTTGCCGCGCAATATGCCGTAACGCGAATCGCCAAAACCGTGGAGATAGTGATTCCGTTTGTGTTGATGGTTGCGGCGATGATTACGTTTTGGCGTCTCAGCAAAAATAATGAATTTGTGATTATTCGGGTTGCCGGTGTGTCAATTTTCGGCTTTTTGCGGCCGTTGATTATTACGGCGTTTATACTCGGGTTGGTTAATATAATGTTGTTTAATCCGGTGGCGGCTAAAATGTTTGAATGGCACGAAGTGCTCAGCTATCGCCTAACTAGCCGCAATCCAAATGCGGTGCTGTTTTCAAGTAAAGGGCTGTGGATACGCGAGGCTATCGGCGAAGGTAAGGTTTTGCTGTTGCAGGCTAAAAAATTGCGTCAGGAAAGCGATGATTCTTTGTGGATGCGTGATGTCAGTATTACCGAATTAAACAGTCAGACACAAATCAGTAAATCGTATGAAGCTTATTTTGCCACTTTGGAAGGGCAAACGTTTCATTTGAAAGATGTTAAGATGCTGATTGGCGGACAACCGGTGAAAACCATGGCTGATTTTGAATATAAAACAAATATTGATATGCAACGGATTAAAGAAAACTTTATTGATCCTGATGCTATTTCTTTTTGGCAGTTACCGGATACAATCGCTTTTTATGAAAATGCCGGTTTTTCGGCGCGGCAACATTGGATGCGCTATTTGAATTTGTTAATATCACCGTTTTTACTGATCGGTATGTTGATGATGGCGGCGGTGTTTATGCTGCAAAATACTTTACGCGGTTCGGCAATTATGTGGCGCGTTGTTATCAGTATCGGCGTTGGGTTTTCCATATACTTTTTATCACAAGTGGTTTATGCCTTTGGGGTGAATGGCTATATTCCCGTGTGGTTGGCGGTTTCGGCACCGACGATTATTATCATTTTAATTGCGTCATCGCTTTTGATACGCACTGATGAAGTTTAACGAAAGGCAAAAAAATGAATACAACACTTTTATTTTATGGCGTTGCGGCGATTATAGCATTGATGCTGATTAAGTTTATCATCAAAATCCCGTATTATTTGATGATGTTGGCAATTTTGGGCGGATTGGCCTATGTGGCTTATTTTTATGTGTTGCCGATGTTTTTACACTAAGCGCGATTGTTAAATGCGGGTTTGAAAGTAAAAAACGACCGCTTTTTCTAACTGAGCTAATATTTTATTATAATTTTCCGGCAAATTTGTGATTTTGTAAGCATCGTCAGCATCAAAATGATACATCAATGCTTCAATGATTCGGTAATGGACGATATGGATTTTTAGGGCAACGGCGGAAATTTCAACATTTTGTTCGGCAAGAGCATAAATACTGTCATAAAGCTGCTTAAAAGCTTCTTTATTAAAAATGCTTTTTTCACGCAGATAATACAAAAAACTGTTGTTTTGTATATTATAATTATCGTCTAATACTTGAAAAGCGTTCATTTTATTAACCGCAAATTTGCCTAAATAATCTTTTTTATAAAGTAACATTTATATCTTAATAAAACGATAATGATAAAATTGCAACAATAAAAGTGTTGTTTTTTGCGGTAAAACGGCGCATAATGGCTTAAAAAAGAGGTAATTATGGTGGCACGGGTTATTTTGGGCATACTGCTCGGTTTTTTGATTTTGGCGTATTATCCGGTAATTTTTCGGCGCGGATTGCCGTATTTGGTGATGGCGGTTTTGGCCGTCGCGGCGGTTTATTGTTTGCGTGCGGCACCGATTTTGGCCGAGCCGCTAGGTTATGGTATTTTAGCGGTTTTGGTTTTGTATGCGGCGTTTTTGATTGTGCGTCATCGCGGTAATATCAAAGAATTGGCACATAAGGCCAAAACATGGAAATTTCCGGCTGTTAATATTGAAAATCACCCGCAAATCAGCATGTTGCTGACTTTAATCGGATACACATTAGGGCTGACTTTTTCCTGCTATTTGATTATTTTAATTGTTTGTGTGCAATAACCGTTCTTAAAAAATATCGGAACCGTCGGCCGGTAAGCTCAGCGTAACATCAGTTGCATTCGGTTGGCATAATTGCAGATAATTGACAACATATCCGGCGATGGTTAAAGCGAGTATCGGTAAAACCACTTTTTCAAACGGAAAATGAGCGTGACCGCCGTTTTTGGTCTTCATCCATTGATAAAAAACCGACGAATAAATCAAAATCAGTGCCCCCATAATGGCACAGAATAAAAACGGATCCATATAGAAAATCAAAATCGGTTGCGGGGTGTAGGTCAAATCTTTAATATAAACACCGGCAATCATTGAAACGGATAAAATCATCAGAAGCATGTTACGCCCCCAAAAGTGCCAGCCTTTTTTATCAAACCACAAAATTGTCCAATAGCCGATAAGTGCAAGCAATGCTCCGGCCCAAACCGCAATGACGCCGTCATCAACACCTAAGTTGCGCGCCAATTCCAGACCGACCGCTACGCCGACCGTGCAAACCGCACACGCCGGATTGGCCAAAGCCGGCCATGTGTAAAGCATTGAACCTAACAATAAAATTGTAAATAGCAACATTGATTTATCCTTTCTTATTCAGCCACACAATAATACATTTTATAAATAAATCAAGCGCTTTGTTGCAGCTTTTATTTGTGACTTGACTTTTGGCATAAATGATTTTACCGTAATTGCAAATAAACAGGAGGAAAAAATGCAAAAAGTATTACTGATTTTGGGGCTGTTATTATGGACACAAACGGCGACGGCTTTGGATGTCAGCGAGGCAGAGCTCAAGCGATATGACGGCGATATCAGCGAATGCGCCGAGTTTATTGACCCTGATGAAAGTTTGCCGGCTGATGACTATTTTACGCGCATCAATTATGCCGAACGGGTGCAGGAATGTTATACAAATTTGGCTGTCAAAATTTTTGAAAAATATTATCGTAAAACACCGGAAGCAACTCTTCGTGATATGCATGCCTTGCGTGATATGCTACGTCAACGCTATGCCGAAGCCAATGAGCGGAGTATTTTTTGTAAGCCGACATGCGGCGCCAAGGAAGCACTGCACACGGCACAAGATGTGACATTTGCCATGGAAAGGTATTTGCGTTCGGTTGTCAATGCCCTGCGGCGGAGAAAATCCGTCTAATGGTCTATAACTTGCAACTTTTCTCCTCGTGTACTATTTGTGTACACGTCGTCAAAAAGTTACAGCGTTCTAGACGCATTATCCGGATTTTATAGATTGCCGGCAATTTATGGGATTTGGCGGCAAAAATCATTTCGGCTGGCACGGATGTGATGTTATTATTGAAGAAACAATCGCTTTTCAGAAAAAATGGTTTAGGCATATCCTAATTGGTGATTTTGATGACGAAAATAAGGATAAGTAGTGCGCCAAATACGATTTTTTAGATTATTTTATGAAAATAGAGCTGATAAGAAGCGTAATTCGGTCTAAATCGTTATTGTTGGGGTGATATTTAGCTAGTTCATTAAGCAAAAATCTGGCGTAACCATCGGAAATAAAAGCTTTTTTAGTATATTGATAGTTAAGGTCAAAAATCCAAGATAAAACCATTAAAATGCGGTCAGCAAACGAGTGCAAATCGGTAAATATAATAGTTTGACGGGCCAAAAATTGTTGCCAAACCACGGCAGAGATTGGTGCGTGGCGTGCTTCGTCAGACAGTAATTTAAAAAAGATGTCGTGCTGCAGATGATTTTGGGTTTTTATTACCTCTAAGTTGGCAAGTTTGTCGGCATCGCGCACCAAATAGAGGATTTTTCCAGCGTCATTACCGAGCGGCGATTGTTCGGCTTGTTGCCATAGCTCAGAGGCGCGGACTTCTTCCATCATTTTACCATGATATTTGATGGCCAGCAAAATCCGCAAATCGTTATATGGTGGCAAATCTTTTAATAAATCATAGCCGATAAAGCCGTGGTCATATTTATTAGAGGCGGCGCTGACGGATATTTTTTGTTGCATAGCCCGATAGCGGCAAACGGCCTCATGAAAGCGTCCGACATCGTGGAACAGCAAAGCACGTTCGGCTAAAGTTTTAAATTCGGCATCAATGTCGGCTAATTCCGGTGTTTGTGTCATAATTTTGCGACCGGTTTGCCAAACCGCAACAGAATGGCAAAATTTGTGATTGATTGATTCGTGAAAAAACGAATCGGCAGGAATTTGCGCGACTGCCTGCAAATAAAACTTTTTTAAGGTGATTAAATCTTCTTTCATCATGGTTTTCCAATTAGTATATATACTATGATTCAGTAATTTTTTCTAATGGAAAACCCTTAAGATAGAATTAAAGACGGCGTTTTTATTCAATAATGCCGCAAGCTATACGCGCACCACCGCCGCCAAGCGGCAAGGGTGTGTCTTGATAGTTATCACCGCCGGCATGAATGATGACGGAGCGGTTTTTGATTTCATCCGTGGTTAAATTATCAAGATAAAAGGCGGTTTTGACGATGCCGTTGCTGTTGACCATGAGTGCCGGCAAATCGCCCTTGTGGCCGGCACCGTGCGGGCCGAGATGCTTACCGGTATGCGCCGGATCATAATGCCCGCCGGCGGCTAAGGCCGGTTGCATTTGGCCGGTTGCGTCGGCTTTGGTGCCGCAGTCGGGATTTTCATGAATGTGAAAGCCGTGTTCGCCGGCAGGTAAATCTTCTAAATCTACTTCAACAAGCAGGCCGTTTTTAGTATCGGTAAATGATATGGTGCCAAGAGATTGGGCAGATTCTGAGGTGGAATAAACGTCAGCTTTTAGTGTTTGCGGTTTTGATGGGGCGCAGCCGCTGGCAAGTGTAATCATGAGCAATAACAATCCTTTGAACATTTTTTGATTCTCCGATAAGGGGAATATATGCTTGGTATGGCAAAATTGAATGTAGCCGAAAGGTTAGGAAAATGACATTAAAAAATAAGGCTCAATTATGATTAGTATATGATAAAATAATAAAGTCATGCCTGTGCGCTTTGCGTGGGGATGCCTTCGTCAGCCTTAAAAGGCTTCCTCTGCATGACAGGGGAAAGAATGAGCGATGACATTATTTGGCGCTGGCGCGCTGAAGTGTTGTCGCAAAGTGAGCGATGACGAAAATGAGCGCTTTCAAAGCGCTCATTTGTCAGGCAAAAATGTTTTATTTTACCATGTTTCGTTATATTTCAACGTCGGATCATTCAGACGCTTAATATATTGTTGTTGCTGGCTTGAGGTCTGTTGTTTCATATAGCTTGCTGGCGGATTGTGCAAGTGATCATACGGATCAACGTGCGCAATACCGGTGCTGGCATTATGCTCGTATAAGTCGGTGCGGTCATAATAGCAATAAACCGTGGCATAAGCCTCTAAGTGGTCGCGTAATACCGGAAAGATGTTCCAATAAAACGTTTCGGTGCCGCCATGATTGGCAAAGATACCAGGCTGTAATGTGTTGATGATGGTTTTATAATATTTTTCCGGATAAATAAAGCCCATCAAAACCCCCCAAGCACGCACATAAGAACCTTCACCGCATTTAGAAGTAATTTGATCTTGTCCGTCACCAAACTGAGTGGTGCACCCTTGCACCAAAGGCACAGCCGCGGTTTTTAAGAACGTGCTTTGCTGGAAAGTAAGCGGTTTAAAGGTGTTATCCGTATTGTTGGTTGCGGTGGCCAAAACGTAGGCTTTGACGCGTCTGGCGTGTCCCTCCGCATCTCTTCCGGATGCCAAGGTTGAAATATCAACAACACCGGTGCTGGAATAGCTGATATCTTTAATGGTTTTATTGGCTTCTGAGGCGTCGGCGCCGCCGGAAACGTTTGCGGTTATCACAACATTTGACGGATCCCACTCCAGTTCACGGAATTTCAGCTCGTGGCTTGGCGACATAACACCGCCGTCATCGCCGGCTGAGTTATCTTTTTCATCAACCAAACCGCTGTCTTTGCCGGAAGATGAATAATCACCTGCCTCTCCGGTTTTCATTTTTTCCGGTAACGGGTCATCGGTGGCCGCATAGAAAGTGCTGGTGCCGTTCATGCTGGTCAGTTTCGGTGTGCCGGCCTGAGCCATTTCAAAGCTGACCGGCGATACTGTAATCACACGACCATATCCCGGCGGACATTGCGGCGCCGGAACAGCGCCCATATAAGGAGAAACCGCTTCATCAACGCTGGCTTCGGAAGTAAATCCGGCTACGGTTAGACCGCTGGAAAGCTCAAATTCCATTTTGCGATTATTGGCATTTTCTTTAATGGTGTTATTGGCCACATAAATGCCTTTGTTAATAAAGTCAGGCAAGATATCGCTGAGGCGGGCACCGCCGCGGGTGGTCAATTTAATATCGTGCATGACGGAGGTGTAAGCCGGATTGACCATGTAGGTATCATAGCGTTTATAGTCACTGGCTTCGTAGGTGCCGGCCACATCATTGACCAAAACAGGGACGCGATAAGCCGGATTTCCGCTGGTATCATAATCGTTATTGTTGGCCACAAAGCGCGCAGCTTTAACAATACCGGCACCGGTGTCGGCATCGCCTTCCGCATTGTAGGAATCCGGTAGAATTTCCATCATACCGCGGCGCATATAAATGGCACCACCCATCAGGCCTTTTTGGGTATCGCCATCACGGAACTGATAATCTGCTTCATAAGCCGTATCATTAAATCCGACATAGTTGTTATTGGTATCTAATTTAGCACCGCTTTTGATGCTGAAATCACCGCCATTAGACGAATACATATTTTTATCAATCACCAAGACGCTGCCGTATTTGGTGTTGGTGCCGGTGGCGCTGTCATCAGCGATAATATTAACGGCAGCATCGCGATCATAAGCGCCGACGGAAGCATATTTTACGCCGCTACGATCTTTCCCGGTTGCACCTTCACCCGTACCAAATTTTTCCATGCCGGCACCGGTGAAAATCATGTTTCCGTGCATTGCCGCCATGTATTTAGCGTCTTCGCCGTCAATATAGGAGTTGGTTATAGCGCCGACCGAGCTGTCACCGCCGGAATCGGTGTCGCTATTGCCGCGCACGAATAATCCGCCTTTGTTTGTTTTGTTATACACTTTTAAGTTAGCCTCGTTGAGAACAACATGGCCGCCTTGGAAAATGGTGCGGAATTCGTTATTATTCCATGCGGTATTACTATGGTCAGCATCATTAACGTGAGCTGCCCGCCGTGAACTTGCGGCTTGTTGAATGACCAAGTCATTGCCGAGCATATCAATACTGACTTCCGAGTTACGAATTTTTAACTGACTTGGTTCTTCGGTATTTTCACTCATATCACCTTTATCGGCCTGAATGATTAAATCACCGGCCTTTTCATTGTTTTTATTTGCCGTCATGATTATCTGATTGTTGGTCATGTTTGTTGAAGTCAAACTGAGTTTGGAGTTTTTATAATTTACCGGCATAGAGGTATTTTTGCCACCGTCAAAGACGAAGTTAATGCTGTCAGAGTTGGTGCCGCCTGCAACTTGAACACGCGTGCCGCGACTAACACCTCCTTGATTGTATTGAGCTCCAATCTCAGCTCGGGAGTTTCCTTCAGGACCTTTCATAATTAAATATGCACCGCCGCCGTTACCTTCAACTTCTGAACCTTCCTCGTACATTGTAGAGTATCTGGAGCGGTTTGAAGTCATAAGAATACCGTTTTGAATGATGTTCATTCCCGGTCCGGCACCATATGTGCCGTCATCTAAATAAGCCTTAGGCGATCTGATAAATACGCCGTTTTGTGTGGCTTTCAACCACTTTCTGGCATCGCCGACTCTTTCCGAACCGGCCTCTAAATTGGCGGCGCGGAGTTTGTTGGTGTCCATTTGCGCGGCAGCCAATGTTCCTTCAACCTTGGTATTCGCGCCAATCGCTACCGGGAAATTAGGCTCTACCCCCGTAGTGGTTGTGACACCTTCTGACGTTGTCGTTTTCACATACATGTCGTGCACCAACGATTTGTTAGTAACCTGAACATCTGCTCCGGAGGCATTTGTTGTTGTTCTATAGCCCCACGGAGCATCTTTTTCATCTGCCGCATCGCCATCATAAAAGATATTTACATAAGATGCTTCAATGTTGCTCGGATTGGAACCATCGGTTTTCTTACCATGTTCGCCGATTTGCACGGTGTTACCAATGGCGATATCAAGCACGTTTTCAGTGCTTGTTTCTCCGGCCGGAGTATAATCCATGGCGATGCCATATTCGCCGCCGATGGTAACGCTGTTTTGTTCATTTTCATTCATTAAATTGGCATAAATCCAGCCTTGTGAGCCCATGTTCATAATATCGCCATTGCCGCGAATTTCGGTGTTGTATTCGCTGTCTGATTCACGACCGAATAAGAATTGAGCACCGCCATAACGTTCGTCAGGCGCGCCTTCTGCCGGTGCATCGCCTTCGCCAATCATACGACCTTTGGAAGCATACAGTTCGTTGGCAACTGCTTGTAAAGCACCGTTAATATATGCGTCGGCATAATCTTTGTTGTCGGTGCCTGTGCCGTAAATATATAGACCATAATTGGTTACTTCGTCCATAACTTGGTGGCCTTCTGCGTCATTTACCGGCGTGCCGTCGGCATTTTGGCGGCCGACTTCAGGTGCTTTTTCGGCACCGACGATCATGCTCTGAATGCTGCGAATGCTGTGTTTGGTATTATTATCCTGACCGTTGGTGTTTTGAGTTTCGTTAGAATCCTCATTCAAATTGCCGCCCATATACAAGTCAGTGCGCATGGTGTTGCGCCACAGTTCATCGCCCTCGGCATCGGTATCATCTTCGCGGGTGCGTTGCAGATATTTATCGTTATCAAGTTGGCCGCCGTTGGTATCCATGGCAACATTGGCCGAAGCTGTGACGAGCGAATACGGATTACCGGCGCCGCCGAACAGGGCGTTCATGTTGTTGTTGTCTAAGCTCCATACGCCACCGACACCGCGTGCCTGTTGGCCGTCGGAAAGCACATAACCACCTGTCGCACCGACTAAGGAAGCAATGCGTGCCGTGCGCTCTTGGCCAATGCCGTCAGCCTGGCCTTGGCGCGCCGGAAATTGCACAAAGGCGGTTAAATTGTTGCCGTTTTTGACAATGCGTGCTTGCGGTGCGGCATAGTCATATAACGGGTTATTGGCTTCAAAATGGTATGGCAAATACGGCTCTAAATCGTCTACAGTCAGTTCCAAAACCGGATCGCCGGCGTTACCGTGGAAATCGCGTGAACCGATCGGGCGGCCGATGGTGACATCATCGGCGCTTTCATAGAAAAAGCCGCGGCGCGCATTCGGGTCGGCAACACCACCATCTGCATTTAATTCCGGTTGTCCCATCAAGGTGCCGTATTCGTTGTTCATAAAGGCCTCTACCGCGTTCATATAAGTGCGAACCGTGGTGGCCGTGTTGATATCTTCCACTTCCAAAGTGCGTTCGGCCGATTTTTTATACATTGTCGGTGTTACAACGGCAATTAGGCCAAGCATGGCCAAGGCTTCAATCATTAAACCGCCTCGTTCCAGCATATTTTTATTTAACTTTGTCATGGTCGTTCTCCTCAAGTTCCATATCTTTGCCACGCCAATAATTATTAAGGTTGTTCCGGTGTTTCCGGAGGGTTGTTCAAATGGTTTTGCCAGCCATTCATGCGATGGCGGCAGTAAGCACGCTCATCAGTGGTCGGCATTTTGCGATACAAAAACATACATGGCTGTGTGGTCAGGCAAGTAGCTGCAAAATCCGGATTATTGAACAGCACCGAATTTGGCGGCAGAACACCGCGTTTGTTGCCGACAGCCTCGTTTGTTTCATCGTTAATAATGTTTGTTACCTGATACGATGCGTTGCCTTTTAATTCGCATGTTCCGGAGGCATTGCAATCAAGCCAGCCGGCAATGCCTTGGCCTTTGGTTTCATCTGCCAGATATTTTACAAACATCGGTAACGGTTCAGCCAGCTCGCCTGCTGCCGCGTTTTTTGACAGAAAGCGCATCGGAATAACCGCAAATGATACAACATAGGTCGGATGCACCGCCGAGCCGTATTGACAAGGGCGCATTACCGCCGGAAGTGCTCCGGTATCCGGGTTACGATTTTCAGCCGGTATATCCAGACAATAAACATAATGATAAATCTGAAAGTTCGGATCGGCCTGATAGCCCACCGGCAGATTTTCGGTTGGTGAAGTATATTCAAAATCAAAAGCATCATTGGAAACAGTGTTACCGTCATCATCGGTGGAGGTTAATTCAATTTTATATGGGGCATCTCCCGAATCCCAGCCTTTTGTGTGCATATTCATCAGTGTTTCGCATTGCAACAGGCGCACAACAGCATTATTTTCAAGCCGAAAACGATTGATGATCGTTGCGGTTTTAATTTCGTTGTAGGCGTTATCTTTATCGCGACGCGGTGATAAATTAAAAAAGCTCAACGCCACCATAATTGTTGCCAGTAAAATCCAAATATACATATATTTCAGCCTTTTCAGAACATACTTATGTTAGTTTACAGTAACATACTATGGCGCAGAATACCAGCAATAATTTAAAAAATGGTTTTTTTTCATATTTTTGTAACATTTTGGTTTTGAAAGGGAAAATTTTTATATAACAATAGGTTTTCAGACTATCTTTTTTGCGGCTGTTGACATTCTGGTGCATTTATTGTAACGTGGCAATAGTTTATAACCCAAGAAGGAGGACTATCTATGAAAAAATTTTTAATTTGTATTGGCCTGGCTTTGACGCTTTCTGCTTGCGGCAGTGACCATATTATGCGTTTTAATCTTAATCCGCAACAAGAAATAAATACCAAACCTGCATACGAGGGCAGAAGTCATTTCTTCTTGTGGGGAATGTGGCAAAAAACGGATTATGACCTGTCTAATGTTTGTCCGGCAAAAGGTATTAAGGCCGTAGATGCTCATTGGACATTGTATGATTCGTTGTTTGGTGGCTTGACCATGGGAATTTATGCACCGGAAAGCTATTCGGTTTATTGTAATTAAGCATAAAATCTTTATTTAAGAGCATAACGGTATGTGCTGTTATGCTCTTTTTTTACGCATTTTTACTGTCGGCTTTTAATGCTTTTAAATCGGAGCGAAATTCAATAATGAGAACAGTCAGCCAAAACAGAAATATCATTGTTACCACATCATCGCACATGCGGCTTTCAATCATATCAATAAGAGCAAAAATGTATCCTTGTTCGGTGGTTACGAAAAGCATGGCTGTTTCCCACGCAAACATAGAAAATCGTTTATCCATAATCGGGATTAAGCGGTTGTTTTGATCATAAACGATATGGTGAATTCGTTTTGTTTTGTATGAAAGATATTTTAATATAAAAACAAAAACGCAAATAAATATTTGAAGAAGAACATTATACCATATACATTTTTTTTCGCAAATGTTATTGGGAGTGCCGGAAAAATCATAGTCATATTGAATCATGTTCGGAATAGAATTCCAGTGTATGTAATATATTGCAATTTCTATAATCAGAACTGCAAAGGTCAATATGATGGATAAATTGGTTCTGAACCTAATCCCTTGTAATGTTTTTCCCGATATAAACAGTTTAATAAATTGTAGAAAAGATGACATATTTTCCCCCACTTCATAAAATATACCGGCATATTATTTCAGAAAAAAATAAAAAACAAGAGCAGGGCTATCTTATGTTAACAAGCAGTTATATGTTTTTTATATATTTTTGGGCAGTTTAGCTTTGCGAATAAACGGTGCCGGCCAAAAATCTATTTTGCGGCATATTGTGCCAATAAATCTTTCCAAACCTGAGGCGCATTAGTTTCATCAAAATAGTTTTCCAGAAAATTGACAATTACCTTGTGTCTTTTTTCTATACACTTACGTCCGGGGTCGGTTAAGGCCAAGTCGCGCAACCGAAACAATTTATCAAAAAAGTGGTTTACGATCGGGCAATAAGTTATTTGTTTATATTTTTGCGCATCCATTTCTGTCGGCAGATAATCGGGGTCAAAAAAAGGTTCCTTGCCTCCCGAGCGATGAACGCGATATTCAATACAACGAATAATGCCGATGATACCGGTGGCATCTGCCATATCGGCATCGGAAACAATTTTTCCTTCTACGCAATCGGGGATAATTCCGCTCAAACGTTTACTGTAGCCGATTGTTTTAATGATTTTAAGACAATTATCGGTAAAATCGCCGTCAAATCCGGAGTTTGCTAAGATACGACTGGTATTTGTTAATAAACGTGCGCTTTCTTCACCAAACAACTTATAATCATCACAATCGTGTAACAAAGCGGCGGCCGCAACCAAATCACGGTTGGCTTGAGGAAGCTCGTTACAAAAATTCATGGCATTTTCAAAAACGCGAAAGACATGTTTGTCATCGTGGCCGCTTGAATCATTGTGCAGCAGTTTAGAAACAGATTGTTTTATATATTCAATACCGGTCATATCAATATCTCCTTTGCTGATTATTTTGGCAAAAAAAGTTTGAAAATGCAATATTTTAAAATGCAGGCAAGAGCAAAAGCGAATACTTGTTTTATTTGGTATGAGTATGTTCTGCTGTGCACAACCTTCCCCATTTTCATTGACAATAAGAGCGCAAGTTCTAAAATTAGATTTGTTAACTCTTTGAGCTTTGTTTTATCATTTTGATTTTTATTATTTTGATATAGAAAACGGACTAAATCTTTATTAAAGGCAACAAACTATGAAATATACGCGCACTGCTACGGGATTGTTGTCTGCGCAATATCGCAGCGTTTTGAAAAAATGTTTTATGATTAATATGGGTTTATTTGCATTGGGGGCTGTTGCGGCAACTCCGGCGCAAGCATCTATTGACGACTACAAAGGGGTTACTTATACCGGTCGGGGAACGGATACAAGAGCATCTTCATTTTACTATCAATGGACACAAGATGCCGACACCGGCGTTTATAAACTGCACAGATTAGCCGACGCAACAGGTGCCGATATAATAGCAACAAATCAGGACCATAAAATTTTCAATTTTGATGCTTTGGATGATCGTATTCCCGGATATCCTGATACACTTGATACTATAGACGGTGCAGTTTTTGGCGGTGCCAGTGATGTGTATGACGCTTATCATGTGAATTCAGCCAATATTTTTATCAGTAAACCATCTGAATATCATGAGGCTGTTGAGTATATAAAAAATACATATTACATCGGTTATAGCACGAATAATGTTGATTTTCAAACGGAATTCTATCCGATCGGGGGCGGTATTTCTAATGTAAATACATTAACCTCTATTGATGCTGTTTTTATCGGTAATTATATAAAATCAAATAATGCAACAACAGTTGGTCATTATAATTATTTTTACGGTTCGGCGTATGGCGGCGCAATATACAATTCATATATTAATGTATATAGAGCACTGGCTGCGCCCACTCCATCTGGAGTAGGTGTTATAAATGAAATATCCGGAAAGTTTATTGCTAACGGCATTATTATGACCAATCCAAATGCAGTAGCCCCGTATTCGTTTATATTTGATGATTCATCTGCTTATCAAATAAGATATATGAATGGCGCATACGGAGGAGCTATTGCCAATCAGTATGGTAATATCGGGAAAATTGAAAATGCCGTATTTGAAAATAACTATGTTGTTTCAACTGCCAATAACGGCAACAACGGCGATGTTGGCGGCGCCGCCATATATAATTCCGTATATACAATGAGAAATTCAACTCAAGGAGCATGGGTATTTGCTTTTTCAGAAATCGGAAATATCAACAATTCTGTTTTTAATGAAAATGTAGCATATACTAAATACGGCGATGTTATGGGCGGCACAATTCTTAACTGGGTAGTTTTTGGTGAATCCTCTATTGGTAACATCAACAGCAATTTTAGCAAAAACAGAGCTGTCAGCCTAGACGGAGATATTTATGGTGGGGTTATTGCCAATATGTTAGGCAATCCCAACGGCTACGCCACTATTGCTTCCATTGGCGGTAAATTCAATGAAAACACCGGTTCGGCAACAAATATCTATGGAGGCGTAATCTATAACAATGATGAAATCACAAATGGTATTAAGAACGCAATCTTTACCGACAACACTTTTACCGCAAGCGGAGAGGGTTTTGGGGCGGCAATTTATTCCAGGCAAAATTTGACCATTGCCGCCGATAACGGCAACACTTTGTTCAAAGGCAACAAAATCAACGACGTTGACAATGCCGTTTATATGGACAATGCCGACTTGACGGTTACGGCAATCAACGGCGGTACAGTTACGTTTTATGATACCATTGACGGTTCTTTGGGCTATAAAACTCGGTTAACCGGTGATGCCAACAGTCATATCAACCTTTATAACGACATCAAAAATGCGTATGTTACGGCAGATTCTGCCAACATCAGCACTGCTGATGGAAATATCAAAGAATATGGTATTTATAATCTTGTTGCCGATAATACCGCCAAATGGACGATTGATTTCAGTGTGGAGGGCGAAGAAGCGGATTCATTTGCAACAACTACCCAAACCGGAACTGCCGGAAAGGTAGTGCAAATTGACCACTTTAATTTGACCGATAAGGCGTTTAATGAAATTACCAATAAAAATTTCAAAGTGCAGATTCTTAAAACACAAGGTAGTGCTGATGCGGCAAATCTGCAGTTGGCTCTGACTACCCAAGCGGCAAGTGAGCTTGGCGGAGAATTTGTGGTAACGCAAGAAAAGAATACGGTCAAAGATACGGTGACCGAAAATACCGACTGGTCGCGCAACTTCCGTGAAAAAGGGACCGTTGACACCGTATACGGAACGCTTGGTTTGGCGACAACCGATACACTTAATGATTCTATCGGGTTAACAACGCGCAACGAGAGCGGGGACTATGACGAATCGCTGGGCGACACGCTAATGCTTGTCAATACTGCCGATTTGACAAAGCGCAATTTTAATGCCGACCAAGCAACATATAAAGTCAGCGACGGTGTTGACAATATCGGAGTGACACACATCGGCGAGCTGAATATTAACGGACAGGGCAAAGATGTTTCCACTCTTGACGGTAACGGCGCCAAACTGTTTGATTTATCCGAAGCCGGAACTGTTGTTTCGCTAAATGATGTAAAGATAACCAACGCTAAAACTGTTGCCAAGCTGACGGCCGATGATGCGGTGCTTAATCTCAATAATGTTGAAATCTCAGGCAACCAAGAAGGTATTGAAAACAACGGCACAATTAACCTCAGCGGTGTTAATAAAATTACCAATGATATTGCGGGAAACGGCACCACAAATGTTAATGCGGATTGGCAAATGGAAAGCAAAATTTCAGGCAATACGGTTAATGTTAATAATGCCAAACTGACAGCAGGTCAAAACAATCTTGCAAATGATGTTAAGTTGCACGCGACTTATGGCGGCAATCTGATTGTCGGCAATAATCTTGTCAGCTTAAAAACAGTTCAGTTTGATGCCGGTTCGCAACTGACGCTGAACGTAGATGATTTAAATACATTCGGCGGCATCAGAGCCAATGCGTTTGATATTGCTCAAGGAGCCAAAATTGATATTACCTTCGGACAAGATGTGCTAAAAGGTCAAACCGAAGTCAGTATTCCGCTTTTGGCTTTGACCGACGGCTCGGATATCAATAACAATAATTTTGAAGATGTTTTTCACAATAATATGTATAAGGTTAAGCGTTTTTCCGATAAATCAGGTATTTATACAGTGGAACAAGGCAAAACCGCGCGAGAAGTGTCTGAAGAAAACGGTGGCACACAAACAAATCAAGATGCAGCCGGCGCATGGGTTGACGGTCCGTCGCAAAGTAATCCGGTGGCGCAAGGTTTGGCCAATGATTTGGCGCGTTTTGCACAAACAGGTGGTCAAAGATTTAATGAAGAATTGACGGCTATTGCGCCAAGTGAATCTGCGGTTATGAACTTTATGAGCGAAACAAATAATCGCATATTCTCTGCCGTAGATTATCATTTGCGTGCCAAAAATGATGACACGGAAAGTCAACTGTTATATGGTGTCAATATTTGGGCAATGCCATATTATGGAAAGTCCAAACAAAAAGATATTGGTAAAGTTAGCGGATATGATTCTAAGAGTCATGGTATTATTGCAGGTATGGATAAGCAAATCACTCAGCATATAAAACTCGGTATCGGCGGACGCTATGAAGAAACTGATATCAGTAGTAAACGCCGTGATTATGATGTGACAACTTCCACAGTGTTTGGTTATGGTGAATATAAACCGAGCGAATGGTTTGTTAACGGTGTTGTTAAATATGATTTTGCCGATTGGGATGAAAAACGTTATGCCGTTAATCGCACAATCAAAGCAAATTACAGTGTTGATGTTTTATCTGCCGATATCATAGGCGGATACGAATATCGTAAAAATACATGGTTTATCACACCACAAGCCGGATTACGCTGGCATCATATCAATCGTCACGGTTACACCGATACGGCGTTACAAACAGTAAGTGGCCATAATACTGGTATATTAAGCGGGGTTGCGGGCTTGCATATTCAAAACAATAGCGAAATTAAAGGCTATAAAATACATCCGAGTTTATATGCCGGTATAACTTATGACTTTAACTCCGGTAAAGATGGTGGAGTTGTTACTTTGACAAATGGTACAAATTATCGCTATGAAGGAGCAACATTGAAGCGTTTGGCCGTTGAAGTCAGTCCGAGCATTGCTTATGACGTAACAGATAAACTTTCGGTTGCAATAGAATATACAGGAGCATTCCGTAAGCATTACCACAATCACACTGCGTCAATGGGAATAAATTACCAATTCTAAAAATATATAGAAAGTTATAGGCTCAGAAAATAAATTGCGGTGTTAAAAAGCCTCTGGAGAATATTTTTTTAGAGGCTTTTTTAGGTTTGGTCGGATAGGTAATGTTTAAAGATGCCCGGTTGCAAGTTTACATGGCCAAATATTGCAAAGATAAAGTTATTTATAATGTATTGTGATTTTTAATTGATATAGTCAAATTCTTTTCAAAAGCTCGTTTTTCTTAACAAATTTTACGGATATTTCTGCAAGGAACGCCATAAGCTAATGTATTGGCAGGAACGTCTTTTGTGACAACGCTGGCGGCTCCGATGATTGAATTATCACCGATGCTGATACCGGGAAGAATGGTCACATTTGCGCCTATCCATACATTTTTACCGATTTTAACGGGTTTAGGCATAGCGTTACATCTTTTTTCAGGGGCAAAATCGTGGTTCAGCGTTACAATCGTCACATTACTTCCCAACATTGTGTTATCACCGATTTCTATTCCGCCGTTATCCTGAAAATGGCAACAGGTATTGATAAAAACCTTTTTTCCCAGTTTGATATTTTTTCCAAATTCAGTATAAAAAGGCGGTAATATTAAGCAATCTTTATTGACTTTGCGTGCAATCAGCTTGGAAAACAGCTCTCTGACTTCTTCGGGTGTATGGTATTTATTATTCATTTCCATCATTATTTTGAGGGCTTCTTGACCGTATTCATAAAAAGATTGCAACAAATCCGTGCCGAATGTCATCGGTGTTCCTTTTTTCATTAAGGCTCTGATTTGCGGTATGCTTAATATTTTTTTGCCCATTTTTTTTGTTTCTCCTATAAAGATATATTCTAATTTCAGAGTATATGATTAATTTAAAATTACAAGATTCTTTTTGATATCCGGCATTTTTCGGTGATAACCAGAGTAATTGATGCTTTTATAGGGAAGGTAAAATGCCTTATGTTTAAACATTTTGCACAGATTTAAGGTATTTATAATCTTTTATTCGCAAGTCATTAAGAGCCTCAAAACCGGCGCCGGTTTCCATAGTGATATATGCATTTTTTGCAGTGTAATCATTTAGAAAATGTTTGAGCGGATAATTACCGTCGCCAAAATGTAAGTGCTTATCTTCAATCACACCAATGTCGCCGTCGCATAAATGATAAACACTCGGTTTTAAGGCAAACAAACCCTGCAAAAATGTATCAATATCCGTATTCAATGCGGCAGCAGAGCAAATGGCGTGCGAAAAATCAAAACAAAATCCGCAACCGCTTTCGTTCATAATATAAGCGATTTCATCGGCTGTATTACCATGCAAATGATTGCCGTTATTATCGTAATAGGGTAAATTTTCCACCACAATTCGTTCATCGTGAAACAGCTTAAATTGCCGACCGGTTTCTTCCAGATATTTTTGCTCGCGTCCATATCCCGGATGCACCACAATTGTTTCGGCTTGAAATATGTCGGCAGCTTTTTGCGCAATTGTCAGAATTTTTCTATTTTGGCGTTCAGCTTCGCAATTTCCGGTATCAAATCCGGTAATAGAGGCGTGAATGCGCACTTCCACTGTATCTATGATTTTTTTGATTTGCTTAAATTCGGCTTCAGATGTATCCGGAAATGCGCTCAATTCTATAAACATATCTTTTGCCGATGCTGCAAATTCCGCAGCTTTTTTAAGCGTCATCGGGGACACCCGAAAGTTTGTGCTGAAAAATTTAAATCCGAATTTTCGCATATATCTTTTCCTAATTCACATCGCCCAAAACAACTGTCTCTCTAATGTCTTTGAGATTTTTCAAATATGGAATAATCGCTTTAGGATAAAAATTTGAATCAGCTAATTGATCCAATTCTATCCATTTTATTTTTTGTGCATCACTGTCCGGTTCAGAACCGTTACCAAGCGGGGTAAAATCAGTTACATTGCACTCAAACATTAATTCTGCCAAGTGAAAACAGTCTAAATCATAGGGTTGATTATGATTCTTTGCAATATAGTCACGTGCCAAAACTAAACGCAAAGGCTTAACCTCAAGATTTAATTCTTCCTTGCACTCGCGAATAATCGTTTCTTGCATGGTTTCGCCCCATTCCTGACCGCCTCCCGGCAATTTGCAGTAACGACCTCGTCCATAATCAACACTTTCAACCAGCAATTTGCCGTCTTTAATGATAATGGCTTTGACTGAATGTTTAAAAAACTTATCCATCGGCTTTCCTTTGATTTAAACTATGGGTTAATTTAGCATACTTTCAGACAAAGTAAACATAAATATGATATTATTTCTGCCGTTTCGTTGAATCTGATCGTGCATATGGCACGTTTTAAAGGAAAGCCCCGGTTCCGAGGTCCCTTGGTCATAAAATGCGAACTCCTAGTCCGCTTTTTTTGACGGAATACAACTATAGGTGTTTAATATACACCCGGGTTGGTTTACCCTCGCGGGTGGTCATGGTCTGCCAAAAGGTAAAGCCGTATTTTTCGTAGAGGCCGATTTCGTCGGTGGAAATATAAACTTTTTCGGTGCCGGCAGATTTCAAAACCTCGCAAATATGGGCGATTAACTTGCCGGCGTTGCGGTGGCCGCGATAGGTCGGAAAGGTATATACAAACCCTATCCACGGCGACAGTTCCGGTGCGTCAATCTCATCTTGCGGCGCTAAAGTAGCAAACGAAACCAGTTTATCGTCATCGGTCATCATATAAACTTCGGTCGCATCTCCGCACATCTGCTTTAATTTGTCGCTCGCTAGCCAGTCGTGCAATAATTCCGCCGCCGACCAATCGCCTTTGCCGATTTCCTCTCGCCAATGTGCCTGATTTTCCGATTGATAATACTTTATTACCTGCATTTTTGCCCCGTAGTTCATAGTTGCGATATTTGCAAACTATAAACCTTTAAATATCACTTGCCAAGTACATACTTCATAGTTTTGAAATTTTAAGACTATGAAGTTATAGGATATAAAAAATATTCGGCGATCGGACTTAAAAAATGTAGATATTCGGTAATTTTTCTTGACTTTTCGGGAATTATTAGGTAATATTTCGGTAAAGATTATAGCAAAGGATATTAAAATGCCGAATATGACAGATATTACAATTACGCCGGATATGCTAAAGAAAATAGCAGAAATAGACACTTTTAACGGGGCGTTTAACAGCGGCGGTATAAAAATTAAGCCGGATCAATTAAAAGCGATGAAACGCATTGCTACGATTGAATCAATCGGCTCTTCTAATCGTATTGAGGGAAATAAGTTAAACGATACAGAAGTTGAAGAAGTCTTTAACCGTATCAGCAAAAAATCTTTTCAAACGCGCGATGAGCAAGAAGTCGCCGGCTATGCCGATTTGCTTTCAACAATTTTTGAGAATTATAAAGAAATTAACCTGTCCGAGAATTATATTCGGCAGTTGCATAAAATCATGCTTTCGTATTCAGACAAAGACGAGCTTCATCGCGGCGAATATAAAAAAGATTCAAATCGCGTGGCAGCCTTTGATGCTGACGGCAATGAAATCGGCACAATTTTTGAAACGGCAACGCCTTTTGACACACCGCGTTTAATGCAGGAATTAGTGGACTGGACGAACATTAATTTTAAGGACGGCTATTTTCACCCGATTATCACAATCGGCGTGTTTGTCGTGCATTTTTTATCAATACACCCTTTTACAGACGGCAACGGCAGACTTTCACGTGCTTTAACGACAATGCTTATGCTGCAAAACGGCTATAATTATATGCCTTACGCTTCAATGGAATCTATTATTGAAGCAAGCAAAGACGCATATTACAGAGCGTTACGCGGCACCCAAAAGACGATATGGACCGATAAGGTTAATTATGAGCCGTGGCTGACGTTCTTTATTACCTCGCTTGCCAAGCAAAAGCGCCATTTAGAAGATAAAATTGCAAAGGCTTTGAAAGTGGACACAACGAGAATAAGCAAAGCCGAGCAAGCCGTATTAGACCTTTTTGAAGATAAAACAAATTGGTCGGTATCTGAAATGGCAGAAGTTTTAGGCAAAAACAGCGAGACCGTCAAAAAAACGGTGCAAAATCTCGTCAAGAAAGACTTGCTTGAAAAACAAGGTTCTACCAAAGGAACATACTATATTTTGAAGAGGTAAAATGCGTCAGCACGTTATAGCATTGGTTGATTGCGACTGCTTTTTCGTTTCTTGTGAACGGAAGGATAACCACGATTTGCAAGGCAAGCCGGTGTGCGTTATGACAGGCGCGAGCAGTAAGGGCATAATCGTGTCGCGCTCAAAGGAAGCTAAGGCGCTCGGGATTAAAATGGGACAGCCGTATTTTCAGGTTAAGCCGAACTTTCCAACCGCGATTTGTATTCCGGCGCGCCACCACCGCTATACCGAGATTTCAAAAGTTGTGATGGACACCATCAAGACGTTCAGTCCGGATGTCGAAGTAACTTCGGTTGATGAAGCATTTATCGATTTAACCAGCCTCAACAAGGTTTATCACTCCACCTATACCGACATCATCAAGAATATCCGGCAGACGGTGTGGGACAAGGTCGGAATTCCCGTTTCCATTGGCTTGGGAACTTCTAAAACGCTGGCGAAACTCGCTTCCGATAAAGCCAAGAGCAACAACGGCATTTTCGTTATTCCGCCTGATAAAATTTTAGATATTGTCGGCGAAATGCTGATTGAGGACGTTAGCGGCATCGGCCGCAAAAACAGCGAGCACATGAAGTTCAGCGGCATTTTTACGATTAAGGACTTTGTGGAAAAAGAGAACGGCTGGATCAGAAAAGCTTTCGGAATTAACGGATTAAATTTGAAAAGTGAGTTGACCGGAATTGCCACATCTTTAGTAAACAACGAGCCCACCGCCCCGCAGAGCATACAGGTTACGCGAAGTTTTGAGGACTTTACGCAAAGTTTGGAATATTTGGAACACGAACTGAATCGGTATGTTCACGAGGCATGTCAGAAGTTGCGGCGGTGGAACGGATTTTGCCAAGGGGTGGAAGTTATGCTCCGCACAAAGGACTTCAAATATTATGCCATTGAGGCAAAACTGCCCAACCCGACCAACGGCGACCAAGAAGTGCGTGCGACCGCCATAAATCTCTTAAAACAACTCTACCGCCCGAATTTAATCTACCGGTCAACCGGCGTAACGCTAACACATTTGAGCTATGGCGAAGTGCAACAATCGCTGTTTGAGGAAGTAAAGCCCCACGACGATAAACTCTCACACCTTGTGGACGAACTGGAAGCCAAATTCGGCAAAGGCATTGTTAAGACAGGGGTGTAGTAATTTTACTATAATTTATTTAGAAACATATACATCTGAATAAAAACGACATTTTTTAAGTTTTTCCCGCATATATAAATTAAAGTATGTATTTTCTATTGACTAACGAAAATAATCTGCATATTGTAAGCGAAATATGTAAATAGTTGATAATATTACGGGGACAAGATGTTAAAAAATTTTTTGATTTGTTTACTAAGCATTATTCTTTGTTTTTGTTGTTATTACGGCTTGATTTATTACAGACAAATTACAGATAAAACAAACCCGAATTTAGTGGTTACAAATTTTTCATTTCAGAATGTTATTGATAAGGCTAAACAATTATCAAAAATGCCTTATGCTGTACCAGATACAATTAGCTCTTCAGAATTGTTAAATCTGTCATATGATCAGTATCGTGATATTCGCTTTGTAAGAAAGAATGGGCCTTGGTATAACCAAAAGCTACCGTATGAAGTTCAATTTTTTCATTTAGGGAGTATTTTTAAAATTCCGGTTAAAATAAATGAGGTTGTCAATAACGTCTCAAAACCAATCAATTTTTCAGCCAAATATTTTGACTACGGAAACAATAGATTTAATGAAAATGATGA
The DNA here is from genome assembly GCA_902788365.1 of uncultured Pseudomonadota bacterium. Classification (GTDB taxonomy): domain Bacteria; phylum Pseudomonadota; class Alphaproteobacteria; order RF32; family CAG-239; genus RUG410. The sequence goes on along the minus strand of CADAJN010000008.1, from coordinate 3,498 downwards.
TGAAATTTTAGGTTATGCAGGTTTTAGAATTCATAGTCCGCTCAATACATCAGCATATTATGACGAGTTGGTAACTTTTTTGGGAGCCAGTTATTTTCGCGGTTTAGCAAAGGGGCAAAAATATGGTTTATCCGCTCGTGGATTAGCAATTAACACTGCGGAAATGATTGGAGAAGAATTTCCTATTTTTAAAGAATTTTGGTTGCAAAAACCAAAAACTAAAGACAAAGTAATTACCTTATATGCCCTATTAGATAGTAAAAGTGTGAGTGGAGCTTATTGCTTTGAAATTATTCCTGGTGCTAATACAATTATGAATATTGAAGCTCATTTGTTTCCGCGTGAAAATATTCAAAAAATAGGAATTGCTCCATTGACATCGATGTTTTTGTTTGATAGTGACGGATTATTGGTCCATAATGGTCATGGTGAGTGGTTATGGCGTCCGCTTGATAATTCTAAAAAATTACGTATCAGCAGTTTTGTTGATAATGGAGTGAAAGGATTTGGCTTGTTGCAACGAGATAGAGACTTATCAAATTATCAGGATTTTGAAGCAAATTATCAAAGTCGCCCGAGTGCTTGGGTTGAGCCTCTTGAAAATTGGAATGAAGGTATTGTGCAACTTGTAGAAATTCCATCTCGCCAAGAAATACATGACAACATTGTTGCCTATTGGGTGCCGAAGGTTCCTATTGAAGCCGGAAGAGAATACAAATTTTCTTATCGTTTGATTTGGCTCAATGATGTTATAAAAGGAGAAGATATAGCATACGTTGCAGCAACAAGAACAGGACAAGGAGGAATCTCAGGATCTGAGGATGTCTCCGAAACCAGAAAATTTGTTATAGATTTTATAGGCAAAAATTTAGGTTCTGATTTTTCCCAAAAAGGTATTACTCCTAATGTTTCTGCAATCAGTGGCAAAATAATCAATGTAAGTACAATTTATAATCCTATAACAAAAGGTATTACGGTATATGTAGATTATTCTCCGCAAAATGACAATGATGAAATCAGAATATCGCTGGAGCAAAACGGAAAAACTATCTCTGAAGTATGGAGCTATCAATGGTTAAAATAAGAGTTCATTCGCGTGATGATATCATAAAAGCCTATTTAAGAGAACTGGGGTATGGTGCTGATATTGATATTTCCAAGCTTTTGGCTTCATATGAAAGTTTGAACCAGCAAGAGGATATAAGCAAGTCATTTGATGATATAATATATAATAAAGCTAAAAAAGTTTTTTCTAAAGATTTATCCAAAATGCAGTCTGTAGCTTTGTATAAAGCTCTGTTTATTGAAGGCAAAAATGCTGAGAAGTACGGAATTGATGCGCTATTACCTGATTTTGATAAAAGCGATGAATATTTTAAGAAATCAGCATTTTTTATTGTTCCTCATTATAAAGCATCGGGGAGATTTAGAGTGTTTAAAACTCGCTTAATTACAGAATCAACAATTAAATGGCGCCGAATTATTATTTTCGGTCTGATGGCTTTGACCACTGCCTATTTAACATTCAAGTGGACGCTATATATGCCAAGCGAATCCTCAATAACTGTCAAGTTTATATTGACGCTATTGTATATGCTTACTACAGCATGGATATCAATGTTTTTCTGGTCAAGCGTGTGTGGTTTTATTGAATTATTACGATATAAAAATCAAGCAGGGTTAAACTGGCCTGAAAAGGATTCTGCTCTTTCTACCAGAACAGCTGTTTTAATGCCGATATATAATGAAGATTCAAAAAGAGTTTTTGCTAATATTGTGTCAATGGCGCAGTCAATTGAACGTACCGGTCAGGCAAAAGCCTATGATTTTTATATCTTGAGTGATACTAATAATCCTAAAATTTGGATTGAAGAAGAAAACACTTGGATTAATGCACGTAAACAAATGCCTGATGACATCAATCTTTATTATCGAAGACGCTCAAAAAATATTGCGCGTAAAAGCGGTAATATTGAGGATTTTTGCCACAAATGGGGCGCCTTATATGATTTTATGGTAGTATTAGATGCAGACAGTTTATTAAGTGGTGAAACAATTGTTAAAATGTCGCAACTTATGGAGGTTAATGAAACCGCAGGTATTATTCAGGTGCCTCCATTGTGTATTAACAGTAAATCATTATTTTCACGCATTCAACAATTTGCCGGAAAAGTATATGGACCGATTGTAGCTGTCGGCTCCAGTTTTTGGCAGGTGCATGATAGTAATTATTGGGGACATAATGCTATTATAAGGGTGCAGGCATTCATAAACTGTTGCGGTCTGCCGGTATTGAAAGGTCCTAAACCGTTTGGCGGATATATAATGAGTCATGATTTTGTGGAGGCAGCCCTCATCAGACGCGGAGGTTGGTTTGCCTGGTTGGTACCGGAATTATCCGGTAGCTATGAAGAATGCCCTCCAAGTATGTTAGACTTTACAATTAGGGATAGAAGATGGTGTCAGGGTAATATACAACACTTAAAAATTTTGTTTTCTAAGCATATTCATCCGATAAGCCGTATACATTTTACAATAGGGATTATGTCATATCTATCTTCTCCTTTATGGTTTTCGTTTTTAATTTTTGGCATTTTAGTAGCCTTAGGACGAATTTATTTTCCTCCTGAATATTTTCCAGTGGAGGAAACATTATTTCCCAATTGGCCCATTTTCAACAAAATGGGAACTATTACATTATTTGCAATTTCAATGTTTATGCTGATTTTTCCAAAATTCCTTGGTTTGATAATATATATTAAAAATTATAAAAAGGTAGAAATAGGCGGAGTTTTCGGAGCAATAAAAAGCTTTATATTTGAAATCTTGTTTTCAGCCTTGATTGCACCGATTATGATGGTTTCGCAAACAAAAATAGTTTTGGAAATTCTGTCTGGCAAGGATTCCGGTTGGAGTGCGCAAAATCGTGACGGGCGAACAAATTGGAAAACTGCCTTCAACAGATATATCGGACACACGATTTTAGGAATTGCAACAACCTTGCTCGTCTATTTTCAGCTTAATTCGCTTTTTTATTGGATTTTGCCGATTACCATCGGATTGATGCTTTCTATTCCGCTGGCATCACTTTCATCTTATGAAAGTATTGGTTTAGGCTTATTAAAGAGAAAGTGGTTTGTTATTCCTGAAGAAATACATACTCCGCCAGTTGCTAATAAAGCTAAAAGAATTTATGCCGTACTCAAAAAGGATAAGAAAACAAACGGAGTGCTGGATTTGATTGATGATAATTATTTGCTTGAAATTCATACATATATGTTAAAAACAAACGGTCCGGCTCCTGAATTCGGAAAAAGTGTTAGAAATGAAGCTCTCATAAAATTACATAATTATGTAAATTATGGGAAAATTCCGCAATTTACACCGGATGAAGAAATTTCAATACTTTATGATGCAGATGCCTTACATGATGCAAGTCTGTTGCACTATTTGTATAAATAAAAAAAGCATACTTTCCAAAAACGATGGCAGGCTATA
>CADAJN010000007.1 GCA_902788365.1 uncultured Pseudomonadota bacterium | reverse complement strand
TCTCAACCACCGATGCCACGGCAGAATATCTTTTAAGCACCAATTTGGGCGCTGTGAACGCGGTTTATAAGAATTTGAGCATCAATGGCACCGTAAGCGAAGATAATCGCTCAAGGCTCAATTTAGGCAATTATAACGGCTTTGTTTTGGATAGCAGCGATGACAATTTGTCGCTAAGCAGCATGAAAGTCAGCGGCGGCAACGAATATTCGGTAAATTTGGCAAACAGCGGCTCTAAATTAGATGTGGCCAATGTGATAATGGATAGCACCGCGGCACCGATTGTGGGTGCGGGAAATGTGGAATTTACCGGCGATAATGAAATAAATGCCAGAGTTTTGAACACCGGAACAACCACCGTTTCCAGCGGCACGACTGATTTTAATGGCGAAGTGGCCGGATTTACGGTATCGGCACCGGCAACAGTAAGCATTGCGGCCGACGATATAACGGCAGAAACAACCAACAACGGCACACTGGAACTTGAGGGTGGCACAAATATAGACACGCCGAAAATTCTGAGCAGCCGTTTATTAGGAGCCGCAGCGATTATGCCGACAGCATTTTGACATTTTCCAGTGCTGCCAGCACTTCTGACCATGCTCTGGTTACCGCCGGATATCTAGATAATAACTATTATACGAAGAGTCAAGTAGATTCAACACTTCCGAAGGGAGAAATTGATCCGGTAACTGGTTTAGCAAGTGCAGGTTTGGTCCACAGCGATTATGTTAAAGTGAATCCGAGAAAGATCGGTGCGGTTGACGCCATTGCTTATGGCATAGGTGACATCGCCATTGGCGATAACGCCATCGCCGGTAAATTAGGAGATAATTATTACGCTACGGCAATAGGATATAATGCACAAGCGACCAGCGTCTCCTCGACGGCAATAGGATATAAAGCACAAGCGACCGGCGACAACTCTACGGCGTTGGGGGAGGAGGCACAAGCGACCGGCGTCGGCTCTACGGCGCTGGGGCGTGCTGCACAAGCGACCGGCGACAACTCTACGGCGTTGGGGCGTGCTGCACAAGCGACCGGCACTCAATCTACGGCGTTGGGGCGTGCTGCACATGCGACCGGCTACCGCTCTACGGCGCTGGGCTTTAATTCCATGGCAGATCAACAATACACGATTTCAGTCGGTAAAGGAGGAACTTCCAGAAATAATAGAATAGTTAATCTTGCCGATGGCTTCTTTGATCAAGATGCGGTAACGGTAAATCAAATAAAATTGACTCAAGACGGTAATTATGTGGTAAAAGACTCGCAAACCGCCAGCAATTTCTATCATTATACGGGCGAATTAGAAGTCACTTATGATAATTCCGGAACACCTGCAACCGCGACTTTAACTGTGGATGGTGACTTTGATATGACTGATGTGACTCTCAGCGATAAAGCCGCGGTGAAAAGCAAAATTAAAGAGATTGTTGATGGCGGATGGAATAGTGGTGCTAACAAATATAGCGGCACAAAGAACAATTATGTCACAGCGATAAGCGGTGGAACAGGCTCTCAAATTCTAGCTTCTTCTAGCCGCTCATATGGCGATCCGACAGCGCCTGATGAAACACACTTTGTGAATATAAAGGAGGCCACCTCGCTGAGCGACAACCTGTTGGCGCTTGATACGGCCATCGGCACATGGGGCAGTGCGACCGAAACCGGCCATTATATCGGCAAGTCGTTGAATTTTGAAGGTGGCCAATCTGTCGGTGCAGCCTTAACGGCATTAGACACGCAGTTGAATACAGTAAGCGGCGACATTTTCGCTGCAGTAACCACGGCAGATAATAACACAACGGGTATTTTCTATCAGGCAAATCCGACCGAACATCCTGATACTTATGACAACGACGGTAAACTGATAAAATCAGGCGCAGTGCGCGCTCTTGATGCCACATTGGTTCATAAAACCGGCCCAGAAACCATAACAGGAACGAAGACGTTTTCGGAGCAAATCAACGCAACAAACGGCATTAAGGCCGGAACAAACACAACGTTGGTAGACGGCACATTAACAGTGGGTAATGGCTCAGCATCAAGCACATTAACAGATAGTGCTTTAAGCACGGCCACAGTGAACGCCGGCGCAAACACAAGCTTAGCGCAAAATGCGTTGACCTTGAGCGACGGCACAAATACCACAATTTTAAGCGCTACAACAAATGGCTTAAATGTTTCAGGCGGCGCAAAGGTTAACGGTGCCTTAGGCGTAACAGGTTTAACGACATTGAGCGCGACAACTGGTTTGCGTTTTGGCACAGATGAAGGTTCGCAAGTTGTAAAAGGTATTGTCAACAGCATACCGACGAAGGAACAGTCTGAATCAGATCCAGCTTATCAAGACAGATTAAAAACAAATCTGGTAACGGCAAAAGCGTTAAAAGATGTGGCTGATAACATTAAAGTGACCGGCGCAAATATGGCGTTAGTTTCAGATGCAAACGGCAAAGTGATATCGCATGGCAGCACCACAGCAGACGAAATTGGTTATGTTAGCGGTGTGACAGGGGCTATTCAAACACAGTTAGGCGCAATTGAAGCAAACACACCGATAATTGGCGATTCGGAAGCCAAAGCCATTAGCACAACAAATACGGTTGGTGCAAACTTAAGTGCTATAGCTAAAAAAATAGGCACATTAACAGAAAGCGGAGAATATTATCGTTCAGGCAGCACGGTTGAAGCGCAGTTAGATGCTATTGATACGAATGTATATAATGCGATACATGGAGATGATAATGCAATAACATTTGGCAACAATGCAACATCAACAACCATCGGTGATACAAACGCGAAGATTACCGTGACGGAATCCAGCTCAACAGTGGCGATAACGGGCAACGAAACCGTTAGCGGCACATTAACAGCCACCGGCAAGATAACTGGCAATGACGGCTTAGAAATCAAAGATGTTAACGCGAGTGAAACTGAAGCTAAGACCGTGTTGAAGGCGGATAAAGATGGTGTTGTGGTTGGCACATCAACAAACCAAAAGTCTTTGACGGTTAATGGAACAACGACTTCTAAGGGCTTATTGACGGCAGAAGATGGCTTAACTGTTCAAGACGGCGGTGCAACGTTGTTAACGGTAAATACGACAGGTGGCGTTAAGGTTGCCAACGGCAAGGCTTTGAATGTAGGCGATTCAGACACCGGAGATGCAACATTTAGCATCAACGGCACCGGCGCCGTAACCAGCATAGATGGCACAGCGGCAACAGCTACAGGAAATGACAAGATTTTAGCGACGATGGCTTCAGTAAGCCGAGCGACGAGCGACGCCACGAAGTATGTTAAGGTAAATTCAACCGGTGATAACGCGGCTTCGGCGACCGGCACAGATGCAATTGCCATTGGTAAAAATACACAAGCAGGCGGAGTAGGTGCAATCGCTTTAGGCGTCAATTCTAAAGCAAATATGATATGGGATACAACCGAAGGTAAGTATGTTTCAGCAAATACGATTAAGAGTATAGCACAAGGAGCAGGAGCTATTGCTGCCGGTAATAATTCGATTGCTATGGGTACTGATGCCGTGGCAGGCACTCTTTCGGACAATAAAGTAACAGGTTCTGCAGATAGTGCAATAGCAATTGGTAATTCGGCCCAAGCGACTGGAGGTGCTTCAATCGCGCTGGGTGTTGGAGCAGAAGCAAATGGAACTTCTTCAATTGCGTTGGGTTCATTTTCTAAGACTTTATCAACCGATGGTAATGCGGTTTCAGTGGGTTATTATATAGCGGATGATAATAATTTATTCCGTCGGATTATCAATGCCGCAGACGGTACATCGGCGCATGACGTAGCAACCATTGGCCAAGTGAATACCAATAACAATACGGTACTGGGTGCAATTTATAAAGTAACAGCGGCAAACCAAACCGTTGCGTATGACGACGCAGCGTTAACAGATAAGTTGTATTCAGTAAAAGGAACAGGCACGGCATCGACTAACCTGACAGGCGCGTTAAATAATATAGCAGACAATGTAAAAGCCATTACCGGTGGAGCAATTTCTGATGCCGGCGACGTGGTAACAAATTACGCAAGCAACAATTATGTGTCGGATAACGCATCATTGTTATCAGCTACCAGTGCGATAGATAAAGCAATTGGCACATGGAACGCGAATGACAGAGAGGTAGCAACTGGGGTAACTCGTTCGAGTAAGTTAAGTTTATATAACGCGGAAACCGGAGCAAACGGAGTAGGCTCCAACTTAATGGCGTTAGACACGGCGATTGTCAAAGAAATTTACGACCGCGAACAAGCCATTGCCGATATGGATGAAATGTCAGCCGAATATGGTACAGGTGATAATAAATATACATCAAGCGTTAAAGTTGAAGCAGAAGAAGCTAAGAAAGTAACGTTAGGTGTAACGAAAGGCACTTCATCTCCAACGTTGCAAGCTGGCATTACGATTGATGGCGGCGATACCGATCCGAATGTAGCGATTAAGGGTAAAACGTCAGTGGACGGCACGTTAGACACCACAGGTAAGATAACGGGCAATGACGGCTTAGAGATTAAAGATGTTGTAACAGAGGGTCAACCTGCTGAAACAATTTTGACGGTAGATGCAACAAATGGCGTTAAGGTTGCCAACGGCAAGGCTTTGAATGTAGGCGATAACACAGCCAGCAGTGCAAATGCAACATTCAGCATCAACGGCACAGGCGGCGTAACCAGCATAGATAATACGGCGTCATCAACAGGAGATAACATGATACTGGCGACCATGGCATCGGTTAAGTCTGGTGCCGGAGCGGCTGATTTCACTCCGACAGATGAAAACGGCTTGTTGGAATCAACCAGCACAATGAAATTAAGTGAGGCGTTAAATACAATCAACAACCGTGCCGGTAAGTTAGGATATTTGACTGAAAATGCAATAAGCAATAAGTCAACTATAAATCAGGCAATAGACAGCTTAGCTCATAATGTTAGCCAAGGCATGGGTGGCTCGTTTGCAGCCACAGACGGCAAGTGGACCTCAGGCGATTTGGCTGCCGGAACGGTTAATTACGGCACAAACGGAACGCTGGCGTCAAAAGACAGTATAACAGGTTTAATTACGCAATTAAACAGCAATATAGGTGCTTGGGTAGCAGCTCCGGCAGATGTTACAGCAGCAGGTGTAGCAACGGATATAGCACAAAATGCATCAATAAACGCAAACCTGAGAGCTTTAAGCAATCGTTTGGCTAAGAATGACATAGATAATAGTGATACAGCAAACAACTTTGTTCATAAGAGTGGTTCTGAAAATATCACCGGCGCAAAGACGTTTTCACAAACGATAGCATCGGGAAACGCAGATGCCGGAACATATAATATGTTATTCAGCGGTAAGAACTTGACATTAAGCAATGCCGAGACAGCGAAAATAACGCTTGATGCCAAAGACGGCAATGCAACATTTGCGGGCACGGTAAAAGTAGGCGGTACATCAGGAGCAACCTTAACAGGAACGGCAAATGGCTTAACAAGTGATAAGAAAGTTGTTTCAGTCAGTGGCTTTGAAGTGGATGCAAGCAACTCATTGACAAGTGGTTCATTTAAGTTAGCCGGTAAAGAAGTAACCAGCATAGATACGACGACAGACACAGAAGACGCTAATAATAAAGTATTGGCAACAAAAGCCTCTGTTGAAAAAGCTATTGCCGATACGGATGAAATCTCAGCCGAATATGTAGATGGCGAGGATAAATATACATCAAACGTTAAAGTTGAAGCAGCAGAAGAAGAAGCTAAGAAAGTAACATTAGGTGTTACAAAGAAAACAGGCACAGCGGAGGCTGAGACTTTAGCCGGAGTGGCTTTAAATGGCGGCGCTAAGACGGTAACCGTAACGGCCGATGGATCAGAGTTAAAGAAACCGGTGACAATAAGCCGAAGGTAGAAATCAATAAAGATGGTTCTATTTTGGTAAGCGACGGAGCTGCAGCGAATACTAAGACGGTAGAGATAAAGAACGGTAATGTTGTAGCGAGCGGCGATGTAAAAGCAGCCACTTTAACACTTCCTTCAGGAGATTCGGGAGCTAGCGCAACTGATACTATAAAAGCCGATGGTATTAAAACGGCAGTAACGGCCGACGCAGAAGGTAAAAATTACTTGATTACGGCTGGAGCAGTATATAATTACATCAGTGGAGAAGGAAACAACTTTGTTCACAAGTCTGGAGCAGAAGACATTACAGGCACGAAGACGTGGAAGTCTGCAACAAGTGGAGACAATAGCACGGTAGTAGTTTCTAACAAGAACATAACCGCAACGTCTGGCTCAGACACGGCACGTTTTGGTATTGATACTACAACCAATGCATTCAATATAGCAGTTTCGGGAGTAGTGGGTTCAAGCATAATAAGCTCAACCGGATACTATTCGAAGAATGCAGATACGAGTCTGCAAGGAGGCTTTAACTACGGTGGTAGTTGGAACAATGATAGCCATGGAAATTATGCGTCACGGTTTACAGCACAGAGTTTGAATTTATTTGCAGGGTTAAATGCATTAACAGAAAACTTAACAGATCCGACAGTCACTCGAGCTGACAGAGCTGTATCGTTAGATAATTACGGCTTAATGATTGCAGCAGGTGATGTTGCTGTAAATAATGGCGGAGCTGGATCAGCGAAGAAGAAGGTATACTTAGACGCAAACGGCTTGTATTTCTATGGCACAGACAGAACCACGAATGCAGGTGGAATAGAAGGCATAGTAAGAGATGCGGCAAGAGAGCCGGTAGACGAACATGGAAATGTGTATGTAAATGTAACCTCTCAAGGCTATGTAACCAAAGAGGTTCACGGTGATGGCAACGCTGCAGTCGTAGATACGGTTTTGCTTGGAGATTTAGCAGACAAAACTCAATTAGGAACGTCTAATGCCAAAGTGACGACAGATAACGAAGCTAAGACTGTAACCGTAACGGCTGATGGATCAGATATCTTAACGGCAGAAAAGACGAAAGTCACGGTAGCCGGCGATGAAGATGTAACCGGAAAGATTGTTAAAGAAACCGGTGACAATAAGCCGAAGGTAGAAATCAATAAAGATGGTTCTATTTTGGTAAGCGACGGAGCTGCAGCGAATACTAAGACGGTAGAGTTGGCAAATGGTGCAGTAAGTGCGACAGATACAGTTACGGTAGGTAACTTTAACGCGGCGACAGAAGCCAAAGGAGTAGAGCTGACGAAGGAGGGCGTAATTACTTCGAAGGGTGAAGATCATGAAGTTGTGATTAGCAACGGCGATGTGAACGCTTACACTCTGACTTTGCCTGGTACTTCAGGGACAGTGAAAGCCGATGGTATTAAAACGGCAGTAACGGCCGACGAAACAGGCACAAATTACTTGATTACGTCTGGAGCAGTATATAATGCAATTGCAGAGGGAACTAAATATGTTAGCGTAAAGAGCACATATACGGATGACGATAAAGCCAGTGCAACAGGCAATGATTCAATTGCTGTAGGTCCGCATACTATTGCTTCGGCACTTTCTGCAGCTGCATTTGGTGATTATGCTAAAGCTCAAGGACAACAAAGTATCGCCATTGGTAACAGTGCAATTGTAAATGCAGGTGTAACCGGCGGTATTGCAATGGGTGCAAATGCTGTCACGGATGGAGAAAATGGTATTGCTTTAGGTAATAAATCAAGAGCAAAATCTCAAGGAACAGTTGCTTTAGGTCAAAATTCAGCTTCTTATGGAACAAGTGCAATTGCCATTGGTAATTTAGCAAGAGCAGGCGTTGTAACCGGAATGGGAACAGATGAAGTTCCTTATGTATACACTACTCCGGCAGATTATGCTATTGCATTAGGTCATAATGCAAAAGTCAGCGGAACAAGCGGTATTGCTATGGGCGTAAATGCCAATGCCGGAATAGTTGCAATTGCTTTAGGTCAAAATGCTAGTGCAGTTGACGGAGCAGTTGTTTTAGGTAACGGTGCATCAAGTTCATCAGGTCATGGTGTTGCACTTGGTACAAACGCAAACGTTGCTGCAGCGGCAACGAACTCTGTAGCAATCGGTCAAAATTCGGCAGCTACTGTGGCTAATACATTCTCGGTAGGTGCTACAAATAATACACGTAGGATTGTTAATGTAACGGAAGGCTCGGCCGATCACGACGCAGTAACGGTCAGCCAACTTGGCGCAATTGCAACCAAAACGCCATATTTGAATGACTCTACCACTAACACCAAATCATTTGGCACGGCGACCGGTCAAATTACGGTTGGCTCAGCTATCAGCACTTTGGGTAAGAGAATTGGCACATTAACAGAAAGCGGCGAACATTATCGCGCAGGCTCTACGGTTGAAGCACAACTGGATAACATTGATACGAATGTATATAATGCGATACATGGAAATAATGATGCAAGAAAATTCGGAGACAAAGCAGCGTCAACAACTATCGGTAAAGAAAAAGCAAAGATTGCTTTAACGGAAGCCGACTCAACAGTGGCAATTACCGGTAACGAAACCGTTAGCGGCACAGTAACGGCCGATGGCAAGATTACCGGCAACGACGGCTTAGAAATCAAAGACGTTAACGGGAGTGAAACTGCAGCTAAGACCGTGTTGAAGGCGGATAAAAACGGTGTTGTGGTTGGCACATCAACAAACCAAAAGTCTTTGACGGTTAACGGCACAACGACTTCTACGGGCTTATTGACGGCAGAAGATGGCTTAACTGTTCAAGACGGCGGTGAAACGTTGTTAACGGTAAATACGACAGATGGCGTTAAGGTTGCCAATGGCAAGGCTTTGAATGTTGGCGATGGTACAGCAGAAAGTGCAAACGCCACATTCAGCATCAACGGCACGGGCAACATCACCAGTATAGATAACACGCCGGAAAGTGCAGAAGGTCTGAAAGATAATCAAGTATTAGCGACCATGGCTTCGGTCAACCAAGCTACGAGCACAGCCACGAAGTATGTTAAGGTGAATTCAACCGGTGATAATGCGGCTTCGGCGACCGGCACAGACGCAATTGCAATCGGCAGAAATGCAGAAGCGGCCGGTGCGAATTCTGTAGCTTTGGGTCAAGGTTCTAAGACTTTAGCAACTGACGGAAACGCTGTTTCGGTCGGTGATTCTGAAAGTGATTTGTATCGTAAAATTATCAATGTAGCGAACGGAACATCAGCGCATGACGTAGCCACCATCGGCCAAGTAAATACCAACAACACAGGGGTACTGGGTGCAATTTATGACGTGACTGCGGCTGATCAAACTGTTGCGTATAACGCCGCAGCATTAACAGATAAGCTGTATTCAACAAAAGGAACAGGCGCGGCATCAACTAACCTGACAGGCGCGTTAAATAATTTGGCTGACAATGTGAAAGCGGCAACCGGCAGTGCTATTTCTGATACAGGTCATGTAGAGAACGATTATCTTAAAGGTGTAACGGCGGTAGATTATACAGCTTTAACGAATGATTCGGAAATTGTTCTGGCATCGGCCATTGGTCAAATCAATAAGAACGTAGGGACGGCAATCACCGGAACAACGCGTTATAAAGACGGCGCAACGACTGCGGCAGGAAACACTGTAAACCAAAATATTGAGGCTTTAGATAAATCAATAGGCACATTCTTGTCGCAAGAGGACGCAGATGCGATTAAAACACACACAAATGAGCTGAGAGCTTTGGTGACTGCAGCCAAAACTACGGTAAATACAACAAAAGCAGCTTGGGAACAAGAAGTAGCTGTAAAATGGGCGGAGTATCAAGAAGCACTGGAGGCCCAGTCAGAAGATGTGCAGGCTAAATATGAAGCATGGCAGGCCGCAAAGAATAAACAAACAGATACTGGTATAGCGTATACAGCGGCAGACAGGGCATTAACAACAGCACAGAATAATCTGGATAACTATAAGGCGACGAATCCGGAGCAGAATCTGTATACAATAAAGAGAACAGCGGATGTAACGCAAAATCTTGTAAATTTAGATAACAGATTGGGTGACTTTGCCTCCATTCCGGACACGCATGCTTACGTTAGCAAGGATAAGAGTGTTGCCGAAAGTCTGGTGTCATTAGATGATGCCATCGGCACTTGGGGCGGAGTAGAGACAAGCGGCAAATACATCGGCAAGTCAAAGAATTTTGAAGGTGGAATTTCTGTTGGTCAAGCCTTAACAGCATTAGATAATGCATTAGGTTCTAATGAAGGCGTAACAGGGCTTTACACAATTAAAAACACGCCGTTTGGCACCGTAGACGAAGAAGAAGTTATGCATACGGTTGCAAGCGATTTGGCTGCATTAGATGAGGTAATTGGCGATAAAAATTCATTAGTCGGCACATATTTGGATAAGACCAAAACGTTGACGCAAAATATGAAGATTTTGAATAATGCCATAGAAGCCGGCGGCGGTGGCGGCGGCGGAGATATTGCTGTCTTAAAAGAAAGAGTAGATGATATAGAGTATCATATCATAGGCAGCTGGCCTACGACAACAGAAGCTGATTACTACTACAACTCAATTGCGGGAAGATTAACGCAAGCTCAAATTAGCACAAGCTTAATGAGCCTGGATAGAGGTGTAGCAAAGAATACCTATGAGTTACAAAACATAACCTCTATAGTAGGTAATCAAGTTAATGGAAAAAAAGATGTAAATGGCAATATTACCGGCGGCACAAATTATATTTATGGCACAGCAGATAGGCCGGGTGATAAGCCAGAAATTGTTCCGATTACGTTAAATCTGTATAATTTGGATAAAGCCATCGGTAAAGTTGCGCAAGATGGAACCGTGATTAAGGCCACGCATAATGCGACCGGTAAGCCGGATGAAAGTGTCAGTGTAGCTTCAAACTTAGTTCTTTTGGACAGCGCTGTAGCCACAAAGATTAATGAAACGCAAGCAAAAGCTCTGATTAAGGCAGATGCTGTAAATGGTACTTATGATGAAAGCATAGATTATGTTACAGGAACCATTGGTGCAGCAATTAAGGCGGCCAGCTCCGGAGCAAGTGCAGAAGCATTAGTCGGAACGATTAAGCAAGCCGATGGCGTAACAACTCTGACGGTAGCCGATGCATTAGGTGTAAACAGCGATAGCCATAAGCTAGTCTTCAAAGACACATACGGTAACTTGGCTAAGCACGAAGGGGCAACAACGACTGAACCGAAGTCAGTGGTAGAAGCTTTTGCAAACCTGGATACAAACATTGGTAAAATCCATGGTTTGGTCACACAGACGGCTGATGGTTATATGTATAATGCAACAGATCCGAACGAGCGTGGTGAAAAACCGTGGACAAACTTAGCGGTTGGCACAACGGTTGAGGAAGATTTGTTAGCCTTAAATAAATCAGTAGGCAACAGAAATCAGTTAGTAACCGGCACCAATTATACCAATCCGACCGGTGCAAGTAACTTAAGTGTAGCGGATGCCGTAAAGAACTTGGATTCTGGTGTGAAAACAGCATTAGACCTGAAGGCAGACGAGGCAGACTTAGCTGATTATGCCCAAATAAATGGTGACAATTATACGCCAACCGCGGGATTGTATGATAAGATAGAATCTCAGATTACGGGTAAAGGCTATATAACAAAAGATGTATCAGATTTAACGAACTATACGACAACAGCAGATTTGCAGGATGACAGCAAAGACCTCCAAATTGCGGCAGCCAACATTAAGACGACGGATGATCTGCAGTTTGCCAGTGCAACAGAAAAGGCTGGTTGGAATGATAAGTATACGAAGGCTGAAGTAAATGCATTCAAAGTCTCTAAATGGGAAAATGATGCAGGCTACATCACAAAAGATGTATCAGATTTGACGAATTATACCAAGACATCAGATTTAGCCAAAGTGGCGACCAGCGGTAAATTTGCCGATTTGATCGAAAAACCGACGACGTTAGCCGGATATGGCATAACAGATGCCCAAGGTAAAATAGATGCTAATCACAAGTTAAATGGTGCATATATCCAGAATGCAACAATAACCAAGACGCAGTTAGCAAACGGCGCGGTAGAGAAAGAGCAGTTAGCTGACAATGCCGTGACGTCGGAAAAAATCAAAGACGGTGCAATCACCAATGCAGATATATCTGCAGATGCCAATATAGCATCAAGCAAGATTAGATTTAACGCAGCACAAGATGCCGCACTTGGTTCCGGAATTAACAGCACGAAAGTAGCACAGATAACAAAGAATGCGAATGATATTGACAATCTGGAGACGTGGCAAACAGGAGCATCAATAGATATTGCTAACTTAAAAACAACTGTGGGTGGAGCAGCATCTGGTTTGGTTAAAGATATGGCTGATGCGAAGAATGCTATTACTTCACAAGGAACCAGATTGACGAGTGCGGAAGGTAAAATCAGCTCGTTAGAAACGACAGTAGGAAACAGCAGCTCGGGATTGGTTAAAGATGTAGCAGATATCAAGTCAGCAGGGTATCAAACAGCGGATCAAGTAGAAGATAAGATAACCAGTAAGGGTTATACCACTATGGATGCTGTAGAGGCCAAAGGCTATGCCACAACCACGGAAGTGAACGCTGGTTTGAACGGCAAACAAGACAAGATCACCACATCAAATAAGCTGGCAGCTAATTTGGTAGAGGGATTGTCTGAGGTTGCAACCGGTGGTAATTTGGCCATGGATAAAGTAACAGGTTTGGATGCAGCATTATCTGGTAAACAAGATACAATAAGTGACTTGGCTACAATCCGCAGTGGAGCAGCGGCGGGAGCCACATCTATCCAGGGTGTCAGAGTTAATGGTGTAGCACAAACAGTAAACAGCGCTCATGAAGTATTGCTGACAGCAGATACGACGGCGACACAAAACAGCACGAATCTGATAACGTCAGGAGCGGTATATAGCGGCTTAGATTTGAAAGCCAATAAGGCAGATTTAGCCACAGTAGCGACAACGGGTCAATATAGTGATTTGATTGGAGCACCAACTGACGTGTCATCATTTACCAATGATGCGGGCTACATCACGAAAGATGTTGATAACTTGGATAATTACTACACGAAAGCTCAGTTAAATACAGAAAATGGCGGGGCGGTTGTTCATGGAAGCAATTTGACAGACGGCAGTGTTTCGCAGGCTAAGTTAGATACAACATTATCAAATAAGATTGACAGCTTCATAAGGAAAGATGTATCAGATCTGACATATTATACGACAACAGCAGATTTGCAGGACGGCAGCAAAGACCTTCAAATTGCGGCAGCCAACATTAAGACGACGGATGCTCTGCAGTTTGTCAGTGCAACAGAGAAGGCCGGTTGGAATGATAAGTATACGAAGGCTGAAGTAAATGCATTCAAGGTCTCTAAATGGGAAAATGATGCTGGTTATATTACGAAGTCAGTAGATAACTTGGATAATTACTACACGAAAGCTCAGTTAAATACAGAAAATGGCGGAGCAGTTGTCCATGGAAGCAATTTGACAGCAGGCAGTGTAGCATTAAATAAGTTGGCAACAACGAATTTGAGCCAGTTTACAAATGACGCCGGATTTATTACAAGCGTAGTCGAAAAATCTGAGAGTTCAGCCACACCGGTAGAAGCCTTCAGAGTGAGTGCGATAAATACGGCGGGGGGCGGCAAGATGGCAACATTTGCGGTAACATCGGATGGTGTAAAAGTGAATGGTTCAAATGTTGCAACTGCGTTAGATTTAGAGGGTAAACAGAACAAGCTGACATCAACATCCGGAAATGCCGGATCGGGTATCCGCATCACAGATGACGGCGTAATTTCAGTAACGGGAATTGGTCCGGATGAAATCGCTGACGGTGCTGTAACAACACCGAAGTTAGCAGATAAAGCTGTAACGAAGGATAAGTTAGCGCAAGCTGTTCAAGATAGTTTGGCTTTGGCAGATAGCGCATTACAAAAGACGAATGTAGATAATTCTACGATTGTATGGGATGACGCGAATAAGCAGATTAAAGTCGGCACGATAACCAATGCAAATATCACGGATGGCTCAATCAGCCAAGGCAAGATTGATGGCTTAACGTCAGATTTAGCATCTAAGTTTGCATGGTCTAACATCGTAGGTACCAACAGTGAAGCTGTGAGCGCAAGCACAAAAGTTTACTCACAAGCAAAGACAGATGAGTTATTGGATCAGAAAGCAAACTTGAGCGGTGCGGCATTCACCGGAAGCGTAAGTGTAGCCGGCAGTTTGACACAAGGCGGTTATGATGTTCTGACCACGAACAGCGCATTAGCCGGAGGCAAATTAGTAGACGAGAGCGTTACTAAGGCAAAATTGGCACAAGCCGTTCAAAATAGCTTAGATTTAGCAGACAGTGCGGTTCAAAGCGTAACGGAAGGCACAACAGCCGGAGCAATATCTGTTGATGGTACACCGGTTAAAGTTCATGGTTTGGCCACAGTTGCGACAAGCGGTTCTTATACCGATTTGATCAACAAACCGACGAAAGTGTCAGACTTTACGAATGATGTCGGCTATCAGACAGCAACAGATGTAGCTAATACGCTTGGTATGGATGCAATAGCATCAAGCACACCATATATCAGCAAGAATGATAAAGTCGGCACGAATTTGAATGCGTTAGCAACGCGGTTAAAGACGACAACGGATGACTTAGCAAAAGTTGTAAACGGCACAACACAGGTGGGCAAGGCCGAACAAGCGGTCAAAGACGGATCCGGTAATGTGATTGCAGATACGTATTTGAAAAAGGCTGGTAATGCGGCAACTTCTGTAGCCATAACCGATGAAAACGGCTTAATCACATTTGGCAAAGTTGATACAGCTCATATTGCAGATAATGCGATTAAAACGGCTCAGTTGAATGATAACGCAGTAACAGAAGGCAAAATTGCTGATGGCGCTGTAATGATGTCCAAGTTAGGTAATGATGTAAAATCAACATCAGTTGCCGCCGGTGATGATAAGCTTGTCACATCAAGCGCTGTTCATAGCTATGTAACGACAAACTATTATGACAAAGCTGCGATAGATTCGAGCATTGGCGATATAAACCAAGCCATTAATGATGAAGCAGCGGCGCGTCGGTTAGGTGATCGTCAGTTACTGAGCAGTATTCAGTCAACAAATCAAGTAATAAACGACTTTGTCGCTTCTACAAAGCCGACAAACGGAAAATATGTCACCAACGGCAATACGGTAGCACAAAACTTTAACGCATTAGATGCAGCGGTTAAGGGGGTAAGCGACACAATTGGCGACATGAGCGCTTTGTCCGGATCTTATGTTGACGGCACAAAGACAGTTGCACAGAACTTGCAGAGTCTGAATGACAATATTAGCTCTCAAGGTCAAGATGTCAGAGAGCTGAAAGAAGCTATTAAGGTTGTGGACAAGGACGATTCAACAAAGACCAGAGGACGTTATGTTGACGGAGCTAACTTAACCATCGGTAAGAATGTGATGGAATTGGATAAAGCCATTGTGAACATTGAAGACAACATGATAGGTGTTGTAACAGATGGTACATATGTGAAAGCGGCAGATTCCGGTCAGGCACGTTCGGTAGCAGATAACTTAGAAGCGTTAGACAGTGCTATTGGCCAAACGGCAGCCGGACATTATGTGGCGGCTTCTACAAATCCTGACGGTAGCTTGGCGGCAAGCGTGGCAGATAATATGAAGTCAATAGATGATCAATTATATGCAGCAAGCACGGCGCTGGGCGGAGGCTTTACGACAGATCCGACGACCGGAGAAAAATCTTGGAGTGCAAACGTTATTGTTCCGACAGATGCAACAACACCGGGCGGCACTTATGTTCCTGAATATGGCAATATAAGCGTAACGACTGTAACGCAGGCGTTAGAGAAGATTAAAGGCAGCATCGGCTTAGGTGATGTTTTAGGCTCTACCGCGGCGGGCACTTCAACAAACGGTGTAAGCATTGAAAACACAGTTAATGAGAACATCGCTGCGTTGAACGGTAAGTTAGGTGATATGACTCGTCTGAATAAAGATTTGAAGAATCTGACAAACGGCGGAGATACATTACCGTCAACAGTTGTAGAGGCATTAAATAATATTGATGCAACATTAGGCCAAGTTCATGGTTTGGCAGATAAGTTAAGAGAAGCGGGAAGTTATAATGGCAATTTAGCCAATGACACGCTGGAACATCACTTAACAAACTTAGATGCCGCAATCGGCGACAGAAGCCGTATGAACAATACCTCGTTTGATAATTATGCGTCATTAGCAGGCAAAGATACAGCCTCGGCGATAACAAGCATTGCTTCAAATATTGGTAAGGCTGAAGACTTAGGCCAAGCTATGAATGGCGTAAGCTCTGCAAACACGGTTAATAAAAACATCGCTTCTTTGAATGAAGCAATAGGTAATCTGTCAGGATTGCAAGAAACAGCGTACGTGTCGCAAGCAACAAATGTGACAGATGCCATCAAAGCATTAGATGCCAACATGTATCGTTTGGATTATCAGGTTAACGACTTGGATAACCGGTATAGAAAATTACGTAAAGAATTCCAGACCGGTATGGCATCTATGGCAGCAATGTCGGCTTTGGCACCAAATGCAAGGGCTTACGGCGATACGCAGTTGTCTATTGGTACTGGTGCATATTCCGGTCACACAGCGGCTGCAGTCGGTGCATATCACTGGCTAACAGACAACCTGTTGTTAAACGCCGGTATGGCATGGGGTGACACGTCAGATGTTATTTACCGGATGGGTGTAACCTATTCGTGGTAAGCAAATTAGCACAAAGATTGTTTACGGGTAAATCAATTTATCCGTAAACAATCTGTTTTTTAAGGAAAAAGTAATGGCAATAACTAATACACAAAATCAAAAATCAACAGCAAAGATAACTAAGGCATCGTTATATTTTTTAGCAGTTTTAATACTGATTAGCATGATAGGCATTATATTGCAACAGGTGCAGATACATAGCATGGCAACAAAAATCAGCAAGCTACAAAATGTGTATATATATGATTTGGAAGAGATTTTGAAAGGTTTGAAAGTTGATGATTTGAACCGCGAGTTTGAGGCCAAAATCAATATTTTAAACGATGAAGTATCTTCTGCTCAGGAAAAAATAGCCAGTATGAAAGATGGAAAAGTCAAAGATGATTTTGCCGATGTCTATCTGAAATCATTGAAATTTAAGCGTGATAACATGATACAAGAATACACCAAAAGCATACAAAATATAACAGAAAGTATCAATGCCGGTCTGGTTAAATATGCCAAGCAAAAAGGTATTACGGTAGTATTTGATAAACGTGCCGTTGCCGCGCAAACCTCGTCAGTTATTGATGTTACACCGGAATTGATTGAAACAATAAGCCTCAACAGACCGGCTGTTTTAGATAATTAGTATCCAGATAAATAGTTCAAATAAACATCAAATAGTCTCAATCGCAGAAAATTGTGATGCAAATTGATATTTATCAATATGGTTGATGGATAGAATTTGTTTGTTTTCCAAAATCAGAGGCAGCTCAACCGAACAAAAAGTGCTTCGCCTATCCGCGTTTTGCACAAAAGCCGTTACATTTCCGGAAGCGGCCAAAATAAATCGTCTAGAAGCAATTGCCCAAATTTTCATCAACTCAGCCGGTGGATTTTTATTTCCGGTTTCCAATCCCATAGACATCAATTTTTGCCCGCATTTTGTATCATCCAACATATAAGCTTCGGGATGCGTTTTCATATATCGCAGAGCCATTTGTTTATTTTCATCTGTCGGCTGATAACTTATGCTATACAAAACCACACTGTCCGGCGGAGTTGAAACATCATCATATAAAGCAATCTGCCGCGCTTTTTCTAAATCATTCATAGTTTTTTCCCCGTATGGCAATATTTTTCAAAAAAGGCTTTAAGGCTTTTGATAATGGATTTTTGTCGCTAATTAGGGTGCCGTGCATTCCGATTTTTTGTGCCGATTCAATGTTTAAAGGCGCGTCATCAAATAACATGCTTTCACATGGAATAATGTTGGCGCGCTTACAAAAAATAATTAAACCATCATCACTTTGCTTGGGATGAAAGTGCCCATTATGTAAGGATGATGAAATATCAAAAATCTTGATATTGCCTTGTTCTATTTCACTTAAGGATTTTCCGAAAAGCTGTTTCATCACTTTAGCCACATGAGGACGGCTGTTATTGCTTAAAACCGCTACATTATAATTAGAGGCGAGATTTTGTAGATTCCGCCATAGTAGGGGATTAGGTATAATGCGACCATAGTCAATGTTGTCGGCCATTTTTTTGCAAAATCGGTCAAAACTGAAATTTTTGTATCGGCAAATTTCCAAAATATAATTAAATAATCCGCGATGATTATCCGCAACGGTCGCTTGTGATATTTCATTTTGCTCATTGCCGCTAACGCCCAAATCTTCACGATAAACCTTTTTCATCGCATCAATAATTTCCTTAGTCGTAAGCGTCGAAATCGGATATAAAACGCCGTCGCAATCAAAAATCAAATTCTTAATTTTCTCAGGCATTTGACGCCTCGGAAGTCTCCGAAACGGGGCTTGTATTTCTTTTCATTAGCGGCTTTCTGCCACGTCTAGGCTTAGATGTTGTTTCTTCAGATTTTGCCTGTTCAGAATTATCTTCAGGTAAATTCTCTTGCGTTGCCGAAACTTCTACCACTGTAAAGCCGCGGTGCCGGCGAGTTGTCTTAGTCACCGATTTGCTTGCTGTTTCATTATCTGCTCTTTCCGTTGCCGGCGCACTAGATTCAGCCGCTTGTGTTTCAACCAGCCCGTTATTCACCGATTGCTGTTGTGCTTCAGTGACTGTTTCCGGTGATTGCTCAGTATTTTCTGCCGCATTAGCCTGACGATTTTCACGATTTTGATTTTTCCGCTCGTTAATTTCGGTAACTATTTTGCGGTAATGCTCGGCATATTGGCGAAACACTTCCATTTCCACATAATCACCATTGCTGTGCGCTTCTTTTGCCAGCTCATTATATTTTTTAATCAAATCCAACGCCGTGCCGCTAAATTTTCCGGCAGAACAAATGCTGTCAAATTTATAATTTAAAGAATAAATCGTATTGTTGTTATTGTTATGAAACTTCTGTCCGTTATTAATTTTTCTCATATAAAACCACTCAAAAAAAATAGCCTTTCGGCCATATTAAAATTAAACCAAAAATTGAGCGACAAGAAATTGCTCATTCACATATATACGCATTTTTTTGCATTTCTGCAATATTTTTTTTATACTTACGCGCCTTAATTTATAAAGTAACAAATATTTCAATGGAATTTTATTTTTTTCTCATCACCACACAGCGGGCAATGCCGGCTAAATCGGCACGCATTTCAACCAATTTCAAACCTTTTGACGCAAAAATAGCCGCGATTCGTTCGGCTTGTCCCACACCGGCTTCAATAAAAATTCGCCCGCCACTAACCAACAATTCCGGCGCTATTTCTGCAATGCGCTGATAGCTGTCAAACCCGTCAGCGCCGCCATCTAATGCAGATCGCGGATCAAAGTCGCGCACTTCCGGCGCCAAATCATCTATATCGCCGCTCGGAATATACGGCGGATTCGTTACAATAACATCAAATTTTTGCGCGCCGCATTTGCTGATATTTTCCGCAAAATCCGTCGCGAACCAGTCCGCCTGAACAAAATCCAGTCGCGGCAAAATTCCCAACTTCTTCGCATTTTTTCGCGCCACTGCTAAAGCTGCGGCTGAAACATCAACAGCCACACCATGCGCAGTTTGATACTCTAACAGCAACGACTCAATAATACATCCGCTTCCGGTTCCTAAATCCAAAATTTGCAGGGACGCGCCTAAATCAGTATAATATTTCAACACACTTTCAATCAGTGTTTCCGTATCCGGTCGTGGCGAGAGGACATCGCGATTCACAATAAAATCTGCCTTAAAAAATTCGCGGTGGCCTACAATTTTATCCAGTGGTTCATGCGCCAAACGCCGTTTTAGCAATTCTGTTGCATTTTGCTTTTCTTCATCGGTTAAATTAATTGTGCTGAAAATTTTCGCTACTTCACATTTTTTTACATGGGCCAAAAGTAAGCGCGCTTCCAAGCGCGGTTGCTCTATACCGGCTGCGCCTAATTTCAGCACCATTTCAGTAAAAAAATCATTCATTTCAGGCTGCTCATTCATCTTAGGCCGCCGCCAAAGCACTTTTTACTTCTGCTGAAAGCTTTTCAAACGCGCGCTTTTCAATTTGTCGCACTCTTTCACGACTGATTTGAAATTTTTCACCAATCTCATCAAGTGTCTGCGGCTGCTCGGTTAACATACGATTTTTAACAATATATTGCTCGCGTTCATTCAGTTTTGCTAAAGCATTCAATAGTAACTTACGCTTAAAATCAGCTTCTTGTTTTTGTGCCAAATGTCCCTCAATATTCTGCGACTTATCAGCCAATAGATCAATGGCTTCTACTGCGTCATCATCATGCCCAACCATAGTGTTGAGCGAACTGTCTCCGCCGATGCGTCGGTTCATTTCCACCACATCGCGCTCGTCTACCACAAGCTCTTGCGCAATTTGCTTGACCACTTTCGGTTCCAGCTCTTTATTATCATATAAACCGAGCCGAGCCTTAATTCGTCCCAGATTGTAGAACAGCTTTTTCTGCGCTGCCACCGTGCCGATTTTAACAAGTGACCACGAGCGTAATACAAAATCATTGAGAGCTGCCTTAATCCATAACATAGCATAAGTAGATAAACGCACTTTTTTCTCGGTATCAAATTTTTTGACTGCCTGCATTAACCCCAAATTTGCTTCTGAAATCAAATCCGCTGTAGGTAATCCGTAACGCCGGTAGGTAAGGGCAATTTTAACAGCTAATCGCAAATGCGAAGTAATTAACTTTTGTGCTGCTTGTAAATCGCCTTTTTCCTTAAATTCTTTAACTAACCGCATTTCTTCGGCTTCGCTCAACACCGGAAATTGTTTGATTTTTTCCAAATAGGCATGTAAGCCGTCATCGGCAACGACCGCCGGTAGATTTGCTTTGTTTTCATAGACAATTAAATCGGTTTTATTAGCCACGTCTGCCACCTTTTACCATGTAAAAATAAAGGTTGCTTCGTTCATTTTATCGGCTACCGGCATCAGGTTTGTTACCACAACCTTATAATATCCGGCCACCGTATATAAAACGGCATAAATATTCTTAAATTTATCGTTTCTGTTTTGCTGACTACGACAAATTTTATTGATTTCTATATGCTTGTTTATTTTCATATAGGCCAATGCTGCCAACGTTTCAAAATCCGCTTTGCTGTCTATCTGTTCAATATCAATTTCTTCAAAGTCCGCCATATTGCGCACCATCAATAAGCGCCGCCGTTTTTCTAAAACCGAATTTGTATCTTTTTGATTGATGTTTTTATATATAAAATGTTCAACTTGTTCTTTAAGTTTCGGATTATTGCAATTTAGCGCGGTTAGCGGCTGACTGTCTATCACAGACAAATCAGAGCTGTCTTCCAGCATACTTTCTTCCGCTGATAACGATTTTTTTAACGGCACAATCTCAACATCAGCGTTGAAAGCATTATCTGTTTCCTCAGACATTTCTTTGATTTCTACCGTTTGCAACACATCATCAAAATAACTGTTCATCATTTCATGTTCAGCTTCAGCTTCAGCTTTTGCATTTGTCCCCCAAAGTAAAGCCGCTCCCAAAACAAATAATGTTGCAAGTTGCAATCGCTTCATTTTATTTCCTTAAAAATTGATGGATTTCGGAGTTCTCGGGAACGGAATGGTATCACGAATATTGGCAATACCGGTAACAAGCATCATCATGCGTTCAAAACCCAAACCAAAACCGGCATGCGGCACGGTGCCATATTTGCGTGAATCTAAATACCAACCGTAATTTGCCACATCCATTTTCAGTTCATTCATACGTTTTAATAAAACATCATAACGATCTTCACGCTGTGATCCGCCGATAAGCTCACCGATTCTCGGCACTAAGACATCCATGGCCGCAACAGTCTTTCCGTCATCATTCAGTTTCATGTAAAAAGCTTTAATTTCCTTCGGATAGTCGCGCACAATTACCGGCCGTTTGAAATATTCTTCGGCCAAAAAGCGCTCATGCTCGGTTTGCATATCAATACCATATTCCGGCTTATATTCAAATTTTTTACCGGATTTTTGCATAATTTCAATGGCTTCTGTATAAGTAATGCGCGCAAAGCTGTTATCTACAATGTTTTTCAGCGTTTGTTGCAACGTCGGATCAACAAAACGTTCAAACAAATCCAAATCATCTGCGCAATTTTCCATAATGTCTTTAACCAAATAACGCACCATATCCTCGGCTAAATCCATGTTATCGTGAATATCGGCAAACGCCATTTCCGGTTCAATCATCCAAAATTCGGCCGCATGACGTTGCGTATTAGAGTTTTCGGCACGGAATGTCGGCCCGAATGTATAAATATTGCCAAGCGCACAAGCATACATTTCGCCGTTTAATTGCCCTGAAACCGTTAAATGAGCTTGGGTACCGAAAAAGTCTTTGCTATAGTCAACTTCACCGTTCGGTAATTTCGGCGGATTCTTTAAATCAAGTGTAGTTACTTGAAACATCTCACCGGCACCTTCGCAATCTGCCGCTGTCAATAACGGCGTATGCACATAAACAAAACCGCGGCTTTGAAAAAAGTTGTGTATAGCGTAAGAGAGCCGAGAGCGCACCCGAAATGCCGCACCATATTTATTTGTGCGCGGTCGCAAATGCGCGATTGTGCGCAAAAACTCATCGCTCATACCTTTCTTTTGTAACGGATAATCATCTGGCGCCACACCATAAATTTCAATACTGTCAGCTTTAATTTCATATTTTTGCTTACCGCCGGCCGATTCAACCAATGCACCGGTAACTGCTACCGATGAACCGGTGGTCAATTTTTTTATTTCGCTATAATTTACAAGGGTATTATTAGCAATCACTTGAATATTTTTCAGTGTTGAACCGTCGTTAACTTCTACAAAAGAAAAATCTTTGGAGTCGCGTTTTGTTTTAACCCAACCTTTAATCAACACCGCGTCTATTGTGTGTTCTGCGGCCAATAAATCTTTTATTTGAGTGCGTTTTAGCATTTTTTTCTATTTCCCCTTCAAAAAGCGTTATAAAAATTTAAATCTTATACACTATAAACCATTCAACATTAATTGTCTAGTCTTGACAACAGTTTTTTATACGGATATTTTATATACAAATAATCTTTGCATTCAGGTGCGGATTTTAGGTAAATTTTAAACAAGGAGAACGAAATGAAAAAATATTTAGTTTATGCAGCACCGGTTTTAATTGCTTTGGCAGCTTGTGCACCGCGTATCGGTAGTAATGATTACAGCTATTCGTCAGTCAGACAAGCCAGTTCGGCTTTTCCGTGCACGGTTTTATCCGTTCGTCAGGTAAATGTTTCAAGTGATGACAATGCAGCCGGAACATTGCTGGGTGGTGTGGCCGGCGGTGTGGCAGGTTCAACCATCGGACACGGCAGAAGTTCACACACATTAGGTGCCATCGGCGGTGCAGCAGCAGGTATGCTTGCCGGCAATTTAATTCAGGATTCAATGATGCAACAAGGCGGATACGAATATGTGGTGCGCACTGATGATGGACGGACTTATAGCGTAACACAAGGCACCGATATTTTACTCAATGCCGGTCAAAGATGTATGCTGATTAACGGAAATCCGTCACGGATTATTGCTTATTACTAAGCTGAAATTCATAGTTCAAAACAAAAAAAGCTGAAGTAGTATGCTTCAGCTTTTTTTGTTTTTAGGGTTCGTTTTATTGCAAACCGGTCATAAAAAGACATTCTTGCTCGGTTTGATATAAAATTTCCAACATGGCATAAAAGCACTTAAAATCGTTAACACAACTTGGTCTGGTGTGATTCACACTGTGATAGACTCTGTTTTCATCAATTTGTAAATTGACCTCATCTCTATCGCAGGGTAGTCCATGCTTTAATCGATACCGATATTCGGCAACTGTAATATCCGAATATTCGTCCTGATTGGTCCAACCGGGCATATACAACTTCAGCGCTTTTTGCTGTTCTTTTGAAAGCGAATCAAGCAGCTCTTGAGCCAAAAACACAAAGTTATTACACACAATGCTCAAGTGCATTAGAACAGGAATGAGCTGCATTTTGGCAACTTCGTCAGTTTTACGCCACAAATCAGCCACCAAATCATAGCACGGCTTTTGCAGTTCTTCCAGTCGCCAATACATTTTGCAGAACACTTCCAACAGGTTTAATGCGCTCTGCGCATCAAGCACATCATCGGCTTTTTGTAACTGTTGACAATAGTCGGCAAATTGCCACGGTTGCAAGTGCTTTAACAGCCACGAGCCATCCTCTTGATCAAATACACACTCTCTGTAGTAAATGTCCGCAACGGTTGTGTTATCACTTTTGTTTTTCATCAACTGCGGACATCTGACCATAGCATTTAAAATCTCTGTCATAGGCATAATTGTTAGATTAAATAATTTTCATAATCGTAATAAATTAAGCCGTAATCTAATATGAATACGGCTCAAAGTCAAGTTAAATGTCTGCCCGAAGCTCTAAGAAGCTTCATCTTCGGCTAAATCAACTTTTAACAACAGAAATTCCGGCGTTTTGCGCCCAAAAGTGTGATATTTTTTCATCAAACTCAATGCTTCTCCGTCTTTTGCACTGAAATCACGCTTCTTTTTGGCTTCTGCACGGTTACTTGCAATTTCTGCAGTCGGAGCATTTTCTGTGTCAGATTCCGTTTGTTCTGCTTCAGCTTCTTTATCTTTATCCACTTTAATTTCGGCCGGTGTCTTCAAAATCTGATCCAAAATGCTTTGTGTCTCTTTAGAACGGCGATTGGTGAAAACGATGTTTTGCTTATCTGCCGGCAACGCCGCCAAAACCGTTTCCAAATTTTTCAACTGATGCAATTTTTTAATTAAATTGATGTCATCTACCACCAAAATATCGGTTTGCGATAAATCAATCTTATCTTCGTTCATTAAATCAATCAGCAAATTCGGTGATGCAATAATGACATTAGCTTCATCATCAATGTTTTCCTGATCGTTGGTAATGGTGCTTTCATTAACTTCGTGATATTTATTAAACACGGCAAAACGGTCGGAAACACTGACCGATTGTTTTGAACCGGCCGTAATAATCAAAATATTTTTAGCACTGCGGCGAGAAATAATCTCTATCAACGGTAACACATACGAGCAAGTTTTGCCGCAACGAGCCGGCGCAATTGTAAAAACATCTTTTCCCGCCAAAATAGAGGGAATCACATCAGCTTGCACTGTGGTCGGTGTGCTTAATCCTGCTTCGCTGATGGCTTGAAGAGTTTTTTCACTTAATCCTAAATCTGCAAAATTCATTTTTTATTATCCTTTTTTGTAGTCTATAGCCTAAAGTTCCGGCACCGATGCCTTAGTTTGTTTTTCCGGTGCTACCGGAGTTTGTTCGGAGCGATCAATCGGCTTACCGGCAATAATATCTTTAATTTCATCGCCGGTCAAGGTTTCATATTCCATTAAAGCTTGTGCCAGCTTTTCCAAATCTGCATCATTTTCGCGCAAAATCCGCGTTGCTTCGTCATGGGCTTCAGTGACCAAACGCTTAATTTCTGCGTCTACCAAACGAGCCGTGTCTTCGCTCATGTTCTTATTTTGCGTAACGGCACGTCCTAAAAATACCTCATTGGAATTTTCGGCATACAAAACCGGTCCCAACGCATCACTCATGCCCCATTCGGTTACCATTGAACGCGCCAAGTTTGTTGCCGCTGCAATATCTGATGAAGCACCGGAAGTTACTTTATCATAGCCGAATTTCAGCTCTTCGCTGGCTCGTCCGCCCATACAAATAATCAATCGTGACAGCATTTTGGCACGCGTATAAGAATATTGATCTTTTTCCGGCAATTGCTGCACCATGCCGAGAGCTCGTCCGCGCGGAATAATCGTTGCTTTATGAATCGGATCGGTTTCCGCAACATGTAAGGAACAGATGGCGTGTCCGGCTTCATGATAAGCTGTCAGCTTTTTCTCATTTTCATCCATCGCCATAGATTTGCGTTCATTACCCATTAAAACTTTATCTTTGGCATTATCAAAATCTTCCGCCGTTACTTTACGCTTATTGCGCCGTGCCGCAAGCAAAGCCGCCTCATTAACCAAATTGGCCAAATCCGCGCCCGAGAACCCTGGCGTGCCGCGTGCAATAACCGACAAATCAACATCGCGCGCCAAAGGAACTTTGCGCACATGCACATTCAAAATAGCCTCACGGCCTTTAACATCCGGATTACTGACCGTAACTTGGCGGTCAAAACGTCCCGGTCGCAAGAGTGCCGGATCCAAAACGTCCGGTCGGTTAGTGGCTGCAATTAAAATAACGTTTTCGTTAGCTTCAAAACCATCCATTTCCACCAAAAGCTGGTTTAAGGTTTGTTCTCGCTCATCATTGCCGCCGCCAAGTCCGGCTCCGCGGTGGCGTCCGACGGCATCAATTTCATCAATAAACAACAGGCAAGGCGCATTTTTTTTGGCTTGTGCAAACATATCGCGCACACGCGAAGCACCCACACCGACAAACATTTCCACAAAGTCAGAACCGGAAATAGAAAAAAACGGCACATTAGCTTCGCCGGCCACAGCTTTGGCCAACAAGGTTTTGCCCGTTCCCGGAGGCCCGACTAACAAAACACCCTTCGGAATTTTACCGCCTAAACGTTGAAATTTTTGCGGATCTTTCAAAAAATCAATGATTTCTTCCAATTCTTGTTTAGATTCGTCAGCGCCGGCCACATCCTTAAATGTCACTTTTTTATTGCTTTCAATCAGACGAGCACGCGATTTTCCAAAGCTCATGGCTTTATTATTGCCGGCATTGGCTTGACGCATAAAGAAAACCCACATACCGATTAACAACACCATCGGAAACCACGAAATAAAGATACTCCAAAAAGTTTCGCTAGAAGTATCTTGCGGCTCTGCATCTACTTTGACCCCGTTTTCAATCAATGTTTCCACCGTAGACGGACTGTATGGGGCATAGGTCAAAAATTTGCTTCCGTCAGCCATTTGTCCGGAAATTTCAGCACCGCGAATAGTAACGTCAATCACTCGTTTATCTTTAACATTTTGCATAAATTCCGAATAAGCAACTTTTGCGTATCCGCCTCTTAAATCTTTGCCTTCAGTCCAACCTAAGATTAGGGTCAATAAAACAAAGGCCGCTAACCAAATAATTATATTTTTACCCAATTTCATTGTTTTTTTCCCAACTTACAAAATGTAAAGCATAACAATTTTGCCATATTCTTGCTACATTCTAAATTATTGAATTAAATAACCACTACGGCTTATCAATATAATTTTAAATTTCAGAAAACTCAAGCTTTTTTGTGACTTAATAACTTATACTGTTACGACTTTTAAATATTCCGTCTTCATACCCTTGAATGGATGACGATTCTTCCGCCATTTCCAAACGTTTCATTGTCAGTGCTACATATTTTTGTTCGCGTTCAATTCCCAAGTAATGGCGGCCGAGTTTTTTTGCCGTTACGGCAGTTGAACCAGAGCCGATAAAAGGGTCAAAGACCAAATCGCCTTTGTTGCTTGAAGCTAGAATCAATTTGGCTAATAATTTTTCCGGTTTTTGTGTCGGGTGTTCGGTATTTTCCGGCATTGACCAGAAGGGAACCGTAATATCCGTCCAAACATTAGATGGTGCGGTTAAACGAATTTTTTTACCGTTCTGCTCACGCCAATCCTTAGGCTCGCCACCACTTGTGCGATACGGCGCTAAAACCGCACGTTGTATTTTTACGGCATTTAGATTAAAGGTATATTGTGCATTATTGGTGAAAAACCAAATATCTTCTAAGCAGTTTTTCCAGTTATTACCGGCAGCGCGTCCTTTTTCTCGCTCCCATGTAATCCTGTTTTGCAATAAAAAATAACGGCCGGCCACTTCTGGAATAGCAATAGAAGTGCGCCAATCCGCACAAATATAGATACTGGCATGAGGTTTTAATAGCCGACAAGTTTGTTGAAGCCACGTGTCTAACCATTTTTGGTAGGAGGCAACATCTGTTTGCCGGAAAGTTGTAGATGCAAAATTTTTGGTTAAGTTATATGGCGGATCAACAATCATCAAATCAACAATCTTCTCTGGCAATTGCGCCAAAGCTTCCATCGTGTCCGCCCAAATAATTTTATCAGTATAGTTTTGCGCCGCTTTTTGTAAGTCCATCTCGGAACGAGCCGCATATTTTTTTTCTTGCGACGGGGTTAAGATAATGGTCTTGTTGCGTGGTGCTCTTTTCTTAATCACTGTTCCTCACCAAAACGCGAGTTAACCAAAACGGTCAAAGCTTTGATCGCCTCGGCAGCCTGTTGTCCCTTGGCCGTAATTTTAATGGTGCTGCCTTTAGAGGCGGCCAGCATCATTAAGCTCAAAATTGAGCAACCGTCCACCACTTGCCCGTCTTTTTCCACCATCACTTCGGCATCAATATTGGTAATACATTTTACAAACGCCGCCGCAGCACGCGCATGCAGTCCTTTTTGATTGCAAATAATCAAATTTGTTTCTAAAACGTCGCTCATTTAGCGTTTCCGGTTAATAATTGCGAGGCGACGTTAATGTGCTTTTTGCCGGCTTCTTGAGCGCAGTCTACGCATTTTTTTAATGGCAATTCTTTGCGTGCAGTGGCCAATTTTATCACCATTGGCAAATTCATTCCGGCAATCACATCATAATTGCCGTGTCCGATAATTGACATTGCTAAATTTGATGGCGTGCCGCCGAACATATCGGTTAAAAGCAAAACCCCATCACCGCTGTCATTGTTTTTTGTTTTTTGCAAAATTTCCTGACGGCGTGCTTCCATATCATCTTCCGGACCAATGCACACACAATCAACCTGTGTTTGTTTACCCACCACATGTTCCATGGCAGCCACAAACTCAAGTGCCAAATTACCATGCGTCACAAAAACCAAACCAATCATTTTTCACCACTCGTCCAAACTTTTATCGCTCCAAAAGACTTAAGTAATTCATCTTTACTTTTAGCCTTAAACAGCTCATCAGCTCGTGTGCGGCGACCGTTTAAAATGATTTCTTCAACATTTTCAACCGGCACGGCATAAACGCGTTCCACCATTTCCGCTTTAAGCTCAACAATCATGACTACCTCAGATTCTGCCAAAACGTTGCATGTTTCGGCATCTATGTTATCTAAAATGATAGAACGACGCTCATCGCGACATAACAAAGCGGTCTTCTTGCCGTCAAATTGCAATACCGGCTCGCTCGGATTACCGTCTCTGGCATCAATAAAAACCGCCAATTCGCCATATTTATTTTCAATTATTTCAAAGAAGTCTTGTTTTTCCATTAAGGTATAATATTGATTTTCCATCACATTTCCCCAATATTTGATTTAAATTTTAATGTATGTTACTCTATATTAAAGCATTTGTCCATCTTAACTTTAAGATTATCCGCGAACTTTATTATTTTTCCGTAAAGATTCTTGCAGTAAAGATTTTAATTTCTGCGAATATGTTTTGTTATTATCTTTATCTTGTTGCTTATCTTTTTGCGCCTGCGGTGCATTAAGCTCAAAATTTTTCTTGTTAACAGTCGGATTCTTCATGGCTTCTTTCGGCTTTAAGCCGTAAGCGCTTTGTTTTTTGATTTCGGAAAGTTTAGCAGTTTGTCCCGATTTGCGCAAAATCAACTCAGCTTTTTCATTTTCAGTCAGCATCTTTTTGCCAAGATCCGGCATGTCTTGCATTTTAATATTCTTAACCTTATGATTATCTGTCATTTTTTTGAGTTCTTTGACACCTTCAACCACTTTACCTTCGGTATGAAATTTAATCTCGCCTTTCAATCCGATTTGCTTGGCAATATTCTTCTCAAGCGATTCGGCTCGGATACGTTTCGGATTATAAATTGCATCTTGCATTTTTTCGGTTCGTTCGGAATCATTTGTTTTGCGGATTCCGGCTTTACGCGCCAGAGTGTCTGCCTGTTCCATGGCATTTAGCCGTCCGGCATTTTCCTGATGTCTGGTAATTTCAATATTGGTGCGTTGCTCAACCATACGTTTTTCGCTTGGTGCCAAGGCGTCAATCAAAGTGGTATCACTGTTTGAAGCATCACTTTGGTTCATGCGCAATTCGCGAAAAGAGCGAACAACATCTTCGTCCATACCGTCATCTTCATCTTCGTCATCTTCATATAATTGTTTAACTTTTTTACTGATTTTATTAGTTGGTTTGGCACGCTTTGTTGAAGTCTGCATTTTATTTTTGCGAGCTTGATATTTGTCTGCTTCTATTGCGTCAATACGCAGAGTCAATCGTTCATCATCGCCGACTTTTTTCTTTTTCCAATCCGGTTTACTGGCCGGAGTTTCATCATCATCTGTATCATCTGTCAAAGTCATTATTTTTCCTTTATTGCAAATTAATTGCCTGTTACTTTGTCGCCGAATGTTTTGCCGTGTATGTCAACATGATTGAACCGTCATAAAATATTTGCGGCGAAACATTGATTTCGGCATTATCATCGCGGGTTAAGGTAAATTTCCGTCCTTCCATAATCATGGTGAGCATGGTTTGTCTGAAATCATTCCATTCCGGAATATTGGAGAAGAACAATTTCTGATAAGTAATGACATCATCCATCTTAGGTTCATCTTGCATTTTATCATAATCCAAGCTCCATAGCTTTAAATAAGCGCGGTTATAAAATTTTAAGCGTTGGTTAGGTCCGAAAATAATTACAGCATCGGTTAAATTATCCAAAATACCTTGTTGCATTTCAGTCAAGTCATTAAGCCGACGCATTGTGGCTAACCGGTCAGACACATCTTCAAAAGCAAAAATCACGCCGTTTGGGTGTGGCATTCTGAAACGATGGATGGTGCGGCCGTCCGGTAAAGGTAATAAATCATCACGCATTTTCCATAACCGGTTGAAAACGCTTAATTCTTCTTCTTTGAATGTTTTAAAATCAGGCACCGGCGGCAACATTTTCTGCTGTCGTATGGTTTCAATAAATTGCAGATAAGATGGCTTTTTCTCCAAAAAATCAGCGTCTAAATTCCATAATTGGCGAAATGATGTGTTATAAAAATAGAGATTGGTTTTTTCATCAAAAATGGCAAAGGCGGTTCCAAGAACCCCTAAAATATCCAAGTGACTGTTTTGGTTGCGTTCAAAATCGCGTTTGGCGGTTTCAAGAGCTGTGCAATCAACCAAAGAACCGACAGTGCCTATTTTATCAAGCGTATCACCTATGAAATACGGATTCTCGCGTAATTCATAAAAATAGTAATTACCGCCACGCACCATTTTAAAAGGCTTTTTTTGCTTCTTTTTGGTTTTTTGTGCACTGGCCGCTATAGCAGCATCTGGCGTTTCGCCTTTACTGTTGCTGAGCTCGGTATTTTGCCGCAAAACTTCAGCCTTAGAATTTTTGCCGCTATATTCGGCATATTTTTTATTAACAATTGCCAGTTGTAGATTTTCATCGCGCAACCAAATCGGCATTTCAATGCCGTCAATCAAATTTTCATATTGTTTGATGGTGTTTAAAACGCTGTTTTTTTCATTTTCCAGTTGCAGCATATGCTCGGCTTCGGCGGAAACATCGCGAAACCAAACCACATCGCCGTATAAATTGCCGTCGGCCCCGTGCACGCGATTACCATACACACACATAAAACGTTTTCCCCCCTTTATGCTCAGCATATCTTCAAAGGCTAATCCGTCTTGTTGCAATAAAGAAACATATTTTTTCAAAAGTTGCGCATCATCTTTATAAAAAGCATCGCATATTTCATTAAAATCAGCGGTGGTGCCGTTTTTTAAATCAAGCATCACGGCCAACCGGCGCGAACATTTACCCATAACTTTTTGCGGATTATGATTAAGTTTTTCATCAGAATAAATAAAGCAAAAATAACCGTCCTTGGTTGTCCATAACAATTCGTTGGTGCGTTCTTTATCACGTCGCACAAAATAAATTTTGCGCCGATATTTATATATTTTGGTTTGCAATATTGCTAAAATTGCCATCAAGCCCAAAATAATCAATAAGCCGCCGATAACTGTCCAATTAAGCAAATCTATGTTCATTTATTTCTCTGTTTTCAAAAAATGTTTGCGCTTGGAATTATTTTATATTATATAAGCAACAATAAGCAATTTATTTTTTCAAATAATTGAAAGTTTTTTAGGAAAAAAATGTGGACATTGGTTTTTGATACAACGGCAAATGATTGCGCAGTAGCGTTGATGTGTGATACTGAAATAAAAACAAAATATCGGCAGGAAATGGAATTCGGGCAGGCCGAAGCCTTATTGCCGCAAATTCAAAAAATGTTATCAGAACAAAAACTTGACTTCGCAAATATTGATTTACTCGGCGTTTGTGTCGGTCCGGGCTCTTTTACCGGCGTGCGTTCTTCCGTGGCGGCCGCACGCGCCATGAGTTTGGCGCGCCCGCAAATGGCCGTTACCGGTGTTAATGCGTTTGAGGCCTATTTGCAAGCCATAGATGACTTTGATTTGGCGGCATTAAATGCGGTAATTATTGAAACTAAGCGCGAAGATTTTTATTTTCAGCTGTTTAACGGTCGCCGCGAAAAATTATGTGAACCGGCCGCAGTTCCTTATGAACAAATTATAGATCAGCTCAAAGGCAAAACGGTCTCACTGATTGGTAATGGCGTTGAACGTTTTTTAGATAAGCCAAGTGGTTTGGTGCTTCACAGCGTAAATATGGAAAAAAGCGTGCCGCTTGCTCAGCTTGCCGCTTGCGCATTACAAAAATATCGGCAAAAAAAGTTGAATTTTCCTAAACCTTTATACTTAAGAGCACCCGATGTTTGTGTAAAATCGTAAAAATTATATGGATATCTGCAAAAGAAAAGTGTAATAGTGTTAAAAACATAACAGAATTTTATTTGTGAGGATGAAGTGACTAGATCTGAATTAGTTGAAAGAATTGCGGCAAAAATGCCAAATCTTAAAATTAAGGATATTGATAATATCGTTGATGTGGTTTTTAATAAGCTGACTACAGCGTTGGCAGAAGGTAACAGAGTTGAAATCAGAGGATTCGGTGCTTTCTCCGTGCGCACCAGAAAGCCGCGTGTTGCCATCAATCCGAAAAATAAAAACCGCGTTGAAGTGCCGGCTAAGAATATAGTGCATTTCAAAACCGGCAAAGAGTTGCATGAAAGATTGAATTCAGATTCTCAATAAGTTCAGGCTTTTTAACCTCATGGAGGGAAAAATGAAGTTGTTGCATTATATTTTAGCTTTACCGCTGTTGGTTATAGCCGTTTTAGCAGTTTATTGCGCCGAGTCAAGCGAAGGCATATCCTTTGATTTCGGTGCTTTAGGCAACACGACAGACAGTTTCAGCACAAAGTTGGTTTTGAGTGCTTTTCTGATTTACGGTTATTTTTGCGGCCGCTTAGGCGCATGGTTTGCGCATGCTCCGTTGCGTCATGAATTGCGCTGTCAAAGAAAAGCCAATAGAGTGTTGTCAAAAGAACAAAACAAGCTCAACGAAACCGTCAGCGGATTGCAGCAAAATGTAGCAACTTTGCAAGAAAAAGCCAAAGCGCAGGCGGCCATGTCCGTTAATAAAGAAACGCTCGGTTGGGTTAATAAAGTAAAAGATAAATTTGCCACCAAGAAAGGGGCTTAAATGAATTGGCTGACAGATATTGTGCGTCCGAAAATTCAAAAAACGACGCCGAAAGAAATTGCTGATAATTTGTGGGTAAAATGCCCGAATTGCAATCAAATGCTTTATGCGCAAGAATTAAAACAGTCGCATTATGTCTGCACATCTTGCGGTCATCATTTGCGTTTATACGTTGATAATCGCTTCAAACTTTTATTTGATGAAGCTAAATGGACGGATGTTGTTTTACCGCCGGTGCAAGATGATCCTCTTAAATTTAAGGATTTGCAAAAATATACCGACCGGCTTAAAAGTAATCGTAAAAAAACCGGTCATAATGATGCCATTCAGGTGGCGCGCGGTTCAATCGGTGGCATTAAAAGTGTGGTGGCAGCGTTAGATTTTTCGTTTATGGGCGGCTCTATGGGCTTGGCGGTGGGCGAGGGAATTGTAACCGCCGCTCGTTTGGCTTTGACCAATAAAGAACCATTGATTACCGTTGCAGCTTCCGGTGGTGCTCGCATGCAGGAAGGTATGTTTTCGCTCATGCAAATGGCTCGCACAACTGCCGCAGTCAATGAGCTCAAAGAAGCCGGTGTGCCGTTCATCTCAATTCTGACAGATCCGACCACGGGCGGTGTTTCGGCCTCGTTTGCCATGCTTGGAGATGTTAATATTGCCGAAAAGGGTTGTTTAATCGGCTTTGCCGGACAGCGCGTGATAGAACAAACCATTCACGAAAAATTGCCGGAAGGTTTTCAGCGCGCCGAATATTTATTGGAACACGGCATGGTAGATATGGTGGTTGAACGCTCTAAGATGAAAGAAGAACTGGTTAAGGTCTTAAAAGTTCTTACTGCTAATCTTAAAAAATAAAAATTTTCTGCTCTCGGATTGCATTCAAAAAAAATGCTCCCTATATACTCAAGTATAAGGAGTAAGAACATGAATTTGGAAAAATACACAGATAGAAGTCAAGGTTTTTTGCAAAATGCCGAAAAATTGGCATCGCGCAATAATAATCAATATTTGGTGCCGGCGCATTTACTTAAAGTAATGCTTGAAGATAAAGAAGGCATGGCATCTAATTTGCTGTCGCAGTCCGGAGCTAATCCTGATTTGGTGCGCTCTAAAGTTGATGAAGATATCAGCCGCTTACCGACGGTTGACGGACAAGCGGTGCAGCTGACTTTGTCGCAAGACACCATAAAAGTTTTGGATACCGCCGAGCAGTTGGCGCAAAAGGCTAAAGATACGTTTGTCAGCGTTGAGCGATTGTTGCAGGCGGTTTTGATGCACAAATCTTATGGCGTAGATGCCGCCAAACTCAATCAGGCGATTAACGAAATGCGACAAGGGCGCACAGCCGATTCGGCTTCAGCGGAAGATAATTTTGAAGCACTTAAAAGATATGCCATAGATTATACTGAGCGTGCGGCGCAGGGAAAATTAGATCCGATAATCGGTCGTGACGAAGAGATTCGTCGCACCATTCAGGTTTTGTCGCGTCGCACTAAAAACAATCC
The DNA here is from genome assembly GCA_902788365.1 of uncultured Pseudomonadota bacterium. Taxonomy (GTDB): domain Bacteria; phylum Pseudomonadota; class Alphaproteobacteria; order RF32; family CAG-239; genus RUG410. Next base: position 56,054 of record CADAJN010000007.1, on the reverse strand, counting down.
GATTCTGATTGGCGAACCGGGCGTCGGTAAAACGGCGATTGTTGAAGGTTTGGCTCAACGTATTATTAACGGCGATGTGCCGAGCACATTGGCTCATAAGCGCGTAATGGCGCTGGATATGGGTGCTTTGATTGCCGGTGCAAAGTTTCGTGGCGAATTTGAAGAACGCCTGAAAGCTGTTTTGCAAGAAGTGCAGAGCGCCAACGGCCAAGTTATACTGTTTATTGATGAAATGCACACAGTGGTCGGCGCCGGTGCTTCAGAAGGTTCAATGGATGCGTCAAACTTGCTTAAACCGGCATTAGCGCGCGGCGAATTGCATTGTATCGGAGCAACCACGCTTAAAGAATATCAGAAATATATTGAAAAAGATGCAGCCTTCGCTCGCCGATTCCAAACCGTTTACGTTGGTGAAACGGATGTTTCCGATACGGTGTCCATTTTGCGCGGCATTAAGGAAAAATATGAATTGCACCATGGCGTGCATATTTCAGATGCGGCATTGGTGGCGGCGGCTGTTATGTCAAATCGTTATATTACCGATCGTTTTTTACCGGATAAGGCGATTGATTTGGTTGATGAGGCGGCCAGCAAGCTCAAAATGGCACTAGATTCCAAACCCGAGGAGTTGGATCAGATAGACCGCAAATTGATACAGCTTAAAATTGAGCGCGAAGCTTTGCGTAAAGAAACAGATACATCGTCAAAAGAGCGTTTGGCTAAGCTTGAAACCGAAATTGCCGAGTTGGAAAAACAGTCGGCGGAAAAGACCGAACAGTGGAACACACATAAAAGTGCGGCACAAGAGGCTAATAAGTTGCGCGAGCGTATAGATATGGCGCGTATTGAAGCCGAAAAGGCCTTGCGTAACGGTTTGTATGAACAGGCCGGCGAGTTGCAATATAAGGAAATTCCGGATTTGGAAGCCAAGCTCAAAGCATTACAAGCGAGTCGCGCTGATGAAACTTCAATAGAAACCGTCACGCCGGATATGATTGCTTCGGTTGTTTCAAAGTGGACCGGTATTCCGGTAGATAAATTGGTTGGTGGCGAACGTGAAAAGCTTCTGCATTTGGAAGAAAACTTGTCCAAACGCGTGGTCGGGCAAGATGAAGCCATTCAGGCGGTGGCAAACGCCGTGCGTCGTTCTCGTTCAGGCTTAAAAGATCCGAATCGGCCGATTGGCTCATTTTTGTTCCTCGGCCCGACAGGCGTCGGCAAAACCGAGCTGGCCAAAGCCTTAGCCGAATTTCTGTTTGATGAAGAAGCGGCATACATTCGCATAGATATGTCGGAATATATGGAAAAGCATTCTGTGGCACGCTTAATCGGCGCCCCTCCTGGATATGTCGGCTATGATGAAGGCGGTGTTTTAACCGAGGCGGTGCGTCGTCGTCCATATCAGGTAATTTTGTTTGATGAGGTGGAAAAAGCACATCCGGACGTATTTAATTTGCTGTTGCAGGTGCTTGACGAAGGGCATTTGACCGATGGTAAAGGTCGCACGGTAGATTTCAAAAATACGTTTATTATTTTGACATCAAATTTGATTACCGGAGCTGATCAAAACGTAATGGATACTTTGCGTAACTTCTTTAAGCCGGAATTTTTGAACCGTCTGGATGAGATTTTGGTGTTTAATCCGCTTGGCAAAGAGGCGATTCGCCGCATTGTTGATATTCAAACAGAGCGCTTGCAACAACGCTTAAATGAACGTCATATCACTTTGCAACTGGACGATAAAGCTAAAGATTGGCTGGCTGAAAACGGCTATAATCCCGACTTTGGAGCACGTCCGCTTAAACGGTTATTGGTGCAAAATCTGGAAAATCCGTTGGCCATGATGTTGCTTGACGGTGCGGTTGATGACAATTCAAAAGTGATTGTTTCAGCCGATTCGGACGGTTTGCGCCTAACCCCGCAATAAGAATAAAAGATGTTGAAACAAGAATCAATCGGCGCTTTATTAACCCGTCTCCCTCGGGGCTTACTTTAGTAAGAACCCGAGGGACTCAGCCGCTTCTTTTCTCTTTTCGTCATGCAGAGGAGCCATAGGCGACGAAGGCATCTCCGCACAAAGTGCGGTAAATGTGCTAATTATCGGACTTGCGTCCGAAGATTGTCACGTCGTGCTTTGCACTCCTCACAATGACAAAGAATATGTCATGCAGAGGGGCTTTATGCCCCGTAGGCATCTCCGCACTTTCTCTTTTCTTGTCATGCAGAGGAGCCTTGAAAAAGGCGACGAAGGCATCTCCGCACTTTAGTGCGGTAAGTGCGCTAATTATCGGACTTGCGTCCGAAGATTGTTACGTCGTGCTTTGCACTCCTCACAATGACAAAGAATATGTCATGCAGAGGGGCTTTATGCCCCGTAGGCATCTCCGCACTTTCTCTTTCCTTGTCATGCAGAGGAGCCTTGAAAAGGCGACGAAGGCATCTCCGCACAAAGTGCGGTATTATATAAACTATAAAAAGTCATGCCTCCGCGCTCTTATTTTATAATGTCATCCTCGCACTCTTTTTAAACTGTCATCCTCCGGCTCCGACCGGAGGATCTCGGCCGAATCTTTATAATGTCATGCCTCCGCGCTTTGCGCGGATAAGGCATCTACCGCTTCTTTTTATCTGCTTTAGCATACCAAAATCCTCTCAATTGGCGCAAACCCTTCTTAGCAAATGATATATACACTTATAAAAAATGCTGGACATTACTTTAAATATGGTCTATATTTAAAACAGAATATGGAGACATATTCCAGGGCGTGACAACCCTTTTATCTGGATGGTTAGTCGTAAAAGTGCATAAACGACTATAAATATATATGCCGATGTCTGTTTTCGGACGGATGTCGGCTCAATAAGGTTTTAGGCCGAATAAGCCGAGCCGTTCTTTTAACCATCTGGATACGGTTTGTCAACATCCGCCCGCTCTAACGACGCGGGATTTTTTATGTGCAAAATAAAAAATGGGGAGAACGACAATGGCAGATTATAGAGAAGGTATTGATAAAAGTCCAAGAGCAGCTGAACTCCGAGAAGAACTAAAGGAAAAATCGTTAAGCACAAAATTAAAAGAGATGGGGTTTGATGAACGGACTTTTATGGTCGTAAAGGGCAACAGCTGGGATACAGTTAAAGTCAGTGACGGCGATCGTGATGAGAAAGGACAATTGGTGGAAAATCCCTATGCATCTTTCGGCGGAACTCATAAACATCCGAGTAATAATTATACAGATTATAGAGCATCTATGTCTGATTTTGAGCTTTATGACAATGAAATGTTGGCCAGAAGAACGGGCAATACAACGGAGAAATATTTTGATAACGGCTTGGTCGGCTCTAACAATGGTGTATATGCGGCAAAAGCAAACGGCGGAGAAATGATTATCACTGAAGACCCTGACATATATTATGCTTTGCGTGACCAACTTGATTTCAGAGACGGCATGGGGGTTCCGATGTCTAATGGCGGAATTATTATGGATCCGAAGAAAAATCAAGAATTTGAGAGTATGAAATGGGCATGCGCGCGAAAGGCTGACCGCGAAGGTCAGGAAAAACGCACCGCGGCAGTGCAACGCGGCGATATTATCACCACTTATGATCCGAACGACAAAGATTCAGACGGCATTTATCGCAACGTGCGCCACTATGAAAAGCAATCTAATGGTGATTTTCGTGCAATTTCAAAGTATGAAGCCAGCAATAAACTTGGTCTGGCATTGCAATATGAATCCAACACGCAGCAAAGTATTGCAACGGGGCAGAAACTGGATGCCGCCGAAACCAATAAGATGCTTTCTAATAAATTTATAGACTATCGTGGCAGATAATTGGAATAAGGATAAAAAAATGCTTACTTTACAACAATTAAATGCTCTGCGCGGCATTAGTGCACATGCGCCCAAACCTGCTACAAAAACCGATACCAATGCGCAATCAGCGCAACAAAATACAAATGCAACCGCTTCAACACCAATGCCGCCGCCAGTCGCGCCCGATGAGTCTCAACAGCCTCAAGCGGCACAACAACCGCAAAGCAATTATATTCCGCCGGTTGAGATTCCGTGCAAAAATTATGCCGATGAAAAGGGGCATTTTGCCTATATTGATGCCAATACCGGACAAATTGCGCATGTTAATTTGGAAACCGGCACTGTTTATAAGCTGGATGACGTTTATCGCCTGAGTTTGCAACACGCCGTCAGCGCTTTGTCGCCTTCTTATCATCAGCTGACGTGGCAGCAAACGCTCAATGATGAAACAGTATATGACCGATTCGGTAGTCCGGTATTTTTATTTGAAGAAATTCAAACTGCGTATGATAAATATGTTAAACCGACACTATCATCAAACACGGGAAATATCAGTAACCCGCCAAAAACAGATCCGTTTGGCTTGCCGATTGGATAGATATAATGTAATATATAAAGAGTTATTTTTATATATTTCTGTCCATATATTAACTAAAATATAAGAATATTCTTATACTAAAAACAACGTTTTTTCGTATAAAATCTTATCAACAATATTTAATATCAATAAGTTATAAGTGAAAATTCCGTCTAATGTTTCACGTGAAACATTGGACGAAAATAAAAACCTTTTATTCTCTGGCAGAACCTACGGTAAAACATATATTTATTTAGCTTGATTAGCAACCCAGTTATCAATAAAATCGCTGAGCTTTTGCCAATTTTCCCGCTGTTGCGGCGACATTTGTGCCAATAAATCATCACTGGTTAGCTTCAGTATATCAGTTGGCTGGGGCGCTTGCGCTTGCGTAAAATCGGCTTTAACCCCTCCGGATGAATGATGTCCGTGCCGCTGAATGAGTGCAAACATTTCCTCTATACTTTGCGTTGGGGCGCCGATATCGTCAATTGTCGGTATTTTCAAATCTTCCATAGGCTTTGGTGTCTTATTTTTTTGCGGCGTTTTTGCTATCTCCGCTTCTTTACCAAGTCCCATACGCAACCGTTGTATTGTTTCCAGCGCTTTTTTATTATCTTCAGCCATGAAACCCTCTTATTTCTTATTTTCCGGAGCATCTTCCGGCCAAAACTTTTCAATCATTGTGTCAATAGCCTTATCGCCGTATTTATCACGGATTTGCTGTAAAATTTCGGTCAAAACATTGTCAAATTCATCCGGATACGGCAACGCTTCAACTTTAGTGACCTCTACGCCAAAAAGATTAACGGCTTGATTGTTTTTTGTTTCAATAATCAGTAATGGGTTGGCGTTCAAAATTTTCGGCCGCAAATCATAAGCAATATTAAGTAACACAAAGGCTTTGCTGTTATTGCAAATCAGCACCGCGCAGTTGCGTCCGTCATACAAAAATGAGGCAGAATTAACCGGCTCGCCGTCCGTTTCCAATTCAATCCCCATCAAACCTTTATTTTCAAGGATTTGGAAATTTGCCACCAAATATTTTTCTACACTCATCATGCTTTCCTTGCCATTATCATATTGCACTCACTATAGCACCTAAGTGTAAATAAATGATGAATTAGTATGTTGTTGTGGCGCGAGGGTTGCCGCGTTGTAAAATGAATTTGCGGACTTCATTTTGCATACCTTTAATTGCGCCCCATAAACCACTGCTTTTTTCTTTGCCGGCTGCTTTGATTTCGGTAAATTTAGCATCTTCCGGCATGCTTGCCATCTTTTCCGCCATCTGCGATCCTGCTGTTCTTACGGCTGCTCCCAGACGATAACTTTCTATTAAAGCCATTACGGTTCCTTTATCAATAGAAGCTGCATCTTGAGGATTCATTAATTTTAAAGTGGTGTAAAGTGTTTGCTTAGCAGCGGTTTCATTTCCATGTGTCATAAACATTTTAATTGTTGATGCTGCAGTGCCAAGTTTTTTTTCTACTTGCGCCAAATGTTGATTTTGCAAATATTCGGCTTTTGCTTCTATAGTCATCATGGCTTTTCTCCCCATTTGATCTTCTTTAGACTTATTATAACTTATATTTTGTCCATTTTCAAGCAAAAAAAGACAAATAGGGTAAAAAGATTGCAGAAAAAAGGTGCTAAATCAAATCTATCTTAAATTCGGCTGCGGTAGTCGCTTTAATGTCATCTAACGAAGAAAGCGGCGTTATTTCACGCAAATGCAGCCCGTCGCCACACACGTCAAAGACGGCTTTTTCGGTAATGATGCGGCTAACCTTATGCGCCGCTGTCAGCGGTAGTGTGCATTTTGGCAAAATTTTCGGCGCGCCCTTAGCGGTGTGCTCCATTGCCACAATCAGTTTTTTAGTGCCGACTACCAAATCCATAGCGCCCCCCATGCCCGGTGTAAATTTGCCCGGAATACACCAGTTGGCCAGATTACCTTCGGCATCTACCTGCAGTGCGCCCAAAACCGTAAGATCAATATGACCGCCGCGCATCATTGAAAACGCCGTAAAACTGTCCATGAAACAGCCGCCGGCATTAAGGGTAACTTCAATGCCGCCGGCATTGGTAATGCGCGAGTCGCCGCAGCCGTCTGCCGGATATCCGCCGACGCCCAGCACGCCGTTTTCGGATTGCACAATAATGTGCACATTGTCCGGCACATATTGTGCAGCCTTGGTCGGTAAGCCGATGCCCAGTGTAACAACATCATTATCATGAAATTCTTGCGCCACGCGGCGCGCAATTTGTTCTTGAATTTGGTTTTTATCAGGCTGCATTTTGCCCCCTTACCACCAGATAGTCCACAAAAACGCCGGCCACCACAATCTGATTAGGGTTAAGAGGGGCGTCGGACAATTCATCTACTTCGGCAATAACAATTTTAGCCGCCGGTGGCATAACAGCATTAAAATTGCGTGTTGAACCGTAAAATGACAAGTTGCCGAATTTGTCGGCGTATGTGGCATAAATCAGCGCCACATCGGCTTTGAGCGGCGTTTCTAACAAATAATCACACTCGTCAACAGTAATAATTTGCTTATTTTTAGCCACTTCGGTATTAAGTCCGACCGGCGTTAAAATACCGCCCAAACCGGCACCGCCGGCGCGGATTCTTTCAGCCAACGTGCCTTGCGGCACCAATTCTACCTCAATTTCACCGGCATTAAATTGCGCTACTGTTTCCGGATTCGTGCCGATGTGCGACACAATCGCTTTTTGGATTTTTCGTGCGCTGATCAAGCGGCCTTTATTGGTATTTGGCGTTGATGTATCATTGGCAATTAATGTCCAACCGTTCATATCTGTTTTTAATAGTTCTCCGATAACCTGATTAGGCAGACCGCATTCCAAAAAGCCGCCAATCATAAGCGTTTGATTTGATTTAAATAGCTTTGTCGCTTCGGTTGCACTGATGATTTTTGCCATTTTTCTTCCTTTTCTGGTCCCGAGTTTAACCGAGGTTGCGCCAATATGCAAGGCATAAAAAAAATCCGTGTTGATTAAAACACGGATTTTTTACATATCATCTGTCGTTATTTTCCGGCCAGCCAATTTTTGACCTCGGCGGCAAGTGTCGGCTCTACTTTTTCAAGTTGCGGACACAGGGCGCTGATTTGACTTTTGTCTTCCGGTGTCAGAGCAGTGACTTGCGGAAGACGCTCGCGGACGATGTTAACGAAGTCGCCGCGAATTTGCAGGGTTTGCGCAGACTTGCCGTTGTTTCGGCAGATGATTTTCAGGGGTAAGATCAAATTACACATATATCTAAATTATAATTACACTATTTGTTAGTATATAATGCCTTTTGAAAATTTGTCAAGTATTTGTTTGGAGAATGTTAAAAAAAAGCCCCGCATGGAGCAGGGCTTTTTGAGCATAAGTAATGCCGGATTTTATTATTCGGCGGCGCAGCTGCAAGCTGAAGTTGTTGTGTTTAAGTGAGAAACCGCCTTTTCTTCAACAAAGCATTTGCGCGAATAATATTCCGATTTTTTACCGCGGTTAAATTCAGAAACCGGACGATGATAGCCCATCACCCGAGTCCAAATTTCGCACGGCTGGCGTTCAGCATCTGTCAAAGCAATGTTTTCAAAATTGATAACGGTCATAGTGTTTCTCCTTAAATTTTTATTGTTGTGTCATTAACTAAAAATATACTATATATAGTGTTAATAAAAAGTAAATAAACAATATATAGTATTTTTATTTATTGTGTATGAGCGAAAAATAACACTCAGATTCATAGAGTTAGACGAATAAAATAATTTTTAGCTTTATTCTGAATAACCATTAAAAAAGCCTCCGCAGAAACGGAGGCTATAAAAAATCAGAGCTGAATTTAACCGGCAAATGCTTGCAAATATAGCACAATCATATTGTAAAAAACCGCATTTTCCGGTTCTTTTTCCTTTAATTCCAATGCCTTATCAATGGTGATTTGTGAATGATGCAACAAATGCGCGGTAGAAATTCGGCACATGTTTTGTGCAATATCAGCGACTCCTTTATCAATGAAATACCAATCTTTGATCGAGTCGTCAGGGTTTAAAATTTGCATTACACCGGCGTAAATCATCATTGAAGTTGGGGCGCGGTCTTCAATCACGGTCAGGGTTGTCTTACCTGTCGGTAAAACGACTCGGTAAACTTTTTGATTGAAAGCCGTGCGCTCCGGAGTCCATATTTGCAAAGTAATATTTTCAGCCATTAATCATTCTCTTTCATTTTTTCGGCTTTGGCAATGGCGTCTTCAATGGTGCCGACCATATAAAAGGCCGCTTCCGGTAAATCATCATACAAACCGTCCAAAATACCTTTGAAGCCTTTGATGGTATCTTCAAGTTGAACATAAACACCTTTTAAGCCGGTAAATACCTCAGCCACATGGAACGGTTGCGACAAGAATTTTTGAATTTTGCGCGCACGTGACACCACTTGGCGGTCTTCTTCCGAAAGTTCGTCCATACCCAAAATGGCAATAATATCTTGCAACGAATTATACTTTTGCAAAATTTCCTGCACACGGCGTGCCGTTTCATAATGCTCTTGTCCGGCAATGTCCGGACTTAAGGCGCGGCTGGTAGAATCTAGCGGGTCAACCGCCGGATAAATACCCAGTTCGGAAATTTTACGCGACAGCACCGTGGTGGCATCTAGGTGGGCAAACGTGGTGGCCGGAGCCGGATCGGTTAAGTCATCGGCCGGCACATAAACCGCTTGCACTGAAGTAATAGAGCCGTCTTTGGTGGAAGTAATGCGCTCTTGCATGGCGCCCATGTCGGTGCCCAAAGTCGGTTGGTAACCAACGGCCGACGGAATACGTCCGAGCAAAGCGGAAACCTCAGAGCCGGCTTGTGTGAAACGGAAAATGTTATCTATAAATAACAGCACGTCCTGATGTTCCTGGTCACGGAAATATTCGGCCTCGGTCAAACCGGTTAAAGCCACGCGAGCGCGGGCTCCCGGCGGTTCATTCATCTGGCCGTAAACCAAAACGGTTTTTGATTTATCGCCCTCTAAGTCAATAACGCCGGATTCAATCATTTCATGATATAAGTCATTGCCTTCGCGGGTGCGTTCGCCAACGCCGGTAAAGACCGAATAGCCGCCATGTCCTTTGGCAATGTTGTTAATCAGCTCCATAATCAGAACGGTTTTGCCCACGCCGGCGCCGCCGAACAAACCGATTTTACCGCCCTTGGAATATGGCTCTAAAAGGTCAATCACTTTAATTCCGGTAACTAAAATTTCTTCTTTGGTAGATTGGTCGGTGAAAGCCGGCGCATCACGGTGGATAGGCGCAAAGGTTGTGCTTTTAACTTCACCACGTTCGTCAACAGGTTCGCCTAACACATTGATAATACGTCCTAAAAGCTCCGGACCGACCGGAACTTTAATCGGCTCGCCGGTGTTAATGACTTCTTGACCGCGCACCAGACCATCGGTGGAATCTAATGCAATGCAACGAACAACGCAATCGCCTAGGTGTTGTTCAACCTCTAAAACCAAACGACGGCCGTTGTTATTACACTCCAGCGCTGTCAAAATATCCGGCAAATCCTGCTCGTCGGCAAATTTAACATCAACAACCGCTCCCAAAACCTGATGAATATGTCCGATTTTTTGTGCGTCTTTTGTATTTTTTGCTGTCATAATTTCTCCTGTTCGTAATTAAATTGCTTCGGCGCCGGCGATAATTTCTATCAATTCCGTGGTAATGGCCGACTGGCGTAAACTGTTATATTTCAAAGTAAGCTCACTGATCATTTTTTTGGCGTTACGGGTAGCGCTGTCCATTGAGCTCATGCGCGCACCATGTTCACTGGCTGCCGAATTAACAACAACCTTAAATACATTGTCATAAAATAAAATCGGCAGAATATTGGTTAAGAGGGTTAATTTATCCGGCAAATAATCGTAAAAAGCATCGCCGGCACGATTGATTTGGTTAAGCTCTTCGGCACTGAGATGCTCGGTGTTTAAATCCAGAGGACAAACCTGCTCGCATACAAAGTTGCGACTGATGGCGGAAATAAAACGCGCGTAAACAAATTCGCATACATCAAATTGCTTGCCGACAAATTCTTTTAAAATGCGGCTGGCTAATTTGGCGCCGGCCTTGGCATAGGTAACATCATGAAAGTTGATATCCACACGCTCAATATTGATGTCGGTTGATGCAAAGCGACGACGCAAAATGGTGTAAGCTTTTTTACCATAACAGCGAACGTTTACGATTTTTCCGGCTTTTAGCAACGCTTGAATACGATTTATTGCGCATTTAGCTACATTGCCGTTATAGGCACCGCACAGGCCGCGGTCGGAAGATAATACGCAAAGCAAATATTTTTGCGGGTTTTTCTTCTCAGCCAGTAAAACAGGGCGCATGAACTTAACATTTTTGGCTTTTTCTTCGGCCTCAATTTCGGTTTTAACACGCAACGCTGAGCGGCGCAAATTTTCCGTATATCCCTGATTTTTATCTACCAAAATCTGCACGCGGCGCAAACGCGAGGCCGCCACCATTTTCATCGCCGACGTAATTTTTTGCGTTGACTTAATGGCTTCTATGCGGGTTCTGAGTTCTTTCAATCCGGCCATTTATGCTGCCTTTTCTTTGTTTTTAAGGTAATATTCCACAAACTTCTCATAAAAAGCGCGTAACTTTGTATCTAATTCCGGCGAAATGACGCGTTTTTCACGAATTTCGGCCAAATATTCCGGATGGCTGGCGCGCAACTGAGCTAAACCGGCTTGTTCAAAATCTTTGACTTCTGCAACGCTTAATTTGGTCAAAAATCCATGCACCCCTGAGAAAATGGAAACCACTTCTTCTTCGGTGGCCATTGGCTGATGCACCGGCTGTTTCAACAGTTCGGTTAATTTGGCACCTTTATCCAATAATTGTTGTGTTGATTTATCCAAATCGGACGAAAACTGAGCAAAGGCAGCCATTTCGCGGTATTGTGCCAAGTCTAATTTCATGGAACCGGAAACCTGTTTCATGGCTTTAATTTGTGCCGCCGAACCTACACGCGATACGGAAATACCGACATTTACCGCCGGTCTGATACCTTGGTAAAACAGAGCCGTTTCCAAGAAAATTTGACCATCGGTAATGGAAATGACGTTGGTCGGAATATAAGCCGAAACGTCGCCGGCTTGCGTTTCAATCACCGGCATGGCGGTTAAAGAACCGGAACCGTTTTTCTCATTCATTTTTGCGGCGCGTTCCAATAAACGTGAGTGTAAATAGAATACGTCACCCGGATAAGCTTCACGCCCCGGTGGACGGCGAATCAAAAGCGACATTTGTCGGTAAGCCACGGCTTGTTTGGACAAGTCGTCATAGAAAATAACCGCGTGCATGCCGTTGTCACGGAAATATTCACCCATTGCCGTGCCGGCATAAGGCGCTAAAAATTGCAACGGTGCCGCTTCGGATGCGGTGGCCGCCACCACAATGGTATAATCCATCGCGCCGAAATCACGCAAAGTTTTAACCACTTGTGCCACAGATGAACGCTTTTGTCCGACAGCTACATAAATGCAAAACAGTTTTTCCGAATCATTTTTTGCCGCATCATTGGTGCGTTTTTGATTGATGATGGTATCTATAATGATTGATGTTTTACCGGTTTGACGATCACCGATAATCAGTTCGCGTTGACCGCGACCGATCGGAATGAGGGAATCAATAATCTTTAAGCCGGTTTGCACCGGTTCATGCACACTGCGTCTCGGAATAATGCCCGGTGCTTTCTTTTCGGCATAACTTTGACTTTCAGCCTTTATCGGTCCCATACCGTCAATCGGGTTACCTAAAGCATCAACCACACGACCGAGCAAACCTTTGCCGGTCGGGACACTGACGATTTGCCCCGTGCGTTTAACAATATCTCCTTCTTTAATGCCCTCATCAGAGCCGAACAACACCACGCTGACGCTGTCTTCTTCCAAATTGAGCGCCATACCTTTAATGCCGTTTTCAAATTCAACCATTTCATTAAGCTGAACTTTATCAAGGCCGAAAACACGTGCAATTCCGTCACCTACGGAAAGCACTTTGCCGACTTCGGCCATATCTGTTGACAAGTCAAAATCAGCAATTTTTTCTTTTAAAATAGAAGATATTTCATCTGCTTTAACAGACATCTATTTGATTCCTTTCATAAGTTGATTCAACGCATTCAATTTGTGTTGAATGGAATTATCAATAAAATTGGTGCCGTAGCGAATAACCAATCCGCCGATAATGTGGGCATCAATTACATAATTAACCAAAATTTTTTTATGCAAAAGAGCCGATAATTTTTCTTTTAATAATCGGTCCTGAGATTCGCTCAGCGCCATAACGGTGCGCACTTCAACCTCGGCAATATCGTGTTTTTGCTGATATAGGACAATAAATTGCGCCATAATCAGAGATAACAGATTCAGTTTGCGGTTTTGCGTTAAAATTTTAAGGGTATTTCGCACACTGTTGCATAAAGACATTTTTTGAGCGAGTGCGTCTATAATGCTTAGTTTATCGCTCATTTGCCCTAAAGGGGTATTTAAATGTTCTAACAACGCCAAATCTTCTGCCGATAAGGCCTGTAAATGCTGGGCATCGGTATATGCAAGCTGAGCTTCTTTGGTGCGCTCGGCGCCGTCATACAAAGCTTGTGCATATAAAAGAGCGCTTTTTATTTTTGAAACTGTTTTCACTTTATTTTCTGCCGAAATCTAAATTACAAAATATAACTATAGATATACGATTCTCTTGCATAAGGCAAGAGGCAGAATGAACAATTAACAAGATTTTATGGAAAAATTATTTTAATTTATTCCAACCTTTAGCTGCCGGTTTTGCTTCTGGCAATTTATTTTCGGTATTTTGTGGTGCGGAAGTTTTCTGCGGCGCAGTGCTCCATTTTTTACGCGCAGTTTCGGTAGTGTTCATACGGCGCACCATTTCTTTTTGGTCTTGAGTGGTAACTTGGCCGTTGCCGACCATTTGCTTCATCAGAGCCGGGGAGAGGTATTTTTCGCTTAAGTTGGCATAAGCGGTGGTAATTTGCTCCAAAATTTGCTGTGCCGGAGCGGCATTGATGGTAACAATATCCCGTCCATGAAAAAATATGACTGCCGGACAAGGATAAGATAATAACACATCGGTATGATCCGGTCCGTAAACATAGCGCAAAACAATTTTAGGTGCAATATTACAATTATCCAAATTATTGGAAAATGCCGAGGTGTTGTTCCATAGTGTTTCTTGAAACAGCTGACGACCGGTGTCGGATAATTCGCCACACGAACCGGTAACGGCCATATCGTCAATTAAATAACTGTCTTCATTGGGATTGGCATAAGCAACATTATAACAAAAAATTTTTTCGGCTTTTTCAATATTACGAGCGGCTGAGGCTGGTATTTTGCTGCGCAAAAAGGAAGACAAAACAGCGTTGTTATCAACATTTGCCAAAGATTTGGCAGTTGTATTTAACGGCGCGCTGATGCCAAATTCGTCGGTGTCTTCACTGATACCGAAAAAATCTTCATCTGCTGCAAAAGTGTTAGAGGCGCCGAAAGTGCCAAGCAAAAAAGATGCGCATGTAAGCCAAAGTAATTTTTTCATGATTTGCCCTTTCAATAATATCTTTCATTTAATCAAATAATAGTAAAATTCTCGTAAATTTAAAAGTAAAATCTGCATTTTTTTAAGATTTATTTTAGATATTGCATCTACACTAATGTCATTAATTTTAGGAGACGGATATGTTTGTTTTGCTTGATTTCGGGTGGACAATTGCGGTGCGCGCCGCGTTGGCTTTTGGTGTGTCTTTAGTGCTAAGTTTGATTTTTGGTGCGCCGCTGATAAATTATTTACACCGACATCAGCATAACGGACAACCGATTCGTGAAGATGGGCCGCAAAGCCATTTGCAAACCAAAAAAGGCACGCCGACAATGGGTGGATTGCTTATTTTAGGCACTTCAATCTTGTCTGTTTTGCTGTTTTGCAATTTGAAATATCACTTTGTTTGGGTGTGTTTGCTGATTTTGATTATGTATGGCGCAACCGGTTTCGTTGATGATTATTGGAAGGTCAAAAAACAAACATCTAACGCCATGACGGCGCGCATGAAACTGTTTTTCCAATTTTTAACGGCATTGGTGGCCGCCAGCATTATTACTTCGGCAACACCGCGCGGAATCAATACGGTATTGGCGTTACCGAGTGTGAAAAATATTGTTGTTTTATTCTTTATTTTGGGAATTCCGCTGATTTTTATAAGTGCAGTGATGTTAAAAACGGCGCTCAATAAAGGCAAGAGGTTTTTGTTTGCGGCAATTATGCTGCCGATGATGTTGTTTGTGCTGATTATGGGCTTAGTGATTGCGTATAAGGCCACGCATTTAGGGCAAAATTTTGATTTTTGGAGTATGCTGAAAGAAGACCATTTGAATTTGACTTATTTACGCCGTATGGTGCTCAATCTGTCATGGCTTTATATCCCGTTTGCGGTTGTTGTGATTTCCGGCGCTTCAAATGCGGTTAATTTGAGCGACGGTCTGGATGGCTTGGCTTCGGGACTGCTGATCATGGCATTTGCATTCTTTGGTGTGGTGGCATATTTTTGTTCATTAAATCATGCGGTGGATTTCAATTTGTTTTATATTCCGCGCAGCGGAGAAGTGGCGGTGGTTTGTGCCGCGCTTGTCGGTTCGTGCCTGGGCTTTTTATATTTTAATAAACCTAAAGCGCGCGTTTTTATGGGTGATACAGGCTCTTTGGCGTTAGGAGCGGTTTTAGGTGCCATTGCAATTATGACAAAAAGTGAGATTATATTGGCGGTTGTCGGCGGCGTGTTTGTGGCTGAAACGCTTTCGGTAATGATTCAGGTGCTTTATTTTAAAAAGACAGGCAAGCGCTTTTTCAAAATGGCACCGATACATCATCACTTTGAACAATTGGGTTGGAGTGAGAAAAAAGTGGTTTTCAGTTTTTGGTTAACAGCTTTGTTTTTAGTTGGTTTAGGAATACTGTTGTTGTTCTGATATAAGGGTGGAAAGATGGTTGGTTTTTCGCGGCAAAGTGATAATATTTTTGTAAAATGGTGGTGGACTGTTGATAAAGTTATTTTGTTAATGGCTTTGGCTTTGCTGGCCATCGGAATTGTTTTAGACTTAACGGCCAGTCCGGCTGTGGCACGCACCATCGGGGTTGATGATTTTTGGTTTGTGCGCAAACAGGTGGTTTATGTGGTGGTTTCCATTGCGGCAATTTTAACTCTTTCAATGTTTAAGCTTAAAACGATTCGGCGTGCTTCTTTAATCGGATTTGTTATCATTGCCGGATTGATGTTTTTAACGTTGTTTTTCGGCTTTGAGACCAAAGGTGCGCGGCGTTGGATGAGTATCGGCGGTTTTTCGTTGCAGGCCTCGGAATTTATGAAACCGATTTTTATTATTGTAACGGCATGGTTGTTGGATATGGGCAAAAAGTATGATTATTTTCCGGGTATGCTGATTTCTGCCGGACTATTCGGTATTGTGGCTTTGCTGTTACTGTTGCAGCCGGATCTCGGAATGACTATGCTGTTTACTGTAGTGTTTGGTTTGCAACTGTTTTTGGCCGGTTTGCCGATGATGCTGGTTGTTATTGCTGCTTTGGCCGGTATTGTATTGTTGATTTCTTCTTATTTTATCTTTCCGCATGTGCATGCGCGCGTGGACCAATTTTTATATGGTAGCGATGAAACCAGTTATCAGATTAACCGAGCCATGGAGGCATTTCAAAACGGTAATTTGGTCGGTAAAGGGCCGGGCGAAGGCACGGTAAAACTGCATATTCCGGATGCTCATACCGACTTTGTTTTTGCCGTGGCCGGAGAAGAATATGGCGTGTGGCTGTGTTTAATTATTATTTTGCTGTTTGCTGTGATTATAGTGCGGGCATTGCGTTTGGCCTTAAAAGAAAGTAATTTGTTTGTGATGTATGCCGAGGTTGGTTTGGCAGCGGCGCTTGGTATTCAGGCATTTGTAAATATGGCATCTTCACTGCATATTATTCCGACCAAAGGTATGACGTTGCCGTTTATTTCTTATGGCGGATCTTCGCTTTTGGGATGTGCAATTGAAGTGGGTATGTTATTGGCGGTAACGCGTAAAAATACGGCCTCGGAGGATAAGGATGCGCTATGAATAAAACAATCAAACATTTGCCTCAAGTGCGCGGCGACTATAAATTTGACGAGCCGCTTAAAAAATATACATGGCTCAATGTCGGTGGACCGGCTGAAGTAATGTATTTGCCGGCCGATATTGACGATTTACAATATTTTTTGCAAAACAAGCCGCAAAATATGCCGGCTTTCGTGTTGGGTAGCGGCTCTAATTTGTTGGTGCGTGACGGCGGTATCAATGGTGCGGTTATTAAATTGGAAAATAAGAATTTCCAACAATGGCGGATTGACGGGCAAAAAATTTACTGCGGTGCCGGTATGCAAAATCGGCTGTTAAAACAGATTTTGCCGGCACACGGTTTGGGAGGATTGGAATTTTTATGCTCAATTCCCGGAAGTTTGGGCGGTGCCGTGCGTTCAAATGCCGGTTGCTTTGGAACAGCTTTATCCGATGTGTTGATTTCAGCTAAAGTAATGAATGGTGTCGGAGATATTTTGCAAGTGCCAGCCGAGGATTTTCATTTTGCCTATCGTCACAGTGAGTTTCCGGCCGACTGGATTATATTGGAATTGTGCCTGCAAGGTCAGTTGGCGGAAACGGCGCAGATAGAAGAAAAAATCAAACAAAATGACGAATATCGCAAAACACACCAGCCGCAAGGAATTAGAACTGCCGGTTCTACTTTTAAGAATCCGGCAGGTATGCGTGCGTGGGAGCTTATTAAAAATGCCGGTATGGCCGAGGTAAAAATCGGCGGTGTGCGGATGTCATCACAACATTGTAATTTTTTGGAAAATGATGGCACGGCTACCGCATCACAGATTGAAGAATTGGGCGAAAAGATAATTGCTGCCGTTAAGCAAAAATATGATGTTATTTTAGAATGGGAAGTTGAGCGCGTGGGGAAAGACAGTAATGGTCATTGAGGGTAAAATATATGAGCCGGTTTTGTGGCCGTATCGCTTGCTGGGTAATGTCTTGATTTTGGGGCTGATTTGGCTGATGACGATGGGGATTATTACGGTGCGGCACAATTTGGTCGGTCGGCAAATAGATTCGCTGTTATCGGAAATTTATGAACAGACGGCGCATGCCGGTTGGGGACTTGATGATGTGACACTGGAAGGACGTGATAAAACCACTTTGGCGGAGGTTTTGCAGGCAATCGGTGTTAAGCGTGGTGACAATATTTTGCAAATTGATTTGGCTGAGATTAAAAAACAGGTCAAAATGCTGCCATGGGTAAAGAATGTGAGCGTCAGCCGGCATTATTTCCCGAATATTTTACATATTTGCATCAGTGAAAAACAAGTGCGTTCAATTTGGCAATATAAAAACGAATTTTATCCGATTGATGAGGACGGGGAAATTATTCCGGCAGATTATGTGCCGCCGCAAGGAGTGTTGCAAATTATCGGCGAAGATGCACCGGCACATATTAACGAATTGTTGCGCATTGTCAGTAAGGATAAAGAGCTATTTGCGCGTTTGAAAGCAGCTAATTTTATTTCAAAACGTCGCTGGAATCTGATTTTTGACGATGTGGAACAAGGTGTTGTGGTTAAAATGCCGGAGCAAGATGTGGCAGATGCTTGGCATAAATTGGTAAAATTAGATAAAACAAAAGGGATTCTTAAACGTAAATTAACTTTCATTGATTTAAGATTAAAAAACAAAGTAATCGTGAAAATTAAAAACAATTGACGTTTGAGGTATAAAGTGAATCGGAATATTATTGCCGCTTTGGATATAGGCTCTTCAAAGGTATGTTGCGTAATTGCCCATGTGAGCAAAGATAAAAAAATCAAAATCGCCGGCTATGGATACTATGCCTCTAAGGGGATTCGTAACGGTATTATCACTGATGTTAATCAAGCATTTATGTCGGTGTGCAATGCGGTAGAGGCAGCCGAACAGGAAGCCGATGAACGGTTAACAAGCGTGATTATAAATGTTTCCGGCGATAAAACACAAAGCACATTGCGTCAAGCTTCAATTCCGCTTAAACGTAATAAGCCGGTGAGTGAAACAGATATCACCAAAGTGCGTGAGCGCGGCTTAAATAAAATCAATGTTGAAAATAATGAGTTAATCCACTGTTTTCCGACCAATTATAAAATAGATGGCGGCGAAGCGGTGAAAGATCCGATGAATATATATGGCGAAGAACTTTCAGTTGACTTTTTGCTCGGAATGTATCCGAATAATCTATATCGTAACTTGGTTTCGGTGGTTGATGCAGCGCATTTGGAAGTGGAAAATAAAGTGCTGACGGCTTATGCTTCTGGGCTGGCTTGCTTGGTGGACGATGAGCGTGAATATGGGGCAACAATCGTTGATATCGGTGGTGGCACAACCAGTATTGCAACATTTAAAAACGGATATCCGATTGCATTTTCAACCATTCCGGTGGGGGGTATAAATATTACACGCGATATCACACAAGGTTTAACAACTTCATTTGATCACGCCGAAAGCTTAAAAATATGCAGCGGTTGCGCATTTGGAGTATCGCATGATGAATATGAACCGATAAATGTTTATCCGCTGGGGGAAGAAGATGACAGCTCTATTCGCCAACTGCATCGTTCTGATTTAATTAAAATTATTGCTCCTCGTGTGGAGGAAATTTTTGAACTGGTTAATAAGAAACTGGACGCTCACGGATTGAAAAATCAGCGTAATCATCGCGTGGTGCTGACCGGCGGCGGCAGTCAATTAACCGGCATGCGCACGGTTGCCAATCTGATTTTGGATAAACAAGTGCGTTTGGGTGGGCCACGCAATATTCCGGATATGCCGGAACATTTGAGCAATAATCCGATTTTTTCAACAGCTCTCGGTATGCTGTTGTTTGAAACCAATAATATTGAACGCAAACCGAAAAAGATTATCAGCCGCGCATCAAGTGATGGCGGTAAAATTGCTAAAATATTTAACTGGTTACGGCAAAATTCTTAAAAATAGTAACTAAAACTTAATTTATTGCCGTTATTCTGACTATATAGTGTGTAAAGAATACAATAGGGAGTGAGCAAATGTCTATCAAATTAGGTGTCGCAGATGCAGCCGTGTCATACTTGAAACCGCGTATTGCCGTAATCGGTGTTGGCGGTGGCGGCGGAAACGCTGTAAATAACATGATTTCGCAAAATCTGGAGGGTGTTGATTTTATTGTTGCCAATACCGATGCGCAAGCTTTGGCACATTCTGCCGCCAGTCAAAAAATTCAGCTGGGCTTGGAAATTACACAGGGTTTAGGTGCAGGCGCACGTCCGGAAGTCGGTAAAATGGCTGCCGAAGAAGCCAAAGATAAAATTGCCGAGGCCTTAGAAGGTGTAAATATGGTGTTTATTACGGCCGGTATGGGTGGCGGAACGGGTTCGGGGGCTGCACCGGTTGTGGCACATATTGCTAAAGAAAAAGGCATTTTGACCGTCGGTGTTGTGACTAAACCGTTCAGTTTTGAGGGGCGTAAGCGCATGGAAATCGCCGAGGGCGCTTTGAACAATTTTACCCAAGAAGTAGACAGCATCATAATTATTCCAAATCAAAATTTATTCCGTATTGCTGATGAAAATACAACATTGGCCGAAGCATTTAAGTTGGCAGATAATGTATTGTATTCCGGTGTGCGCTCAATTACCGATTTAATGATGATGCCGGGATTGATTAACTTGGATTTTGCCGATGTTAAAAATATTATGCAAGATAAAGGCAAAGCTATTATGGGAACAGGAGAGGCCGAAGGTAAAGGTCGCGCCAAAGAAGCCGCACGTCAAGCTTTGGCAAATCCGCTGTTGGATGATTGCTCAATGCTCGGTGCCAAAGGTGTGTTGATTAACATTACCGGCGGCACGGACATCACATTGCCGGAATTAGATGAAGCGGCAAACACTATTAAAGAAGAAGTTGGTGACGATGCCAATATTATTTTCGGATCTAGTTTTGATGATTCGTTATCCGGTAAGATTCGTGTTTCTATTGTGGTGACGGGAATCAACGATAATCAGTTGATGCCGGAAAATAAAACTGCTCGCGCGGCAGAGCCGTCGTTGATTGATCAGAGTTATGATGATGAAACATTTGTGCCGACAGTGACACCGAAGATGGAAATTGAAACCTTAAAGCCGGTGGAAATGCATCAATCACCTGTTTCTGACGAACCGCAAGAAGCAAAAATAGATGCTTTATTTGCAGATGATGATTTACGTGAAGAAGCAAAAAATGAAGAAGACGATAATGTGATCGACTTAAATATGTCGGCTGAAGATGATGAACTAATGAACGATTTTTCCGGTCTGGATAAATCAGATGAATTTCCGGAAGTGCCGCAAGCTTCGGCCCTATTTTCGGCTTTGATGAAAAATAATAAAGAACCGGAGGAAGATTCGGAAATTAACTTTGAATTTGATAATGCCAAAGCCGGAGAAGATGATTTCTTTGCCAGCTCTACAGCTATAGAAGATGTGCCGAGTGTGGAAGAACCGGAACTTTTTAAGGATAATGACATTTCTATCTTTAAAGACGTTAATCAGGAAGAACCGGAAGATGAAATGAAGGTAGAAACGACAGAAAGTCCGGCCAATCGCTCATCTTCGTTCATTGATCGTTTTATGGGAATTTCTCTGGCTCGCAAGAAAAATCATGAACAAGAAGCACAAGCACGTCAAGACGTTAAATTCGGTGATGATACGGAAATGATGAAAACCGGCACCGATGATGTTGATTTTGCAAGCGATGATTTGGATATTCCGGCATTTTTACGCCGCAAATAATCAGTCATTGAATGTTCATTAAAGGCACCCGTTCAGGTGCCTTTTTTATATATCGCAAAGTTGAAAAATAATGGTGTTCAGCACAAGCATGCCGCGATAAGTTACCCTTAAGAAATAGCGGTCTTCTTCCAACAGACCGAGTTCCAGCAGATTTTGCTTATGTTCTTGATTAACGGCCTCTGTCAAATCAAGGTCGCAAATTTGCTTAAAACGCTGCTTGTTAAGTCCGGCGGTTAGACGTAATCCCATCAAAATGAGCTCACGCGCCCGTTCGTGTGCAGTTAACATAGTGTGTTCAAAAGGATAAACCGTTGCAAAATGTTGACCATTTAGACAAATGCGGCCATGCGCCGAAGCGCCGATACCGAGATAATCGCCGCCTTGCCAATAAGTCAAATTATGGCGAGATTCATAACCGGCGCGGGCAAAATTAGACACTTCGTAATGCAGATAACCGGCATCATGCAAAAAATCGCGCGTAAAATCATACATTTCGGCAGCTTTATCTTCATCAAGCACTTGAATGTTTTTGCGCGCAAACACCGTGCCTTCTTCAATAGTCAACTGATAAAGCGAAATGTGCCGAAGACCATAAGAGCAAATTTCGCTCAGCTCTTGTTGCCATGCGGCAATATTTTGTTGCGGTCGTGCATAAATTAAATCGGCAGAGTGATTATCAAACACGCGCACAATTTCCGCAAGGCAGGAACGTGCCATGGTTACATTATGCGAACGCCCCAAAAAACGCAAATCGGCTTCATTTAGAGCTTGCACGCCCAGAGATAAGCGATTGATGCCGGCATTTCTAAAATCAGAAAACATATTTTGATAGTGACTGTTCGGATTCGCTTCCAAAGAAATTTCAATTTGCGGTGATAGACTCCATTTACCGGCAATAAAGTCTAAAATACGGGCGATTTGTTGCGGTTCCATCAGTGATGGCGTGCCGCCGCCGAAAAATATTGATTTGATTTGGCGATCGGGCAATAATTCGTGATATTTTTGTAGTGCCTGTAAATATTCATCAACCAACAGAGTTTGATTAACATGCGGATTAACTTGTTTATAGAAATCGCAATAGGGGCATTTGCTTTTGCAAAACGGCCAGTGAATGTAAACGGCTAAATCTTGCGGCTGATACATTATAATAAACCGCTTATTTGTTGTTGCAGGGCACTATAATCGGTATAAACAACGCCAAACCATATAAGGCCGGCATTAATAAATGAAAGCAAAACCAATAAGCTGCCGATGTCTTTGGCTTTTTTTGATAGTTCATGATAATCGGGTGAAATGCGGTCAATAATCGTTTCTATGGCGGTATTGATCAGTTCTGTAAGCAAAATCAAAAGTAATGTTGCCAAAAGTAAACAGCGGTGCAACAAAGGCACATTCAGCCAACAGGCAAAAACACCCCAAAACACGCAAAAAGCGATATCTTGGCGAAATGCCGCTTCGCTTTTAAAAGCGGCAATAAATCCCTGATAAGAATAAACAAAAGCCTTTAAGATTCTTTTTATACCGGTATCCGGTGCTTTCATGGTCAAATCTCCTTAGGCATAAGAATAAACAATTTTTAATCGGCGTCAATAATAATTTGAACATTGTATTTTTTTACATGTAAAGTAATAAAATTGTTGAAATTCATAAAAAACAAGTTAATATATACCCGTATGTTTAATAAGGAGAATTAAAATGTCCAAAAATGATAGTGAAAGCGGTATCAATTACGGATTGATTATTTTGATGGCAATTTTGGCTGCGGTTGTAAGCTCTTTTGTGACTTATAAGGCAACGGTAGGTAATGCACAAAGAATTGCCGTTGTTGATTTGCAACGTGTAATTGCAGAATCTAAGGATGTGGCGGCACTGAAAATAATGCGCGACGGCCAAATGCAAAATTTGAAAAACATGGCTGATGCGGCAAATAATCAAATTAAAGATGTAAAAGATGAAGATGCACGCAAAAAATTATCGGAAGAATATTTAGCAAAAATAAATGCTCAGAAAGAAGGTTACGATAAATTATATGCCTCGGCATTACAGGCTTCGGATCAAAAGTTAAATGATACGGTTAAAGCCGTGGCTCAAAAACAAGGGCTGAACGTGATTATCAATAAAGCTTCAATAGTTGATGGCGGTATTGATATTACAGATTCGGTTATTGATTTAGTAAAATAAAAAAATAGCTTAAATGCTTTTATGACAGCGCCGGCAATTGCCGGCGTTATCTGTTTTATTATATTGAAAAGCCGTGAGAATAAATTATTTCTTTGTTGATCCGAGGAGGAAAAGATGAAAAGCAAAAATATCATATTCGGACTGCTTATGTTTGTTTGGGGCAATGTTATAATGACAAATTTGTGCCACGCAACAAGCATTGAAAATAATCAGATTCAACAGGGAGAAAATCAAATGACACAAGAAAAGGGACTATGGCAACATACAAAAGAAGGAACGGTAAAAGCTTGGGATAAAACCAAAGAAGTGACGGGAGATATGTGGAAAGGCACCAAGGAATTCACCGGCGATGTTTGGGAAGGTACCAAAGAAATGACCGGAGATATATGGGAAGGCACAAAGGAATTTACAGGCGATGTGTGGGAAGGCACTAAAGAAGTGGGAAGCAATGTGAAACAAGCATTTTCCAGCGATAAAAATGACAATTCATCAGATGAAGAAGATGGACACGAGGAAACGCAGAATTTGCAACAAAAAACTGCGCAGAAAGAGAAAATGATGCCGCATCGTTCAAACCGCCATCTGCAATAATAACTTGACAATTTATACAAAAAAATTATAATTGAAAACGATTTTAAATTATTAATGTCTAAATTCTTATGCCTATGATGGAGATTAAGTATGTAACGTGTTCCGGAACCAACGAAACCACGAACCGGTATCAGTTAATGAATTTGTTGTCAATGTTTCCGTTGGCTGAAATCGGAGTGCAGGTTTCTGCCGAGCAGTGTTTGCAAAAACCGGGGCGCTTGCCGTGGCTTTATGCATTGTCTACGCTGGTTACGCAGGAAAAGTTAGGAATCAACGCCGCATTGCATGTTAATAACGGCTGGGTGGCTGATTTAGGGCAGGGCATTGTTGCGCCTGAACTCTTGGAATTGATGAGGCTGAAAGGAATTGACGGCAAGCCGTTCTTTCAGAGGATTCAGCTTAATTTTAAGATTGGCAGAGAGCAAACTCCTGATCTGATGAAATTGGGAAATCTGATAACCGATTTTCCGCAGCACCGTTTTATTTTGTCATACAATGACAGTAACAAACCTTTAATTGAACAGCTCTATGAGCGTGGCAGAGAGTTTGATTTGCTGTATGACAGCTCATTTGGACAGGGTATTGCTCCCAGTTCACGTCCAGCGCCGGTTTGGCCGTGTGTGCTGCAGGGATATGCCGGTGGCATTGGTCCCGATAATGTGGCTCAGGTTCTTGATGAAATTTATGCGAGTTGGCAAAAAAAGCCAAACTATGCCGGTGTTTTTGTTGATGCGCAGCGTCGTTTGGAGGACGAAGACGGTCATTTTGATTTACGCAAGTGTGCAGATTATCTGCGTGCGGTTGACGCATGGAGATTGAAAACATGAGAGTTTTATAAGTTCTCTGTCATTTAAAATCAAAGATAAAAGCCCCCTCATTCGGTTGAGCGGGCTTTTGTTATTTTTATGTATCGGCAGACTTTTTGCATTAGAGTTGACATCGGATAGTCAGTCAGTTGTGTGGGTAATACAAAAAAGCCGTCATTCGGTGCTTTTGCGGCAGAGGCATAGACAATTTGCAGCTTCATTTTTATATGGGTAAAAACATGTGTGACATAATTTTCAGAAGCACTGACATCTGATAACCAATCGGGTGTTGCGGTATTCCATGGAAATTCATACAAACCGTGGAGCAAACCTTTTTCGCTGCGCTTGCGAATGTAAATTTGCCCTTTAGCATTGCAAATAATAAATACAAAGCCGTTATACTCTTTTTTGGAGACAGAACGGCGTGCGGGAATTTGCTCAATATCGGCGCGACCGTTACTGGCGCAATATTTTTGCCATGGGCACAAAACGCAAAGCGGCTTTTTCGGTGTGCAGACGGTTGCCCCTAAATCCATTATGGCCGAAGCATAGTCGGCAGGATGTGTCTTAGAAGCTAAAGTTGCGGCATATTGACGAATTTTGGGTTGAATTTCATCAAGCGGCTGGGTTAAACCGAACATACGGCACATAATGCGCATGACGTTGCCGTCAATAACTGTCTGCGGTTGGTTAAACGCTAAGGCCAAAAAACTGGCTGTCATATAAGGACCGAAACCTTTAAGTTTAGCCACTTCGGATTCTATTTGCGGAAAATGGCCGTCGTAGATTTGGCAAATGGTTTGTGCGGTGTGCAACAAAGCGCGGGCACGTGAATAATAGCCGAGACCTTGCCAATATTTTGCCACTTCATCGTCGGTGGCAGAGGCTAAATCTTGCACGGTTGGAAAGCGCTGTATAAAACG
Organism: uncultured Pseudomonadota bacterium; assembly: GCA_902788365.1. Taxonomy (GTDB): domain Bacteria; phylum Pseudomonadota; class Alphaproteobacteria; order RF32; family CAG-239; genus RUG410. The sequence goes on along the minus strand of CADAJN010000007.1, from coordinate 30,182 downwards.
TGTAAAATATGGTATAACCGTTTTAACGGTGGTTTGTTGCAACATCATTTCCGAAACAAAAACGATATAAGGATTGGGGTGAGCACCACCTTTGTATCGCCACGGTAAATCGCGGCCGTTTTGCGCGAACCAATCTAAAAGAAGTTGTGTCAGTTGTTGATTTTCCATAAGCAAAATATAGGATATTTTTGCTTAAAGTCTAATAAAATTTGCAAAAAAATCACAGGAGCGAAAATTTTACTTGCAATTAGCTGAAATATTTGCTATGTATGTGTCTGTTCTCAGCAATTTGCTAAGGGCATATGTCAAATATTATGTTGGGGTTATAGCTCAGCTGGGAGAGCGCTTGAATGGCATTCAAGAGGTCAGGAGTTCGATCCTCCTTAGCTCCACCAATTAAAAAGAAAAGACAGGGTTTAGCCCTGTCTTTTCTTTTTAATTTATGATAGGGATAGAACTCCTGACCGTCAGGAGCGCGAGGAAATAAAAATGTCCGGTGGACATTTTTATGACGAGCGGCGAAGGATACTTAATAAGCCGAAGCGGTAGCTGAGGCGCATTTAGTAGCCGAGTGACCGAAGCGCAGTTAGCAAGCGCAATAAGCGCGAGCTTACGAAGCAAGACGAGGAAAACAATTAAGCTGTTGTTTTAGCCGAGTGACCGAAGCGCAGTTAGCAAGCGCAATAAGCGCGAGCTTACGAAGCAAGAAGATCCTCCTTAGCTCCACCAATTAAAACAAAATGGTCGCCTTTGTGGCGGCCGCTTTGTTTTTTAAACTTCGGTTATCGGTTAGAACCAACAGAAGTTGGTTTAACTACAAGGTAAATTATCCCCAGTTGATTGTATTATAACATTTTGAATCTGCGTTATATATTTTCGTAAATAATATTTTTATTATTTAAAACTTGATTTTTCTAATTTTATATAATATATTTCTTACATATCGTGAAAAATTATAGGAGATAAAAAATGAGTAAATCAATTGGAAAAGTTTTTGGAACGGGTGCATATAATACATCAGGGTTTAATATGAATAGTGATTTTGTTGAAAGACAAGATAACATGACTGCAGCAGAATTACAACAACGTCTTGCGGAAATGTTTCCGCTTAACAATACTATTCCCTCGGTTCAAGAAATTGCCGCGCAAGATTTAGGCTATGGAAATTTGCAAACAAACACACTTAATCCAACAGGAATGCAATTTGCACAGAACGAATTTGCCAATACGACAACAGATGCACAATATGTGAATAATCCTAATTATATTTCTGATGAGAATTTGTTGGCAAAAATGTGGGGAAATGTTAAGAAATATGAAGGAATACCTTCAAATCCATATTTAGATATTAAAGGAAATATTACAGGAGGAGCTGGAGCCAACATAAACAATAAGGAGGACTTTATGAAAGTTAATTTTATGATTAACGGTCGTCCGGCAACTGATACGGAAAAAGAAAAATATTTTTACAAATTACGTGATATGAGTATGATGGTTGATAGAAACAATAATTTTATTCATCGTAATACAAAAGCAGAAGACTTTTCGGTGGCTACACCTTTAACTATCTCTGATTTTGATAAATTTCCGGAACCACTAAAAGAAGTGTTGCTAGATATTCAATACAATACCGGCAACTTAACCCGCAATAATTGGCCGAAACTATATCAGGCGATTGAAGACAAAGATATAAATGGTATTATACAAAATGTTCATCGCAAAGATGTCGGACAAGAGCGTAACGACTGGGCAGAAAGTATGGTACGGTCAATTAGATTCTGACTTATACTCAGCTGGTGGGGTTACGCAATAGCTTGAATGAAAAAAATCATCTTTTGTGTAATCCTCATCTAGTTTTCTGATATATTCCTCTATTCTCAAACAAGTATTAGTATATAAATCTTTGACAGCGTATGTATAATATTCTTCATAAGTGGTTGCGTGAATTTCTAATGTTTTCTGTGCAATTTCACGGGTAATAGAATCAGAACTTTGGAGTTCTTTTTGAGCGCTTTCCAGTAATCCTTTCTGCGGAATCCATTTATATTTGCATTTCAAAGTAATACGCTCTTGTGTGTTTTCAATAAGTTCACATTCACCTTTGCCGGCAATTAGATTTTTATCTTTCGGAGTGCGCATATCAATAGATGTCGGGGTTAAATATATATAACCGCTACTCATGGATAAAGGGCGTAATGGTTGATTGAAAATCGGATTGACAAACTCAGTTTTATTAACCGAATTTGCACAAGCGCTTAATACCAACAAGAACATAAAATCTAAATATTTTTTCATTTTTCTTCCTTAATCTTTAATCTATTATTCATGATGATAAAATCAATATTCTTATATACCTGAAGAAAAATGTTTTTTATTTTCTTTCAGGTATTTTAATAGAGAAATTACCTGTTTTTGATGTTTAGGGGGGGCATGATTTGCTCCGGTGAAATTTGATGTAAATTTTCAAATAGCTGTTTATATGGTTCTAATTGTTGCAAAATTTTTCCCGTTTCTTCTGTAACAACTTGTTGATATTCTTGCGAACACTTGGCGATTATATCTATCATATCACCTGTTTGCAAATTATTGTTATAGCAAGTTTTGATTTTATTAAACCAATATTTGTTATCAAAACGACTGATGGCTATGCTTTCCGCATTATGTAAGACGTGCTTAGGATAATCATCTATCCATGGTTTTCCGTAAAATTCCGGAGTTTGCATATACATATGAATAAATGAATCAGAAAGTTCTATACTTTTAACTGTTGATATATAGTCATTAACTGCTTGTATGAAAGGTTTTGTAATTCGTTCAATTTTTTCGGAGTCAAGATTACTGACAAGAAAGGTTAAATGTTCTTTTTGCATATTAAGAATCATCTTATTTTTAATATCAAATAAATTCAAATTACCTATAACAAGCGCAGCTCTCATTTCTCCTTCTACTTCATTTCCTTGTCCGAATTGTTGTATTAATGAATTTTTCAAATCATACATAAAAATGACGTAATTAGACTCATCTGTTATAATATATTGATTCGGATCTTTATAATTATCAGCTGCTTCAACAGTCCAGCAAGAAAATACCATTATACTTAAAATATAGAAAATTTTTTTCATAGCGACCTCTTTCAGATTTAATTTATTATTATGATGATAAAGATCAAGCAATTTTGCGGTATGCGTTTATAGTTCTGCCGCATCTTGTCGTGAACAATAATTTCAGCCCCTATGCAAGATGTAGTTACATCTGGTCATTATACTTATTTTTGCTTAACCGGCAGGTAAATGGTAAAGGTTGTGCCGTTATAAGTAGTTGATGTAACGGTTAAATTGCCGCGGTGATGCAAAATAATTTGCTTAGCAATTGCCAAGCCTAAACCGGTGCCTTTAATTTTCATATCTTTATGAATTTGCATACGATAAAATTTCTCGGTCAGGCGGGCCAGATTTTCCTTATCAATTTTAACCCCTTTATTGTTGACGGCAATACGCACCGCTTTGCCTTGAGCCACATTTTGACCGCTTGCCGCCGGAATTTCTTCAACCGTTTTCAGTTCAATCGTTATTTGTGAATTTTCTTGAGCATATTTGATGGCATTATCAACGATATTTTGCAAAATTTGGTGAATTTGCTGATTATCACCGATAATTTTCGGAATGCGATTAAGCTCGTTGACAACCACATTTAACGAGCGATTGAAAGCCTTTATTTTAAGTGCTTGCGTCACATCATCAATAACTTCATGTAAATCAACTTTATCTTTCAGTTCTTTATCTTGAGCCATTTCCAAACGGGATAAAGATAACAAATCTTCAATCAGCATGGACATGTAATCGGTTTGTTCGCGCATAATGTCTAAAAAAGCATCACGGGCATCATCGTCATCTTTGGCAGTGGTTTGTAAAGTATCAATAAAGCCGGAAATAACCGATAGCGGTGTGCGTAATTCATGGCTGGCATTGGCCACAAAATCAGATTGCATTTTTTCCAAACTCAGGGCTTTGCTGATATCATAAAATGAAATAACCGCTGTGGCACGGCCTTTAGAAAACCACGGTAATTTTGTGATATGGGTATAAATACGGCGGTTATGATATTCCGGTGCATGAAAAACAAGGCTTTCTGAGGCGCTTTTACCTTTTAGAATTTTTTCAACCGAAGCAATGAAAATGTTGGTGGAAAAAAGGGTATCAATATTGCGATTTGTGATATCCGTGCCTAAAAAATTGCGTGCGGCTAAGTTAGAGCCGGTAATATTGCCTTCCAAATCAAGCATTAAAATCGGATCCGGTAAAGTATCTAAAACGGCGGCATCGGATATGGTTTGTGCTTCCAATGTGTCAGCCTTTGAAGTCCAAAAACGATGAATGGAATTAACGGCATCAGCCAGTTCTTGAGCGTCTTTTTCCGAAAGGCGAATTTGATTTTGTGCCGCATCTTGTTCATTAGCCAGCGAATAGATATATTTGCGCAAAGTTTGCAATTCGTAACTGATCGGAAACAGTGAAAACATATTAAAAATGATGATAACAATATAACAAATGAAGCTTAAAAGCGGTGATAACTGGTCAAATATGGTCAGCGCGATAAACAGCATCGCCGAAGGAATTGATAAAATAATGACGCGGGTGGCAAACTGTGAATCTCTGTCAATACCCATAATGGATTTTATACTGTGTTGCATCAATTTATTCCGTCAATAAAATTAATAAAATACTGGACTAGGTTTTTAAATATTGTAAAATGCAATAAGTTTAAATAGGTTTAATTTTAAGATATGACTAAAGAAGAAAAAGACAATATATCGCCGGGAATGGCGCAGTATATGGAAATTAAAGCCGCGTATTCGGATTATTTGCTGTTTTACCGCATGGGCGATTTTTATGAGCTGTTTTTTGAAGATGCGGTTACGGCATCAAAGGCTCTGGATATTACGTTGACCAAACGCGGCCAATATAAAGGGGAAAATATCCCGATGTGCGGGGTGCCGTTTCATGCCTATGAAAGTTATTTGGCGCGTTTGATTAGATGTGGCTATAAAGTAGCAATTTGCGAACAAATGGAGGATCCGGCCGAAGCAAAGAAACGCGGTTCAAAATCGGTGGTTAAGCGCGATGTGGTGCGTGTGGTAACATCAGGCACCATTACCGAAGATACTTTGCTCGATTCGCGTAAAAACAATTATCTGTTGGCCATCAGCCAAGTGAACAGTTTGTTCGGTTTGGCATGGGTAGATTTATCTACCGGCGAATTTTATACCCAAGAACTCAAAACAGATGAGAAAAATGAAGCTACTGAGCTATATGGTGTTTTAACCCGTTTGATGCCGGAAGAAATTTTATTGGCTGATAAACTTCTGGAAAATCCGGACTTATTTCATTTGTTTAATGAATATCGTGAAAAACTTTCCGTGTTGCCGGCCGCGCGCTTTAACAGCGAAAATGCCGCTAAAAAGCTCAAAAATTTTTTTGATGTGCAAACACTTGATGCGTTTGGTAATTTCACAAAATCGGAAATTATGAGCGCGGGAATTGTGCTGGATTATTTGGAAACAACGCAAAAATTGCAAATGCCGCGCATTAACCGACCGGTAAAAGTTTTAAGCAGCACTTATATGGAAATAGACGCGGCAACCCGCCGTCATTTGGATTTGATTGAGGGCAGTAAAGGCTCTACATTGATTTCGGTAATAGACCGCACGGTAACCGGTGCCGGTGCACGAATGATGACTTCGCGGTTGATGACACCGTTATTAAATGTGGAAGCCATAAATAAGCGTTTGGATGTGGTGGAGTTTTTTACAAAACATATTGATTTGATGCATGAGTTGCGCGAATTATTACATCAATGTCCGGATATGGAACGCAGTGTGGCGCGCTTGGGTGTGGGGCGCGGCGGTCCGCGCGATTTGAAAGCAATTTGGCAAACGTTGTCACTGTTACCGAGAATTCATACGATGTTAGAAACATATCGGCGCTTAGCTGTGGTTGATGAACCGCCGCAAGCTCTGCAGGAAATTATGCAACGTTTTGGTAATCATTATACATTAGTGGCAAAATTATATCAGGCCTTACGCGATACGCAAGATGATAAAAAAGAATTACCGTTGCAAGCCCGTGACGGCGGATTTATTAAAAAGGGATTTAGTCCGGAATTTGATGCCGTGTGCGATATGCGTGATGAAGGTGCTAAATATATGCGTGAGCTGGAAAGCAAATATGTTCAACAAACAGGCGTTGACCATTTGCGTATCAGATATAACAATGTTATCGGCTATTATATTGAGGTGCCAAGCAAAGGGGCGGCGCAGTTGGCATCTGATGCCAACTTTATCCATCGGCAAACTCTTGTCAATGCCACTCGGTTTGTAACGGTTGAATTGACCGAGTTGGAAAGTGAAATTCGCGGTGCCACCGATAAAGCATTGGCGATTGAGTTGGAGTTATATAATCAGCTGGTAGCCGAAGTATTGATTTGCGCTGAAGATGTATTAAGAGCGGCAAATGCTTTGGCTGAACTTGATGTGGGAATGTCATTGGCAGATTTGGCGCTTGAAAATAATTATTGCCGGCCGGTGGTTGATGACAGTTTGGTTTTTGAAGTGGTTGACGGACGCCATCCGGTGGTGGAAGCCGCATTAAAGCGAGAGCATGAAAGTGCGTTTGTCGGCAATGATTGTTCGCTTAATGTGGAAAATAATCGGCTATGGTTGATAACAGGACCGAATATGGCAGGTAAATCAACATTTTTGCGGCAAAATGCCATCATTGCCATTATGGCGCAAATGGGTGCTTTTGTGCCGGCAAAATCAGCGCATATTGGCATAGTTAATAAACTGTTTTCGCGTGTCGGCGCTTCTGATGATTTGGCACGCGGACGTTCTACATTTATGGTGGAAATGGTGGAAACGGCGGCGATATTAAATCGGGCCGATAAACGTTCGTTTGTGATTTTAGATGAAATCGGGCGCGGCACGGCAACGTTTGACGGTCTTTCCATCGCTTGGGCGGTGGCTGAATATTTGCATGATGCGAACAAGTGTCGTGCGCTGTTTGCCACACACTATCACGAAATGGCCAATTTGGCGGACAGACTCAAAGCCATGTCGTTACATTGTATGAAAATTAAAGAATTTAACAATCAAGTGATTTTTTTGCATGAGGTCATAAGCGGTGCAGCCGATCGTTCATACGGTATTCATGTGGCCAATTTAGCCGGATTGCCGGCAAAAGTGATTAAGCGTGCCGAGCAGGTTTTGAAAAAGCTGGAGCATGAAAATCAGCAAAGTAATGCTTTAGGATGGCAAGATGAGCTGCCGTTATTTAATTTTGCCGTGGAAACTGAAGAAAAAGCAAAAACATCAGCTTTGGAAAAAGCATTAGAGCAAATTAATCCCGATGATTTGACCGCGCGTGAAGCCTTGCAGAAATTGTATGATTTAAAAGCATTGGTAGGAGAAAACGGACATGAATGAAACAGATTTTTTTAAACAATATGAAACGTTTGTTGATGGCGTAACTTCGGCAACAGCAAAAGATGATAAGGCTTTTAAGGCACATTTGGAAGAGCTGTCGGCGCAGTTAAACGGTAATTACGGGCGGCTTGACCATGCAATAACCGGATTAACCGGTGAGGCCGGCGAAGTAGCTGATGTGTGGAAAAAAATTAAGTATATGGGTCTGGAATATAATGCTGAAACGCGTGACAAGCTGATTAAAGAACTGGGCGATGTGTGTTGGTATTTGATGAGTGCGGCAACAGCCTTAAATGTGCCGTTGGAAGAAATTATCAATCGCAATATTGAAAAGCTAAAAGCACGCCATCCACATGGTTTTTCTCCGGAATATATGCAGCATAAAAAGGGTGCTTAAATGAGCCGAATTGTCGGAGTTTTGTTACCGTTGCCGTTTGATAAGCCGTTTGATTATATGACAAACGAAGATGTAGCGCTCGGGCAAATTGTGGAAGTGCCGTTTGGTAAAGATAAGCAAGTTGGTGTGGTGTGGCGCCTGCAAGGCGCCGATGAAGTGGCACCGGAAAAAATTAAAAGCATAAACAAAGTGTTTGATTTTGCACCGTTGTCAGATAATATGCGGCAATTTGTGCAGTGGGTGGCACAATATAATATGGCGCCGCTCGGTATGGTCTTAAAAATGGTTATCAGTGTGCGTGCGGTGTTTGAACCGTCGCCGATGACGGTTTTATATACGCTTTCCGGCAAAACTTTAGCCGAAGCAAAGCTTAAAAATTCGGATGCGCGCTGGCATGTGATGGATTTGTTAAAACATGCTCCATATACACGGCAAGAAATTGCCGCTGGGGCAGGGGTCAGCCAAAGTGTCATTAAAGGTTTGATAGATGCCGGTGTGTTAGCGCCGATTTATATGGAAAATAAGCGCGAATTTTTGGATCCGGTCGGTGATTTTATGAAAGTGGCTTTGACCGACGAACAACAACATGCGGCAGATTTATTATGTGCTAAAGTCGGTAGCGGTTTTTCAGTTACATTGCTGGACGGTATTACCGGTTCGGGTAAAACAGAAGTGTATTTTGAGGCGGTGGCAAAAGCTTTGGATCAAGGAAAACAGGTGTTGATTTTAGTGCCGGAAATTTCGCTGACGACTCAGTGGTTAGAAAGATTTGAAAAACGTTTCGGGGTGCGTCCGGCTAATTGGCATTCGGGGCTGAGCCTGAAAGAACGTGTGGATACATGGAAGGCCATTATCGAAGGACGGGTAAAAGTTATTGTCGGCGCGCGCTCGGCGCTGTTTTTGCCATATACAAACTTAGGTTTGATGGTTATAGATGAAAGCCACGACCATTCATTTAAGCAGGAAGATTTTGTAAATTATCAAGGGCGCGATATGGCGATTGTGCGTGCCAAAATGGAAAATTTACCGGTTATTTTATCTACGGCAACGCCGGATTTGGAAACCATGGTGAATGTGGACGAGGGAAAATATGACTGCGTTCAGCTAAAAAGCCGATATGCCAACGCAATGTTGCCGGAAATAAAAGTGATTGATTTAAAAAAAGATAAGCCACAGAAAGGAGAGTGGGGTGTTTCATGGTTGGCACCGACTTTGGTTGAAGCGTTGCGGCAGAATTTGGCGCGCAGTGAACAATCGGTCTTATTTCTTAATCGCCGCGGATATGCGCCGCTATTGATTTGCCGCGAATGTGGGCACCGCATGCAATGTCCGAGTTGCAGTGCCTGGCTGACTGAGCATAAAAAAGCGCAAAAGATGATGTGCCATCATTGTGGCTATGTAGATGACATTCCAAATGCTTGTCCGCATTGTGGCTCTAAGGAAGGTTTGACGGCATGCGGACCGGGGGTGGAACGTGTGGCCGAAGAAGTTATAAAGCGCTTTGCCGGTGCAAAAGTTGAAATTTTATCCAGTGATAATGCCTCCTCATTTACGGCCGTATCAAAAATATTGGAGCGTATGCAGCGGCGCGAGATTGACATTTTGGTCGGCACGCAGATTATTGCTAAAGGACATCATTTTCCGGAATTGACTTTGGTTGGAATTGTTGATGCCGATCTGGGGTTGATGGGAAGTGATTTACGCGCTGCCGAACAAACATATCAGTTATTGTCGCAAGTGGCTGGACGCGCCGGTCGCGGCGATAAAAAAGGCACGGTTTATGTGCAAACGTTGTATCCGGAAAATAATGTGCTGAAAGCAATGATAAATAATGACCGCGACAGCTTTTTGAGTATGGAAAAGCAAAGTCGGCAGCTTTTGCAATATCCGCCATACGGTAAATTAGCGGCACTGATTATTTCCGGTAAAAATCAAGCCACAACGGCTAAAGTGGCGGAAATTTTCGGCAAAACTGCACCGCAAACCGAATATATTTCGGTTTTGGGGCCGGCACCGGCACCTTTATTTATGTTGCGCGACAGATATCGTTTTCGGTTGATGTTGAAAACCGCACGCAATATTAATATTCAAAAGGTGTTAAGCGAATGGATGAAGATGGTTAATGTGCCATCAAGTGTGATGGTTGAAATAGATATAGATCCGTATTCGTTTATGTAATCAAAAAGCCGCCTGATGATGTGGCGGCTTTGGAGAAAGCATGACTTTCTTTATGATTTATCTTGTAAAATTTCCAATTCTGCCAATTCGGAGGCTAAATCATCATTAAAAATTTTATCCAAACGCGGTTCGCTATGCGCTTTATCCGAAGATTTGGTGATTTCATCTAAGTTCATATCATCAAAATTACCGGCACTTAAATCTGGGGTGCTTGCATTGGTTACCGCACCAAACGGATCATCCGCTCCGAGAGAATCTAGATCTTCCGGTGCGGCTATTGATTCGGCAAACGGATCGGCAAAATCGGTTAAAACACCAAACGGATTATCGGCACCTAAATCAACGCGATTCTCATCAATGATATTTCTTTCATCAAATGGTGAACGCAGACCGATAGGGGCTTGATTCGGATTCGGCAGATTATCGGATGTAGCAGGTGCGCCGAAAGGATCATCGGCACCTAAATCAACTTTTGCCGGCTCATCATAGGTTGCAACTTTTTCTTCAGTCGGAATATTTAAATCAGCTGGCGCGCCGAAAGGATCATCGGCACCCAAATCAACCTTTGCCGGCTCATCATAGGTTGCAACTTCTTCTTCGGTCGGAATATTCAAATCAACCGGCGCGCCGAAAGGATCATCGGCACCCAAATCAACTTTTGCCGGCTCGTCTTCAGTTGTTTCTTCTGCAGCCATAAACTCTTCCAGTGGAATGTCAGTAGTATCATGATCTTCGGACATCTCCGGTTGAATTTGTGCCGGTTCAATCATTTCTTCCGGCTCTGATATAAATTCGGAAATGTCTGACTCATCTGATTTGGTTATACCAATTATTTCGTCCGATGTATCAACAACGGTTTGAATTTCATCTTCTTGATTGATTTCAAAATCGGAGCCAGACGATGTAGATTCAGGCTCAACTTCGGGGGAATACCCCGCATTCAACGCATCTTCCTGCGCATCGCTTTCAGTTTCCGATTTTGTCGGCATTTGTGTTTCTTCTTCCGGTGCCAAAGCAGGTTCATCTAGTGGTTCCGGTTTAGGCTCAGGCAAAACTTCCGGTTCAGATTCAGATTCAGATTCAGATGAAGTGTAACTGATGACCGATTCCGGATAGCCGGCTTCTTCGGTTAAATGCGAATAAGAAGTTGCCGCAGAAGCTGTGTTCGGTGTGACCGATGTAATATCGGCTATCATTTGCGTTTGTGCCGTAATTTGTGATACAATGGCAGCAAAATTAGCCTCGGTCTGGGCGCGTAAATCAGCTAAGTCGGTGCTGATTTTTTGTAAGGCAGTCCAGACATTTGCCGGAATTTCATCTGCAGATGGCACAACATTATCTTTGTTTACGGTATCTGTGCCGGCCAATAATTTTTCCGATAAAGCGGCAATGGCAGATGTGATTTTATAACTTGCCGTGCCGTTTTCCGCGGCATAGTCATTAAGCTTTGTCATAATTTCCTGTAGGCCGTTTTGAACAACTTGTTGATTGTTTTCATTCATAGCCGATAAAGCGGCCGATAAATCGGTTTCGCTTTGCAGCGGCACAGCATTAAAAGAAGGTGCCTGTCTGACATGTAAAACTTCTTTAATGGTTTTGCGATCAATTTTATAATTTTCAATATCGCCAATCATGGAAACCAGAGCCCATACCATTAAGGCAACAACCAACAATATCAAACTGACGCTGACGGCGTTTACGGGGGCGGTTAATTGGGTAGGCGTGCCGGTTGCGGCATAATATATAAATGCCGTTAATACGGCGGCGGTTATCAATGCACATAAAAACTTAGCTAAAACAATGGCGAATTTCATTATTACCCCCATAATTATTTTACAATATAAGAAAATAATAAGCCGATATTTATAAAATGCAAGTCCAACCGCAAGTTTATCCGCTTTTTTGTGTGCATGCGGTCAAAAATATAAAAAATATATTGCATAAAAGCCGGTGATATGATATATTGCGGTCTGATTTTGAAATTATTAACTTTTTAAGAATTTTAGCTATGAATGATTTGGTTTTATTTGAACATCCGCTGTTTATAACGGACATGATGTATGCACGCGAGAACAACATGGTCGGCAAAGCAACTTATGCCGACAAAGATGTGCATTTCGGCAATGTAGCTTATATGCATAAAGATGTGGCAAAAGCCCTGTTGTCGTTAGTGCCGGTGTTGCAGGAAAAACAGCTGAAGATGCGTATTTGTGACGCTTACAGACCGCCGCTTGCACATCAAAAAATGGTGGAAATAGTGCCGATTAAAGGCTTCTTTAAGGCTGATTATCGCACGTCAAACCACTGCCATGGAACGGCAGTTGATGTGTGTTTGACGGATATGAACGGGCATAATCTGCTGTATCCGACAGAGATAGATGCTTATGAAGAGCGTTTTCAAAAACAGGTGTCTAAAGGAGAATTTGCTGAATTTCAGCAACATTTGCAAAAAGCTCGCCATGATTTTATGGATGCTGCGCCGGAAGCACTGGCTAATCGTGCGTTTTTAAAACAACTGATGGAAACCCACGGGTTTGAAAGCATACCACATGAATGGTGGCATTATAATCTCAAAGGCTGGGCAGAATATCCGGTCATTGAGTGGGAATAAACAAAAAAGGAACTTCGTTGTTGAAGTTCCTTTTTTGTTGAATTTGCTTAGCGCAAGGCGGCAATCTCATCAGCCAACCACTGATAGATGCGTTGTTGTGCCTGATTGCCGTGGGCAGCAAGATCTTCCGGATGCCATTGCACACACAAAATGTGCATATCGGCATCACCCCATGCTTCAGGCACACCGTCATTGGCCTCGGCGTAAATCTGTAGCGGCAACTCAACGTCTGTTTCATTCTCGTGATAGCGCTCAGCCCATAGGCAGCGTTGAATCTTGATCGGTGCCAACAATTCCGTGTGACGCGAATTAACGAATTCCAGATTTTGATCGCCCAGAAGTTTCCACAGCGGATTGTTCGGGAAGATGTTGAGCCGGTGCGCTTCGTCTTTATACGACTTATGCTCAATCGGCGTTTCCACATAGCTGAAGTTGCGGAACAAGAACATTCCGAAGTAACCGGCTATCATTTGTGCACCGGCGCAGATGCCGAGCAAGGGAAGGCCGTTTTCAACCGCAAAGTTGATGCAGGTGATATAGGCCTTGGCGCGCAGTGAAGTCGGCTCAGCGTCAGGCTTTGGATCAGAGTAATACGATTCCGGCGAAACAAATGCACCGCCGGGAAGCACAACACCGTCGCACAACTGCACCTGTTCGGCACAATGCTCGTAGGTCAACCCCTGGATATTCAATCCAGTCATGGCTAATGCGCGCATATAGTTCCAATCAGCCGAATAACACTCGTTGTCACGTCCCATCAGAAAACCAATTCTTGGCGTGTTATAATCAGGCGGTATACAACCCAAATGCTGATAATCATGGCCACTCAGCTCAATCAAAGGCATTTTTTGTTCATCAATGCAAGATTGAATAAACGAATCACTAACGCAAAAAGCCTTAATCAGCGGCTTATACTGCAAATAATAATGCTTCATAGACAGAAGATTTTAATTAATAGTAAAGTAAACGAACACGATAATTTGAATTTACTTGCAAATTATCATGGTTGGCAAAATTTGTCAATATTTTTATAAAATCAGAGCAAGTTTTGTTGTTTTAAATATGCTAAAGTCTGCTCGGCAAGTAACTGATGTCCGGTAGCATTCGGGTGTGTGGCATCAAAATAAAGTTCCTTCAAATTCAGTTTTTGCCAAGTAGCATAACGCGCATAAAAAGCAATATTGTGTTCTTTGCAAACAGCTGAGATGATTTCGTTGTAACGTTCAACATCGCTGTTGCGACGAATCAATGAGGCATCCGGAGTATAGTAACCCTCAATAACCGGTAATAAATCGGTGACAATGATTTTAGCATTGGTTTGGGTGAGAAGGTCAAGCAGTTTATGCCAATACATCAATCGTGCGCCTTCAGAGAAATCTAATTGCTCATCACTGTCTTTACGGCGGCGTAAATCATTTATACCGATATTAACCAAAATGATGTCAAAGGCGCGAGATAAAACTTCTGTTTCGGCGCGATGATAAGCATCTGCAATATTATCACCGAATTGCGACAGATTATTAAAAATGTAATCGGCGCCGCAGTTTTGCTTGATTAAGCGACCAAGACGAGCAAACCATCCTAAATCTGTTTCATCCCAAAAACCTTGTCCGATACTATCACCGATTAATCCAATCTTTTTCATTCTTACCTCTCTGTATATTTTTGATATATTTTGTGATGTAAAAAAATAAAGTCAAGAATTTTAAAAAAAATTTTACTTCTTTATGATACAAAACATAATGCCGGATAGTTTTTTGAAATAAATGTAAAACTAGAGGGCAAAGGAGGACATCATGTATAATTTATATAATGGTCAAATGTATTTGACGGTGCACCAGAAACGAGCATATTTGCAAATGGTGCTATATCTTGCAAAAGTAGATCAAAATCCTCAATTTTTGGAAAAAAAATACATAAAACATCTAATTGAAGGCTTTGAACTTCCTAAATCGGAGTTGGATAATTTATTTATTCCGACGAGTTTGAATGATTTATATGAAGTTTTAAAACCGATTACAACGCGGTCAATAGCGATTGATTTGGTGCATTGTTTATGGTTTGTTGCTTCAGTGGACAGCATTATTGTTGACGAGGAAATTCAGATTATTCGCACGGCAGCACGAATTTTGAATATCAGTGATGATGTGGTATTGGTTATCAATAATTTTGTGCAAGATGAAATAGAATTTATGAAGCGCGCGCAAGATGTTTTGGAAACCGAAGAAGTAAGATGCTGATAATGTTTTGAAAAAACGTTGTTTTTATAATAAAACGCCAAAAAAAGCAAAAAAGCGAAAAATAATGCTTGCAATTCAAAAATATTTGATATATTAACATTGATGTTAAAAACGATGCGCCCGTAGCTTAATTGGATAGAGCATCTGACTACGGATCAGAAGGTACGACGAATGAGAGGCAGACGAAAGTATGCCGGTAAGCGTAAGCGAACGAATGAGGAGAACGAAGCGCACACGTAGTGTTTAGCGAAGTCGTCCCGCCGTTTTTGCATAGCAAAAACAAAAAGCGCGCCAATGAAAGAAACCTCCTTTGTGGAGGTTTTTTTGTTGGCGTATTCCGACGGGGTGAGAACGCACAAGAGTGAGTTTGACGACGAATGAGAGGCAGACGAAAGTATGCCGGTAAACGTAAGCGAACGAATGAGGAGAACGAAGCGCACACGTAGTGTTTAGCGAAGTCGTCCCGCCGGTTTTGCATAGCAAAAACAAAAAGCGCGCCAATGTTTTTTGTAATTAGTGTTATTATCTGTGAAGTTGCGCCAATAAAAATATCTTGCAATTTGCCGGATTTGATTTTATAAAAATCGCAGTGCAGGCGTAGCTCATCAGGATAGAGCGACTTCCTCCTAAGAAGTAGGCAGGCGGTTCGAGTCCGCCCGCTTGCACCATTTTTATTTATGATCGCGGATAATTGCGGTCATTTTTTTATATTCTAAAACTATTTAATCTGACCGATTTTCTCTTTTTTATGTCAAAAAGCCTATAAAACAATTGACACCTGAATTTGCGGATTTATATTAGAACTTAACTTTTTATAATTTTTACTATTTTTAATTTAAAAGTTACAATTATGTTGAAAAATCAAATTAATCTTCTAAGCTATGCTGAAATCAAGGCAGGCGCATTTGATTTGGGCGACGGAACGTTTACTTATGACGAGATATGTCGCAATAAGGTGCGTTCCATTGTGGTTTCTGTTGACGAGGAAAAGGGCAAGGCTTTGGGCTTGTGTCCGGTGCAGACAATGAGACCTTTTTGTTACTGGAGTTTACCGGTGCAGACGGCTCATATTACCTCGGGCAAAGAAGCAACGGCAATTTTGTTGGCAGAAGGCGAACACTACGGTTTAGAATTGTCTGCTGCCAAGTTCTGCGTGCAATATGAAGGTTTAGGTGTGAAAGCCGGTGAAGCCTTTTTGCCTACACGCACGGAGTTGGAACATGTGGCACGCTGCGCCGGTTCCCTTTTAACCGCGATGCACAAGATTGGGTTGCACCATTCGGACAACACATTTTTGAGCTCAACGCTTAACGAAGAGTTTAACGTGTGGATGCAAAGTCTGTCGTATGGCGCGGTAACGGGGTGGTTTTATCAGCATCGCACTTTCGGTTTGATGCCGATGATTGAGATTACGCTGTAGTTTTGGGTTGTCGGCGACTAAAAAAAGAACGTTGTTTGGAGGTTAAGTCCAAAACAACGTTCTTCTTTTTTTGTGACAGAGGGCGTAAGGGATTTACTCCTTAGCCAAGCTGTCAAACTTCTTCCACAATGCGTCATCGCCAATGAGCATGGTAATTAAAATCAGCAAGAAATATGCTCCGGCGGTGGCAAAACTGCCTAAAATGGCAATCGCCAGTCCTCCGATGATATACCATGCGCCTTTTTGATGCGCTCCGTTGCATTTACACATCACGCCGTATATCCCCGCAAATCCGCCGAAGAGCTGCAGCATCTGGATGAGACCTTCTTCTTTGAGAAACGGAATCATGTTGCCATCGGCTGTCATCATCATAAAGGCAATAAACACGGTTGATACGACATAAAATGCAATCACACGAATGGAATTGTTAGATTTCTCCATAGGACATATACTTTAAAAAATTAGACATTAGCGAATTTAGATGTATTATGCCTCTAAAAAGAGAAATGAAGAAGGTTCATAATGATACCATAACAACATACATAATACTTAAGAAATTAAGTAAATTATACGTCGGAAATGTCTTTTTGTCAAGCAAAAACTATGGCTTATTGTGGCGCGCATACATGGCTGATACGTCAGAAATGCCGCGTAAGGCAGCAATTTTTTCGGCCATGCTTTGTTTGTGCTCGGCAAAGGATGCGGCTTTTTCCTGCAAAGGCGAAAGCGTCGGTTTTGCAGTTGGAGCAGGCGTCGGAACGCTGCCGAAAGCGTCGGCAAAAGACATATTATCGTCAACAACCGGCTCTGATTCCGGCGCCGGTGCAAACGCATCATCACTCAGCAAATAGTTGATTTTTTGCCGCACCGCCTCATCAAGCGGAACAGCTTGTTCTTTGAGAGTGCGCTTTAATGATTCTCTATCCATTGTCGCGCTCCAAAATTACATTGCCGGTTTTGTTCAAAATTAAAGTATCTAATACCCAGCGGTTAATCAGCACCACGCGGTCATCTTCCACGCCCATAACACGCGCCACATCAATAACAATATCTAACTCATTATCGTCCAAATCGTCATCAATATTGGCTAAAAAGCAAAGTTCTTTAATCAGCTCTAGAGCATGTTGGCGATTCGTAATATGGCGCGCTTCGGCCATGCAATCTATTGAATCGGCCGACTTAATGATACCGACCATGGTGGCGTTATCTACCCCGTAACGTGCCGCCATTGACTTCAAAAAGCTGATTTCTTCGGCATCTATGCTGCCATCAGCCTTAATCAGCTTGCAAAATATTTTCAGAAACGCCAGTTTTTCATCAAGCGAAAGTGTTCTTATATAAGCGTCATCCATGTTATTTCCCCTCATTATAAAATGTTTGTCTTTAAATATATGGTGCAAATCTTAATTTGTGGTAAAATATTAAATATTACAAATAGTTGCGCTATTACAAAAAGATAATAATAGGGTATTATAATACCATAATATTAAAATATTGAAAAAATTGCATTTTTTTAGTTGACAAGTCAAAATATTACGCTATATTAGCACCGAATTAAACAATTTAATTAAAGAAAGAGATATAAAATGATTTCTACACATGCAACAAAGCCGTCGGACATTGAAAGAAAATGGTATGTCGTTGATGCCGAAGGCGTTATTTTAGGTCGTCTTTCCGCTGAAATTGCTAAGATTTTGCGCGGAAAGAATAAACCGTATTTTGCACCGAACTTGGATTGCGGCGACTATGTCGTTGTGATTAACGCCGACAAAGTGCGTTTGACCGGTAAAAAATTGGCTAATAAACACTATTATAAACACACCGGTTATGTCGGTAGTGTTAAAGATACAACGGCCGGCAAAATTTTGGAAGGTCGTTTTCCGGAACGTGTGATTGAAAAAGCGGTTGAACGCATGATTTCGCGTAATCCGCTCGGTCGCCAAATGATGACAAAGTTAAAAGTGTATGCCGGAACTGAGCATCCGCATGCTGCGCAAAATCCGATTGTTTTGGATATTGCTTCTCAAAACCCGAAGAATAAAAGGAGTGCTTTATAATGGTGGCTAAGAAAAAAATTGAATCACTGCAGGAAATTAAAACTGCCGTAGCGGTTGAAACGGAAGCTAAAACATCGGCACCGCGTAAAGCCAATAAAGATAAACAAGGCCGTTCGTATGCTACCGGTAAAAGAAAAGATGCCGTTGCACGCGTATGGATTAAGCCGGGACACGGTAGCATCACCATCAATGATAAATCCATTGATACATATTTTGCTCGTCCGGTTTTGAAAATGGTTATTAACCAACCGTTCGTTATTGCTAACCGCGAAAATGAATTTGACGTTATCTGCACAGTTAAAGGCGGCGGTTTGTCCGGTCAGGCCGGTGCGATTCGTCACGGCATTTCCAAGGCTTTGAACGAATATGAGCCGGAATTGCGTCCAGTTTTGAAACAAGCCGGTTTGCTGGTGCGTGATGCCCGCGTGGTTGAACGTAAGAAATACGGTAAAGCGAAAGCTCGTCGTTCTTACCAATTCAGTAAGCGTTAATATTGGACGACTGATAGAAATAATAAAAAAGGAGGCTGTCATGAGCCTCTTTTTTTAATGCAATTTAGCCACAAAAAAAGGGGATTGGGTAAAATACGCACGGTAAAGTCCATATCTTACGCAATCCTCTTTTTTATTTAAGCCTGCTCTGTTTTAGAGGAGTCCTTGTCAAGTTCGGCATCGGATTTGGAAAACCAAGAACCGATGGCGATGGCGGTCATTAACAACAGGGCACAAGTTGCCTCAGTGTAACCTGCGATTTGCACGAATGTATCCATAAGCGTGACATTTAAAATTATATAATAAAAATTAGAAATTAACCATAATATAGCGCTATTTTGTCAACCTGTCCAGCAAAAAATGCGTAAAACCAGCGAAAAAATGCAAAAAAATGCTGGACATGCGCAAAAATTGTGTTATAAGTGTTGACAACAATAACATATTATCAAAAGTGGAGCGGAAACGCCCCGCTTTTTTGTTAAAGGAAAACAGATGCAAAAACATTATTTACAAGATTTGATAGAACCGGTGGTGGAGGCCGAAGGCTTTGAGTTGGTGCGCGTCTTAACCATTGGTCAGGCAAATCCGACTTTGCAGGTTATGATTGACACATTGGATACTAAAACCGATGTGACGGTAGATGATTGTGCTAAGGTAAGTGCGGCGCTGTCAACCATGCTTGATGAAAAAGATCCGATAGCCGATAAATATTCGCTTGAAGTCAGCTCACCGGGGCTGGATCGGCCGTTGACAAAGCCGGCGCATTTTGCACGTTATGTCGGCTATGAAATTAAGCTGGAAACCGAAGATAAGGTGGAAAACAGAAAACGTTTTAAGGGAAAGTTATTGCGCGCCGATAATCAGAATGTAACATTGCAGATGGATGAGGCGGAATATGTTATTCCGTTTGCTCTTATCAGCAAAGCTAAATTGGTGATTACCGACGAGTTATGGAAAGAATATATGGCAGCGCATGAAGCTGCGGCCGAAAATTAATTTTTTTATTGGAGAACGAAAAAAATGGAAAATTTTGAAAATATGCCAAGACCGGAAATTGTTGCCGTTGCGGACGCAGTTGCCAGAGAAAAAAATATTGATAAAGAAGACGTATTTACGGCGATGGAAATTGCCATTCAAAAGGCCGGCCGCACCAAATATGGTGTGGAACACGACATTAGAGCGCGCATTGACCGCAAAACCGGTGCAATTGCATTGTCACGTTATCGTGAAGTGGTGGCTAATGATGCATTGATTGAAAATGAAGCAGCACAGATTCGCTTGGTTGATGCACACGACTATGATAAAAAATTAAAAGTCGGCGATTTCATTATTGATCCGTTGCCGCCGATTGATTTCGGCCGTATTGCCGCGCAAACCGCCAAGCAGGTGATTATGCAAAAAGTGCGCGAAGCTGAGCGCAACAAGCAATATGAAGAATATAAAGAAAAAATCGGCACCATTATTAACGGCACGGTTAAACGTGTGGAACTCAATAGTCGCGGTTTCGTCAGCAATATTGTTTTGGATATTGGTAAGACGGAAGCTATTTTGCGCTATGATGAAATTATTCCGAGAGAAAAATTCAAAAGCGGTGATCGTGTGCGCGCCTATGTTTTAGATGTGCGCCGCGAAGTGAAAGGACCGCAAATTTTCTTATCACGCACTTGTCCGGAATTTATGGCTAAATTGTTTACACAAGAAGTGCCGGAAATTTATGACGGCGTGGTGCAGATTATGGGTGTGGCGCGTGATCCGGGGTCTAAAGCCAAAATTGCCGTTCGTGCAAATGATAAGACGGTGGATCCGGTGGGCGCTTGCGTCGGATTACGCGGTATTCGCGTTCAGGCGGTAGTAACCGAATTGCAAGGTGAAAAAATTGATATTGTGCCATATTCCGAAGACAAGGCGCAATATATTGTCAGTGCTTTGGCACCGGCTGAAGTTACCAAAGTTGTGTTAGATGAAGAAAATAACCGCATTGAAGCGGTGGTTGCCGAAGACCAATTTTCATTGGCCATTGGTCGTCGCGGACAAAATGTTAAACTGGCTTCGCAACTTTTGGGTGCTGATATTGATGTTTTGACCGAAGAACAAGAACAAGAACGTCGTTCAAATGAAAACAAGGTGCGCACACAACGCTTCATGGAAGCTTTGGATGTAGATGACATGATTGCGCATTTGTTGGTGGCAGAAGGCTTTTCAACCATTGATGAAGTGGCATTGGTGGATTTGAAAGAATTGGCTGAAATTGAAGGCTTTGACGAAGATATTGCTACCGAATTGCAAAATCGTGCCAAAGAATTTGTAGCTAAACGTAATGAAGAATTTGCCGCTAAGAGCAAAAAACTCAAAATTGATGCAAGTTTGCAAACCGTTCAAGGTTTGGATCAGGATATGATTTTGACGTTGGCGGAAAAAGGCGTAAAGAATATTGATGATTTGGCTGACTTGGCTGCTGATGAATTGATTGAAATGTTAGGCGAAAATACAATTTCTGAAACGGAAGCTAACGACATTATTATGCTGGCGCGCGAGCACTGGTTTAATGATGAAGATAAGGCCGAAAAATAGGAAGAGCATTACCGATGGCCAAAGAGTTGGATATCACCAGAAAATGTATATTAACCGGTCAAATTCTGCCTAAAGCGGAATTGCTTAGATTTGTGCTGTTGAAAGACGGTCATCTGGTGCCGGATTTTAATAAAAAATTGGAGGGACGCGGCATATACATTTCCAACTCTTTGCGCTTATTGCAAGGTTTGACGGTAAAAAGTCCGCTTAACAAAATTTTGCACACCAATGTGATAATAGATGCTGATTTGCCGCAAATGGTAGAGAAAATTTTGTATCACAGAGGATTAGAAGCCATCAATTTGGCGCGCAAAGCCGGCGATTTGGTATTAGGCTTTGAACAAGTCAAAGAGATGCTGAAAAAAGGCAAAGTAGCGTTTGTGATTGAGGCCAAAGATGCCGGTGGTGACGGTGGGCAAAAAATGACAGCGATGACGGCAGCAGCCGAAACAGAAAAATTCAATGTTTATGACATAGCAGCTTTAAGCAAAGCGTTAGATCGGGAAAATACGGTTTACTTGGCGGTTAAAACAGGTAAAGCGGCACCGATGGTGCGTCAGGCAATGCTGCGATATCAAACATATATGAACGGATAACGGAGAAAAATAAACGATGACAGAAGAAAGCGTAAAAGGCAAATTAACATTATCTGGCAAAAAAACGCTTACCTTAAAAACCACAAGCCGTCCGGCGCCGTCTGATGGGCGTAAAATGGTGCAGGTTGAAGTGCGTAAAAAGCGCGTGATTACAACACCGCAAGCTACTGCTGCCAAGCCGAAAGAAATAGATGAGGTAACGGCGCAAAAATTAAAATTATTGGCAGAAGCCAAAGAGCATGATGCCAAACGCCGGCAAGAAGAAGAGGCTAAAGAGGCCTTGCGGTTGCAACAACAGGCTCAGCGTGAGCAAGAAAAACAAACCGCCGTTGAAGTTGCCGCACAAAAGGCTGAAAAAGAAGAGCCAGAGACGGAAACAGAGGTTGTGGAGAGCAGTGCTTCGCAAAAAACTAAATCTGCCGCAGCTTTTAAGCCGGAAAAAACAGCTGTTAAAGCAGATTCTTCTGATAGTTATCGTAATAAAAAAAGCAAAGATTATGATGATGACGATGATGATGATGAAAATGATTCTTATTATAAAAAAGGTAAAAAGTCGACATCTGAGGGTGAAAAACGTGTTTTAAGCAAGAAAGAAACTTTTGAACAGGAACGTAAGAAAATTCAAAAGCGTAGTTTTGAGCCGCAACGCCGTCCGAATAAGATTAATGTAAACAGCTATATGGTGGGCGGTGACGAAGAAGATGATGATTACGGCTGGGCACCGCATCGTAAGTTTAAGAAAAAACAGCCAAAGATTGAGCAACCGCAACAACCGCAAGAAAAGGTAATTAAGGAAGTGATTATTCCGGAGACAATTACAGTGCAAGAGTTGGCCAATCGTATGGCAGAAAAGAGTGCTGATGTGATTAAGCGCTTAATGTCCATGGGTGTGATGGCAACCATTAACCAAGCCATAGATGCCGATACCGCACAGATTATTGTAGAAGATATGGGGCATAAATTTAAGCGTGTGGCCGACAGTGATGTAGAAGAAGGGCTTGGCGGTATTGAAGATACTGAGGAAGATTTGTTGCCGCGTGCGCCGATTGTGACGGTTATGGGACACGTTGACCACGGTAAAACGTCACTTTTAGATGCTTTGCGTGAAACCAATGTAGCGGCAAAAGAAGCCGGTGGTATTACGCAACATATCGGTGCATACCAAATTACGGTGGCAAGCGGACAGAAAATTACATTCATTGATACGCCGGGCCATGAAGCGTTTTCGGAAATGCGTGCTCGTGGTGCAAAGGTAACCGATATTGTGGTTTTAGTGGTGGCAGCCAATGACGGCGTTATGCCGCAAACCGTGGAAGCAATTCGTCACGCGCAAGCTGCCGAAGTGCCGATTGTGGTGGCAATTAACAAAATTGATTTGCCGGGGGCAGATCCGATGCATATTAAAACCGAATTGTTGCAATATGGCATTGGGGTTGAAGAAATGGGCGGAGAGTCTTTGTGTGCTGAAATTTCTGCCAAAAAACGTATCAATATTGATAAGTTGGTTGATGCCATTTTGTTACAAGCCGAAATGCTTGATTTGAAAGCCAATCCGAACCGTATGGCCGAAGGCACGGTGGTTGAGGCTAAAATGGAAAAAGGTCGCGGCTCGGTAGCTACTGTTTTGGTGCAGAAGGGCACGCTTAAAATCGGTGATATTTTGATTGCCGGTAAAGAATGGGGACGTGTGCGTGCCATGTTTAACGAACACGGCAAGAAGGTGCAAGAAGCCGGCCCGGCTTGTCCGGTTGAGGTAATTGGCTTGCAAGGCACACCGATGGCCGGTGATAACTTTGTAGTGGCAAAAGATGAAACGCAGGCACGGGAAGTGACCGGTTATCGCATCAGAAAAGAACGTGATGCCAAATTAGTTAAGAGTGCTAAGTCTGCCATGGAACAAATGATGGATAAAATTAAATCAGGTGAATCCAAACATTTATCTGTTATTATTAAAGCAGATGTTCAAGGTTCTATTGAGGCATTGGAAGGATCACTCAATAAACTTTCCAATGACGAAGTAAATGTTCAAATTTTACATTCAGCAGTTGGTGGAATTTCGGAATCTGATATTACGTTGGCTAAGGCTTCAAATGCGTTTGTAATCGGCTTTAACGTGCGAGCCAACGCCCAAGCGCGAGATATGGCGCATCGTGACGGTATTGATATTCGTTATTATTCTATTATTTATGACGTGGTCAATGACGTGAAAAAGGCCTTGGAAGGTATGTTAACGCCGGAATTGCGCGAAAAGATTTTGGGTTATGCGCAGATTCGCAACGTGTTCAATATTACCGGTGTTGGCAAAGTGGCCGGTTGTATGGTTACCGAAGGCTTGGTTAAACGCGGTGCTAAAATCCGTTTGTTGCGTGATAACGTGGTGATTCATGATGGTAACTTAGGTCAGTTAAAGCGTTATAAAGATGACGTCAAAGAGGTTAAAGAAGGTTACGAATGCGGTATGAGTTTTGAAAACTATAATGATATTCAGGTTAATGATAACATTGAGTGTTATGAAGTTGAGGAAATCGCCAAAACGTTGTAGTGGCAGAGAGGAACATAAAATGGCACAGGAATTATCACAGAGACAGTTGCGGGTTGGGCAAGAGGTGCGCCGCGTGATTGCACAGGCAATAGAGCAGGGAGAAGTGCGTTCGCCGGAGTTGTCTGAGGCGTTTATTACGATTACACAGGTTGTTATGTCGCCGGACTTAAAATATGCCACGGTTTATTTAACCACGCTAAACGGTAGGAATATGGGTGTTGTTCTTGAACAATTAACGGCAGAAAAATGGCTGTTCAAAAAGCTCGTTGCCGATAAATTAAAATTGCGCTGGACGCCGGAAATTAACTTTCGCGTGGACGATACGTTTGATGAAGTGGAGCGTATTAACAAGCTGATGAATGATCCGAAAGTTAGAGCAGATTTAACCGAAGAATAAGATTTGTCGCTAATAAAGTTTTATTGCTTTTTGATTAGAACTCAAATATAATCAAAAAAAGACAGATGGCAGATAAACAGCAGAAGCGTAACAGTGGAGACAATAAAATGATAAAAAAATGGTTATGTGGTGTTATTTTAGGCTGTTTGGTGTTATTTGGCATGTCGGCGCATGCGCAAATGGAGTGTGGTGAACGTATGCAAATAGAAATCAATAATAAAATATATTCGGTGGTTTTGGAAAATAATATGACGGCCGATGCTTTGCGTCAGCGGTTGCCGATGACACTGAATATGGAAGATTTAAACGGAAATGAAAAATATACCTATTTGACCGAACCGTTGCCGGAAATGCCTCAGCCGATGGATTTGTTGCAAGTAGGCGATGTGCTGTTGTGGGGAAATGATTGTTTGGTGATTTTTTATAATAATGCCAGCACAATTTATCAATATACGAAAATCGGTCATATTGAAAACGCCGAAGATTTGGCAATCACTTTAGGGCACGGCAGTGTCAATGCAACGTGGTTTTAAGTGTCTATAAAACACATAGTTTTGGAACGGGATTTATAAGATGACAATGTGGATAATCATTATGTGGGTAACAATGGCTTTTGTTATCACATCGCTGTTTTATTTAAGCTCAAGAGTGCCGAATTTGCTTGAAATCGGCAATATCGCCGAATGGGGTAAATTTAAACAATTCTCATTGGGACTGTTGATAACGTTAGGGGTTACCGGAATCGTCGCTGTTTGCATAAATTTTGTGAATGCCATTGTGTGCGTGATGTATTTGGCAATGATTTGGGCGGTCAGCGATTTGGCTTTTTGGTTATTAGAAAAATTAGGCCATATAACATTTGCGCATTATTATGTCGGCTGGACCGCATTGGTTATCACTTTAGCAGCGCTTTCTGCCGGTTGGTATTTGGATCATCATGTGTGGAAAACCGAATATACGTTGAAAACGGCTAAAAATGTTGAGTCATTGAAAATTATAATGTTTGCCGATTCGCATATAGGCACAACGTTTGATGCTGAAGGATTTGCCGCACATCTGAAGGTTATAGAGGCGCAAAATCCGGATTTAGTCATTGTGGCGGGAGACTATGTTGATGACGGCACAACAAAAGAGCAAATGATAAAAGCTACACAGGCGCTGGGACAGATAAAAACTAAATATGGTGTGTATTTTGTGTTTGGAAATCATGACCGAGGATATTATGGCGCGGATTATCGCGGTTTCAGTGCGGCGGAATTGATTGTTGAATTAGAAAAAAACGGGGTTAAAGTTTTGCGCGATGAGGTGGCTTTGGTGGCAGACCAATTTTATATCATCGGGCGGCGTGATTACTCGGTGGAAAGGGAACGCCATGGCAAGCGCAAAAGTATGCAGGAACTGGTGCAAAATCTGGATCAAGGCAAATATATGATTGTGGCCGACCATCAGCCGGCGGACTATAAAAACCAAGCCGCTTCCGGTGTGGATCTGGTGCTGTCGGGGCATACGCACGGCGGGCAGTTGTTTCCGTTTAATCAGGTTGGTAAATGGATTGGTGCCAACGATTTGGTGTATGGTCATGAAAAGCGCCAAAATACCGATTTTATTGTAACGTCTGGCATTTCGGATTGGGCAATAAAGTTCAAAACCGGCACTAAATCGGAATATGTAGTAATCAATATTGAGAAAAAATAGCAAAAAACATAAAATCGTGTCAGCGTTTCAAACCACCTTTATTACCCAATAAAAAAAGCTCCCATAAAGGGAGCTTTCTATTGGTGGCCAGAGACGGGATCGAACCGCCGACACGAGGATTTTCAGTCCTCTGCTCTACCAACTGAGCTATCTGGCCATCAGTTACGAAAAGTTTTATAATATGTTTTTTCGCAAATGTCTATAACTTTTTTTGCAAATTGTGTATTTTTTTGCTTTTACTGCATTTATTCCAATACAATTTTCATATTCACGCCATAAAATTTTAAGAGTTTACGCGCATATCCGTATTGAAGATAGCGACCTAATTCCAGACCTTCTATAACTTTTGCCGGAATACCGCTTTGTTTTTCGGCTTGAGCCAATAGAAGATGTTTTGCGCGTCTGAGGCGCCATAATTCTTCACCCAGCTGCCGGATTGATTCATTGTCCATCAAATATACATGATTATTCATCGTTATAAACTCCCTTTTTTGTTATTAACAATAAAAAACCACCTTAAATTCCTTCAAGGTGGGGAGTTCCTAACTGCTAACAGACAGTCCGGCATATTCAATATATTTTGCCGGCTCCCCAAAAGGGAGTCTATTTTCTGTTAGAGGAGCTAGGATACTCCGCCGGCAATCTCTTGCCGGCAGAAATGATATTAAACTAATTATGCTAAAATGCAAGCAAAAAAAGACCACCCCAAAGGGTGGCTTTGTCGTATTTTACGAAATCATATTTATTGCTTTACATCGGCGTAAACACGCATAGATATGATTTTATCTGGATCGCTGACCATGCCGTTGGCACCGGTGCCGCGTTTAATTTTATCTACCGCATCCATGCCTTCAATAACCTGTCCCCAAACAGTGTATTGACCGTCTAAAAAGCCGGAATCTTTAAAGCAGATGAAAAATTGGCTGTCAGCGGAATCCGGATTGGCGGCACGCGCCATAGAAACCGCACCGCGGCCATGGTGCTTGTTATTAAATTCGGCTTTGAGCTTTTGGCCGCTGCCGCCGGTGCCGTTACCTTTCGGATCGCCGGTTTGCGCCATAAAGCCTTCAATCACGCGATGAAACTTTAAGCCGTCATAAAATCCTTGTCGCACCAGTTCTTTAATGCGCGCCACATGGTTCGGTGCCACATCAGGATACATTTCAATGATGACATTGCCATCTTTTAGTTGAAGAATCAACGTGTTTTCCGGATCTTTAATTTCGGCGGATTGAGCATTTGCCGCGGCAAAAATGCCGGTCAACAGGGTTAATAACCATTTTTTCATTTTTTATTCTCCTTTGTCTTCGGTTGGCGAATTTTTAGATTGCATAAATTTTTCCAACCAATGAATATCATATTGACCGTCCAAATATTCCGGTTGCGAAATAATTTCCTGATGCAACGGAATGGTGGTCTGCACACCCATAATCACAAATTCTTCTAACGCACGACGTAAGCGCATCAAAGCGGCATTGCGTGTGCCGGCATGCACAATCAATTTAGCAATCATGCTGTCATAAAACGGCGGAATTTGATAGCCGGAATAAATTTCCGAATCAACACGCACGCCAAGTCCGCCCGGCGCATGCCATTCTTCAATTTTGCCCGGACACGGCACAAAAGTCTGCGGATTTTCAGCATTAATACGACATTCAATGGCATGACCGCTGAACTGAATATCTTTTTGCGTATAACCCAGTTGCGCGCCGGCGGCAATGCGAATTTGCTCTTTAACCAAATCTATGCCTGTAATCGCTTCCGTCACAGGGTGTTCCACTTGCAAACGTGTGTTCATTTCCATAAAATAGAATTTGCCGTTTTCATACAAAAACTCCAACGTGCCGGCGTTGCAATAGCCGATTTTGGCAATGGCTTTACGCACAATTTCACCGATTTCGCGACGCTGTTGTTCATTTAAGGCCGGAGAAGGGGATTCTTCAATCACTTTCTGGTTGTTGCGTTGAATAGAGCAATCTCGTTCGCCCAAATGCACCACATTGCCGTATTTGTCGGCCAGAACCTGCATTTCAATATGACGCGGGTGTTGCAAATATTTTTCCATATACACCACATCACTTGGAAATGCGGCTTTGGCTTCGGCTTTTGCCATGGTGTATGCTTCTTCAATATCATCATCGGAAAAAGCGATTTTCATGCCTTTGCCACCACCGCCGTCTTTAGCCTTTATGATAATCGGATAGCCGATTTTATTTGCCCACAGACGCGCATCTTCTACCGTTTCCAATGCCGGAGACCCCTCGGTAACCGGCAAACCGGCTTCAATGGCCGCTTTGCGTGCGGTAATTTTGTCGCCCATCAGGCGCATTTGTTCCACGGTTGGGCCGATAAATGTAATGCCGTGCTTTTCCACCATTTCGGCAAAGTCTGCATTTTCTGATAAAAAACCGTAGCCGGGATGAATGGCATCGGCACCGGTAATAATCGCTGCCGAAATAATCGCCGGTTTATTAAGATAAGAATCTGTTGAGCGAGCCGGTCCGATACAAACCGCTTCATCAGCCAAGCGCACATGCATGGCGTTGGCATCTGCTTCAGAGTGCACCGCCACCGTTCTGATACCCATTTCACGGCAGGCGCGATGGATTCTTAAAGCAACTTCGCCACGGTTAGCGATTAAAATTTTTTCAAACATATTCAAATCCTTATTATTCAATAATGATTAACGGCGCACCGTATTCTACCGGATCTCCCGATTCTACTAAAATTTTACTGACACGACCGCCCTTGTGCGCCTTTACCGGATTGTAGGTTTTCATGGCTTCAATCAAGCATACCGTGTCACCGGCGGCAACCGAGTCACCAACTTTAACATAAGCAGGTGCATTCGGGTTGCTGGAAAGATAAACCACGCCCACCATCGGCGATTTGACGGCATTCGGACTGGCTGCAAAGTCAGGCTCTTCCGTTTCATTTTGTCCTTGTTCATTCACCGGAGCCGGTTGCGCGGCAACGGGAGTGGGGACAACGGTCGGCGTATATGTTGTTGTCGGAATAATACCGGATTCACGCGTTAATGAAATTTTGCATGAATCATCCTCATATTTTAAGCCGGTCAGTTGATTTTTATCTAAAATTTCAGCTAATTTGCTGATTACTTTTGTATCAATCGGATTTGACATTGAAATAATATCCTTTCACAAATTTTTCCTGATTGTAACGTATAGTCTTTTTTTGCAAAAATACAACAAAAATGTGCAATTTTGCCCCAAAATTATGCAAAATCAGCCAATTTTTGATGATTTTTGATGATTTTCGCAATTTTTTAATAACTAATATTAAAATCTGCCCCAACGAAAAAAAATTGCACTTAAAAACACACTATAACAAGAAAAATTGCGATTAACGATATAGATACGAAGAAAGTCCTTTGACGCGGTGTAGATAGAGCTATATAAGTCAAAGGATATACAAAATACATTCCATCGGAAATGACGGATAGCGTATAAAAACTAAAACCCACCACAACAAGAAAAAACTCGAAGA
>CADAJN010000006.1 GCA_902788365.1 uncultured Pseudomonadota bacterium | reverse complement strand
GTAGCCTTTGCCTGTGATTTGTGTTTCAACAGCTGAGCGCAAACCAGACGGATCATCAGCATCGCCATAATTATCGCCACTTAACAAAACGTAATCATCCAAAGCAGCTCTAACTGCACCTACTTTTATTAACTTACTATTATTTGCTGCCGTGATATCCGCTTTTGCAGAAACTGCATTGTTTACAGCTGCCACAGCCGCATCTGTTGCATCCAAAGCCGGTTGTAAAATAGTAAACATGGATTCAACGCCAAAAACTGTTACCGGTGTATTGCCTTGACCATCTTCATTCAGTGGCCGGTTATAAGTAGGCAAGGCATGTATCCAATTTGTCGCATCTGCATACCCTGATGACCAAGTAGTGCCGCCTGTCCTATAACTTTCCGGATTTTCCCAATCAGCAGCGTTCGCCGGAGCGGTCGTCACCGCGCCAAGCGCGAATAACCCCAAGTTAATCAATAAGCATTTTTTCAGCACAGAACGATACTGTGCTGTCAAAAGACCTATCGCTGTTCTTGAATATTTCATATTCTATCCTTTCATTTATTGTTAATATAATAAAAGTTTTTTTTGCCAAGCTCCTATGGTCAAGCCATAGGATGACAACTTAATTTTTTCGTTCGTCAAAAGCAATCAATGTCATGCCTCGGTGCTTTGCACTTTTAACATAAAATGTCATGCCTCGGTGCTCTGCACCGTCAAGGCATCTTCAAATTATTAAAAATCGGTAGATCCCTTGACCTCACTTCGCTCGGAGGGATGACCTTTCAGCCTTATCCGCGCTTACGCTCAGAAAATAACCTCTTAATCATCACTTCAGACAAACTAATTCACACTCACTGCCATTCTTAAAGAAAACTCCCTAAGAACAACAGCTTATGTTAATATGCATACAAACATAAGCTGCCAATTCAGACAGTTTATGATGACACGGATTATAATATTTATATTATAGATGTCAATAATTTTATTACTTTTTATACATTTTTTTTGTGCTTTTTTTATGAACTAAAATATAGGGGTATATGCTTTAAAGACGATACTCTAAAAATTGTCATGCCTCGGTGCTCTGCACCTCTAACATAAAATGTCATGCCTCGGTGCTTTGCACCGTCAAGGCATCTTCAAATTATTAAAAATCGGTAGATCCCTTGACCTCACTTCGCTCGGAGGGATGACTTTATTATTTTTAACAATGTCATCGCACGTCGACATCCTCTTCCTGTCATGCAGAGGAAGCCTTTTAAGGCTGACGAAGGCATCTCCGCACAAAGTGCGATAAATGTGCTAATTATCGGACTTGCGTCCGAAGATTGTTACGTCGTGCTTTGCACCTCTAACAATGACATTGTTATTGCCATTCCCAATTTTATCCACCGAGTTATCCACAAGGTTATACACAGCATTATCCACATTATATCAACAACTTATCACACGCTTTTCAACAAACAAATTCACATTTTTTTACACAGTCTTATCCCATACTTATGCACAAAAATATCCCCTTATGCGTTGCCACATAAGGGGAGGTGAAATAAACGCCGATACGTGCGAACTATTGACCGCGTGCCATATTCAAACTGCGAATAATCTGATTTTGCTTCTGCGCATTCGCCGGCGTGATAATTTTGCCGCATTGGTCGGTTACCGACTTCAACTCAGCCTCTTTCGCACCGGAATAAAAGCTGTTTGCCAGCGCGACAATTTCGTTATAGCGCGCATGACTGATACCGGCACCGGACGCATAAAATCCGGCCGCTTGCACCATATTCGGATTTTCAACCTGACCGAGAATATTCAAGCAATAAATAACTTCTTCATCGCCGGCCGTCATGGCGCTGTTCAGCTTAGACTTCACCGGCGGTTGCGGCTTTGGAGCCGGCGCGGCTTTTGGAGCGGCTTTCGGAGCGGCTTTCGGAGCCGGCGCGGTTTTAGCCGCAGGGGCAGGGGCCTTAGACGCCGCCTTAGCCGCTGTTGTTGCTGTTGCCGTTTGAGCCGCTTTTAATTTTTCTGTTGCCTGCGCCAATTCTTTTTTCTGGTCGGCCACAGTTTTTTCTAAATCTTTGTTTTTCTGTTCTAAATCGGCAATTTTTTCTTCGGCTTCGGTCAGCGCCGCCTCAGCCTTATTTTTAATTTCCACAGCCGCCAAGCGTGCCGCTTCAGAGTTTTTAGCCTCTTGGCGCGCCTGTTCAACCGCCTGCATTGCATCATCTAACAAAGCCGCATCTTCGGCAGCATCATCAATTTCTTTTGCAGCTTCGGTTTCAACCGTTTTAACCGCGGCATTAACTTTTGGTGCCGCATTTTGAGCCACATTTTGCGCCACATTTTGTGCTGTTTCTTTAACCGCTTTTACTTCAGCCACCGCCGGCTGTTTCAGCTTTTCCACCAAAACTTCGGTCACTTCGGCCACATTTTTGGTCTGTGCAATCTTCAGCGGGCTCCAACCCTTTGTATTTTCGGCATTCATATCGGCACCGTATTGCAACAAAAGCCGCGCCATGTCCGCATTATTTGTCGCCACCGCATAGTGTAACGGCGTATTGCCTTGTTCGTTGGCGGCATTCACATTTTCGCCGTTTTTAAGCAGGGTTTCAGCCTGCGCCAAATCTTTATTTTTAATACTGTCAATCAAATCTTGCACCGAAGCGTGAACGGGCAGGGCGTATAAAAACGTAAACGCCAACAGCAAACTTTTTTTCATCATAATCTCCTTAATTTGTTTTTGTTTCATTGTTCAGATGAGCCTATCATAAACGCTTTTATTGAATTTGCAAGCAAAAAAGCAATGCCTATTTTTCGCGCGGCTCAAATTCCTTTTTCAACGAGCGCTCAAACAAACCGCGAATGGTGGCTTTAATGTCTGCCTCCTCAAAAATCACCTTATACAAAGCCTGACAAATCGGCATATCTATGTTTTCACGGTCAGCAATGGCTTTCACCGCGCGCAATGTGTCCACACCTTCGGCTAACTTACCATAACGTTCGCCTTTGGCAAACATTTCGCCAAACATCCGATTATGACTGTTGCGTGAAAACAATGTAGCTTCATAGTCACCCAAATGCGCCAAACCATAAACCGAAGCCGGATTACCACCCTTAAAGGCAATCAGCCGCCCCACTTCAACCGGCGCTCTGGCCATTAACGCACCTTTTAGGCCATACCAACCAAGCCCATCCAAAATGCCGGCCGCCAAACCGACCACATTTTTCAGCGCCGCGCCGACCTGATTGCCGATAATATCGGTGCCGTAATAAAAACGAATTAAATCACTTTGCAACAATTTAATAGCATAATCCTGAGCTTTTGGCTCGTAGCTGTCAATTACCGCCGCCGACGGCACTTTTTTCATATAGTCTTCCACATGCCCCGGACCGCCGAGCGTCGCCACATGCACTTTTTGCGTTGGAAACTCGCTTAAAAACACATCAGCCAAAATTTCTGCCGACGGCTGCTCTAAACCTTTCATAGCCAGTAAAAATGTCTTACCTTCAACCGGATAGGCATTGATTTGCTTAGCTAAATCACGCAAATTTTGACAGTTAATGGAAATAATGATAAAGTCGTTTTGTAAGGCTTCGCCCATATCCGAGGTTAAAAACATATTATCGCTAAGGCGCAAATATTCGTTTTGACGTGTATTTTTGAGCGCATTATAGGTGGCGGAAGAGGCCAATCCATACATTAAAACGCTGTCAATATCGCAATAATTGGCGGCATACCAGCCTAAAAACGTTCCCCAACGCCCGCAACCGATGACTGAAATCTGTTTCATTTGGCACCTCGCTTTAAATAATTATTTCGCTAAATTGCTTATAGTTTAGCTGAAACTTGCTTTATTGGCAACGCCAAATTCCCGATAATTCACAATTTGTTATTTGAGATATTTCCGGTATAACCGCGCGGCGAATGTATTTTAATCGGCGACATAACGGCTCCGCCGATTTCCGCTAAGCCTGATACAAGCGGATTGCGCGCATAACCGTCGTTCAATTCTTGCCATATCATCCGTTACCTGTCATTTCTCTGATTGCATTTCCAACTGTTCCATCTGTCAAGGGCTGCCATATGTATAATAAATAAAGAAAAGGCAGAGAAACTATCAAAACTTTTTGAATGTTAGCATTAAACCATTTTTTCTTCAGCGAATAATTAAATAATATAGCAAACACAATAATCCACCAATCTCGTAATATGCATGCAAGAGTTAACATCCACCCCCAAAATATTTGAATAGATAATATCATGAGAGGTTTTTGAGAAATCTTTACAAATATATTTTGCATTTTTTTTGCAAATTTATTCATTATTTTTTCTCCAATTATTTATAGATTTTCTACCAATTAAAAATCTTTTTCAATAGAAAAACTAACGATTCATATTTATAAAACAAATATAAAATTGTTAAGATTACCGGAATAAATTGTCCCCAATTTCCTCTTATAATTTTAAGGTCATCTATGAAGATGCTTACACAAAACAAAACTCCATACATCCAACCCACAAGATCATTACTTATCCCCATTAAAATAAAGGATATACACATCAAAAGGCCATAAATTATCCAAAGAGATTTTTTTAATATTTTACTTTTCATTCTTGTTTTCCAAATAATTAATTGCATATGGTAATGTTTGGATTATTCCGTTCATTGTTCCACGTCCAAATTTATACATATTATTACCGCTACCAAAAAGCCTGTTACCCAACGCCGTTCCTCCTATATTAGTAATAGTGCTCATTCCAATATTTTGTGCATAATTTCCAAGAGTATTATCATTGGTGTAACCTGCGCCGTTAATAACACCTGTGCCTATCGTATTTATCATACGTGATTTGGCAATATCCGATGAATGAGATACTATACCACCCAAACTTCCGGTATAACCGCGCGGCGAATGTATTTTAATCGGCGACATAACGGCTCCAGCAACTTCCGCTAAGCCCGATATAAGCGGATTGCGCGCATAGCCGTCGTTCAATGCTTGGCGCGAGGCATCTCTATATTCCTGATATCCTTGCTTGAATGCATCAATGTAGTTGTCTCCGGTCAAATTATTGTCCCGCCAATTTTCATACATATTCTTCACGCCGCCCATAACGCCATGCGCTTCATCACTCCAGCCCAAAGTCATACCTTGCGCCAAATGATTAACACCGTCCATTACCATTTGCCCGATATCATTATTCTGTGATGTCTGATTTTGCGCTTGCGGTATCAGATTCTGTGCTTGCGCCACCATTGCCTGATTACCAATATAAGCGCCGTTATCGTCATATTCCTCATATTCCTGCGCTGTCATCGGTTGACGCATCAGTTGTTCATTGATCGCTTTTTGCTGTTTCAATGCATTGATTTGCGCTTCCGCATTCAAATCAAAAAAAGTCCGTTTTTCAAGCTCTTTTATTTGATTATCTATTTGCTCATTCATATCCACATACCGCATACTGCGACCTATATTTTTTCTTAATTCATTAACCATATTATCCTCACTTTCTTAAAATTTCAATTGTTTTCAAATGTTTTATAATAAGAAATATATCACAGAAAATTAGAAAAATCAAGTTTAAAATAATAAAAATATTATTTATAAAAATATATGACGCAGATTCAAAATGTTACACATAATATATTGTGGATAAAATATACTGAAAACAAAGTGACCGCCACATAGGCGACCGTTTTATTTTAATTGGTGGAGATAGAGAGGATCTTCTTGCAGCGCCTTTGGCTTGCTTCGGTCACTCGTCCACTATATTCGTTGTCGCTACCGCGTCATCTCATTAAGTGGTCTTCGCCCGTCGTCAAAAAACAACATTTGAAGGTTGTTTTTTTATCCTCCGGCTCCCTTCCTACGGTCGGTCGTTCGATCCTCCTATACTATATAAAAAAACAAAAAAACGGGGCTAAACCCCCGTCTTTTTATTTTAATTGGTGGAGATAGGGAGGATCGGTCTTGCAGCGCCTTTGGCTTGCTTCGGTCACTCGTCCACTAAATTCGTTGTCGCTACCGCGTCATCTTATTAAGTGGTCTTCGCCTGTCGTCAAAAAACAACATTTAGAGGTTGTTTTTTATCCTCCGGCTCCCTTCCTACGGTCGGTCGTTCGATCCTCCTATGCTACATAAAAAAACGGGGCTAAAACCCCGTCTTTTTATTTTAATTGGTGGAGATAGGGAGGATCGGTCTTGCAGCGCCTTTGGCTTGCTTCGGTCACTTGTCCACTAAATTCGTTGTCGCTACCGCGTCATCTCATTAAGTGGTCTTCGCCCGTCGTCAAAAAACAACATTTAGAGGTTGTTTTTTATCCTCCGGCTCCCTTCCTACGGTCGGTCGTTCGATCCTCCTATACTATATAAAAAAAACAAAAAAACGGGGCTAAACCCCCGTCTTTTTATTTCAATTGGTGGAGATAGGGAGGATCGAACTCCCGACCTCAACATTGCGAACGTTGCGCTCTCCCAGCTGAGCTATACCCCCAATTTATGTTAAGCAAACAAATAAATAACAAATATTTTACCTGATTGCAAGTAAAATTTTTATGTATTTTGCAAATAATTTGAACAATTTGATATATTTCAGCTGCGGAAAATATCTTTTACCTTATTTTTAATTTTATCTTTTAACGGATTGATAATATTGCGGTTGATTGCTTTTTCTACAAAAAACTTTTGTCGGCGAATATTATCAATAATACTTGGCTCCGATATAATCGGAGTAGGGTGTTCCAAATCGGCTTTACGTTCATCTAAGAATTTTTTGCGCTCTTCAACCGCATGTGCGTATTCCTTAATCGGGTTATATGTCATGTCATCATTTTTTACAATTTTATCATCTTTGTATTCTATGATACCAATTGAAACCGGCATATTGAAATTTGGCGGATAATCGTAAATTGCCGGACCTTGTTTTTGGCCGTTTTTATCAACAAATTTTAATGAATGCGGTATTGTGTTTTCCGAATCACGATAACTGATGTGTATTGTTAAACCTTGTTCCAATGCTGCTTTTATTTGTGGTAAAGTTTCGGTAAGACGCTTATCTAAGTTTTCATTAAATTCTTGAACTTGTGTCGTTTTATTTCCATACATAAAGCGCGTATCATCCGTTTTTTGTTTGGATGATTTAATAAGAAGATTGATAAATTGCAATGCTTCTTGATAATCTGTTTTCGGCATTTCAACAATTTTTGTTGCAGATTTTTCCGGCACAATATCAACAGTTACGGTCTGCTGTCGTATAGCTGTTTTAGTTTCTCTTTTTTGAACTGTGCCAGACACCATGTTGTTTCTCCACTATTTCTATATGCATTATAATTGATTTTTTAGATAAAAACAAGTTTTTTTTACAAAAAAATAAAAATTTGTCAAAATAATTTTTGAATAGGCGACTACTTTTACCGTTTTATGTATTTATTTTTTACCACAATTTAACTTTCAAACAATATAATGGCCTACAATAAAGGAGTAAGCTGAAAATGGTTTTGATTGCACCCAGTTTATTGGCAGCGGATTTTAAAGATATCGGACAGCAAGTAGCAATGGTGGAAAAAGCCGGTGCCGATTGGCTTCATTTTGATATTATGGACGGACATTTTGTGCCGAATTTAAGTTTTGGGCCGGATATGGTGCGTCAACTCAGACCGTATAGCAGGTTGTTTTTTGATGTGCATTTAATGGTTGACGAACCGCTACGGTTTGTGGATATGTTTGCCGGTTGCGGAGTTGATATGCTGACTGTGCATCACGAAGCATGTGTTGATGTGCGACAGGTTTTGCAAACCATTAAAATGCAAGGTATAAAATGCGGCATATCACTAAAACCGCAAACGCCGGCAGACGTCATAGAACCTTATATTGATTTACTTGATAATGTATTGATTATGACTGTGGAACCGGGGTTTGGCGGGCAGGCGTTTATGACTTCGCAACTTGATAAAATTAAACAAATGCAACATTTAATCGGACAGCGCTCAATACAGCTTGAAGTTGATGGTGGTATAAATCTTGCAACAGCACCACAGTGTGTGCAAAACGGGGCAACGGCTTTAGTGGCAGGAAGTGCTATTTTTAAAGCTCAAGAGCCGGCGCAGATTATTCAAAAATTAAAACAGGCAGGAGAAAAATAATGGCAACAATTATGATTGTGGAAGATGAACAGGCAATTGCACTTTTGCTGAAATATAATTTAGAGCGCGCCGGCTATCAAACAATTACGGTGGCTCATGGTAACAGGGTAATTTCCGCAGTTGAAAAACATTTACCGTCACTGATTTTACTTGATTGGATGTTGCCGGAAATTTCGGGGTTGGAGCTTTGTAAAATTATTCGCAATAATCCGGAGTTGAAGAATATTCCGATTATTATGCTGACCGCCAAAGGGCAGGAGGAAGATAAAGTTGTCGGGCTTTCGGCCGGCGCAGATGACTATGTGACCAAGCCTTTTTCGGTGCCGGAATTGTTGGCGCGCATTAAAACCAATTTGCGACGAGTGAGCACAACGATGGCACCGACCAAAAAAGAATATTGTTTTCAGGATATTGTGCTTAATATGGTAGAAAAAAAGGTCTTTCGCGGCAAAAATTATGTGCGTATCGGCCCGACGGAATTTCGGATTTTACAGCTGTTAATTGCGCATCCGCGCCAAGTTTTCAGCCGTCAGGATTTGCTGCGCGAAATTTGGGGCAATAATGTGTATGTAGAAATGCGCACGATTGATGTGCATATTCGGCGCTTGCGTAAATCATTAAATGAATTCGGACCGGATTTTATTCGCACCATTCGTGCTACAGGTTATTCAATTGATGATCATGAAATTGAAGAAGACGATGGCGAATCTAAACAATTGGAAAACGAAGATTAACCGCAAGAAGCATTTACTTTGATATAAAACTATACATAATATACATTATGCGACAAATTTATAAGAGCGTTTTATGTATCATATAAGTGTAATATAAGCGTAAGCATATATGCGTTTGCCTTTACTCCCTATTTTTGATATGCGATGGATTTATGATGATTATTCTGCATTTTATATTTGCATGTTTATGTTATTTGCAATCATCACCGCTGAAATTAAAATCAACCACCACATCATTGTGCAAAATAAATGAAGTTTGGCAATAATAAAGCGGCGGTTCGGCCGATGATAAACCAAAGGTCGGCACGGCCATGGCATTATAGCTTAATTGGCCGGCATACGGTTCATAATCATCATCTATCGGCGCGTCTGCCGAATAAAAATAAGTGACCATGATTTTATTATATCCCAGCGGTGTTGTTTGCGGCGGAAATCCCCATGTGTCATATAATTCCTCAGCGCTTTTGCCTATCCAGCCGTTTAATTTTTGTTGATATGCAGCCTGTGACGGATAAAAACTGTGACATCCGATTATTAGGGCTGTTCCTGCCAGTCCTGCCAAAATCCACCTGTTTTTTTGCATTTATGCCTTCCTTATTCTTATAGCCTGATTATTTTCCACTAATTTATGCAGTCGCGCCAGATTTGGCACACTGATGTTAATGCTATAAGTATTCTCTTCGGCGCAATTTTCAACCTTTAGGACCTGACTGTTTTGATGTAACCAAGCGGCAATTTTGCCTTCACCGGCCGGTAAAGTTACTTCGGTTGTTTGATGTGCAGCCAATAATCGGTTGGCGATTTGGCGCAACAGAAGGTCGGTCCCTACTCCGGTTTGTGCCGAAATCAATATTTGATTGGTGCTGCGTGCACATTTAGTCTGCCAATGAGTTTGTTCTTCCGGCGGCAATAAATCGGCTTTGTTTAAGACTTCAAGATAATTTTCTGCCTGCTCTATGTCTTTAAGACCCAAATGAGCCAAGACCGCCAAAACATCACGTCCTTGGGCAACAAAATCAGGATTGGCGACATCGCGCACATGCAAAATGACATCAGATGCCAAAACCTCTTCTAATGTGGCGCGAAAGGCCATGACCAATTCGTGCGGTAAATCGGAAATAAAGCCTACCGTGTCGGAAAAAATCACTTCCATGCCACCGGGCAATTTTACTTTGCGCATGGTCGGATCAAGTGTGGCAAAAAGCATGTCGGCGGCCATAACAGTGCTCTGTGTCAAATAGTTAAACAGCGTTGATTTGCCGGCATTGGTATAACCGACCAGTGCCACTACCGGATACGGCACTTTGCGCCGTGCACCGCGTTGAATGCCACGCGTTTGTTTGACTTTTTCCAGCTCTTTTTTGATGCGGATAATTTTATCATCAATGATGCGGCGATCAAGTTCAATTTGTGTTTCGCCCGGTCCACCCAAAAAACCGGCACCGCCGCGTTGACGCTCCAAGTGAGTCCAGCTGCGCACCAAACGTGATCGCTGATAGGTCAGATGCGCCAATTCTACTTGCAAAACCCCTTCTCTGGTTTGCGCGCGTTCCCCAAAGATTTCCAGTATCAGCGCCGTGCGATCAATAACCTTCAATTTTAGTTCGCGTTCTAAATTGCGCTGCTGAATTGGTGTTAATTTAGCGTCAATTACCAGCAGTTCAATCTCTTTTTCGGTAACAATCGGGGCTATGCGTTCCAACCAACCGCGGCTGAAAAAAGTTGCCGGTTTAATTTCTTTGACGCGGCTGACTTCGCTGTAAACCACATCTAAATCAATGGCCCGAGCCAGGCCCTCGGCCTCGGCTAAGCGGCTTTGCGGTGTAAGCGACTGCGGCGCATTATCCGTTTGGGGATAAACAACGCCGGTTTTAACTTTTGTATTTGTTTGAATTTCTATCACTATTCGTCAGC
The DNA here is from genome assembly GCA_902788365.1 of uncultured Pseudomonadota bacterium. Lineage (GTDB taxonomy): Bacteria > Pseudomonadota > Alphaproteobacteria > RF32 > CAG-239 > RUG410. The sequence continues at coordinate 143,789 of CADAJN010000006.1, read as the reverse complement.
AATATTTACCGCCACGCTCGGCATAACGGTTGAAACAGCGTGCTTATATACCAGCTGTGTGTGGCCGTCGCGTCGCAATAACAGGCTTTCTTCATCTTGTTTGGTGATAATACCTTGTAATTTAACGCCGTTAATCAAAAATACCGTTACGGCTATCTTTTCGGCAATTATATCTTCAAAAAAATCACTTTGCACTTTGTTCATTGTTATTATTCCTTATTTTTTTATTTTTCATTCTTATTTTTGAACTGTCAGGTTTAATTTAAGCATTTTATGTATAAATGTCTAGTGCAAATTCTATTTTTACACGAAATTTTCTAACGACGTTCAAAGAGTTTTTCCATATCTTCAAGTTTAATTTTAACGTATGTAGGTCGACCGTGATTACATTGACCGGAATGTTCGGTTTTTTCCATATCACGTAACAAGCGATTCATTTCTTCTATATTCAATGCGCGCCCTGCCCGCACCGAACCGTGACACGCTATGGTGGCACAAATATGATGAATTTTATCACTTAAGGCATAAGCACTGCCCCATTCGCTGATTTCGGCTGCCAAATCTTTAATCAGGGTTTGCACATCAGTATCGCCCAAAAGTGCCGGTATTGCACGCACCAAAACGGCCGTGTTGCCGAATTCTTCAATATCTAAACCCAAATCAGCCAGTGTTTCGGTATATTCCAACAGTGCAGATTTTTCGCTCAGGCTTAAATCTACTACTTCCGGCAATAACAGCATTTGCGACGGCTGATGTTCGTGTTTGGCCATCGCCTGTTTCATTTTTTCCATAGTGATGCGTTCATGCGCGGCATGTTGATCAACAATAATCAAGCTGTCTTCGGTTTGCGCAATAATATAGGTGTTATGAAATTGTGCTTTAGCCAGTCCGAGTTCGCCGACTTCTTCTATAGTTTGCGGTAAAGGTTCTTCCGGTGTGCGCAATGAAAAATCATGCATCAGTTCGGGCGCATTATATGCCGAGCGCCGAGCATGACTGCCATGTATGCCGTATGTGGCGGCATAGCGGGTATTTTTCAGTGCCGGCGATTCATAAAGAAAATTGCTTTGCGGTGATGCTGCGGTTAAGTCACTTTGATTATTATCATAAAATGACGATTTTTCAGTATGTTGGGCTAGTAAATGTTCTAAACTGCCAGTGTTGGCGCTGTGTCTGCCGCCGGCTCCTAATGCTTGGCGAATGGCACTCACCAACAAACCACGCACGGCACCGTTATCATAAAAGCGCACTTCAGCTTTGGTCGGATGCACATTAACATCTACATACATCGGTTTCACATCAATAAAAACGGTGCAAATCGGATAACGACCGGCCATCATCATATCTTGATAAGCTCCTTTGATGGCACCTAAAATCAGTTTATCGCGCACCGGTCGGTTGTTGACAAACAAAAATTCTGCCAGCGAATTGGCTTTATGATAAGTCGGTAAGCTGACACAGCCGTGAATACGGCAAAATTCGTTTTGAGCATTGATAGACACTGAATTTTTTGCAAATTCTGTGCCTAAAACATCGGTTATGCGGGTTTGGGCGGCTATTTGCGGTTCGCCGGTGCAAATATTCAAAGCCAAACGCTTTTTGCCGTCGCAATATACATAAAAAGCCACATCAGGATGAGCCAAGGCTATACGCTGTATGGTGTCAATGCATTGACCGGTTTCGGCGGCATCTGATTTCAAAAACTTCAGCCGCGCCGGTGTGGTATAGAATAAGTCACGCACTTCAATGCGGGTGCCGATATTTGCCGCCGCCGGTTGTAAATCGCCCTTTTCTCCTCCGTTAACGCTGATTTGCCAGCCGCTTTCAGCCTCTTTTTGTCGTGATATAATTGTAAGACGTGCCACCGAAGCTATTGATGGCAAAGCCTCGCCGCGAAAACCGAAAAAGTTGATGTCAAACAAGTTATCTGACGGTAGTTTTGATGTGGCATGTCGCTCAACAGCCAAAGCCAATTCTTCAGCCGACATACCGCAACCGTCATCACTGACAATAATCAGGTTTTTACCGCCTGCCGTCAGGGTTATTTCAATTTTGTGTGCATCAGCATCTAATGCGTTTTCTACCAATTCTTTAATCACCGAAGCCGGCCGTTCAATAACTTCACCGGCGGCAATTTGGTTAATTAAATTAGAAGGTAAAACGCGAATGGTCATCGGTAGTTTATCCTGTTATTTGCGTATTTTTTTAATGTAATTGATGAGCGCGGCGGTTGAACTGTCATGCTCTACGCCAAACGCTGTGCCTTCAATTTCAGGCAAAATGTTTAAAGCCAACTGTTTACCCAGCTCAACGCCGAATTGATCAAACGAATTGATGTTCCAGATAATACCTTGAGTAAATACTTTATGTTCATACATGGCCACAAGTTGTCCGAGCGCATAAGGATCAATTTTTTTAAATATAATCGTCGTAGACGGCCGATTACCGCTGAAACTTTTATATTTTTTCAATCGCGCAATCTCAGTCTTTGATTTACCGGCTTTTTCCAATTCTAAGGCAGCTTCTTCTTCGGTTTTGCCATGCATAAGAGCTTCACCCTGCGCCAAAATGTTTGACAGCAAAATCTGATGATGATTACCGATTTCATTATGCGAAATAGCCGGAATGATAAAATCTATCGGCACGATTTCGGTGCCCTGATGCAAAAGTTGGAAAAACGAGTGTTGCACATTAGTTCCGGCGCCGCCGAACAATACCGGTCCAGTGGCATAATTTACAAATTTATTATCTAAAGTTACAGATTTGCCGTTGCTTTCCATGTCTAGCTGTTGAAGATAGGCCGGCAAATATTGTAAATATTGATCATAAGGAATGACCGCATAACGGTGAATGTTGTAGAAATTATTATACCAGATGCCGATGAGTGCCAAAACAACCGGAATGTTTTGTTCCAGCGGAGTGTTGGCAAAATGTTCGTCCATGGCATTTGCACCTTCCAACAGGCGCTCAAAATTTTTATAGCCGATAGCAATAGCGATAATCAGTCCGATGGCTGACCACATGGAATAACGACCGCCGACAAAATCCCAAAACTCAAACATATTTTCAGCATTGATGCCAAATTTTTCAACTTCAGCTTTGTTGGTTGAAAGTGCCACAAAGTGCTTGGCAACGGCATGCTCGCCCAAAGCTTCGGTTAACCAGTGGCGGCAGGTTTTGGCATTGGTCAGGGTTTCAATGGTGGTAAATGTTTTTGAGGCCACAATAAACAAAGTGGTTTCCGGATTGAGCTTATTCAGCACTTCGGCGCAAGCAGTGCCGTCAATATTGGAAATAAAATGGCAGTGAATGTCTTTAGCCCAATAAGGTTTTAGAGCTTCACACGCCATAAACGGGCCCAAATCGGAACCGCCTATGCCGATATTGACAATATCAGTTAATTTTTTGCCGGTATAACCGGTAAATCGGCCTAAACGCACAGCTTCCGAAAAATCACGGATTTTTTCCAACACGGTGTTGATTTGCGGCATAACATCACGTCCGTCAACATAAATCGGTGTTTTTTGCCGATGTCGCAAGGCAATATGTAAAACGGCACGGTTTTCCGTCTGATTGATTTTTTTACCGTCAAACATGGCTTTAATCTTATCTTCCAAACCACGCTCACGCGCCAAAGCAAACAAATGACGCATAATTTCGTCGTTAATCAAATTTTTGGAGTAGTCAACATGCATGTTTTCCAGTTGCAGTGAATATTTTTCGGCTCTTAACGGATCGCCGGCAAATAAATCGCGAAGACGGATTTTAGCAAATTTATCTTGTAAATGTTGTAAATGGCGCCACGTTTTATCTTCTTTTTTTGTAAACATTTTATTTTTTATCCTCCGAAGTGATAGCACCGATATATACGATATCCGGTAAATTATTAAAGTATTTTTTTGCTGCGGCATTAACTTCCAACAGTGAAACCTCTGTTATATAATCGTTGCGTTTATCCAAAAAATCGGCTCCTAATTTAAATTTTTGCATCATCGTTAACATTGCGGCTATATCATCAATTGCAGCAAAACGTAAATTATATGAGGCTAAAAGAGATTTTTTGGCAGCATCTAATTCTTGCTGGCTTATCCCCTCTTGTGCCAAACGCCTCCATTCGGCATATAACAAATCTTTGGCAGCGGCGAAATTTTCCGGTGTGGCTGAAAAACCGCCGCGAATTTGCGCAGCTGCATCAGTTATTGATAAATATGTGTAAATTCCGTATGTTAAGCCGTTATCTTCTCGTATTACTTTATTTAGTCTGGCATTTAATCCGGACTCACCGAAAATGTAATTGGCCATATACAACGGATAAAAATCAACATTGTTGCGAAATGTACCGGCAGCTGAAAATTGGGCAATAGCCTGTGCATTTTTTCGTTCAATCGGATATTCGGTGCCGTCAGATGTTAAATCAAGTGGTTGCAGTTTTTCGCCCATGGATTTTTCCGGCAGATTTTGAAACAGGTTTTGTAGTAATGTTGCCGCTTCTTTAGTGGTTAAATCGCCTGCAATACTGATAATTAGATTGTCTTGGGCCAAATATTGTTGACGGAAATCTTCTAAATCATTACGCGTGATGGAAGAAACACTCTCGGCGGTGCCGAGCGGATTGCGCTCATAAGGATGACCGGCAAAAATAAATTCTTTATATTTATTCATCAGCACTTTTTCCGGTCGTTCCTGTTGCAATTTTTGCATCATCAACATTTGTTGTTGCACGGTTTGCAGATAGTCGTCATTGAAATGCGGTTGCTTGATGACAGCTTGAAACAGTGCAACGGCAGTTTGTTGATATTGGCGCGGAAATTGCAAATGGCCGGTAAAATCGTCAAGCGACGCGGCAAAGCCGATTTTAATACCGTGTTCGGCGCATAAGTCTTTGAATTGGCGCTCATTCCATTTACCGGCACCGGCTGTAAGCATTTCAGCCAAAATGGTGGTAATACCGCCTTTATCTTCCGGCTCATTGGCCTCGCCTGCGTGCTCAAAGCGAAAATCAACACTGACAATCGGGTTGGAATGTTCTTCCATAAAATATGCCTTAAGCTTATCGGTGGCAATGATTTGCACCGTTGAAGCAAATTTTTTATCTTTAAGCGGAGATTGAGCTAAAATCTCATCAATTGGCAGTTTAGGCGGTTTATTATAATACTCCCACAACTGAGGACCATACATTTTTCCGCCGAACAAAAACAAACCAAGCAATACCACTCGGCTGAAATAATATCCGAAACCTTTTGGCTTAGCGTGTCTTCTGCTCATTTTTACCTCCGTTGCTAACGGTTTGTCTTGGTGCCGGTGCCTGATAATTTTCAGGCAACAATGTGCCGCTTGTTTTGGAAGCCTGCATCACTGCACGATAAGCAGCCTGAACATCTTTGAGATTTATTTTTTCAATATTGGCAGCATAATTTTCAATATCGCTCAAGTTAAATCCGTTTGACAACATAGTGCCGATCCAATAAGCGGCATCTTCCGGATTATCATTAACATAGACTAAATCGGCAGTCATTTTACGTTGTGTTTGTTTTAGTTTTTCGGTGGTCAAGCCGGACATTGCTTTGGTAACGGCCGCATACAGTAATTCGCGCGCCTCAACGGGAGATATATCTTCTGCCGGTAACATGGAAACAGAGAAAACACTGTTGCCGCGCGTTACAAAATGGAAGTCAACACTGACGCCGACAGCAACTTTTTGTTCCAGTACCAAATCGCGGTATAAAGCCGAGGTTTCGCCGCCACCCAGATATTCGGCCAAAACGGCATAGGCATAAACATTGCCGCTGAGTTGGCGATAATTCGGTAACAGATATTTATCAATAATTTTCGGGGCCTGAATATTCGGCAATGCCATGGTTAAATCGGCGGCAAACGGGGTGAATTTCTCATCGGGTTCGGCGCGTGTGATATTTTTTGGTGACACAATGCCGTAATATTTTTCCGCCAACTGTTGTGCGGTTGGCGCATCAATATCGCCGGAAAGCACCAAAATGGCATTATTCGGTGCATAAAATTGCCGATAAAATTGCTGAGCTTGTGCTAGAGTTAAGCCTTTTATATCGGCATCAAAGCCGCCAATCGGCCGACCGTAGCGCGAATTGCCGTGCAACATCATGCTAAAACGCTCGTTAAATGCCGCCGCAGGATTGTTTTCTACCACTTGTTTACGCTCTTGAAAAACAATTTTTTGTTCAGAATCAAAATCTTGCTGCGTTAAATTTAAGTTCTGCATACGGTCAGCTTCCAGCGCCATCAAAGCTTCTAGCTGCTTGATATCGGCAAATTGGTGATAAGCTGTAACGTCGTAGCCGGTAAAGGCATTACTTTCGGCTCCTAATTCATTGATAATACGATTGAATTCTCCGTTTTCTACACGTGTGGTGCCACGAAACATCAAATGTTCAAGCAAATGTGCCAAACCAAACTGTTCCGGTGTTTCATCAACCGCACCAACCTGATACCAAACCATGTGTTTGATTATCGGCGCTTTATGATTTTCCACCACCACACCGCGCATACCGTTTGACAATGTAAATTCAGTGGCTTTAAATAAATCGGCTGCTGCCGGTTGTATCAAAAATACAACCAAAAGCGCGCCTAAAACCAGTTTATTCATTTGTTGACGTATCATCTTTTTCCGTGTTTGTGTTTATCTTTTTAGTCGGACGCACATTATATTCCGGCGGCAAAATCAGCGGATTATTGGTCTTTACCAGTTCTGCATTCGGTCCTTCGCGCGACATTCCCAAATCTTTTTTGGTTAAACCGCAAGCGCTTAACGCCAAAATAATGGCCAATCCGGTCACAATTAAACTTAAATGTTTCATTTTGTTGTCAATCCTTTCTTTTGTCCGTTTATAATTTCCAAATAAATCAATATCATAGCACCGATGCAAATGCAGGTATCGGCTACATTAAACGCCGGCCAATGATATTGTGCATAATGAAAGTCCAAAAAGTCAAGCACGGCTTCATAGCGCACGCGGTCAATCACGTTACCGATAGCGCCGCCGATGATCATTCCGAGGCTTATAATTTTGATTTTGTCGGTTTCTTTGAGCATCCATCGCAACAAAAAGGCGCAGACCGCTAACGCAGCAACCGACAGCACAATTGCTCCCAAATGCCCATAGTTGCTGAACATGGAGAAACTGACACCGGTGTTCCAGACTTTGACCAGATTAAAATAATCGCCGAACACAATCGGCTGTCCGGCCGTTAAATGCGTGTAAATCCAATATTTGCTCAACTGATCGGTCAAAATAGTCAGGCCGATGACGGCAAAGCCTAAAAACAAAGCCTATCTCCTTTATTTAAATTACTCTGTTTCATAATATAAGCGCAAAGTTTTATTTTCGCTACAACGAAATAAAATAGTCTACAATTTTTTTTCGGAATAAAAAAAGAAAGCCTCTGACAACTCGTGTCAAAGGCTTAAGCTAAAAACTAAAGCAGATTGCTTTCATGTGCAAATTACGAGAATGGTTGCTACCAAACCAACTCAACTGCTTGTTACTGTCTTTGCTTCTGGGAAGGTCATTTGCGAACCCGCCCGACAATTTAAGGAAAAACACTTGAAATGCTTAAGGCCGCTTGTCACCCGTTAACAGTTACTGACATTCCTCAAGAACGCTTGCTTTCGCTCGCCACTACTTGCAAGAATCACCCCAATCCGTATTTGTCGGCTATAACTTTTATCGTCCGAAAGGAGGAAAAAGGACGAAAGGATTGCTTAACCTCTTGCCAACCCGCGGTATTGAGCAGATTTCCTGTTTAGCATTCAAATGGCGTTTTGGTATATCCCAAAATCACTTGGTCTGCCACTTTTTCTCGTGCGATGCAAATTTCCTTAAACTAAGTATATATTGTGTTAGTTAGAATAATATCATAACAATTTGAAATTAAGCCGTTGATAGCACCGAAATTAGGAAGTGTCAAGGATTAAGTTGTTTAGAGAGAGGTAGTTGCCAAATTTTTGCGGCATATCTATTGACTTTGATATATTTTTTATTTAATCTAAGCCTCAGAAATCTATAATTGTATTATATAACTCTAATTATTATTGCGTATGGTTAAAATCGGTGTGCTTGAGGTTCGTCATATCCTTAAAGAATGCAATCTGGCTCAATTTTATTTGCGTTCGGGATTTGTAAAGGATGAAGTTTTATTAAAAGTCAATCTTCGCGATGACTATGATCTTGACTCTTTGGATTTTGAGGAAATGTGTTCCGCTGTTCGGTACGAATACAAAATAAAACTTGCCGATGACGCAATGGATAAATCCTCATTTAGAGAAGAGCCGACCGTTGCGAACTTTATCAAAATGGTTAATGATTACGGTTATTACTGTGATGATGACTAATGAGTATGGTTATTTCCGGTAAACCTAAAAAAATCCCCCGCCGCCATGTGCCGCGAGGGATTTTTTTGTGCTTTAATGACTACCGATTAGGCATCGGCTTCATCGGTGCGCGGTTCGTTGATCGCCGTTTCCGCCTCATCTGCTAAAGCTGCTTCCGAGTCAATAACGTTATCATTTTCCTCATCTATTTCTTCGTCGGTGCCGGCATCTGCGTCTAACTTTGTCACCGAAACCACATTTTCGTTATCCGCGGTGCGGAACAAAATCACACCCTGTGTTTTACGACCGGCAATGCGAATGTCGTTCACCGGCATTCTTATGAGTTTGCCGCCATCGGTTACCATCATAATTTCTTTATCATCTTCTATCGGGAATGTGCAAACCACTTCCTTATTGCGTGGCGACAGTTCAATATTGGCAATACCTTGTCCGCCGCGGCCGGTTACACGATATTCATACGATGACGAGCGTTTGCCATAGCCGGTTACTGTGACGGTCAGCAGAAATTCTTCCAATTCCTGCATTTGGGTGAATTGCTCCGGCGTCAACAGGTTCAACAAACCTGTTTGATCGGCGGTAACGCAACTGTTTTCACCTGCTTCGGCTTCCATGCGTTTCATGGCACCGGCAACCTTCAAATATTCGTCACGTTCTTCAATTGTTGCTTTAATATGCTTCAATATAGACATTGAAATTACTTCATCTTTTGGTGCTAACTTAATGCCGCGAACACCGGTTGAATTGCGTCCGACAAACACACGTAAATCGGCCACCGGAAAACGAATACATTTGCCTTGGCGTGTGGCAAGCATAATATCGTTATTGTCGTCACACAGTGCCACATTCACCAGTTTATCGCCCTCCTCCAACTTCATGGCAATCTTACCGTTGGCCTGAACGCGAACAAAGTCCATCAGGCTGTTGCGGCGAATATTACCGCTGGAGGTGGCAAAGGCAATTGACATACCCTCGCAATCAGCCTCGTTTTCCGGCAACTTCATAATAGCTGTAATATTTTCGCCATTTTCTAACGGCAACAGATTGATAAACGGCTTACCTTTAGACGTCGGCGAACCGAGCGGCAATTTATAAACCTTCATCTTATACACAATACCACGGCTTGAGAAGAACAATACCGGCGTGTGGGTGCTGGCCACAAACAAGCGCGTTACAAAATCTTCTTCTTTGGTGGTCATGCCCGATTTGCCTTTGCCACCGCGCTTTTGAGCCTTATAAGCATTAAGCGGCACGCGTTTGATATAACCTTCTTCGGTTACGGTAACTACCATTTCTTCGCGCTGAATGAGCGATTCAATGTCTTGGTTATATTCAATGTCTTCAATTTGCGTCAAGCGCGGCGTAGCATATTCATCTTTAACGGCCACTAATTCTTCACGCATAATGCCGTAAAGCTTTTCGCGGCTTGATAAAATGGAAAGATATTCTTTAATATCGGCACCCAAAGCCACTAATTCTTCATGAATTTTATCGCGTTCCAAACCGGTTAAGCGTTGCAATTTCAAATCCAAAATCGCACGCGCTTGATCGTCCGACAAGCGATATTCTCCGTTTTCTACTTTATGATCCGGCTCATCAATCAAATCAACCCAAGAAGAAATGGTGCCGGCCGGCCATGGATTAGCGGTCAGCTTTTCGCGTGCATCTTGTGGCGTCGGCGCATTTTTAATCAGCTCAATGACCGGATCCAAGTTTTCTACCGCAATCGCCAAACCAACCAAAACATGGGCTCTGGCGCGTGCTTTATTTAAGCGGAAAATCGTGCGGCGACGGATCACTTCTTCACGAAACTCAATAAAGGTTGAAATAATATCGCGCAAATTCATCATCATCGGTCTGCCGCCGTTAATGGCAAGCATATTCATACCAAAACTGGTTTGTAATTCGGTATATTTATAGAGCTGATTCAAAATCACTTCAGCTTGGAAGTCACGCTTAATCTCAATGACGATGCGCACACCTTGACGGTCTGACTCATCGCGAATGTCGGAAATACCCTCAATGCGCTTGTCTTTAACGAGTTCTGCAATATGTGCCACCAAATTGGCTTTGTTGACCTGATACGGCACTTCGTGAACAATAATCGCTTCTTTATCTTTGCGAATTTCCTCAATACTGCATTTTGAACGCATCATTACCGAGCCGCGTCCGGTCAAATATGCCTGACGCGCACCGCCGTAGCCTAAGATCAATCCGCCGGTCGGAAAATCCGGCCCCGGAACAATTTTAATAAGGTCTTCAATGCTGATTTCCGGATTGTCAATGTAGGCACAGCAGGCATCAATCACCTCGCCTAAGTTATGCGGCGGAATGTTTGTTGCCATACCGACGGCAATACCGTTACCGCCGTTAACCAGCAAATTTGGGAAACGTGCCGGCAGAACAGTCGGTTCTTGCAATGATTCATCATAGTTCGGCATAAAGTCAACCGTGTCTTCATCCAAGTTGTCGGTTAAGCAAGACGAAACTTTGGCTAAGCGCGCTTCGGTATAACGCATGGCTGCAGCTCCGTCACCATCCATAGAACCGAAGTTGCCCTGCCCGTCAACTAAGGTTAAACGCATGGAAAACGGTTGAGCCATGCGCACCATGGCTTCATAAATTGAGCTGTCGCCGTGCGGGTGATATTTACCCATAACATCGCCGACAATACGTGCCGATTTACGATAAGGTTTAGTGGAATCGTAGCCGTTTTCAAACATACCGTAAATAATGCGGCGATGCACCGGTTTCATGCCGTCACGAGCATCCGGCAACGCACGCGAAACAATAACGCTCATGGCATAATCCAAATAGCTGCGACGCATTTCTTCGGAAATCATGGTCGGGGCAATATTATCGGTTTTAACAACTTGAGTTACTTCAATTTCTTCAGTCACTTTATACCTCTTAAAACTTATTTCAATAAAACTAATAAAATATAGCAAACAACGCCGTCAATAAAAAGTTTTTTTTGCTTTTTATCCACTTGTAAAAAACGTTTTTAAGAGGGCTTGACATAAGAGCTGAATGATATTCTGTTTGCACCGCCGCCCTTTCGGACCGCGGTGTTTTTTTTTATTTATCTCACCATTTTGGCTAAGTTTTCATAGCTCGGATAGTTTTTAAGATTACCAAGCAGCGTATATGTCGGTTGACCGCTGAAAATTTGCTGTGCCATGGTGCGGATTTTTTCTTTTGTGACGCTTTCAACGCGGGCAACAATTTCTTCGGTCGGAATAACGCGGCCGTGAATGAGCTGTTGGCGCGCCATTACTTCGGCGGTGGCCGATGAGCTTTCCAGGGCCATCAATAGGCTGGCCTTGAGCTGCACTTTAACGCGGTTAAGCTCTTTATCGGTCACGTTTTCATTACAAATCTTTTTGATTTCGTCAGCCACTACCGGAATATATTTGTTGATTTGTTCGGCGTCTAAGCCGGCATATATGCCGAACAGACCGGTTTGAGTATGTGCATTGGCAAAACTGTATACCGTATATACCAAGCCGCGTTTTTCTCTGATTTCCTGAAACAGACGCGACGACATACTGCCACCCAAAATGGTTGATAATATAGATACCGTATAATATTCCGGATTATGATAGTCAATTGCCGGAAAGCCAAGCATAACCTGCGCTTGCTCAATATCGCGCTGTTTAACAAATAAGCCGCCGGTATATACTTGTTCATCTTTTACAAATTTTGTTTTAGGTTGCAATGATGCCATGCGCTCTTGCACCATTTTTACAAACACGTTATGTTGCAAATTACCGACTGCGGCGACTACAATATTTTCCGCGGCATAATTATGCCCCATATAGCAACGCAAATCATCGGCTGTAAAACCTCTAACCTTTTCTGCCGGACCTAAAATGGTGCGTCCCAATGCCTGATTGCCAAAAGCGGTTTCATAAAAATAATCTTGCACAATGTCACTCGGATCGTCATTAGCTTGCTTGATTTCCTGCACCACCACTTCTTTTTCTTTAGTCATTTCACCGGCATCAAAAGTCGGCGCCATAACTAAATCGGCCAAAACATCTATCGCCAGCTCAATATCGCCTTTAAGCATTTTGGCGTAAAAAACCGTAAATTCACGTGATGTATATGCATTGGTTTGTCCGCCGACATTTTCAATGTCTTCGGAAATTTGCAAGGCATTACGTTTTGCGGTGCCTTTGAATACCATATGTTCTACAAAATGCGAAATACCGTTAATGTCCGCACTTTCACAGGCAGAACCGGTGCGCACCCAAATTCCGAGCGAAACGGTTTCGGTTTGCGGTCGTTCCACAGTCATAATTCTGAGGCCATTGGCCAAAACGGTATGGTTAACTTGCATAAAAAAACTTCCTTATTCTAAAAAAATCAATTTGACAGTATTATATTGTCAGTTTAGGATAAATCAATATAATTTTTTTATATGAAGGAGTTGAATATGCAAAAAAATCCCCATATTGCAGTTGTATTATCAGGTTGCGGACGAGCTGACGGTTCGGAAATTCATGAGTCGGTGTCAGCTTTATTGTGTTTGGAAAATATGGGCTGCACCTATCAATGTTTTGCGCCGGATATTAAACAAGCCGCGGTTATCAATCATTTAAATAATCAACCGATGAATGAAGAGCGTAACGTGTTGATTGAAGCGGCACGTATTGCCCGCGGTAATATTTTGGATTTGGCCGAATTTAAGGTAGAGGATTTTGACGGCATTATTTTTCCGGGTGGCTTGGGGGCTGTGACAAATTGGTGCGATTTTGCCGCCAAGGGCACTCAGTGCACTATAAATACCAGCATTCGCTCGGTTATCAGACAGTGCCATGAACATAAAGTGGTGATTGGCGCCATGTGTATTGCTCCGGTTTTAATTGCGTTGGTTTTGGCCGATAAGCATGTGCATTTCACACTCGGTGCCGGCGGTGCCACGGCGGAAAAGCTTGAAAAACTCGGCGCCGTGCATGAGGAAGTGGGCGTTACCGACGTGTGTATTGACCGCAAAAACCGTGTTTGTTCAACACCGGCTTATATGTTGGCAACCAATATGCTGGATGTTTGCCAAGGTGCGCAAAATATGGTGGGCGCCATGTGTCAGCTGATTAGAGAAAAATAAGACCTCTTTGCGGTTATTATTTTAGATATCCAAGAAATGAGCCACATCAGCCGGACCGGCTACCTGAATAACTTGAGTGTTATCCATTTGGCGCAAAGTTTCGGCCAGTTCAAAGTCGTTACCGCCGGCAAAAGTTTTATCGCCAAAGAACACAATTTTATCATTAGGATATTGGCTGCGCAAATGTTTGGCTATCTGGCCTTTACCGCAACCTTGCGGTGTAATATCCATTGAAATAGAGCCGCCGAGGGAAATTTCATATTGCGGAAATTCTTGACGCAATTCAGCAGCAATTTTTTCCCGTTCCTGCTCGGTTTTATCCCATGCTCCGTATCTTTCGCGTTCGGCATAGGGACAGTTGCGTCCCAAAACGGAAAAATTAATCATACCGATGCGTTCTTCAATATAATTCGGATATAAAACGCCCGGATATTTGGTTTCGCGGCGATAATGTTCAAGAAAATCAAACAAGCGCGGATCAGCTTTAAAATTTTTACGATAAATCTCTTGCCCTTGAGCAGTTAAAACATTACCCATTGAGGTATAAAGTCCGGTAAAACCGTGAATAACAGATGGCGGTAATTGTTCGGCTACTTTTACATAATCCGAACCTGTAGCAATAAAGTTTTTGTGCGTTTTCTGCCATTCATAAAAACGAATAGCAAATTCTGTTTCAATCGGTAAGCGTGCCGGTGTTAATGTTCCGTCCATATCAAATACATATATTGTCATTTTTTTCTCGTTTTGTGTTATTTGCGATTGGGTAACGGAAATACCAGATATTTGCGTAAAACAAAATTTCCGATGAAGCATATGATGGTTGAAATCAGTTTTGCCATTACATCACCACAACCGACTAAAATTAGTCCTAATGTCAATAAATAATCACTACCGCCCATAACAACTAAGGTTACCATATACATTACCAATTCCATCGGGCCACTCCAAAAGGCTTTGTGTTTGAATAATAAAATTGCGCAAAGCCAATAGTTGAGTGCGGCAGCCAATAAAAATGATGCCCATACGGCATAAAATAACGATAAATCGGATGCTCGGAATATTATAAACAGTATTAAGTTTGCTATGGCGCAAACACCGCCTATAAAAGTATACAGCAGAAATTGCATCGGAAGTGGGGCATAAGGGGCGCCATAGTGCAAAATACAATATAGGGCATGAAAACCGTCTTTATAGGTAATTTTTTTGCCTTCTTCATATGTGCGCGGCGTATATTCTATGGCACATTCATAAACGCGATAATGTCCTTGCGCCACATAAGATGTGATCTCCGGCTCAAATCCGAAACGATTTTCTTTTAATTGCGGAGCCAGTTCGTGCGCAGCCTTTCCGGTAAATAACTTATAGCACGTTTCCATATCTGAAACATCAAGACCGGTAAACATATTAGAACAAACCGTCAAAAACTTATTCATCAACGTATGCCAAAATGACAGCACACGACGTGTTTGCGGACGCAGATAGCGGGAGCCATATACGACATCGGCCTTATCTTCCAAAATCGGTTGCAGTAAGGTTAAGTAATCCATTGGATTATATTCTTCATCGGCATCTTGAATACCGACAAAATCACCGGTGGAATTAGCCAATCCGGTTCTTAAGGCGGCTCCCTTTCCCTGATTTATTTCATGTTTAAAAATTTTTATCCATGTAAATTTCTCGGCTAATTTTTGTGCTTCTTGCAAACTGTTGTCTTTAGATGCATCATCAACAATGATTAAATTTAAATCAATTTTATGTTCTTTTTTACATTTTTCACGCAAAGGGACAACTTTTTGAGTTACTAATTTTGCCAATGAAGATTCTTCATTATAGCAAGGCATTATTAAATCAAACGTTTTCATTATTTAACCTCTTCTTGTGATAGTGTTAATGTTTTAAAAGCAATTCCCAAAAGTCTGGAATCTTCTGACATACCTAAATTTTTAGGGCTCATAGGATTTGAAACATCAAAGCGCAAAGCTATATTTTCAGATGTTAATACAGATGCAGGAATAATTGCTGCATATTCACCTTCTTGCTTTATTTGCCAAGTTTCTATTAAAGTATCATTGGCATAAACTTTAACAGTTTGAGAGGTAATATTTCCTCCCAAAAAAGGCCAAGCAGTTATTTTTAATCGCAGATTTGTTGTCGGCTTATCTTTAATGAATAAATTCAGTTGTGCATTCCGGCCTTCGGTCCAAGTGTGTTGTGGCTCAGGGTGCGAAAATCCGCTTTCCGTGTATTTATTAGCATTTCCGTCTTGCGTAAAAGATATTGTATCGCCCGGTTGGTATTGCTGTATATCTGCAATATATTCTTCATACGGAATCCAAACGTTATTGCCTTTGTCATAGGCATATACATTTTCCAACTTATTGTGATTAACCCATTCTTTTACGGCTTGGTTGTAATGGTTTTTGTCTCCTAAATGCCAGTGCTCAGGATATTTTCCCGTATATCCGTTAATTGTGTGAAGATTAAAGAAATTTGCAATTTCATAAGCGTCTAAAGATTCAACATCAAAATGAGGCAAATTATAAGAAACGTTGATGATGAAAAATGATTCAACATCTTGCGGTGGTGTTGCCACACTTTCTAACCATTTTACTTCATCTGTTTTTCGCCATGAGGCACTGACACCATTTGCCGTAGAATTAGAAACGAACAAAAGTACCAACAGCCCTCCCCATAAAACCACGTTTCTTTTTTTAGATAACGATATATATTTATCTGCCGTATAAGCTGTTATAATTGCCATCGGAAAACTGAGATATAACATAAATCTGGCAATAGCACGTAATGAAGAAGCTCCCGGCAATATATGATACAAGATATACCATAAAGATACACCATTGGCGGATAGGCGAACAATAAGCAAAAAGCAAACAACTATGCTGATAAACAAACTTTGCACTAACAGAATTTGACATTTTTCCGTCATTGATATGTCAGATTGGGCTAATCCAATATTTCTTTGCTTACCGCTAATATACCACATTGTTCCGAATAATATCAGTAAAATTAGAGAAAATCCTTCAACGACTTCACATGAATAACCGCGATTATTTAATTGTATTGCCTGAATGAATTTCCCCATAAGCGGATTATCGTCTCCGACATTAATTAAATCAGCAAATTCTGGCAAATATATGGCAACATCATAATAAGAAAAGCCACCGGATTGTTGCAAAATCGGGATATAGGTGTATATAAACGGTATCAATAGAATAACGGCAAATAAGGCATAACTTAAAATTTTCCACTTTAAAACTAATGTATGATGCCATAAATTTTGCCATAATATTTTATGTTGCCACAGCAATAAAGCATATGTAATAGACCATACGCCGGCAAATAGCACGGTAAAATAAGCAATATACCATGAATTATACATTATTAGCACAAACAAAAAAATGGTTATAAAAGCCGCTTTACTGTATTTTTTGTTTGATGTATATGAACGCCAAAAATCAATTATGCCGATGGATATAAAAGGAAGAAAAGCAACAGCGAATAATTGCGTATGAAATGCATGTTTTGCTAAAGTGGCCGAAAAAGCAAAAGCAACCGTTGCGAACAAACTCCATCCGAGAGACATTTGTAATTTTTTGCGACATAAATAGAGTGTAGCAAACATACCGGCACAATGAACTATGATTAAGGTGTATTTATAGGCATAAAACATATTAACACCCAAAAAACGCAAAGCTGAATGTATTATACCGAAACCGAGAAACATATCGGAATAACCAATCGCATTTTTTAAAGGATATAACATGGCTAATTCACCAAAACTTTCTCGTCCGTTGAAAAAATTCCACCAATGCTCGGTTAAAAGTGTTGTTAAGCGCCCATCACCGCGGTCACCTATTAACAAAGATGAGCCTATAACATTACGAAAGAAAAACCATTCGCAAAATATTAAGAATGCCCCGATTACCAATAAGCTTATTGTCTTTTTCATATTTTTTTTCATTGGTTAAATTTTTTTTCTACTAATTTTTAACACCGGCAAGCCTAAAACATAATACTTGGTCGTAATACCGTTCGCCATTTTGCGAACTTTGAAAACCGGTAGTCCTAAAAACTTATAAACTTTGCGTCCGCCAACCTGCTTACGCTCATACAGCGGTAAAAATCCGAATAAATTTAATTTGCATGACATCTCATCCTTACGGATTTTAGCAAGCGGTAAAAAGCCGAAAAGCTTAACTTTTATTTTTTCTGCTTTTGCCGGAGAATTATATAAATTTTGCAAGATAAATGAAGTTCGGTTCGGATTTTCGGGACATTTTTTAAATTGTTCCACCATAATATCGGCCGCTTTTTCCCATGAGAACTGTTTGGAACGTTCTAAGCCTTTTTTTGCCATTTTATCGCGGAATTTTTTATCAAAGTAATATTTTTCATAAGCTGCGACATGTTGTTCATCGCTATCCCAATCTATCATAATACCCGCATCGCCGACCACTTCCGGCAGCGAAGAATTGTTGGAAGTAATAACCGCCGTGCCGCAAGCCATAGCTTCCAGTGGCGGCATACCGAAACCTTCGTATTGACTGGTATAAACAAACCACTCAGCGTTGGAATACAAAGCATTCATGTCTTCGTCATCCACATATCCGGCACGAATGATTTTATCTTTATATTTCTTGAATTCAGGCAATTCCTTTTCAAATTTTTCAATAAATCCTTCATAAGCACTACCGCCAAGCACAAATACCAAATCATCAATTTTATTTTTTTCAATAAATAAAATAAATGTTTTAATAGCACGAATCAGATTTTTGCGCGGTTCAAGCGAACATAGCGAAAACAGGTATTTTTTATCTGTCGGAATGTTGTATTTCTTTCTGATTTCCGTCGTCAAATTTTTATTCGGTTTATACGGTTGATTGGTTGAAAGTGGAATGGTGGTAATTTTATCTGCATCAAGCTCAGGGCAGAATTTCAAAAAATCCTTTTTTGTATATTCAGAGTTGGAAAAATAATAACCTTCTGAACTCAGTGTTTCAAACATTTCTCCAAACCATCCAGACAAACCTTTATAATATAATGGTAAAACAAGTGGAATACAATCATGTAATAGTGTAAAACAATTAATTCCTGTTTTTCTGATATCATCATGAATTTTGAGACATGGTGAAAAAACAATATCTATTTGTTTGATATCACCATTGAAAAGTTCAATATTGTTAATGCTCAGTTTAGTATATTCTATAAATTTTAAAGTTTTTTCAGGATTATCAGAATACAGATAAATTTCAATATTTGGTTTTATGCTCAATTGTTTCAGTAAATTATAGGCCGTCCAATAAATACCGGTTCTGCTAGAAGTATTAAAATCAAACTGATTCAAAATACTGGCTTCATATAACACTTTAATTTTTTTCTCAACTGTTTGTTTTTTCATGATTTGTCTTTCTTACTGTATTTATAATATTTTGGGTTACGATTTTAGCTGTTTTTTGCCAATCAAATTCTTTGGCACGCGCTAAACCTTTGGTTTTAAGCATTTGCCGTAAACTTTCATCGTTATAAATCTTGTTCAGCAACATTGCCGTTTCATTTTTATCTTTGCCGCTGATATATAACACCGCATCACCGCCAACTTCCGGCAACGAAGTGTTGTTGCACGTTATGACAGGAGTGCCACACTGCATGGCTTCCAAAACCGGCAGGCCGAAACCTTCATACAAACTCGGATAAACAAAGGCAGTGGCACCACTGTATAATGGCGCTAAGTCTTCATTATCGGCAAAGCCGGTCTGCACAATTTTATCTTTATATTTTTCTAATCCTTTTACCCGTTCGGCAACATCAACATATCCTTTGCGCACCGGTCCAACCAAAATCAAAGATATATCTTCGGAGTTTGTATCACTCAGAAATGAGACAAATGCCTGTAATAAATGCACCAAATTTTTGCGTGTTGTAATTTCGGAAACCGCTAAAAAATATTTTGGTGTTTTTATACCGTATTTCTCTTTAACTGGTGCAATTTTCTTAGCATCTTCAATAGGTTTAAATTTTTCATTATCAGCACCCAAATAAATCTTGTATATCGGAATATTTGCTGCTTTCGGCTTAAATTTGATTAAATCCTTTTTTGTATATTCCGAAACACAAAAATAAGCATCCGGATGACTGCGTTTAATCCAATCAATAAATTTTTTGACAAACTTCGGGTCACATCCGTCAGGATAGGCCATCGGAATTAAATCGTGCACCACCATAAATGTTTTCAGTCCGCTTTCATACACTACCGGCGAAATCGGACTGAACATAGAGATATACGCATCATATTGCTTTAAAATACTGCCATATTTCCAAAAATAAATTTTGCTGAACAGTTTTGTGCGTAATTGCTGATATTTGCCCTGATTTTTGGTTGTCGCTTTTAACTTCGGCATATAAACAATTTTATCGGCAAATTGTTCAGATAATCCCTTAACTTTCAGATAGTTATTAAAATCACCGCGCTTACTGGTAATAATCGGATAAACATCTAATTCTTTATTTTCGGATAACAGTCGTAATAAAACATCGCAAACGCGCACAATTCCGGTGCCTTTCAGGCCATCAGTGCTCAATTGTTCTACATCAAACAGCAACCTGATTTTTTGCATTACTTACTATTCCATTTTTCCAAAATCCATGAAGAAGAATTGGCTTTATTGGCTCCACCGATGCCAAAAGCCAAATCAACATGACATTCTTGGCAAACCGGTCCTTCCGGAATATTATCTTTGCCTCTGTCTCCGCCGTTAGCAAATACCAAATGTGCGCTCGGATATTTTGCTCTGGCTTTTCTAATACCGTCAGAAGCGGAATTGTCTGAATCGTCAAATTCCAGCACATCTATTACACCTTTTAAGTTTTCCAAAATCGCTTTACGTGTTTTCATAGAATGAAAATTTTTACCTTTTTTACGGCACAACCAATCATCTGAATTTGCCAAAACAATAACGCCGTCAGAAGCCGCGGCTGATGCCTTTATCATCTCAATATGTCCCTCATGAATGGGATCAAATCCGCCTGATACAATGTAATATGTTGTCATTGAACTTATCCTTTGTTAAAGGTTTCTTATTTATTAAAAGTAGTATGAATTGCTTATAACATATTAAAAATATAAGTCAATGTAAAATTTATACATAAGCAATATCTATTAAAATAAAAAACCGAGCGATTAAGCTCGGCAGAATTTAATAAATTTACACTAAAAATTTTATTTCAAATTAGATGTGCAATGTGGACATTTGGTTGCTTCAATAGCCACATCTTCACAGCAAAACGGACATTTTTTGGTGGTTGGCGCCGCATTTGCCGCAGCGTCTTCTTCCTCTTTCAACATTTTAGCTTGCAAAGTATTTACAGCCTTAATTAAAATGAACACGGCAAACGCCACAATAATAAAGCTGATAACGGTGTTAATAAAAGCGCCGTATTTAATGGTAACGCCCTCGGTTAATTCAATTGCCAAGTCCGAAAAATCAACCTTACCCAAAGCCCAACCAATCGGAGGCATGATTACATCTTCTACAAGCGAAGTTACGATTTTGCCGAAAGCTGCACCGATAATGATACCGACAGCCATATCCATCACATTGCCGCGCATGGCAAATTTTTTAAATTCATTAAAAAAGTTTTTCATAATTTTAATTCCTTTCTTATTTATAAATTGGGAAATCGCGGCAAAGTGCCACAATTTTTTGTTTGGTTACGGCAATCACCTCGTCGGCATTGCCTTGAGCCAATGCATCAACCACATCACCGATGTAATTGCCAATAAGCTCAAATTCTTTTTCTTTAAATCCACGAGTGGTGCCGGCCGGTGTCCCCAATCGCACACCGGAAGTTATTGTCGGCGGCTGAGGATCAAACGGAATGGCGTTTTTGTTGCAGGTTATATTGGCTTTTTCAAGTGCCGTAGTCACTATATTGCCGGTTAAACCTTTAGGACGCAAATCTACCAATACCAAATGCGTATCCGTTCCTCCGGAAACCAGTGCCAAACCACGTTGCAGTAAGGTCTCGCCGAGTGTTTTGGCATTTTTAATCACCTGCACGGCATATTGCTTGAATTCAGGTGTTAAATCTTCGGCAAAACATACAGCCTTTCCGGCAATTACATGTTCAAGCGGCCCGCCCTGAGTGCCCGGAAATACAGCAGAATTTATCTTTTTATAAAGCTCTGCATTGTTGGTTAAAATCATACCGCCACGAGGACCGCGCAGAGTTTTGTGTGTTGTAGTAGTAACCACATCGGCCCATTGAAGCGGATTTGGGTGCACACCGCCGGCAACTAAACCGGCAAAGTGAGCCATGTCAACCATTAAATATGCCCCTACTTTATCGGCAATGGTGCGGAAACGGGCAAAATCAATTTGCCGCGGATAAGCTGAACCGCCGGCCACAATGATTTTCGGTTTATTTTCAAGAGCCAATGCTTCGGCGGCATCATAATCAATTAAACCGGAATCCTTACAAACGCCATATTGAGCAGCCTTAAACATTTTACCGGAAAGAGAAACACGCGAACCGTGTGTTAAGTGTCCGCCGGCATCTAGGCTCATGCCCATCAGGGTGTCTCCCGGTTGCATTAAAGCCACATAAACCGCCATATTAGCTTGGCTGCCGGAATGAGGTTGGACATTGACATATTCGGCCCCAAACAGTTTTTTGGCCCGTTCTTGTGCCAAAACTTCTATTTCATCAATAAATTCACAGCCGCAATAGTAGCGGTGTGCAGGATAACCCTCGGCATATTTGTTAGTCAAAATAGAACCTTGTGCTTCCATTACGGCGCGTGAAACAATATTTTCTGAGGCAATCAGTTCCACCTGCTCTTGTTGGCGGCGCAATTCTTTTTGAATAATATCATAGATGGCGCGGTCTTCAGTTTGTAAATTTTGTTCAAAATCCATCTGTTTTTACTCCGTTATATCAAGTTTATCCAATCGGCGTTGGTGTCTTTCTCCTTCATACGACGATTGCAAAAAAGTATCAATATATTTAATCACGTCATCAACAGCCATTGTGCGGCCGCCGAAAACCAAAATGTTGGCATTATTGTGTTGTTTGGCAAGCCGAGCCACATCTTGGCTGTAAATCAATGCGGCGCGAATACCTTTATAGCGGTTGGCGGCAATTGAAATACCGATGCCGGTGCCACAGATTAAGATGCCCAAATCGGCCTGCCCGCCTAAAATGGTGCGAACCATTTTACGAGCAATATCGGGATAATCTACCGATTCGGTTGTATAAGTGCCCAAATCAGCAAAATTTTGTGACATATAATGTTTTTTTAAGGCTTCTTTGAGTTCAAAACCGCCGTGATCGGCCGCAATTGCTATTTTCATAATATCCTCCGTTGCTTTACAAGCTATATAATAAATAAGTAAATTTCATGAAAAAAATAAGTGTTTTGCACAAGATTGCAAAAAAAATGCAAAAAAATAAAAAAATGTGTTGACGTTTATAAAAAAATTTGTATATATGGTTTTTGTTGAGTGAGATTGGTTCGCGAAATGGCCGGTTGGCAGAATGGCTCATGCAGAGGATTGCAAATCCTTCTATATCGGTTCAATTCCGGTACCGGCCTCCAAGTTTTATTCCGACTTAGCTCAGCGGTAGAGCAATCGGCTGTTAACCGATTGGTCGTTGGTTCGAATCCGACAGTCGGAGCCATAAAGAAAGCCACCCTTGCGGGTGGTTTTTTTGTTATAAATCAAACACTTATCATTTTTGTTACGGTAAAAAGATTCATCGTCAAAAGTAGGGGCAAGAATAAAAAAATATCAATCATCTATTTGGCCATTTAATAAGTTATCTCCACCAATTTAAATTTCTCAAAATACCGATATCTATACTTTGTCGTATCCTTAAAAATCCGCCCACACAACATTTTACGGACTTTGATCTTCAATAAAACCAAAGTTTTGCACTGATTCCTAATTGCTATGCAATAATTATTGATACAATTTATTCATTAAAAATCTCAATAATTGAGATATTGTTGTTTCAATCTCTTTAATTTCATAAATACGTTTTCTATTTTAGAAAACTCTTTTTCTTTTTGCGGAGGATCATACCAATGTCCTTCTTTGGCTGTCAGAAGAGAAGGTTCAGAAACCATCGTCAAAGCACGTGGATTTTGGGGAATATCACAACAAATAGGAATTAACGTCATTCCGTTTTGCTCTATCTTATCAGCTCCCTCTATCTCGTGATATCCGCAACGTTGCCAACGAGCAAGTAATTCTTGCTTGCACATGCCATAAATTTTGCGATACCCTTTTTGTGCAGCATAATCAAAACCGTATTGCATAATATCCGCGGCAACATTAGTTTTTCTAAAATTACGCGTTACAGCCATTCGTTCAAATTTAACAAAATCAGAGAAAAAGCGAATGCGCATCGTTCCTATCGGTAGCTTACGATGTCGTTTTTGAATATAAGCTACAACGTGAGCCGAACAAAAATCGTTTCCATCAAATTCTTTATCTTCCGGAATTCCTTGCTCTTTTACAAAGACCTGTTTCCGAACAGCCTTAGCTGCTTTGTATAGCTCTTCCGAGGTAGCCAGTTCAACCCTTATGTCCTTATCATTAAACATATTTCATTATAGGGTTGACAAAAGAAATTTTAGAATATACTAATTTTATGAATAAGTTATATATTTTGAGGCACAACAATAAAGGATTTTTTAAAATGAATATAAAAAATTATACCACACTCATCCGAGGAATCCTTTATGTTCAAGAAATTATCCGTTGCAAATCAATCAATAAAGCCGCAGAAGAAAATAATATCAAGGCTTCTAACTTAAGTCTAATCATCAGTAATTTTGAAAAAGAAATCGGCATCAAACTTTTCAAACGCTCATCTCAAGGGTGTATGCCAACCAAACAAGGTTACAAGATTGCCGAACTTGCCGTGGAATTAAAAGAACAAATACAAAAGATGAGTAACTGGCATGAAAATATGTGCCCAAAAAACAGAATGTTAAACATATATGTCAGTCCCAATATGGAACTAACCGATTGGTCTGATTTTGAAAAAAATCATCCGACCATAAAATTGAACTTTGTTGAAGAAGACATTATGGCCGATATTAAAATAAGCAATACACCTCCGGTAAATCCATCAGAAAAATATACAGAACTACATATCGGAGGCAGTCTGCGGCAAAAAATATGGATATGTTGCAACGAAAGAAACCCTAAGGCTCTTGAATTTTTTGATTTTATAGTTGCAAAGTTACTTCTTTTATATGATCAATCAAAGCTTTAATTTTAGGAATATCCTGCCCTGTTTTATGAGAAACAATCCAAAACGGATGACTAAGTTCCACACCAATCTGAGACAAATGCATCAAATCTTTTTCTTTTTTACCAATAGCGAGAGGATGAAGGGCAATTCCTAAACCGTCACACGTCATTCTAAGCAACATCGCGGAAGAATTGGTTGTAGCCACTATATGCTCGGCACCATCAATAATTTTCTTCCATTGCGGCCATACGCTGGCAAAATTTTCCCGATTACAAATCCGATGATTTTTTTGTAAATCTTTAATGTCACGAGGGACACCATATTTTGACAGATATTCCATTGATGCAAACAACCCGAACTTTAATTCATATTGCGAAACAATTTCACTGTCATCATATTCAGGCTCATCATATACGACTGCTACATCTACGGCCGAAAAGCTTGGTTGCTCAAGCGAACATTCAATATCTGTTTTTATATCCGGATATTTTGCCACAAAACTGGATAAACAACTTGAAAGATAGCCCGTTCCCAAACCATCACTGGTCCACAATCTTATCTTTCCGGAAACATTCATATCCGAGGCTGTAAAATTTTTAACTTTGTATATAACTTTATCAATATCACAGGCAATCTTAAAAACTTCTTTTCCGTTTTCAGTCAGTTTAACACCGTTATAGTTTCTCTCCAGTAATTGACATTGGAGTTTATCTTCCAAACTTTTGAGAGTTTTGGAAAGATTGGATTGTTTCATCCCGTTGTTTTCCGCCGTTCCGTTAATTGTTCCGTTTCTGGCTGTCTCTAAAAAACTTAAAACTTCTCTGGCCCAGATGAAATTGTCCTTAATCCCCATTTTAGATACCTATATGAAATTAGTTTCTTCCAAAATTTATAAATATGAAATACATATTACACGAAAAAATAAATTATTCAATCTAATTTATAAGGACGACGAAATGAATAGTATAAAAACACCTAAAATTAAAAATATCAATTCGGAAGAATATTGCCGATTAGTCGATCAAATCTATCCCCAATTAAAAAAGCTTGAAAAAACAATGAAGCACTATTCTCTTAATGATAGTCTTTATTTTATACAACTTGCGCAAAAATGTTTTGAAAATGAAATTGTAAAAGAATTACTACCCCATCAATGATTGAAATGTTTCAGAAGCAGACAAAGTTGTTCATCAATATAATCAAGGATATTGTCATCAATTCGTTTAATTTTTTCAATAATTATATTTTCTTTTTCTATACGAGATAAACTTTTTTGATTAATAATTTGATGGTCAAGTAATTCATCTATTTTAACATCAAAATTTTGAGCTATCCGGTAAATCATCAACAAATCCGGAACAACGGTTCCTCTCTCCAAATTTGAAATGGTGCGCCAACTGACATCACAAATTGTGGCCAATTCTTCTTGCGTCATGTTAGCCGCCTCTCTCATAGCTCGAACTTTTAAGCCTAGATATTTTCTTACATCTTTTTTCATATTATACCTATACATTGAAATATTTTGTTTATCCACGAACAATATTTCATAAAATAAGTCATAATTAACAATAAAATGCATATTAAGGATAAAACTATGAAACGAATTAAAAATATCAAGAATCATAAAACAAAAGAACTAACCCCAAGAATATCAAATTTTTCTCCGATAATCATAGGAAAATTTTTATATAATTTTTACCGATTAACTCCAAATCAAAAAATTTATATACTCAAAACAATGGAAAATATCAGAAAATATAATTTATAAGATTTTCTTGATTGAAGTTGTCTCACAATATTAAACGAGTGCAAATTATTGTTCTTGCACTCGTTCATAATTTCAGATACTAAAACTATTAAATATAAGCTATAAATAACTATATGTAATTTGCTTCATTACCTTTTAATATTTCTAAACTTGATAATTACATATAAGCAACCAAAATAATGCTTATCTGGCCGTAACTCCTGTTCAGATTACCTATACATATCTTCTTGATTTAAATAGTTTTGCACATATTGCCGCACACCTTCTTCCAGAGAAGTCATTGGTTGATTATAACCGGCATTATACAATCGGGTTAAATCGGCCTGCGTATAGTATTGATATTTATCGCGTAAAGTTTCCGGCATATCCTTAAAGCCTATTTTGGGCTCTTTTCCCATTGCAGTCCATGTTGCTTTGGCTAAATCATAAAATGAACGAGCTTGTCCGGTGCCTACATTGAATATACCATTTACGTTAGGATGATTCAGCATCCACATAATCACGTTTACAACATCGCCAACCCACACAAAATCACGCAACTGTTCGCCGTCTTTATATTGCGGATTGTAAGATTTGAACAACTTTGTTTCTTCATCATTTTTTACCTGCGGGAAAATATGTGCAATCACGCTTTTTTGTCCGCCTTTATGATATTCATTCGGACCATATACATTAAAGAACTTCAAGCCGACATACTGTTTCGGTGTTGCCCGATTTTCTAAAACCTCACGCGCCACCTTGCGATCAAATACTGCCTTGCTCCAACCGTATGGATTAAGCGGACGTAAAGCATTTAAGGCATACAAATTATTATTATCTACAAAACCTTGCGAACCATCACCGTAAGTTGCCGCCGAAGAAGCATAAATAAATTGCTTCTGATTATCACAGCAAAATTTCCAAAGCTTCCAACTCAGTTCAAAATTAGAGCGTATAATCAAATCGACATCGGTTTCGGTTGTGGTTGAAATTGCCCCCATATGAATGATTGCATCAATATCTTCGTTATGTTTTTCTAT
The DNA here is from genome assembly GCA_902788365.1 of uncultured Pseudomonadota bacterium. Classification (GTDB taxonomy): domain Bacteria; phylum Pseudomonadota; class Alphaproteobacteria; order RF32; family CAG-239; genus RUG410. The sequence goes on along the minus strand of CADAJN010000006.1, from coordinate 116,250 downwards.
ATACTCAAACATATTCTCCGGTGCTACAATGGCTGCAAGTTCACGTTTGGCAATATTTTTCCACTTATCCTCATTACCTAGCCAATCGACAACAACAATATCTTTATAGTTCCTATTTTGCAGTTCTGCTACAATATTTGAGCCGATAAATCCGGCGCCACCAGTTACGATAATCATAAATTTTCTCCTATTTCATTAAAGTTATGCCCGTTAAACAAAAAATTTTTACCAACGCTGGCTTTTTCACCAGCTTTAATATCACGCTCTTTATCACCGACAGAAACTGATTGCGCCATATCAATATTGTATTTCTTCTGTGCTTCTAAAAACATTCCGCATTCCGGTTTACGCCGCGGTCCGGAAAGTTCAGGACAATAAAACACATCCGTAATTGTCACACCTTTTTTGGTAAATACATCAATCATATATTGATTAAGCTTTTGAAAATCTGCATCAGTATAATAACCGCGTGCAATACCGGACTGATTGGTTATTACTATTATCAAATATCCCTTTTCCTGCGCTTTTTTGCACAAATCAACAATCCCGTCAATCAGTTCAAATTTCTCGGGCTGATAAACATAACCGTAATCAACGTTAATTGTTCCGTCTCTGTCTAAAAATAATGCTTTAGGCTGCATTTAAATTTCCAATCATAAAATTATCGTTGTAAAATTTCAGCTTTATCCAACTCTGCAGCTTCATTCCCATCCTCCGAATTTTCCATCGTATTTTCAATATGTTGTTCCAATAAATTATCCTGAGAAACGAACAGCATTTGCTTTAATTTTGTAAACAACCATTTTTGCGCATGGTAGCAAATATATCCGAACATAATACATAATACCACTACAATTATATACATATAAAATGGTTTAATTGATGATAGTGCTGTCCAATGAACTCTTAATATTTCAAGCAATATCAAATGTGTTAAATAAATAGTATATGATAAATCAGCCAATGGCTGCATACCTTTCCAAGACAGAAATTTTAACAATTTTTCCTTTCCAAAATATAACAACCCAACGATATAAGAAATATAAAAATAAATATTGAAATCGTCTATATTCTGTCCTTTTCTGATCAAAATTGCATTTACTAAAAGGATTACAGCAACGATTTCTAGGACAAGTAACAATTTTGATAAAATCATTGGTTTTATTTGTATATCACTTATCTTTATCCATTGGCAAACTTGGAAACAATATAACCCTATTGTCAGACCAAGTATTCCTCGGATTGTTCCTTTAGATAACAATTTAAATTCTATAGACTGCTGATGGCCGGATATCGTGTGTCCATGATTTACAAGATAAAACAAACATACACACGTTATCGTTGGCAATATAAAATACTTGGCTTTTTCTCTGTATAAAACAAGTAAATTAAATATTAAACACCCCCCCCAGAACAATACAACAACATACCAAATTCCGTTAATAATATTAGGAATTCCCCCCCAACCGGCCATCATAACAGCATTCAGCATAAAAGTATCCATACTTATAGGGTGTGAAAAAGCATTAGTTAGAAAAGCGCATAAACACATTGCAAAAATATATTCTGGATATAACCTTTTTATTCTATTATAAAAATATTTTTTACATTTGTCTCCACTCGATAAGCCATTATTCAAACTTCTATAATAGGATTTTGCTATTAAAAAACCCGATAAAACAAAAAATATTTCGACAGCTAGTCCTGCCGTTCTAAAGAAAGGATTCGGTAATTGATGAAAAATATATATATTGATACCAGCGTGATGCAAAATAATGAATATACAAGCAATAAACCTTAAAGCATCGAACGAAACTATTCTTTCTTTCATGCTATTTATCTCCATAAAACTTCTTCTCTATCAAATCACAAATCAGATGACCGATAGCAATATGCATTTCTTGAATATGCGCCGAGGTTGTCGCCGGAACACAAAGCGCATGGTCTGCCATGTCTCGCATCATACCGCCTTTTTCTCCAACCAGTGCTACCGTCGTAATTCCCATTTTTTGAGCTTGTTCAAACGCCAAAACTACATTTTTTGAATTACCACTGGTTGAAAGCCCAACCAACACATCACCTTTCTGCCCCACACCTTCCAACTGGCGCGAGAATACCACATCATAACCGTAATCATTACCAATGGCTGTCAAATTAGATGTATCAACCGTCAGCGAAATGGAATTCATCGCCGGACGATTAATTTTATATCGCCCAACCAATTCTGCCGCCAAATGCTGAGATTGTGCTGCTGAACCGCCATTACCACACCAGATGACTTTATGACCATTCTTAATTGCGGTAATGCAAATTTGGGCAATTTTTTCAACCTTATCCGCCGAAGATTGTAATGACTGTAATTGTTCTGACAATTCTTTAAACTGATTTTCGATATAAGTCTTCATCTTCCGTTCCCTTCATTTTTTCAACCAAATTTGAAGTTGAATATCCTTCCAATCTTTTTAAAATTACTGCTTTGCCACCATATGACTGCGCCAAACGTCCTTCCGGCCATTGGTCAAGCGTATATCCCTCTTTGGCCACAATATCCGGATGTAAAGCATCAACAATATGCAAAGGATTATCTTCGGCAAAAACAATAACATAATCCACAAACTCTAATGATGCGAGCAATAATGCACGCGTTTTTTCATCTTGAATCGGGCGATTCTCGCCTTTATAACGTCTGATTGAGGCATCGGAATTCATCGCCACAATCAACACATCACATATCTTTTTAGCTTGCATAAAAGAATTTAAATGCCCCAAATGGCAGCAATCAAAACATCCGTTGGTAAAGCCAATGACTTTTCCTTTATCTTTTAATTGCCTTACCACCTTTTTAGCTTGTTCCAATGTGATAATTTTCTTTTTTTGCACCCAACCGTCATTACCGGTTTCTTTTTGCGAAAGCGCAGATTTCAACTCTTCTGTTGAAACTGTTGCCGTACCGAGTTTACCAACCACTATACCTGACGCCATATTTGCTAATTTCATTGCATCTTTCATACTCATACCGGCTCCGAGAGATGCACCCAGCGTGGCCAGCGATGTATCACCGGCACCCGATACATCAAACACTTCTTTGGCTTCGGTGGCAATTTGTAAAATATCTTCCTGTTTAGCCGACGGAATATACATCATGCCAAACTCGCTCAATGTTACCAACAAATTTTGAATTTGATATTTTTCAAATAACTTACTTGCCCCAATTTGTGCCTTTTGCGGAAAGTCATTATCTGCCGGATTATACTTTTGCCCGGTTGCTTCGGAAAACTCTTTCAAATTCGGTTTAACTAATGTAGCTCCAGCATATTTGCTATAATCAGAACCTTTGGGATCAACTACGACTTCCTTGCCGTATTCTTGGCACAATTTAATAATCATCTGTGTAGTTGTTAAAGTGAGCAAACCTTTATTATAATCAGAAAGCAATACAATATCGGTATTTTTGATTGCCGGCCGCAAAATTCTTTTAAATCGCGGCAACAAATCTTCAACTACCGGCAAAATTTCTTCCTGATCGGCGCGCAAAAGATGATTATTGCCGGCAATCAGCCGCGTTTTAACAATTGACGGATAATTTTCCAGTTTCAGCAAATGACTGTGAATACTTAATTTGAACAAGTGTCTGGAAATTTGTTCTCCCACGCCGTCATTACCGATAATTCCCATAAAGGTTACCTTACAGCCGAGTGCCGACAGATTGGCGACCACATTTCCGGCTCCGCCAAGCATTTCCTTTTCATGATGAAACTTAAAAATCGGCACCGGTGCTTCCGGCGAAATCCGCTCAACCTTTCCATACATAAAGCGATCAAGCATAATATCGCCGATAACGAGGACACGTACATTTTTGAAATTATCAATATATGTAGTTAATAAGGACATAAATTTATCCTTTCATTTTTCGGTGATAAAATTTTTAAGGTGTAGTATTTCATCGTACTTCTATATCTCCATATATCTTAATGACTTGAATTTCATAATCAGGGCCATATTTATTGAGTAACCAACAAGCTCTATGTTGTCCGTCCATTATTGTATTATGCCCATTTACAACGATGACATATTTAGGATTATAGTGCTTTTTATTTAATTGATTAATTAAGCTGGAAAAGCGTTCATTTGAATGAATAGAATCCTTTGCATATGTATCGTTCTTAAATTTATTATATTTCTCATATGCCTTTTTATTACCATTCAAAAAAGTCAAGCAATTACTTTCTGAAATAGGCCTTCTTTCCCAAATCTTTGATGGAGTGTAATACATACAGAACAAATCACCGACTTTGATTTTCTCCTTAAAATAGCTGTAAATAGCTCTGGGTTTTATAAATTCATCAACCCATGTCTTGTCCAAAATAAATGTTTTATCGTGAATAAATTTATACGTACCCTCGTATAGCCCGTCATAGTATTGAGACTTATGAACATGTTCTCCTTTATCCAGATACTCTACGATGCATTTAAAAACATACGCTGGTTTAAGCTCTTTTAAGCAAAGAGCTTCACCATTAGTTAAGAGACATTTATGCAACCAATTTTTATGAAGTTCACAACAACTTTCGGAACAATAGCCAGAGGATAAATTTATATTTCCATCATATCCAAAATATTCTTTGGGTGTTGATCCAAATAAGATAACGGAGGGGCCTGCATTTAACGCTCTACGCAAATGAGGCATTCCTCCTTCACCGTCAATATGAAGCAATGCGGCATGTAATAGAGTTTTTAATTCCGCCAATGTCGTTTTTCCACACAAGTTTATATCAATACCGTCTATCGGCAAGCATTCTTCACTCTCTCCTAGTTGAACTAATTGGAACTGTGGATATTTTCTCTTAAGCAAGCGGGCTAATTGATTGTAGTATTCCAATGGCCAAACCCTCGTTCCCTCAGATTGGTTTTTTAGTGTGTACGAACCACGATTTAAGGTTATAAACTTGCCACAAATGTTAAATTTTTTTGCAACATCCAAAATATTTAAATCAGGTGAAATACTGTATATAAAGTGATCTTCAAGCCCTAAATAGTTGCCAATATCCATATTATTTATGCAATTTTTACCATTCATTTTTGCAAGCGTGTATATTTGAGGTCGAAATCTTGCAATATTTTTAAACCATTCTTTATGTTTGTTTTTGAAATCATCCCATTCCTTTAGCATTGGAATATACACAGGAACTTTTGATTTTATTTTTTCATTATCCTTATAAATAACTGTTGGAAATGTGTCTAAATCAATAACCAAATGATACTTTTTGATTCTATTTGCTAAATCGCCATAGTTCTGGACGTGATCAATAAAATCCAAATCAGAAAAAATTTCTTGATTAATCTCTGGTTTAGGATGTCCAAAAACTGTAACATCAATAATTTTTCTTGGAACAAGTGATACTATCTTTTTAACAATGTTTGTTCTGACTAATATGCTTCCCAAATTTCCATTTAAGCGAAAAGCAATCTTGAATTTATCACTATTTATTAACTCATTTATACTCGTAGAAACCTTTTCATCTCTTGCATTACGCTGTAGATATGTCTGATTCCACTCGATTAGTATTTGTGCTATTTTATGGGAGGAACTATCAGCTATTGCTGAATCCAATACTTCTAATAAATCATCAATGTACTTATTCATTTTCGTTCTCCAATAACGTTTTTACTTCATTAAACACTATGTCCGGTGTTAGAGAATACATACATGGAGGTCTATAGAAACCACGTGAACATTTGGCCTGCCAAGTTGTAGTGAGCCACTCACACCAATGTGAACATCCTGTTCCACGCAAATTAATATTTTCAGAATATCCATAAAACTCTGGCGATGTAGCCCCAAAAAGAACAATAGATTTTCCGCCCTGTAAAGCATGTCTAAGATGTACCAAACCACCTTCACCATCAATGTGTAAGGCGCTGTTTTTTAAAATCACTTTGACTTGTTCCATTGAAGTCTTTCCTATAAGGTCAACATCAATATTATCAAATAGAGGACATCTTTCCTTGGAAAATCCAAGCTGTACAATAGTAATTTCAGGGAATGATTTTTTGATTTTTTCAACTAAAATATTGTAATACGCAGTTGGCCATTGTTTCACAGATTCTTTGGAATCATGCTCATGCACACCTCTGTGAATAGTAATAAAATTTTTCGTTCCTAATCCAATTTCATTTAGGTACTGCTCTTCGGATAAATTTATGGGTAATGTATATGAAAATTGTTCATTCATCCCCAATTTATGCATTATATCAGGTTGAGAACACCTTTTATATTTTTCAATTATAGACAGAGCCAATAATTGACCATCCAGTGAAGGTCTATTTGAATACGCTTCTTTCTTTCTACATCCTTCTTTTTCATAAATCTGCATCAATTCGAAAGCTGCAGATGAATACTCATAAATTTTATTCTTTTTCGCAGAAAGAATTATAGGTTCCCTTGTCAAGGAAATTATAAAATCATAATCCTTATTGCCGTCTAATAATAAACCTCCTGTATAATAATTATTTATAGAGCGTGAATCCTTAAATATTGCACTAACCCAATCTTCCTTACCAAAGACATCAATACGTATTTTGTCGTAACCAATATATTCTCTAAATAAAACTATAAAATTTGCGGCTATAAGATAATCACCCAATCCTCCACCCAATTTAAATGCAATATTCAATTCATTATTTTTTAGATTGAATATTTTTTCATCCGTAGGAATAATAGCTTTTGATATTCCTATTGAACTTTTAGAGGTATTATTTAATTCGTACATTGTATATTTCTTTTTTTTGATGCGAATTCCCCAAAAATATGTCTTAACCGACTCCGGCAGATAAACCTTCCATCCCACAGGTATACCTAAAAATTTGATTTTTTCAGTTTTTTGAATCAGTTCATTTCTCATTTTATAAAAAGTTCCTTTCGTATATTTTATTAAAAACTTTTTCCGGAACTAAAAGCCGCATACATTCAGCTTCGTTACCAGTTTTGACACATTTTTCCATCCAATTTTTAATAACCCATTCGCAAGGTTGGTCACACAAACTCGCTGACAAATTTAAATTTTCTGTATATCCGAAAAAATTAATATCTGTCGGGCCAAACAATACCACCGAAACTCCTCCTTGCAGAAAATGTCGCAAAAAAATCATGCCACTTTCTTGCGCAATGTGCAATTTTGCTTCTTTCAATAATATAAGCAACTCGGAATAATCCGTCTTACCACGTAAATCAATATCAATATTGGCTATTTTTTGCTGTTCCTCATCGCCAAGCTGAACAATTTTATATCGTGGATATTTTCGTTTCAGCATTATCGCCAGCTGAGCATAATACTCCGCAGGCCATTGCCGCACTTCGGGATTTATTTGATGAAAATGTCTACCACTACCGGTTTGCAAGGTGATAAAACAGTTTTTTTGTAGGCCGAATTTTTGCAAAGTATCATAACTATTTTCCGGTGCTTTTAATAAAAATTGTTGCTGCGCCATCTGCAAAATATTTCCAATGTCAGCCTGATTTTCTCTTTTGCGTCCTTTTAATAATGAATAGCAACGCCCTAAGAAATCATTTTCTAAAAGCAAATAATGTTCAATTTCAAATTTTTTAAGTTGCTCTACATATTTCAGAGTGCGCATACTTAATCGTTCTTTGTGATACGATAAAACCTTTGGGAAACGCACCACATATAAAGCTAAATCATACTCAGTTTCACAATCATTTGAAATAATTTGTTTAATATAACTTTTATCATTGTAAATTGTTTTTAAAAAATCAATATCTTCCGTTTCCGCTAATATATCAAATACAGTATCTTTGCCAATATATTCAGCCAAAGATGAAATATATTTTGCATTGATGATATGATCACCAAGACCGCCAGCAATTCTAATTGAAATATGTTGTAAATTATCCGTAAAACCCGATTTTATATGTGCATTAGCTCTTTTTCCAAAAGTTGAAAGTAAAAATTTCAAATTCCAATATACAAGTTTAGATGCTACCTTTCTACCTTCATCGTGATATTTGGTTCTATAAGCACTAATTTTATCGTATAATCTAGAAAAATATTGGTAAGAAGGAAATGCCATTATAAAATTTCCTTTCTATGATAAACTGGAATTTTGCAAATTTTAATGATTTCGTTGCCTTGTCGCGTTAACTTCTTTTGGAATATAAAACGCTTAAAATTGGCAATAAAACGATTTAATAAATATTTTTTATAAAAAACTCCTCTTACTTGATATCCCTGAGCTGTTATAACTAAACCAAACATTCGCTCTATCACATGTGCCAAAGTTCCATCATGAATTTGGCCTTCAGATACTGCGAAATCCTCAATTTTATACACTAATAATGGTTTTAGCAATTTTGCACGCGCCCAAAACATTGTTCCGGCGACAAAATGCTTATCTTTCGGAATTTCCATTCCGATCTTTACCATTTCTGTCTCAATTTGCAACGTTACATTTTGATAAACACATTTTTCATCTGTAAGAATGAAATCACTACCGACCATACCGATTTTATCGTTTTGCGCCAACAACCGCAGATTATTTTCAATTGCATTTCTAGAAATCACCGCATCTAAAAGCATTGCACGCCATGTTTTCATATCAAAACGATGCCTATTAAAAATACAGTAACTACCGCTTTTTGCTCGTTTTGTATGAATTTTGATAATATAATCATATTCATTCAGATTGATTTTGTGCAAAAAATCAATAAACGGACCAACATCATAGCCCAAATTCGGCACTATCCAAATCTTCGCATCAGATTTAAACGTCAGAATTTTCTGCTTAGCTTCGGCATTATCATCCACCATTGTCACAAATAAATCATACGGATAATCAGCCATATTTTGCAGATGCGACAACAAATCATCTAACTGATCCAAATAGAATAGATGCAGATGCACGGCAATCTTACCCATTTTGCAACTCCGGATGTTTTTTCATATAACGATAAAGCGAAGAATGCGAACAACCGAGCAATTTGGCTATTTGCGAAGTATTTTTACCTTCTTTTTTCAGCGCCATAATTTCTGCATGCCGCGCTGCAAATTCGGCCTGCCGATGTGACGGCGCCCCACGCGGTCGACCGGCTTTCAACAGATTCTCTTGTATGCTTTTATTGCGAAACGACATCACGCCCTTATATAGTTTCAGGCAAATATTCAGCATTTTATCTGCGGTCTGCGGCAAAACTGTATCAATTAAAACCTGTTCTTTTACGCAATATAAATCTGCCCCGTGCGCCACCAATAGTTTCACATTATTGATAATATCCTCAAAGCGTTTGCCTAAAGTAACGACCGACGCTGCAATCACCGAGTCTCCGACTTTTAACCGTTGGCAAAATGTGGCAAAATCTTCAAAAACGACGATTTTATCTACAGCAAATCCGGATGCGCTGCAATATTCCTCAATTTGAGGTGCGTCAACTTTTCGCCTATCTCTCAAAAAAATCGCATATTTCATTATTACTCATATTCTACATCTAATGAACATTAACTTTGCACAAAAGTCGCGCTACGACTGATGAAAAGCGATAAGTAAAGAGATGTATGGCTTAATTTAATAATTTTGTGAAATTTTATCTTGAAAAAAAACTTAATATAATTTATAAGAAAATTTATTGTTCGTTAGATTTTCTCGTTATAGAAGATTTATCTGGTCAAGCTACTAAAGTTAGTAGTTATGCACAAATATTTGAAAATCTAACGAACAATAGAATGTAAATAATTATAGATTGTTCGTGTACTAATTCCCATAATTTTGGCAATTTGAGTTTTAGATACTCCTTTCTCAATTAAACGCATAATTTCCTTTTCTTTGCCATCTAAAATGTGTTGTCTATTTTTGCAGCCAAAATCCCGCCCCAATTTGCGACCAGATGCCTTAATTCTTGCCAATGCCTCTTTAGTGCGCTGGGATATAAGATTTCTTTCAATTTCTGCCGCTAAGCCAAATGCAAATGCTAAAACTTTGCTCTGAATATCCGCCCCTAACCGATAGTTATCCTTAATTGTCCAAACCTGAACTTCTTTGTTGAGACATATATTCAAAATCGTCATAATCTGCAATAAATTGCGACCAAGCCGTGAAATCTCCGAACATATCATTATATCGCCTCTGCGCAGACGTTTTAACAATTTACCTAGCTTGCGCTTTTCAAAACTCTTAGTACCACTGATAGTTTCCATCTCCCATTTATCAATGCTTATTTTTTCTCTTGCGCAAAAATTTTTTATTTCAAATTCTTGATTTTCAAGCGTTTGTTTATCGGTTGAAACACGCACATATGCATATATCATCTGTTATTCCTTTCTACATAAAAAAAAGAGACCCGCGCGTAAAACAACTGGTTCTTCGCTGTCGGCTTCTTGGTCTTCCTTAAACCTCTAAAAACTACACTAAACCCCGCGTCTAATGCGGGGTTTTCTTATTACAAAAAAACAGGGATAAACCCCGTCTTTTTTTTACTTTTAGGAGACGGAAGAAGTAAACAAAAAAAGTAACTTTAATATGTTGTTTATTTTGGCTAAAAAAATATATTTTTCATATTACAGCAGATATAATCATGCTAATTTTGGCCATACACTCCCCTTTTATTTCATATTCTCTAAATACCAATCCACAGTTTTCACAATACCTGTATCAAAGTTTTCGTCGGCGTGCCAACCGAGTTCGTTGGTCAGCTTACTTGAATCAATGGCATAGCGAAAATCATGACCGGCACGATCTTGCACAAAGGTTATTAATTCAGCATATTTTGCACCGTTTTTGCGCGGCCGACGTTCATCAAGCAATGCGCAAATTGTTTTAACGATTTCAATATTATTGCGTTCGTTAAATCCGCCCACATTATAGGTTTCGCCGGCTTTTCCGGTATGGAAAATTAAATCAATTGCCTTGCAGTGATCTAACACATACAACCAGTCGCGCACATTCAACCCTTGCCCGTAAATCGGCAACGGTTCTTCGTTTAGTGCTTTTTCTATAATGTGCGGAATCAGCTTTTCATGATGTTGCTTCGGCCCGTAGTTGTTTGAACAATTAGAAGTAGTAACATTCATCCCGAAAGTGTGATGATAGGCACGCACCAAAAAATCCGAACTGGCTTTGCTGGCCGAATACGGCGAGTTTGGCGCATACGGTGTGGTCTCGTGGAAAAATCCTTCTGCTCCGAGCGCTCCATAAACTTCATCTGTAGAAATATGATGAAAACGGCAATCCTCATAGCCGGATTTTACCTTATTCGGCGCATCCATCCAGTGTTTGCGCGCCGCTTCAAGCAAATTAAATGTGCCGACAATGTTGGTATTGATAAATGCTCGCGGCCCTTTAATGGAATTATCCACGTGGCTTTCGGCAGCAAAGTGAATTACCCCGCGCACGTCATATTTTGCAAACAATTCCTCCATTTTTTCTGCATCACAAATATCGGCTTGTTCAAAAACATAGTTGCTCATATTTTCGCATTCGCGCAAATTATCCAAATTGCCGGCATAAGTCAGTTTATCAACGTTGATGATATGATAATCCGGATATTTTTCGCAGAAATAAGGCACAAAATTAGAACCGATAAATCCGGCACCACCGGTAATCATAATTGTTTTAGACATTGTTTCAATCCCTCTTCCCAATGTTTGATTTCAATATTAAATGTTTGCTTGATTTTGCTCTTATCCAAAACGCTGTAAAACGGCCGCTTTGCCTTAGTCGGATAAGCCGAGCTCGGTATCGGATTAACTTTGCAATTCAACCCTGATAATTCCATAATCTTGCGGGCAAAATCATACCACGAACAGACACCTTCGTTGGTAAAGTGATAAACTCCCTTATTTTCGGCGTTCATTTGCGGCAAAATTCGCACAATTGCAGTGGCTAAATCAGCCGCATACGTCGGTGTACCAATCTGGTCTGCCACTACATTTAAGCTTTCTCTTTCCGCACCCAAACGACGCATGGTCTTTACAAAATTATTGCCGTACGGCGAATAGAGCCATGCCGTGCGGATAATTATTGCCTGTTCGGCATATTTCAAAACTTCCTGTTCGCCGGCAAGTTTGGTGCGTCCGTAAACCGAAACCGGCCTTGCCTCATCTTCCGGCTGATACGGCTTGTGCCCCAAACCGTCAAATACATAATCGGTTGAGATGTGAATCACTTTAGCACCTGATTTAGCTAAATTACGCGGACCGTCAATATTGATTTTGGCCGCCAAATCTTCATCATCTTCGGCCTTATCAACCGCCGTATAAGCCGCACAATTGATAATTGTATCAACGTTATGCGCTTTAACATACGCTTTGACCGCCGTTTCATCGGTAATATCCAAATCTGCAACATCAGTCAAAATTGCTTGTGGCAAGAGCTTGGCTAATTCTGTGCCTAATTGTCCGTTACTACCCGTTATCAGGAACATCTTTTAATCCTTTTGCAATTCTGTCTTTTTCCGAAGTCAAAATCTTGTCTGCCGGAACTTTCCAATCAATGCCGATTTCAGGGTCATCATAACGAATGCCGAATTCAGACTCTTTACAGTAAAAATTATCGCATTTATAGGCAAACACTGCCGTTTCGCTTAAGACCGAAAATCCATGCAAAAAATGGCGTGGAATAAACAACTGACGCTGATTTTCCGCAGACAGCTCAACCGCTACATGCTTACCGAATGTCGGTGAGCCTTTACGTATATCAACCGCCACATCAAGAACTTTTCCTTGCAAAACACGCACCAATTTGGCCTGAGAATGTTCACCGAGCTGGCAATGTAATCCGCGGATTACGCCATAGCTAGACTTAGATTGATTATCTTGAATAAAGCGATTAGTGATTCCGTTTTTGATAAATTCCGCTTCATTATAGCTTTCAAAAAAGTATCCGCGCGCATCTGCAAAAATCCGCGGCTCAACAATATAAACGCCATCTATTGCGGTTTTGATAAAATTAAAGCTCATGTCTTTCCTCATATACTTTTTGCAAATATTTCTTATAATTGCAGTCTTTTAATGAAGCGATATGTTCCAAAAGCTGATTTTCGTTAATAAAACCGCGCCGATAGGCGATTTCTTCAATACAGGCAATTTTTAAGCCCTGTCGCTTTTCAATAATCTGCACAAATTGTCCGGCATCCATCAAACTGTCCGGTGTGCCGGCATCAAGCCAAGCATTTCCGCGTTGCATAACCACCACATTAAGCCGCTTTTCTTGCAAATACAGATTGTTTAAATCGGTTATTTCCAACTCACCACGCGCTGATGGTTTCAAATTGCGAGCTTTTTCCACCACATCTGCCGGATAAAAATATAACCCCACCGAGGCATAATTGGATTTCGGTTGTTTGGGTTTTTCTTCAATAGAGAGAACATGATTGTCCTTATCAAACTCCACCACCCCAAAACGCTCCGGATCTGAAACGTGATGTGCAAAAATTGTGGCACATTTACCCTGATTGGCGGCCACTTCTTCCTTAAATGTATGAAATTGTTGCCCCATATAAAAAATATTATCGCCCAAAATCAAACATACATCATCATTACCGATAAAATCAGCCCCAATTGTAAAGGCCTGAGCAATACCTTTCGGCTCGTTTTGAATGGCATAATGAATATTTAGCCCCAACAGGTGCCCGTTGCCGAATAATTTTTCAATATTCGGCGTATCTTGCGGCGTAGAAATAATCAAAATATCTTTAATGCCAAACAACATCAATGTTGAAAGCGGATAATAAATCATCGGCTTATCATACACCGGCAAAAGCTGTTTTGACGTGGTTTTTGTCAGCGGATATAGCCGGCTTCCGCTCCCGCCGGCAAGTAATATTCCCTTCATATTGCTTCCTCTCTGTAATAAACCGGAATTTTGCAGATTCTGGCTTTGAACATAGCATCTCTAATCTGCTTTAAATTTATATCATATTAAAAAATCAAGTCAACACAAAAACCCTCAGTGTAAACACTGATAATCTGTATTATTAAAAGACTTAATTTTCCTTAATTTTTGCCACTTCCGCACGCGCCAAAGCATCACAACGTTCGTTTTCGGTATGTCCGTTATGTCCTTTTACCCAAATCCAGCGAATTTCGTGTTGTCCGGTCAGTTCATCTAATCGCTGCCATAAATCAATATTTTTGACCGTCTGTTTTTTGTTTGCCGTGCGCCAGCCGTTTTGTTTCCAATTAGCCAGCCATTCGGTTACACCGCTCATTACATATTTACTGTCGGTATAAAGAGAAATATTGCAAGGTCGTTTCAATGCACTCAAAGCCTCAATAACCGCCATCAGTTCCATGCGATTATTGGTGGTTTGCGCTTCGCCACCGCTTAACTCTTTTTCCACATCTTTATAGCGCAAAATTGCGCCCCACCCCCCTGCTCCCGGATTTCCCGAGCAGGCACCGTCGGTAAAAATTTCCACTCGCGCTGCCATTATTCCACTTCCCGCATAAATTCAACGAAAAACTCGTTAAGCAATAAATCTTCACTGTCGGTTGCCCGTAAAACCTTTGCCACATAAGAGCGCAACGCATTTTTAGAACCTTCAATTCTAAAAGATTTCGGCATAGCATCTTCGGCTCCGATCACACCGTTTATCAATAAGTCTGCATCAATAAATTCTGAAAGCACGATTTCCATACGCGTAAATTTCAGCACACCGCGCGGTGGCAACCTAAGCTCCGGTTTGCTAATCAAATTCAAATGCCCTTCCATACCTTGAAACCCAAGCATTTGATTGTAGTCTGTCCAACGCACACGATTATATTCGCCGCCGCTGCTTTCTGTCGCACACGTCAAATACAACTCCCGTGCAATCACATTACTGTCATTTTCACAAATCACATCAAATGAAATTTTCACATATTTTTGCGGTGGCGTATCAATCGTCTTCGGATATAACACATCTTCATCAGCCGCCTCTTGAATTTCTAACTTTTTGTGTTCAATTTTAATTGCCACATTCGGTTGCGGTCGCCGACCAAACATTCCGGCAATTACCGCATAAGGTGCCGGCACATTGTTTGAACCTGAGCGAATATAAATATGACTGCCGATGGTTGTCATAAGCGGGGCTATTTCCGAACGCGGAATATAAGTTGCCAAATAGCCGTTACCGTCCTTATCACAGCTGATAATATGGTTACGCACTTTATTATGGCTTGGAATAGTGCAGCCTGAAATCGCACTTTCCACCCAGCTTAAAAAACGATGCACATTCTCCACCTTAATTTTAGCCTGTGCCACATCACCAAAATCCATATCACGCGAGCATTCCACACCCCAAATAATCACCCCGCCTTCAGAATTACCGAAACCGGAAATACATTTTGCCAGATTACGCCTGTCGTCATTACACAGTGCCCAACCATGTTTACCGGTTGAATCGGCACGTTTAAAATCCATAAACAACTCTTCGGATTGCCGATCACGAATAAACTCATCTAATGCATCTTCACCGAAATAAATCAGCTTTTGAAAAATATCTTCCGCTCTGGACATCTGGCGCCTCCGTTATTTTACTTTAGAAATATTATAACCGCGTAAGGTAAAAATACCCTTAATTTGTCGCCATATAAAAAACACCCGCAAAGGGGCGTTTTAATAATCAGCAAAATCAATATGAACTACAGCCATTTAACTTCTAATATTTCATACGATTTTTTACCGGATGGTGCCAAATATTCGGCCACATCACCGATTTCTTTGCCTATAAGGGCACGCGCCAACGGCGAAGAAAGTGAAATTTTGTGTTTTTCAATATCAGCCTCATAATCGCCGACAATTTGATACTCGCTTTCTTCATCGGTATCTGTATTTGCCAGCAAAACCGTTGCTCCGAAACGCACAATATCGCCGCTCATGGTTGTCGGATCAATTACCTGCGCACGGCTGATTACCGCTTCCAGTTCCTGAATCCGTCCCTCATTAAAGCTTTGCTTTTCTTTGGCCGCAGAATATTCTGCATTCTCTGATAAATCGCCTTTGGCTCGGGCCTCGGCAATCTCGGCAATAATATTCGGACGCTCCACCCCTTTGCGATTTCTTAATTCTTGTTCCAATAACATATATCCGACTTTTGTCAGCGGAAACTTATCCATTTTTTCCTCCTGTTTCTATTTTTAAAAACTAGAAAAAGCAGACTGCGAAATATCACTATTTCACAGCCCGACCATTATGTTTTGATGTTTTCATTATACACCTGCAAATAAAATAATCAAGCCTATTCGCAAAAATTATCCAATATTTTTTTATTTAGGTCCGAATATACGCATTTTATCGCCCAAAGTTTTATTTAAAATTCATATCCGGTATATATTTAAGCATTGAACAATCAACATTAAAAAAGGAGAAAAATAATGACATACGGTGTTCGCTATCCGACATTAGCATTTATAACCAAAGGCGCCGGCGAAGCCAATGAAGGCATTCCGCCACAACCGTTTGAGACATTTTGTTACGACTCTGCTCTTATGCAGGCAAAAATAGAAAACTTCAACGTTGTGCCATATACTTCGGTTTTACCGAAAGAAGTTTACGGACATATTGTTCCGGTAGATAAAGTGGTTAACCAATTTAAACACGGTGCGGTTTTAGAAGTTATTATGGCCGGCAACGGCGCCAACCGCGATGACCATAAGGCCATTGCAACCGGTGTGGGAATTTGTTGGGGCAAAGACAAAAACGGCGAATTGATTGGCGGTTGGGCAGCTGAATATGTGGAATATTTTGATACCCATATTAACGATGAAATTGCCCAAGGTCATGCCGAAATGTGGCTTAACCGTTCATTAAAACACGAACTGGAAATTCGCGGTGTGGAAAAACACAGTGAATTTCAACTGTTCCATAATTATATCAATATTAAACAACAATTTGGTTATTGCCTGACTTGTCTTGGCTTTCTGAATTTTGAAACTGCCGAACCGGCGCATATTGATTAAATATAAAACCAAGCGGCGGAAATTTTTTATTCTGCCGCCCATATTTTTATCTGAAAGGAAAAATTCATGGCTCAACAAAAAAAATATATAAATCCGGTAACAGGTAATAAAGAAGTTGCACCGGCCGACGGATTAGGCGTTTGGGCTTTGGCCGGTATTGTTGTCAGCTCAATGATTGGCGGCGGTATATACAGTTTGCCGCAAAACATGGCCCAAGGCGCTTCAGTCGGTGCTGTTTTATTGGCATGGCTCATCACCGGTATCGGTGTTTATTTTATTGCCAATACCTTCCGCATTTTATCGGCCGCACGACCGGATTTAACCACCGGTATTTACATGTATAGCCGCGCAGGTTTCGGACCGTTTGTGGGATTTATTATCGGCTGGTCTTATTGGTTATGCCAAATTTGCGGCAATGTCGGCTACGCGGTTATTACCATGGATTCACTAAATTACTTTTTTCCGCCTTATTTTGACGGTGGCAATACCATCTGGGCAATTATCGGCGGCTCAATCCTGATTTGGGGCTTTAACTTTTTGGTGCTGCGTGGTGTAAAACAGGCAACCATCATTAACTTAATCGGAACGGTGATGAAAATCGTGCCGCTGATTTTATTTATTATCGTAACCATGGTTATGTTTAAGCTCAAAGAATTTGAATTTGATTTCTGGGGCGAAAAATCAACCATGAATTTAGGTAATATCCCGACGCAAATCAAAAGCACCATGCTTGTCACCTTGTGGTCGTTTATCGGTATTGAAGGCGCCGTGGTAATGTCTAAACACGCAAAATCACCGCAAACAGTCGGTTATGCCACATTTTTGGGATTTATCGGTTGTTTGGCGGTTTATGTGTTGCTTTCAATATTACCTTATGGTGTCATGACACAAGAACAGCTGGCAAATGTGCAAAATCCGTCAACCGCCGGCATTATGGAAATGTTGGTCGGTAAATGGGGTGCTTGGTTTATGAATATCGGATTATTGATTTCGGTTTTAACCAGCTGGTTAGCATGGACCATGGTGACGGCCCAAATTCCGCAAGCGGCAGCCGTAAACGGCACTTTTCCGAAAGAGTTTACCAAAGAAAATGCGCACGAAGCGCCATCTGTTTCTCTTTGGATAACCAGTGCTTTAATGCAGCTTTTCATGCTGGTTGTATATTTTTCAAACAATGCATGGAACAGCATGCTCAGTATTACCGGTGTAATGGTCTTACCGGCATATCTGTCCAGTTGCGCTTATTTATGGAAAATCTGCGCCGATCATGAATACCCGTCAAATTTCATTATTCGTCGTTCCGAAGCATGGTTTTCCGGCATTATGGGCTCGCTTTATGCTCTGTGGCTGATTTACGCCGCCGGCCTTAACTATCTGTTATTTGCAATCATTTTCGTAGCCATCGGTATTCCGGTTTATGTTTGGGCCAAAAAGCAACATAACAGCAAAGCACCTGCTTTTACTAACGGCGAATGTGCAATTGCACTGTTGATTGCCTTTGCGGCATTGTTTGCCATCTTTGCACTGGCACGCGGTATTGTGCATGTATAATTACGCTTAAATACTCCCCAAAACGTCCGGTAACATCAATATCGGGCGTTTTTTTAATATCGCATCAAAGAATTAAAACATACCTTTTTTCTTAAAGTAAATAATCACGATAAGTGTGCCGATTAAAGACAATGCAATCACCGTGGCAAATCCGTAGGTCATATTGGCAAACGGCACCGCCACATTCATGCCCCAAAAAGTGCCGAGCATGGTCGGAATGGAAAGCACAATCGTAATTGCCGCCAAAAATTTCATAATCTGGTTGACGTTGTTATTGATAATGGAAGCAAACCCGTCCATCATACCTTCCAAAATTGTGCGGTGCATATCCACCATTTCAATAGCCTGCTTGTTTTCAATAATCACATCTTCCAACAAGTCAATATCATCTTCGGTAAAGGCTAAAACCCCTGATGAGGCCGGCGATTTTGTCATACGCAAAATCTTTTCCAGCACCAAATGATTATCGCGCAAAGCGGTGGTAAAATACACCAATGACTTTTGAATCTCTATCAGTTGAAACAACTCGCGATTACTTGTCGTTTGCTTTAAGGCTTCTTCAATATGCTCGGTTTTGCGGTTGATAATGGCTAAATAGCGCAAATAATACTGCGTTATTTTATATAAAATCTGCAACATAAATTTGGCCCGCTCGCGTGTATCAAAAGTTTTGGCCGTATTTTTATTAAACGAACTGATAATGCGATTATCGCGTGAGCAAATGGTCAAAAAATTTTTACCGGTATAAACCATACCGCACGGCAAAGTGTCAAAATTGCCCTCCTCGTCCAATAACGGCAAATTGACAATGACCGAGAAAATCCCTTCATCAAGCTCTACCCGCGAACGCTCATCGGCATCCAAAGAATTTTGCACAATATCCGGATCAACCTTGAGCATAGATGAAACCTGCTCAATCTCCTTTCCGGACGGATTGATTAAATCAAACCATGCTCCCGTTACGAATCGAAATTTTTTGAGCTTGACCAGTTTACCGACTTCTTCTGTTTTATATATTTTCAACATAGCCAGCTCTCCTTGATTTAGGAAAAATTGGTGCGGCCAAGAAGACTTGAACTTCCACGGGCTTAGCCCATAACGACCTCAACGTTACGCGTCTACCAATTCCGCCATGGCCGCACATTCAAAACAACATACAAATATTATAATATTTTGCTAAAATCAAGACTTTTTTATAATATTGTGCTTATTTTTGTTTTAAAATTGCAAAATCGTCGGCAAAATGGCGCACGCCGCACAAAATAGAATATACGTCATAGAGTGCATTATGTTCGTCCAAATGTAAATCGGCAAGCTGTTGTTGCAATCCTAAAATCTTGCCGATTTGCCCTGAAGATTGAGAAAATACCGTAATATTATGCTTTTGATAAATTTGTTTAAACAATGCCGCTATATTGCGATATTTTACGCTATTGTCAGCAGGTAATCCGTATAAGCGCAAGTTTTCTGCCAAAATCGCACCGTCGCAAGCATCTTCAAACGCCCCGTTCCAACCATGCGAATAACAAACATCATTTCCGACAAACGCCTTAAACCGTTGATAAGCCGATGCAAAATCAACTCCTTTTTGCGCCACATCATCATTTGAAATACCGGTTAAATTCACAAAGTAATCCGATAAAATCAGATTTATTTTCGGCTGACATAATTGATTAAACTCAGCCACCACATTGAAATCATCATCTACTTTCAGCGCTGCAATTTGCACAACTTCCCGTTTTTGCAAGCCGCGCCAACCGTTTTGCAAACACCCCTCCCATGAGGTGTATTCCGTATCAAAAATCACAAAAGACATTGATTAAGCGTTGCTTTATTACACATGCTGCCAAATGAAAAACAAAATGGCAAAAACCACAAATCCGATAATCCACCAAAACATAATTTATCTCCTTTATTGTTGCACAATTATGGTAACAGATTCGGTGCTGTTGTCAAGACTTAATCACTACCTTTTGCCATTTTTACCGATTGCAAAGCCAACTCAGCAGCCGTCATATAGTCAAACTTGCCCGAACCGAGCAACGGCGGATTTTTCATTATTATTACCTCGCGAGGAATCCATAATTCACTGATACCTTGCGCTTGGAAATATTGGCGAATTTGCGCTCCGTCAGCCGCCTCATGCGACGTAATAAACACCAATTTTTCGCCTTTTTTGGCATCTTCTAACGCCACAACTCCCTGTTTTGCGTCCGGATAAAGTTGATCCAAAAGCTGCTCAACCGCCGTCAATGACACCATTTCGCCGCCGATTTTGGCAAAGCGCTTGGCTCGTCCTTCTATATTAACAAAACCATCTTCGTCAAAACGCACAATATCGCCGGTATCATACCACTCACCTTGCGGTTGTAACACATTCGGATTATCCGGCAACATATAGCCGAGCATCACGTTATCACCTTTCACTTCCAAACGTCCGCCCTCTGTCACACCATTGACCGGTAACAGCCGATATGCCACACGCGGCACCAAACGCCCGACCGTGCCTTCTTTATAAAACATCGGCGTATTGACCGCCAAAACCGGCGCGGTTTCTGTGGTGCCGTAACCTTCAAAAATGCGCACTCCAAACTTTTTAAGCCACAAATCAAGTGTGCGCGTTTTCAGTTTCTCTCCACCCACCACGGCAAACCGCACAGAAAAGAAGTCATACGGATTAGCCATACGTCCGTAGCCGTATAAAAACGTATCGGTGCCCAAAACCGCCGTTGCCTGCACATCATAAGCCACTTCCGGAATAATGCGATAATGCAGCGGCGACGGATAAAAATAAGTTTTAACCCCGTTCAACAGCGGCAAAATTGTGCCCACCGTTAACCCGAAACTATGAAACATCGGCAACGCATTAACAATCACATCTTGCGAATGAAACGGTACCGCCAAATGAATTTGCAACGCATTGGCTTGGATGTTGCGGTGCGACAACAAAACCGCCTTCGGTAAACCTTCCGAACCGGAGGTAAACAAAATAACCGCCGCTTGTGCGGCATCGGTTTGCACCGGTAAACGCCGCCAATATTTTTTCAGCCCCTTCAACTTGGTCAGCCATGATATTTGTGTAGCAAAATCTTCCAAATATATAATGCGACAATTTTGCCGTTGCAAAATTTGCTCCAAACGTTCTAACTTGCCCTGCTCAATAAAACGACGCGATGTAATCACTTGCCTTAGTGCCACCGTTTGCAAACACGATAAAAATTGCTTATCACCCAACGAAAAATTTAACATTACCGGAATTTTACCTGCACTTTGCAACGCAAAAAAACTAACGGCACACGCCAGACTGTTTGGCAATAAAACCCCGACTTTATCATCATCACGCAAAGCTTTTTTATATGCTGCACCTAACACATAGATTTTAAGTAAAAATTGGCTGTAAGTCAGTGTTTTTTTCATAATATCCAGTGCAATTTTATGCTTGCCGCCATAAATTTTTTCTGCCTGTAACAAACTGTTAAACAACGGCATATTTTTTTCGGTGGTGTCATACATCATATCGGCCATAATATCATGCAGTTGCAACGAAGTCAGCCGCCGTCTTTCGCGCAGTGAAATATTTTCCGGCAGTTTAACCGCACACGGTGCCATAATGCTGAGCTTAATATGCGGAAACACCTGCGTGCGAATAAGGTTTTGAATATACGAAAACTTTGAATATTGCGCCCCATCAATGCGTAGCGGCACCAATTTAGCCCCCGATTTAGCGGCAATCACGCCCGCACCTTCGTAAACTTTCATCAAAGAGCCGGTCACACTGATACGCCCCTCCGGAAAAATCATAACGGTTTTACCTTTGCATATCTCACCGATTAACGCACGAATGGCCAGCGGGCTGGTCGGATTAAGCGGATAAAAATCCACAATTCCGCTAAACAACCGCACATACCACTTTTTGCCCCAACCGCTGTCTATGGCAAACGTGATTTTGCGTGGCAGATATGCGGCTATCAACACCCCGTCCAAAAGCGATACATGATTGGCAATAATTAACGCTTTAGAGCCGGCTTGCCGCAGATTTTGCAATCCGTGCACTTCTACATGGAAAAACACATTTAAAACCGCACAAAAGATTGAACGCAACAATGCTATCGGCAATAACTGACAAATATAAAATGCCACCATTGCACTGATTACGGCAATCAATAAAAACAAATCGGTAATTTGGAAACCGAGCGCGATTAAAACCGCGGACAATACCGAAATACCGACCATACCGAGCGAGTTAATGATGTTGTTGCCGGCAATAACCGAAGCCACAAATTTTTTCGGTGCTTTTTTTTGCATCAAAGCATTAAGCGGCACCACATACAAACCACCCATAAAAGCAAACCCGAACAAACAAAAAGCAATCATCAACCCGCGCGGCAACATAATAAATTGCATCAAACTCAGTGGTTCTGCCGGCGCCGCAAAACCGACCGAAAGCAAATAAATTGCAAACGCAAACACACTCAATCCGATGGCGCTGATCGGCACATATACCACCGAAATTTCGCCTTTCAGTAATTTATTACAAAACAGCGAACCGGCACCGACCCCGACCGAAAATAAAATTAGAAACAGCGTTACCACTTCTTTTTCGGTATTAAACACTTTACTGCATAGCGGAAACAGCTGCGTTAAGAAAAATGCCCCTAAAATCCAAAACCATGTTGCCCCGATAATCGCCCGAAACACAATCGTATGTGTCCGAATAAGCTGCAAATTATCCTTAATTTGCCGAAAAATATTAAATCCGATATTAAGTTTTGGTTGCGCACCGGCCACCGACGGAATTTGCCAACCGGCCATAATCCCGATAACGGCACAAATCAGCAACAACGCAATGCTGACATTTACCGGTAAAAGTGTGCCCAAAATAGAGCCGATGATAATTGAAATGTATGTGCTTGATTCCACAAACGCATTACCGGCAATCAGCTCGTCTGCGCGCAACAATTGCGGCAACAATGCATATTTAATCGGTCCGAAAAATGTGGATTGCATACCCATTAAAAACAAAATAAAGACCAACAACGGCGGCAGTTGCAGCATAAAAACAACTCCGGCAGCCGCCATCAACAACAGCTCGGTAATTTTCAGCACCCGCACCATCTTGGCACGATTATACTTATCGGCCAACAATCCGGCCACCGCCGAAAACAAAAAATACGGCAAAATAAAAACACCGGCAATAATATTGGCATATAGGCTTACGGTCTGCGCGTCGGCCAACATTTTATAGGCCACAAACGTCATCAATGTGTTTTTAAACAGATTATCATTAAAAGCGCCGAAAAATTGCGTTATCAACAGCGGCACAAAACGTTTACCGCGCCAAAAATCATTTGCCATCATTGTTCCTCTGATAATCAGTTAAAATTCCAGCTTAATCCGAACAGCGCCCGATAATCATTAGCCGCGTTTTCATGTTCCGGATTAAAGCGCACTCCGACTTCTGAACGCAAACTGATGTTGTCGCTCAAATCTTTATTGAAATACGCCATTAAACGATATTCACGTCTTTCCGGTTTCATGCCAGCCTGATAGGTTTGCCGATAAACCTCATCCGAAAAATTGTCACGTCCGCATGGAAAATCAACCGACAGTGTGCCTTTTTCCACCCTAAGCGGCGAAGATAAGCGCAACCCGTAATCGGTTGTTTTATCAGCCTGATAATTGGCATCTAAGGCAAAACTGCTGCTGACTAAATCAGATGTATTCAGCATATCGGAATTAAACGATTGACCTTTGGTATATCCGCGATAATAACTGCCCGACAAAGTCCATTTCGGTGTTGCAAACCACGAGGCTGTAACACCGACCGTATATGTATTGCCGCCGTTTAAGCCGAAAGCACCTTCGCCGTTGGTCCCGAGCATGGCATCTTTTTCATATAAAACACCGGAAGACACCCCAAAAGCAAATTTTTTGCTTTTATGTAAATTCAGTTCGGCATTAAAACCGTATGCTTGCTTTTCAAAAGATCTGTCGCGATAATCATCAGAACCGTCATATAACCCGTTACGACCGGTCACAGCCTCTATGCGCAATGCCGTATTTTTGCTGAAGTTGTATGTGTGATGCACACCGTATGCTTCATTAAATGCCATAAACGGATTTTTCAATGCCGCCGAGCGCCCGTCAGCCGATTTATATATGGTATTTTCACTAAAGTAAAAACCGTATTCGCTTTTATCTTGCTTATAACGCATATCCATTAACCCCATACCGGCGCCGCCTTTGCGTAAACTCCCCGAGGCAAAAGCAAAACTGAAATTTCCGTCTTTTTTGGTCTGCACACGATGTGGCATAGCAATATTTGCCACATCATTTTTCAATGCATTATAGCCGCCGTGCGTATTTCGCACATAATTTGCGGTATCAAAATCAAACGGTCGGTTATAGCGGTCAAAAACCGTAATGGTTGCCGGCAACGCACGCCTAAATGCATTCTGTAATCCGGCCGGCACATTCAACTGCGCCCCGTCCAATGAAACACGAGAACCTTGAACACTGGTGCCGGAAAATGATGAAATACTATAAGTCCCCGGCGTGTCCGAAACATATTGCACGGCGCGTCCCAAATCTATCAATCCGGCGCCGTAAACAGACTTAAATCCGGCCTCATCATAATTGGCATAATCTACCGCTTTGGTCTTATTAGCCGTTGTCATCAACAAATCTACCGCTTGTGCCGCACTCATATACGGATAAGCACCTAAAATAAAAGCCAACGCCCCCGAAACAACCGGTGTGGCTTGCGAAGTTCCGCCGGTGGCATAATATTCATAGTTCAAATGCCCCGGTTCTCCCGGTCCATACATTCCTCTAATCAGCGTGTTGCCGGAAAAACTGCCGCCCGGCGCCGTAATACAATAGCTTCCGGTCACACCGCAGCGGTTAGAATAATCCGATATTTTATAATTAACCAAATTACCTGCCGTATCAACCGTCACATCGGCCGCCGCCACAATCAACATCGGCACTTCTTTATATGCTTCCAGCAATTTAATACCCGATTCCAAATCCGGATTGGAAATGGAATGGTTACCGGCCGCACGCACCACCGCAATATCATTGGGCTGCGAACTCGGCGAATTTCTGTTTTTATTGATAATGGCAGAAATACCGGTGCGATAATCAGACGAAATCTGACCTTCATGCACCAAAGTTGAGGCATTATTGGTTTCACTGATATTTTCTTGCCCCATACTTAAATTGATAACACGAACATTACTTTCATCATTAACCAACGCCAACATCGGGGCAGCCATATCAGAAAGAAAATCCCAGCGCACCGCTTTAATACGCGCATTTGAAAATGCCACCCCCATGGTGCCAAATCCGTCCATATTGGCGGCAATAATCCCTGCCACATTTGTGCCGTGTAAAAAGCTTGTATTAAATTTAGAAGCATCCACACTGCCGTCTTCATTATGCACTTTGCCGCTGTTCGGTTCCACATTATAGCGACGCGCGTCCCAATCATAATCGGCATCATAAAACGAAGCCCACGCCACATATTTAGCCATTTCCTCTTGCGTCACGTTGTTGTCAATCACCTGATAATCGCCATTGGTTGTATAAAATATGGCTTTGGCTTTTTTACTACCGGTAATTAAGCTGAGCCAACCGGATAAAGAGCCTAAATTTGTGCCTTCTGAAATAACCGCATAACAATGGGTTTTATCGCCGTTGCGGCATGGCCCGTAGTCAAAATTATAACCGCTGACTTTGCTGTGTTTTTGGCCAAACGCATCAGTCATCATAAATTCCGTATGATTATACCACACACCCGTATCAATCACCCCGACCGAAATCGGTTTTAAATCGGTGGCAAATTTACCGTCACTGGAATTACCGGTAAATTTGATATAAGCATCCGAAGCATTGATGGCGCCCAAATAATTGACCGGTGCCGTCAACATCGGGCCATATACTTCAGCTGTGCGAAATTTATATTCATTTTTGGCTTGATAGTTGTCTTTTGTATAAGGCGTTGAAACATAACCGCTATATTCCGAAGCATCACTGCCGCTCCAAATTGCCGATGCTGTGCTTTCATCACTTACTTCACTGACATTATATTCGCTATTGGTCTTTGAAGAGTTATCTTCCGGAAATCCAATAACATACGTGCCGCCAAAATCCAAATTTTCAGAATCGCCGCCGGTATCTGCATTACTTGCCGCATTATCCGACGATGATGATCCGCCGCCACCGTGTCCGCCGGCCGCCGCCGCTGCCACACCAATAGCCACCGCTGCCGTGCCGGCCAAAATATACGGCATATTGCTTGATAAACGAAATCCGGAAGTGCCTTCCTTTGCCGGTGCATACATACACCCTGCATAAGAATTAGCACCATATTGCAACAACAAATTATAGGCCGCCATATTACCTTCGGCATGCGCCGTGCAAAGCGCCGACATACCACTGCCATCTGTTGTATCTATTGAATAGCCTTGTTGCAAATAACTTTCAATCGTTACCGTATCACCACGTTTGGCCGCCGCATATAATGCATCTTTAACCGACCCGAAAGCTTGAACCGGCGCGCCGTAAAAAACCAGAGCCGCTCCAAAAAACACACCATATTGCCAATTTTTCATTTTTTATTCCTTTAAATAAAACAGTATATTTTATCATATACCAAATAACAATAAATTGCAAGCAATGATTCGTGGTTGACAGCCATTAAAATCTGCACTAAAAATAACGATATAAAAAAACAAGGAGAATAAAATGTCATACTGTTTGGATATTAACAAAATTAAGGTGCGTCTGCAATATATTTTACCCAAAAAAGCATTAACTCGGCTGATCGGCTTGTTGGCCGATGCTCAGCTAGGCAAAGCAACCTCTTGGGCTATTGAGCAGTTTGCCCGCGCCTATCACATAAATTTAGATGAAATGGAAGGTCAAATTGATGACTATAAAACATTTAACAGTTTTTTTGCCCGTCCTCTGAAAGCCGGTGTTCGGCCGATTGACGCAACAACAAACAGCATCATTTTTCCGGCTGACGGACGAATCAGTCAGTATGGCAAGTTAAAAGAAAATTTGCAGTTGCAAGCCAAAGGACATTATTTTACCACCGATACATTGCTTGGCAGCGATAATGATGCTGCGCTGTTTAAAAACGGTGATTTTATGACGGTTTATCTGTCGCCGAGCGATTATCACCGTGTGCATTTACCCCTGTCCGGCAAACTCAAAAAAATGACTTATATTGCCGGCGAGCTGTTTTCAGTCAATCCGCTCTATACACAGCATATTCCCGAGCTTTTTTCGCGCAACGAACGTGTAGTCTGTTTGTTTGAAACGGCCGCCGGCCCAATGGCGATTGTTTTGGTTGGTGCCGCTATTGTCCGAAGCATTGAAACCAAGTGGGCCGGTGTAATAGCACCGCAAAAATCAGACTTTGCCGTTTATGATTATGAAAATGAGGATATTCGTTTTAACAAAGGCGATGAAATCGGCAAATTCTTTATGGGTAGCACCGTAATTTGCCTGTTTGCCGAAAACGCCGTTAAAATGACCGATATTGCCTTAGAAACCCATATCAATATGGGGCAAAAAATGGCCGAGATCGCTTAAATTTCATATTAAACAATTATCGCCATTTTACCTTTTTGAAACAATGTTATTACCTTAACTGCGTCTTAGGGCATAATCTGTTGCATCATTTGTTTTGTGCTTTGTGTTACCTCATTCAAATCGTCGTCAATATCGTCGGTCATTTCCGTATAGGCATTTTCCGTCATTTGCTGAGCCATCGCCGTTACCTCTTGTGTTTTTTGCTGAAAAACGGCTCGCGGATCAATATGCCCTTGGTTGATTTCTTCCATAAAATAAATCATACCGAATACAACCGCACAAAGTAATGCCACCTGAATTAATCTAATCATGATATTTTCCTCCAAACATCAGACATAAGATATAATCATCGCCTTTCAAGCTGACCGCCGGCCATACTTTGGCATAAATTACTTTTAAGAAAAATATCCACAAATAATAAAAATATTATTGATTACTTGGAAAATAAGATTTATATTATTTCTGAAAGGTATAAAAAAATGACAACTACACACTTACACAATCTGGCAAACGCACTTTTTTCTACATGGTTGGAACACAATCAAGAATATGGCAAAGGCGAATATCTATCTGAAACAACCAATTTTGTTTTGGCTTTTGACGAATATTTGAACGAAACACCTTTTATCCGTATTAAAGAACTTTTGCCGGCTTTACAACAAGAAGAATTTGCCGATTTAAAAAAATATATTTCTGATGGCATAGAACATTATTTATTAGAAAATGCTAAGATTTTAGCCCTATCATAAATAATTTTGGGAAAAAATGGCAAATCCTATTGTTGTTTGTCATAACCTTAACTATATATAAAAGAAGTATTTTATGGAGAAAAATGTTTATGTCAGAAGTTCTGGAAAAAGCAAAGAAGAATAAGGCCCCCGCCTCAAAACAAACTGCTCTGCCGGTTTTGCCGCTTCGTGATGTTGTGGTTTACCCGAAAATGATTATGCCGATTTTTGTCGGCCGCGATAAATCAATTGAAGCCGTGCAAAAGGCCAATGATAAAGGCTCGGATATTATTTTGGTCATGCAAAAAAAGGCCGAAACCGAAGTTCCGACCGCCAAAGATTTATATAAGGTCGGCACCCTCGGCAACATTTTGCAAATGCTCAAATTGCCGGACGGCACGGTTAAAATTTTGGTAGAAGGCGTTGAACGCATCAAAATAACCGCCTTTCATGACAACAAGTCGTATTTTTCGGCCGAAACCGAATCATATCCGCAACAAAAAGAAGACGATCAGGAATTAGAGTCGTGGGCGCGTGCCGTTGTCAGCCAATTTGAAGACTATGTGCGCGCCAACAAAAAAATTCCGTTTGACGTAGTGCAATCGGTTAAGCAAATTGATGACTATGCCAAACTGGCCGACACCGTAGCTTCGCATTTAACGCTTAAAACCGCCGACAAACAATTTTTGCTTGAGGCGTCCACATTAAAAGAACGTCTTAATAAACTTTTGCAGTTGATAGATACGGAAATGGTGGTCTGGGAAGTAGAAGACCGCATTAAAAATCGTGTTAAAAAGCAAATGGAAAAAAGCCAAAAAGAATATTACTTAAATGAGCAAATGAAAGCCATTCAAAAAGAGTTGCGTCAAGATGAAGAAGATGAGCTCGGTGAATATTTAAAACGTATTAACACCACCAAGTTTACCAAAGAAGCGCGCGAAAAGGCCTTAAATGAGCTTAAAAAACTGCGTGCCATGAGCTCAAGTGCCCCTGAAAGCTCGGTTATTCATAATTACTTAGATTGGCTGCTTGATTTACCGTGGGATAAAAAAACAAAATTAAACAAAGATTTAAATACTGCAATTAAAATTTTAGATGAAGATCATTACGGTTTAGAAAAAGTCAAAGAACGTATTGTTGAATATTTAGCTGTGCAGTCGCGCTCAAAACGCTTAAAAGCCCCGATTTTATGCTTAGTCGGCCCGCCAGGTGTCGGCAAAACCTCGCTCGGCCGCTCCATCGCGCGCGCCACTAATCGACATTTTGTGCGTGCTTCATTAGGCGGCATGCGTGACGAAGCCGAAATTCGCGGCCACCGTCGCACTTATATCGGCGCCATGCCGGGCAAAATCATTCAGTCCATTAAAAAGGCCGGAACTTCTAACCCGTTGTTTTTGCTTGATGAAATAGATAAGCTCGGCAACGATTGGCGCGGCGACCCAAGCTCGGCTCTTTTAGAAGTTCTGGATCCTGAGCAAAACAATACATTTGATGATCACTATCTTGAAGTAGATTACGATTTATCGGATGTCATGTTTGTCACCACGGCAAATTCGCTTGACATGCCGCGCCCTTTGCTTGACCGCATGGAAATCATTCGCCTTTCGGGATATACCGAAGATGAAAAGGTAGAAATTGCCAAACGCCATCTGTTACAAAAAGTGTTTGATGAAAATGCCGTCGCCTGCTCCGAGCTGATTATTACCGATGCAGCCATTCGCGACATCATACGCTATTATACCAGCGAAGCCGGCGTGCGAAATTTGGAACGCGAGCTGGCAACCATTGCCCGCAAAGCCACTAAAGAGATTTTGATGCACAAAGACAAATGCGTCACCATTGAGGTTACGCCGGAAAATCTGGAAAAATATCTTGGCGTCAAAAAATATTCTTACGGTGTGGCTGAAAAACAAGACCACATCGGTGTCACCACCGGTTTGGCATGGACCGAGGTCGGCGGCGACATCTTATTCATTGAAGCCGTAGATATGCCAGGCAAAGGCAAAGTCACCCAAACCGGCAAACTGGGCGATGTCATGAAGGAATCTATTGAAACCGCGTATTCCGTGATGCGCGCTCATTCCCGTGAGCTGAATATTGATCCCGATGTGTTTGAAAAAACCGATGTGCATGTGCATGTGCCTGAAGGCGCCACTCCGAAAGACGGTCCTTCGGCCGGTATTGCCATGTTCACCACTTTGGTATCGGTGTTTACCAAGCGTCCTGTCCGCAGTGATGTTGCCATGACCGGAGAAATCACTCTGCAGGGTCGTGTGCTACCGATTGGCGGTTTAAAAGAAAAACTGCTGGCGGCATTACGCGGCGGCATCAAAACGGTGATTATTCCGCAGGAGAACGTCAAAGATTTGGCTGAAATTCCGGATAATGTCAAAAACGAAATGAAGATTATTCCGGTATCCCAAGCCTCTGAAGTGCTGAAAATTGCCCTACGTGAATAGAAATCACTGCCGTAAGAAGCCGTATTCATAAACTTTGGGCTGAATTTTGGCGGCCAAATTTTTCATGGTCAAACGCAAATGGGCAATAAGTTGATTATATTTCTCATCTTTACTGTCTTTATTCATCTTTCCCGATGAATCACGTCCTTGAAAATGTGCACGGATATCATAAAAACTGGCATTTGGATTAGAATTCGGCTGTTGATGATAATAGCGCCACAACTCACGACCTGCCGCAAAAACAGCTTGTGCCGAGGAAGAAAACTCTATGTGATTTTCTTTTATATAATCTGTCATGAAATGACTGGCAAAATTATTTTTCGGTTCAACTTCTTTTTCGGTGAAAGGAATCCAATTATTTATACCTTGCTCTGCAGTAATACGATTTTGCCCGTGAAACAAAGTAAATGCCAAACAATCTGTTTGAAATTCTTTATCCTCTTTCCAACCGTCATTCGGATATAAAAATTGGTCTCGGTCATTAAGCCAAGTAGCTTCTATACAGTGGCGAACAGAAAGATAAATACAAAAATATGAGATATTACAAGCTGTAATATCAATACAATACCTTTTTTGCGGAATTGATAATATTGCTAATTGTCCATTATGTTGATAATCAGGAGGACAGCTAACAATATTACCAAGCTTACTACCACTATAATCAAATTTTGACATCCACTTATTTATTGTCCCCTTACTTTCATCAAGAGTATAAAAAGTTTTACTTGCTAATTCTGCCGCATTTTTATCATATACATCCGATTGCTTTGAAACAAATTCTTTTTTCTCGGCGCAATTCCAAATCATAAAACCAATCGGAAATTGTCCTTTTACATTATCAAATGTGTTTGCCGGAACAACAAACATTTTCTTTAAATCTGCTAAAAAAACTCTGCGAAATGCTGCAAAATTGCTACTCTGGAGAATTTTCAAAGTTGAAAATTCTCCAAGCCAGCAGTCTGGTATCTCCTGATATATTCTGATGAAAAATTGTGCGAAAAGTTCATTACTTGCGTTACCTATCAAATCTTTGTATCGTTCATAAGTTTTATTAGATATAGCAACTTTTGCTTTGTTTTCACCGCTACCGGTAACCGTTGTCGCAGTGGTTGCTTCCGCATACGGCGGATTTATATAAATCACCAGTTTTTTGCGCTTTTCAGGATTATTGATTATTTCCAACAAATCTGGCGGGCACTTATCCTCAAAATCATCATTCAAAAAATCCATCTGAAAAACGTGGCTTTCCAAAAGATTGGCGCCATTTTTAATACGGTCTTTCATCACATCTACATCAGCTTTATCAAGCGTAGATGCCCAAATATTATATTTGTTGGTTAAACCGTTTAATAAATTGCCCGTTCCTGCGCAGCAATCCCAAATATAATATTCATCTTGCCAATTTTCTCCTAAAACATCTTCTAAATATTTTTGACTTAATTCCACCCACTTTTGCGGAGTAAAAAATGAACCTTTTCGCTCACGCACATCTTGCGGAACTAACAAATCTCGTCTTTCAACAATATAGTTCCAAAACTCTTTACGCGGCGGACGCTTATACACACTCCAAAACCGATGATGAGCTTTCTGTCCGTCATTAAATGAGACATCATAAGTTGACTGTAATCCAAGCTCATTTTCATTTTCTTTTACAATTTCATACTTGTTTCTTGATAATAAAACAAATAAACTATTTTTAATAGAATTATTGTCTTCAGATAAGAGGTCTGCTAAATAAAAATCCGCATCAATAATACCTTGTTTTTTGGCTTTTTCCCAATCTATTTGAATACTTGGTTTAACATCTTGCAACCATTTAAAATACACTGTTGTAAAATTGTTCTTTGTAATCACAATATTTGATACACCTGTTCTGCCAAGAACAAAATTTTTTTTGATAAAATCTCGCAATTCGTTATCATTTTTATCATAATAAAAAAGTTGAGATTTGTTCTCTAATTCGTTTTTTACTGTTAAATATAATTGTTTAAATTCTTTTGAATCGTGGTTAGAAGGCGTAACAGTCCAGTCAAAATCATTTTGTGAGAAAACCTCTGCAATCACACTATATTGAATAAAGGCAATTTTTTCAGCGTCAAAGGCTCCTAAAAAAATAGGAGGAAGGTGCTTTTCAAAAGTTCGCGCTTTACCGATAGTCATAATCAACTGCACAAAAGATTCATATATATCACTCTTATTTCCTCGTTTAGCTTCAGCCCACAACAAAGATTGAGTAATAGTTGTTTCTTCAAACAATTCCGATTGACGTCCCTGAGAGCGGTCAGTAATCTTTGCCACACAAAAATCAATATTTCCGATAATTTTGGTTGTGTCATAAGAGTTGAAATAATCTTGAGCTACTTTGTTTTTGAGCTCTTCTTCACGCAAACCGTTTAAATATGCCATAATTGCCCTCCTTTTTTAGCAAAATAGCATAAAAAAGTAAATAAAGCCTTGCATTTTACGGCAGATATTTCAGCGCGTCCAATGCCCCTTGCAAAATATAGGCCGCCGCCGACGCATCTAACACCTTTTTTCGCTTATCACGCGACAAATCCGCCTCTTTAATCAAAAAATTTTCCATTGCCGCCGACGACAATCTTTCGTCCCAAAAAGTATATGGCAAATCAATTTCCGCTGCTAGCTTGGCGGCAAACGCCCTCACCGCCTGCGCCGTTTCTCCTTCTTCGCCGTTCATTTGCAACGGCAAACCGTAAACAATGCCGCCGATTTCTTTTTCAGCCACAATACGCTTTAATTCGGCCACATCTTTTTGCCAACTGTCGCGATAGATAATTTTATACGAGCTGGCAATACCGCACAGCAAATCCGATACGGCAATCCCCATGCGTTTGGTGCCGAAATCCACCCCCATCAATGCCTTATACGGTGGCAAAATTTGTTTTAATTCTTGCAATAACATCTATATTTTCTTCTATCGGTTATTACCGCCACGCTTTGCCGTTTTCTTTGGCGCTCCAAATTTTTCTGCATTATATATCATATATTTAAATTCGTGTCCAGATTTTTTTCATAGTCGCTAAGCTTTTTGAGATTGCTGAAAAAACGGCAAAAACAATTGACACCGCCGCATATATACCTTATCATAAGGTAAATATTTTAATGAAAGGATTACCGATGGAATTTTTTGAAAAACGCGATGGCGATAAAGTTACTTATACCATTAAAGGTCGTATTGATACAAATATGGCACCGGTTCTGGCCGAAGGTCTGCATTTGGTAGACGTTAAAGAACTGGTTTTTGATCTTAAAGATGTTGACTATGTCTTTTCGGCTGGCTTACGCGTCTTTTTACAAGCCCAAAAAATTATAAATGCCAATCATGGCACCATGAAAATCATCAACGTGCAAGAATCAGTCAGAGAACTGTTTGCTCTCGTCGGCTTTGATGGCATTATGGATATTGAATAAACTTGGCAAAAACAACTTTACTGCTTTACTTAAAACATTACTTTGAAAAATCGGCGTCATGACCAACTTATTACAAAAAATATATGAATTATTGCATTTGGAGCACAGCTCCAATGAAAGAGTTTTTGCTGCCGACATCAAATATATTGACGCTGTTTTAAGTTATTTGGAAGAAGACATGGCACAAAAAAACATTGCTACCGAAAAACGTGCCAATATTATTGTGGCGGCAGAAGAAATCTTTTCAAACATTGCTCAATACGCCTATCCGCCCGGCAGCGGTATCGCACGCATTAAAACACAAATAAAAAACGACACCTATATTGTTCAATTTTCCGATAAAGGCACCGCATATAATCCGCTTGACAAGACAGATCCGGACGTTACCAAAAGCGCCGAAGAACGCAATATCGGCGGTTTAGGGATTTTCTTGGTAAAAAAAATGACCGATAACGTCACTTATCAACACATGGACGGTCAAAACATTCTTACCATCAGCATAAATTTATAGATGCTAATACCCCTTTTTTTCTCCGTCATTCTGAGCCGTCACAGATAGCGAAGAATCCATTTTTAAAACAAACAAGTCATGCCTCTGCGCTCTGCGTGGATAAGGCAGCTACCGCTTTTTTTATCATTCTAAAAAGACTTTCTCTTCCACGGTGTAGACAAAGCTACATAAGCCAAGCGCCTGTTCAAGCCTAAACCTTTCGCGATAATATCGCTCAACAACTGCGCTTCGGTCACTCGTCTACTAAATTTGCCAAAGCTACCGCTTTTGCTCATTAAGTAGCCTTCGCCCGTCGTCAAAAAACAACATTTAGAGGTTGTTTTTTATCCTCCGGCGCGGTGTAGAACAGAGTTACATAAGTGAGAAAACTTTCAAGTAGCACCAGCTCAAAATTGTAAAACCTCGGATAGCGTGCGTTATGACGCAGTAAATTAGAGCCTTCGGCGCTGCTTTAAGCAGTAGAGCGACGTGTAGATAATGCTACACGAGCGAGAAATTTACAAGTCAGAACCAGCTAGACGAGGTTTTATTGATCAAGGAAAGAGCGCAACTTCTTAGACCTGCTCGGGTGCTTGAGCTTACGCAAAGCTTTTGCCTCAATCTGACGAATACGCTCACGCGTCACATTAAATTGACGCCCAACCTCTTCTAACGTATGATCTGTGTTCATACCAATACCGAAACGCATTCTGAGCACGCGCTCTTCGCGCGGCGTCAAAGACGATAAAATCTTGGTGCAAGTTTCTTTCAAATTAGAATGAATCGCCATATCAAGCGGTTGCAACGCGCTCTCATCAGCAATAAAATCGCCCAACGATGAATCTTCTTCATCACCGACCGGCGCTTCCAAACTGACCGGTTCTTTGGCAATTTTCATCACCTTACGAATTTTATCAAGCGGCATAGAAAGCCGTTTGGCAAGCTCTTCCGGCACCGGCTCACGCCCCATTTCCGAAAGCATTTGCCGTGATGTGCGCACCAACTTGTTAATGGTTTCAATCATATGCACCGGAATACGAATGGTGCGAGCCTGATCGGCGATTGAACGTGTAATTGCCTGACGTATCCACCAAGTAGCATAGGTAGAAAACTTATAGCCGCGACGATATTCAAATTTATCCACCGCCTTCATCAAGCCAATATTACCTTCTTGAATCAAATCCAAAAATTGCATACCGCGGTTGGTATATTTTTTTGCAATAGAAATCACCAAACGCAAATTTGCTTCAATCATTTCTTTTTTAGCGCGCTCGGCCTCACGCTCACCTTTTTTAATGGTATCCACCATTTTGCGATATTCGCTGATTGGTAAGCCGCATTCTTGCGCCATCTGTGCCACATTTTTCCGAATTTCAATTATCTCGGCCTTATGTGCCGAAACAAAAGCCTGCCAATGCTTATCTTTCTTAAGAGAAATCTTGTCAAGCCAATTCGGATCCAACTCCGACTTTTGATACACTTCCAAAAAATCTTCACGCTTAATTTTGCATGCCAAGGCATAGCGCAACAGCTTACCTTCTTGGCTCATCAGCCGATTATTCATATCGTTAAGTTGTTCAACCAACTGCTCCACTTTAGCACTGTTTAAGTGAATAGAGCTCATCAGCTCAACCAGTTCTTTTTTCAGGTTCAAATAGCGCTTTTCGGTTGACGGAATAATCTTGCGTCCCGATAAAATAGAAGCCATACGCTGACTTTGAATTTTTTTCAAATTATCATAATAGCTGGAGATCTTATTTAAAATATCCAAAACCGGCTGCATCAGCATATTTTCCATTGCTGTTACCGAAGTTGCGCTACGACCGCCATTTTCAATATCTTCTTCATCTTCGGTGACCTCACCGTTCTCGTTTTCATCCAATGATGCCATATTTTCATCATCGTCTTCTTCCATATCGTCGGTCACATCACTTTCCAAATCAATATCGGTTTCCAAATCGTCATCAATTTCATCTAAATTTTTTTCATTGAGTTCTTTGGTTACCTTTTCCAAATCGTCCACACTGTTTTCGGCTTCATCGTCAAATACCATGGCCTCAGAATCATCGCCATACATCATTTCCAAATCAACAATATCACGAAGTTGCAGAGTGCCGTTCATCAATTCATCACGCCAACCGGCAATAGCTTTAATAGTCATCGGGCTTTCACATAATCCGCCAATCATAACGGTTTTACCGGCTTCAATACGTTTTGAAATGGCAATTTCGCCTTCGCGTGAAAGCAATTCAACCAAGCCCATTTCCTTAAGATACATGCGCACCGGATCGTCAGAGTGCCCAAGTTCTTTCACATCAATATTGCCGACATCATCTTGGCTGTCATCTTCGGTTTCATCATCATAATAAGAATCTGCCTCACCGGCCTCAGCCTCCTCCGAATCGGAAATAATATTGATTCCCATATCCGAGATTTCAGACATTATATCTTCAATTTTTTCAGATGTCATTTTTTCCGGCGGCAATACCTTATTAAGCTCTTCCATAGTAATATAGCCTTGCTTTTTGCCTTTAGCCAACAAGTGGCGAATGGCGCCTGCCGTATTTTCAACCATAGCCGAATCTATGCTATCGTTGTCATATAAGTCTTGGTTATTTTTTTCTGCCATAACGTTCCTTAAAAATCGATTTTTTTAACCCTTATAGGGTTATAATTTTGCTAGCGGCGATAATATAATCAAAGAAATGTCAAATGTCAACAGTTGCATAACATTTTTTTACATTTTCTGACTTTTAAGCCACAATACCTATCAAAAGCTGACGTATCAAATCTGCCTCCGGTAATTTATAATACCCTTTGTTGGCGACATTTTGCGGGAAATAATCGGCAATACTTAGAGCATATATATTAGATTGCTGATTTAAGAAATCACGACTTAGATTGATGGCATTGGCATTGGTTTGCAAATACTCTTTATATTGCAAAATAGAGTTTTTGGCTCGGTTTACAAAGCTGTCCTGCTGGCTGAAAATATGCGTAAAGGCAAAAATAACCGCCACAATGGCCAAAATCACCGCATTGACAATACCGCCGATATATACACTACTGAACACCCAAATGGCAAAAATCGCCGCCAATGCAAAAATCTTAATCGGCACATTAACCAGCCAAAACTTAAAACGGTGGCGCAAAATCCAAATATAAAACGCATACAGCAACGAAACTGCCAACATAATTGTCAAACTCTGCGCCCAGTTAATACTGTTAAGAGCCACAAAAATCTCGGTTAAAAGCAACATCGCACAGCTGAAAACAACATAGCTGATATTGTGCATCAACCGATGTTTTTTTATCAGCTTACGATTGGCTTTTTCAAAAATCTTACAACATTTTTTGATAATCGTATTATTTACATTGTTGATTTCCACTTGACTGCTTTTCTTAGCAAATAATTTTTTAAGCGCTCTTTTTTCCACTTTATTCAAACGCGCGCTGTAAATATTGTTTTTAACCAAGAAAATACGGCTGTCTTCGCGCTTGATATCAATCGCTTGTTTACGATACAAATCCAATAACTGCGCCACAAAAGCTATTCTGTCATATTTGCCGACTAAAATATGACGCATCAGCGAACCGTTATATGTCGGATTATATTGATGTTTTTTATGGTCATATTTCAAAGCCCATAATGAAAGCACATAAGCCAGAACCACAGCGGCCAACCCCAAACACGCATATAATACACTGCCCCAATTACTTAAAAAGTTACTTATACCTTTTTCAAAATCCGGTAAAAATGTCTTTTTATCCATCACTGTCACCAAATTCATACTTTCGCCGTTCAAAAGCGGTGTCCAGTTTGAAAAAGCAATCACATTTTGCGCCAAACGGTAAATATTGGTACGTCTGTCGGTATATTGACCTTTATAGCTGATAACCGTTCTGGCTTCTTTGAAACCATGCCCCATCGGCAAAGTTACAATGGCATTAGCCGAGGTAATAAAAGCATTAAGCGGCCGCCCCGTCAAATTCCAATCCATATAAATCATATCTTTGTAGTGTTGCAAATGATGATTAACCATGTAATCAAACGTATATGTATAGACCCCAGGTTCCAATTCCTGTTTATATTTCGGCTTCAAAACGATGTCGTCGCCGATTTCTTCCGCCATATAGGCAATCGGCGTGCCGTTAATACGCACGTCTTGCAAAATAAGGTCCAAACGCGAAGCGTGATTTTTCTGATCATAAACATATTTCGGAAACCGACGTTGCAGTGCACCGGCAAATTTTTTACCGTTAGCCACCACCACAATAGTATCTTCAATTTTCAGATAGCCGTTAGCCTGAATATCAATATAGCTCAAAAAATACGGAATATGTTCCATTGCCGGCGCCAAAACCCGCCGACCGCTGGGTAATGTAAAACCAACTGTCGGAATTTGCGGTTCAACTTCCGCTGCTTTATCCTCTTTAACCAACGTAAAAAAGCGCGTTGCCGAGGCAGCGGCTTTGCGCTCATCTGCATCATCAACATCGCTTATTCCCATATCGGACAGTGAATTTTCTTCATCATGAACGGATTTTAAAGCCTCTTCATACATTTTTTGAAACAGCGGCTTATTTTTTTCCTCCATGGCTTTATAATATTCCGGCGTATGAATCACGTTAATGGAGGTAGTCTTGTTTAAATCAATTTCTGCCGATGTTTCGGAAAAAGCTGCCGTTTCAAAGCGTTTTTTGAAATAAGCGCGCACTTCTTCTTGGTTATTCGGATCCGGTAAATCAGGTGTAACGGCATTTGCCGGATCCATATTGCGAGTTGGCGATTGATAGTCTTCAAGCCCTATAATGGAACGAACATCTGCATATCCTAGCGAGGCGTGCCATATCAACATATAACAAAAAACGGCTAAAAACTTTTTTTTCATTTGCAGTCCCTGATTTTTACGATTAAATTACCATTAGATGATAGTGTAAGTTATAAAAATTAAAAAAGAAATAAAGGAGATAAAATAATGAACAACAAAATTGCCGCTGTTATATTGGGCGCCGGAAAAGGCACGCGCATGAAATCAGATAAGCCGAAAGTTTTAATGCCGGTATGCGGTAAACCGATGATTAGCCACATCATTGAAACCCTGCAAACCATTCCGGCCGATGAAATTATTACGGTTATTTCGCCCGACGGTCAAGATGTGGCCAAAGCCGTGGCGCCGCATCCGACCTGTGTGCAAGAAGCGCAGCTCGGAACCGGTCATGCCGTCAGTTGTGCCAAAAATTTATTATATGATTTTCGCGGCACGGTTTTGGTTATTTTCGGAGACACCCCGCTGATTACCAAACAAACATTCTTAAATTCCGCACGCAAAGTGCAAGAAGGTTACGCGGTTGTGGTCTTAGGTTTTCGCCCGCAAGATCCGGCACGCTACGGCCGCTTGATTATGAACGGCAATGAACTGGAACGCATTGTTGAATTTAAAGATGCCACCGACGAAGAAAAAGCCGTAAACTTCTGCAATTCCGGCTTTATGGCTTTTGACGGCCGCTATTTGTTTGAAATTTTGGCACGTATAGACAATCAAAATGCCGCCCACGAATTTTATCTTACCGATGCTATTGCCATAGCCCGAAACATGGGGCTCAAATGCACCGCCATAGAAGGTGACGCCGAAGAAGTTGCCAGTGCCAACACTTTAGAAGAATTGGCTTTATTGGAAAAATATTACGGAAAACGTGCTCATGAATAAGTTTTTAAACCTGCTATACTATTTTTTGCTCGGCGCTTTTATGCTGTTTGTGGTTTATTTAACCGTTATGCTGGCCATATCGCCCAAACAAGATCGGCAAAAGCGCGGTTTCATCGCATGCACCGAACAACTGGTGCTTGACGTAGCTGAATGTGAACGCGGCTCTATCTTCTGCCCGCTGAAATATTTAGGACACGATATGGCTTGCAACACGGCAGTTATTTTAGACGGTTTCGGTGCTTGGTTGCGCGGTCGCCAACCAACGCCGTGGGCAAATTACCTATTTGTTGCCGAATCTCTTGAAGCAACAGATGCCGACTTTGACAGCCGACATATTGAAAATATGGAAAAATTGGAACAACAACGGCAATTCATTTGGCACAAACAACAAGAATTAGATGCTGCCAAAAGCCGCAGCTTGAATTTACGCAATGACGTGCTTATGTCTGCGCCGGAAGATGTTTTACCAGACGAATACAAAGAAAACATAACGCTTCCTGACGAGGATAGTTCTCAAACCTCCGAAGATATTTCAGATGAAGCATTCATGGACGATATAAAACCTGTTAAACAAAACACCGAGGAGAAACCGAAAAATGAAGAAAAATGATATGCCGGCTTGGGATTTAAGCGATTTATATCAATCAATTAACGATCCGCAAATCTCTAAAGATTTAGAGCAATATCGCCGCCAAACTGCCTCTTTTGCCAGAAAATACAAAGGTAAACTGGCCACCCTTTCGGCAAATGAATTTTTAGCGGCCGTGCAAAATATTGAAAAGCGTTCACTGATTGCCGCACGGCTCGGCGGCTTTGCCTACCTCAATATGGTCACGCAAATGAAAAACAGCGAAGCCGTAATGTTTTACCAAAGTGTGGAAGAAAAATTAACCGACTATAGCAAACCGGCGGTTTTCTTCAGCTTGGAATACAATGCCTTACCGCAAGCCAAAATCAACGAATGGCTCAAAGACAAGCGCGTGCAAACATATAAATATTGGCTTAAGCGGCTACGCAAATTCAAAGACTATCAGCTTAGCGAGCCGGAAGAAGAATTGCTTTTGGAAAAATCACTGACCTCGGGTGATGCTTGGGTGCGCCTTTACGAAGAACATTCATCGCGCTTGGAATTTACCATAGACGGCAAAACTTATAATGATGCCGAACTTTCCAAATTGCTCTTAGATAAAGACGGCGCCTTACGTTTGCGTGCCGGCGCGGAAATGAATCGCGTATTCAAGCAAAACAGCCATTTGATGACTTTTATTTATAATATGGTTATCAAAGATAAAGCTGTTGAAGACGAAAAGCGCGGGTTCAAAACCCCGGTCTCGGCACGTAATCTAAGCGAAGATGTCTCGGATGAAAGCGTTGAAGTATTGGCGCAAACCGTTAAAAAGCACTATAAAGACATCGCACATCGCTTTTATAAGCTCAAAGCCAAGTGGCTCGGCATGAAAAAAATCAACTATTGGGACCGCAACGCGCCTCTGCCGTTCAGCAATGACGTCAATTATTCGTGGGACGAAGCGGTAAAAATCGTGCTCAATGCTTATAAAGAATTTTCCCCGAAACTTTATAAAATCGCCAAAGACTTTTTTGACCATAATTGGATTGATGTGCCGCCGCGCGACGGTAAACGCAGCGGTGCTTTCTGCAGCGGCCCGTTGGCTTCGGAACACCCTTATTTAATGCTCAACTTTGCCGGCAAACAGAATGACGTGCTGACTTTAGCACACGAACTCGGCCACGGTTGTCATCATCAACTGCGCACCAAAAACGGCGAGCTGAACGAACATTCGCGCATGACCTCCGAAGAAGTGGCGTCGGTGTTTGGTGAAATGATAGTGTTTCAATCCATGTTGCGCAACACAACCGACGACAGGGCTAAACTGTGCTTAATTGCATCAAAAGTCGGCGATATGATAAACACCGCCATTCGCCAAATCGCGTTTCACTTTTTTGAATTGCGCGCCCATACCGAGCGCAAAAACGGCGAACTTTCGGCCGAGCGTCTCAGCCAAATTTGGGTAGAAGAAATGCGTGACAGCCTTGGCGATTATGTTGTCATAGATGAAAACAGCGCCGATATTTGGCCGATGGTCGGACACTTTTTCTTTTTGCCGTTTTATGTATATGCCTATTCTTACGCCGATTGCTTTGTCAATTCGCTATATCAGGTGCACCAATCCGGCACGGTAGATAATTTTGCCGACAAATACTTGGATATGCTGTCCAAAACCGCGCTTGAAGACTATGGCAAACTGCTCAAACCGTTCGGCTTAAATCCGAATAATGCACAGTTTTGGGAATACGGTCTGTCGCTGATATCGTCATATATTGATGAGCTGGAACGGCTGGATAAAAAAATCAACAAATAAAATAAATCAGGAGTAACACCATGAAAAAGAATGCTTTAATGATTGTGATAATTGTGTTGCTGGCGGCTAACTTGGCATTTACCGGCTGGGTAAAATATTCGTTTGATAGAACCGCCGCACGTTTAGAGGCCAAACAACAAACTTTTATGACGGATATGAAAAACACTTTG
This sequence comes from uncultured Pseudomonadota bacterium, assembly GCA_902788365.1. Classification (GTDB taxonomy): domain Bacteria; phylum Pseudomonadota; class Alphaproteobacteria; order RF32; family CAG-239; genus RUG410. The sequence continues at coordinate 72,779 of CADAJN010000006.1, read as the reverse complement.
ACCGTGCAAGATGCCATGCTTGACCGCCTGATGCACCCGGGATTGTAATTATTTAACCCTAAATATTTAAATCGTCATGCCTCCGCGCTCTGCGCGGATAAGGCATCTTCCGATTCTTATAAAACCAAGCGCCCCTACATCCGGCGCTTTTTTCATATTTCTGTAACACAAAACCGGTTGATAAAAAGGATATAATGTGATAAAATGAGAAAAAATATAAATCAATAGGTCTAAATCCATGGTTAAAGCTCGCGACATTAACAAAGACATAAAAGCCATATCCGAAAAAGTTGGAACGGCAGTTTTTGCTTACGAAGATATATTTCATCCCAACGTTAAAAATGAATTTCATTATGATTTCAAGAAAGTGATTGGTGAATATGCCCGAGTTCAACAAATCTCACTGGAAGAATCTGAACAACGCTTAAATGAAAAAGGCATCTTGTCCCCTTTACCGAACGGCGAATACAAGATTGAAGTGGGAGATGGAACAACCGGTGGAGGCGGTACAAATTTTGGTGAAGTATTTTTTACTATGAACCAAAAAGATTATCATACAAAATACCATGAACTAGCACACTCTTTACAAAATAAATATGATTTATTTAATAAAGAGATCATTCAAAAACAATATGATAAAGCCAGCCAAGGATTAACACCTGAAGAAACCAAAAATGCGCTAGCATCAAAATCAAATTACAACTTATACATAAATGAAATGCATGCAGAAAGTTTTTCTTACGCGGCTATGATGTTACGTTCCAGTAACACTTTGGACTATATTAGACAAGTATCATCTGCATACACCCACGGAACTTATCAAAACGTAGAGGCGCTAGCCCATTTTTCCAAAACCACATATAATGGTAACAGCGCAAAATTCTATGCCACTAGACCGGTAATGAAAGCTACCATCAAAGCCATTCATAAAATTCGCAAAGAAGGTAAGGTGGGTGAATTTTTTGATGAAAAAGGCGTGCTTCGTGATGAAAAATTAGCAAAATTATGTGAAAACATTGTCTTAGAAAGTGCTTATTCACCGCGCGCATTGAACTCTTTTTTCAAATATAAAGTCTTTGACAAACATGATACAGTAGAAGATGGATGGCGACTGGATGCTATAAAATCTGTTATTCAAGCTCCCGTTTCCAGTGTTATGTTTTTTGTACATGAAGGAAAGATTTTTAATACATTTCGCAAAGTAGCCGACCATTGGATTTTAACAAAAATAAACACACGCAAACTCAACAAATACATCAAAACTCCGAATAAATGCGACAATCCGGAAATGCAGGCCTTAAAAGAATATGAGCGCTTACAATTTAAATTAACTCAAATGGATCAAAAATTTCCCAATGAATATTTATCTTCAAAAATAAAAGATAAACTCCCCGTTATTGCCGATCATCATCTTCACGACACCTTATTACATAATATGGCCGATACCAAGATGGAAAAATCTTCATCATCTCCAAAGATATATAAACATTTAATTGAATTAAATCAAATCATTGAACATAATCATTCCAATCCTTATTTTAAACAACTTTTACTGGCTCAACCGGAAACACAAACTTTGCGCGCCATGATTAAAGACATGGAACAAGACCCGCAAAAGAAAGTCTTTGACGCATATAATCTGCAACCGAAAAGAATTCATCAAGGTTTGATGACATACGGTCTAAAAATAAATATGAATAAAATTAACAATTTTGCCGAAAAATATAACATAAATCCGGCTATAAAACGTTCGTTACTGAATACATTTATTCATAATCCGAAATTATTAAAATACAACTCAACTCGCCAAAAACTAAGTGAGGCACACCAAATTAAAGGAGATATTCTGGGTATAAAAAAGAAACAATTTGATAAAGAACTCAATCAACTGGCTGATACATTATATGCCAATTTCTACTATCATCAGGATAACCCGAAATATAAAGCTTCAATTAATGAATTGCAAAAAATTCCGTTGGATCAAAATTTTGAAACAGCCTGTATGGAAAAAATAACCGAGTTGGAAAAAGTTGAGCGTGCCGAATCAGATGCGCACGCGCAACTTCGCAAAAAAGCTTATACCGGTCTTGATAAAATGGAAAATTCTATGGAGCAACAAGGTGAAGAATATCATCAAGCCACCTTAGAAACTGTCAAATCTTTTGCCGCTTTAGATAAAGCCGAACGAAATGAAATTTTAAAAGACCAATTGCCGGAAATAAAAGAAACTTTGGAACCTCTGGTTGCTAAATTACCGGAAAGAGCGCTATCCGAACAGGAAATTGCCGATTTAAAAATCGAGTTGGTGCAAAAATCGTCTCCGCAATCTGAAACCCAACAACCTACAACAGAAAAATCTACACCGGAAAAAGAATCCGCTTCAAAACAAGAAGCCGAAAAACCGGCTAAGCAAGATAAAACAAAAGAAAATTCTGCGCCTAAGCAAGAAAAAACCGCGACTACGCCAAGCAAAGACGACAAAGCGCGCATAGCCGAGCTCAGCGGACGCACCGGCCCGACCAAGCCGACCGCCAAAGCCCAAGATGATGCCGCCAAAACTCAGGACACACCACTCAAAACCCAAGACGGCAAAGCCGAAATCCGCCCTGATGCCGAGCTCAAATTTGCAACCCCGATGCAAACTTCCGATTTGCCGCCGGCACCGGTTGTCGTGCAGGCTCCTTCGCAAGACGAATACGATAAATTCGCCGCCAAAGACGCCGATTCCAAACTCCGTAAAGTTTGTGAAGACCTACGCGGCAAAGATGAAAAGCTCTATACCCAAGTGGTTACCGAATGGAATCGTCAATATTCAGCTAATCCGCCGAAAGACATGGCTCAAGGCGATCAAATCGCCCAAAACGTAATGATGCAGTATAAAAAGGATTTAGAGCCGCTCGTCATTGACCAAATTCAAAAGGACATCACCCCGCAAAACACCGCCAACGTTGACACTGCTAAACTCGATCAGGCAAAAGACGATTTGCAACAAAAAGACCCGACCGCGCGCGCCGAGGTCGTTGCCGAGCTAAACAAACAAGCCGAAAATCCGGCAAACATAACCGATGCGCCACAACAAACCTCTTTCAAAGAGCAACCGATGCAAAAGCAAGGTGCGGATATTAGAAAAATGCGTGAACAAGGTCGCAACGTGCATTTGGAACAAAGCTCGGATTATATCCCTAATCCGATAACTGCCCCTACCCGCACGGCACCACAGCCGCAACAAACCAACACCGCAGCCTTCAATCTGGCACAAGCAACCAAAACCGCCGATACCGGCCGCGGCTCTTATTAAACACTAATCAAAAACGGATTATCGCGCTCATTCGCCACAGTGGTCGGCTCGCTATGTCCTGAATATAAAATCGTATCTTCCGGCAAGCTCATAATCTTTTCCTTAATGCTACGTTTCAGCGCCGCTTCATCACCCAGCGGAAAATGCGTGGCGCCGACACTGCCTTTAAAAATCGTATCGCCCACAAACGCCACCTTATTATCGGCATCATAAAACACCGCAGAATCCGGCGTATGCCCCGGCACATGAATCACTTTTAGCGCCATCTTCGGTTGTGTTTCTATCGCCACAACTTCGCCGTCGGCCAAACTCTGTGCCCCGTCTAAAACAATCTCATCGCCCATAAATGCCGACAAATTAAATTCCGGCCGCCGCAACATTTCCTTGCCGACCTCATAAATATAATACGGCACTCCCAGTTGCCGATGCAACTGCGCCACCGCACCGATGTGGTCAAAATGCCCGTGCGTAAGCAATATTTTTTCTATCACCCAGTCATTTTCTTTAATTATCTGCGCCAATACTTCAGGCTCGGCCGCCGCGTCAATCAATAGGCCGTGCCGACTTTGCTCGTCTATATAAAAATACCCGTTAGTTGTAATCACGCCGCTCAACGGCACTTGCTTAATCAACATTTTTCTCTCCGTAACTTGCACTGAATATAACCGCTCTGTCCGCAAAAGTCCAACAAAAAACGCCACAAATTGCTTGCGACGTTTATACATAGTTCAACAACAGCTTTAGGCTGTTTTTATCTGTTTAAAATTTACAGCAACACAATGCTACCGGCGGCTGTTCTACCTCTGTCATCATAAATTTCATAACTGACACGCTGTCCTTCATATAAACGGCGAATTCCTTTTTCTTCAAGCTTAGTCACATGCACGAAGACATCCTTACCGCCGTTTGTCGGCTGAATGAATCCGTAACCTTTGCGCGTATTAAACCATTTTACAGTTCCAGTACTCATTAGTTTATCTCCTTTATTGATACTATATACATGTTTATATTGTAATATAATTACGATTCTATTACAAGTTGCAATATACGCACAATAAGAAAATGTGTCAAGTCAAAAATCAACTTTTAAATGATAAAATTAAATATTAAACTCAAAAGTATATAATATTTTATTATTTATGATATGATGCTCTATTTAACCGGTCGTTTATGGCTAGCCCCAAACCAACGTTTGGCACCGGAGCTACGGCAATTTTACCGCCGATAGCTTTTTCATCGGCCAAACGTAAATAAGCAAACAATCTGCTGGCCGCTTCTTTCACATCGCCGGTCGGACTCAGATTCAACGCGCCATCATATTTACCAAAGCCAATGTAAAATTCGTCCGGCTCCGGCGCAGTCACATTGATTCGCAACACATTTTTCGGTGCATAATGGCGCAACATTTGCCCCGGCGCGGTCGGTAAAGCCGGCACGGTCTCCGGCACCGTAATTTTCTCGCCCAAAAATGCCTCAATGTCTTCTTTGGCAGTTCCGCCGGCACGAAGCAATACCACCTGCCGTCCGGTTAAATCAATAATGGTAGATTCCACACCCACCTGACAGGCACCACCGTCCAAAATCATATCCACCTTGTCACCCAGCCCGTCAGCCACATGTTGTGCCGTTGTCGGGCTTACCGATTGATATTTGTTGGCCGAAGGCGCCACAATCGGCACCCCGGACGCTTTAATCAAGCTCAAAGCCAACGGATGTGCCGGCATTCTGACGGTCAGCGTGCGCAGTCCCGAACATGCCAAATCCAAACATGGATTTTCCTCAATACGATTCAGCACCAAAGTCAGCGGCCCCGGCCAAAAATGCTTAGCCAACTCCATGGCTCGCGCATCAACCGCGGCATATTGCGGCAAAAAATCCACTTCGGCAATATGTGAAATCAGCGGATCAAACCGCGGTCGCTCTTTTGCGGCAAAAATTGCCGCCACCGCAGCTTCATTATAAACGTTAGCGCCCAAACCGTAAACCGTTTCGGTCGGAAATGCCACCAACCCTCCGCGCTTAATCACCGCTGCTGCTTTTTGAATATTTTCCTCTGTGCCGCTGTATATATTGCTCATTTTTCACACTTCAAAAATCTCGTTTAATGCCGCGCCCAACTCATCATCGGCATAACTGTCCAACACCTCAAAATCTTCGCGATCAATAATCTGATATTTTTTGTGCACATAATCATACCCGAGATAGTCAAATTCATTATATCCTAAAAGCAACACATTTTGCGGCCGCGGCATGTTTTCATTCTGGTCTATAATATCTAAATCATCATCTACCGTTGCCCCAAATAAATAGCAACCGTTTGCTTTCATACCGTTATGATGTTTTAAGAAAGCCACATACGAAGCCGGCACAAAATCTAATCCCATATTGCATAAAACTTTTTGCGCCACAATAACCGCCTCTTTTTCAAGCGGCTCGCCTTCCTTATATGATTTACCTTTCAGATATTGCAAAAAATTTTTCATTTTATTTTATGTCCTCTTCCCGTCCGCTCATAAATAAAATTCCAAACCTGCCGATCAAATTCAGCCTCTTTATCCAGATTTTTCCTCTGTCGCAGTGTTTTTTGCGGCTTTTGCGGCTTAACATTTTCTTCTTTCTGCGCCGGTTTTACTTTGTTTTTGGCAGATTTTATTTTTTTACGCTCAGATGTTTTTTCTTTACTCACCTTTTTTGTTTCAGCCTCGTGCGCTGTTTCTTTTTTCTGACGCCGATTTTTCTTTTGTTCCTTTAACCATTTAATATATTCGCCCTCAAATTCCTGAATATCAGACTTAGACGTTCCTTTAATATTTTTAATTTCTTCCAACTTCTGCGCAATGGCCACTTTGGTGTAGTTAATTTTATATTTTTGTGCGATTTCAACTTCGTTTTTCAATCTATCGGCGGTCATTTTATTATAGTTGACCACATAGAGCATATCTTCGGTTTCGCGTTTTTTAAATTCCGCACTGTCTTCAAAATCACCGGAAACACACTTATTTTTTCCGAACCCAAGCATTGCCCGTATTTTTTTATCTTTAATCGTTAGACGTTGATAAAATTGTTCTTCATCATTATGTTTCAAAATGCGGTCATAATAATGAATAAATTTTTTGTGATATCGTGTATTAAGCAAGATAAACATTCCCGGATAATTTGTTCGTGCCAAATAACCGTTATTTGCCGCAATTAACACCGCACCGATATGGTGCAATTCCTCTCCTTCCAAACCTTCGGTGGTTATAAGTTTACCGCTTTCATCGCGTGCTTGTATCAGCTTTTCCTGATGATGCATAATCAGATAGTCGGTAAATTCCTGCGGAATTGGCGAACCGACTTCAATACCCTCAACATCATATCCGGCTTTGGTTAAATCTTTGATGATTTGCGGCGTATATTCAAACGATGTAACCGTTATTCTTGAAGGTTCGGTTATTCCCCACAAACGCATGGCATTGCACAGCGATTCTACCGCTTCCGGTCTGATGCCGCGCGCCGCTGCTTCTTCCAGCTTCAGCTTTTTATATTTATCGCCGCATCGTTGCATAAATTCTTTGACATATTTAGCTTTGATGCTCTCACCTTCCGGCAGAAAAGAAACCTTTGTGTCTTTAGATGACTTTTGATATGCTTGAAAAATCACATCACAAAAATCACTCACCGTCATTACTTTTAACGCATCCGGATTGATGCCTTTTTTCTGCATATACTTACGGATATCTTGGGTAATTTTGCGAAAACTTTCAAATTGCATAAACACGCGCCACATCGGCGATTTTTTCATATCATAGGCGCGCAGTCCCCATTTTCCTTTGTTTTCAGGTTTATTGAAATATTTATAAAAAATGCTCAGTTGATGTGGTGTGCGCAAGTTAATGGTGCCGTGGCATTCCATTCTGATCAAACGTTTTTCATCGCGATGAATTTTTGTAAAAATACCTTTATCATATTCTGTTCCGGCAATTTGATGAATATTGTCCAACAAATATTCGGCGCCTTCGGCAAAATCACGCGCAAAACCTTTCAAATTTTCACTCTTACCATATTCCGAAATTTCAGCCAACAACTGATTCATGGCCAATTGTTCGTCTAATTTCAGGTCGGTAAATTTTTTCTTAAAGTTTGTCGGCTCAAGCAAAATTTGCATCAATTTTGCTTCATAAGGCGACTTAGTGCGTTTAGGCGGCAACAAATATTCATACACCGGTGTTTGCGATGTATCTTTTTGAAGTCTGTGCTGTTGCTTTTCTTTATAACTCTTTCCGGTCATAGTCTGCCTTTTCATATTTTGTCCAGAGTATAACCGCAAAATTCATAAATGTCCACTTATTTTTTCAAATAAAATCATATTTCTTGCAAAAAATAATTTGATGGCTACAATTAAACAAAACAACCTTTTGAAGGAGGATTTTATGGTAGAATTAACACTCGGACGCAACATTAAAACCGCCACCGATAAGCTGTTGGCGGCGGACAAAGCTCAAAAAATTATTGAACTGCTTGATTCTAAAGAAAAAATATTAGAATCGGCAATTAAAAAGCAAACGCCGACCGATAAAATCAAACTCTATGATTTAGGCAGCCATAAAATCTTTGTGGTGCTTTTGAAAAACCTGACCTCCGCGCCGGCGTGGCAAAATTTTGGCGGCGAAGTCTATCGGGCCGTTAAACAATGCCGTTCGGTTAAAGTGGCACTACCAACAGCCAAAACGCAAAATATTTATGACTTTGCACTCGGTTTAGAACTTGCCGCTTACCGTTTTGACAAGTATTTTACCAAAAAAGCCTCTTCGTTTTATCCGGCACTGGAACAAGTAGTTTTCACCGGCACAAAGCTCAAAAATTTTGACGGATATAAACCTTATGCCGGTTTAGCTAACGCTGTGCGCTATGCCCGCGATTTAATCAACGAGCCGGCCAACGCCCTTACTCCGCAAATTATGGCCGATGATATCAAGCGTTTGGAATATTTGGGCTTAAAAGTAGAAATTTTAGATGAAGATAAAATGCGCGAGCTTGGTTTTGGATTAGCCTTAGCTGTGGCACAAGGCTCGCAAAATCGGCCGAAAGTTGCGGTTTTGCAATGGTTAGGTGCGCCAAACAATGCAAAAATAGAAATCGGCTTAGTCGGCAAAGGCGTTACCTTTGACAGCGGCGGCATTTCCATTAAAGGCGCCACCAACATGGGGGATATGAAACAAGATATGGCCGGTGCCGCCGCGGTTGTTGCCACTATGAAATCTTTGGCCTTGCAAAAATCGCCGAAAAACGTGGCCGCCGTTGTCGGCTTGGTTGAAAATATGCCTTCCGGCTCTGCCTATCGGCCGGGCGATGTGGTAAAATCCATGTCGGGACAAACTGTAGAAGTGATCAATACCGACGCCGAAGGTCGCTTGGTGCTGGCCGACTGCCTGACCTATATGCAAAAAACCTTTGCGCCACAATATGTGGCCGACATTGCCACGTTAACCGGCGCCATCACCATCGCACTCGGCAGCACATTTGCCGGCATTTTCAGCAACAATCAACGTTTGGCGCAAACTTTAAGTATTGCCGGCAACAAGTGCGGCGAACGCGTTTGGCAAATGCCGCTTGATAAAGAATTTGATAAGTTGATGGATTCCACCATTGCCGATATGAAAAACACCGGCGGACGTTTGGCCGGTTCATCTACGGCAGCGTGCTTTTTGCAGCGCTATATTGAGCCGCAAACCAAATGGGTGCATATTGATATCGCCGGCATGGATTTAAGCGACGGCTCAAAGGTGCTGTATCCGAAAGGTGCCAGTGGCTTTGGCGTGCGCCTGCTCAACCAGCTTGTGCAAGATATATAACCAAGTTTTGCATCCGCTGTTACGGTTTTGTCGTATGTTTCACGTGAAACATTAGACGGAATTTTTGCTCATAACTATTTGATATTATGTATTGTTGACAAGATTTTAGACCTAAAATCACAACTTTTAGTCTAAGAAAATTCTTATATTTTTAGTTAATGTTTTGACAAAATTATATTTTAGTTACCGGAAGCAACCGATTTGGCCAACTCTTGCAACATGCACAAAAGATATTGTGCCGCGTGGCGGTTTTTGATTTTATAATATGCCGTGACGAGTTCTATTGTTTCGGCTTGATGCATCGGGTCATCATTGACTATAACCGATATTTTACCATCACTTTTGGCGCGCGGACTTTGTCGGGCGGTATCGCTATCCATATTTTCAAAAAAATAATCTATCGGCACATTTAAAACGCGGCTGATATCCCATAAACGGCTGGCGCCAACTCTGTTCATAGCCGTTTCATATTTTTGCACTTGTTGAAAAGTCAGGCCGAGTTTGTCAGCAAATTCCTGTTGCGTCAGCCCTAAAACACGCCGACGCAAACGAATACGTTTACCCACATAAATATCCACGGGATTCGGACTGTTGTCATCTAAGCGACCGCGCACGGATTTTGGCATTTCAACCTCCTTTTTTGGGTTATAAAAAAGTCGCTTGATAAAAGCGACCGGAAGCTGAAAACTACTCTATACAAGATAGTGCGGCATATTGACCGCGAACGGCGTATTTTGCCGCCTTCCGGTCATAATAACCAGAAAGCGAACATTTTACGTTCTGTTCAAACGTGTATAGAATGAGGTTTTCAGACCCCAAGTAAGCTATCGCTTTACTCAAGGTAAAATTTAAAAAACTTCTTCTCTAAAGTCAAGCAAAAATCGCAAATAATGAGTTTAATGAGCCTTCGCTACTGCTTTAAGCCGTGCCGCCTTATAAAAGAAAAATCGGAAGATGCCTTGACCACGCAAAGCGCGGTAAGTGCGCTAATTATCGGACTTACGTCCGAAGATTGTCACGTCGTGCTTCGCACTCCTCACAATGACAAAGTATGACATTATAAAATGAAACCTCGGATAATGAGCTTAATACGAAGAAAGTTTTCTCACGCGGTGTAGATAATGCTACATAAGCGAGAAAACTTTCAAGTAGTAAGCCATTAGACGAGGTTTGGGTTTAACTGTGGCCGGTTACCGGCACAAAATTTTCCAAATTTATCCGCGTTGTATCCATGGCGCGTTGCCACTTTTCGTTATCGTGCGTTTCAAACAGCAAATCTTTATCGGCGTCAAGCACAAACCAATCGTTACGATAAATCTCGGCTTCCAATTGGCGCGGCTGCCAAAAAGAATAGCCAAGCACCACCAATTTATCTTTCGGTCCTTGGTCAAAGGCAATATCGGCAATAATTTCCGTTGTAGATGAAACCGCTATGTCTTTACCGACAATAATGGTGCCATCTTTGCGATAATCGGTGGAATGAAGCACCATACCGCGCACTTTTTCCAGCGGTCCGCCGCTATATAGCGAAATTTCGCTAAGTTTGGCATAATTATCTATCGGCAACTGAAAGGTCAAATCCGAAAAAGAAAATTCCTCCAGCCGTTTATTAACCACCAGTCCCATTGTGCCATGCGCCGTATGCGAACAAATATAAATCAGCGAATGATCAAAAATACCGCCGTCGTTTATTTGCGGCAGAGCCACAATAAACTTGCCGGTCAAAGCATATTTTTCATCAAACGCACTCATTATTCCCATCTTTCATAAAACTGTTTGCTTCTTGGCTTTTTTTATAGTATCATAAAATTAACATTTTGTGAAGCTTAATCATCATTATTTAAAATATGAAACATTTGTTATTGTATATAGTTTTTTTTCTTGGATTTTTCAACTGCTCGGCAGGCTTCGCCGCCTTACCGACTTTGCCCGATGATTTTGAAGGCGAAATTACTCGCATTCGCCTTGAGCGCCTGCAAAATGATGACTATTATGACCAATCTATGGCCGAATATGGCATTATTTTGTGGGAAATCGGTAAATATTTTTACGAAAAATACCCCGATATAACGCAGATAGATGATGATGAACTGGCTCAACAACTACAGCCGTTTTTTCCTGATGACAGCGACGAAGAACTTTTAAGCCGCACCGCTCTGCTGCGTAATGTTATTGCGGCTTATCGCGCGGCATCGCAATTTTATAACAGCGCAATTGCCGAAAAACTGGTGCCACACGCCATTAAAACCGTGCATTCCGCCGCTGACTATGACCACCCCGATGAAGTGCCTTACATAGAAGCCAAAGACGGACATTTTATCAAAGTTTACAATTTTAAAAAGTTTTTAACTTATAGTCATAATAACGATGAAAAGGCCGCCATTGAGGCCTTTGAGCGCAGTGATCCGAATGACGATTCCATTTTGAACAAATTTGACTATGCCGTCAAACAAATTGAGTGGAAAAAATTTCCGTTCTACGGTATCAAATACCAAAATCCGTTGCTTTCAACCACCGGCATTTCCGCCATCAGCAAAGGGCAAAATTTTGATTTGCGCCTATTATCGCGTCGCACTTACATTGACGGCAGTGATGAGCTGGACATCGGTGTGCAAATTCATACCGACGATGCCCACTTTATTTTGGCCGACGACGTTTCCGAAGATTTATCAAAAATCAATATTGACTTGAGCCAATCGCAAAATATAGCAGATTATGAAGTGCTTTATCCGGCGCCGTTTGCCGCAAAATCGTTGCCGGCATATCATAAATATTTCGGCGACTTTTTAATCCCGATTAAAATCAAAATTGCCGATCCGAGTCAACCGCTTGTCATAAAAGCCGAAATAGATGTGACCTCTTGCGGCAACGCTCTTGTTTGCTACAATGAAATATTTTATCCCGAACTGACTATTGAGCCGAGCGGCAACGATATTTTTCCGAACGGATATGAAAACTTTTTTGCCCAGACTTTGGCGCAAATTCCGACACCAACGCCGCAAAAACTACACCTGCATAAATTTGTGGTTGACCCCAATGATAAAGGTGAATCTTTGCGTTTGGAATTTGATGTAGAAGAAAAAATGCAATCCTTTCAGGTTTATGTGACACAAAAAGACGGTAACACTTTATTTTCGGCGCCGCTCATCAGCCTTTTGGATAATCGTATTTATGTGCGATTTTTTCCTCTGGAGGCAAAAGAAAGTTTGAAAGACAGCGAATTTGTTGTCACAGCGGTTCTCAACGACCAATATTTTTATCGCGACACACTGATTGCCGGCACAGTCACACCGTTTGACTTAAATGCGTTGCATTTGAACATCGGCCTTATTTTACTGGCCATCTTAGGCGGATTTATCCTCAATTTTATGCCATGCGTTTTTCCGGTATTATCGCTCAAAATTATGTCATTGTGCCGTCAAAACCAAAATCCGACTCAGTTGCATCGCTCAGCCTTACAAACCGCGTTTGGTATATTGTGCGGCTTTACCTTGATTATTATTGCTCTGGTGCTGACCAAAATGCTTGGCTATTCGCTGGGTTGGGGCATGCAATTCCAAAACATGAGTTTTTTGGTGACCATGACATTTGTGCTGGTGTGCTTTATTATTTTGGCGCCGCAACTGAATTGGCAAAATTCGCTGCAAAATAAATGGCTTAGTGAACACCCTAAGGCCGATTTTCTGATTGGTACCTTAATTGTGCTGCTGTCAACACCATGCACCGGCCCATATTTGGCAACCGCCATCGGTTTTGCCCTAACCGGAGGATATGCCGATATTGTGGTTTTATTATATGCCGTTGCCCTCGGCCTGAGCTTGCCTTATTTACTGATTGCGTGCCTAAAACAACCGCAAACCCTGTTACCGCATGCCGGCCCGTGGATGAACACTCTCAATTTTGTAATGCGCATTATGCTTTATTTGACTATCGGCTGGTTCTTTTTGCTGATTTATGAACAAACCGATATTTGGTGCATTGTCAAAATTTGTGCGTTGCTGCTGTTTTTCTGTGCCGTTTTCTGGCTTTATCGCAATTTCATGGCATTTCTTGATGAAAGATTTACAGTGCAACTGCCAAGCGAAACCGAGCTCAAAATCCGCGACAACGCCAAATATTTCTTATTGCCGATTTTGGTAATCATTATTATTTTGAGCGCGCATATTGCTCAAAAAAGCTATCATCTGAATTATGAACGGCACATGCAGAGCCGGTTGACCGGTATTGACACGGCACTGATTGAAGAAAAAATTGTCCAAGGACATTCAGTGCTTTTGGAAATAGGCGCCGATTGGTGCCTGACCTGTCACTATAACACTGCCACGGTTTTAACCGCCAAAAATTTGGACTATTGGCAACGTGCTTATAAATTAGATTTTATGCGGGTGGATTGGACTAATTATAATGCCGATACGCTTGAATTTATGGCACGCTACGGGCGCAAAGGTCTGCCGTTTTATATTTTGTATACACCGACATTGCGTGACGGCATTGTTTTACCGGAAATATTTGATAAAACTGACATTGAAAGCAAGCTGAAACAATATTAAAAAGCACTGAATTATTTGGCGTCCGCGTCATCATCCAAAATGATAAACTCATCATCGCCGATGACATTTAAAACCGTGCGCGCCCGCTCATCCAGCAAATCTAAATCCAAACTGTTGGCCGACAACAATTTGACGCGTTGTTCCCATTCTTCGCGCTGTTTATCATAATTTTCATTGATTTTTTCGGCTTCTGCCACTTTGTTTTGCAAATACATATATTTAAAAAAGCCACGATCACCTTTAACGGCAAAATACGAAAAATATGAACACAAAGCCATTAACAACACAATAAAAGCAGAGCTTTTGCTTTTTGCGATGATATATGACCAGAAACCCATATTTTCCCTCATACCTTTTGATTATCCTTTACCGCTCAGTTGAACATATTATTCTTAAAAAAGTGTTATAATTTTTGCCGTTTAATAAAAATTTTCCGTATCGTCCGGCACCTTATTGGCACGCAAGTCAACCAATTTACCTTCACGCAAGGTAACTTCCCTATCCATTTTATGCGCTAATTCAATATTATGCGTGGCAATCAAAGCCGAAAGACCGGTTTCTTTAACCACCTCCAACAGCGTTAAAAACACATTGTCTGAAGTATTCGGATCCAAATTGCCGGTCGGTTCATCTGCCAACAACAATTTTGGTGTATTGGCAATCGCGCGGGCAATCGCCACGCGTTGTTGCTCACCGCCGGAAAGTTCGGCCGGCCGATGATATTTACGATCCCCTAACCCCAAACGTTGCAACAACCAACCGGCTTTATCAGCGGCTTCTTTATATGCCACACCGGCAATCAGTTGCGGCAAAATCACATTTTCTAATGCATCAAAATCCGGCAACAAATTGTGATATTGATAAACAAAGCCCAAATAATCACGCCGTAAAGCCGTGCGCACCGCATCGCCGGCATTTGAGCACAGCTCGCCGCTGACATAAACTTCACCGTCGCTTGGCGCCTCTAACAAACCTGCAATTTGTAACAGTGTTGATTTGCCCGAACCGGAAGGTCCGATGAGAGCCACAACTTCTTTGGGACGAATGCTTAAATTCACGTCTTTTAACACTTCCAACATATTATCGCCCTGCCGAAATGTTTTATTGATATTTTTTAATTCCAAAACCGCATTTTTATTCATAACGCAACGCCTCCGCCGGATCTAATTTAGAGGCCCGATAGGCCGGATATAACGTGGCCAAAAAGCACAGCAATAATGTGACCACAATCACGCAAACCACTTCATATTCATCAACTTTGGCCGGCAATTGCGACAGAAAATATATTTCCGAAGAAAACAAATCGCGGCCGGAAATGCGTTGCAAAAACTGCCGAATATTTTCAATGTTATGGCAAAACAACAATCCGATGGCTACCCCGACCGAAGTGCCGAGCACCCCGATAAACGCACCGTCCATGAAAAATATGCGCATAATCATACCTTTTGTGGCTCCCATGGTGCGTAAAACCGCCACATCTCGGCTTTTATCTTTAACCAGCATAATCAGGCCGGTAATAATATTAAACGCCGCCACCAAAATAATCAGCAGCAAAATCAAAAACATCACGTTGCGTTCCACATCAATCGCATTGAAAAACGCTGCGTTGGATTCTTTCCAATCATACACATAAGCATCTAAACTGACCGTTTTTTCTATCAAAGCGCGCATCATCGGTAATTGTTTTTCATCATGCAGGCTGACATCAATCACCGTTGCCGAATCTTTAAGCCCGAAATATTTCTGTGCCCCGTCCAGCGGCATAAAAATATAGTTGGCATCATATTCATACATACCCAAATTAAAGGTGCCGATAATCGTATAGGCTTTAATGCGCGGCACAGAACCAAAGGCGGTAATTTTACCGTTCGGCGAAATCAGCGTAATTTCATCACCGACATAAACACCGAGCTTTTTGGCCAGTTTGTCGCCGACAACCACCACATCACCGACAAAACCGTCAATATCAATCTGCGCAAAACCGTCACGCATCACTTTTTTCTTCAAAATATCTTCGCCGCTGATACCGCGCACCATTGCGCCTTCGGCTGCATGCGGCGATGAAACCAAAAGCTGTTTTTCAATCAGCGGTATGGCCAAATCAATGCCGTCAATCTTTTCCAACTCACTAACTGCCTGTTTGTAATTATTAAACGGGAAGCCGGCTGATGCCACAATGGAAATATGCCCGTTAATACCCAAAATCCGATTAAGCAATTCAGCCTTAAAACCATTCATAACCGACATCACAATAATCAGCGTTGCTACACCCAAAGCAATACCGGTTAAAGCAAATCCGGTAATAACCGATATAAAACCCTCCTTGCGTTTGGCGCGCAAATAACGCCACGCGGTCATGCGTTCAAATTTTGCAAACAATTTTTTTCTCCCAATTCTGCTTTGAATTTATATGTTGCAAGACCTTTTTGCAACCGACTTTAATCAAATATGCACAACGCATTTGCCGGCATAATTTTACATTCCTAAGCGCAAGTTTAACTTTAAAATTTTGATAATGGAAAACACAGTCCAAAATTGATTAAACACTAAATCTATTTTCTTTTTATTCAAATTTGTGCACCAAAAGGAATTAGCCTCAAACATATTTTGCTTGGTTTGAATGGCAATCAATAATTTGTTATCTTTGAAACTGAATTGCATAACACGTCCGCCGTATAAATCGCGCAATTTGAGCATTCGCTCCATAAACGCGGTTGTTAACAGATAGCGGGCTTCAATTTGATCTGAAGAAAATACTTCAAAGATTTTTTCAAATTTGCTGTCTTCAAGCCGCACACGCTCTAAACCTTTGATATGATAAAACGCATTCAAAATGCCTTTATCCTGCAAAACCACCGTTTGTCCGGCAAAATTTTTATTCATTTCCAGCAAAACGCAAATACCTTGAAATACGGTTTTACTGCGGGTTTGCGGCTGTTTATTTTGTCCGAAAGTGCGCCCTAATTGATTGCGCGCATCGCTCCAACCGTTTGCGGTATCAAGCTTTTGTATGACCGACAGTTTGTTTTCGGCAATCACAATATGCACATTTTCATAAACACCGCTGAAATAATCATCGCCGATATGGAGGTCATAGCGCTTAAACAAATGCGATTGGCGCATTATTTCATCATCAATCGTTTTTTCATAAGCATACGAAAAATCACCGAAGAAATTGGCAAATTCGGGCATTACCTGCGCTTTTGCCTGCCGCTTATACAAATAAATCGGCCCGCACAGCAACATAATAACAAAACCCGATAAGCCAAGCAAAATCCCTGCATCCGCAGCATTTTGCGATGCCCAAACAGATTGCCACACATGGCAAATAATCAGCGGATAGAACACTGCCGCCAATAGCAATAAAACAAAAAAGGACAACATATACTTATGGCGCAAAGATTCGCTTTTTTGCAATATCGGTTTTAATGTTGTATCATAACAATCATCAAAACGTGCTTTCAAAGCAGCATATTCTTCATCAGGCGTCAAGTTCATCTTGGTTATTCCGTAAAAGCGCTTGAATGGTTTCTATAAAAATAAATATTTCTTCAAACTGTTTATGCAGTCGCCGAAATTTATCATACTCAATTTTGCGGCTCCATAGCTTATAATTATCAAAATAGATCCGGCATCCTTCCAAAAAAATTTTAATTTGCCGATCTTGCGCCATCACATACATTTTACGCGCACCGAAGACATCTTTAATATCAAGCACTTTTTCAAAAAAAGCCGAACATAAAAATTTCATTGGTCTTTGCGCATCGGTGGCAAATATGTTAAAATAATTGGCCGCCGGAATATTGATTTTGTCATTCAATGTCAACATATTCGGCATTTTACTTTTGCGATAAAACCCATGTTTTTCAAAAAGCAACATGTTGACATCAAGTGTTTCGCCGAAATTAAGCCCGATGACCACACCGTTTGCTATTTTTTTTATTCCCGTTGCCCGCGGCTTAATGTAAACAGTATCGCGAACTTCAACTTTGGTGCCGCTATAACTGCCGGCAATATGATGTTCGGCCTGAGCCGTTTGATGCACCGGCACAATCGGTAAACCGACATCGTCAGCCAATTCTTTATCGGGTTCAATATATTTAAAATCACCGTAAAACTTCAAAAATGTGGCAAACACATCTTGTTTTTTTTGCAAGCGCCAGCTATACAACGGCCAACACACAATCAACAATGCCACAATATTGATAAAAATCAGCTGATCAACACGCAAAACATGATGATACATCAAAGTCCGATACAGCACCACCAAAGCATTAACGCTGACCAAAAACAATGCCGTCCAAAAATAGGTCCAAAACTGGTTACGACAACGCTCTTTTTCATTATTGGCCGCATCAACTTCCGGCACAATAACCTCATTCATATATACATCAAACGGATCTGTTATATTTTCTTGCGACTGGTTGGTAAATTGCGCAACCTGTTCTTGACTAAGAGGTTTCATCATTTATCCTATTTAAAATAATCTTTGCTGTCAATCGGCTGACGCTCATTGTCGGATACCTCAAAAAACGGCGTTGCCGCCCATGAAATGCTCAGCACTGATGCCACTAAACTGCTCGGAAAAATTTCGCACATATTTTTCAATTCATTAACGTTGGCATTATAAAAACGCCGTGCCGCCGCAATATGTTCCTCAACTTCATTCATGCTTTGCATGGCAGTCATCATGGTTTGATTGGACTTCAAATCCGGATAGTTTTCCAGTGAAAATTTAAAATCCTGCAATTTTTGATTCAATTGATTTTCCAATTCCATTTTTTCTTGCGGCGAACCGACAAAAGTTGTCTGCATTGCACGCGTTCTGACATCGGCCAGCTGTGTCATAATGTTTTTTTCGTGTTCCATGAATTTGGCTGCCATATTGAGCATATTCGGAATTAAATCATAGCGTTTTTTAAGCTGAACATCAATATCAGCCATAGATTCCTGCACTTTGTTGCGACAACGGATAAGACGCGTATATAGCACATAAAAAATGACAACAAGGGCCAGAATAAGCCAAAAAATTACTTGCATTTCCATTTTTTCACTCCTTTGATTATTTATTAAAATCAGTCTATTGTTTTTTTCTTAAAATTTACTAAATATTATTTGCAAACACAACAATTTTATGTTACAATTAGACATAAAATTGAAGAAAAGGACAAGAAGATGACTACAAATTCGGCATTACAGCGATGGGAAACCGCCATTGATAAACACAATAAAGAGCGGCATCCTGAACGTGAAACTGCGCGTGCTAAAGAAACACGGCTTAAACAGGAAGCTGATCGTTTTTTGGCCGAAGAGGCGTTATCGTTCAAATCAGCATCAGTTGCAACACCGAGCGGAGGCGTGCAACAATCGGCCGCTCCGATGTCTAAATATGAATATATGATGAAGTTACGCGGCGCATCAAATGAGCGTAAAACACCTGAAGAAATGGAACGCTTGCAAGGTCGTCAACGCACAATGAGCAGAACGCGTGCCGCACGACAATATGTAAATACTTAATTTTAGAATTTCTTTTACAAATAAAAAACACCTCTTAAAACGGGAGGTGTTTTTTTACGAAATATCATTTTTTTTATAAACTTATAAACGACGTTGAATCATTTTGCGCATCTGCTGACGCGGTGCCACCGGTGCATCTGTTTTTTTCTTTAATGCCGGAGCTTCAACATGCGGAATATTCGGCTGAGCCGGCTTTTGTAAAACGGACTCATCAACTATCGGAGTCACATTAAGATTTTTCACTGCACCGGAAATATCAACATTTATCGTTTCCGGTTCTTTGGCTTGTGCAAAATAATGATTATCTTTCAAAGCACTTTCATAAAGCTGTGCCGATTTTGTATAGGCAAAAGTCAAATCTTCATTATTTGCTGCACCGCAATATGTAAACAAAGCATACGGATGGGCGTGCCCGTTAGAATTTTCCGATTCGCGATTGGCGCTGATCCACTTAAGCTGTAAATCGCCGTTTTCATCCTTAAAGGCAAAATAAGTTACCGCGTGGTTAGAATAACTGACCTTACCGGTTTTCTTATTCACATGGCGAATACGATTTACACCGATGACCGGCCCGCGTATGCCTTGTTTTTCTAATGTGGCAAAATACTGTTCCAATGAAGTTCCGACCGGAATATGCTCTTTTTTGAAGCCTCTTTTCAAATCATCAATAACACCTTGGCAACTTTGCGGCGATTTCATCCATTCAACCATTTGCCCATATACCGGATGAGTGCCGTATTCACGCGACATTTGTTCATCAACTTCGCGCAACATTTTAGTGGAAAATTGCATGCAATAGCGCGTGATATCTTTGGTTTCTTTGCCGCAGACTTGCTTGATGGCCGCCCGATTACGTGTTTTACCGTTATTATTGGCGGCTTTTAATTTCAGCATTTTATCACGCAGATATAAATATGCACGACGGCTAAACTCGGAAACATAAGCACGTTTATAGGCCTCAAGCCGCTCTAAGGTGCTCATTTTTTGCACCGTGGAATCATTAAAAAACAGCTCCAAGCGGTCTTTGGAAAAATCGGTTTCCGGCACATTTTGTAACTGCGCCTGCGCTTTATTTTGCCAACATGCCGCCAGTGCAAGAGTGAAAACTAATTTTTTCATCACCTGACTGCCGAAAAAAGTTATCTTTTTTCGTGCGGCTTTCACCTGAGCTCTTTGCTGTTGCAATTCTGTAGCGGTCGTCATTTTTCCCTCCATTATTGATAAAATAGCACAATAAACTAATTATGTCAACATATTTTGTCAAAAAAATAATAAATATTTCAGGGGTTGAAAAATAAATATATTGGTGTATTATTTTATAACACGAAAGGTTACGTAAAATGAAAAACTTAAGCCCATTTTATTACTTGTGCATTGCATTTTTGGCTTTTGCCGATTATGCTTATGCCGCTGTGCCAGAATATGACTGCACTACAAAAAACGACAAAGAATATTGCAAGGGAGCCGACAAAAAACCGGTTACCGGAAAAATTACCAAATATCAAGATGATGGCAACTACCTTTCCATTATCAATTATAAAAACGGTTATCAGGACGGCTTGGCTACATATTTCGGCAAAAATGGCAAACTCAAAGAACGGGCTTATTTCAAACAAGGCGTTAAAAACGGTATGGACAAAATTTATTACGAAAATCGCACCATTTATCAACTGCTTAATTATCGCCGCGGATTTTTAAACGGTATTCAAGTTTATTACACTTCCAAAGGCAAACAGCTCGGCCGCTTTGAATATAAAGACGGTGTATTGCAATCGGGATTTTGTATGCGCTTTGAAGGCGAAAAGTTCAAAAAATATGATTTGACGGCCGAAGAAATTAGCGCAACGCCGCAAAATCAACTCGTAAAATGCGAGGAGCCATGAAAAGCGGCTTGGTTTTAGAGGGCGGTGCTCACCGTGCCATATATACCGCCGGCGTGCTGGATACTTTGTTGGAAAACGGCATTTCGTTTGACGGTGTTATTGGTGTTTCGGCTGGTGCCATTCACGGTTGCGCATTTGTATCAAAACAGCGCGGACGAAGCATCAGCTATACCCTCAAATATGCCAATGACAAGCGTTATATGAGTTTTTATTCGCTCATCACCACCGGAAATATGGTGGGAGAGCAATTTTGTTATCATGAACTGCCGGAAAATCTGTTTCCGTTTGACCATCAAACCTTTGAGACCTCTGAAACCAAATTTTATGTAACCTGCACCAATCTGCAAAGCGGCAAAGCCGAATATATTTATTGCGACGAATTGCGCCACAAAATGCCATATTTACGGGCTTCGGCCTCTATGCCGTTTGTATCAAAAATCAGCCGCATTAACGGTGTGGCATATTTGGACGGCGGCATTGCCGACAGTATTCCGGTTAAAGCTTTTCAGGCGCTGGGATATGACAAATGCGTGGTGGTGCAAACGCGTGCTGCCGGCTATCAAAAAGGCAAAAACAAACTTTCGTGGCTGGCGCACATTATGTATCGGCGCTATCCGAATTTTGTGCGTGCCATTGAAAATCGGCATATTATGTATAATCGTGAGTTGGCTGAAATTGAACAAATGCAAAACGACGGCAAGGTGCTGGTTATTCGGCCGAGCCGCAACATTAAAATCAGCCATACCGAAAAGAATTTGGACGTTTTGCGGCAAGTTTATGAGCTGGGGCGTGCCGACACTTTGGCGCGGTTGCCGCAAATTAAGCAATTTTTAGCAGATTCTGTCGGCGATTCGGCGCGCTAAACCGCGATTTTAGCTGTCTGTGCGGGCAAAATTTTGGCTTCAAAAGGCTTTTCAGGCGTTTTTTTGCATAAAAATGCGCAATAACACCGAAAAATCAACATTTTTGTTTGACATTTAAAAAAAAAGCCCCGAATATAAATGACGAAAGGTGAAAAACCTTGATAACCTTAAAAGTAAAGAAAGGATTTTAATTATGAATAAAACTGAATATGTTGATGCTGTTGCAGCTGCTGCCGGCATTACCAAAGCCGAAGCGTCTAAAGTTGTTGCGGCTACCATTGCCGTTATTACCAAAGCTTTGAAAAAAGGTGAATCTGTTCAAATTACCGGTTTCGGTTCTTTTGACATTGTTAAACGTGCTGCTCGTAAGGGTCGCAATCCGGCTACCGGCAAAGAAATCAAAATCGCTGCTTCTAAAGCTCCGAGATTTAAAGCCGGCAAATTGTTAAAAGACGCTGTAAAATAATTTCGGCAATTTACTTTTAATAATAGGTTACATAAGAGCTCTGACATTATGTGTCGGAGTTCTTTTTTTTGTATTTTTACCGGCGCATGAAGGCGACAAAAAAATAACAGCCGCATTCTCACGAATGCAGCTGTTATTATATACTAAAGTTAATTTTTCAATCAACTGCTCACTTCATAATCTCATACGAACTGAGTGTAACGAACTTTGAATTGTCCGTCTTATTGAATGAAACTTTAACCTTGCGGCCTTGGGTTCCCCACAGCATGTCGCTCAGTTCCGGACGAAGCTCGGCGGTAAAGACCTTGTTCTTATATCCGTCAAAGCGGAAGTAAAAGACCTTGTCAATATTGGTCTTCTCCAGCACTTTGACTTCAACAAAGGTCAGGTTCTGAGCATCGCTGAAATCAACGACATTCTTACCGAGAGCGGCACTGCAGGCGTCATCATATTTCTGACGAGCCTCTTCCAACGTTTCGCCGTATGCCCACACCGAACGATTTTCAGCAGAGCAGAAGCCATACAACTTCGCCTGCTGGTCTGCGGGCGAAACATACGTGGCAAAGTAGGTTGGAATGCCATCTATATTATAATAGATGGGCTCCATGAGCTCCAGCACACCGTTTTTGATCTTATAACTAAGATCCTCGGGCGAGCACATCACTCTGGCAGCGTAGTCCTCAGATATACCGCGACGCTGATAATATGTCGTTGAACCCGTGCGGGTATCAATCAGCATATATCCTTGCGTTGCAACGCTATCGCCCTGTGCAGAGATGCCAACGTAGTAGAAACTTCCCTTGTCGGTCTGGACAACGTCCATTCCTTTGCAAGGCTGCGTCAAACCTTCTTTTTCAGTCCAGTGAATCCAGCCGTAAATATAGTCGCCCCACCAGGTGATGCGATCATACATGATGTCCTTTGGCTGAATCATGTTTACGAAGGCAGGAGCGTCTTTTGGCTCATATTGCTTAATTTCTCCCGAAATCAAGTCAACCACTGCCACACCGGTGACAATCGGCGTGCCAAATGCAATGGTGTTCTCCTCAGTGGTAACCGGCGCAAAGGGATAACCCTTCTCGTCAATCTCCATGTCAAAGTCAGCCAATATGGTGCCGGCATAGCCATTGCAACGCATATGACGCTCTAGGTTTTTACCCCACCACGCATTCGGTGTGTAGTTGATTTGCAAGTCTTTCCCATCAATACCGAGAATGACCCAGTATTTGCTAGGATTACAAGCATCAATCAGCACGTATCCGGGTGAGTATGGATTTTTCCACCAAGTAAGGAAGCCTTTATGCTCAAGAAGTCCGACGTAACACAGATGCTCATTGTATACAATGTGCTGTTTGCCATCCGTCGTCTTAGCCCAGAAGTCACAGGTCACCGACTGCTTGGTATAAGAATATACCTTGTAGGTATTCTTCAAATCACCCATCTTGGTAAACCCTGATTTCTCGGCCATGGCATAAGATACCACACAGATGTCCTTGTTACTGGTTGCTACAACAATGCTATCACGCACTAAGAGAGTGTCTGCATCAAGACTATCCTGCTCCAACACAACTGTATTTGGATCAAGCATTTTTTGCTTACCGTCTGCATGCCAACCGTCGCAAGAATAAAACTGCGAGCAGAGTAACAAGAAACCGAAACAGATAACACCGAAAATACCTTTCAGTTCTATTGGATTTTCGTCCACTTCTTCGCACATGAATCCTTGCAGAACAAGTGAGAAAATGACAAACGCCAATATCTCAAGATAGATGTCTGCAACGTTCGCATTGAATACCGGCTGAACGTAGAGATTGAACCAGAGCGAACCAATGAAGATAAATGCTGTCCACCATCCGATCCACCACCAATTGCCTTTGGTGATTTCCTGATACTTCACCGGCTCATCATCTTTGCGGTATTTGTTCCGATAGCCGAACTGGTCATAACGGAATGTGAAATACGCAAAAAAGCCAAAAGCGACGGCGAACAAAACTGATAAAATGATGTATTGTACCATACGGCAAATAACATTTCATCGCATTGCAGCGAAAGGGTTCCTGAGGCCCTTTTATAATTTGTAAATAAATGTTTTTATAAATAATTTGTTGAATTACTTTTCAATATAGCAGGATTTTTGCCAAAAGTCAAAGCAAATCGCATTTTTTTGTATATCTTTTATGTGGCAATAAAAACATAAATGTTTTTGGTTTTAACCGGAAAAGCCGCACTGGCGTGCGGAGATGCCTTCGTCAGCCCTAAAGGGCTTCCTCTGCATGACAGGAGAAAAGACTCAGAATGACGAGGGCAAGAAAAACGCCTCACGATGACAGTAAAAGAAAAACACGCCTCACGATGACGTTTTGACGTGTCTTTTTGCTGTTAGAAAGTTTGATTATTTATTCACACGGCGCCAGTTGCGCACATTGGCATTGTGTTCGCTCAGCGTGCACGCAAAATTATGCCCGCCGTTACCGGACGCCACAAAATACAAATACGGCGTTTTATCCGGTCGCGCCGCCGCCATAATCGCCGCCCGACCGGCATTGCAAATCGGCGTTGGCGGCAAACCGGCATATTTATAGGTGTTATATGGGCTGTCTGTTTCCAAATCTTTATAACGAAGCGGTCGCCCCAGCTCCGTTTTGCCCAAAGTAAGGGCATAAATTACCGTCGGATCGGTCTGCAACAACATATCGCGTTTAAGCCGATTGACAAACACCGACGCCACTTGCGGACGCTCATTTGCCACGCCGGTCTCTTTTTCCACAATAGAAGCTAAAATCAACAATTCTTGCTTGTTTTTCAGCGGCAAATCGGCATCGCGGCCGTCCCATGCCTCGTCAAGCGTTTTATTGAGCGCCGTTTGCGCCTGTGTCACAATGCTTTGCCGCGTTTGTCCGCGTGAAAAATAATATGTTTCCGGCAACACCGAACCCTCGGCAAAATCAGCCACTTCGCCGCTCAAAAATTCATTTTCCAGCAAAATTTGCTTAAATTCCGTCGCCGTAATGCCTTCCGGAAAGGTAATTTTACGAAAATAAATTTTACCCGAAGTCAGCAAATCAGCCACATCTTTGAGCGCCACATCATTATCAAACAGATATTCGCCGGCCTTGATTTTCGGATAAATCTTATTGATTTTGGCATACCAGTAAAAATATTCGGGCTTGGCCACCAGCTTATTTTCTGCCAAAACCGCGGCAATTTGCTTTAAGCTCGCGCCGTTTTGAATTTGCACAACAACTTCTTGCGGCACCGGTTGTTTTTCCGACAATATATGTTGAATGTGGCCATACAAAAGGACTGCCGTTATTCCGAACAGTAAAACAACTATCTTGAACAACAGCAGCCCTTTTTTTAGCATTAAATGCCCCTATTCTTCGTATTTTTTGAAGATGATTGACGAGTTTGTGCCACCGAACCCGAACGAATTTGACATTGCCGCTTTAATCGGCTTTTTCTTCGGCTTTAACGGCACCAAATCCATATCGGCCACAGCTTCATCCGGCTCTTCCAAATTGAGTGTCGGCGGACAGGTTTGTTCAACCAACGCTTTGATGGTATAAACCGCTTCAACCGCACCGGCCGCACCAAGCAAATGGCCAATCGCCGACTTGGTGGACGACATTGACATGGCACTCAGCTTATCGCCAAACAAGCGGCGCACCGCCTGCGCTTCGCCCACATCGCCAAGCGGGGTAGAAGTGCCGTGCGCGTTCACATAGTTAATATCTTCAATTTCAACACCGTGTTCTTTGGCGTGTTCCACAGCCATTTTCATGGCCCGATACGCACCGTCACCGTCCGGACATGGCGCTGTAATGTGGTGCGCGTCGCCGCTCATACCGTATCCGACCAGCTCGGCATATATATGTGCACCGCGCGCCTTTGCGTGTTCCAGCTCTTCCAAAACCACGGCACCGGCGCCCTCGCCCATCACAAAGCCGCTACGCTTTTGATCCCACGGACGCGAAGCTTTTTCCGGTGCATCATTAAATTCAGCCGTAATTGCGTGCATGCGGGCAAAGCCGGCCAAACCAAGCACATTTACCGCCGATTCCGCACCGCCGGCCACCATAACATCAGCATCGCCCATGGCAATGATTCGCGCCGCATCGCCAATGGCGTGTGTGCCGGTTGAACACGCCGTTACACAGGCGTGATTCGGTCCGCGCAAACCGTGGTCAATGGAAACCGTGCCGGAAATCAGGTTAATCAGGCAAGACGGAATGAAAAACGGCGAAATCCGCTTAATACCGACTTCGTTAAACGAAACGGAATTTTCATAAATATTGTTTAACCCGCCAATGCCGGAACCAATCATAACGCCGGCACGCAATTGCTCGGCCTCGTCCAAATCTTTCGGCTCATAATCGGCATCTTTTAAGGCATCATTAGCCGCCGCCACGCCATATAAAATAAATTTATCGGCCTTTTTTTGGTCCTTCGGCGCCATCACCGTATCCGGATTAAAATCGTGTTCACCCTCACCCCAAGGCACTTGTCCGGCAATGGCTACCGGAATATCTTTTAAATCTATATTGTCAATTTTGCGAATACCGGACTTACCTTCCATCAGGCATTTCCAGTTATATTCCACTCCGCGACCGAACGGCGAAACCACGCCCAATCCGGTTACAACAACTCTTTTCATTAGTTACCTCAATCTCTTATTACTAAAAAAACTCGCTGTTGTTAACTAAGCGAGTTTAATTTAATAAAGCCTTACGACTTACGCATTCTTAGAAAGATAGTCAATAGCATCTTTCACAGTCAAAATCTTTTCAGCAGCTTTATCCGGAATTTCGCAACCGAATTCTTCTTCAAAAGCCATAACCAATTCAACTGTATCCAAGCTATCAGCGCCTAAATCATCAATAAAGCTGGCTGTTTCAACAACTTTTGCTTCATCAACACCTAAGTGCTTAGCAACAATCTTTTTTACGCGTTCTGCGGTATCATCAGTCATGATAAATTAACCTCATATAATTAAAACAAATTCTTTCAGACGACAATTTGTTAAACTCATATCGCCTGATGCTCTTCATTAGCACAATTTTGCAGCAAATAGCAAGCATTATTTTAAAATTACCCCCGTAAATTTGTATATATTTACAAAAAATTATGCAAAAACAATACATTATATCAATAAAAAAAGTGTATAATTTTGCCAATTTAGGGGTTTGTAACAGATGCGGCACAAAAAAATGTTGCAATAATGGCTTTTATTCAATATATTCACTCAAAAAAAGAGAGAAAAATATGGCAGAAGTTATTACTTTCGGGTGTCGCATCAATGCGTATGAGTCCGAAGTCATTAAAGAAAAACTCAAAGATTACGACAACTTGATTGTGGTAAACACTTGCGCCGTTACCGGCGAGGCCGAACGCCAATGCCGTCAAACCATTCGCAAATTAAAGCGCGAAAATCCCGATACCGAGATAATCGTGACCGGCTGCTCGGCGCAAATCAACGCCGCCAAATTGGCCGATATGTCTGAAGTAACTTTGGTTTTGGGCAACAAAGAAAAGCGTGAAATTGAAAAATATGTGTCCGGTATTTTTGCCGATAAAAAACAGGTCAGCGATATTTTTGCCGATGATGACTGCGGCGATTACATTATTACCGGTTTTGAAGGGCGGCAAAAAGCTTTTGTGCAAATTCAGCAAGGCTGTAATCACCGTTGCACATATTGTATAATTCCGTATGCGCGCGGCCGTAACCGCAGTGTGCCGGAAGAACTGATTATAAAGCAAATTCGTGAATTATTGGCCGCCGGATTTAACGATATCTGCTTAACCGGCGTGGATATTTGCTCGTATGAACCGTCTTTTTCCGCTTTAGTGGCGCATATTCTGGAGCAGATTCCCGAATTGCCGATACTCAATTTCGGCTCACTTGATCCGGCTGCTATTGATGATAATTTTATAAATTTATTGCAAAAATACAACAATATAGGAAATTATTTTCATTTTTCAATTCAATCAGGCGATAATGAGGTTTTACGCCGTATGGGACGCCGCCACAAACGTGAAGATGTTATCAATTTATGCCACAAAATCAGAAAGATAAAGCCGCGAGCTAAGTTTGGCGCCGATTTTATCTGCGGTTTTCCGACGGAGAGCGAACAAGCCTTTGAAAATACGTGCAAATTGGTTAGCGAAGCAGGCCTAAACAAGCTCCATGTATTTCCATATTCACAGCGTAGCGGCACACCGGCCGCAAAAATGGAGCAAATACCGATGGCAGAGCGTCGTCGCCGTGCCGCCGTTTTAAGAAATTTGAGCGAGGAATAACAATGGGATTTTTACAAAAATTAGGATTTGGCTTAAAAAAATCTTCTAACCAAATCACCAGCGGCATAACCGATATCTTTACCAAGAAAAAGTTGGATTCCGCCACTTTGGAGGAATTGGAAGAATTGTTGATCAGTGCTGATTTGGGCGTGTCCGCCGCCGCGCACATCGTTAACGAATTTGCCCGCCAAAAACAAGATAAAGACATTACGGAAACAGAAATTCGCACAGCCTTGGCTGAACAAATCAGGCAAATTATTGCCCCATGTGAACAACCGTTGATGTTTAGCGCCGAACATAAACCCTTTGTGGTGCTGATGATTGGCGTTAACGGTGCCGGCAAAACCACCACCATCGGCAAGTTGGCCGCCAAACTGCAAGCTGAGGGCAAACAGGTTTCGTGCATTGCCGGCGATACGTTTCGTGCCGCCGCGGTTGAACAGCTTAAAGAATGGGGCGCGCGCGCCAAAGTCCGTGTTTTCTGTGGCGCGCCAAATTGCGACAGTGCCGGTTTATGCTATGATGGCTTAAATGCCGCCATTAAAGCCGATGATGATGTAGTATTTATTGATACGGCAGGCAGATTGCAAAACAAAAACGGCCTCATGGATGAGCTGAAAAAAATTGTGCGCGTTATTCAAAAAATTATGCCGGATGCCCCTCACCGCATTTTGCTCACGCTTGATGCCACTACCGGTCAAAATGCGTTGGCGCAAGTAGAAGCATTTAAGCAAATTATCGGGATTGACGGCCTGATTATGACTAAGTTGGACGGCACAGCCAAAGGCGGTATTCTGGTAGCGATTGCCCAAGCGCAACAACTGCCGATTTATTATATCGGTATCGGCGAAAAAACAGAAGATTTAGATGTATTCAAGGCTGATGAATTTGCCCGCAGTTTATTGAATTTGGAGTAGAAAATGATCACACAAAATCGTTGGCAACATATTTTAGGCGTGGCGCGTAAAGCCAAAACTTTGGCACAACAATTTAAGCCGGAAAACACTCAATATGCCGAGGATATGTTTTTGCTTGGTTTGTTACATGATTTCGGATATGAATTCATGGCAGAAAATCAAGGGCATGCCGCAGTTGGCGGAGCCATTTTAAAGCGCAATCAATATAAATATTGGGATGAAGTTGCGCAACACGGAACAGCAGCAGAAAATATGACGGATGAATTGTTTTTATTAAACTGTGCCGATATGACAACCGGTCCGGCAGGTGAAGATTTTACAATGCAAGAGCGTTTAGAAGAAATAGGCTGCCGACATGGTAAAGAGTCGGCTGCATACATTAAAACTGCAGAAGAAATAAGAATATTGCAACAAGATCCACGCTATATTTTACTATTTTGAACGTCTTATAAAAAAATAACCCGTGGAACACATTAAGTGTATTCACGGGTTTTTAGCATAAGACTACTGCGGAAAGGCTAAGCAATACGCTGTGCTACAAGGTCGGCAATATCACCGAAAGTGATGCAACTTTCCGCCTCGGCATCTGTAATAGCAATGTCAAATTCTCTTTCAACCAACATGACCAACTCAGTGGCATCCAGCGAGTCCATATAGTCGCAGGTTAGTGTCTCGGCAGTAATCTCTTGTGACTCATTTTCATACAACACATTGTTCTGCTCAGCAATGTGCAAAATCTTTTTCAAAATTTCCTCACGCTTCATGTGCTTAAATTTTAGGGTGAAACAATACTTATTTAAGTTATAAATTAATCAGGGCGTTTATAGAAAATAAATTTAGCTCTGTCAAGAAAATTATTTTACTGCACGCATTTATAAGGAAAGAAATTTTTGATAAAAATATTTGACAAGCTGTTTTTTTTGCCTTATATACGTAAACGAAACAGCGAATGCTTCATCGTCTAATGGTAGGACAGCGGATTCTGACTCCGTCAATCTTGGTTCGAGTCCAGGTGAAGCAGCCATAATAAAAAACGCCCCTTTTTGGGGTGTTTTTTTGTTGGCTATTTTATCCTGAGGTGAAGAACCAAGCGGTTCGGAATCGCGTCATGAGCCGCACGCCGAATGGCGTGGTGGCGAAGTGGTAAGATCATCGGGCTTTATGCCCGATACTTCCAGGTGAAGCAGCCATAATAAAAAACGCCCCTTTTTGGGGTGTTTTTTATTATGTATTGCTTACCGGACGCGAACCTTGGTTCGGAACCGTATCGCAAGCCGCTTGTGCGAAGCGCAACGTGGCGAAGCGGCGAAGATCATTGAGCGATACTTCGCTCAATTCTTCCAGGTGAAGCTGAATTTTACCTAAGGTGAAGAACCAAGGGGTTCGGAATCGCATCACAAGCCGCTTGCGCAAAGCGCAATATTTTAAGTTATAAAACAATATTTTTCGCTAAAGATGTTGACAAAATAATTTTCCTATAATACACTGGCAACACTTAGGTATAATTATGATACTATTAAGAGACTGCATGTCTGTTTATCCGAAAAGATGCAGAGTTCCCCTTACAGTTTTATCAAGTTTGCTCCGAGGTGAACCGGAGAATTTTCAAAATCTTAGGATTATGAAGAGAGATATCTATTCATTATGGAAGGAAAGAAAAGATAACTACAGTTATCTTTTCATGCTTCTGGACATCAAAAAGAAACTTTGTGTTACACAGTCCTAAAAAAAGACCCACGCGTAAAAAAACGCGTGGTTCTTTTTTATTCTGAGGTGAATAACAAAGCGCTTCAGGGAACCACCGGCGACATATTGCCGGTAGCAATGAATCAGTGGCGGCATCCATCTGAGCTCTTAAACCATCAAACGAAAGATGCACAGCGCAAAGCGCAACGTGGCGTAGCGGCGAAGATCATTGAGCGATACTTCGCTCAATCCTTCCAGGTGAAGTGAGTTTTACGGAAATTACCTTTTAAAAATGCGAAACTCGCTTGGCCGTAAAGCCAAGCGAGTTCTTTTAAGAGAGCGCCGGAGAAGGTTTATCGGCCTTCCCAAACGCTTTTTTGTACAAAGGCACAAGTGTGAGCTGTAACCCGTAATACAATGATAACAGCGATGCTGCCGCCACTGCACACAGTGCAAAAGTCCACTGATGCACCTTTTTCATTTCGTTTTCATCTGTGTCATCACATCTGGCAGCCCATATAAATAACGGCGAGAAATACAAAGCTAACATAGCCAAGAGGTTAACCGATCTTTCAATCGGTGTTCCCTCTTCAAACGGCTGTTTTGCTTCTATCTCTGCTTCCGTTAAATTATACGCTGCCATAAGGGTCTGCTTAGCATAGGGATTTCTATTGATGGTCTCCCTATAGTTGTAAGGAAGATGACTTCTGTTTCCGCCATCACTCTCTCCAACTAAACATAAGCCAAGCATTAAGGCCGCAAAAACAACCAAACTGTAGATTGCCTTCTTTTTGTTATTGAAAGGCAAATACAGAACGGCCAGTTGAGCGACCAAAGCCCCGATGACAACATACAATTCAGCGGTTGCCATAGATAATCGTAATTTTAAAGTTTGTAACTCGCACCGAGGCCGAATACCGGCTTAAAGCCCTCAGAGAGCCAATAGCCACCGGCCTGTGCAAATAATTTCATACCTCCCTTACCGAAACCAGCCACCATGCGGAGACCGGTCTTTTCAGTTTGGTTCCAGAGTGCAGTGCCTAAACTCATATTAACATTCTTCCCAATCTTAATGTTACTGCGATTGTAAGAGAGAACATAATTTTTGTTCTGGGCACCAATGTTATTAGCGGTCACGGTAAACGTATTGTTTCCCGAATTCAGCTTAGCTGCCGCATAACCTGTCACCTTCTCAGAGAAATTCGCGCCACCGCCAAGAGAGAGTTTACCTATGTTCTGCTCGATTGTGGTGTAATAATTTCCACCATTGAGCGTATAGAATTTATCTCCACCCTGGTGCCCAAATAACACCTTAGTGTTCTTTGTCATCAGAGCCACTTGCATAGCGTTAGAAACTGACACACCCTCACCGAGAAGAAGTAAATCATTCTGGAACTGTGGGTCAAAACCTGCGGTTTTGACGTTGTTCCTCGTGAAGTTACCCATCTTAGCTTCAATCTTAAAGGTGTTAAAATTGGCACCTAAACGGAAGTCACATGTTGGGGCGCAGATGCCGAACTGTGTTGATACAGTACCAATCATATCTGCACCAACATACATACCGTTGCTCATCTGATGCTCAAAGTTGGCGATTGCCAGACCTTGGAACATATTGCCTTCGTTGGTTACATGTGCCTCGGCGAACGCGGTCACATTAGTGATTGTCGTGTCGTTCATATTCTTTAATGACAGACCGCCACCTGCAGTGTTCATGAAGCCGTTCTTCTGGTTGAATACGATGCATGTTACAACTACTAAAACTGCTAAAACGAAATAAACTAAACGCTGTTTCATAACAAATTATAATTAAATTAGACAATACGGATTATTTTGCAATTTTGTAGATAATAAGTTTAATCTGCCTGCCTAATTCTTAATATTCTCAAACCACACAAGTTCAAGATCATTATGAAAAAGCGACGTAATACCTAATATGTATATAACTATCATCCAACTATATATAAAATTGCATCTTCAGTATAGCAGATTTTTCGTCTACTGTCAACACGGATATAAAACAACGATATCGGCGATATTTCGGCAACATTAAAGCCGATTTTCCCAGAGTTCGTATACACATACAACAAAACCCCTGCATATACAGGGGCTTGTTCAACAATTGGCGGAGAGGCAGAGAAGGACTACGCTTTACACTACGTGTGCGCTTCGTTCTCCTCATTCGCTCGCTATTGCTCACCGGCACACGCCCGTGTGCCTCTCATTCGTCGTCGAACTCTTCTCCCAGAGTTCGTATATGTATACAACAAAACCCCTGCATAACAGGGGCTTGTTCAACAATTGGCGGAGAGGCAGAGATTCGAACTCTGGGAGGGGTCGCCCCCTCGACGGTTTTCAAGACCGCTGCATTAAACCACTCTGCCACCTCTCCATATTTTTTTTAAGAGACAAGGCTTTGCAGAAAACCGTTATAAAACTTCGTTTTATTCGACGGTTAGAGGCTCAACTCGCAAATTCTTTAGAATTTTCTCGCTCGCCCATCTTCGCTTGCGCTTCGATTCCAAGACCGCTGCATTAAACCACTCTGCCACCTCTCCATATACTCTTTTCCGAACCGTTGCGAGGCTCTTCATCTATGGACAGCTTTAGCAAATACAATGCCCTATTTACACGCTAATCCGCCGCTTGTCAAGCATTATTTCAAAAAAAAATCTGATACTGTGGTTATAAATCATCTCTGATTTTAGACCACATGTTAAGACTGATAAAACATTGCTCTTCCGGCGACCAACGAATTTGCCGCATCACGCCGTCCAAATGATATCCGGCACGTGATGCCACATTGACCGAACGCGCATTTCGCGTATCGTTGCGAATCAAAATTCGGTTAAAGCCTTGTGCAAAAATCACACTTTCCAATAATTTTAAAGATTCTGACATATAACCATGACCTTGGGCTTCACTGTTTAGCCAATAACCGATTTCGCCCGATTTATTTTCCATATCGACAAACATAAACTCAATCATACCCAAAAGTTTTTTACTTTTCATATCACGAATTATATAAGCAAAACTCTTTTTTTCTTGCCACTTTGTCTGCCAATCCTGCAAAGCCGCAAATTCATCTTCAGGCCGCTTGGTATTTTTTGGCCACGGCAACCACTTTGACAATGTATCACGCGAAGCATCAATTGCCGCAAATAACTCTTGCGCCAACGCAAAACTCGGCTGACGCGGATGTTGTAACAGAACATATTGCCCTTTAATGTTATATGGAAAAGTCATTTATACCTCCTTTGCTCTGCTTTCATCATACCGCAAACATCTTTGCGCTCAAGACTTTTTTGTGGCCGCACGGTAGAAATTAAACTTGACAAATTTTATAAAAATCACTAAAATATGCCCAATTTTCAATTATTAAATCTCTACGCTTATGGAAAAATTATGTTTAGTAAACGGGCCGTGGCCATACGCTCATGTTGTGCACGAATTTTTCAAACAGGAAACAACCTGTTTGGATGCTCAAGGTAAACTGGTAATTAAACCGCAATATGTGGTTGCCATAGATGACGACCCTGTATCGGCTTATTATGCCGCCATCATTATGAAGAAAGCCATGATGCAGTTTGGTCAATATCCCAAGCTGTTATGTGTCGGTGGCAAAGGTATGCTGTCAAAATATTTAAACCGCCTGAGTGATGGCACCGTATTGAGCGAAGGACAAAAGCTTTTCATGACGGCACAGAGAGTTCACTCATTTCCGGCTCATGTTTTAGACGGCGGCAATAATACCGGCGCTAACTTGAAGGAAATCATTGATTATCTGGCTGCCAAAGGCGATTCCGATGCGCCGATTGTGTTTTGCCCAACGCAACGCCTGAGCAAACGCTTGGAACGCACCATTGTCTTTACGCCGCAACAATTCCCCGGCACCAAGCCTTTGAACGCGTATTATTACGTGCACGGCGAAACCTTGGAGGAAGTATTGCAGTTATACAACGGTAAAGGTTTGGCCAACGGCTTACCTCTGCTCTCGGAACTGGCTGCATTGTATGACCGCACCGGCACCAAAAAATACGTCGGCAAATACATGGCTGAATATGACCGAGAAATTCCTCATAATGTGCATGTTGCCGGACAATATCTGATGCGCCATTACCCAAT
The DNA here is from genome assembly GCA_902788365.1 of uncultured Pseudomonadota bacterium. Taxonomy (GTDB): domain Bacteria; phylum Pseudomonadota; class Alphaproteobacteria; order RF32; family CAG-239; genus RUG410. The sequence continues at coordinate 37,346 of CADAJN010000006.1, read as the reverse complement.
CAGAGTATCGCGCATTCCACTGACGGCACCGCTGCAGTTTTGGAAAATGTTCAATTCCGTTTGCTCTATGCGCATGGCAGTTGCCGCGGATTTGGAAAAGAAAATCAATCTTTGGCAAGAAATTTACTGATTTTGCCGATTCCATAACAAAAAAAACTCTGTTGCAGATAACAACAGAGTTTTTTTTGTGCATTTGCCGTGTTTTATACCATCGCACGACCGCGACTTGCTTTAACTTGCCACAAATTGTTACGTTGCATTCTTTGTGCCATTTGCTGCACGCCACCGCCTTTTTTGCCGGCCTGACGCGCATAATTAAACAATTTAGATTGCTGCTCGGACGATAATTTTTGCGACGATTTCAGCATTTCACCCATTTCTGCCGCAATCTTTTTAAATCCGTAACGGCGATAGATTTCTTGGGCATATAAATACTTCTGCACGCTCACATCTTGCGGCAAATCAATCATACCCTTTTGCACCTGCAACGCCATATCCGTAATTTGCTTTTGAGCGCGTTTTGCCGACGTAAATTCAGTTAAGCGCTTGGTATAAAACGGAATCAATTCCTGCTGTTCGGCCGAATTAACAATTACTTTCGGCGCGGCTTCCTGCACCGAATTCTGCTTAATAAACGCGCTCAACGAATAATCCGTCGGTTTTGGCATGGCATATTTGCTTGCCGTCGGCAATTTTACCAAACTCGGCATTGACCGTTGCGGCATATCTTGTGTTTTTTCATGTTGACCTGCATCGGAACCGAATCCCAACCATGCACTGACCGCCAACACCGCTGTCATGGCCATATGCTTGATAGAAAAGCGACGTTTTGACGGCTGATGCATCGGCACGATTTTACCCTTTTCTCCGGCCAATTTTTGCAACGCTTGTTCTGCCGGACTGTTTTCATAAAACTGCCCCGTTGCTTTCACATAGCTTGTAAAGGCCGGAACATCCTCCGCTTTCGGTTGATAACTTCCCATATTATATGCTTCAATATAACGTAGTGCTTCTGCACCCAAATCATCAAGCCGATTACTCAAGGCCGTGCCATGAAATCCGCGTGCTTGCATTGCTTGTTGCATATGCTCAAAACGATTGATTTTTCGCACCAATTTTTCCGTATTCAAATAAGCCAAATCATCTTTATGCCACAACTTTTTCCACCACATACGATCTTTTTGCTCTTGCATTTTGGCACGCAAATCAAAACCGACATCAGCTTGTAATTTAGCCCATAATTTTTCTTTATTATTTATTGCAAAACAATCTATATAAGACGCAAAAGCTTCGGTATCTTTATCGGCAACCTGCAATTTATCATCCAAATACATGGAAAAATATTGTTCGGCTTTTTCCTCTAAATAAGATTTTCTGTTATGCTTTTGCAGTGTAAAATTGCCCTGCTGAATTTTTTTCATTTCGTGAACACTTTGGCGCAAAAAGGTGCCCGAAGCATTCTGTTTAGCTTCATTCATATTGATATTCCTGTCTAATTATTTGGTTAAGATATTATTAAATATATACTCCTTTAAAATTATTTGTCAATATTTTTTTATCATTTTGGCTATATTGAATCTCGTTACATCAAACATATATTCCGTTTGAAATTTAAAGGAGGTAGAAAATATGGCAATATCAAAAACTTGGAGTTATAATTATGCCGATCGTTGCGAATGTTCCGATGATGATCGTTGTGGCTGTTCTTATCCTGAAAATATGGCACACGGATACACCTCACAAATCACTCGTCAAGTGCGTTCGGCTTACGAATATAACCACGCGCGCGTCGGCGAACAAGCACTCAATTTTGTGGCACCGGCTGTATTGGCCGACGGCAATATAGACGAAAATTTTAACTTTTTCAATTATATCGCCGATACAAATGCCTTACTCATTTTTTACCGAGCCGATTTCTCGGCCATTTGTCCGGAAGAAATCATCGGTTTCAATCAGGCGGCTGACGAATTCAAAAACCGCAACATCAAACTGGTGGCTGTCAGTGTTGACTCGGTTCAGGCACATCAGGCTTGGCGCAAAATTCCCTATGCTCAGGGCGGCATCGGCAATGTTTCTTTTCCGTTGGTATCGGATACGGCACGTCAAGCCGGTCTGGCTTACGGTGTTTTACGTCCCGACGGTATGACACAACGCGCTTCATTTTTTATTGACCGCAACCTGAAAATTCGTTATCAGGCTGTTTATGATCGCCGCCTTAAACGCAACACACATGAAACATTACGCGTCATAGATATGTTGCTTGGTGCCGAAAAAGCCGATTATAATTAGTTATAGCCATACACTCAAATAATAACTATATCAGCGAACATTCTGAGTGTCTTTATACCAATTTTTAGCCTCGCAGCTTTTTTTTACAAAATTATTGGCATTACCCTGCACTTGTTCAATGCGAAATGCACGCACACATTCCCATTTTGTGACCGGATATTTTTTAGCCCACGCTTTCAAAACGCTTTCTGCCGGCTCACCGATACGATAACGCGGATAAGAAGCCTGCATATACAAATAAGTGCGGGCAATTAAACCTTTGACTTCATCCGGCGGTTCCATTTTGTTGTGCGAAATTTTCATGGCACAAGTGCCGAAAGTGTTTTTTTGCCACGGCTCAAATTGCGTCGGGCTGAAATGAGCGCGCAAATAATTCACCGCGCCAATGGACGGATATAAATTATACATATCGGCATACATATAGCGAAAATCCTCGCTTTCCTGCACGGCACACTGTCGCCCTTTAAAAGACCGGCCTTTGCTGCCCACGCAATTTTTATGCCCTTTCGTCCACTCATAAAATGTTTTTCCGAAATTCTGCGCCGGCACAATATGTTCCCACTCCAAACGCTCGGCTTTCTCTTGCAATTCTTCAGCCGTCATATCATCATAAATTTTAAAGTCAACTTGTTGTAAATTCGGCAACTTAAATCCGTGCGGTAAACTTATTTTTTTGCGCGTATTCCATGTGGCACCGCAATACAGTGTTTGGCGATGATCAAAATAAATCTTATTAAGCATTTCCTGTTTAACGGCATAAAACGACTGACTGTAATGATTACCCTTGCTCGGCTTTGCTGTTGCAGGCACATCTTCCGTCTTATCAGAAACACCGCCGCCGAACGGCCACCAACCGAAAGCAGAAACCGTCAATCCGCAAAATACCAATATTCCGCATAAAACCGCTTTTTTCATATACTGTCCTTTATACTGTTCTTGATGTCATCATATATCAAAAAATAAAAAAATCAATCAATGACTAACAAGAAAAAACGCTTGCCTTTCAAATTTTTTGTTTTATGCTAACGGATAACGAAAAACAAAGCAAAGGATTGAAAAAAATGAAAACAAGAACCAGATTTGCCCCTTCGCCGACCGGCTATATGCATATCGGTAACTTACGCACCGCACTTTATGAATATTTGATTGCCAAATCAACGGGCGGTGACTTTATTCTGCGCATTGAAGACACTGACCAAAAGCGCTTTGTGGAAGGTGCAACCGATATCATTTTTCAAACCCTTAAACGTGTTGGTATGAATTGGGACGAAGGACCGGATATCGGCGGAGATTTCGGACCATATATCCAATCCGAACGCCGTGCCATTTATGCCGAATATGCCCACAAACTGGTTGAACTCGGCGGTGCCCACTATTGTTTTTGCGCCCATAAAGACGAAGAAGATGAAAACGGCGATGAGCCGCAAACGCACGCCAAACTCAAAGACCCGTGCAAACTGATTCCGCTGGAAGAGGCAAAACGCCGCATTGCCGCCGGTGAACCTTTTGTGGTGCGCCAAAACATCAATAAAAAAGGGACATCTGTCTTTCACGATGTAGTTTACGGCGATATTGAAATTGATTATGATGAGCTTGATGAGGGTGTTTTGCTCAAATCAGACGGCTTGCCGACCTATAATTTTGCCAATGTGATTGACGACCATTTAATGCAGATTTCGCATGTGGTGCGCGGCAACGAATATATCAGCTCAACCCCGAAATATAATCTGATTTACGAGGCTTTTGGTTGGACACCGCCGATTTATGTGCATGTGCCGCAGGTAATGAAAGATGCTCAGCATAAACTCAGTAAGCGCAACGGAGATGCTTCATTCCAAGATTTGGTCGCCAAAGGTTATCTTCCGGAAGCTATTTTGAACTATATTGCTCTGCTCGGCTGGAATCCGGGAAGTGAGCAAGAAATATTTTCATTACAAGAGCTTGAAAAATGTTTTTCAACTGAAAGATTAAATAAATCACCGGCTATTTTTGACATTAACAAACTAACTTGGATGAATGGCTGTTATATCCGCAATTTATCGGCGGACGAATTTGATGCTTTGGCACAACCTTACTATAAAAATATTACCACCTCCATTAACACAAAAGCTTTAAGCGCCGCATTGCAACCGCGTATTGAAACACTCAACCAAATTGCCGAGCAAATTGACTTTTTACAACAAGTGCCGGATTATGATATGGAACTTTACACCAATAAAAAGATGAAAACCACACCGGAAATTGCACATCTAGCCCTGCAATTGGTATTGCCGACATTACAAAAAGTTACCGATTGGTCAAATGATAATTTGTTTAATGTTTTAAAAGAAGTTGCAATATCTAACGAATTGAAAAACGGACAGATTTTATATCCTGTTCGCATTGCGCTTTCGGGCAAAGAAACCACACCGGGCGGTGCAACCGAATTAGCTGTTATTTTAGGCAAAGATGAAAGTATCAAACGCATTCAAACCGCTTTGCAAAAATTAAACGGATAAATTATAGGAAACATATATCTAAAAAATATACAAATAGTTTTGAACTATAAAAAATTCTTGCCAAAGGAACTCCTTTAATGCTAAACTATCAGAAATAATAACCGAAGGAGGCTCGTATGCAAAGCAAGAAATTTTATTATCACTTTGATTGGCTCAATGCTTGGTTTATCTTAAATGCCGTGCTATTGATTATGCTGATTTATATTGCTGTTTGTTGTCCTCGGTTATATTATTGGCCGCAAACGCAAGTTTTACTCGGCACGTTTATTTTTTCGTGCCTTATGTGGTATTTTAAGTGCATTTACAAGCACCAAATGGCCGAAATTACTGACGAATATATTAAAATTGACCATACCGAGCCGCTTTATTGGCGTGATGTGGCCGGTGCCGAAATCCGCGAAGTATGGTGTTGTTTGAAAAAGCGTAAAATTCTGGTATTATTGCCTAAGGCAGGCATTGATTATCAGTATAATTTTTTGCAACGTCACAACGGCGCGTTTACGCCTTTTTCGGTGCCGCTTTATGGTATTTTGACACCGCAGGACGAACAAGAAATTATCAAACAGATTGAAGCACATGTAGCCATTAAAGATACGCTTACAAAATAACGCAATACACATTTCATAAACATATATTTTAATTTGACAAGCGTTGCCGAATTTTTTAAGATAATCTTGTATTTGAGGAGACGTTTGATGAAAATTGCCTTTTTACCGACCATCGCCTTGCTTTTATTAGCAGCTTGTAATGAATCGGAACAAAATGAAATTTATAACGAAAATAACACCAATGTCATAAACGGCATTGTTTATAATATGAACGAAAAACCGATTAACGGCGTGTATAAAACCTATGACGAACATGGCAATGTGCGCATGAAAATCACCAGCAAAGACGGCAAACCGGACGGCACAGGCTATTTTTATCGTGAAAACGGCTCACTGCAATATCAGGCCGAATTTAAAAACGGCATTTTAGACGGACAACTTAATCAATATTATGTTGACGGCGCTTTGCATAATGAAATGCACTATGTTAACGGCATTTACGACGGTGCCCAAAAAACTTATGATGCCGAGGGTAAATTAAATGCGGAAATTATTTATGAAAATGGCAAGCCTGTCAGCGGTTATGTAATATTTAATGATGAAAGAATTGAACTGAGCGCTGATGAACTGGCGCAAATTGCCAATGATGGCGCCGAAAGTGGAGCACCGAACACTGCAGCACAAACACCACAAACAGACGCGGCTGAAAATAAAACCGAAACTGCAGATGAAAATAAAGCGGAAACGCCGCAACAAAACACCAAATAGTCAGCTTATTTCTTTAGTTTTTGCAGCACGGCAAAAGGGCTTTGCCGCTCTTGCGCGTCATCTGGTTCCGGCGTCTGAAAGCAAAAAACCTCACCCTTGGCACGCGGATAGTCGTCAATTTGTAATGCCACCTGCTCCAACGCAATATCTGCCAAATTGATAGTGCCGTTTTCCACCACATCAGGCACATCGGCGTTAATATCCGCCGCCATTTCGCGTATATCCTTATAAGTGGCTTTGGTATCAAAAAACAATTCAAACGGCACATCGTATTTTTGACGAAAATTCCTTAATGAAATCACACTTTGCAACTCCAATTCCGCCTGCACGGTTCCCCACACACGCAATAAATGTTCACGAATATTCGGGTGAACTTTTATTTCTGCTTTAAAATAATGAGCTTTTTCCACCTGCAAAATCTCGGAAATATCCACAAGTTCAGCTGCATCGGCATCAAGCAGAAACTTATATTCATTCTGTTTTAAATCAGCAATTTTGAGCGGATATGAAAATTTTTTTTGCATTCTGGATTCCTTGTGCTATATATTACTTATAATAATATACATATAAGGAAAAAAGAATATGTCAATACGCAAAATGTTTTTTCTGCTTGCACTAACGATCAGCGCCGGCTGTGCTTCGGACTTATTTATTTCTCACAACGGTAATATGCCGGATCAGAGCAAAGTTGAACAAGTTCAAACCGGTCAAACCCGTGAACAGGTTTTAGACATCTTAGGTGGTCCGAGTTTAGTTACCGGACTGAGTGATGACCATTGGATTTATATGTCATCAACGGTGGAACAAATTGCATTTTTAAAACCAAAAGAACTTGATCGGCAAATTTTAGCCATCACATTTAAAGATGACAAAGTCAGCAAAATTGAGACCCGCACACTGGAGGACGGTAACAAAATCGGCATTGATTCCGATGAAACTAAGATGACCGACCGTGATGAAGGCTTCTTCCGCAAATATTTCGGCGGTGTCGGCCAATATATGCCTTTAGCTGACGGCAAATCATCATCTGACGGGAATTTATAAAAATGATTGACGGACTACAAAATAAACTGCCCGAAGTGCTGGCGCATTTTGGTATTTTCGGGACTATTGGCGAAATCTATGAAGGGCCGCTGGTGGCTCAAATTGAATTTAAGCTCAACGAAGGTTCTAAATTTGCCACGGTAGAAAAACTGATTAAGGACATTGCCCGCGAGTTAGGCGTCAGCGGTATTCGTGTGACAACAGTGCCTAATTCAATATATATCTGCTTTGAAGTGCCGCAACCGCAAGCGCAAACCATTCCGTTTACGCCGATTTTGAACACCGAAACGTTTACTTCGGCAAAACAAGCTTTGCCGATTTGCATCGGGGTTGATATGCGCGGTCGTCCGGTAATGAAAGACTTGGCTAAAATGCCGCATTTGCTGGTTGCCGGCACTACCGGTTCCGGTAAATCGGTTGGTTTAAACTCGTTTATCTTGTCGCTGATAAGCAAAAAAACGCCGGACGAACTGAAAATAGTTTTGATTGATCCGAAACGTATTGAATTTTCAATGTATAATAAGCAAAAATACATGGCACGACCGGTTATAACCGATATGAGCGAGGCAGCCTCTTGTTTGGCGCGATTGGTCAGTTTGATGAATGAAAGATATTCTCTGTTTGAAAAAGAAATGGTGCGTAACATCGGCGAATATTTGGCCAAAGGCAAGAAGATGCCTTATGTGGTATGCGTTATTGATGAATTTGCCGACTTGATTTTATCGGATAAAACGGTGGAAAAACAGGTGCAAATGTTGGCGCAAAAATCGCGCGCCGCCGGCATTCATTTGGTGATTGCCACACAACGGCCTTCGGTTGATGTGATTACCGGCACGATTAAAGCCAATTTGCCTACCAGATTGTCTTATAAGGTGTCATCACCGGCCGATTCCATGACGATTTTGAACACTGTCGGCGCCGAAGATTTACTTGGCCGCGGCGATTCGCTGTTGTTGGAAGAAAACGGAACGCTGACGCGTGTTTTGGGCGCTTATGTCAGCAATGAAGAAATTATGCAAATGCTGGAGCCGCACCGTTGCAATATGGATAATTCGCAAGATTGGTATTTGCCGCCGCAAGTGCCGGCAGGCTCCGGCACATCAGCTGTTGCAACATCAACGCAAAACCCGCCGACCGCGGATAGCAAGGTTGAGCCGCAAAAGCCCGGGCTGTGGGCCCGCATCTGCGGATGGTGGAACCGTATTGGTAAACGTCAGCAAAACAAAATCATCAACTGGGTGCTGACTGCAATTTTTGCCGCTTTTCAAGCCAAAAACGCCGCTTCAAAGGCGCGTTCTGCCACCGGCACAATGCGGAAATTGACTTCACCGAGCAAAAATCGTCGCCGCTACTGATTTGCTGTCTACTCGCTAAAATTGTTTTTGTTTTCGTTAATCACATCAATAACAGAAAAAATACTGTTGAGCTGACTGATTACCTCGCGCACTTTGTGATAACTCAAAGCAGGCACAAACAAAGAGGTGGTTTCAAACAAATTTTTGCGTGTGTGCACCGCAATCAGCAGCTTATTATCAAAAAAGCTGAAATCAATGGCTTTGCCGTGAAACAAGCGTTTTATTGCTAACATTTTTTCCATAAATACCGGCGTTAAAATATAGCGCGCTTCCACTTGGTCATCGGTCAAAATTTGCCACCGCCGCATAAAAGGCAGACCTTCCAAAGCCACTTTTTGTGTGGCACGGCGCGGATTTTTGCGTTGCCAAGCCCAATACAAAAATGCAAATATAGCTATCATCCCCATTAACGGAATAAAAAACGGTAAAAACATGCCCCAATCAAATTCCCCAAGACCTCTGCGACTGTCATACATAAACAGCAACGGCATATATAATATACCGATCATAACGGCAAGCGGAACAATCAACAACGGATTATTCCAAATCATATTCAGAAGACGCCATTTGTTTAACACCACCGTCTGACCTTTGAATTTTTTCGGAAAATCAAGCATAATCAGCGCGCCTTTAAAAATGTGCGTATTACCTTTGTCACCATGAATCATAACATCGTGTTCAGATACATCTATTTCTACACCGTTATAATGTCCCCAAAACGCGTCATCAACTTCGGTTTGATTGAAATAAGTAAATATTTCCGATTTTTTGAGCACTGGATCGCCGATAATATCTTTCTCATGCGAATAAGTAAATTTACCCCAAAATGAAAGAATAATTTTCATCACGCGATTTTTGGTGGTGGTGCGATAAGATTCAAACGGCTCGTATATTAAATATGCCGCGCCAAACAAAAAAAGCCCGCAAAATTTCATAAATCCTTCCGATTCATACACTTCAGAACTAATAAAATCAATATAGCACAACCACCAGACAAAAAAGATAATGGCACCGGAAACAAGCGTTCTGATGATAACACTTTGAATTTTTTCATGTCGCACCGGTTCAAGCTGCGTATATATTTCGCGTAAATTTTGTTGATAAAAATCCGAAAATTTTTGCTGCGTAACTGCAAGTTGCTGATTGATTTCTTTCATGGGCGCCGTCCGTATAATTGCCTGTATAAAAGATATGATACGCACCGAAATTTAACATTCTATGAATTTTTACCAATCACGCAAAACAAAAAATCCGCCGCAACAACGACGGATTCTTACTTAAGCAGATTTTCAACGAATATAATAATTAAAAGCGATATAACATACCGACAGTTACTTCTTTTAAGTTATTCAAGCGTTCGGCACCGATATAAGAATAACGTCCAACCACGCGCGCCGCCCAATGCTCGCCCATATCATATTGCAAGCCCAAACCGGCACGATATCCGACACGGGTGAACGCTTTATCCGGCAATCCCTTATAATTGGCGTGATTTATTGCTGCACCTGCTGTGGCCAACATTCCCAAATTGCTGCACATAATCGGATATTTGCCATATAAATCCAGTGCAAAAATAGATAAATAATTCTTAACATCTCTGCCTTCATATCCGCTTTTATTCTTCAGCTCACCGGTTTGCTGATACGAAAATTCCAAATCCCAATTTTTGAAAAATTGCATACCTAAATCGGCCTTACCGGAATGGAAATTCTTTTTAAAATCACTTGCCAAACCGCCTTGTTTTGCCCGTGAATAAACATATTCGGCACCGATATAGGGTTGAACATTATTGTGCATATTTTGCCAGCCGGAAGCGTGAGCCGTCGTTGCCGACAATAAAACCGCACTTGATAACAATAAAATTCGTTTCATTTTCAATATCTCCATTTATAAATGTTTATATGATAAAGTTTAGGTGTTACGAGTTGTATATAACCGTGAAAAAACGAATTTAAATAGTAGACAGCATTTTTTTTGCGCTTTATGATGTTTATCAAAGGAGATAAAAATGCTGTTATGCCCTGCCCAAAATTGTGCAAAATGCCCGCGATTGGTGGAATTTCGCACACAAAACCAAAACAAATTTCCGTCTTATCACAATGCGCCGGTGGAATCATTCGGTAGCTTAGATGCTGAAATTTTAGTGGTGGGTTTGGCGCCCGGCTTAAATGGTGCTAATCAAACTAATCGGCCATTTACCAACGATTATGCCGGCGATATTTTATATCCGGCGCTTAAAAAATTTGGCTTTGCGCAGGGTAACTACGGTCGCATTAAAAATGACGGTTTTGAGCTGTTAAACGTGCGTGTCAGCAATACTGTGCGTTGTGTGCCGCCGCAAAACAAAGTGACAGCCGATGAAATTGCCGCTTGCCGACCGTTTTTACAGGCTGAAATTGCCGCTATGCCGCATTTGAAGCTGATTTTAAGTTTGGGATCGGTGTCGCACGGTGCCGTTTTGCAAGCTCTCGGCTATAAAAAATCCGCTTACAAATTTGCTCACGGTGCCGAACATCTGCTACCACACCACAATATTACGCTGATTGATTCATACCATACATCGCGCTATAATATCAACACCAACGTTCTAACCGCAGCAATGTTTGATAAAATTATTGCACGTTTACAACAATTGCTCTGATTTTCACGCCCTTAAAAATTATTCCATCAAGCTGCAAATTTCGGCGCGACACCAATCAAGCCCGATTTTCTTTTCCGAACTGGTAACTAAAATATCAGGCATGGCTGCCGCATGCGCTTTGATTTCTGTGCTGACGGCGGTTTGCACCTTTTGCAGCTCGGTATTTGTAACCTTATCGCTTTTAGTCAACACAATCTGATACACCACCGCGGCTTCATCCAGCATTTTCATAATTTCCAAATCTTCCTTTTTAATGCCGTGCCGCGCGTCAATCAGCAGAAATACACGACGCAAATTCGGCCGTCCGCGCAGATAATCTTTGAGCACCAGTTGCCATTGTTTCACCAATTTTTCCGGCGCCTTGGCATAACCATACCCCGGCAAATCAACCAAATACAGCTTACCGTCAAAATCAAAGAAATTGAGTTGTTGCGTGCGCCCCGGCGTGGCCGACGTTTTTGCCAGTTTCTTTTGATTAAACAAGGCGTTAATCAGGCTTGATTTTCCCACATTGGAACGACCGGCAAAAGCAATTTCCGCACAATTAGCATCCGGTAATTGGCTGAGCTGCGCCACACTGAGCATAAAATTGCATGGTCGCAAAAATTGCGCTGTTGCCGCTTCTAGCTCTTGAGGTGTAAACTTTTCGCTCATTTTACCCCGTTCTTATACATAATGATTTTTTGTTGAATAAGTGATAAAATGTTGCTCAGTGTCCAATAAATGACCAAGCCGACGGCAAAATGCGCAAACATAATCATGAATATAAGTGGCATCAGTGCAAACATTCTGGCCTGATCTTTATTGGCAGGTTTCGGATTTAAGCGATTTTGAATAAACATGGTAAAACCGTAAATCATCGGCCACACACCGATATCAAGCGCCGACGGCACCCAAATATGCGCCCACTCAGAAATTACCAGCGGATCCGGCGCCGACAAATCTTTTACCCAACCGATAAACGGCGCATGACGAATTTCAAGCGCAATCACTAACACTTTATAGAGCGAAAAGAAAATCGGAATTTGAATAAACATCGGCAAACAGCCCGCCGCCGGATTGACTTTTTCGCGTTTATACAGTTCCATCGTAGCACGTTGCAGAGCCATTTTATCATCGCCGTATTTTTCCTGCAACGCCGTTAATTTCGGCTGTAATTTTTTCATTTTTGACATATTTTCATACGACTTATTGGCAAGCGGGAATAACAGTAAGCGTAACAATGCCGCAAATAATATGATAGCCCAACCCATATTCCCCAGCAGATGATACAAATAATCCAAAATATAGAAAAACGGCTTTGTCAAGAAATAATACCATCCGAAATCAACCGTTAGGTCAAATTTGCTGATGGTCTTTGCATATTCGTCAAGCAATTTGATTTCTTTGGCGCCGGCATACAGCTCTGTGCTGAGCGAAGCGCTTGCCCCTGATTGAATTTCAAGCGGTAAACCCTTAAAATCAAGTTGAAATGTATTGTCACCGGTTTTGCGCAAATTCACTTTAGCTTGAAACGCATTGTTAAATACAAACGCACCAAACCAATATTTGTCTGACATAGCGGCCCACCCGCCGGTGGTTTCAAATGTTTCGGTTTCTTCACTGATTTTGCCATACGGAATTTCTTTGAGTTTATCATCAAAAATTGCCGATAAACCTTGGTGAGCAATGCCGCCGGCCATATTTTCTTCAGAGGCGTGCTTACTGATTAAACCATATGGGGTTAACGATACAGCGTGTCCGGTATGATTTTCAACTGTCTGCGTTACATGAAACAAATAATTTTCATCTAAGGTAATCGTATAGCTGAATTTCAATCCCTGTCCGTTATACCACACCAATGTAACCGGAGTTTTATCGGTCAATGTGGCATTTCCTTCCACTCGCCATAACGTATCACTGTCCGGCAAAATCAGACTTTTATCCGAGCTTAACCAACCGTATTGCGCAAAAAATGCGCCCTCGGTTTTTGCCGGTGCAAACAACTCCACCGCCGGACTGTTATCTTCTATTGTTTGCTTATATTTTGTCAGCAATATTTCATCAAAACGCGCCCCCTTAAGGCGAATACTGCCCGAAATTTTTTCATTTTTAATCGGCAAACGTGTATCTTGTGCCAAAGTATCCTTTAAATCGGCATATACCGGCGCATTTTCCTCAGAGGCCGCATCTGTTTGAGCTGAATCTGCCGTCTGACCGTCAACCGCAGCCACTTCAACATTTACCGTTTCTGTTGCAGTTTCATGCGCTTTTGGCTTCGGAAACATATAATTCACGCCAAAAACAATGATTGCCGACAATAATACGGCAATATAAAAACTCTTCAAATCATCTTTATCCATAAAAAAACACTCCCGGATGATAACAAATGATATCTATCTAAAACAAATTTATGTTAAAAGCAAGCATTTATAACGACTTATGCTTATTTTGTTTTGGCGGCACCGGATCAAACCCCGAACCGCCCCACGGATGGCAACGTAAAATGCGTTTAACCCCCAGCCACACACCTTTTATAATGCCATGAATCTGCACTGCCTCAATCATATATTGTGAACAAGTCGGCCGAAAGCGACACGTTCCCGGACATAGCGGTGAAATAAAATATTGATAAAATTTAATTGGCAGAATCACTATTTTTTTGAGCATGGTTTACTGTGTTCTCCGTGATAGTTTTTTGTTCGGTTTCGCCTGATAAAATCATTTTATTGACTTTTTTCAAAGCCCAAATCATATCACGGCGCAAATCTTTAAAAGCACAGCCATACGTATCATATCGCCCCACTAAAACATAATCCACATTCGCCAATGTATATTCAGCATAAACCTCACGCATAGCCGCACGCAAGCGCCTTTTTACCCGATTACGCACATGCGCTTTGCCAAGCCGTTTGGTAGCCGTAAAGCCGATTCGCGCCGGCTGCTGTGATTGCTCAAATAATGGACGAGCCGCCTGAATCATTACCGTTTTAGAAACCATGGTAATATCTCTGGCGGCTCTTAAAAAATCTTTTCTTTTCTTTAAGATGATAAACTTGCTCATGGCAAATTAGGCAGAAAGTTTTTTACGTCCTCTGGCTCTGCGGGCCGATAAAATTTTGCGACCGCTGACTGTAGCCATGCGCGTTCTGAAGCCGTGACGGCGTGTGCGCACTAATTTGCTTGGTTGATATGTTCTTTTCATTTTAAAATCTCCGGTTTGTTATTAGTTATTTAAAGCCCGCCCCATGCAGACTCTCGGTAATTTTCATGCTGTTTATAACTGCATATTTAACCGATGTCAACAAAAAAATGATTGCATATTTCATAAAATTTCAATATATTGAGCGCAGTTTTGTTATTATTTACTTACCAATCAAGATTACAATTATGGAAGTTTTAACAAGTTACGAATTGCGCCAATGCGGCAATCAGATTGCCCTGCGCCAACTTACTTTGCCGGAAGGTGAAATGAAAACCGTGCTTATTGCTGATAAGCTGGTTGAAGATCATGAACATCGCACCGTGAACGATTCTCCGTTTTTTGCATTGCAAAAAGCCGAAAATCTGTTTTTATGCTGGGATGTTGACAACAATTTGCGCATTGCTCCGGCGTGCAAAAATTATCACGTGCATAACGGTGATTTGTTGTTGGAAATGCCGACCGAATGGCAATTTTGGTCAGCAAACGATGAAACGCCGCAAAAATCTCTCGGTTACCCTGTCGGTTCGTTTATGGAGCTATTTATCCGCACCGTATCGCAAGGCTTTGAACTGAACTACTTTGAGCAGGGCAAACTTATGACGAAGTTGTGTCAGGAATGTGAAGTTTTGAACACTGAGATTAAACCCAACGATTTCGTTTATAGCGAGCTGTTTACCGATGTTGTGAAAATTAAGACCGAAGAAGGTACTTTCTTTGTCAGCATTGAAAAGCAAAGTAGCCCTGAAATGCATTACATGGGCGGTTCCACCCGAAGTGTAAACTATCACTTTGTGTTTGATAAACAACCGTTGGCAGAATTTACCCGTTTCCAAACCGCCGAAAAGCAAATCCGCGAGCTGGTGTTGGAAAAAGGGTTATCCGTGGCACATCAAGCAGGACTTCCCAATTGGAAACATGCTGATATTAAAGCCGGTGCTTACAAAAAGACCAAAGTTCAGGCTATGGTTTACTTGAAGCACATTTCGCAAAGTGATGTCATCATTGATGTGGATATTGAGAAATTTTTGCACAATGAAAAACATCTGTATCATGTGCGGTGCTTTGAGCTGAGATATGCGCAGGAAGCCGACGACGTCCGTTTTGAAAAGAGCGAAACCGAGAACGCACTGTTTATTCAATACGATGGCAGAACCGATAAAATTTGGTGCGAAGGCAACTCTCCGTTTAAGCCGCAAAATCTGAAATTGAACCGTAACATCTAGAAAAAATGCTGAGATATGACCTTTATCGGCCGTATGCTCAGCATTTTTTTTATAATTTGAGCACAACTCCGACAATTGCGGCAAACACAATATACACTATCGCGCTTTTGCGATAAAAATGTTGCGCCGCCACCAAAAAAGCCAGAAAACCGGCAGTTTTATAGTCGGTGATTGATTCACGAGCAATCTGCCATCCGGCCGCCAAAATCAATGCCAAAACCGCCGGCCGAATAGCTGTTAAAACTTGCAAAACATATTTATTTTCGTGCCACTTATTGAGTGCCCGCGCTAAAAAATACACCACAATCATTGACGGCAAAACTTCGCTCAAAGTTGCCACAATGCCACCTACCCAACCTGCCGCCTTAAAACCGGCATAAGTTGCCATGTTAATTCCAACCGGCCCCGGCGTAGACTGTGAAATGGCAATCATATCGGTCAACTCTTGTGCCGTAAACCAATGATAAGCGTCAATCAAGTTGAACAAAAACGGCACCGTCACCAAGCCGCCGCCCACCGCAAACAGCCCGATTTTAAAAAACTCCCAAGCCAAAATTGCGTAAATCATTCGGCACCTCGCCTAAATGACGGAATAAAGCCGCTCAGCGCCGCCAAAATAACAAGCATCACTGCCGAAACATTTCCCCACAGCAATAATCCCAAAGCAATTATAAAAACCGCATAATCGCGCACCGTTTTCACGCCCTTAAGCCACAAATCCCAAACCACATTAATAATCAGCGCAATCACACTGACGCGAATACCGCCGAACGCCCATTGCAAATATTGATTATCCATATATTGTTGCAACAGCGCCGCTACTAACAAAATGATAATGATTGACGGCGAAATCACCCCTAGTGTGGCGGCAATCAAACCGCTCAAGCCATGCTTTTGATATCCGATAAACGAGGCGGCATTAACAGCAATAATTCCCGGCGTGCATTGGCCGATGGAATAATAGTTAAGCAGTTCTTCTTCACTGATCCAGCGCTGTTTTTCCACCAATTCACTTTTCAAAATCGGCAACATGGCATACCCGCCGCCAAAGGTAAAAATACCCATTTTAAAAAACAACGCATAGATTTTCCATAAACTGACCGGCAATTTAACTTCCTTTCCGATATTCTTTGCTTTTTAATATAGCGGCAAAAAAAATGCTTGCAATCTGAAATTAAATACATTATGAATAACTTTGTCTTCGGTTCCATCGTCTAGGGGTCTAGGACGTGGCCCTCTCAAGGCTAAAACACGGGTTCAAATCCCGTTGGAACCACCATAACATAATAAACTCCCCTTCATGGGGAGTTTATTATGTTATGAAGACACAGCTGAGGCGAACCCGTAGGTTTTATGACATTTCGCGCTCAATAAATTTGCCTAATGTAACACGATGACATCCGAGCAACCGCGCAATAGCACTTTTAGAATAATGAAGTTGTATCATCACGGCAATTTGTTGTTTGAACGGCATTAACTTACAAGTTGCATTTCTATGCCCTTGCGGCCGTCCCAAAACCACCCCGTCAGATTTCAGACGTTGCAATGCTTCTTGTGTGCGCTGTGAAATCAAATTGCGTTCAATTTCTGCCGACAGACTGAAGGCAAATGCCAATATTTTACTTTGAATATCTTGCCCTAGCCGATAATTATCTTTTAAAGTCCAGATTTGCACACCCTGATTTAGGCAAAAGTTCAAAATACTCATAATTTGCAACAAATTTCGCCCCAAACGCGACAATTCCGAAGCGATAATGATATCGTCTTTTTGCAATTTTTTTAACAGTTTTCCCAATTTACGCTTTTCCAATGCCGTCTGTGAACTGATTGTTTCACACACCCAATGATCTATACGCAATTTTTGCGCTCCGCAAAATTTTTGAATTTCATATTTTTGATTTTGCACTGTTTGTTTGTCTGTGCTGACTCTGATGTAACCATATATCATATCGTTCTCCTTAAATAAAATTGTTAGCCACTTTTTATATAAGAAAAACGACCGTTTTTTATGGACAGGTTAATATTGATTTTCAAGTTTATCATAAAACACTTTTCTATTTTTGTCAATATATTTTTATCAAGCAAAATAACTTTTTTCTATTTAACACAAACACTTCATGTTTTTTTTCGTTTCTTGTCTACAAAAAACGGTCGTTTTTTATAGACAAATTAAATAAGGAGAAAAACATGACTAAAAATGTAGACGATATGAAAAAATACGTTCAAGATCTCTTAGACGGGGGACAAAAGCCTGTTCATTATATGAAAACTGCACGTATTAAAGCTCGTGAAGGTGTGCCGGGGGAAACCATTGTCACCAAGTTGGAAAATGGTCATAAAGAAACTGAAAATCCTAACATTGAGAAAGGCGATATGGTTGTTACCAATCCGGGTGGGGAACAATATGTCGTAAAAGCAGATGTGTTTAAAAAGAAATACGAGATTGATCCTGACAATCCGGCTCAATATCGTCCGACAGGTGGAGTTCAAGAATTCTTGCGTTTACAAGAAGATTTGGATTTCAAAGTATCTTGGGGTGATATGCATATGAAAAAAGGTGATTTCATTAATATTACCGGCCGAGAAAGCGGAGATATTTATGGTATTGCCCAAAAAGAATTTTTCAGCACCTATGGACAATGCACACCGGAAGGAAAATTATTACCAACACCAACCGGTAGAGGTGGAATTGTAAGATAAATATTCACAGAGCCGGACTTTCCGTCCGGCTCTGCTTTAGCATCATGGAGGCGAATATGACTGAAAAAATAAAAATAACCCGAGATGATAAATCTGCAAAATATAAATTGCAAATGGAAGAACTCTACAAAAAACAATACGGCACCGAGCTAAAATTTGATACCGTAGAGAAACGCGGCAAATTCTTAGTCGCCTCAGTAAAGAAAAAAGAGATGCACGAGGCCGATAAAAGACACGCGGCTCATGAAACCACTCTGGCTACCTATTTTGTTGTGCCTTTCAGCAAAGGGAAACTTGCTAATGAGGGTATTTGGGCGCAAATTGATTCGGCTCCTGCTCATGAAGGATTCGGTTATGATCGCGATGGCCCATATGACATCCGTTTGCCAAATACAACATCATTAAAAATTGTGGCAGGAAAAACCGTTTTGGCCGATATATCCTCAAGCGAAATACGAGAAATAGATGCGAGAGATAACACACAAGTCAGTGCATGGTTAAAACAAGAATATTCACACAATTGGAATTCATATGAAGTGCATAATGATGCCAGTTGGAACAAAAATCTGGACGATAATGCAAAACGTATAGCAAAAAATAATGCTTTAAAATTTGCACAAGGTTTTATTAAAAAATTTATATGCAATGGTGACGAATGGACCGCAGAAAAATCACGTTTGAAACGCGTAGAAAAAATCGGCACTTTGCGTAAAAAAGTAAACGACAAATGGGAAAAACAAGCAGCTGACGAGAAAAAATCGGCGCAAGAGCAAAAGCATCAACAAGCCACGCGTGAAGTTTCGGGACAGCAAAGAATTATGCAACGTTATGTGCAAAAGAGCCTTATGGAGCGAATAACAGATTGGTTTAAATAAATACCTAAAAGCTACCGATTGATTGCTTGCACGGCACGCGCAAAGTCGGAATTATCTTCATAATCCTCTATTTTGACCGGCAATTTACGGCGCCAATTCGGGTGCTTATCTCTGTCTGTCCCCGGCAGATTTTGCAACTTTGTTACCCCGAAAATATCTTCCGGCTGTGCTAAAAATACATCGCAACAACTGCGTGAAACAAAACGTTCTACCGCTTCCATAATACCGTTCGGATACCCTTCGCCGAATAAACAATCGCCTTGGCGCGGCGCATCTTGCGGCCAAACGCCGGCTGCATCTAATGCACACAACAGCTGATAGCGTTCAATTTCACGATCTTTATACATATTACGGCGCTCTGTTTCGTCAATCATTTTCAGCTGATACATAGTTTCAATATCATAGCCGAACCAACGCATTTTGAGTGGCGCCATATCATGTGTGCCAACCGAGCAAAATGCCTTTTGTGCATAGTCATTCGGCGATTTAAACGGTCCGTTGCCGCCCCAACGCTCGGCCCACAAAACACTGAGCGAATAAACACCGCGTGCATGCAATTTTTCTACAAAGCCATCCGGCACATTACCGATACTTTCGCCAACCACCATACAGCGGTTTAAATGGCTTTCCAGCGCCACCAAACCCAACATATCGGCAAAGTTATAATAAATATAAGTGCCGTCCTCGGCATCGTCCGGAATAACATATAAGCGCATTAAACTCATAACATGGTCAATACGCAAAGCCCCCGCACCTTGCATTGCGGCGCGCAAAATTTTGATAAACGGCTGATAGGCCACAGCTTTAAGCGCATACGGATTAAACGCACCCAAGCACCATTTTTGCCCTTTCGGAAAAAATACATCAGGCGGTGCTCCTGCGCCACAATCCTTAATAAACAAATCGTTGTCGGCCCAAAGTTCAACGCTGTCTTTGCACAAACCGACAGGCAAATCGCGATACAAACCGATTTTTAAGCCGCATTTTTTAATTTCGTCTTCGGCTGCTGCCAACTGCTCGGCCGCCACAAACTGCAGATATTTAAAAAACAAAACTTCATCGGCATGCGCGGCGGCAAAATCATGCACCGCTTTAGAATACGGATTCTGCAATTCTTTCGGCCAACCACGCCATCCGCCAAAAACCTTGTTGCAATAAAACGAATAAATCGCCTGATACACCGCCAAGTTTTCCAAATCAGTTCCCTGCTTGGCGCAAAAAGCCTCAAACCGACGATACTCTGCATTGTTACGCTGTTTTTTGAACTGAGCAAAAATCTGCCGCAACACTTCAATTTTTAATTGATACACTCCGCTATAATCAATGTCTTCACTTTGGCGCAGCGCCTGCAAAACCTTTTCTTTGCCCTGCAACATAGACGTCTGATAACCGCGCACTTTTTCTACATCAATATAAATCGGATTCAAAAACAAACGGCTGATGGAGGAATATGGGCTGGCATTTTCGGGAAAATCATGAAACAGCACGTTAAGCGGATTTACCCCAATCACATCGGCACCATGTGCTTGGCACACATGTGCAAAATTTTGCAAATCGGTAAAATCACCAACACCCCAATTACGCGCGCTGGTTAAAGCATAAAGCTGAATGGCAAATCCCCACAATTTCTTGCTTTGCAAAAAATCCGGCATATAACATTTTTCCGGAGTTATAGCCAAAACAGTGTGATGTATTTTTTGCCCCGCACACACCTGCACCTGATAATATTGTGGGGCCAGTGCGGTATGAATTTCAATTTCAAGCTGCTGATATAATGTTTTGCCGACATATTTTTCCGCCACCGGTGTTTGTGTATATTCAACTTCAATATTCTGACCGCAACACTGCACCGAAAGCTGTATATTTTCGGCCTCTTGTGCCGACACCACTACATCAAATGCCAGCTTTTCGTAACATACATAAATCGGCTCCAAAGCATATTGCCAACGCTTATTTTCAAGCTTTTGCAGCAGCACTGCTGCATCATCTTTGCTTTTAATTGCAAACCCTAAACAACGAATCATTTTCAGCAAAACGTCGTCGCTGACCACATATTCTTTATGATTTTGTGCCGCATCATAAAACTTTTGTGCCACACCTAATTTTTCACATAATTCGGCAAAATTATCGCTCACTTTTACCCTGCCCTTTTAATTTCCAAAACCATAACCGACCATGCCGGAACAGCCACTTCATTCGCACTAATTGTTTGCGGTTCGGCTTGCGGTTCGGCGCTGTTTAAAATAACCCGTGCAACAGTATATTTAAAAAAAGTCGGCAACTTCCATATTTTTTCTTGTGTTTCGGCATTTAAAATGCACATATAAGATATCGGTGAGCCATACACAAAACTTGACAAGCTGCGGCGATTTTCCACATACCAATCATGGTTGGTAAATTCCTTGCCATCACCGGTCAGCCACATCATATCTTTAATCCCTTGTCGTGCATATTTTTCAACAAGTGCACCACTGAAAAATTTGCGCCGATCAAAAATACCCATTTCGCGGCGCAAGGCAATTAAATGCTTCACATAATCTATCAATTCTTTATCTTCGGAAGATATGGCATCCCAAACCAACCACGTCAGCACATTATCTTGGCAATAGGGATTATTGTTACCGAACTGCGTGTTACCAAATTCATCTCCGGCCACCAACATCGGCGTTCCGAAAGACATCAACAAAGTTGCCAACATTGCACGACGGCGGCGATTTCGGTTTTCCATAATTGCCGCATCGTCGGTAATACCTTCAACTTCTGAATTATAGCTCCAATTGGCGTCATTACCGTCACGATTATCTTCCCCGTTATCTTCATTATGTTTATGATGATAACTGACCAAATCAGTCAAATTAAACCCGTCATGCGAAGTCAAAAAATTGATACTGCTCCAAATATCGCGCTGACTATATCCGAAAATATCACTGGAACCGGAAATGCGGCTGGCCAGTTCGCCCACCTGCTTAATATCGCCGCGCCAAAAACGCCGCACCACATCGCGATAACGATCATTCCATTCGGCCCATGACGGCGGAAACGCACCGATACGATAGCCATCTAAGGTAGCATCCCACGGTTCGGCAATCATTTTAACCTGCCGTAAAGTTTCATCTTGACGCGCCGAAAGCAAAAATCCGCTGTCTTGTGTCCACTTGCCTTTATAGCGGCTTAAGCTGGTGGCTAAATCAAGACGAAAACCATCCACATGCATTTTTTCTACCCAATAGCGCAACGAGTCCATCACCAGTGTTAAAACATACGGATTTTGTAAATTAAATGAAGCACCGCAACCGGTAGTATCAAAATAAAAACGTTTGTTTTCCTGCAGTGTATAATAGCTTTCATTATCTATTCCGCGATAACAAAGCGTCGGTCCGAGTTGATTGCCTTCTATGGTATGATTATATACCACATCTAAAATCACCTCTTTATTGCGTTCGTGCAGCGCTTTAACCATCGTCTTAAATTCATTGATATCGGACGACGTCATATATTTATTTTCCGGCGCAAAAAAAGACAGCGTTTCATAACCCCAATAGTTATCAATATACATACCGTCTTTATTACCGAAAAATGCAAACACCGGTAAAAATTCAACGGCAGTAATGCCCAAATTTTCCAGATAATCAAGCACCGGTTTTTGCGCCATACCTAAGAATTTGCCGCGATAACAGTTTTCAACTTTCGGATGCAACATGGTATAACCGCGCACATGTGTTTCGTAAATGACCGTTTTTTCAAACGGAATTTGCGGATGCTTATCATTGCCCCAATCAAAATCATCAGCAGCAATCACAACGGCTTTCGGCATATACGGTGCACTGTCCAGCGTGCTGAATGATAAATCTTTTTGCGGACTGTCCGTATCATAGCCGAACAAAGCTTTGTGCCAGATTAATTGGCCGACAAGTTTTTTGGCATACGGATCCAAAAGCAATTTATTGGGATTAAAACGTTTGCCTTCCTGTGGCAAATATGGACCGTAAACACGATAACCGTAAACTTGCCCCGGCGCCAAATTTTTGACATACACATGCCAAATATTATTATCATTTTCCGTAATTTCTATGCGCCGCAATTCTTTAGTGCCGGTAGCATCAAACAAACACAATGCCACTTTTTCGGCATGTGCCGAAAACAGCGCAAAATTAACACCGGCACCATCATAATGCGATCCTAAAGGATAAGCCTGTCCCGCTAATATTTCCAGTTTATCCATATTTCAAATTCCTTATCTGAGCGGTTTTAATACAATGGTTGAAAGCGGCGGCAAAACCAGCTCTATTGAATAAGGTCTGCCATTAACGCCGTAATTTTGCGCCTGCTTCGGACCCTCATTGCGCACACCGCTACCCCAATAATTTTTGTCATCACTGTTAAAAATTTCCTGATACGCGCAAGCTTCATGCACCCCAACCCGATAGTTATGACGCACCACCGGTGTAAAGTTGCAAACCACTACCAAAAAATCATCCGGATTATGACCGCGACGAATATATGAAACAACACTGTCGTCGCTGGCGGCATAATCAATCCATTCAAAACCGCGCGAGTCAAAATCTTCTTCATACAGCGGCGCATTCCCCTTATACATTAAGTTCAAATCACGCACACAATTTTGCATACCTTTATACATTGGATAATCCAATAAATGCCAGCGTAAACTCTCGCCACTGTTCCATTCCCAATCTTGAGCAAACTCACAACCCATGAACAGTAATTTTTTGCCCGGATGTGTCCACATAAAACCGTAATACGCGCGCAAGTTTGCAAATTTTTGCCATTCATCACCCGGCATTTTGCTCAACATAGAACCTTTACCATGCACCACTTCATCATGCGAAATCGGCAAAATAAAATTCTCGTTAAACGCATATAACAAACCGAAAGTCAACAGACCGTGATGATATTTACGATGTATAGGTTCGTGGCTGATATATTTTAAGGTATCATTCATCCACCCCATATTCCACTTATATCCGAAGCCCAAACCGCCGGCCGATATCGGACGTGAAACCATCGGCCATGCCGTAGATTCTTCAGCGCAGGTAATAGCTCCTTTGGTCTGTGTATAAACCATTTCGTTCATCTTGCGAATAAAAGCGATGGCTTCCAAATTTTCATTACCGCCGTAAACATTCGGAATCCACTCACCGTTTTTGCGTGAATAATCCAAATAAAGCATAGACGCCACAGCATCTACGCGTAAACCGTCGATATGAAATTCCTTAAGCCAATATAAAGCGCTGGCACACAACAAATTGCAAACTTCTGTGCGTCCGTAATTATAAATTTTTGTGCCCCAATCTTTGTGTTCGCCTTTGCGCGGATCGGCGTGTTCATATAAGCAAGTGCCGTCAAATTCGGCTAAACCGTGCCCGTCTTTCGGAAAATGCGCCGGCACCCAATCCATAATCACGCTGATTCCGGCTTGGTGAAATTTATCTATCATATAACGAAAATCATCCGGATTTCCAAAGCGTGAAGTTGGTGCAAACAAACCGGTGATTTGGTAACCCCATGAGGCATCAAGCGGATGTTCGCACAGCGGCAAAAATTCCACATGCGTAAAGCCCATATTGCTCACATACGGCACCAACCTGTCAGCAAATTCGCGATAGGTCAAAAATTCTGAGCCGTCCGGCCCTTTGCGACGCCAAGAACCCAAATGCACTTCGTAAATTGACATCGGTTTATCATAGGTGTTAGAGTTTTCGCGGTAACGCATCCATTCTGCATCTTGCCATTGATAATGGTTGATATCAAACACAACCGAAGCCGTTTTCGGACGAACTTCGGAATATGTGGCGAGCGGATCAGCCTTAGATAAAATGTAGTCTTCTTGTGTTTTTATTTCATATTTATAATATTCACCTTCTACCAAACCCGGAACAAAAATATCCCAGATTCCGCAACTGATATGTTTACGCATCACATTAACACGACCGTCCCAATTATTGAAACTGCCCACCACCGAAACACGTTTGGCATTTGGCGCCCACACGGCAAAACCAACCCCCTTAACGCCATCCATTTCCATAACATGCGCGCCGAGTTTTTTATAAATTTCGCGGTGATTACCTTGGGCAAATAAATATTCATCAATATCGCCAATCAGCGAAGGAAAGCGATAAGCATCTTCTTCTATATAGGTTTGACCTTTATCGTTTGTGACACGGAATTTATATTTAAAATCTGTCGTCATATCAAAGTTTATTTGAAAAAAGCCACGGTCATCCAGCTTTGTCATTTGCCCCAAACTTCGGTTATTTTCATCAATCACTTCCATGTTGATGGCAAACGGGTTAAAAGCGCGAATAAAAACTTTTTTGCTGCCTTTGTCGCGATGGATTCCCAAAACCGCAAAAACATTACCGTGATTGCCGTCAATAACGGCCTGCATTTCTTCTTTTGATAACAGATTATCCATAATAAACTCCTATATACTTTAATTGCAAAATAATATCAGTTTTTCATATAAAAACTTATTCTTTATATCTATAGCGAATTTATGCAAAAAAGCAAGCAATTTTAATTTATATTTTTATATTAAAATTTGACCGCAAAAAAAGTTTTCCCCTTTAAACTCTGCACTTTAAATTCATTTTTTGTTTTTAATGACTTGACGTTAATTAAAAAATGATTATACTAAAAAACGTTATTTAACATAATTGATTTTTTATTATTGGAGATAAAAATGAGTACTACTAAATATAATGAAGAAAACATTCGCTTAGCAGCATATTACAACTGGCAAAATGCCGGCTGCCCGAATGGAAAAGATGAATATTTCTGGAATCAAGCAATCAATCAATTGTATGGTTCTTGCAAATGCAGCTCATCTAAAAAAAGTTCTACATCAACCAAAAGCTGCTCAACCAAAACAACCAGCAGCTCTATTTTGAAGTCTGCTTCTGCTAAGAAAACAACTTCTTCTAAAAAATAATATATAAAATCGTTATATATGAAGAGATGTTTGCCTCAGGTGAACATCTCTTTTTTTATGTTTTTAAAGGAACAATCCAAATCATACACAACTATCGGCACAAAAAAACGACAGTTTTTTTCAACTGTCGTTTTTTTTAATTTCATCGGTCGTGCTGCGGAATCATACGTAACACTTTTGCCGTTTTAGGCGTCTTCAGCGCTTCCCTTTGCGCCTCGTGCAAAACCGACTGCTGGACACCTTTAAGCATCAGGCGGTTACTGGTCGGGCTCAAATAAAGCTTGCGATTGATATCCGAACACAGCGTCCAATAATGCTTTTCGTGACCAAGAACATCTCCCACCACCATCGGCACTTTATCGGTCAACGCCGGAATCAACTCATCAAACAGCTTGTCTTCACCATCAAAAACCGGCATATATTCCACCGAATGTTCGCGCTTTACCTGCCATGCATACATCACAAACCGCCGTCCGCCGCGCAAATCATACAGCTTGGTTAAAAGCACGCTGAGCACCGGATCGGGGTCGTCATCATACCACGCAATTTTTTCCACAATCTCTTGCGAACTGTAAAAATTAAGACGCCGAACAGATAATGTGCCGCGCTCGTTTTGCGACAGATAATAAGCCTCGCCGCCGTGGCAAAAAATGTCATCAACCGCCACGGGCTCAATTTTTTTAATCTCGCAAATGGCATCAACATTTTCTGTGCGAAAAATCGGACAATACTCCGGCGCCTCCGAAAAAGCCAACCGCGGATTCATCCACACCAAATGATACACTTCATCTTCTGTTGTTACGCGGAACAAAGCAGAATCATCGCAATCCAGAAACACATTAGCCATCCGATTGCAAAACACTACACAGCTCTCGTCAACCCGACAAGATGACTGTTTTAAAGTCACTTTCACCATAGTATCTATATAATTAAAATTTGTTTTTATTGTATAGTTTAGGCAAATTTTGTCAAGCATTTTTTGGTTGTCACCAGCATTTTAAAAAGCAAAAAGGCAGAACTGTGTCTGCCTTTTTTGCTATTTGTGTTTGCACTTTGAAACCTGCAACAAATCGCGGCCCAAAAAATACAAACCATGTTCGTTTTTGAACACCTCATAGCGGATATTGCGGATAGTGATGCTTTCGCCTTCATCTATCGGCAAATAATCCAGCTTATCGGGGTTCAAAGCGCCCAAACGCGGTGCTTCATGCAAATCTACGGCCAAAATTTGTCCATTGTCTTCCTGTTCACCGTCTTGATAGACAATCTGCCAGCCAATGCCATATTCTTCGCGCGAGTTCAAATCAACAAGCCGCACCAAGTAAATTTCTTGCGGCACAAACCCCCGCGCCCGAAACAAAGCATCAACCAAAGCTTGGTGCCAAAACACAGTAATCATGCGCACATTCATACGACCGTTTTTTTGGCGAAAAACTTTGTAACTGCGGCCGAAGCGATACACAAAAGTTTGATCTGACACATCTTCGCGCGCAACCAGTTCAGGCAGTTCTTGCTTAAAGTCGTCAATAAACACCGGCAAAAAAGCCTCTTGTTTATCCGGCAATTCGCACACCCAAAGCAAGTGTTTCACACCGTTTTCGTCAAGCACCCGATTTAAATAAACCGGTCCGGCTAAACCACGCTGCAAAAATTGCATTTCTGCCTCAATTTGCCGCGTATACACGCAATCCGGACTGTTCGGATAGCTGTATTCCGAAGTTTTTAAAGCTCTGTAATACATATATCTAAATTATTAAAATTCGTCATTGATTATAACAGTAAATATTTTTTTGTCAAGATGCTTTGGGTAAAAAAATTATATCTTCATCTTACACTGCTGAAAGTATCAGCGTAAGCTCTTCTAACATATTATCCGAGTTTTTTTAACTTGTCTTGCCACTACGCATGTATTTTATAATGTCATCTTCGTGTTTTTTTAACTGTCATCTTCGTGCTCTGACACGAAGATCTCGGCTGAATCATTATAATTTGCTGAAATCCTCCGGTCGGAGCCGGAGGATGACATTATTAAAAGAGTGCATGAGTGACATTATAATATATAAACAGTCATGCCTCCGTAAGGCATCTACAAATTCTTTAAAAAAATCAGCGCTTCGCAAAGGTTAGATACCTTATCAAGGTGACGCACCGCGCACCTTGAGGTATGACATGATTACACACAAAAAAAGCGGGGATAAAACCACCCCGCTGATTTTTGCTGATCTATAATTACTTATTAATATCCGAATTCGTAATCATGCCATTGCCACTCGTAGTTGCAGCTTCCAGAACCTGCAGCACCATTGCAAACACTGTTCTCAAGATCACTTCTCTTTGTGCCATTAGGGTCTTTTACAATACCGCAGCCTTGAGAATAACTCAAACCATAACCAGCACCCCAAAAGATTCCACTATTTGCCGAAACTTTTACAGCTGTATATCTACAACTACGCCCCACCTCGCAGATACATGCCCAAGCCGTAATTTTTTGCAAATCTTCTTGCTTGGCATTGCTGCTTGGAGTAATGCTACAGCTACCACTGCCGCTGGTAAAGTCACTTGGTCTGCAGGTAATTTTTACGGAATAAGTGTTTGAGCCAGAGCCTGAGCCTGAACCGCTGGTGCAACTCGGCACAATCCAATATTCATTACCGGCAGAGAAGGTATATCTCGATCCCGAGCTATGAGGTGACGGTGTGCCGCCTCTGCCCATTCTAATCGTAAATGAGCTACCTGTTCCGTTACCGCCTGAAGCAAAGTTAAATATATACGTTCCCGGATCCATTTGATTAGTTGCCAACAACGAAGTATTGTGCCCATTTGCAGAATTTGTCGCCATTAAAGTAGGGTTACAATCCGTCGGTGCATCATAATAAACGGTAACTTTGTTGCCATCGTTACAGTTTGGTGTAATTTGATAGCTCTTACCGGCTTTGAAGTTATAAGTGCCGATAGTGATAGTGCCGGACGAACCTGTTACTGTCACCGTCAAGGTTGTTGTGCCGTCAGGTCCCCCAATCTTAAATGATGACGGGATTCCTGTGGATAAGCCAAAGCTCAGTTCATTATTACCGGCATCAACAAATTGTTGTTGATTGGTTGTATTTGTATTTGGCGTAATTGTTACGGTTGTTGCACTGCCTCGGACAATAAGCACCGGATTGCAAGTATTTGAGCGAGCATAAGTAATTTGTGCTTTTGTTCTCTTCCAGCAATTGCCTTCTTTAGCACATGGCCAGCCCATAATTTTACAATCACTTTCGCGCTCATACTCGCCTAACGAAGAATCGCAAGAAGCATTACCAGGTACGCACTTATACTGGTTAGAACCGGCATATTTTGCGGTATAACCGGTCTTACATCTATATTTACCGCCGCAGCTGTCTGCGCATTTTTCATAGGTGCTGCTGTCGGAAATAATGCGATTTTCACCGGAATCTTTGCAGGTGCCGGCTATGCAATAGTCGCAGCCGGTGCAATCATTATTTTTCGGCGAACACTGATAATATTTTCTATTGCTATTATCACAAGTTTCCGTGCATACCAAAGTGCAGTCATAATCGTCGCTTTTTACTTGTTCGCTGTTGTCCGTTACATATTCAGCGTTGTCCATATAATCTTTACACTTATGAACATCGTTTGTTTGCTCATATTTTTTAGTGCCGGCTAAATCGCCCAGCTCACAAGTGTTATACGCATAACACGCATTAGCATCAGAAGCTTTATCATATTTTGCATTGCATTCACAGCTTTCATAATAATCACTGTTATAAGGACATTTACCTGTGCAGTTTTCGTTTGTGTTTGTGGTCTTATAAACATAGCCTTCGTGCTGACATTTGGTAACCGAATCTTCACACTTACAGCACGATTCGTCACCGGCTTTTCTGGTTTCATCACAAACCTTGGTTTCGGTACCCGAGCATCTTACGTCTGTTTTATAATCGTCTTTGCACGATTT
Source organism: uncultured Pseudomonadota bacterium (assembly GCA_902788365.1). Classification (GTDB taxonomy): domain Bacteria; phylum Pseudomonadota; class Alphaproteobacteria; order RF32; family CAG-239; genus RUG410. The sequence continues at coordinate 7,311 of CADAJN010000006.1, read as the reverse complement.
TTTCTCACACTTCCACTTTTCGCCACATTGTGTGCAGTTCCAACCGGTTTCATCTTTTGCACCGGTTAAATTAAACCCGCTACAGCCGGTTGATAAATCAGCACTGGCTGCTTCACATTGCCCCGTTGGCAAAAAACATACATCTGCGTTTGCTGCCGTGGCCAAAAGCAAGCAGAATAAACAGCAACAAACGCCGCTGATTATACCGCATGACAAACGTTTTAAGAGTTTGATAGACATGACAAATCTCCTTATTTTACACTTTAGCTGACTTATTTTAGCACACTTTAGGCCGATTGTATATTAAATTTTTGTGACAATTTAAATATATTCACTGTTTTTTTACACTTTTTCCGATTTAAAAATCTGCTAAATGGCTGTTTTTATAATTCCGCCACCCAGCACCACATCTTTTTGATATAAAACTACCGATTGTCCCGGCGCAATGGCCTTTTGCTTGGCATAAAACGTAACCTGCACCGAACCGTCGCTTTGCGGCACTGCCTTAACTGCTGTCGGCTGCTGCGAGGAACGAATTTTAGCCTCACATTCCAACGGCTTATCCAACCCCTCTAAGGCCGACCAGTGCCAGTTTTCCGCCACCAAACCCGAACGCTCGCATTCCTCTTCAAATCCGACCACAACTTCGTTGCTGTCTTTGTTAATGGCCAAAACATACAGCGGCCGCTCCGCCGCGATTCCCATACCGCGACGCTGACCAATGGTATAGTTCCAATATCCCTGATGTTGTCCGAGCACCTTACCGGCTCGGTTTACAAAATTGCCGACTTGCGGCGCATTTTGCAAAATATCATTGATATTGCCCGAATAAAAATCCTGACTATCCGGCTTATCCGACACCGCCAAACCAAACTCGCTCGCCATTTCCCGCACTTTCTTTTTGGTATAAACCCCGAGCGGCATCTCAATTTTAGAAAGCTGAGCCTGAGTCAGGCGATATAAGAAATATGATTGGTCTTTATGTTGGTCTGCACCGCGGCGAATTTCATAGCGACCGGTTTGGGCATTAAAATCGATTCGCGCATAATGACCGGTAGCAAATTTATCAAATTCAATACCTTGTGCTTTGGCTTCTTGCGGCAATGCTTCAAATTTGATATACGAATTACACATCACACACGGATTAGGCGTCCGACCGGCTTTATATTCGCTTTTAAAATTATCCAGCACCATCTGTTTATAACGCGCGGCACAATCCAAAACATAATATGGAATATTGAGCTTTTGACATATTGCCTTGGCCGCTTCAATATCCTGCTCTTCATGCGGCGAAAAACAAGCATCTGCGGTTAAATTACCATGAAAAGTCGTGCCTTTTTCCCAAATTGACATTGTGGCACCAATCACTTCGTGTCCGGCATTTTTCAGCATAGTAGCCACCACCGAAGAATCTACACCACCACTCATGCCAACCAAAAATTTCATTGTTCTTACCTCGTTTGCATAATAAAAGAACTTCGTTGTTAATATCCGAAGTCCTTTTAGATTATCCTATCACAGATTAAAACGGAATATCATCATCTATATTTGATGACGGCGCTGTTGCCGCATTATTATCCCAACCCGACGCAGATGTGGCAAATACATCGCCGCCATCATCAGGCGCAGCACCCGTTGCATCGCTGCCGCGGCTGTCTAACAGCACCATTGTGCCGGTAAAGTTTTGCAACACAATTTCAGTGGTATAACGATCATTGCCGTTATTATCTTTCCATTGACGCGTTTGCAATGAGCCTTCCAGATAAACTTTAGAACCTTTGCGCAAATATCTTTCTGCCGTATCAGCCAGCTGTGGATTAAAAATAACCACTCTATGCCACTCCGTGCGTTCTTTTCTTTCGCCGGTTGCTTTATCCTTCCATGAATCCGAAGTTGCAACACGCAAATTAACAATTTTTGAACCGCTCGGCAAAACGCTGACCACCGGATCCGCGCCCAAATTGCCCAATAAGGTTACTTTGTTTATACTGCCCGCCATTTATTTATCTCCTTTACAATCTAATTCATTTTTTCACTCTAAATTTTATCTCAAAAAGCTCAGGCTGCAATTCTTTCGTTTGCCGAAAACAATTCTTCCATAACTTCTTTTTTGAGCGTCACATTATCGGATTTGCCGGTTGCAAACACCGGTAATTTATCATGATACAAAATTACCCGCGGCAAATACAATTCCGACATACCGTTTGCTTTTACATAAGCATGCAACAATGCTGACGTAACATCTTTATTATTGGTTACAAGCACAATCTGTTCGCCTTTGCTTTCATGCGGCACGGCTACCACACCGTAATTATATTCGCCGAGCATTTCTTTAGTAGCGTCAATAACCATGTCTTGCACGGCATTAAGCGAAACCATTTCTCCGCCGATTTTTGCAAAGCGTTTAATGCGGTCTTTGATGGTAAAAAAGCCGATTTCATCAATATCAACCACATCGCCGGTATGATACCAACCGTCCGTCGGCGGCACCAAAACCCCCGGATTGTCCGGCATATAATAACCAAGCATCACGTTTGGTCCTTTAACGCACAGTTCTCCACCGGTTTCAATACCGTCTACCGGCTCAATTTTATATTGCATACCCGGTAACAATTTACCGATGGAACCGAATTTGTTGAAAATACCGTTATTGGCAGTCATCACCGGCGAACATTCGGTTGAACCGTAAGCCTCCATCATCCGCACGCCGGAATGTTCCATCCACATGCTGCGTGTGTCGGCTTTAGCTGCTTCTCCGCCCGAATACATCAAACGAATGGTGTGGAAATCATACGGGTGTGCAATCTTAGCATAACCGCGCAAAAACGTATCTGTGCCAATCATCAATGTAGCCCCAAGCTCATAAACCAGCTCGGCCACCACACGATAATGCAACGGCGACGGATATAAAAACAGCTTAGAACCCTGAAACAGCGGGAACAGCATACCGACCATCAAACCGAAACTGTGAAACATCGGTAATGCATTAAACAACAAATCTTTATGCGTCACGGTCTGAATGGCCGCCAACTGATTGACATTGGCAATCAAATTTGCATGACTGAGCAAAACGGCTTTCGGCGCGCCCTCGGAACCGGACGTAAACACGATAACTGCTTTTTTGTTGCCGCCTATTTTATGCGGCACATGTTTGATTTTATAGTCTATAAACGAGCTAAGTTTAACCCAAAACGGCATTTTCTTGGCCAAATCTTCCAAATAAACAATTTTCACACCGGCCGCTTGTATATCTTCAATCACTTGCTCCAACTTACCTTTAATAATAAAGGCCTTAGAAGTCAAAACCGTTTTAACCAAAGCGGTTTTGCACATAGAAACCATATTTTTGGAGCCGACCGAAAAGTTAATCATAACCGGTGTGCGTTCATATGCCGACAAACCAAAAAACGTGCATACCGTAGCAATGGCATTCGGCAACAAAACACCCACATTTTCATCGTGTGCGGCAAGTTTTTTAAACATCTTACCCAAAGCAAGCGATGCCACGATAATATCCTTATACGACTTCTGTTTGCGGTTGATATCTTCTATAATACGCGGCCGTTTTGAAAACCAACCTGTGCGTGAATATACCTTTGCGGTTTTCATTAACTGAGCAAACAGAGAAATATCTTTATTATAATTGATGCCGAAACCCATTTCGCGCAAAATCATATACACTTCATTGCTGATGTGATCGCGTTGGCGACGCAACTCATCTTTGAGCTTAAATTTGCGCGGTTTACCGACATAAATGCGCATTTTCGGTAACGGACGATGCGGCAAATGCCCTTTAGTTTTAGAAAAATATCCGTATTGCGGACCGTCAATCCAAATCGGAATCAGCGGTGCACCGGACTTATCAGCCACCAACCCCGGTGCCTCGTAAATTTTCATTAAACCGCCGTTGTCGGTAATGCGACCTTCGGCAAAAATAACCACCTGACGTCCCTCGTCCACTTTGGCAATCAATTTTTTAATATCACCAGGTTCAATCGGATTAAACTGAATCACATCGGCGCAACGCATCAAAAAGCTAATCCAGTGCCGACGATACAGATGTCCGTTAAGAGCAAAAACAGGATTTCCCGGTAAAAATGCAAACAACAAAATCGGGTCCAAATATGACACATGATTGGCCACATAAACCCCCTTGTTCGGCAACTTGCTGATATCAAAGTCAAATTTGCATTTGGCTTTCATCAGCTTTAAAACCGTTCTCAAACAAAACTTTACAAACTCTCTCACCTGCGTTTCCTTTCGGTTATTAAGTTTCCTTACGGTAAATATAAGATAATATTTACTGCAAACAGGCCGCATTGTAAAGCATTATACCAATTTAATCAACAGGGCAAAAAGACCACATTTTCAAATACTTATTACTATACATGTAAAATTATCCCCACATATTTTTGCTTTTAGCGGCAAAATCTTGCCAAAATTAATATAATAGGATATAGAGCTTTAAGACGGCCGTTTTCAGGGCGACTGTTTATTAGGTTTAATAACAATAGGATAAACAATGAAAAAGGTTTTGACTTTAACCGCGCTCAGCACTTTATTGCTGTCTTCTACGGCAATGGCGGCCGGTTTCCATTTAAGAGAACAATCTTCTGCCGCGCAAGGTAATGCTTTTGCCGGTGTTTCGGCTGCTGCTGAAAACAATTCTTATGCATATTATAACGTAGCCGGATTAACCCGTATTAAAGGCACACAATTTTCCGGCGGCGGCACTTATATTGCCCCGAAAGCAACGGCTAAAAACGTGCGTGACGAAGACGGCACACGTGGTGCCGATGTGCAAAACGTTGTGCACGCGGCTATTTCGCCTTATTTCACGATTTCGCACCAAGTTAATGATAAGCTGACTCTGGCTTTTGCCGGTAACAGCCAATACGGCATGATTACCAAATATGACCACGAATGGTTGGGTTCGGACCACGGTGTTACTTCAGATTTTAAGTCCGCAGTATTTACGCCAATGGCTGCCTATAAACTGACCGATAAACTTTCTGTCGGTGCCGGTTTGCAAGTGCAGTATGTTTGGGCTCACTTAACCAGCACTGCCGGAAACCGTCAATATAGCATTAACGCCAATGGTGATGCACTGGATGTCGGCTATCAGTTAGGTGCTATGTATGAATTTACTCCGGCAACTCGCGCCGGTGTGGGTTACCGCAGTAAAATTCGTCACAAAATCAAAGGCGACATGGAATCCAGTGCGCCGTTGCCGATGCTGAATCAAGATATTCAAGTAAATTTGAACACACCGGCAATGTTGTCTTTCGGTATTTATCATGATATTACCGACCGTTGGGCTGTTATGGCCGAATATCAGCGCGTATTTTGGAGTTCGTTTCAAAATTTAACATTTGTCGGCCGCGATGGTTATAATAGACCGACAGGTTATATTTCGCGCGTAGATGAAAAGTGGCGTGACACCAATTTCTTTGCTCTGGGCACCAGCTTTATGCTTGATGAACAATGGAAATTACGTCTCGGTTGGGCTTATGACCAAAGCGCCGTGCGTGTTGCACACCGCACACCGCGCATTCCGGATTCTGACCGTATATGGTATTCCGTCGGTTTGGGATATAAATATAACGAGCACTTAAATGTTGATACGGCATTTACTTATATGTCGGCGCATGATGCCCATTTGGATACTTCGTGGACCGGCAACGAAGGTCACAACGTATCGGCTGATTATAAAAATTCCATCAAAATCTTCACTTTGGGATTGACGTATAATTTCTAAGCCGAATTAAAATTCTGAAACACCGCTGGCCAATCACCGGCGGTGTTTTTTGTATTTAGAAAAGAAAACAGTTAAAATGATTTTTTTGTTGCAATATTCAAAAATTTGCGATAAAATAGACATAAAATAAGCATAATAAACTGCTTATTTAGAGCCAGTGGTGGTTCGGAGCTGTCAGAAGCTTTTTATAGCATACGGTGAAAAGGGATTTACACCGATAGTTTATCTGGTAACTCAAGTTACCGATAATATATAATCCCAGATCATTCATTGACAATGGTCTGGGGGCTTTTAGCGAATGTCCAAGAGCGGCTCAGGCTATTTAAATGAGCTGTTTGAAAGGCTAAAAGAGTCATTTTATGCTATATGATTTCTGAACTCTCAGACCACCTGCAACGGTGGTTTTAATTTTTTAAAAATAGGGAGCAAAGAAAATGAACATTAAAAACAAATTAAACAGCCTAAAGAAAAAAATAGGTCTGACGAGCACATTATTACTGGCAACAACCCTCTCTCCGAATTCTGTTCAGGCACAAGAGATTACCGATAACAAAGACAAAACAGAAATAACAACAGTTTCCGATAATTATCTTGTTTTAGATACCGCGGCTATTGAAGGAGTTTTAATTGCCGAAAATGAAAAAGAAGCCAATAAATTGTTACGCCATTATTCAAAACAATATGATATCAAAAAAGAAGATATCCCACTTTTATTTGAGAAAGTATTAAAAAATTTCTCCGGTCAGGAATACCTTTATTTGGAAACGGTTAAAAACGATATGAAACCGCACAAACATACTGTATATCCGTTTACGGAAATAGGCGATATAAAAACTAAATATACCCATATAAGACCAGGACCTAAAAAATCGCATTTTGATTCTTTCCATATAGCTGTTATTGGTTATGTCAGTGCGAATAATTCGCTTAAAAGACAAGATTTTCCTGAAAGAAATATTGATATTGATTATCTGCATACAATTGTTAATGCTAAAGATGTTTTTGAAAAAAGCGGTTTAAACTTACTTAATCCGATTCCCGAAGAAAAGAAATTATTTTCCAATGAGGGGCTTTTGAATATGGCCGAGAATCGCATTTATGGCGATAATTATGGGGTAGACATGCAAGTCAATCACAAAACCGGCAGATTAAACGGTATTTCAACAATTTTAAAATTTAATGACGGACAGGCTGAGGAAATTGCCCATCTCAAATATGATAATGGAAAATTTATCGGCGGTGATGTAAATGGAAACCCGATCAGAAAGGTTGATAACAGTAATCAGATAGCTATTCAAAAAGCATTAAGTAATTTAATTCAAAATCAATAAGATATTTCTAAATAATTACAAAAAAACTACGCTTTCAATATTCATTATCTGTATTATATCTGATAATACTCTAACTTAAACCCGAACACGTCATTGAGAAAGCTCAATGACGTGTTTTTCCGCCACTGCACTCATAAGCCTGCGGCTTACCGGCATACTTGCGTCTGCCTTTCGTTTGTAGTCAAACCCGCTTTCTGCGGGTTCAAATCCTCATCTCGCTTT
>CADAJN010000005.1 GCA_902788365.1 uncultured Pseudomonadota bacterium | reverse complement strand
CCTCTTATCGCCTATGGTACTTTGTCTTAAGACACGGGAGAGTCGGTAGCTGCCAGTTCTTCTGATTACTACTCCTTGTTTATTGTTTTATTTTTATAGCTTTATAAATCGCCTTAAATTTCAAGTTTAAGGCGATTTATTGGTTTTAAATGCTTTCCTTTTACACAAAATGTGATATAAAAGCCATAGGAGACAAAAATGTATAGTGATCGGTTTAAGCAATTTATTGAAATGTGGCAAAAAGACTTTGCGATTGAGCGCAGTATGAATGAAAAAGTGTGCGTAGATCGTGACGGAAATCCGATACCTTGGTATACATATCCGGCGATTGAGTATTTGTCACAATTTGATTATCACGATAAAAAAATTTTTGAATACGGAACCGGTTATTCTTCCATGTATTGGGCTAAGCGGGCACTTAAAGTTATCAGCATTGAAGACAAGCCGGAATGGTTTGAAAAATTTGCCAAAGAATTTTCGGCACAAAATTGGCAGATGCGCTATTGTGATGAAAAACAAGGCTATGAAGATATGATTTTTGCCGATAATGAAAAATATGATGTGATAGTGATTGACGGTAAACGACGCGCCGAATGTGCGGCTTGTGCGGTAAAAGCATTGGCGCCGGGTGGTATGATTATTTTAGACGACAGTGACCGCATTAACACCAGTTTGGAATATGTCGGTGCGGTTAAAAATTTACGCGCGGCGAACCTGTTGCAGGTTGATTTTTACGGCTTTTGCCCGATGAATAATTATACAAAAACAACCTCTGTTTTTTTTAGTCGTGATTTTGATTTTGCGTCGCTTTATACGGTGCAACCGATTAACGGGTTAGGCAACATTTGGTCTATGAGCCGCAAACAACGTAAAGAATTTTTCCGCGCTCAGGAATGGCCTTTGCCGGAAGATAAGGAAGAATAATATCTGATTTACCAGGATGTTCAACAACCGTAAAAAGGTCGCTCGCTGTCATGGCGGGCGGCTGTTATTGTTTTTTTAACTCTTTTCCGCTACGCTTTTGAACATAGGAAAGGAAAACAAAAATGACAGTTTGCAACGAACAAATCAATCTTGAAAAACTAAAAAAAGCCGAGCAAATCATCTTAGAATTACAGGCTGAATTGAAAAATTATATTGCGGCCGGCAGCGGTCCTTTTTTAGCGGCAATTTATGATGAAAACGATCATCTGATTGCCAAAACGGCCAACAGCGTGGTGAGTGAAAATTGCAGTCATAATCACGCCGAAATGAATGCCATTAAAGCGGCTGAAAAAGTTTTGGATACTTATGATTTATCTGCTCATAATTTGAAGCTGTATGTTACGGCAGAGCCTTGCATTATGTGTTTGGGCGGCATTATGTGGTCTGGTATAAAAGAAGTATATTACGGTGTTTTCTCAAAGCGCGTGGAAGAAATAACCGGCTTTGATGAAGGTTTTAAACCTGATTGGCTGAATGAATTTGCGCGTCGCGGTATTAAGGTATATGGCGAAATTGCCACCGAAGCAGGCGAAAAAGTTTTGCATGAATATGTTGCAGCCGGCCGTAAAGTATATAAACCGGAGCGTTAATCTATAGATACAAAAACTCCTCTTTAGATTATCTTTCTAAAGAGGAGTTTTTGTATTGAGCCTGATAATTATTAATAGCTGCGGGCGTAGATAACGTCCATGGTTGCCGGTTTGCCGGTAAGCAAACACGGTCCCTCGGTGCCGCTTTGGTCAAACGGAATGCAACGAATGGTGATTTTCATTGATTTCAAAATTTCTTCCGTAGCCGTATCTCCGCACCATTTGCCACGCACAAATGCCACTTTGGCCGTTTTGCCGTCTTCAATCCACTCGTTAGAGTTGGCAAAATAAGCAGCAAAGGCTTCCGGTGTGGTAATATCGGTGCGTATATTGGCCTGAAGGCGTGCTTTTGCGCGCGCAAACATCTCGGCTTGCAATGCCTCTAAGCGTGGGCCAATTTGTGCCGAAAAATCGGCGACAGAAATAATTTTTTTGCCTTCCGGTTTGCCCAAGTAAATGCGTTCTTTGACCATTAAACCGGCAGAATCAACATCACGGGCACCGATTTCACAGACCATCGGAGCACCCTTCCTAATCCATTCCCATGACTTATCTTGACTCGGTTTATCGCGCCCGTCAACTTTAACACGGATTTTTTCACCGAAAGCGGTTTGCGTTTTAAGCTGTTTTTGCAAATTTTCAATATACGCCATAATGCGCTCGCTGTCTTCCGATTTTTTGATGATCGGCACAATCACAACCTGATAAGGTGCAATATGCGGCGGAACGACCATGCCGTCATCGTCGGCGTGGCACATAATGGCACCGCCGATTAAACGCGTGGAAACACCCCACGAAGTTGTATAAGCATATTCTTGTTCGTTGTTTTGATTGACAAATTTAATGTTGGCCGATTTAGCAAAGTTTTGCCCTAAAAAATGTGAAGTGCCGGCTTGCAAAGCCTTACCGTCTTGCATCATTGCTTCAATGCAATAGGTATCAATCGCGCCCGGAAATTTTTCATGTTCCGGTTTGCGTCCGACCAAAACCGGCATAGCCAAAGCGTTTTCGCTAAAATCGCGATAAACTTCAAGCATTCTAACGGTTTCAGCCTCGGCTTCCTGCATGCTGGCATGCACGGTATGTCCTTCCTGCCACAAAAATTCGCGTGTGCGCAAAAACAGACGCGGGCGCATTTCCCAACGCACCACATTGGCCCATTGATTAAGCAAAATCGGCAAATCACGATAAGAGCTGACCCAGCGTGCAAAAGAATCAGCGATAATTGTTTCACTGGTCGGGCGCACAATCAATGGTTCTTCCAAAGGTGAGGCCGGTTTAAGTTTGCCGTCTTCACTGATCAAACGCGAGTGTGTGACCACAGCCATTTCTTTGGCAAATCCCTCCACATGGTCAGCCTCTTTTTGAAAAAACGACAACGGAATAAACATTGGAAAATAATAGTTTTCGTGGCCGGTTTCTTTGATTTTTTCATCTAAAACACGTTGAATACGCTCCCAAAGACCATAGCCCCATGCCTTCATCACCATACAGCCCGGCGAAACCGAGTTTTCGGCCATATCGGCTTCAGATACCACTTCCTGATACCACTGCGGATAGTTTTGCTTGCGCGTTGTTCTCATTGCCATAATTTTATTCTCCTATCTTAATTCGCCGCCGGTCTTTTTGCCGACTTCTACTATGACTTTATTCATCAAATTTTCAATATCTTTATCGGTAAACGTCTGCTCAATCGGCTGGAAAGTCAGGCTGATAGCCACAGATTTTTTACCGGCCGGCAAACTTTCGCCTTCATAAATATCAAAAATGCGCACATCGGTAATGTGGTTGCGGTCAGCATTTTTGGCCGCAGCCAAAATTGAAGCCGCCGAAACGTCTTTGTTTACCACAAAGGCCAAATCTTTATCAACCGCCTGAAAAGCCGATAATTCCAGCTTTTTACGCGATTTATCGGTGCTTTTGCGCGGCAAAGGAATGTTATCCAAATTCACTTCAAACGCCACAACACGAGTTTTGATATCAAGCTTTTTCAAAATGCTCGGATGGATTTCGCCAAACCATGCCAACACATTTTTGCCCAGACGAATGGTTCCGGAGCGTCCCGGATGATAATAGCTCGGTGCGTCGGTGGTGATTTGCGGATTGTCAACCGGACCGTTTGCCGCGGCAATTGCGGCTAAAGCATCAGCTTTGGCATCAAACACATCATAAGCGCGCGAAGCATTGCTCCATTCTTTTTTAGCGGTTTGGCCAACACGCACACCGGCGGCCGAAGTATGTTGTTCGGTTGGGTTGCGACCGTCAAAAACCGGTCCCACTTCAAACAGCGCCAAATTGGCATAACCGCGGGCTATATTGGCTCTGGCCGCCGTCAGTAAGTTCGGCAAAATTGACGGACGCATTTCATCCATCTCTTTGATGATTGGATTTTGCACCAAAACAATGTCGCTATTTTGGCGAAAATACTGCGCAATATCGCTGTCGGCAAAGCTCCAAGTGACAGTTTCATACATTCCGCGTAAAGCCAGTTCGTGCTTAACTATCATTGCGTTGTGTTGCGTTGGTGTTAAAATCGGTTTTGGCAGTTTATCATGCGGCAGTGAAACAGCCGGAATTTCATCAAGTCCGATCATACGCACCACTTCTTCAATCAAGTCATGTTCGCCTTCAATATCGCCGCGCCAACTTGGCGAAACGGCTTTGATTTTGCCGTTTTCAAGCGATACGTTAAAGCCGAGACTTTGCAAAATTTGCATAGATTTTTCGGCGCTGACCGGCATGCCTATAAAGGTTTCCAGACGCTCAGGCCGCAAATAAGCTACTTGAGGGGTGTAATCTTCAGAGCCGCAAACCGTCAGGTCTGAAGCTTCGCCGCCGCAGATTTGCAAAATCAACTGCGTGGCATAATCCGAACCGCTGATGTTTGATTTCGGGTCCACCCAGCGTTCATAGCGATAGCGTGAGTCCGAATCAATTTGTAAATGGCGGCCGGTTTTGGCGATGCATTCCGGCTTAAACAGTGCACATTCCAACAACACATTAACGGTGTTTTCGGAACAACCTTTTTCCAAGCCGCCCATAATGCCGCCCAAGCATTGCACACCTTCTTCGTCACAAATACCGAGAGCATAATCCGGCAAAATATATTCTTTTTCGTTTAAAGCCACAAATTTTTCGCCCTCATGCGCCATGCGCACGGTGATGTTGCCTTTGAGCTTATCGGCATCAAAAACGTGAAGCGGGCGCGCCAAATCATAGTTAATATAGTTGGTAATATCCACCAGCGGCGAAATGGAGTGAATACCGATGGCATTAAGCCGATCTTTCATCCATTTCGGTGTTTCAGCGCGGTTGTTGACACCTTTGATGTAGCGTCCCGTATATGTCGGACACTCTGTCGGACATTCTACCGAAATTTTAATCGGATTGGCAAATTTGCCTTCAGTTTTCTTGATGTTCAGCGGCTTTAGGGTGCCAAGTCCGGCGGCTGCCAAATCGCGCGCAATGCCGCGCACGCCCAAACATTCGGCACGGTTCGGGGTGATGGAAACTTCAATAACCGGATCAACATTTAAAATCTCTGAAGCCTTAGCTCCAATCGGTGTATCGGCCGGCAGTTCAATAATGGCATCATGTGCCGTGCCAAGGCCGATTTCATCAATCGCGCACATCATGCCACAACTTTCTACGCCGCGAATGGTGGCGCGTTTTAAGCGCTCATTAAACAGCGGAATCAATGTGCCTTCGCGGGCAAAAATACCGATTAAACCTTCACGCACATTCGGTGCACCGCAAACAACCTGATATTTGTTTGTGCCGTCATTAACGCATAAAACGTGCAATTTATCGGCGTCCGGGTGGTTTTCTACGCTGTCAATGCGTGCAGTCACAAAATCATCAAGCGCCGCCGCCGGATTGATAATTTCTTCTACTTCTAAACCGATGCGTGTTAATGTTTCATCAATTTGTTGTAATGTAGCGGTTGTTTCTAAATGCTCTTTGAGCCAAGATAATGTGAATTTCATCGTGCCAATCCTCCGTTATTGCTTAATCCGCCGGTCATAGAAGAAAAATCAAGCGGCGTAAATCCGTAATGTTTAAGCCAACGCACATCCGATTCAAAGAACGTGCGCAAATCCGGAATGCCGTATTTAAGCATGGCTAAGCGGTCAATCCCCATACCGAAAGCAAAACCCTGATATTCGTTCGGGTCAATTCCGCCGGCTTTTAAAACGTTCGGGTGCACCATGCCGCAACCCAAGATTTCAAGCCAATCGGTGCCGGCGCCGACTTTGAGTTCGGTTTTGGTTTTCAAACAGCCGATATCCATTTCGGCCGAAGGTTCGGTAAACGGAAAATATGACGGACGATAGCGCACCGGTAATTCGTCCAGTTCAAAAAACGCTTTTACAAAATCATATAAACAACCTTTTAAATGCGCCATGGTAATATTTTTATCAATTACCAAGCCCTCTACCTGATGAAACATCGGCGTGTGGGTGGCATCATAGTCTGAACGATAGGTGCGTCCCGGCGCAATAATGCGGATTGGCGGTTGTTGCTTTTCCATGGTGCGAATTTGAATGCCCGATGTCTGAGTGCGCGCCACATAGGCTGTGTCCATATCAAACGGTTTTGACGGATCATTATTAAGATAAAAAGTATCTTGCATTTGGCGGGCAGGATGATTAGCCGGCATATTAAGCGCATTAAAGTTATGAAACTGGTCTTCAATATCCGGTCCTTCAGCCACGGTAAATCCCATTTGTCCGAAAATGGCCGCCACTTCCTCAAAAATTTTAGAAACCGGATGAATGCGTCCCTGAATTTCCGGACGTATCGGCAAAGTCACATCCACTTTTTCGGTAGCCAATTTTTCATTTAAGGCTTTTTGTTCCAAAATTTTCTTTTGTGCTTCAAATGCCGCTTCAAATTCTGTTTTAATCACGTTTAATTGTTTGCCGAGAGCAATTTTTTCTTCCAGCGGCAATGCACCGAGACTTTTCATTTGCTCGGTCAACCGTCCTTTTTTGCCGGTTGCGGCAACGCGTATGTCATCAAGCTGTTTTAAATCGTTCGCCTGATTGATTTGATTTAATATTTCTGCTTTTAATTCTTCTAAATTTTCCATCACAATAACCTTTGTTTTTGCAAATAAAAAGAGTCAGCTTATGGATGCTCCTTTAAGCCGACTCTTGATATTTTGCGTTTGTATCTGTCTTATTTCTTAAGAGCCGCTTGAGCGGTTTCTACCAACTTAGCAAATGCTTGGGGCTCTTTTAACGCGATATCAGCTAAGACTTTGCGGTCCAGTTCAACACCGGCCTTAACGAGCCCGCTGATAAATCGAGAATAAGTCATATTATGGATACGTGTGGCAGCGTTAATACGTTGAATCCACAATGCGCGGAAACTTCTTTTCTTTGCTTTGCGGTCACGGTAAGCATATTGCAAACCTTTTTCAACTTTTTCAACAGCTACTCTGAATACATTTTTATTACGACCTCTGTAACCTTTTGCCATATCCAAAATTTTTTTATGGCGAGCGTGAGCGGTCATTCCTCTTTTAACACGAGACATATCTTATCCTCCCCTTAAATAAACGGTAAAAACTTTTTAACAAAAGCATTGGCAGCATTGATTAACTTTGTGCCTCTGGCTTGTCTTTTTTGCTTTGTCGGTTTATTAAAAAGAAGGTGTCTCTTAAACGAGTGATTTCTTTTTAACTTACCCGTGCCGGTAACGCCGAAACGCTTGGCAGCGGCTTTTTTTGTTTTTAATTTTGGCATTTTATTCCCTTTCAATCAATTGGAATTAAACAAAAGCTGTCAGGCATGCCTTTTAGCCCGATAAGCTCAAACATCAAGTCTTATAAAACAAAATGAATGCAAATGCAAGTGTTTTTTTATAATTTTTTTACGATTTAAAACAACAAAACACCGCTTTAAAGGGCGATGTTTTGTGTAAAAAAAGAGTTTTAATGCCGTTCAATGTGCGAATTGCAACATTGCAGCAAATTTCTTACAGTCATTTCTTTACACTCGCTGAACATATCGTCAGAAATCCTGATGTTCAGATTGTGCTCCAAATGCATGGTCAGTTCTATCAGCTCCAAACTGTCCATTTTGAAATCTGCCATTAAATCTGTTTCAAGCAGTTGCTCGTCGGTCAGCTTGGGAGTTGTTTCCTGTGCGTTGGCATTGATGCTTTCTTCTAAAGCTTGACGCACATCTGCTAAAGTGATTTGCTTCATAATAATACGGAAATAAAATTACTCAAAAAGCCAGATGTTGTATTCAAACATCCCCATGAGATTGTTGTAAGCATTCAAAGGAATGTTGTCTTCCTCAGAGAGCAGGCACACAGCTTTTGCTTTCTTGACCAAACAGCGCGGCATCTGTGTAATAATCTCGCGCAATGTCAGCACCGGTAAGTCTTTGGCATTTGCCTCTTGCCAGACGCGAATCTTGGTCAGTGGCCTCAGCTTGGGCATTGTCACATTGCTATTGTCCAAAAGACTCAGCAAGTTGTCATCGGTGCCAATTCCGGAGAATACACGAAGCTCTACACTTTCGCCGGCAGCGAGTGCTTTGATCAGCTTAAGCTCGCTGTTAATGCGGGTTGTGCCATTGCAAAAACAGGCAAAGCTGATGTGCGACACATGTTCTTCTACCCGTTTGGGGTCATCACTGCGCAGGCAAAGCAAGCGCTTGTATTCCTGTCCATACTTCTCTTTGAGCGCTGCACTGATATCAAGGCGCTCCAGGCGTTTGTTAAACGCGTTTAATGACTCGTGATTCATAATGATATTGAATTAATAATAAACAAATTGCCGTCAATTTAGCACTATGGCAAAAATTTGTCAAGAATTTTCATGATTTTTATGGTTGCTGTTTTATCAGATTTTATACACATCAGGTAAAAGAAGTCTTACAATTTATAAAAATATCGGTTACAAAGAGGTATCGGGAGAATAATATGTGGAATATGTTAAAAAATATTTTTGCTCGCATAGATTGGCACATTTTGCCAATGACGCTTTTAGGGGCCTTGTTGTTGGCGGCAATATATCCGCTGATGCGCTATGCGCCGGCCGTTTGGTTTGCGGAAGACGGCATTGTGGAGAATATTCAGCTGTTGATTTTGCTTGTTGCGGTCGGGGTGGCCTTATGCGCCAAACACGAGCATAAAATGTTTGTGTTGTTGGCGTTTATTGTTTTGTTTGTAATCATACGCGAGGTAAACGGCGGCAGAGCAATTTTTTGCAAGCTATATTTAGAAACGGAAGAAACGTGCCGTTGGAGTGATTTTAAATACGGCTATTTGGTCGCATGGATCCGTTGGAGCTTTGCCATCGGCGTAGTTATCTATGCGCTGGCGGCCAAACTGTGGCGGCCGATATGGCGCTATGTCACAAAGGCGCCGATTTATGTATGGGATTTTCTTTTGTTCGCCGTGGCGGCGGTTGGCGCGCAAGTGGCTGAAACGGCATATTTTGATAACGAAATTATGGAAGAAGGCATGGAAACGCTGATGTATATCATGCTGGCTAGGTTGATTTGGCGTTATGCCCGTGTGGAAGTTAAATAAACGGAGAATCGGAAGATGTGGAAAAAATTGATGCTCATTTTATCAACGATGGTGGTTTTGTTGGCGCTGGTTTTGGCTGGCGGTGCATATTGGACCTATACACATCGTCAGATGTTGACCGAAAAAGTTATGGCCTATGCCATGGAAAATGTGCGCGGCAAGTTTAATCCGTTAGCGCAGGCAAAAAACAGCAGTGCGATTAAGAACGGTGCGGAAAATACGCCATCTGACGGTTTGCAAAATATGCTTGGGGCACTTTTGGGCGGCGATGAAAATAATGGTGCGGCGCTCGGGCAAATGGCACAGCAACTTTTGACCGGATTGGCCGGCAATCAGGGTAATTCTGCCATGGCGTCCGACATGGCGCAAGTTCATGATATCAATGCCCGCGACTCGCACGGCCGCACGCTTTTAATGAATGTTTGTCGCACCGATGCCAGCGCTCGCGTTGTGAAGATGATTTTGCGCTACGGTGCCGACTTGGAAGCGGTTGATGAAAAAGGTCGCACGGCGTTAATGTATGCGGTGGCGCTCAATCAAAATCCCGATGTGGTAGAGCTTTTGGTGTCGGCCGGCGCCAATGTTAAAGCACGTGATTTTGCGGGCAAAAGCGTGCGTCAATATGCCGCCGGCGATGAAATCAAAGCACTGTTGAAAAAATAGATAACGGCAAATGTAATTTAAGCATAAAATTTAATGTCATCGCACGTTTTGCAACATCATGAAGCGCGCCAGAGCCCAACAATGTCATCGCACGCTTTGCCGTAGGGCAAACGCGTTAAGCGATTTACAAATTAATTTATAAAATCGGTAGATGCCTTATCTCGCTTTCACTTCGTTCAAGCTCAAGGCATGACTTTTAATATTATGCAAAAATCATCATTAAACCCACATCATGAAAACCGGCTTGACAAAATCACAATTTTTTGCTATTCTAAACATGCTTATTGATGTTATGTATAATTAGTTAGTTAAAAATTATGTTGTTGTCGCTTGGGTTTTCGCTCAAAAGATGGTAATGTAATTAAAAGCTAAACGTTGTGCAAACAGATATGAGTAGTTGTTTGGAGTGCATTTGTTACGATATTATGATATCCTGAGACTTGCACTTGATTTCTCTCATAACAGCTTTAACTTTTTTATTCATATCTTCATCGGAGAGTGAGGATCTAAAACTTTTACAGCTATGAAAATTAGTTTTGCAAATTGTGAGTCTGAGAACCGCGTGTCTAACTTCAACTCCCGCAACATGTGGGAGAACAAGTTTGGACCTGCTTTGGTGAAAATCGCGGATTTCCTAGGTTGGCTCTTGCAGTTCATCGCATGTGTGGTATTGACCATCGCCATTTTCGGCGTTGCACTGCCTATTATGTGGGTATTGATGCTGAATCCAGTAATGTTCACCATCTGGGCGCACATCTTCCCCAAAGGAACAGCAGATATGCTTTATGAGCGCCCGATGGATGAGAAACAGCCCAACAACATGGTAGACGCGTGGGCAACCATTTGCGTCGGCATCATCTGTTGGGCGCACAGAAGACTGCATGGTTGGATGCCAAAGCATTTCGCTTGGTACGCCAAGAGGCATTTCATTATGGAAGAGCCGACCGCTTTCTCTAAAGACGATGTTGTGCGCTATATTCGTTCATTAGAAAGCGATGGCGAAAAAACTGCGTTTTTCCACAAGCTCCTTATCATGGATAAGGACTATGAGGAGCGCAACGCCAAGAAAACCGCTTTGTTAAGCGAAATCTGGGCGATGAACGACATGTGGTTGAACAAGCCTTACCTTGAGGCCAAGGAAGAGAGAAATGAGAAATATACCATTGAGGAGATTACGTATATTTGCACGAACGCAAACTATAAGCTCCTTGACGCGTATATGAGCCGTGCAACTCTTAGCGAAGAGATGCTCAAAGTGATGTTGAGTTACCACGATGAGCGCATTTTGGCTCGTGTGTATAATCACATTATCAAACACGGCGTTTCTGCCGAGTTTGTAGCGTGGGCTAATATGCAGAGAGAAGGTGCTTCTAAGCTTGTTGATGACGCTTTGACTGTCTACAGTCAACTCATCGTAACCAGAGAGCACTATTGCTCTTCCTCTGAGGAGGTAGCTCCCTCATGGAAAAAGTATTTGGAGGCAACTCCAGAAATTTGTCCAGAGGCGCAGTTGGAGTTCTGTTCCCGTCAGCTCTTAGTATTCTACGAGCTTGGTCGTGAGCTCAGTGAAAAAGCTATCTTCCATTTCTTCTCCTTGGCTACCAAGGAGAAAAATGAAATGGCGAAGATTATCTTCCGCCATGAGGGACAGAAGGCTCTCAAGAGTGATCGCATTAAGACACTCGTGAAGACCAACTACTGGCTTAATTGCCACGCGTTGGAATTAGCATAAGTTGTAGCGACAACAATTTAAATAAGCAGCGTGTTCCCTTTGTGAAAAGGGAGCACGTTTTTTTGTGTTATGTTATAATAAAAGTCATCCCTCGCTTTGTATCATCATGACGCGCGTCAGCGCCCAAAACAAGTCATCCCTCGCTTTGTATCATCATGACGCGCGCCAGCGCCAAAAACAAGTCATCCCTCGCTTTGCCGATAGGCAAACGCGTCAAGGGATCTTCAAATTAAGCTATTCCAGCGGCGTTAAAACGTCATATAAATCGTTCCATTGAGGATTCTGCACAGTAATTAGCTTTTTCTTCGTTTTTTTATAGCATTTCTTGAGATATTTTTCGCGTTCAATCGCCGTTAATTCATCTTTGTAAACTTCAAAATAAACCAACTTATGCAAATTATATTCGCAGGTAAAACCTTTATGTATATCATTTTTATGTTCCCATACGCGACGCACCAAATCATTAGTTACGCCAACATACATTTGCATTTGTCATTATATAAACATACATATTTCTCATATTTTCAAAGTATTGTATCCGTTAACGTATGTCAACAAATTCATTTGAAGATCCCTTGACCAAACCAGACGGTTTGGAGGGATGACTCTTAATTTTAATTAAAACTTTGTAATAAACAAGTCCTCGCTCGCTTTGTATCATCATGACGCGCGCCAGCGCCCAAAACAAGTCATCGCTCGCTTTGCTGACAGGCAAACGCGTCAAGGGATCTTCAAATTTGTGCGCTTTTCTGTGAATGGATTTGTTTTAATGTTGTAAGTTGGCACCGCCGCGCTATATTGAAACTAAGTGAGGTAAACAATGTTTTGGAACATATTTAATCGCGAGCCACAGCCGTTTTTAGAGGCCTTTTTGCCGCCCGAAGACGGTCATACGATATATTATCGCGCGTTTGGCAATCCGAAAGGCTTGCCGGTGCTGTCGTTTCACGGCGGACCGGGCGGTTCGTCGCGGCCGAAATATGCCCGTTTGTTTGATAAAAAACGTTATTGTTTTATTCAGTTTGATCAGCGCGGTTGCGGTCAATCATTGGCGCATGATTCACTGTTTCATAATAATACGGAGGCGCTATTAAATGATGCCTATCGCGTGCTTCAGGCGCTTAATATCGCACAAAAAGTTATTGTGCACGGCGCATCTTGGGGCTCAACTTTGGCGCTTTTGTTTGCCGAAAAATATCCGCAACTGACAGATAAAATCATTGTTTCTTCGGTGTTTTTGGCACGCCCTTACGATGCCGCATGGGTCAGCCGTGACAGCGAGCGTTTTTATCCTGATTTGTGGGATAAAATGCGTGCAGAAGTCAAAAATGACGATATTTATCCGGCGTATCGGCGCCTGCTTTTTTCCAATAAGCCGAAAGAAAATCTAAAAGCTTTGAGCTATTTGGGCAGTTATGAATATATGCTGGGACAGCTTGCCCCGCAATTTGAACCGCAAACCGAGCTCAATGAGGCTGATTTGCGAGCGGCGCGCATTGCCTTTTATTATGAACAAAACAAATATTTTTTGAACGATAATCAAATTTTGGCACGCATAGAAAAGATTAAGCGTGTGCCGACACTGATTGTGCACAATCGTATGGATTTTTGTTGTCCGCCGCAACAGGCTTGGGCGCTTCATAAAGCTATGCCGCGTTCGCGTTTGGTGCTAAATGCCGATTACGGACATTCAACACCGGTGCTGTTTAAGCTGGTTCAAAAAGAAGTGAAACAATTTTTGCAAAAAGAGGAATAAAGCACTAAATGTATTACAGTTTATTTGAAATTTTTGCCGTCGGTATCGGTCCGTCAAGCTCGCATACGGTGGGGCCGATGAAGGCCGCGGCACGTTTTGTGGAAAATTTACGCACGGCTGGCAGTTTGGCGTATGTAAACCGGCTCAAAACCACGCTTTACGGTTCGTTGGCCTTAACCGGAATCGGCCATGGCACCTTAAATGCGGTAGCCTATGGCCTAATGGGCTTAAACGCCGAAGAAATGGATCCGCAAACAGATTACATCGGACAAATTAACGAAACCGGTAAGCTCAACGTTGGTGGCAATCATGAAATCAGCTTTTCGTTTGCCGATGACTTTGTGTTGGAAAAGAAAATCTTTTTGCCGGAACATTCAAACGGTATGAAATTTTGCGCACTTGATGAAAAAGGTAAAGTATTACTTGAAGAAACGTATTTTTCGGTTGGCGGCGGCACAATCGCCCGCCGAGATGAAATTTCTCAGCGGATTGATCGCGAGCCGTATAAAGTGCCGTATGCGTTTGAAAATTGTAAAGAGCTGATGACTTTGTGCGAACAAAACAAAATGACAATTTCCGAAATTGTGCTCAAAAACGAGAACTACATTCGGCCGAAAAATTTTTCGGTGTCGCAAAACATTTTAAAATTGGCGTCCATGATGCAGCAAAATATTAATATCGGTATGCAAAAAGACGGCTTGTTGCCGGGAAATTTGAAGGTTAAGCGCCATGCCAAAGCAATGTATGAGCGCCTTAAAGCACGCTTTGACGCCAATGCGACAGATTCACTGACAGCGCTTGATTGGATTAACATTTGGGCATTTGCGGTGGCCGAAGAAAATGCGTGTGGCGGACGCATGATTACCGCGCCGACAATGGGCTCGGCCGGCGTTATTCCGGCGGTGATGCGCTATATGGAACGTTATGGTAAATTCCGCAGTGAAAATGACCGCAAAAACGCCGCTATCATCTTTTTAACCACAGCATCGGCCATTTGCAGTTTGTATCGCACCAATGCCTCTATTTCCGGTGCCGAGGTTGGTTGTCAAGGCGAAGTCGGTGTAGCGTGTTCTATGGCGGCCGGCGGTTTGGCGGCGGCGCTCGGGGGTAATAATCGGCAAATTGAAAATGCGGCTGAAATTGCCATGGAACATAATCTGGGCTTAACTTGCGACCCGATTAACGGCTTGGTGCAAATTCCTTGTATTGAGCGCAACGCCATGGGCGCCATTAAGGCGGTAAATGCGGCACGATTGGCATTGCAAAATAACGGTGCCCATGTGGTGAGCTTAGACAGTATTATCAAAACCATGTATGAAACAGGGTTGAGCTTAAACAGCGCATATAAAGAAACTTCGCTCGGCGGCATTGCCAAAAATGCACTGAGTTGCTAAACGAAAGGACTATAAAATGGGATATTTCAAAACAGGAATTTTGATGGTCGGTTTGGTGCTGATTTTTATGTTTGTCGGCAATGCCATTGGCGGCGCCGAAGGTATGAAAATAGCCTTTTTTGCCGCGTGCGGAATGAATTTTTTCAGCTACTTTTTTTCCGATTCATTGGTGCTTAAGCATTATCAGGCCAAAGAGGTTAACAACAATAATGCACCGGAATTATATCAGATAGTGCAACGTTTGGCAAACAATGCCGGCTTGCCGATGCCTAAAGTTTATGTGGTGCCCGAAGATGTGCCCAATGCTTTTGCCACGGGACGCAATCCGGATCATGCAGCGGTAGCGGTTACGCAGGGACTTCTCAAAATATTGTCGCCGCAGGAAATTGAAGGCGTTTTGGCGCATGAAATGAGCCATGTGCGGCATCACGATATTTTAATCAGCTCGGTGGCGGCGGTTTTTGCCGGTGCCATAGCCATGCTTGGGCAAGTGGCACAACGCAGCACGGTAACCAATAATCAGCAAATCAGCAGCCGAAATTCAAACGGCGGTGGTTTGGGCTTACTTTTAAGCACGGTGTTAATGCCGATTGCCGCCAGCATTGTTCAGATGTCTATTTCTCGCACACGCGAATTTGCCGCCGACGAAGGAGCTGCTCGTTTGACCAAACATCCGGAATGGCTGATGGCCGCGCTTTCCAAATTAGAAGAATATGCCAAGCAATATCGTTTGCAAAAAGCTACCTCGCAAACGGCACATATGTTTATTATTAACCCGTTTAGCGGTGTGAAACAAAATTTTTCAGGTTTGTTCAGCACCCACCCGAGCACCGAAGATCGGTTAAAGCGTTTGGCGGCTCTGCAACGCGAAATTCAGGGATAGCGTATATGAAAAAAGCTTTTTTAATATTATGCTTAACGTTTTTCAGTGTTTCGGCCGATGCTTATAACGAAACATATCGCCGGCATATCAAGGTTCCGCACACAGTGGCGCCGCCAATGCCGTATTTTTTGGTAGAGCGACCGCGGCAAAAAATTTATACACCGGACCGCTACAGTTGCTATATGCGGCAAAAGCATAAATATTGTGTTGATGATAAAGGGCGCGCCTTAAACGGGCAAATTGTTATCAGCAGCACAAATCAAGTGGCATACGAATCATATATGAACGGCTATCAAAGCGGTGAAACATCGGTGTTTTCTTTAAGTGGCATTTTGTTGGAGCGCGCCCTCTATAAAAAAGGGGTTAAGCACGGCGAAGCAATTATTTATTATGCCAACGGCAATGTGCGGCTGATAGCCAAATATAAAGACGGAGCGCTCAACGGACGCGTAGAAGAATATGACGAAAACGGCGCTTTATTAGGGCAGATGACGTATAAAAACGGCTGGTTCAGAGAAGGAAATTGCCGTAACGAAAAAGGCGGACACACCATGCATGAACGCCAAACCAAAGGAAAATATAACGAAATTATTCCGTGCGGAACAGCGTTTGAGTAATGAATTTTTGCGTAAAGTGCAAAGAAGATGATTGCAACTTGCATAAAAATTAAATATAATCAGCCGGTAAAAGCAAAACAGATTGGAAAATCGCAATGAAAAAGTTCTTTGTTTGGAGTGTGGCTATATTTTGTGCATTATGCGGCGAGGCAACGGCGCAAATGGTCGCAAAAGCGGTTAGCGACGGTTTGTTGTTACAACAAATTTACGAACCGGAAAAGATAGCCGATAAAGCACTCAGTGTGACGTATTTTGATCACGGTAAATATGAAAAAATGGCGGCGAAAACAGCACAAAATCTTGAAGCTGTTACCGATCAAATGCTTTATGAAGCCGACAGCCTTAAAAAGAAAAATGTTTCGGATATGTTGGCATCGGCAGTCAAAAACGGCGGTAAGGGGATTGAAATTGTTTATGAAAAAGAGCGACAAATTGCCATGCGCGGGCAAATTTTATATATTGACCGAATTTTAGTGCCGTTTTGCGCCCAAACCGAGTGTGACGGTCAAACCATTACTTTTTATTTGGGACGCGGCACCTATTTTGCACCGGCTTATACGGTAAGCACGGGTGGCACCTATGTAGATAAATTAAAGCGTATTATAGAGAAACAAAAATGACCGAAACAAAAAATTTAAAGCGCATTTTGATATATTTTTTGCTCATAAACGGCCTTGTTTGGAGCTTGGTTCCACTGTTGCGCTTGAGTTTGCCGATGGACACACAAGAGGCGATTGTGTGGGGTAAGTTTTGTTTGTGGGGCACCACTAAACATCCGCCGTTTTCGGGATGGATTGCATATCCGTTTTGGTTATTGTTCGCACATTGGGACGGCGCAATGTATTTGCTGAGCCAAATTTGTGTGGCACTCGGAGTGATATACATTTATCGGTTAGCACGACAATTCTTTGATACATCAAAAGCTGTTTTGGCGGCGTTGTTGCAATTTGGTGTCATTTATTACAATTTTTCCAGTGTAGAATTTAACGTTAATGTAGTTTCGCTGGCGCTATGGCCGATGGCGGCGTTCTACTTTTGGCGAGCCTATACGGCAAACAAATGGTGCGACTGGCTGTTGTTCGGTGTGTTGGTCGGCTTAAATTTGCTCAATAAATATATCAGCGGCATTTTGTTTTTGTCTTTGGCGTTGTTTGTATTGGCCGATGGCGGTGTGTGGCGGCTTTTGAAAAATATCAAAGTTTATGCGGCGGTGGTTCTTTGCGGTGTTGTGGTTGCGCCGCATTTATGGTGGCTGTGGCAAAATGATTTTGAAATGTGGCATTATATGGCGTCACGCAGTGCCGGCGGAAAAATCAGCGCATGGTGGCGTCATTTGGCTTACCCGCTGAAGTTTTTAGCGGCGCAAATTTTGTTTAGTGCACCGGCGTGGTTGACTTATGCGTGTTTCAGACGCAAAAATAAAAGCGTTGAGCCTCAAAATAAAACCGCCGGCATTTTCATTGCCATAACGGCGGTGGTTCCGGTGATGATTTTTATGCTGATTAGTTTGATCAGCGGTAATGCTCTGAAAAGTATGTGGGGCTTCCCGTGCTTATATATGTTGGGTATTGCACTGTTTTATTTTTGGCCGATAGCATGGAGCAATGCACAACAAAGACTTTTTGTGCGCGTGATGTTTGGTTGGAGTGTTTTGTTCGCAGTGGCTTATGGTGCGCAATGTGTTTTAACCAAAAGCGAGCGTTTTCGCACAAATTGTCCGCAATTGGCGCAAACATTGGTGCAAGAATGGCAACATGAAAACGGTGGTGCCGCGCTTGAATATGTGGGCGGCGATGTGTGGTTCTCCGATATGTTGACGCTTTATGGCGGACGCGAGATTAAACCGATGATTTGGCTCAGCCCGAAAAATAATCCATGGTTTGTTGCGGCTGATTTCGGGGAAAAAGGCGCACTTGTGGTTGCGACCGATGCAGGAGAATATGCCGCCTATCAAACAGCATATCCGCAAGATTTATCGGCGCCGCGACACATGTCGGTAACTTATCAAAACGCTTTCGGAAAAAGCAAAACAAAAACAATTTTTTACGGCTTTTTGCGGCCAAGGGAGGTTGAAAATGGCAAATAAACTTATCAGCATCGTTATTTCGGCATATAACGAAGAAGATAATGTCGGCGCATTGTATCAGGCGTTGCAAGATAGCTTGGCAAAGGTCAAAAAGGTTGATTTTGAGTTTATTTATGTTGATGACGGCAGTTCGGATAAAACTTATCAAAATTGTTTGGCATTGCAAAAAAAAGATGTGCGTGTCAAAATTGTGCAATTAAAGCGTAACTTCGGACACGAAATTGCCATGACGGCCGGTATGGATTATGCCAAAGGTGATGCCGTGATTTTTATGGATGCCGATTTACAGCACCCGCCGGTATATATTCCGCAAATGATTGAGCTGTGGCAGCAGGGTAAAGAAATTGTGCTGACCAAGCGTGTGGATAATAAGGATACTTCGGCGTTATATAAGTTTTGTGCCAAGACATTCTATTGGGTGCTTAATAAATTATCTGAAACAAAAATTATGGAAAGTGCGCCGGATTTTCGTTTGCTTGACCGCAAATATGTTGATTTTCTTAAAGGGTTTAACGAGCAGGATAGGTTGTTTCGCGGCTTACTCAGTTGGGTGTTGCCGAAGGAAAATGTGGCTCTGATAGATTTTGTGGCGCCGGAGCGTTTCAGCGGCGAGTCAAAATATAATTTTACCAAGTCGTTACATTTGGCGCTCAACAGTATTATGCAGTTTTCGGTGTTGCCGCTCAGGTTAGCCACATATTTGGGGTTGATTTCGGCGTTAGCGGCACTTTTGCTCGGTGCTTATGTGTTTGTGGAGCATTTCTTTTTGCATAATCCGACGCCGGGCTATGCCACAATTATGGTAACAGTGGTGTTTTTGGGCTCGGTGCAACTGATTTGTCTGGGCATTATCGGCGAATATATTGGCAAAATTCACATGGAAGTTAAAAAGCGGCCGCTTTATATGGCCGATTATGTGGAAAAACCGGCTATGAAAGGTAAAACTCATGCTAAAAAAGATATTTAATGCCGATGATTTCGGCATCAGTTTAGGTGTGAATGCTGCCATTCAAAAGGCACACAAAGAAGGAATTTTGAACAGTGCAAGCTTGATGGTTAATCAAAAATATGCCGCCGAGGCGGTAGAACTGGCGCGCCAAATGCCGGATTTAGAAATGGGTTTGCATTTGAATTTGACGAATGAGCGACCGGCCGCCGATGCAGCAAAAATTCCGCTTTTGATCGGTGCGGACGGTAAGCTTAAAAACGGCTTTGTGAATTTGCTGTTATTGTCATTGTTAAAGCCGCGCGCCTTTAAGCAACAGATTGAAACGGAAATCAGAGCGCAAGTGCAGAAATATGTTGCCACCGGTTTGCCGTTACGGCACATAGACGGGCATCGCCATGTGCACTTAATTCCGGCAGTGTTTAACATTGTTCGGCAAGTGGCAACAGAATATAATGTGCAGCGTATTCGCGTGATGAATGAAAATATTTTTAATACCGTGCGGCAAAATAAATCTAAAAGTTGGCTGACCGACGGCGGCTTGGTTAAATATATGATTTTGCGCTTTTTGACATGGTGGAACGGATACAAATCAGATGTTTATTTTTACAGCATTTTATATACCTGCAAAATCAGTTCCGATTTGTTCGGCGGGGTTAAAATTCCTGCCGGATATAAAGCTGTAGAAATTATGATTCATCCTTCTATGCCGGAAATTGATCGGCAGCATATGGAAGATGTGTGGGATGAAAATATTTTATCGCCATGGCGCACAACAGAGTTGGAAACATTGCTCAACAAAAAAGTTCCGGAAGGGATTGAAAATGCGGACAATCATTAAACTGTATTTGTGGGCAGAAAATATTTGGTTTCGTTTTCCGGAAAAATTACGCTATTTATTAGTGGGCGGATTTAATACGGTTTTAGCCTATGCTCTTTTGAATGCACTTGATTGGTTGTTTGGGTGCGTCAACAAAAAATATGAACTTGGTTTGGTGCCCGAAGCAGTTGCCAATGCGGCTCTGTTGTTGCAATATGTGATTACAATTAACATTTCGGTTGTTACTATGCGTTATTATGTTTTCCGCAGCACCGGCAACTGGAAAAAAGAGTTTGCTAAGGCGTGGTCGGTATATATCTTTTTATATTTGATAAATGCTCCGATTATGACACTTTTGATGGTTATTTTCGGTCTTAAAACTTGGGCTGCGCAAGGGATTTATCTCACATTTTCCACCATTATTACATTCTTTTTGCATAAATATTTTTCATTTCGTAAAAAATCGGCATAGCCGGTTTAATCAAACGCATTTTTTATATGCATAAATTATCGGCTGTGCTTGATATTTGTGCCGGTTGGTGTATCTTATTTACATACTTTGTTTTTTTTATAAGGAGGACAGAAATATGGAAATGGAAGCGGTTGCGGTTGTCTTGGTTGTTGTTGCGGCGGTGGCAATTTTAAAATCGGTCGTGATTGTGCAACAGGGTTATGAATATACGGTGGAAAATTTCGGTAAATATACCCGTTTATTGTCGCCTGGGTTTCATGTGCTCATTCCGATTATTGAAAGTATAGGTGCCAAAATCAGCAAAAAGGAACAGGTTTTACAAGTGGCTTCTCAGGAAGTGATTACCAAAGATAACGCCATGGTAACGGTTAACGGTGTGCTTTTTTATCAAATTCAAGATGCCGTCAGTGCCGCTTATCAGGTAGAAAATTTGGATTATGCGATTATGAATTTGGTGATGACCAACATCAGAACCGTTATCGGCAGTATGGAAATTGATGAATTGCTGTCACAGCGTAATATTATAAATCAAAAGCTGTTGTCGGTGGTAGATGTGGCAACGGTGCCGTGGGGTGTGAAGGTGACACGCGTGGAAATTAAAGACATTACGCCACCGAAAGATTTGATTGATTCCATGGCACGGCAAATGAAGGCCGAGCGTAATAAGCGTGCCGATATTTTAGAGGCCGAAGGTCAGCGTCAGTCGGAAATTTTGCAGGCCGAAGGTTCTAAGCAGGCCGCTATTTTGGAAGCCGAAGGTAAAAAAGAAGCCGCTTTCCGCGAGGCAGAGGCGCGTGAACGTTCGGCCGAGGCCGAAGCCCGAGCCACGTTAATGGTTTCAGAAGCTATTGCAAAGGGCGATGCTAAGGCTTTAACCTATTTCTTGGGGCAAAAATACATTGAAGCCCTGCAGGGCATAGTCACTTCGCCGAATGAAAAACTCTTGATGTTGCCGGTGGATACGGCACAAGTTATGAGCACAGTGGCTTCCATCGGCGAGCTGGTTAAAGATATTGCGCCGGCAGCAGGAAAAAACAAAAAATCGGCTTAAGGAGTTGATAATGTTGGAAGAAATTTTTGCCAAGATGTTTGATTCCGATGTCACTAATTGGGTGATGCTCGGTTTGGTGTTGTCTTTGTTGGAATTAGCGGTGCCCGGTGTATATCTGATATGGTTCGGTTTGGCCGCTTTTGTTATGAGTATTACGGTTTATTTCGCACCGATGATTTTTACCACCCAGCTGATGTGGTTTGCCGCGTTTTCGGCAGTTTTTGCCATCATCGGCTGGTTATCGTATCGGTGGATTTTTAAGCGTATGCAAACGCCGAAAGAATATCAAAATTTAAATAATCCGGCGGCACAACATATTGGCGAAACAGTAACTTTGGCCGAAGATGTGGTTGATCATCAAACCAAAGTCAAAATCGGCGACACATTCTGGCTGGCCTATTGTGAAAAACCGCTTAAGTCCGGTGATACGGCAAAAGTGACGGGAATTAAAAATCAGGGCATGCTTTTAATTATTGAATAAAGTTAAACCTCGTCTAATGGCTTACTACTTGAAAGTTTTCTCACTTATGTAGCTCTATCTACACCGTGTGAGAAAACTTTCTTCGTATTAAGCTCATTATCCGAGGTTTTAATTTAAACTGTCATGCAGAGCGTTCCATCGGAACGCGTAGGCATCCCCGCACGCCAGTGCGGTAAATGTGCTAATTATCGGACTTACGTCCGAAGATTGTTACGTCGTGCTTCGCACTCCTCACAATGACAAAGAGTATGTCATGCAGAGGAGCCGTTCCCTTCCTCTTGTCATGCAGAGGAGCGTAGCGACGAAGGCATCCCCGCACTTTAGTGCGGTATTATATAAACAAGTCATGCCTCCGCGCTTTGCGCGGTCAAGGCATCTACAAATTATTTTTTTGCTGGACATTTTGCGCAAATGTGCTATGAAAGAATCAAATTCAAATTATTAACGAATATTTATGTTTATGAGGCAGTATTTTTTTAAAGCGCTTTTCGGCCTGTGGCTGGTGCTGAAAAGTTTATTTATCGGATGTGTAACCGGTTTAATGTTGGCGGTTATCATATCGTTTGTCTATTACTATGCTTACAATCAGCTCTTTAGCCATTGGATTGCGGTAACCTGTATCTTAATGGCATCAATATCTGTTTTCTGGCTGTATTCTGATTTTAAACCGACTATGGCTCAAGCTGACAAAGTCGCTGAAATGGACAGTGATGAAATCATCGCCCAAATTATTCTCTGGGTTATTTTGGGGGTAGTGATTGCATTTATTGCGTTGGCCTTATATGGTGCATATCATATGGCAACCGTATAAGCCTGATCAGATTGCAAGATTGATAAAACCTGTTGCGTTGGCGGCAGGTTTTATTTTTTCCAAGTAATACGCGCGCCGTGTTTGCGCAACAGGTTAATTATTTCCTGATTATTATTGTGCAAAGCAAACGAAAAAGCGGTTTGGCCGTCCGGCGCCTGATAATTAATATCTGCACCATGTTTTAAAATAACTTTTGCCGTCTCCGCCGTCGGTGCGCGCATCAACAAGCTGTAGCCGTTGTCATCTTTAATGTTGGCATCCGGCCAATATGTCAGCAGTCTATCTAAAATCTGCGGCTGATTTTGCGAAGCGAGAAAAAACAGAATTTTTTTCTTCCATTTATCGCTATGGTAAAGTTCATCTGTTTTTTTCCAACCGAGAGATATTTTTTCTACCAGCATATTACTGGTATTACGGAATGTTTTATGGATGTTGTAAGGATCATTTTTATCAGTGTTGGCATATAGCATCCAGCCGTATAAAAATAAACATATCAATGCAAACATTTCGTGCCAAATAATCTGTGACCACGATCTCTTATAGCGTATATGCGGTTGTGAAGTATCGGTAATATTTTCTTTTTCTGTTGATTGCGACTTGGTTTGCGACGGTTTTTGTGTCTTTGCCGTGGTTTGAGCCTGTTGCCCAAAATAGTCATATTCGGCACGTTTGCCGTAATCTTTCAGCACATTATAAGCTTCGGTAATTTGTTTGAGCTTTTCTTCAGATTTTTTGTTGCCCTGATTGGCATCCGGATGATATTTTTTGGCCAGCCGGTAATAGGCATGCTTAATATCTTCCATAGACGCCGTTGTTTCAACACCCAAAATCTTGTAGTAGTGCGGATATGTCATTATTTGCGTTGCGCTTTTGAAGTTGTCGTCGCTTTTTTATTAAATTTGAACAAGTTATCGGCTAAGCTGACATCGCTTTCCATATCAAATAACGAAATGGTTACTTCAATATTTTGTTGGTCAATCACTTTCCATTGTTTCAAACGAAACGGGTTGTTATCAAAAGTCAACGTAATCGGTTTGACGCCTTTGTTTTTAGGTGTTTCAACCGTAATAGAAGTTTGTCCGCTGTCCTTATAAAAATCGGTTACTCGCAAATTATTTCCGTCAAAGCGAATTTTTTGGGTTAAAATCATGGTTGCCGGAATATCTTTATAATCAATATTGGTCACTTGGTCCAACTCTTTATCGTTATAAATGATATAGTCGCCGTTACCGACAATTAAAATCTCGTCCGGTGCCGTATATTCCATGCGAATTTTGCTGGGTTTGGAAATATAAATTTTTCCTTCGGCGGTGCCGCCGTTGCTGGACATTTGCACAAATCCGGCACGCAATGATTGCAGATTGTTCAGATAGTTTTCAATACGCGTCAAATCAGCGTTATCGGCGTGTGCACTTATGCAAGAAAATAACACGGCAACAGTTATGGATAAAAATTTTTTCATTGATTATCTCCTATTTTTACCATTTGCCCCAATGAACTTTTTGTGCATCATAGCGGTCGTTAACCGGTGCATTCGGCGCGGCCGGAACACCAAGCGGAATAATCGCGACCGGTCTGATGTTTTGCGGCAAATTAAACATTTTTTGCACACCGTCAATTACCAAAGGCATCGGCGCAGCGCCGCAAAAACATGCCCCAAAACCCAAATCGTGTGCTGCCAATAAAACGCCATAAGCTGCCAGTGTGCCATCAATATCGGCATAGCTCCACTTTTCGTTTTCTTTTTCGCGATGAAACGAAACCTCGGTATCGGCACAAACCAAAATAACACAGGAGGCGTCTTTGGCAAAAGCCGTCCACGGCTGAACCGTGCGCAGAGCTGCCAGCTTTTCGGCATCTTCAATTACCACAAAATGCCACGGCTGAAGATTGTGTGCCGACGGAGCATAAGAAGCGGCTTGTAAAATTTTTTCAATATCGGCATGTGCAATTTTTTTGCCTGCTTCAAAGCGGCGAACCGAGCGGCGTGTTTTCAATCCTTCAATGATGTCCATGTTCATACTCCTTTAATTTACGGTGCGCTTTAATTCTTCAATATGCGGTAACACATAATTTTCTATCAAAAAAGCGATGGATTTGACCGCCATTTTATCACAATCAATAACAGCGTCAAATATATTTTTATGATTTTTCTCGTTTTCGCTTTTTTGCGCTAAAGTTTGATATAATAACGCCAAACGGCTGAGCGAATCGGCAACCTCGGCAATATAAGCCGGAATTTTTAAGTCTTCCTTGCCGCCGAAAAAGCCTTCTACAAAGCCTAATTCCAGCTGTTCAAAACGACAACGGCAAACCTCTTTTATGTCATCGTTCGGGGCAATTTTCGGTAAAGTAATTTTGTTTTCGGCCACAGCAGAAAACATTTCATCCCACAAACCCATAAAAAATTTGAAGAATAAATCAGCTTCATTTTTTGTGGACAGACGCGGGGACTGATTATTTTCCCACAATGAAGATATGACATCGGTCGGGCGCAAATCACCGTTCGGACTGCAAATGGCACCGGCAAAACGTAATTTGACCACTTCAAGCGGGGTCGGACAAGCATAGTGCTCAAGAAACTTTATGAACTTATCGTCGCCAATATATTTATTTTCACTTTTCATTTTAATATTCTTTGTGTATGATGTTCTAAAACTACAGTATAATTTAATGGAGATTTTAAAATTGTCTAGTCAAAAAATAGTCCTTGGGGCTTTATTTGTGTTTTTTTTGAGCGGATGCGGTCAATTTGAGGCTTATATTGACCGACGACGAAATCCAGGCGTGGCTGATGTCCGTCAACTTTATTCGGGACCGTCAACACCGGATAAACCGGTGATTTGTTATAACGGTTGGCTTACAAGTGATGAGCAATTGCAGCAAATGGCCGATGCCGAGTGTGTGGCACAAAAAACCGGTGATTATGCCGAATTTGTGAAAAAAACGTATTTTGACGGCAAGCTATTATTGCCTAATCATGCACATTATAAGTGTGTCAGAAAAGAAGAAAAGGAAGAAAATGAATCTGTTGTTGGAAAATAAAATTAACGCGGCAATGGCCGATATTTTTAATCAATTGGGCTTAGATACACGGTTTGCATTTGTTAAAGTGTCGGATCGTCCGGATTTGAGCGATTTTCAGTGTAACGGTGCTTTGGCATTAGCTAAAACGGCGCACAAAAATCCGCGTGAAATTGCCGCGGCGATTGTATCCGAATTGCAAAAGTGCGATTTTGTAGAAACATTGTCTGTGGATGGTCCTGGGTTTATCAATATTAAGCTGAAAAATGAATTTATTGCACAAAATACAGATAAAATTGCTCAAGACGAGCGTTTGGGTTGCGGCACAACGGAAAATCCGCATCGTGTGGTGCTGGATTACGGCGGACCGAATGTGGCCAAAGAAATGCACGTCGGTCACTTGCGTTCGGGCGTTATCGGTGAGGCTATACGGCGTATAGAGCGCTTTATCGGCAACGATGTAATCGGTGATGTGCATTTGGGTGATTGGGGCACGCCGATGGGCATGATTTTAGCAGAAATTATGCGTCAGGACGGTAATTTGGATAAGGTGACAACGTATGATATTGCGCAAATTACCGAATTTTACAAGCGCGCCAACATTCGCTGTAAAGAAGATGAAACGGCCAAAGAAACGGCGCGTAAGATTACGGCGGCTTTGCAAGACGGTGACGCTGTTTTGCGTGCAGCGTGGCAACATTTGCGAAACGAATCGGTAAAAGCCATTAAAGAAAATTATGCCAAATTAGATGTTAATTTTGATTTATGGTGGGGCGAAAGCGATGCGCACGAAACCTGCGGTAAAATTGTTGAGTTGGCGCGGCAAAAAGGTGTTTCCAAGGTAGATAACGGCGCTGTTATTATTCGCCTTGAAGAAGGTAATAAACCGAAACCGCCGGTTATTTTGGTAAAATCGGACGGTGGTTATACCTATCATACCACCGATATTGCCACCATCAAAATGCGTGTTGATGATTTAAAAGCTCAAGAAATTGTCTATTTCACCGACAGTCGGCAGGCTTTGCATTTTGAGCAGGTGTTTGAAGGCGTGCAAAAGCTCGGTATTGCGCCAAATGTAGGTTTAAAACACATTGTGTTCGGCACGGTTAACGGTGCCGACGGCAAGCCGTTCAAAACCCGCGATGGCGGCGTGATGAATTTGGAAACGCTGATTGAAATGTCTAAAGACAAAGTGCGCCAATCGTTGCCGAAAGCCGGTGAAATTGAGGGATACGGTGAAGCAGAAATTGAAAAAATGGTTTCACAAATTGCCGTGGCCGCCATTAAATTCCAGGATTTGAAAAACACAATTAACTCCGGTTATGTATTTGAATTGGACGATTTTGCCAAATTTGAAGGTAAAACCG
Organism: uncultured Pseudomonadota bacterium; assembly: GCA_902788365.1. Lineage (GTDB taxonomy): Bacteria > Pseudomonadota > Alphaproteobacteria > RF32 > CAG-239 > RUG410. Next base: position 116,773 of record CADAJN010000005.1, on the reverse strand, counting down.
GTCCGTATATTCAATATGCCATAGCGCGGATTAACTCGGTGTTGCGTAAGGCGCAAGCAAACGGTTTGGAACCGGCAAATGTTGTTTTACAAGCGCCGGAAGAACGGACTTTGGCTTTGAAATTAGCGCAATTACATAATGTGGTCATGCGTGCGCACCAAGAAAAAGAGCCGAGCATAATTGCCGATTATACTTATTCACTTGCGCAAACATTCAGCACATTTTATAATGCTTGTCCGATTATGAGCGCCGGTAATACGGCGTTGGCTTCTTCGCGTTTGCGGCTGGCAAAACTGGTGCGTGATGTGCTAACCTTAATGCTTTATTTATTAGGTATTGAAGCACCTGAAGTCATGTTGAAGGCCGAAAATAAAGGAGAAGAATAAAATGGCAGAAAAAATATTGAAAAGTAAACCGGTTCATGATGAAAATTATTGGATGACGGTATTGCTTTATTTTGCCTCGTTTTTAGTCGGGTTAGGTATTATCGCATTGGTTGCGGCCAATTGGCAACAAATTCCGAATGCGGTTAAAATGGGTGGCGCATTGGCTCTAATGGTTATCAATGCCGGTGCTGTTTTCTGGACAATTAAAGCCGATAAACCGGTATTAAAACAGGTTTTGTGCGTGGTTTATGCCTTTTTGATTATGGCTGTCATCGGTTTAATCGGACAAATTTTTCAGCTGCGTTCCGATGTGGCAAAAGGCTGTTTGACATGGGCTTTGCTGAGCTGGCCGCTGTTTTTGGTGGCACCGCGCTTGTTATGGCTTTGGGTGCCGCTGTTTTTCTTCGGGTTGCACTATTTGCCGCCGATGATTATGAGCGGTATTCGTCATGAAATTTTCCGCGAATGGGAAACCGGACAAACGGCCGATTGGTATATGGCGCTTTCAACCATTGCCGCATATTTGTTGATTTTGGCTTATGAATATTATGTCGGTCGCAAATCGGAAACCGATGCAAAAGTTGTCAGCCCGCTACGGTTTTATAGCGGTCTGATTTTGTGGGGGCTATGCAGTCGCGCGGCCGACTATGCGACAAATAATTATCCGCATTTAACCATCGGCTGTGTGCGTGAAATTATGGTGCCGTGCGTTGTGGTCGGTGCCATTGTGTGGGCACTGAATAAAATGCGCAATCGGCGCAGTTTTATGCCGCTGTTTTTGGGCGCGGCAGTGGCCGAATTTTTATATGTGTTTGCAAATAAGGCTCTTGATATTGAAACAACTTATCGCTGGTTTTTCTCGTCATACAGCGTAGAAACACAGTTGCCGTTTATGTTCCTGCTGACTATGTCTTTTTACGCATACTGCAATAAAATGAAACGCTTGCTTCGGCTGTCGCTTGCAGCGCTGTTGATTTGGTTTGTGTGGACTTTCTGCGAAGATATGTTTGATTTGATTCCATCGCTAATTATGTGCGGATGTGCGGCGTTTTGGGCATATAAAATGCAAAATCGGCGTTGGTTTAATGTGGCAGTTATGGCTGCCGTGTTGCGTATTTTGGGCGAATATGGCGATGTGAATAATCTGACCTATTTCGGTATTTATCTGATTTGCTCCGGTTTGTTGGTTATTGTGACCATCTTATTGTTGATGAAATACGGCAAAAAATTGTGGGAGAAAAATGATGAAAAATAAGATATTGGCGGCTTTATTACTTTTGCCGGTTGTCGGCTTGGGCGGCGGTATGCTGTATTATGAAAAAATGACACATTTTGATCGCGTTGAAATTGCCGTGCGCGGCTATGATCCGAAAGACTTTTTCTCCGGTTATTATATGCGTTTGCAGCCGGACTGGCAAAAAACCGATTGCACGCAATTTGCAGATAAACGCTGTCCGCAAAATGATTTTGCCAAGGATTATACTTTTTATATGAAGCAAGAACATTCCGGCAAACTGAGCACGGCGGTTAATGCCGGCGATGTTAAGCTGGTATTTTCATACAGCGCTAGTCACATGCCGCTGATTGTTGATTTGCTGGTTGACGGGCAAACTTATATGGAATATGTTACGGACGGGAAAAAATAGATGCTGAATATTATTTGGAGTGCATTTTTTATTCTGAGCTTTGGTGCGGCGTTGGTGCAAAGTTTTTGGCTTGGCAACGCCGAGATATGGACCACGCTTTCCAATCATTTATTTGAAGCAGCGACCGGCGCATTTCAGCTGGCGCTTAATTTGACCGGTATGCTTTGTTTATGGCTCGGTTTGCTGAAAATTGCCGAACAATCCGGTTTAACCGAAATTTTAGCCAAGGCTTTGCGGCCGTTGTTTAAAATCATCATGCCGGACGTGCCGCAAAATTCACCAGCCATCGGCTCAATTGTGATGAATATGGCCGCCAATATTTTGGGCTTGGATAACGCCGCTACGCCGATGGGGCTGAAAGCCATGGAGCAGTTGCAAGAGCATAATGCACATAAAGATATGGCCTCTAAAGCACAAGTAATGTTTATTGTGATTAACGCTTCGGCAATTACGGTTTTGCCGATTTCTATTTTGATGTATCGGCATTTGCAGGGGGCAAGCAATCCGTCGGCGGTGTTTGTGCCGATTTTGCTGGCCACAACCTGTTCCACATTGGCCGGTTTTTGGGCAGTAGCAATCAGCCAAAAACTGCATGTGTTTAATCGTGTGATTTTGGCATATTTTCTCGGCTTACTCGCACTGGTCGGCGGTATTTGTGCCTATTTTTATGCGCTGGATGGTGAAACCCGTCTTAAATATTCCGAAACCGTCGGTAATGCGCTGATTTTGGGTTTTATTACGCTGTTTTTAGCTTATGGTGCCATTAAGCGGCTCAATTTGTATGAAACATTTATTGCCGGTGCCAAAGAAGGTTTTAATATTGCTGTGCAAATTATCCCGTATTTGGTGGCAATGCTGGCGGCAATTGCCATGGTGCGCTATTCCGGTATTTTAGACGGCGTTGTGTGGTGTTTTGAAAAAATGTTTGCCGGTTTAGGGCTTAATACCGATTTTATTCCGGCACTGCCGACAGCTTTGATGAAGCCGCTTTCCGGTAACGGTGCGCGCGCCATGATGATTGAAACCATGCAAACCTATGGCGCCGATAGTTTTCCGGCATTTGTGGCATCAACCATTCAAGGTTCTACCGAAACCACATTTTATGTGATTGCGCTGTATTTCGGTGCGGTTAAAATTTCTAAAACCGGCGCGGCGTTACCGTGTGCGTTGTTTGCCGATTTTGTCGGCATTGTGGCGGCAATCGGTTTTGCCTATATGTTTTTTGAGGGATAAGATGAAAATTTTGGTGCAAAAGGTGCTTGGCGCCTCGGTAACGGTTGCCGGTCAAACGGTAGCGTCAATCAATAGCGGCTATTTGCTGTTTGTTGGGGTTGAAAAGGGCGATTCTCAGACCAATGCGGATTTTTTAGCCAAGAAAGTGGCCAATTTGCGCATTTTTACCGATGAAAATGATAAGATGAATTTGTCGGTGCAAGATGTTGAGGGCGAAATTTTGGCGGTGTCGCAATTTACATTGGCGGCCGACGTCAGCCGTGGCAATCGGCCGGGGTTTGAAACGGCGGCGCGTCCCGAAGATGCTGAGCCACTGTATGAATATTTTGCGACACAGCTCAAAAGTTACGGATTGCCGGTGCAAACCGGTATTTTTCAGGCCGATATGAAGGTAAGTCTTATCAATGACGGCCCGTGCACGTTTTTATTACAAAAATAGTCGGTTCGTTCTGTATAAACATAAACCGGAAATTTTGGAGCAGATGTTGAATAATACGCTGCAAATTAAAACCATTGATGTTTATCATCTGCGATTGTTTAAAATTATTCCGGTGCTTAAAATTATGCAAGAAGGGCAGGAAAGTAGAATTTTTCTGTTTGATATTCTGCCATTGTTGAAAATAAAGAAAAATAAGTTGTATTGGTTCTTTATAGTGCCATTAATGCAGATTCAACATAAGGAGAAAAACATTACCGTTATGCAAAAAACAAACATCTGATAAGATTTTTTGCGAAAATGTTTGACAAAATATTGCGTTCGTGCTATAATCAGCTTATAAAAGGAGAAACACCATGGCTGAAGACAGATTAAGCGAAGTTTTGGAACAAGTAACGGATAAATTTATTGCCGCCGAAATGTTGCAGCATATTGAGAAGGCTTGGCCTAATGTTGTTGACGATAAGGCTTTGCGTGAAGCGTGTGCTGAATATATTGATAATGCACCTGAAGATAAAAAATTTAATCGTGCTTCATCGGTAGTAAAGTTGGCGGCAGTTGCTACTCCAAAAGAGCAAGATGACGGTGGCTTTCAGAAATTTTTAGATGAAAATTTTGCCGGTATGCCGCTTGACGAAGAAACTATTGCAGGGTTAAAAAAGTCGTATAATGATATGTATAGGCAGGCTACACCAGAAGAAAAGTCAGATGATTACCAGCATTCATATTTGTATAAAGATTTGTCTGTGGCTTTGAAAGATACATTGCCGAATTTGGAAAAAATGGCTGAACGATATAACAGGGCCATAGCAATGGTACCGCAGCATCAGGACGATTGGGAAAAAATACCAGCTTGGAGCATTATTAATGATAAGGTCGGTTATAAGTATGCCGCAATGAATTGGCGTAATGAATATGCACCGCATGCTGCGAATGAAGATGAGGCAAAAGAAAAGGTTGGTTTTATTACGAGAACGGCTTCTCTCAGGGCAGGCACATCTTCGTCATCAGGTTTGCGAGAATGTTTGGATTCTATGCGACAAAAAAGCGCTATGGTTGGTTCGGCAATGGAAATTCTCGGTGAACTTCATCCGCAATTTAATCAGGCAGATAAGGGGGTTTATCGCGAACAAATAAAAGAATATCCAAGTGTTTCAATGGTCGGTTTATTACGGGCTCAGTTGGAAGGTAAACAGGTTACTTCAGCACAACAACTGACAGATATCATAAATGATCCCAAAAATATATCGTTAGCTGTTAAGATGGATTTTATTAGTTCGCAAGGAGCTTCATCCGATTATATGGCTTTGGAAAACAGAAATTCCGACGCATTTGTTAATGAAGTCAAGGCTGTGAGAGATAGTCGATTGGACGTTACAAATAAAGAAAATGTTAGAAATTTTGTGAAGAAAGAAATGGCCTTACAAAATGCTCAACAAAGAGTAGCTGATCATCAATATGCGTAGAACAATAAAATAAGGAATGGAATTATGGTTACGGAAAAGCCGATTTTTGCTGATGTGACAACATGGTTGAACAAAATTTGTTTTTTGCCCTATAATGATGAAGAACTAGACAGTTTGGGACGTTTGGGTTTTGATATTAAACAAAGCGATGTTTTTGCCCAAAAATATCTTGAAAAATTGTTGCAGAAAAAAGATGTCTTACCAAAGGATAAATTGCCCCGATTTTCTGAGCTCAATGTGGCCATATATAGTGAAGTTATGCGGGAAATAGAAAATTCGCCGGCGTGGATTGTAGAGGCAGCAAAGCCGGAAAATGCCGACAAATTAGCCACATTAAACCCGATTAAAGCCAAAATTGTGGCATTGTATCAGAAAAAGCAAAATAATAATCAGCGCAAAGTCAATTTGCAGTCGCCAAACAGTTCAGATTCTAACAGTTACGGCAAATAAAACGAGTATCAAAAAAAGCCGAACCGGATACAGAGCACAAAAAAAGCACCCCAAAAGGAAGTGCTTATATAAATGGTGCTCTGGAGAATTGCTAAGTAAAAACAACCGTTGCTCCGGTTGTTTTTATCTGCAAAATCAGGGAATATGTTAGTGAGCCAGAGCCGCGTAAGCAAACGCAGCGAACTTACATTTGCCTGAGCTAGTCTTCTTGCGGTTTGGCGCAGTTAAAGCTGAGCCGAACCGGATACAGAGCACAAAAAAAGCACCCCAAAAGGAAGTGCTTATATAAATGGTGCTCTGGAGAAGACTTGAACTTCCACTGCCTGAGGCAACATGCACCTGAAGCATGCGCGTCTACCAATTTCGCCACCAGAGCGTTCAGACAGCCTAAGATATAAAATCTTTTTTACGGCCTGTCAATCATTTTTTTAAAAATTCAGCGTTTGTCGCACATCATAAATGCCATAAGCGTCCAGCAATAAAATTGTTCCTAACGCAATGCGATATATAACAAACGGCATAAAACTCCATTTTTTGAGCCACTGCATCATCACAAAAATTGCCAACAGCGAAAAAATAAATGAATAGCCGACAGCCGCACCGGCATCTACCCATAAGGTAGCATCCCCGTTTTGCCACAGTTCATAGGCCGAAATAATACCTGCCGCCAAAATGGTCGGAATGGCCAACAACATTGAAAAAGTGGCGGCTTCACGTCGTTCCATACCCAAAAAACGCGCCATGGTTATGGTCACACCGGAACGGCTGGTTCCCGGTAATAGGGCTAAGCACTGGGCAAAACCAATCAGCAAAGCGTCTTTGAAGTGTAAGTTGTTGATTTTTACGACGGTTAATGCCCATTTATCAATAACGCCGAGCAAAATGCCGTAAAGCAATATATTCCAACCGATAAGTTTAGTATTTCTGAGCCATTCCACGCCATAAATCTTTAGTCCGCCACCAAACAACAGCGCCGGAATAGTGGCCGCCATCAACAAATAAAACAGGCGATTATTATCATCTTGAAAATGCGGTAAAAATTTGCTTTTCCACAAACTACAAAGCATTTTCCACAGCAACGGCGCAAAATAAATGATGACCGCCGCGATAGAGCCGATATGCAATGCCACGTCCATTAAAACCCCCTGATCGGCAAATTGGCCGAATTTGGCAAACAGAATCAAGTGTCCGGATGAGCTGACCGGTAAAAATTCGGTGATTCCTTGTATCAATGATAGTATAATGATTTGTATTTGCGCCATTTTTTTATTATTCTCCCATATATTTTCCGGTTATATTTCGGCATTTTTTATCCGCCAAATCCAACAGTGAATGCGGTCGGAAGCGCACATTATTGAGCGAGGCCCCCCAGTGCAAATGCGGTCCGGTAGCACGTCCGGTTTTTCCCACATGGCCGATAATATCGCCTTGGCGCACGTCATCGCCGGCGACAACTGTGGCATCTTTCAAGTGTGCATATATTGTTTGCAATCCGTAACCATGGTCAATAATTACCATGTTACCGGTATAAAAATAATCTTTGCCGCTGAGCACCACTTTGCCGGCGGCCGAAGCCTTAACCGGTGTGCCTTCCGGCGCGGCAATATCGGTGCCGCTGTGCGGACTTTTCGGCACGCCGTTAAATATACGCTGGTTGCCGAAATGGCCGCTGATACGTCCTTCTACCGGCAAAATGAAACCCTCTCTCCAAAAGCTGTATGAATCGGCCACACCTGCAGGTTTACCGCCGCCTTTGGCACCGGCTAAAGCCATATTGACATCTTTTTGTTCACGGGCAATTTCTGCCGCATGTGTTTTAGATGGGGCCACATGATGCGGTTGAACTCCTTTAATACGCTGAATATCCCATTGTGCCGGTTCAATCTCCAGTTCATAAGATGTTTTGCTTCCGTTTTCCGCGTAAACAACCATTTTAACTTCTTTCGGAGCATTACGGTGCAGCGCCACCAACGTTATTCCTTGTTTATCTGAAAAATAACTTTTCTTATCTAAGTTGTTAAAAATATTAGTATTTTCCATCGGATTGCCGCGTATGTAAAACAGCTCTCCCTGCCGCATATCACCGCATATTTCCAATGCCTGAGCCGCCGTTACGGTTGTTGCCAAACTAAAAATTGTCAAACAAATCACCCTGAATCGCACAATATCTCTCCGTTACTTGAGCTTTTACAATGCCATCGGCAAAACGTATGTGCAAACGATGGCTGCTTTTGGCTTTGTTGGTGGTATAAATGGTTTGAAACTGATCGTCCGAAACCCACGCAAAACCGCGCTTTAACACCGAATCTATTGATACCGATTCCAAGCGCAGGCCTAAATTTTTAATGCTTTCATTTTTTGCCGCTAACAGATTTGTAATGTAAAAAGGTTTCAAATTCGTCAATTTCAGTAAATTATCTTTGTCCTTTAACAGGTTGGAAAAAGCTAATTTTAGGCGTTCACCGCGTTCATCAAGCTTTTGCTGACTTTCGGCGACAATTTGCTCCAACGATGGAATTTTATTACCTAAAACTTCAATATATTGATTTAATTCATTGAAATAACGAATTATTGTATTTTTTAGTCTGATGTCTGAAGTGAGTAGGTTTTGATAAATTTCGCTTTTAACCGGCACGGCAAATTCAGCGGCACCGGTCGGTGTCGGCGCGCGCACATCAGCCGCATAGTCAATCAGCATGGTATCGGTTTCATGACCGACGGCGGAAATCAATGGAATTTCAGAGTTGTAAACAGCGCGCACCACCACTTCTTCGTTAAACGGCCATAAATCTTCCAAACTGCCGCCACCGCGCGCCACAATCAGCACATCAGGACGCAAATCACTGTTGGCCGGAATGGCATTAAATCCTTGAATTGCCGCGGCAATTTTGTCGGCAGCACCTTCGCCTTGCACCGGTGTCGGCCACACCACAATTTGCACCGGAAAGCGGTCACGAATGCGATGGATAATGTCGCGAATAACCGCACCGGTCGGACTGGTTACAACACCGATGACGCGTGGCAGATATGGAATTTTTTTCTTGTGCGCGGCATCAAACAAGCCTTCTTCTAAAAATTTTTTCTTACGTTCTTCCAATAGTTTAAGCAGTGCACCTTCACCTGCAAGTTCAAGCTGTTCTATCACCAGCTGATATGACGAGCGCCCATTAAAAGTAGTAATTTTTCCGGTCGCAATCACCTCAATACCGTCGGCAATTTTAACATTCAGCGCATTAGCCACACCGCGCCAGCAAACCGCCGCCAAAACCGAATTTTCGTCTTTGAGCGATAAATACCAATGGCCGGAATCAGCACGTTTAGCGCCAAAAATTTCGCCTTTCACACGCACATGATCAAACGCATTTTCCACCAATTGTTTAATGGCAAACGAAACTTCGCTGACCGTCCATTCTTTTTTTTCTGCCAACATATCAATCATGGCGTTTATCTTATAACATCGGCACCGATAATCAACGGAAATCTTATTTTTTGCACGAAAAATAAATCTTAACCGTTTTTTTGTATTCTGGTGCTAAAATTTTTTCATTCGGAGGTATCAATATGGTGGCAGCGATTTGTATTCATAACGCAACGGTTTTGAACGGTTATTCCAGAATGAAAAACTGTGCGGTTTTAATTAAGCAGGATAAAATTGTTGATGTGTTCAACGAAGAACGGTTTGCGCAAAAGAAATTTCGTGCCGACACGGTTTTTATTGATGCCAAAGGAGCTTACATCACACCGGGATTTATAGATACGCATATTCACGGCATTGGCGGATTTGGCACGGAAGATTGCAGTGTTGCGTCCATTTTGAATATGTCGGACGAGCTGGCCAAATACGGCGTAACCTCGTTTATTCCGACTTTGTATGCGGCACCGCGCGAGCAAATGCTCAAGGCCATCAGTGCCGTTGCCGTGGCTATGGGCAAAGAAAAAGGGGCGCGTATTTTAGGTATGCATTTGGAAGGACCGTTTATTTCACCGGATCGGCTCGGGGTGCAATCAGCCGACGCCATCAGTCCGGTAAATTTGGATTTGATGGAGGAATTTTGGAATGTTTCTCACGGACACATTGTTAATATGACGGTGGCGCCCGAGCTTAAAAATATGCGTGAATTGGCGTTGTATTGCTTGTCAAAAGGTATTATATTGCAGGCCGGTCACACCAATGCTACCTATAAGCAAATGATTGAGGCTATGCAAACGCGCATTATGCACGTAACCCATCTGTTTAATGCCATGAGCCGTATGCATCATCGCGATCCGGGGTGTGTCGGTGCGGTGTTTATTCATCCGGAGCTGAGCTGTGAAGTTATTGCTGACGGTATTCATATTGATCCGGAAATCATCAAATTTTTGCTGACTTGTAAATCGCTTGATAAAGTTGTTTTGGTTACCGATGCCCTAAAGCCTACCAAACAAAAGAAAAAGCCGCTGATAGCCAATGGCGAAGAGGTATATTTGGATCAGTGTTTTTATCGCAAATCCGATAATGCGATTGCCGGTTCGGCACTGACCATGATAGACAGCGTGCGTAACATTGTTTCATACGGTTTGCATTTAGAGCAGGCCGTGCATATGGCTTCCACCAATCCGGCGCGCATTATGAAACAAGAGCATCTTGGCGTTATTGCTCCGGGCTATGATGCCGATATTTTGATTTTAAGCGAAAAGTTGAAGGTGCTATATACCATCATTAAAGGCAAGATATATCCCAAAGGGCAAATTGCATAAAATATTTGTTGATTTTTTGTCAAAGGTGTGCTATTCTGCAAAAAACTGTTTAAGGAGAATGTCAGAATGCGTGAAACCGTTTTGTTTGCAACCAAAGATAATCGGCCGATTGCGGTGAATATTGAATATAATTCGCCGGCGGATAAATCACAAAAAGTTTTTCAATGCAAATCGTATTTTGATGCTCACTCTTATAGTGAATATGAAAACGATTACAGAGCGTGTTCTGCGCCGGGCGGTTCAATTTATCAAGCTGTTATGCAACAGGTTGATATTGAAAATTCCAATTTTCTTAACCAAGAGCTTACCGGCTATTCATATATGAAACAACGCGGTAATTATGTGAACAATTTGCAAGCCAATAATAATTATCCGGCCAGTTTGGCGCCGTTGTTTCCTGATGTTGACTATCGCTTTTTAGATAATGAAGTGCCGGAAGAAATTAAAAATCTCGGTTTTCAGTTAGAGCCGAAAGATGATGAGTATGAAATAGTATTCAACAGCAGTAGCGGCTTATATGAGGTGCCTCATTTTTCCACTTATCGCGCTTGGGTCACGGTTAATTCCCGTTCCGTTAAATTAGTGCGCAACCATTTTAAGATGGCCCCTGATATCAAGCGCAATTTAGATATAATGATTGCCGCTTATCAGCGTAAAAAGCAAACCGATCCGAGCTTAACCCCGATAGCTTTTGCGGCTACCATCGGTGATGCCAAAGATCGTTCATTATTTGCCATATATGCCAATGAACATAAGTTTGCCGGAAAGCGCAAATATTTTTTGGCGCATGAATTTAAGCACATTAAGAACAAAATGTTTTATGATGCATTATATCTTGATCGCGGCACTAAGCGACCAACGGTAGAAGATTTGTATCGGTTGTGTGTGGAAGACGAGCGCAGTGCTTATTTGTCGCAGGTTATCAACTCGGTTAATAAATATTTGATTAACGGCAATTATGATGATTTTTCCATGTTTGACGGCGAAAGCGAATGGTTGCAGCAAAAATTGCAAACCATGCCGGCCGCACAACGTAAGGCCTATGTAACTGATTTGCCAAAATTGGTAAAAGGTGAATTAAAGGCGTTTGCGCGTTCGCATCAAAAAAAGTATGATAATGACCAATTCGAAGCTCAACTTCTTAACGCCATAGATAAATCACCGATGAGTGTTGAAGAAGATACGGCGCGTGAATTGTTTTTGCGCATTCGCAAGCAGTTTTATAAATTTGCCGTCTATAATCCGGATACCGGACTGATGGAGCAAAAAAGTTTGGCCGATTATATAGATGCCGCGCATGAAGTGGAAATCAGCACCCAAAAGCAGCAAGATATTATCGCCACCGGTCAGCAAAAACTACAAGATCGGCAACAGGAATATAATGATAAATTGCGTAACGGGCATATCAATCCGAGTTTGGTTGAGCCGGCCAAAAAGATGTTGCGTGATAATATTCATCAACCGCGTTTTATCGGCACCGATAATTTAAATATTGAATGTTTGGATCGCAATTCGCAACGTCGTGTGCCGCAAGGTCCGAACGGACCAAATTTACCGCATCATCCGAATGCTGATTGGAGCCTTAATTTGCAACAATACTGGCGTTTACAAGACGGCTATCGGGAAGAGGCGCGCACCAATGATGAATATCGCTTCAAAATTTATAATGATGAAATTGTCTATACCGATAAAAGCACGCTTTCTGTCAGCACCGACAGCGCATACGCTACCTATGTGAAAATTTTGAAAGAGCCGAGCAATCGCAATAACGTGATTAACTTTTTGCCGTCGCTGAGCCGCAGTGATGCACTGAAATTATATGTGGCGTGTGTGGCGCAAGGTCATGAAATGAAAGGTAATGTGCCAACTGATTTGCGCGGACTGGAAAATTTGCAGGGGATTCCGGCGGCCGATGTTCAACGTGCCCGTCAGTTTATGCAGAACCATGCGCCGGCAACGCCGCAAAATCAGGCACCAAATGCGCCGGCAACGCCGCAAAATCCGGCACCAAATGCGCCGGCAACGCCGCAAAATCCGGCACCGAGCCGCTCGGGGGCTTCGGCAAGTCGTGGCGCCGTTGTTAATTCTGCACAATCATCAGCAACTGTCAATGCACGTCAAGGTCGCGGCCGTTAAATATTACGGCAAAAAAATTAAGGATAACGCAAGTGTTTGAAAAATCAACGGATATAGAAGCATTTAATGAAAAATATGCGGCCGAAATTGCTGCGGCGCAAGCAGAAATGAAAGCGCAACCGCAAAAAGACAATAAAACGGCCAAAGATTATGCTCAAAGCTTTGTTTATATTGATAAAACCAGCGAAATGCACGGCGATACGGATTGGAAAAAAGTGGCTTTTTATGCCGCACAAATCAATGCGGCAACGCAAGAGTATCGGCATATACGCCAAGAGCAGGACAAGCATGGCGATACCTTTAAGCTTAAGGCAGATGCGGCGGCGCAATATGTTGATACATTAACTAAGACGGCAGCGCAGTATGAAAAACAAACCGTCACCATGCAATATTGTTATGATACAGGTGTTATTTTTGACGATAAAGTTCAGCAAACACTGGTGCAAATGGTTGATGACTTGGGGCTTAATAGCAAAGTGGCTGATAAAGTTTTGGCCTTTAATGAACAATATCTGCGTAATCACAATGTTTCCGAAGCACTTATTTGGGCCAATAAACGTCGGTTTGATATAGCCAGAGGCCGTTATAGGCTCGGTAAACGCATCAAAGCCGCTACATCGCGCGCCGGCGCCTAACATATCATTATCGCGTTGCTTGAATAAATAACCCTCGGTCAAAAATTGAACCGAGGGTTGTGTTTTTTTGCGTTGAACTGAGACTATTCCGGCAGAAACATCTTGAACCAGCTGTCATCTTCGGCCGCCTCATTGAAACATTCGGTGCAGAAGGCCTCCAGCTCCATGCTTTTGGGTAATTTCCAGGCTGCACGCGGAGCTTGCGTCATCAGCACTTCAATTTCTAACTGCAGTTCCGGCGGCACGGGAATTTCTATATCCGCAACCGGGCCGGAGTATCTGCTGCAGCCGTTGAAAAAATTGCCGCGAACCGTTGCCACATCATCTCTTACTTGCACAAATGCTTCCGCATTAATGTGCTCTCGTCTTGCGATTAAGATACCATCAACCATAATTGTAGGATTAATAAGGGTTAAAATAAATAATATAAAAAGTTGTCTATACTTTAGCAAAAATTTTCCGTTTGTCAACAAAATTGTCTAAAATCAGCAAAAAAAATTTATGTATAACCGTTAAAAGCGGTGGACAAGTCTTATCTTTTAGCCAACAATGAAGTCATATTTAAAGAAAAGGAGAGAGAAATGCATAACATTCGTAAAATAACCGAAGATTTATTCTGGCTCGGCGCCAATGATCGGCGTTTGGCTTTGTTTGAAAACGTATATCCGTTGCCGCTGGGCGTGTCATATAATGCTTATATGTTGCGTGATGAAAAAACAGTGCTTTTAGATACAGTGGATTCGGCTGTCAGCGGACAGTTTTTTGAAAATTTGGCGGCGGCTTTGCAAGGGCGTGCGCTGGATTATCTTATAGTGAACCACATGGAGCCGGATCATTGCGCCGAAATTGCCCGTGTGTTGCAAATTCATCCGGCGGCAAAAATTGTTTGCAATGCGCAGACCAAGCGAATGATTGCGCAGTTTTTTGACCTTAATCTGCCGGATGAGCAGTATGTTTTGGTTAAAGAAGGCGATACGCTTAACACCGGACGCCACATATTGCAATTTATAATGGCGCCGATGGTGCATTGGCCGGAAGTGATGATGACGTATGATGCCACCGATAAAACACTTTTTTCGGCCGACGCATTCGGCACATTCGGCGCGCTTAACGGCAACATTTTTGCTGATGAAGTGGATTTTGCACGCGATTATTTAGACGAGGCACGGCGCTATTATACCAACATTGTCGGCAAATACGGGCCGCAGGTGCAGGCCGTTTTGAAAAAGGCCGCCGGCTTGGAAATTGCGCGCATTTGTCCGCTACATGGTTTTATTTGGCGGCAAAACTTAGGTTGGTTTATTGAAAAATATGCCAAATGGGCAGCTTACGAAGCCGAAGAAAAGGGCGTTCTGATTGTATACGGTTCCATTTACGGACACACGCAAAATGCGGCAGAGATTTTAGCTCTCAAATTGGCTGAGCGCGGTGTTAAAAATATCAAAATGCACGATGTTTCGGTTACGCATGCGTCATATATCGTGGCTGATGCGTTTAAGTTCGGCACTTTGGTGTTTGCGGCTGCCACATATAACGGCGGTATTTTTACACCGATGGATAATCTGTTGCGCGATTTAACGGCACATAATTTGCAAAATCGCCGTATGGCCACGCTTGATAACGGCACATGGGCGGCGCTGGCCGGCAAGCAAATGCGTGAAGAAATCGCAAAGTGGAAAAATTGCACCGTTATTGAACCGCAGATTAGTATTAAATCAGCGCTGACCGATGCCCAACAAAGTGATTTAGATGCTTTGGCCAATGCCATTGTGGCGCAAATGTAACAGGTTTTGTGCGGTCAATAAAAAAAGCCGTCCTTTATCGGGGCGGCATTTTTTATGGTTCAAACCGGTCAGATTATAAATCTAGGCGCGGTTCTCCGGAACCGGCAGAACGACTTTTGGTCGCCCGCTTCGCCGGTGCTTTTTTGGGTGCGGCGGCTTTAGTTTCCGGTGTTGCTTTTGCTGTTGCCGATGTTTTTTTAGCCGGAGCGGCCGGTTTGGTTGTCGGCCTAGCTACCGGTTTAGCTTCAACTTTCGGTGCAGCGGCTTTCAAAGCGGCAACTTTCGGCGCCAACGCGCTTTGAATGTTACAAGAACAATTGCAACACAAATCGCATATACCGGCCAACAGACCGGCCAAAGACGGTGCCAATAAAAACAGCCACAGCTGATGTAAAGCGGTGCCGCCGGTCATAATTGCCGGACCGAAACTGCGCGCCGGATTAACCGAAACGCCGGTAATCGGCATACCCAAAATGTGAATGGCCGCTAAAGTTAAACCAATCACCACGCCGGTAATTTTTAAATCACAAGCGGTTGTTTTGAGCACAACTTTTACAAAAATAAAAGTGGCAATAAATTCAAACCAAAAGGCCGAACCGGTGCTGTATTGACCGGCATATTCATTGCCCCAGCCGTTTTGACCGAGCCCCATTTCCAAGGTATAGCCCGTTGCGCGCCCTTTAGCAATCATATAAACCACGGCAGTGGCCAACAATGCGCCGATAAATTGGAACACAATGTAACCCATTGCCTGATTTAATTTCATACGTCCCGAGGACAAAAATCCCAATGTAACGGCCGGATTAACATGAGCACCGGAAATCGGTCCAAAGGTATAAGCCGCGGTAGTTAAAGCCAAGCCAAAGGCCAAGGCAACGCCGATAGATCCGACATAGCGCGAGGCAAATACCACCGTGCCGCAACCGATAAATACCAGAACAAAAGTTCCGAGCATTTCAGCAATATATTTTTTCATTAAAAATCTCCTCAAAAGATTAGATATAAACACATATTTTATAGCGCTTCGCTCGGGTTATGAAAAGCAGAATTTTTGTTTCTCCACATAAAATACAGGCAAAAAATTATTTTCAGAGGCTCAATTTTTTGCTTGACAATGTATAGGTAATGCTTTATATAGGCACTCAATGAATGCAATTTTGCTGTGTTCATCGCTGTCCAAGACCGTGGGCGGCAAGGGGGGAGGGAGCTGTATTATTCCTTTTCCGCCACGCCTTAATTTCCCACGCAGACGGAGTGAACGTTAGATTTATTTAATCTTTCTCCCCCTTCGGACAGGTTTTAGGTTCCACTTTTATATTGCGAGATATAATTGTGGGTTTTGGTAACGGTTCTTGCCGTTAAAAGCAGGAATTTAACTTTTCGTATGGAGACAAATAAGTGAACCGCGAAGAAAAAACAGAATTGCTGGGCTTGTTGAACGATGTGTTCTCAAAGGCGGAATCTGTGGTTTTGGCCGAATATAAGGGCTTAACCGTGGCAGAGGCTGATGCTTTAAGAAACGCTATTCGTGAAGCCGGCGCTTCTATCAGAGTTACTAAAAACCGTATTGCTCGTTTAGCAGTTAAAGGCACAAATTTTGAAAGCTTGGCCGATTTATTTAAAGGCCCGATCATTATGGCTTATGCCGAAGATCCGATTTCAGCTTGCAAAGCTTGTGTAAATTTTGCTAAAGAAAATGAAAAATTGGTTATCATGGGCGGTGCTTTGTCAAGCAAGGCGTTGACCATTGATGAAATCAAACAATTAGCCGCCATTCCGTCTATGGATGAATTGCGTGCCAAACTCATCGGCTTGTTGCAAGCTCCGGCTTCTAAAGTGGCCAGAGTATGCAAAGCCTACAGCGAGAAAGAGGCTGCTTAGGTTTTCATTTACGGCACTTCTTACTTGTGATTTTTTCGCTTATGTAGTTGCAAAGCTTATAGCGAAAAACAGAGCAAAATCGTTTGAGTTGTTAAAGAGCAAATTGGTTTTTAATGTATAGAATTTAACTTTTTATTGGAGAAAAAAAATGGCAGATTTGGCCAAATTAGTAGATGAATTGTCAGCTTTGACCGTTATGGAAGCAGCTGATTTAGCAAAAATGTTGGAAGAAAAGTGGGGCGTTTCTGCTGCCGCTGCCGTTGCTGTTGCCGGCGCCGGTGCAGGTGCTGCCGCTGCTGCTGAAGAAAAAACAGAATTTGATGTAATCTTGGCAGATTCCGGCGCTAACAAAATTAACGTTATTAAAGAAGTTCGCGCAATTACCGGCTTGGGCTTGAAAGAAGCTAAAGACTTGGTTGAAGGCGCTCCGAAGACCGTTAAAGAAGGTGCTCCGAAGGAAGAAGCTGAAGCTATTAAAGCTAAGTTGGAAGCCGCTGGCGCTAAGGTTGAATTGAAGTAATTTCAGTTTAACGTTTCAGTAAAAAAACAGAGCCTTTATTTGAGGCTCTGTTTTTTTGTTGCCGATACGCGTATATCCACAGATTTATCCACAGTCGTTTTCAATGTATCGCATTGAAAATACGTTGCATTATTTTATGAATAATATTTTTATTATTTTAGAATTGATTTTTCTTATCTTGTATAATATATTTCTTATATAGGTGAGTTTCAGATGTAAAGGAATAATAAAGATGAAAAAAGTCAGAGATGATATATACCAAGTGATGCACGGCTTTAAGCCATTGAAACGCGGCGAACGTCGTAAAGGACAGAGCGAGTGGTATTATTTGGATCCGCGCTATAAAGATGACGATGCGCAAAAAGAGATAGATGTGCTTGACGGCGAGGCACCAAATCCGCGGCTGGGGCGAATATTAAGCGACGACATGCAAAAGAATCCCGATGATTATTATATTTGGCGCACGAAGGGAGACGATAAAGTAAGCGCGAGGATAAAAACAACAGTTGCAAGCTAGCATAAGCGACGCGCAGCGAATTTAGAAAACGAGTGACCGAAGCGCAGTTAATGATTGCAAACGAAGTGCAGCAAGAATTTACAAAGCAAGAGGCATACCGGTGAGGATTACAACTGTCGCTGTTGGGCAGAACCTTATATACCGCAAAAGAGCGAGCATAAGCGGTTACAAATAGACTTATCCGGTCTTCATCCGCTAGACGAGCTGAAACCGACCAAATTTGACACCAAAGATGCTACCTTATATGCCGCCAATGATAAAGCAAGTGTGGCAAGCGATGCCGTTTATGGTAAAAATGATGAATTTTTATATACTAAGATGTGGGAAAATATTAAGCGGTTTGAAATGATTATACCATATCCTTACCTTGATTCAAAGGGATTGATAACCATTGGTGGCGGTGCTAATGTTAATGATTGGAACGTTTTCAAGAATTTAAATGTTACTATTGATGGGATTCCGGCAACAGAGGCACAAAAATGGGAAGCATACAATCGTATGCGTCAACTTAGTGAAGAAAAAAACGCTAATGGTAATTATGTTAATCGCAATATGAAAGCTAATTTTTTTAAGAATAAGACAAATATCCGCATTTCTGATTCTGAAGCTTTGCGTTTAGCCCAAAATCATATGAATAATGATTTAGCACATTTGCGTGGGGAATTCTCTGATTTCGATAGTTTTCCGCTACCGCTGAAGGAAGTGTTGCTGGATATTCAGTATAATACCGGAAATTTGAATCAACATGATTGGCCCCAATTATATCGTGCAATCAAAAATCATGATATCAATGGCATTACAGCAAATGTGCATCGTAAAGATGTTCAGCAAAGCAGAAATGATTGGGCAAAAAATATGGTTCGTTCAATCCGTTTCTGATGGAGTATAATTGGGCGGAGTAACACAATAACTGGAGATAGATGGATATTCTTCATCTAATGCCCTTTCAGATTCTTCTATACACAGGCAATTTGGCATAAATAAATCCTGTATAGAATATGTTATAATTGATTTATCACCTTTTTCTTCTGGATTGTGCCAAAAGATATCACACAACAGGGTAATGTGGTCTTGCTGATTTTCAATAAGTTCACATTCCCCAGTTGCATTTAAAAGTTCTTTATCCAGAGGTGTCATAAATTTTATAGATGTCGGTGTAAGATATATGTATCCCGAGCGTATTGACATCGGTCTCAATGGTTGATAAAAAATTGGATTAACAAATTCTTGTTCTTTTGCTGAATTTGTCTTTTGCACTTGTGAACCGTTCACAATTGGAGTTATATCGTTTTTAATTTGATAGATTTCATCTGCCCGCACATTTGTGCTAAATACTAAAAACACTCCTAAAATCAACACCAACTTTTTCATTTTTACACCTCGGAAAAAATTATATCTCACAGATGTTAAGATATATTAAAGGAGGGGCGAATTTCAGCGCAAAAATAAAAAATGAAAAAAATAGTTGACAAACTTTGTCAAATTGTCTATAATGACTTTAGTTTCTAATTATTAAAACTAGTGGTTATGGTAAATTTTTTAACGAACTATGCCCAGGACGGCATGACAGTAGTGGTTTTACAGTGTGTTGGTAACAAGATGCAATATGTTGTGGACAACATTGCTGATAGAAAGTCGCATGTTGTATCTCTCGCCAAGGAGATGCCCTCACACCTGCTTGATGAGGTCAAGAGAATTTCTGATCGTGTGTGGCCTACCAATGATGAGTATATCGTGAAGTTGTTTCGTGCTTCTGACGAGCTGCGTGCCTTCATCAAGGACTGCTGGCGCGAAATGGCAAGCAAAGAGGCCTGTCTGGCATACATGCTCCCCAAGCTGTCCAACTGAGTTCTGATTTCACAACAAAACAAAAATCCCCGCTATTCGCTTGAATAACGGGGATTTTATTATCTATAAAGATTATTTTACAGAATCTTTCAAGACTTTACCAGCCTTAAATCTCGGAGCTTTAGAAGCAGCGATTTTGATTTCTTTGCCGGTAGCCGGATTGCGGCCTTTACGAGCAGCACGTTTAACAACGTCAAAAGAACCGAAACCGGTAATTTGAACAGCTTCGCCTTTTTTCAAAGCTTTGGTAATAACAGCAATAGCCGCGTTAATAACTTGGCCGGCAGCCGCTTTAGATGCTTTAGATTCTTTAGCTACAGCTTCAATAAATTCAGTCTTATTCATGGGATTCCCTTTCTTTATAAGTTAGACTAAGGTTTTATAACCTTTCGTAGTCATTTTTTTCCGAATTTAGGATAGAGTCAAACAAAAAAGCAATGTTGTGCAAAAAAAAATGCATTTTAGCGCCGTTTTATGCCGTTTATGGCTTAATCGGACAACGTTTTTTACGATCTTCGCGCTTTTTCAGCACTTCCAAATCGCGTTCGGTGGCAATTTTATTGAGAATCGTCTTAATTACGCAATCAATATCTTTACCTTCGCGATAATCCGCCGGCAAGGCAAAAGTAACCCGATTATCCGAGAGCAGCTTGATGGCTTTGTTTTTGGCGCTGGAATGCGGTTTATAAACCGCGATGGCGGTGCCGTTATGATTTTTCACCATTTTCATTGACGGAATATCGGTCATACCGTCACCAAAGTAGATAATGCGTGTATAAGGAATGCGGCGCTTGTCGTCAGGAACATATTCGTTAACAGCCTTATCGTCATATTTGCCCAATCCTTTATTGATTTTTGATAAATATTGCACTTTGGCCGAATAATTGACCACGCGTGCCGGCCATATCGGTGTGCCGTTTTCACCAAAAGCAAACGAACAGCCGTAAACGTCTTTGAAAAATTTGCGTATGGCACAACCTTCAATAATTTCTTCATAGCCGGAAGAAATAATGTAATGTTCAATATCTAAATCCAGATAGCGTCCGTATTTGTTGATGCGGGCAAACCAATCTTCCACACCTTTAAAAAAGATAATGAACTCGCCGCAACTGGCCAAGTTTTCACGTGTCAGGCGAATTCCCTTTTTTTCAGCCAACTGTTTGAAATAATACATACTGCCGGTTACCTGATCCACGCCGTTTTGCGCCGACCAAGAATTTGCCGCTTTCCAAAAATCCGCCGGCTTCATTCCCAGTTCCGGAATCAAAAAATAATCCTGCATATATGTGGTGCTCAGCGTTTCATCAAAATCGTAAACCAGCGCAACTTTTGTTCGTTTCATATTATTCCCTCTTGCATTTTATATTCAGATAATATACAACAAAGTCATTAATAATTGGTCAATGTTTTTATAAAAAGGAAAAAAATTATGGTCGCAACATCAATGGATCAGCTGGTGGCTTTATGCAAACGCAGAGGCTTTATCTTTCAAAATGCCGATATCTATGGCGGTATGCAAGGGGTTTATGATTACGGTCCGCTCGGCGTAGAGCTCAAAAACAACCTTAAAGCGGCGTGGTGGCGCGCCATGGTCTATGAACGTGATGATGTTGAAGGCTTGGACGCAGCCATTTTGACCAACCGTCGTGTGCTTAAATATTCCGGCCATGAAGATACGTTTTCAGATCCGATGGTTGATTGCAAAAAGTGCAAAGGGCGTTTCAGAGCCGACCAAATCGGCGGCAAATGCCCAAACTGCGGTTCAACCGATTTAACTGAGCCGCGGCCGTTTAACCTGATGTTCAAAACCCAAGTGGGGCCGGTTGAGAGCGATGAAAATATCGCTTATCTGCGTCCGGAAACCGCGCAGGCGATTTTTACACAGTTTAAAAACGTGGTTGATTCAACCTCGCGCAAGTTGCCGTTCGGTATTGCGCAAATCGGTAAATCTTTTCGTAACGAAATTACACCGCGCAACTTTATTTTCCGTGTGCGTGAATTTGAGCAGGCCGAGCTTGAATTTTTTGTAATGCCGGGGACAGATATACAATGGCATGAAAAATGGAAAGAAGCGCGTGTGGCGTGGTGGCAGGAGCAAGGACTGAAGTTGGAACATATCCATATTTATAAAACGCCGGATGACGATTTGGCACACTATGCCAAGGCCTGCTATGATATTGAATATCAATTTCCGCATGGCATGGAAGAGCTTGAAGGTATTGCCAATCGCCGCGATTATGACTTGGGTAATCACACTAAAAACCAAGAAGAATTCAGCTTGGAAGCGCATTGCCATGAAAATAAAGAATCTACAGCGAAATTATGCATTCAAGATGACAACGGCAAATGGGTAATTCCGTTTGTGGTAGAACCGTCTATGGGTATTGACCGCGGCGTGTTGGCGATTTTAACCGAAGCTTATGAGGAAGAAGATTTGGGTAACGGCACTTCGCGCACGGTTTTGAAGCTCAAAAAACATTTGGCGCCGATAAAGGTGGCAATTATTCCGCTAAAGAAAAATAACGAACAGATAATGAACAAATGCCATGAGCTGAAAGCTAAATTGATGAAGCTCGGTATCGGTCGTGTGGCGCTGGAAAACACCGGCAATATCGGCAAGGCTTATCGCCGTCATGACGAAGTCGGCACCCCGCTTTGCTTAACGGTAGACTTTGAAACGATTGAACAACAGCCGGAAAGCGTAACGTTGCGTGACCGCGATACGATGGAGCAAATTCGCGTCAATACGGCCGATTTGGCAGATTATTTGCGCAACTATTTCTTATAATCAGGTGGGGCGCAGATGAGTTATCGGGCGCAAAATCTGCCGGCCGAAAAGCATTGTTTCTTCGGTGCTGAGGGGGGCGTGTCAAAAGGCATTTATGCGTCGCTGAATACCAATTTAAGCAGCCGTGACAGTCGCAATAATATTTTGTGCAACTTTGAGCGAATCGCCGCGTATTTTGGCATGCAGCAGCACGATGTGGCGACCGTGCGGCAAAGTGTGTCAGATATTGCCGTTTGGGTTGAAGCACCAACGTGGTTTGAAACGGCGGCAGACGCTATGGCAACGAATAATCCCGATATTTTACTCGGTATCAAAACGGCCGATTGTGCGCCGGTTTTATTGGCCGATTATCAAAACGGTGTGATTGGGGCGGCGCATGCCGGTTGGCGCGGTGCGTATAAGGGTGTGATTGAAAATGCGGTGGCGCTGATGGTTGCACATGGTGCCAAAGTGCAAAATATTGTTGCCGCCATCGGTCCGTGTATGCAGCAAAAATCGTTTGCCGTTCAAGCCGATATGCGCGATGTTTTACTGGCGCAAAATACCGATTATGCGCGCTTTTTTATTACACAAGACGACCACACTTTTTATTTTGACCTCAGCGGTTTTGCGGCGGACAAATTGCGCGGTTTGGGCATTCAAAACATAGATATTTCGCCGATAGATACTTATTCCGATGCCGGCTATTTCAGCTTTCGGCGCAATACTCATCTGGGCTTAATCAAAGCGCCAAAAGATTATCCGACACAATTTTCATGTATAAGGCTGTAAAATGAGCAAGATTATTCAACATCCGTTACCGTTTTGGGAAGAAAGAGAAAACGCGCCGATAGAAATGTTGGTATTGCATTGCAGTGCACATACGCCGCTGGAAATGATTGGCGTTTTGAGCGAGCGCCGGCTGAGTGCGCACTATATTATCGGTGAAGACGGGCAAATTTTGCAACTGGTGCCGGAAGAAAAACGCGCTTGGCACGCCGGCGAAAGTTTTTGGCGCGGCAAAAAGATGCTCAATCGCTATTCCATCGGCATTGAACTGAGCTCGCTGTCAATGGGGCAGGCGGCTTATCCGGCGACACAAATAAAAGCTTTGAGCAATTTGTGTCGGCAAATTATGGCGCGCTATGGTATAAGGCCGCAAAATGTGGTGGCACATTCCGATGTGGCACCAACGCGTAAACCCGATCCGGGCATGGCTTTCCCGTGGCAAAAATTGGCCGACAAAGGAATCGGTTTGTGGTATGATTTGACCGATGCCGCTAAGGTGGCAGAAGACGATGTAGCGGTGCTTTTGGCGCAAATCGGTTATGATGTGAGCGATTTGGCGGCGGCATCTTATGCTTTTTGTCGGCATTTTGCCCCACAATATGTGCAAAAAATTGGCGATATTGATACTTTGATTGAAAATGTTTATCCGGCAGATTTTGCTTTGTCGGCCGAGTGTTTGCCGATTTTGCAAGCCTGCGCATGGAAATATAATCACATAAAATAAAAATACTTGACAAAAAATATCGTAGGCGTTATATTGATAATAACGTTTAATTTTTTATATATTATGAATTTTAAAAAGTTTTTTAAAAAGTCTCGCAAAGTTGAGCACGCTCTTGTGCAAGTGGTTACCAGTGACAATCAGGAGCATTACAGGTGGTGTAAAATGGACGACCTGTCTGTTGCACCGCTGAAGGCAGTGATGGCATGGAAAGATGATGAACTTCCTTTCGGCAAGTTTGCCCAGCTTGACCGCTGCGCCGCCGATGATCCCGAACACCGCTATGAAATGAATAAGCGTGAACTGGCGGTGGAAAATGGGGAAGGCGAGCTCTATTGTGCGCATGGTTTTAATCACCAGCCGCATTATTTGTGGAGCACGAAACCGATTGATGTCCTCTGCACCGGGTTCAAGCATCTGTTTCGTTCGGATCATGCCGAGCTTAAAGATGTTGTAACCATCAGAATGGTCAATGTCGGGGACACTTTCTGCTATCGCGGCAGCTTCTATCAACTGACGCGCCGCGAAAAAGACAATGCTCTGGAAGTCAAACCTTTGCGCCTGACTTAACTTCAATGCCGCCCCAAAATGAGGCGGCATTAGCTTTTTTATAAATTGATGTTGTTGCAAACTTATTTTTCAACCGTCACTTCGCCAAGAGAGAAATACGCAAACGGCACTTCTGACGGAACGGTTAATTTCATGCGTGTCATCGGCTCAATGTCGCTAGCCTCAACACCGCCTTCATAAATGACTTCGCCGGCTTCGTTATGAAAATTCACCGGAATAATCATTTTAGCCACTTTGCTGCTAGATGTATTTTCCAACAGGCCGCAAGCCGCTTGGTCACATTTACGCATGTCATGAATTTTTAAACCGTCTTGATTATAGGTATTGACCTCATTTTTTGCCATTGTCGTTACGGCAGGTTTTTCAACCGTATCACTGCCGCATGACGGACTTAAAATATATAGTCCCAAAACCGCTACAATTACGACCAATGTCATCGGAATTTGCTTGCCTTTGACAGTAACGTATTTGCCTTTTAAATGGTTGACATAGGTCACGCGCCCCAAGTTGATCACTTCTTTGGTCATATCTTTGTATTGCTTATCTTTGGCGAGCGCAATGATACGCTTTGTGCTTTCCATAACAGTGGTAGCGGTCGGCAAAATTTCATTTATATCACTCATTTTTTTTAATCCTTACTATTAAAGCGTTTGTTTAAATATACTGCAAAATAATTGATAATTTGTAAACAAATAAAATTATTTATGCAGAACACAAAAGCACTAGTCAAACAACGGCACACCGCGAGCCAAGCGAATACGTTGCGATTCAATGGTTGTGGCCAAATTCAGTTTGCCGCTTTTGACAATGCCGCGCACTTGGTCGCCCTTACTGGCGTCAGGATTGGCAAACACATATTCCAAAACCGCGCGTTTCGGCACTCCGACCAACTTTTGGTGTAACACCGCCAAAATACCGTTACCCACTAAGTCATAAGCCATTTCTTCGGAGATACCGGTGGCGGCGGCGTATTTTACAATGGATTGAATGGCATCGGTTACCGTGCTGGCGTGAATGGTGGAAAGCACCAAGTGGCCGGAAATGGCGGCACGTAGAGCCTCAGAGGCAATTTCAGGGTCACGAATCTCGCCCAAATACACATAACGCGGCTTTGAGCGCAACATTGACTTTAAGCCGGCTTCCCATGAGCCGCCCGGAGGTGTCATCTGTTTGCAAATGCCAAGTTCGCCGTTAATGGTGTGATAAGTGCCGTCAAGCGGCATTTCAACCGGATCTTCCAGTGTGAAAGCATAACCGCCGTCGCGAATTAAAAACTCGCGCAACAGTGCCGAAAGGGTGGTGGTTTTACCCGAACCGGTGGTGCCGGCCAACAAAATCAGCCCCGGTGCACCGCTTAACCCTTTCAAATAATTGAGCAGTTTTTCATCAATGCCGAGCTTGTTGATATCCGGCACCGAATGCGGCATCTTACGGGCGCAGAATTGTTGCCCGTCTAATGTGACCGTGCGCTCAATACGATAGTTTAAGCCTTTGAATTTTACCAAATAACTCGGATTTTCGCCGTCATACGTATCTTTCAGTAATTGATAAAATTCGTCGTAATCGTCCGGCTTTACCGGAATAAGCCCGCTTGGCGTTTTGCGCCCCCAAATATAGGCTGTGCCATCCGGAATGATGTAAATATCGGAAAATTCGGTTTCGTTAACTGTAGCCATTACTGCCCCTTTCATAAAAATGTTTTATCTGAGTCAGATTATATAGTCTTTATTAAATTAATGTTAAGCGTGGCGTGAAAAGTTATCCACAAGCAAAAGGCCGTAAAATAAGGATTTATCCCCCGAAAAACACATTAGTATCCTTTGGGAAACCATAAAAATTTTTTTGTTGCGGTTGCGACCGGAGCGCTTAGATGGTAGCTTGTTTTCAGGACTAATTTTGGAGAACTAAAAATGAAAAAACTGACTTTCACGGCTTTGGCATTGATTATGGGGGCTTCTCAAGCTCATGCCGCCGGTTATCAATTAAATGAATTTTCAGCTACAGGTTTAGGCCGTTCGTTTGCCGGTTCGGGTATTATGGGTGATGACTTCTCGGCCATAGGTTACAATCCGGCCGGTATGACTGCCAATAAAAATACCGGTATTCAGCTCGGTTTGGCAATGACAGAGATTGCCTCTAAAGCCAAAAGCAAATACGGCACTGATAAAATGGATTATTTTGTGCCGCTGCCAAGCTTTATGAGCCAGTGGAACATCAATGACAAGTGGTTTATGGGGTTCGGCGTTTATGTGCCGTATGGACTTTCTACAAAATATAAGCATGACAGCAATGTGGCTACAAAGTCCGGCGGCGGTGCACGCAAGTCTTATTTGGAAGTGATTGATACCAACTTATCAACGGCTTATCGTTTTGATAATGGTTTGTCGCTCGGCGCCAGCGCAATTTTGCGTCATATTTCCGGTGAGCTGACTTCTAATTTGAACGCAGCGGAACGTGTGCAGCCGGGGGCAAAATTATACAGCGACTTTAAAGTGAAAGGTTGGACCTCGGCGTTCCAACTCGGCGGCATGTATGAATTTGATGAAAATACGCGCGTCGGTTTGTCTTATCGCTTTAAGAGCACGCAAAGAACCAAAGGCAAACACTATATTTCATCGGCTTCAGATAACCCTATGATTGTAGCCGGTTTGGAGGCAATGGGAATGCTGGGTAAATTCCGTTCTGCCTCGGATCCGGAATTGCCGGCCAGCTGGATATTGTCGTTCTATCATAAATGGAATGACAAATGGGCAACCGAAGGCACCGTGAAGTATGTTCAATGGCATCGTTTTTATGTGTTTCCGGGCGAAACAACATGGCCGGGGGTGGCTGCGATGGGCAAGCAAAATCTGGATGTTGAATATCGCTGGAAAGATGCGTGGACATTTGCGCTTGGTCAGGAATATTATATGAACGATAATTGGACATTGCGCGGCGGTGTGGCATGGGATCAATCGCCATCACGAAACAGTGATTTCCGCAGCAATCGTATTCCGGATAGTGACCGCATTTGGACATCACTCGGTGCAAGCTATAAAACCGGTCATCACCAATTTGATTTTGGCTATGCGCACTTGTTCATGATGCATGCCAGCACGCGCAATCAGCCGGCTGATTTGGATGTAAAGTATCACAATCATAGTAATATGTTTGCCCTTCAATACCAATACAACTTCTAAACTCGTCTAATGGCTTACTACTTGAAAGTTTTCTCGCTTATGTAGCATTTTCTACACCGCGTGAGAAAACTTTCTTCGTATTAAGCTCATTATCTGAGGTTTTAACCTTGAACGAACAGGCATAATTACTTGTAAATTTCTCACTTATGTAGCTTTATCTACACGTCGCCAACAGACTTCCGTCGCATCTGACACATTATCCGAGGTTTCATTTTATAATGTCATACTTTGTCATTGTGAGGAGTGCAAAGCACGACGTGACAATCTTCGGACGTAAGTCCGATAATTAGCGCACTTACCGCACTAAAGTGCGGGGAGGCTTTCGTCGCTACGCTCCTCTGCATGACAGGAAAAAGGATGAACGAGCGATGACATTAAAATATTATTCCGTCCAATGTAGACCCTTCGGGGAACATACGGCAAAAATCACTATCGCAGATTTTTGTCGTATGTTTCACGTGAAACATTAGACGGAATTTTCGCCTATAACTATTTGATATTATGTATTGTTGACAAGATTTTAGACCTAAAATCATGACTTTTAGTCTAAGAATATTCTTATATTTTTAGTTAATGTTTGGACAAAATATTGCTGTTAACATAGGTTTTAATAGCTGAAGTTATACATTGAGCGCAAGTAATCGCGTAAGGCTTCTTTGCTTTGCAACTGCGCTTTGGTCAGTTTTGGCGGAAGCGGTTGGCCGGCGCGACGCGCGGCGTCACGTTGGGCGCGGCTGATGCGAATCGCGTATTGTGCCATTTCTTCGGTTGTGTAATGGTCCATCATATATTGCAGATTCAGATTTTCGGAATATTGCGCTGACACAATATCTTCCGGCGACGGCACATTCAATATATCAATTTTTTCTTTCTGAGGCATTTGATCTTGCGGGGTGAGGCGGCGAATTTCGCCGGCGCAAACAGCTGTGGTATAAAGAAAAAGTGCTAATATTAAAGTTAGGCGCATTTTTGTTCTCCTTAAAATAAATTATCTAAATTTATGCCGCTGCCTTTTTCAAAATAATCTTTGGCTTCGCTTCCCATTTGGCGAACCGGAGCGGTGGCATTATTAAATTTTCGCACACTGTCGCGTTTAATTTTGCCGAAATCGGGCAAAATATCAAAGTCGGCACTGTTGTTGCCGGAAAATGATGGCGCGGTATTGTTGCTGCCTGAAAAAAGACCGTTCAGCATAGAAGAAAAGTCATCGTCATTGGGATTAACAAAGGTATTATAGCCGCCGTTTAATTCCGAACGCGATACAATTTTTATCGGGGATTTTGTGTGGCTCATTGTGCCTGATGCCATGCGCGGCCGTGCAGAAACAACTATATGGGGCGTTGCTTGCGGCGCATCAGGGGTGCTGTCGGCAGAATCATTGAAACGCACCAAATGTGATGATTTAGGGTCTTTCCACGGATTTGCTTTGAGCGGGGCAGACGATTGCGCGGTGGTTTCAGGCGTATTTGCGGCGTTGATCTTGCCCCATGGATTAGCCGACAGACCATCGGCACATATCGGGCCGATATAGCCGCACATT
The DNA here is from genome assembly GCA_902788365.1 of uncultured Pseudomonadota bacterium. Classification (GTDB taxonomy): domain Bacteria; phylum Pseudomonadota; class Alphaproteobacteria; order RF32; family CAG-239; genus RUG410. The sequence continues at coordinate 87,532 of CADAJN010000005.1, read as the reverse complement.
ACAAAACAAATCGTAAAAAATTGCAATATCCGCATTGCGTCTCCTTTATTTAAGCAAAGCATAGCACAGGATTTGGATTTTGTCACTGAAAATTATCATTTTTTCGGCGCATTGTTTTCCGGTTCTATGCCGTAAGCACAAAAAACAGGGCCGTTAACGGTAGATTTTTTGACGATGTAAGCCGGTGTGTTAACAACCGTGCAATCGGCGGGAATGTCTTTAATGACAATAGCATTTGAGCCGATTTTGACATTGTTGCCGATGGTTATCGGTCCTAAAATTTGGGCGCCGGAACCGATGGTTACATTGTTGCCGATGGTCGGGTGGCGTTTTTCTAATTTATTGCCGTTTTCATCAAATAATTTGCGCCCGCCAAGAGTAACATCATGATAAAGAGTAACGTTTTCACCGATTTCGGTGGTTTCTCCGATGACAACTCCCATGCCGTGGTCAATCATAAAGCCGGCACCGATTTTGGCTGCCGGATGGATTTCTATTCCGGTCAGAAAGCGGGCTGTTTGCGAAATAATCCGTGCGGTTAAGTGCCAACCGCGTTGCCACAGCCAATGGGCACCGCGGTAAATGATAATGGCGTGTAAACCCGATGAGCATATTACAGCTTCGGTTTTGCTACGGGTGGCCGGATCGCGATCAATGACGGCCTGAATGTCTTGCAAAATTATCTTGTATTTTGAATTCATTGTATGTTATATTCCTAAAAGTTATTGTTTTTAAAAAGGATATTTCAAATATATTAACATAAAGATAACGAGAGAAAAATATGGTAGAAGTATTATTTAACGGCCATGCCGGCCGAATTGAAGGCAGATATCATAAAAGCGAGCGCCCGAATGCTCCGGTGGCGCTGATTTTGCACCCGGACCCGCTGTTTGGCGGCACGATGAATAATAAAGTGGTATATAGCCTGTTCAGTTGTTTTAAAGACTTAGGCTTTTCGGTTTTGCGGTTTAATTTTCGCGGCGTGGGGCGTTCGCAAGGGCAATTTAATGAAGGCATTGGTGAGCTTTCAGATGCAACGATTGCTTTGGACTGGTTGCAAAATATGAATCCGGATGCCAAACAATGTTGGATTGCCGGTTATTCTTTCGGGGCATGGATTGGCTTGCAACTGTTGATGCGGCGGCCGGATATCAACAATTTTATTGCCGTGACGCCACCGGCGAATGAAAAAGATTTTACGTTTTTGGCACCGTGCCCGACTTCAGGACTTATTGTGCAAGGCGGACGCGATGAAATCGTTAATCCGCAAGAGGTGGAAAGAATGGCTCGCCGGCTTAATCAGCAACGTCACGTGGAAATTGATTTTGCCATGATTGAAGACGGCGACCACATGTATAATGACCATTTGAAAGATTTGTATAAAGTGGCGGGGCAATATGTGATTAGTGCCATTCGGCGGCGTTCGGCCATGAAAGCTGCTCCGAAAGCAATTTTGCCGCAAAGTGCGGAATTGCCTGAAGATGAGGCATTGACGGTTGATGATTTTGATGATGAAGCTTAAATAATTATAATATAGAAAGGGAAAATCAGTGGCAGATACTGAAACCGCCGAGTCTTGGCGGGAAAATTTAAAGACAGTTTTTTGGGCAATTTTGATTGCTTTGATTATTCGCAGTTTTTTGTTGGAGCCGTTCCGTATTCCGTCGGGTTCAATGTATCCGACACTGCGTGTGGGCGATTATTTGTTCGTCAGCAAATATTCTTACGGCTATTCACGCTATTCTTTTCCGGCAGGATTGCCGTTGGTGAAGGGGCGAATTTGGTATTCCCAGCCTCAGCGCGGCGATGTGGTGGTGTTTAAATTTCCGAAAAATCCAAACACCGATTTTATTAAGCGGATTATCGGTCTGCCGGGGGATAAAGTGCAGGTTAAAGAAGGACGTTTATACATTAACGGTGAAAAGATGGCGCGCGATGAAAAAGAGCGCTATGTGATTGATGAATATGTGTCGGTGCCGGAGTTTTATCATCAATATGAAGAAACGTTGCCGGAGGGCAAAAAACACCGCATTATTGAAATTTCCGATGAAGAACGCATTGTGGATAATACCGAGGAAATGACAGTGCCGGAAGATATGTTTTTTATGATGGGCGATAATCGTGACCGTTCTAATGACAGCCGGCTCAGTGTGGGATTTGTGCCAAAAGAAAATTTGGTGGGAAAAGCCAAATTTATTTTCTTTTCGCATAACGATAAAGGGTCATTGATTAAGCCGTGGACATGGTTTGATGCCATTCGTTGGCGGCGCTTTTTTATGGGTATAGAATAAATTGATGGAAGAATTGCAGGACATTTTGCAATATAAATTCAACAACGAGCGTTTGTTGCATCAGGCCTTAACGCACAGCAGTATGACCGGTAACGAACATCGCAATTATGAGCGCTTGGAGTTTTTGGGCGATCGGGTGCTTGGTATGACTATGGCGCATTTGCTTTATAAGATGTTTCCGCACGACAGGGAAGGCGTTTTGGCGCAACGTCATGTGAAGTTGGTTTGTGCCGAGATGGTGGCCGAGGTGGCGCGGCGTTTGCACTTAGATAAATATATCATTACCAAAGAAAAAGAAACCGCGCAGAGTGTTAATGTGCTTTGTGATGTGGGCGAGGCGGTTATCGGTGCCATTTATATTGATTCAAACATAGAAGAAGCGATTGCTTTTGTGGAGCGCAATTGGCGCGATATGATAGATGTGGATATGGGCGCGCAAAAGGATTATAAAACGCGGTTACAAGAAAAATTTCACAGCATGCGGTTGCCTTCGCCGGTTTATGAGGTGGTGGAAAAATCGGGTAGCGAGCATTTGCCGGTGTGGCGCGTTAAAGTGGCGCTTGACGAACAAACTTATGCGTTTGGCGAGGGGCATAATAAAAAAACAGCCGAACAGCAAGCGGCGGCAAAACTTTTGGAGACTTGGCAATGAAACCGACCAGATGTGGATTTGTGGCTTTAATCGGCGCGCCAAATGCCGGAAAATCAACTATTACCAACAATTTTGTCGGTTCTAAGGTGTCTATTGTGTCGCCCAAAGCACAGACCACACGCACAACGATTAAAGGCATCGGTATTTATGACAATACGCAGATTATCTTTTTGGATACACCGGGAATTTTTGCGCCGAAACGGCGTCTTGATCGAGCTATGGTGGCTTCGGCATGGGACGGTTTTGTAGATGCCGATATTAATGTTTTGGTGGTGGATGCCAAACGCGGTATGAATGATGAAACATCGGCGATTATTGATGAGCTGATTAAGCGTGATGCGCATGCCGTGTTGGCTTTTAACAAAATTGATATGGTGGACGAAGCGCGATTGCAGGCGCTTAAAGAAGAGTTTGAAAATTTGTTTGCCTTTGATGCGGTGTTTATGTTTTCGGCGCATACGGGCGATTATATCAGCGATTTTTATCAATATTTGGCTGATAATTTGCCGGAAAGCCCGTGGTATTATCCCGAAGAGCAAATGTCGGATATGCCGCTACGGCTATTGGCGGCCGAGATTGTGCGCGAAAAGCTGTTTTTGAATTTGCGTCAGGAATTGCCGTATGCTTTGACGGTGGAGCCGGAATTGTGGGAGCATAAAGAAGACGGCTCTATTCGTGCCGAGATGACGATTTATGTGCAGCGTGAGGGGCAGAAGACCATCGTTTTAGGCAAAAACGGAGCCATGATTAAGAAAATCGGGCAAAGTGCGCGGATGGAGCTGGAAACGCTGTTGGAAGAGCGCATTCATCTGTTTTTATATGTTAAAGTGCGCGAAAACTGGGCCGAAGAGGCGGCACATTATAGTGATTGGGGCCTCAACTATAAAGCGTAAGGAAACCTCGTCTAATGGTCATCTGCTTGTTGTTTTTCTCCTCGTGTAGTATTTTCTACACGTCGTCCAAAAACAACTGCGCATCTGACTCATTATCCGAGGTTTATAACCTCGTCTAGCTGGTGTCTACTTGTATGCCTCTTCACTTATGTAGTATTATCTACACCGTGTGAGAAAACTTTCTTCGTATTAAGCTCATTATCCGAGGTTTTATAATATAGCCGAGATAGAGCCTACGGCGCTGTTTTACAGTGCCCGATCCACTGCGTAAGCAGCACGAAGTCTGTCGGGTAATGACAGTTTTTAAAAGAGTGCGAGGATGACATTGTTTTTTTTACCGCACTGGCGTGCGGAGATGCCTTCGTCGCCTATGGCTCCTCTGCATGACAGTTTAAAAAAGTGCGAGGATGACAGTTTTTTAAAGGTGTCGGAGAATAACGAGGAAGGTGGTGCATTCGGCTTATTTGTTGCGATTTTTGCTTGACTTTAATGAACCAAGAAGATATAATGGCAGTAATTCTATATAATTATGTGTTTATTTTATATTTATTTTTCTCTCAAATATTTCATTGTGAAATGAAGGGAGCGGATTTAATCTTGGTCTCTGAGCGCAGAGCATGAATTTTCAGTTTAAGTAAAATTATAGTTAAACTCATTAAACAAAGGCGTTTGCGAAAACCTCTTTGTTTTGAAAGCCGACTTCTCGTTGGAATTCGGCTTTTGCCCAGGTAAGAAACGTCGCCGTCTTGAGATAAGACCGCGGCGTTTCGTTTTTTAATGTCCTTTATGCGGTTTTTAATGTATCTATTTTATTTCAATACATTTTTTCTTCGGATTATAGGCAATGCTGAGTTTGCCTTTGCAAAGTTGTTCGGCGTATTGACCAAAAACTTCATAACGCCAGCCTTGCATAGACAGTGTTTTTTGCGGCTGGTTGACGATAATGGCGCGCAAATCTTCGTCGGTAGCAATCAGTTTAGCGATGACGCCGATTTCCTGACTTTTGATTTTGAGCAATAACTTCAGCATTTCCATTAAGCTCTGCTCATGGTTTGGGATATGCACTTCGGATTTGCGATCTAGTTTACAGACATCAGAGGGCATCGGATTTTGCGCAGCTTCGTGCAAAACTTCAATAATTTCAGCGCCTAAACGGCCGTTGATAACTTCTGATTTTAAGTTGCGCACCAAACGCAACTCATCAATGGTTTTCGGGTGCGAACTGGCAATATTTAACAGCGCATCATCTTTTAATATGCTGGTCTTTGGCACATTATATTTTTGCGCACGTTTTTCACGCCATTCGGCCAGATATTTGAGTGCAGCCAAAAAGTGCGGTGTGTGCACATTGTGGCGAATGCGTTGCCATGCCACACTCGGATTGGTGTTATAAGTTTTTTCATCGCACAAAGCGGCCAGTTCTTCAGAACACCAATCTTGGCGATGGTGCTCTTGCATATAAGAACACAAATATTTGTAGCAATCTACCAAATATGTGACATCACCGATGGCGTATTGTAATTGGTCTTCATCTAAAGGGCGCAGGCTCCAGTTGGTCAGGCGGCACGATTTATCAAGCTCGGTATGAGTAATTGCTTGCACCAAATTGCCGTAGCCGATATTTTCGGCAAAGCCGCAGACCATGGCGGCTATTTGCGTATCAAACACATTTTGCGGAATTTGGCCGCTCAAATTATAAAAAATTTCAATATCTTGGCGGCCGGCGTGAAACACTTTGACAATGTTCGGATTTTGCAAGATTTCAAAAAACGGTGATAAGTCCACTTTTGACAACGGGTCAATAATCGCCGCATCGCCGTCGTATCCGACCTGCAATAAACACAGTTTCGGATAATAGGAATGTTCGCGGATAAACTCAGAATCAACCGTGATAAACGGTTGCGTGCTCAAAATTTTGCAAAAATCACATAATTGCTCGGTCGTGTTAATCAAAATCATTTTTTATCTCCATGGCAAACATTTTAGCGCCGGATTGCTTAATATTTTTTTAATTTAGGGTTGATTTTGTGCAAAATACGGGCTAGAACATTGTCAGTTGTAATAAATTTAAGAGGACGATTATGAACGAATATCGGACGCATACATGCGGACAGCTCAGAGCTGAAAATATCGGTCAAAAAGTAAAATTGGCCGGCTGGATACATCGCAAACGCAATTTGGGTAATTTGTGCTTTGTGGATTTGCGCGACCATTACGGGTTAACCCAATGTGTGGTGGACAGCACATCGGATTTGTTTGAGCAGTTGCAAGATATTCGCGTAGAAAGTGTGATTGGTATTGAAGGCGAAGTGGTGGCGCGCGAAAGCGTGAATAAAAATATGCCGACCGGCGATGTGGAAATTAAAGTTTCGGCGCTGACGGTATATTCCAACGCTGATGTGTTGCCGGTGCAGGTGTTTGGTGAAGGTAACGAACCGGAAGAGTTACGCCTGAAATATCGCTTTTTGGATTTGCGTCGCGAACGTATTCATAACAACATTATGTTACGTTCAAAAGTTATTGCCGAAATGCGTCGTTTGATGATTGAACAAGGTTTTACAGAGTTTCAAACGCCGATTTTGACGGCTTCGTCGCCGGAAGGTGCACGCGACTTTTTGGTGCCGTCACGCCTTAATCCGGGCAAGTTTTATGCCTTGCCGCAAGCGCCGCAACAATTTAAACAGCTGTTGATGGTATCGGGTTTTGATAAATATTTTCAGATTGCACCGTGTTTTCGTGATGAAGACCCGCGTGCCGACCGTTCACCGGGTGAGTTTTATCAGCTGGATATGGAGATGTCGTTTGTAACTCAGGAAGATGTGTTCAAAGTGATTGAGCACACAATGGGGACGATTTTTAAGGAATTTGCCAACGGCAAAACGGTTGATGAGGCACCGTTTAAGCGCATCGCTTTTCGTGAGGCAATGCTGAAATACGGTAGCGATAAGCCTGATTTGCGCAACCCGTTGGAAATTGCCGATGCAACGCCGTTCTTTAATAATTCGGGCTTTGGTGTTTATGATGAAAAGGCTAAAAACGGCGAGCAAATTCGCGCTATCAGACTGCCGAATGCCGGCAATAAACCGCGCTCGTTCTTTGATAAGTTTGATGCGTTTGCCAAAGAAGAAGGTTTTGGCGGCATGGCTTATGTGGCATTTGCCGATGGCGGCGCCAAAGGTATTGCCAAGTTTTTTGATGAATCTAAAATGGCTGAGCTGAAGCAGACATTCGGTGCCAATGACGGCGATGCCGTGGTGTTTATGGGTGGCAAAAAAATCAATAAATTTGCCGGCGTGGTGCGCAATAAGTTAGGCGAAGCGCTGGAGCTGTTTGATAAAAATGCGTTCAAATTGTGCTGGGTGGTTGATTTTCCATTTTATGAGGAAAATGAAGAAACCGGTGCGGTGGAATTTTCGCACAATCCGTTTTCTATGCCGCAAGGCGGATTGGAAGCGCTTAATAATAAAAATCCGCTTGATATTTTGGCGTATCAATACGATTTGGTGTGCAACGGCGTGGAGCTGGCTTCGGGGGCGGTGCGCAACCATTCGCCGGAGATTATGTATCGGGCATTTGAAATTGCCGGTTATGACCACAGTGTGGTGGACAGCAAATTCGGCGGTATGATTAATGCGTTTAAGTTTGGAGCACCGCCGCACGCGGGCTGTGCACCGGGGGTTGACCGCACGGTGATGTTGCTTTTAGATGAGCCGATTATTCGCGATGTGATTTTGTTCCCGCTGAACGGTAAAGCGCAAGATTTGATGATGCAGGCGCCGAATTATGTTACAGATGAGCAACTTAAAGATTTGCATATCAAAATAGATTTGCCGGAAGAAAAGGCATAAAGTTTATGTAACAAAAAAACGCTCTGAACATTTGGTTCAGGGCGTTTTTTTTGTGATAGGTTTCAGCCTTGTGCCGTTGTTGCTTTTGGCGTGTTAAGGGTTTTGCCTTTTGATGAAAAGTTCCCCCCTTGCACGGAATGTTCATAAATCTCGGCCAATTTGACGTGAATATCGCCATGGTCGGCGTAGATTTCGTCAACGCGCAGCAGCATGAGCAAGAGGCTCTGGTCTACAGCTATGCAATGTGGCTTGCGGCAATAGGCCTCCAGCAAATGGAAGCAAAAGCTGGTCTTTTCCTTTTGCACTATCCCGCACAGTTTGACGGCTTGGTCTGTAGTGATTCCGCCCCAGTCCATGGTGATGACTTGCTTCAGCACGTCGCGGGCAACCGCCAGATCAGCATTGCAGAGCAGAAGGTTTACTGAGCTGTTGCAGGGCGGATAGTGGTTAAAATATTCTGCCACGAAATCACGCCAAGCACCGGTGGGATGGTTGTCCAGCATCTTTTGAACACAGGCGTTTTCTTCCGCTTCAGTTAAAACTGCGGTGAAAGTGCCGGCACTGTCTTTGTTCAGTTTTTGGTTGAAAACCAGAGAAGACAGGTCATTGACCTTGTTCTCCTCAATTAAAGATAAATAATTCATACGCTATATAATAATTAAAAACTATCTGTTAGTATAGGCAAATTGGCGATTTTTGTCAATATGTTTTTTAGTGTCAAAATTTGAAGATGCCTAATCCGCGCAAAGCGCGGAGGCATGACAGGTAAGACTGAGATCCTCCGATCAAGTCGGAGGATGACAGTTTAAAAGAAAGTGCGAGGGGGCAGTATAAAAAGCGGCGGAGTTTTTTTCGCTTAAAACGCATAGCGCACAGATGTGGCGAATTGTTCACGATTACGGCCGCTCGCGTTAAAGTCGGATTCATAAGATAATTCCAACCCAAGGTTACGCGTTAGGTCAAACGCGATAGCAGTGCGATACATCAGGCGGTCAGCCGATTTATATGGCGTGAAACGGTAGCTGGCGGCGGCAAACAGGCGAAAACGCTCAAAGTTGCTGAAAATACCGATTTCCGGTGTGAGCCCAACCCACTGATTATGCGGCAGAAAACCGCCATATTGACCGCCGGCTTGCAAAATGCCGAACATCCTGAGCGAATCGGTAAGCGCGTAAGTTCGGCCCAGACCAAAACCGATATTGGCAACATAGCCTTCATCAAGTGTTTGCGGACTGTATTCACGCCGCAAGGACATGTCGGTGGTATAAGAATAGGGGGTAAAAACACGATTGGACGGCACCAGTGAACGTATATTCAGGCCGGTAAAATTTTGCAAAACCAATTTATGGCGTTGATTATAATAGCGCCAACTGCTTTCCAGCACCTTAACACCGGCACCTTTAATCAGACCGAAATTGTTGTTCATTAAATCGGTGTAAGCCGGGCGAATGGTAATTTGTTCATAGCTTTGATGGCGGTTTATGCCGGCACTGAGGGCGATTTGCGCCGAATCGTGAGCCAAGCTCGGATCTTCGCCGGCTATTTCGTGTTCCGCAACAGGCGGCATGGCACTTCGTTTGCGCAAAACGGCAAAGCTGTTTTTACGATATTCTTTGAGCTCCATTTCTTTGGCAATGTATATGTATTGATAATATTGATAAGCGGTTTCTAAAACAACAGACTGTTCCGATTCGGTCAGCTGCGGCATTTCATAATTATGGTCTTTAATGGCGGTTAAAAAGGCTTCATATTGCGGTTTGCTCATATTTTTTATTTGTGCCATGATTTTGGTATAACGTGCCGGACGGTAATGAACATTGCCGACCAAATTCGGCTCCGATTTGACGGTTTTTATGGTATCAAGCGGAATGGCCCAAACATTATAGCCGGAGGTCAAATCCAGCTCGGGACGCACGGCTTCAATCAGTTCCAAAAGCATATAAGAGCAATTTTTGGTTAAGAAAAAATATTGAATCCGCTTATTTTGCATTTCATAAAGATGATTGACAAACATAAGCTGTTCTTCTTTGCTTAAATTAAGCGAATATTCCCAAATATCGCGGTTTTCAATATTGTTATAGGTGTTTATGACTGTCCAATAAGGATTTAAAAAATATTTTCCGTCATATCCGCCAAAAAGCCCTTTTAATATGAAAGCAAGACCGGAATCTGCTCCCGAGGTGACACCGAAATTTGAGCCGTGAGCCAGCATTTGCGTGCCTTTACGGGCCGTATCAATGCGCACCAAGGTATGCCCGAACATGGAGGCCGGATTATTCATATATGCATCGGTAAACAGCAAAGTGACACCGTTTGGCTGGATATCGTTCATAAACTGTTGATATTCCTTGCAATTTTTTAAATCGCCGGATATTAAGCCTTGCTTTTTGAGCCATTCAAAACGCGCCGGAAATTCGCATTTTTGTGTGTTGTCGGCGGTGGAAAAGGCTTTGATTTCGGCTTGTAGTTCGGCTTTGGGATTGTTGCGGCCATCAGGCGAAACATAAAATTCAGCACTGTCAATGAGACCATGATAAGAGCCGTTTGAACCGTGATAATGCAATAATTTGAGCCACTGTGCACTATAGGCAAAATCATCTGCCGTTGGGGCCGCTTGGGCGCCAAACGAAAAAGCTAAGAAAAAAATGTATATACCTAAACGTCGCATGGTTTTGTTGTTATTTAATAAAATTAAGTGGTATTTTATATGGCTGAGATCCTCGTGTCAAGCACGAGGATGACGATATTAAAAAAACAGCACGCGGATGACAATATTGTAATAAAAAAAATCGCCGACTGAGAGCCGGCGATTTTCTGTTATATCTGAATTAAGCGTGAGCAACTTGCATGACGCGAATGGTTACATCAAGAGCTTCAACGTTATCATTCGGGAAAATGTAAGCAAAATTGCGTTGAACTTCTTTGCCCAACGTTTTGCTGTCAACATTCATAATGCCGGCCAGTGTTTCAATGGTTTCGCCATTACCGGAAGCCGCATCCATGGCAAATTGTTCCATGTTGTCTTCCAAAAACGCCAACACCATACGACCGGTGCCGCCGGTGATGCGGCCGTTCGGATCACAGCCCGATGTGCCAGAAGTAATACCAAAAGTGTTATTGGCAAAGGTATTGTTGGTGGTAATGGCCAAAGATTGCGGAATAATACCCGATTGGCCGCGCCAAGCCATAGAGCCTAAACCGCAACCGCCGGTAGAGTCTACCGCGTGTGCCGAGGTGGCTAAACTTAAACCGGCGCACAAAACTACAGCCGTTAAAATCTTTTTCATATAAGTTCTCCTTATTTTAGTTCTAAAACAGGTTCATTTTAGGCGTGGTTTTGGTGTTTGTATAGAGCGACAATAACTTTTGCACAGGTTTTGCCATAAAACATTCGGATATGGCAAAATAAAACGTAAAAAAATCTTCACTTTTGCAAATTATGTGTTACATTATCGGCTAAGGAGACAATATGAGCGACAAATCGTTTATTCAAAATGTGGTGAATTTTTTGTTTTTGCGGCCGCGCAACACTAAAAAAAAGCGCAACATATCGCCACAAGAAGCCATTGCATTGCAAAAAAAACATGCGGCCGATTTTTGTGAGATCGGTTTGCCGTATAAAGTGCCGTATGTGGAAATTGCCAAGCAGTTGTTTGAAGAAAAAGAAACGGTGTTTGAGGCGGCTGTATATTATTTAACCCGTATTGCGCAAAACAAAAAAGAGACCGCCGAGCCGATTGCGGCAATTTTGCAAAATTACATGGAAAAATGCAAAAACACAGCGCGGCAGGAAATTGTGGCGGCGGCAATTGAAAATATCTGCAAAAAAAGGTAATCTGAAAATAAAAAAACCATCTAAGATGTTGTTCTTAAATGGTTTCTTAAAGCATTGCGGGCATTAGACTTTGTTCGTCAACAGGCGGTATTTCTGTTAATCTTCTTCATCTTCATCTTCATCAACATCATCAACATCATAATTGTCCGTTTCTTTTTTACAATGATGTGATTTTGAGAAGTGCAATTTGCAGGTGATTACGGCCAGTTGAACGCAATAATAAGGCAGCAAAAGATAGCTCCAAAAACTTTTTTTCCGCATAAGCATATATGTTTAAAATGTTAATAATTGTCTGCATAATTCAAAGATATGCGAACTATAATATGAAAAACGGATAAAAGCAAGTTCTAAATTTGTTTGGTTTCTAAATATTGTTTAATCGGTTTATAGCTTTGACGATGCTGTGGCGTCAGACCATGGGCACGAATGCCTTCTATGTGATCTTTGGTGCCGTAACCGGCGTTTTTTTCAAAGCCGTAAAAAGGGTATTGTTCGGCCAATTTTTGCATGAGGCGATCACGATAAACTTTGGCTATAACGCTGGCGGCGGCAATAGAATAAGACAATCCGTCACCGCCGATGTAACAGCTGGTTGGGCATATAAAATCAGCCGGCAGACGGTTGCCGTCAATCAGTGCATGCGCCGGAGTTACGGTTAGTTTTTCGGCGGCGCGGTGCATGGCTAAAAATGTAGCTTGCAAAATATTCAGGCGATCAATTTCGGCGGCAGAGGCCAAACCAATGCCGTAGATTAATCGGCCGGCATCGGCTTCGGCTAAAATCAAATTGTATAAGCGTTCGCGTTTGGCTGCAGCCAGCTTTTTGGAATCGTTTAAATTTTGCAATAATTCAGGGTTAATGTCACGGGTTAAAAAAGCTACGGCGCCGGCAGCAACCGAACCTACCCACGGACCACGGCCGGCTTCGTCTATGCCGCAAACAATACCGCTAAAGTTGTCTTCTATTTCCCAATTTGGCATTTTGTTCTCCTTTAGCCGCAGTATAAATAACTGCACGACAAAAGCCAAGTGTTTTTTGTGTCTTCGGCGTTAGTGGCGGATAATTTCCAGCCCTTCGTATTCGGCTTCAACCATGCCGCCAATGATGACGGCAACGTTGGTATAGCCGGCTTTTTCAAATTTTTCGGCCGCTTGCGAGGCGCGAGCACCGGAGGCGCATAATATATTGACGGTTTGGTTGGCGTTTAAGTTATTTTCAAGCATAAATTCTGCCGGATTAAGCTCGGACAGCTCTTTTTTGAAGTGCGGCAATTTCAGTTCTTCAATGCGGCATTCTTCCGGAGAACGAACGTCTAAAATGATGGAATCGGCATTTAAGTTTTTTGGTCTGATGAATAGCATGTTACTCTCCTTTATTATTTAAATAATGGCTGAGATTATATGGTCAAGCCATAGGATGACGTTTTTTTAAAATGCGAAGATGATAGTCAAAGAAGAGCGAAGGATGACATTATTTTTGCCGCACTTTGTGCGGGGATGCCTTCGTCAGCCTTAAAAGGCTTCCTCTGCATGACAGGGAAAAGAAAGAGCAATGACATTATAGGGCGCTGGCGCGCCGAAGTGTTGCTACACAGCGCATGCAGGCGGTTCGCGATTTTATAGCATATAATCTTTGCGGAAACGCGGATTTTTACCGATTCTGGACAGCAATTCGTAGCTGATGGTGCCGGCATCGCGTGCCACGTCATCAAGCGTGTAATCGTCAAAAATGAAATAGCCCCAATCGCCGACTTTGAGTTCTGCCACATCGGAAACATCGCAAATCACATTATCCATGGAAACACGGCCGATAATGCGTGCCTCAACCATTTTGCCTTTTTGCTTGAAAAATACTTTACCGACATTTGACAGCGAGCGCGGCAGGCCGTCGCCGTAACCGATGGATACAATGGCGATTTTGCGATCCGTGCCGGCGCGATAAGTGGCCGAATAGCCGACAAATTCGCCCTTTGGTAAATCGGTTACTTGCAAAACCGGCGCCTTGACGGTGATGATGTTTTCCATTTGGTTCAGGCGATACGGAGCCGTATTTATGCCATACATCGCTGCGCCGAGGCGCACCATGTTGCAACAAAATTCTTCGCCTAAAAAAGCACCGTCCGAGGCCGACAATGATGCCGGCAGACCGGCAAAATATTTTTGCCGCAAACGGTTAAATGTTTCAAGCTGGTGTTGATTCATAAAGTGATCTTTTTCATCGGCACAGGCCAAATGGCTCATAACCATACCGAATATTTTTAAATCGGCGGCGCTGAGCTTTTTTAAATCATTTTCACGAAAACCCAACCGATTCAGTCCGGTTTCTATTTGTATGACCGGTCTGATATCTTTTATTTTGTGCTTTTTCCAAAAGCTGAGCATTTCCGGCGAGCTGATGACCGGAATTAAGCGATATTGTTCAAACAGCGGCAAGCTGTCTTCGCCAATGCCTTGCAAAACATAAATGTGCGCTCCCGGCACAAACGGGGCGATTTTTTCGGCTTCAACCGCGTGTGCGACCCAAAAATCATAGCATTCGGCGCCTTCATACAGTGTTTTGGCGATGACGGCCGCGTCTAAGCCGTAAGCGTTATCTTTGACAACGGCCGACGGTGTTGCCGGCTTGATGATGTCGCATAAAAATTTGTAGTTATGCAACAGGCGCTGCAAATTAACTTCCAGAATCGGTCGCGTCATTATTTTTGAATTTGCTCTTGTAAAAATGCTCATAATGTTTATTATCTCCTCTATAAGGAATTATTGAAAATGTTTTATGCTGATTCACACATACACTTGCAGGATTATAAAACAAAAGATATTAAAAGTATAGTGCAAAATGCGCAAAATTTCAATGTGCGGTGTTTTGTAAATGTGTCGGCGCATCCGAGTGATTGGGCGCAGATTGAAGCATTGGCGCGCGATGAGTCGGCCGTTATTCCGGCGTATGGTGTGCATCCGTGGTATGTGGCGGCGGCACCGGCGGGTTGGGCGGAAAACTTGGAACGGCATTTGATTGAAAATTCGTGCGCATGGGTGGGCGAATGCGGCTTTGACCGACTGAAAAATGCCGATACGGTGGCGCAAACAGAGGTCTTTGAACTGCAATTGGCACTGGCGCAAAAATATGGTCGTCCGCTGATTATTCATGCCGTGAAAGCAGACGATATTATGGCGCAATATTTTGACCGATTGCCGGCGCGCACGGTGTTTCATTCGTGGACCGGTTCGGTGGAGTGGGGGCGGCAAATTCAGGCGCACGGCTTTTTTATCGGTCTTAATTTTTCAATTTTACGCAAGAAAAATGCAGCTGAATTGGTGCAAAATGTGGATTTGACGCAATTACTTTTAGAAACCGACGGACCTTATCAATCCGGAGAAAAAAACGTTGAAACCATGCCGCAAAATTTGCCGTATTTGGCGCAAAAAATCGCGCAATTACGCGGTGTTGACGGCGAGGAATTGGCACAAACTTTATATCTGAACTGGCTTAATTTTTCAGGAGGAAATCATGCAACAAACGCCTAAATCTTTACGCTTACATATTGCTCTTTTAGGGCGCGTTAATGCCGGCAAATCAAGCTTTTTGAACCTTGTGACGGGGCAGCAGACAGCGATTGTTTCAGAGATGGCGGGAACAACAACCGATGTGGTGGAAAAAGCGCAGGAATTGCCGCCGCTCGGACCGGTTTTGTGGCTTGATACCGCCGGTTTTGGCGATACAACCGATTTGGCCGACAAGCGCATGGCAAAAACCGCGCGCGTTTTAGATTGTGCCGATGTGGCACTTTTGGTGTGTCGGGGGGATGTAATAGGGCCTGAAGAAATGCAAATTTTGACGCTGTTGCAAGAGCGGAAAATTCCGCATATCAAAATTTATAATCAGACCGATAAATTTGCAGTAATGCACACCGACGGAATTTGCGTAAATTCAACCGATGCGGCATCGCGTGAGCGGGTTTTGAACGAGCTGACCGCCGCACTGATTAAAATTTGTCCCGATGATTTTTTGAACGAGCAGCCGTTGGTGGGCGATTTATTGGCGCCGCACAGCACGGCCGTTATGATGATTCCGCTTGATTATGAGGCACCGAAAGGGCGCTTGATTTTGCCGCAAGTGCAAGCTATTCGCGATTGTTTGGACCACGCGCAAAATATTATGGTGGTGAAAGAAGATGACTATGCCACGGTGTTGAATAATTTTAAAACTCCGCCGGCGCTGGCAATTTGCGACTCGCAAGTGGTGGATATTATGGTGGCGCAAACACCGGCCGAGATTAAATGCACGACGTTTTCTATTTTAATGGCGCGTTTTAAAGGAAATTTACAAAAAATGGTGGAAGGGGCAGCCATGATTGACCGGTTGCAGGACGGCGATAAGGTTTTGATTGCCGAGGCGTGCACGCATCATGCCGCCGAAGACGATATCGGACGGGTGAAAATTCCGCGTTGGTTGAAACAGAAAACCGGAAAGGATTTGCAGATTGATGTTTTCAGCGGCTGTGATTTTGCTACCGATTTGGCGCAATATAAGTTGGTCATTCAATGCGGCGGATGCACAATTAACCGGCGCGAAGTGTTGTCACGGATACAAAAATGCGCGGCAGCCGGTGTGGCTATTACCAATTACGGAGTTTGCATTTCTGAACTGAAAGGGGTTTTGATGCGGGTTTTGGAACCGTTTGGCGATGTGTATGAGGCTTATTTGGCGGCTAAACAAAGCAAAAATTAGTCCGCCGGATAAAATAAGGTCCGCTGAGCGGTGCGGCTTGGCGGACTTTTTTTGATATAATTTTATGACGGATTTTATAAACGCACAACTGCGCCGCCCCAAGTGAAGCCGGCGCCCATGGCGGTTAAGACCACCAGTTGGCCTTTGTGTAAACGACCGCTTTCCATATTTTCAGACAGCGCCAACGGAATGGAAGCCGCCGATGTGTTGCCGTGATGATCAACCGTAACGATGACTTTTTCAGAAGGTAATTCCAAGCGCTCGCCGACACTCTCTATAATACGAATGTTGGCTTGATGCGGAATAAGCCAATCAACATCATTTTTGCTGACATGAGCATTTTTCATTGCGGTTTCGGCCGCTTCAGACAGCGACACAACCGCGTGCTTAAACACTTCTTTGCCGTCCATGCTGACAAAGCCGGCATTTTGGGTGGACGATACGCCGCCTGTGGTCTTTAGATGTTCGTATTGCGCGCCGTCGGCATAAATGCAGGTGCTTAAAATGCCGGTATCTTCCGCAGTGCCTTTTTGCTGTGTGGCACGCAAAACAACAGCGCCGGCACCATCACCGAACAAAACGCAGGTGTTGCGATCAGTCCAGTCAACAATGCGGGACAGACATTCGGCCCCGACGATCACGGCCGTTTTAACCTGTTTTAAGCGAATCATATTATCGGCCAAGGTAAGGGCATAAACAAAGCCTGAGCAAGCCGCCGAAATATCAAACGCCGGAACGCCGGCACGAAAACCAAGCTGGCCGGCAATTTTGGCTGCGGTAGACGGAGTCGTATTATCCGGTGTGACCGTGGCTAAAATCAATAAATCAATATCTTGAGGGGTTAGTCCGGCATTTTTGATAGCCATTTCTACAGCTTTACCGGCCACTACCGATGTGGTTTCATTTTCTGCCGCAATATGGCGAATCGCAATACCGGTGCGAGTCCTAATCCACTCGTCATTGGTTTCAACCATGTGCGATAAATCATCATTGGTTAAGATTTTTTCCGGCAGATAACGGCCGAATCCAATCATCTCGCTTCTAATATACATCGTATAAAATATCCTGTGACAGCTCGTCTAAATCAACATGTTCCACTTCGTCGCGAATCGTCTGCACAAAGTTCTGGCGCACCAGTTTGGCTGCATTGTTAATGGCATAAGAATAACCGAGCGCATCGGTGCCGCCGTGGCTTTTGACCGATAGTCCGTTTAAACCGACAAACATGGCGCCGTTATATTTGCGCGGATCCATTCTCTTTTTTAAGGCAAAAACAATCGGTAATAAGAACGGCAGGCCGATTTTGGCCAAAATAGATTTTTTGATGGTGCTTTTGAGCATACCGGTAATCAGGCGCGCCGTGCCTTCCATGGTTTTAAGCGCAATGTTGCCGGTAAATCCGTCGGAAACAATAACATCGGCATAGCCTTCGCTGATTTGGTGCGGTTCAATATAGCCGATGAAATTCAAATCAAGATGTGTGTTTTTAATCATCTTTGCGGCCTGATGAATTTCTTCGCGGCCTTTCATTTCTTCGGCACCGATATTTAAGAGTGCAATGCGCGGACGCTCAATTTCCAACGTATGTTTGGCCAAAATATTGCCGATGATGGCAAACTCGGCCAAATTGACCGCGCTGCATTCGGTATTGGCGCCCAAATCAAGCATGACGCACATGCCGTTTTTGTGCGGAATATTGGTGCAGATAGCAGGGCGATGGATTTTTTGCATGGTCTTCAAAATCATTTTTGAAATGGCCATCAAAGCGCCGGTATTGCCGGCAGAAATAACCGCCTGCGCGTTGCCTTTGCGCACGGCATCTATGGCCATATACATACTGGTGTTTTTGTTGCGAATGACTTGCGAAGGCTTGTCTTCGTTATGCACATATTCGTTGGTGTGAATCACCGTGCAAAATGATTTGAGCTGCGGAAATTTTTTCATTTCCTCTAAAACTTTAGCCTCATCGCCGAACAGCAAAAACTTGATGTCCGGATTATTTTTGTGCGCCAAAGCAACACCTTCCACTACAACGCGAGGGGAATTATCTCCCCCCATTGCATCTATAGATATGACCAGATTATTTTCGCTCACAACCTGCTCCAATTAAATTTTAGTTCAGACTTATTTTGCTTCTTTATTAGCAACAATATCTTTGCCGTCATATTGGCCGCATTTCGGGCAAACATGATGAGGTCTTTTCAGCTCGCCGCAGTTCGGGCATTCCTGATACGCATTCGGAGTTAACGCATCATGCGAACGACGCATGTCGCGACGTGATTTAGATACTTTTTTCTTAGGTGTAGCCATTTTTAATTCTCTTTTTAGTTAATTTAATTACACAAACATTCGGCGTTATGTTTAGCACAGCTTATTGTAAAAAGCAAGTAAAAATAACGCTATGCGAACGTATTTGTTGTCTTTTATATAACTTTTTTGCATTTTGCAAGTGTTTTTTTGCGCTATTCTAATTTATTGTGTGTCTTTTGTAAAAATATTTGGCGTCGGCACAAATATATTGTAAAAATATGCTTAAAGAAAGGAACCGCAAATGACAATTGTTTCAATTTGGTGCAGGCATAAAGGTGATAACGTGATTGGCGCCGGTCTCGGATTGCCGTGGAAAATTGCCTCGGATACACGGCGTTTCCGCAATTTGACCGAGGGACAGGTTAAGGTTATGGGGGGACGCACATATTCCGGTATGCCGCAAAAGGTGCTTACGGGTCGTAAGGTTATCGTTTTGGATAATACCGGCAAAACCGAACTTTTTGATGCGCAAAATCATATTTTGGTAAGCGATATTAACCAACTTAAAGATTATTCCGAGGATTTATATGTTTCGGGCGGTGCTTTTGTGTATTATCTGTTTTTTTCAACACCGGCGCTGATGCCTGATGTGGTGGTGGATTGTGTTTATGGCGGGCCGATTGATGACGGCGCACAAAATTTGGTTGATGTATCGGCGAGTGTGGCGATTTTGGAACAAAAATATCAGGCTTTGCCGCAGCGTTTTGAGCTGGACGGCGTGGTGACAACAGTGTGGCTTAAAAAAGGCGATTTTGTTGCACAAAGCACCGTGAAAAAAATTTTGAACTATTTAGAAACGGAAGGAAAATAAATATGCAACAATATTTGGATTTGTTACGCGATATTATGGAAAACGGCGTGGATAAAATGGACCGCACCGGAGTCGGCACACGTTCGGTTTTCGGGCGGCAGATGCGCTTTGATTTAAGCAAGGGGTTTCCGCTTGTGACGACCAAAAAAGTGCACCTTAAAAGCATTATTTATGAGCTGCTGTGGTTCTTAAAAGGCGAAACAAATGTAAAATATTTGCAAGATCACGGGGTGCGCATTTGGAACGAATGGGCCGATGAAAACGGCGAACTCGGGCCGGTTTACGGCTCGCAGTGGCGCAACTGGAACGGCGAGGGAATTGACCAGATTGCCGAGGTGATTAACACCTTAAAGACCAAACCGAATGATCGGCGCATGATTGTTTCGGCATGGAATGTGGGTAAAATTGCCGAAATGCATTTGCCGCCGTGCCACATGATGTTTCAATTTTATGTGGCGAACAACAAACTGAGCTGTATGCTGTATCAGCGCAGTTGCGATATGTTTTTGGGGGTGCCGTTTAATATTGCCTCGTATGCGCTTTTGACCATGATGGTGGCGCAAGTGTGCGGTTTTGAACCGGGCGAATTTGTGCACACGTTGGGCGATACGCATATTTATCATAATCATTTTGAGCAGGTCAAAGAGCAGCTTTCGCACACGCCGTATCCGTTGCCGCAAATGAAAATCAATCCGAATGTTCGGGATATTAACGATTTTAAATTTGAAGATTTTGAATTAGTGGGGTATAAAAGTTATGAAACGATACGCGCACAAGTGGCCGTATAGTTTGTTATAAGATATGTTGAATAAATTTTTCTGTCCTGAGACGGAGAGAGGTCCATGATTAGGTCCTATGTCGGGCGACTATATAAAAAAGGTGATGGCTGTGAAGCTGTCGCCTTTTTTTGTTACGGAAAAGAGGGTAAGGTGCAAAGCGAGGGGGAACATTATTAAAGAAGTGCGAGGGGTGACAGGGAGGTAAAATATATACACGTCATTCTGAGGACATTAGGCCGAAGAATCTACGCTGGATCCTTCGCTACGTTCAGAATGACGAAGGAACGAGCGATAACGTTGTTAATATTTTTTATTGTCATTATCCGGCAGACTTCATGTTGCTTACGCATTAGGCCAGAGGATTTCAGCCGAATCCTTAAAACAACGTCATTGCTCGCTTTGCAGCATCATCAATCGCCGCGCATCTCCTTATCAAATGTAAATTTAACCCCCAATACACGCACAATTATCCGGCGATATGAACTTTTTACCGAAAATAAATTTTCCCACCAATGCTCAACCGTTTTACTGATTAAACACTCTCTTATTCGCTCCAATCCGGCAAAACTGTTCCAATTACCGCTACCGCAATCTGCCTGATTATAAAACTTATCTTCATCGCTTAAATCCGACAAATCTTTATACCACGGCAAATGCCGCGCCTCATACGGCGCCCCGATTCGAATCGCTTTATAAAAATCATCCGTTTTCCAATCCTTATGCGGCCGATACATGGCAAAAGTTGTATCTATTGATGAATCATAAAGATACGGCTCAAAACGATTTAAGCGGTGTTTATAATACAACCCCTCCCATTTAGCCAGTAGCTCTTTAGCTTTCTTAGAACCCTGAATATCATCGGTTTTGAGTGAAAAACCGACCTTGTTGACTTTTGGATATTGCTGCAAAATTTGATAAAACCGGTCCATAAAATCTGCCGGACAATTTTCTGCGGCAATCACATCCGGATCGGTCAAAACATAATACTCATTTTCGCGCACATTCTTAAATTCATCGTCCCAAAAGAACACCATGTGCCCGTAATTCTTTTTCATATAATGCACTTTATACGGCGTTTGTTTCAAATATTCCACCATCGGCGGATACGTTGAAACGTTATCAATAATGTGAATATTGCGCAAACCGTATTTTTCAAGCACGGCAATCATCTGTTGCAAATACGACAAGCGATTAAAATTGATAATATAAATCGGCAATTTACCGGCGTCAAAAGTCATTATGGGTTCTTGCACGCTCTTTTCAACTAATCCGAAACATTTATATTTAAAGCAGCAACCTCTTTGCACACGCTTTATCAAAGGTATTCCGCAAAACGAAATTTTTTGCCGGCTCCAATTTTCTTGTAACATTTGCGGCTGATTTTCTTCCAATATTTTATGCACTTTATTGCGGGCTGATTTCATCTTCTCTGCCTGAATTTTTGAGGTGTTACCGGCATAATCGCGATATTTTAGCAAAACTTCCGGAATGTTGGCAAATTTGGTTTTACCGATTAAGCGCACCCACAACATATAATCTTCCGCCGGAGAAAACTCGGCCTCATAACGAATGTTGTTTTCAATTAATACCGATTTTCTAATCATTGCCGACGGATGCAAAATGCTGCAATTAGACATTAAATCGCGCTCTATTTGACTGTTGATAACATATTTCTTTTTGACCTTTTTGTTCGGAAACCGCTCATACCATGTGCCCACCACACCCACATCAGAATGCGCCTCTAAAAAAGCAACTTCCTTGGCCAAACGCTCGGGTAAAGCAATATCATCGTGATCCATCACCGCAAGATATTCCCCTTTTGCCAAATCCATCAGCCTGTTGCGTGAAGCCGATATGCCCAGATTTTTTTCATTTTTATAATACTTAATGCGTTCATCGCGGTAAAATTTAACAATGCGTTCCACCGATTGCTCGGGACAATCATCCAAAATTAAAAATTCAAAATCCGTAAATGTTTGATTTAATATGCTTTCAATCGCCTCTTTCAAATAGCTTTCCGGCGTTTTATAAACCGGCATTAAAACGGAAATTTTTGGGTTTTCGCCATTTTTACTGTTTATACTCATTTCTAACGTCCTTTTTCGGTTATAAAAAAGCCCGCGTGTAAAAGCGGGCGGATGTTAGAAAACCGTATACAACCAAACGGCTCGGCGTTTTCGCGCGCAAAGCCTTATTAAGCCGACATCCGTCCAACAAAGACGTATTGCCGAATATTATAATTTAAAGTCATGGATCCATGACTGGTTGTATAAAGGGTTTTCTAAGCCCTTTTGCATTGCTTTTTCTAAAAAACAATGCAAGTTTTAAATTATTCTGTTTTTTAAAAATAAGCAAGCATATTTTAGAAAAAAATAAAACATTGAAAAAATTGTGAATTTCTGCCCAAAAGCTGTTTTGTTTTTATAAATGTCGTATTATGCTGATAAAAAATTGATTTTTAACTTATCAGGAAGGATGAAATGAAAACTGTTACTCGTGTAAACATTACGGAAGCAATTTATGAACAAATCGGTCTGTCGCGTAAAGACTCCGGCGATGTTTTAGATATGATTATTGAAGAAATCAGAGCAGAACTGGTCAGCGGCAAAGATGTCAAAATTTCTTCGTTCGGCACTTTTGGTCTGCATCAAAAAAATGCCCGTATGGGACGCAATCCGAAAACCGGTAAAGCTGCGGAAATTTCACCGAGAACGGTTATTTCATTCAGACCTTCGCAAATTTTGCGCAAGGCCCTGAACGCATAATAAAGCAAATCTTAAGGAGGCGGACATGGTGATCAACAAATCTAAGTCAGCATTTAAAACAATTGCCGAAGTGGCCGATGAACTCGGCGTTGCAACCCATGTTCTGCGCTTCTGGGAAACAAAATTCAGCCAGATTAAGCCGATGAAAGCCACCGGCGGGCGCCGTTATTATCGGCCTGATGATGTGGAAATCTTAAAGCTGATTAAAACCTTGTTATACGGCAACCGCTACACTATTGAGGGCGCTCAGCAATATATTAAAGCCAAAGGTTTGAAAAACTTGCTTGGCAATGATGAAATTCAAAAAGATTTCTTCGGTTCTGCCGAAAAAGAAGCGCCGACATCCCCTGTTGTGCAAGAAAAAGCCGCAAATTTAAATGTTGCCGCCTTGGCAAAAGTGGCCGATGCCATCGCCGAGCTCAAAGCTCTTAGAAACAAACTGGCTGACGTATCTTAATAAAGTCTCCTTTTTTCGTTATTCCGCACTGCGTAAGTAGCAGCGAAGCTCGCGTAACGAAGAATCCAACCCTAAAATCCTTTGTCCGTGCACTTTTTTAATATATTTTGAGGACATTATATTTTTTGTTGTCATTACACGCGCAGGCGGGCAGTCCCGGCCGAATCTTTTTAATTTGCCGAGATCCTATGGTCAAGCCATAGGATGACATTATAAAAAAAGAAGTGCGAGCGATGACATTGTTTTTTTTGCCGCACTGGCGTGCGGAGATGCCTTCGTCGCCTACGGCTCCTCTGCATGACAGTTTAAAAGATTGCGAGGATGGCATTGCTTTTATTGTAAAACTAAAAAAATGACAAAATTGTCTAAAAATTGTATTTTTCCTATTGAAAATTGCAAAAAAATCAGCTATACTTAGGTTAGCTAAAAAAATTATTCTGTTTGAGATTTATATAAAAACCTTTGTTTTTTATATCTTTCTTTCAGAATAATTTTTTTTATTTTGTTAGGAGGATATAAAGATTAGCATTAGTATTTTGTTAGAGTTACAGCTTTGATAAAATATTGATGTTAAACTTTAGTTTTTTATTTTGAGGTAAAATTGATTGCAAAATTGATGGCGCCTTATTTAATAAATTAGAGTATTAATCAAAAAGTTGCAAACAACATGTGGTTTATAGTTTGAAATTGATGTTTGATTGGATTGAATGAATTTTCTGTGTTTACGGGGGTCTTGAAATAATAGACTGAACACTCCGGCCCCTTGAATTTATCTACGGATATTTTCATGATTAACGAGATGGGTAGACCGCACAGAATTGAAATTTATTGAAAAGAAAAACAGATATGGAAAACTTAAATTTACATGGCAACTTTATAAAATCATATGGACTATGACAAAGAGAAATCTCGTTATGTTCATCTTTACAGTTATGATGTCAATGGTGGCTAATGCACAGAGTTTCAGTAAGGCAGATGCAGAAGAGCTGGCAGGATTGAACTTTGATTGGAGTGTTGAAACGGTTAAAGCTGCTCCGGCAACTAAGACCACGACTGCACGCCGTTCAACCCGTTCAGTAAGCGTGAATCAGCTTAGCGCAGCTTCGGCTCGTCGCAACAGCTCGACCGCTCGCCCTGCACGCCGCGCCGCTGCTGCTCCTGCTGCTCAGAGCTACAGCTATTCAGCTCCGCAGAACGACGTTCAGCAGCAGTTGCAGGCTACGCTTGATGCAAACACCTCTTCGCAGGTGTTGTGTGGTAAGGTGCTTCATAATTACATAGAGGGAGATGGAACAACAACTTTGCAGGTTGAATTATCTGATTGGTGTGGGACAATTATGACCTTTACCATGACAGGTTATATCAACGTTGCAATCCCCGTTTATCAGGGTGACTACATCTGCTTTAATGTATATTACAATGGATCTTACAACTATCCGCAGGTGCGCTATTCAGAGCTTATTAATGTAACGGGCACAGACCGTTGCATAGAGAAATATACTCTCCACCGTTTTGGTGGTAATACAGCGATGATGCTTGCCAACACTCCCGGTGCTAGCAAATGGCAGAAGATTGCTTCTAACGTAATGGCTGGTGCTATGACAACGGCTATGGTTATTCGCGGTGCGAAGGAGATTATTAATATCTTCAAGTAAGCTGTTTCATAACTAAAAATATCCCCTTAGTGCGCTCTGTGAAGAGTGTGCCGAGGGGATTTTTTGTGTGTGGCGCGCATTTTTTGCACCGCACAGTGAAAAATCATATTGACAAGCGGCAAAACATTGGGTATATAGATTAGCGAAATTTAGCTGAGATTACACGGTCAAGCCGTGTAATGACAGTTTAAGAAAACGCCGGCATAGCTCAGTTGGTAGAGCAACTGATTTGTAATCAGTGGGTCGGGAGTTCGAGTCTCTCTGCCGGCACCAATAGAAAAAACACTCCTTCGGGAGTGTTTTTTTGTGCCGCAGATGACTCGAACTCCCAATGGGCTGGAGGAAAGAAAAGGCGCTTCAGGATGATATGGATAGATTAGCCCCTCCGGCTCCCCGCTTGCGGGGAGTGACAGAAATGGAAGATCGCTTATCATTCGGACTTACGCCGAATGAGCGATGACATTATAGGGCAAAAAGCGCAGGGATAATGCTTTGCGCCGAATGAGCGATGACATTGTTGGGCGCTAGCGCGCTTCATGATGTTGCTGAACGAGCGATGACATTATTTTTGCCGCACTTTGTGCGGGGATGCCTTCGTCGCCTTTTTCAAGGCTCCTCTGCATGACAAGGAAAGAGAAAGTGCGGAGATGCCTTCGTCGCTACGCTCCTCTGCATGACGAGGAGAAAAGGAAGAACAATGGCGTATTATAAAAAAATTTCCGTTGAAATCAGGCAAAAATGACTTATTATAGCCTTAATGACAACATAACAGAAAAGGAGTTGACTATGGAATTTTACAGATGCCCGCACTGCGGTAATATCATTGTCTTTTGCCACCAATCGGGTGTGATGCCGGTATGTTGCGGCACTCAGATGCAGAAAATTAACGAAAATACGGTGGATGCCGCACAGGAAAAGCATGTGCCGGCAGTAACGCGCGAAGATAACAGCGTTTATGTGCATATCGGCAGTGTGACACACCCGATGATTGCGGAACACTACATTGAGTGGATTGCCGTGGAGGCGGCAGGCATTTGGCAACTCAAACATTTGCACCCGAATGAGGCGCCGGAAGCAACCTTTGAAATTGGCGATAATGCCGGTAAAATCAAGGTTTATGAATATTGCAATTTGCATGGTTTGTGGTCAACGGAAGCATAATCGGTCGGCGCCGGAGAACGTTTGATGCACGAAAATAAGTTCAAAATAGAAAGCCCGTTTGAGCCTTCGGGCGATCAGCCGCAGGCCATTAGAGAGCTGTGCGAAGGGGTGGAACGCGGCGAGCGCAATCAGGTGTTGCTCGGCGTAACCGGTTCGGGCAAAACTTATACGATGGCAAAAATTATTGAACAATGTCAGCGGCCGGCGCTGATTATGGAGCCGAACAAAATTTTGGCGGCGCAACTTTATGCCGAAATGAAAGAGTTTTTTCCGCATAATAATGTGGAATATTTTGTGTCGTATTATGATTATTATCAGCCGGAAGCATACATTCCGAAAACCGATACATATATAGAAAAAGATTCGGCCATTAACGAGCAGATAGACCGTATGCGCCACGGGGCAACGCGTAATGTTTTGGAAGAACGCGACGTGATTATTGTGGCTTCGGTTTCGTGCATTTACGGCCTTGGCAGTATGGAGTCGTATTCGTCCATGGTGTTTCCGCTTAAAGTGGGCGATGTGGTGGATATGCACGATGTTTGTCGGCATTTGACAGATCTATTATATGAGCGTTGTTCGGTTAATTTTGTGCGCTCTACGTTTCGGATGAACGGCGACACGCTGGATATTTTTCCGGCGCACTACGAAGACCGTGCTTGGCGGGTGTGCTTTTTCGGTGATGAAATTGAGGAAATTTATGAATTTGACTCGCTGACCGGTAAAAAAACACGCCAGTTGGAAGATATTATCGTGTATCCGGCCAATCACTATGTGACGCCGCGGCCGGCGCTATCACAGGCTATGACGCATATTAAGGAAGATTTGGATATTCGCCTTAAAGAATTTAATGCCGCAAATAAGCTGTTGGAGGCGCAACGTTTGGAACAACGCACGCGCTTTGATTTGGAGATGATGGACACCACCGGTCACTGCAAAGGCATTGAAAACTATTCGCGCTATTTGACCGGACGTGCGCCGGGAGAACCGCCGCCGACACTGTTTGAGTATTTTCCGAAAAATGCACTGTTATTTATTGATGAAAGTCATATCGCTGTGCCGCAAATCGGTGCCATGTATCGCGGAGACCGTAACCGTAAAACCACGTTGTCGGAATATGGCTTTCGCTTGCCGTCGTGCTTGGATAATCGGCCGCTCAAATTTGAAGAATGGGATGCCATGCGGCCGCAAACGATTTTTGTTTCGGCCACACCGGGGCCGTGGGAGATGGAACAGAGTAAAGGCGTGTTTTCGGAGCAGGTTATTCGCCCGACCGGTTTGACCGACCCGCTGTGCATTGTGCGGCCGGTGGAAAATCAGATTGACGATTTGATGGAAGAATGTCGCAAGACCGCCGCGAAAGGCGAACGTGTGTTGGTAACGACTTTAACCAAAAAAATGGCCGAAGATTTGACGGAATACTTTAAGGATAACGGCATCAAAGTGCGTTATATGCACTCGGATATAGACACGTTGGAGCGTATTGAAATTGTGCGCGATTTGCGGCTGGGCAAGTTTGATGTTTTGGTCGGAATTAACCTGTTGCGCGAAGGTTTGGATATTCCGGAATGCTCGTTGGTAGCGATTTTAGATGCCGATAAAGAGGGATTTTTACGCTCTACGCGCTCGCTGATACAAACAATCGGGCGAGCGGCGCGTAATGCCGAAGGACGCGTGATTTTGTATGCCGATAAAATAACCGATTCCATAAAAGTGGCGCTTGATGAAACCAATCGGCGTCGCCATAAGCAGACCGAATATAATATTGCGCACGGTATTACACCGCAAACCATTAAAAAGAGCATTTCTTCAACTTTAAAGGCTATGACCGAAACCGACTTTGTTAAAGACGATGCGCAAGATGCAGAGAAGGTTAAAAACATAGATAAGAAAATTAAAGAGCTGAACAAACTGATGAAAGAAGCTGCGCAGAACTTGGAATTTGAGCAGGCCATGGTGTATCGTGATCAGTTGCGAGAGTTAGAGGCATTAGCCCTCAAAAACCTCGGTTAGCTGGTTCTGACTTGTAAATTTCTCGCTCGTGTAGCTTTATCTACACCACGCTCCAAATTCACTGCGTAATCACACACGCTATCCGAGGTTTTTAATATAGCCGAGATCCTATGGTCGCGCTACGCTTGCCATAGGATGACAGTTTAAAAATGCCTCATTATCCGAGATTTTTAATATAGCTGAGATAGAGCCTACGGCGCTGTTTTACAGTGCCCGATCCACTGCGTAAGCAGCACGAAGTCTGTCGGGTAATGACAGTTTTAAAAAAAGCACAGGCAAGTAAAGTTGCACTGTGCAAGCATCAGAGTATTCTGCTTATCCAGAAAAAGCGAAATTTTAGTAGCCGTAGCCGCCGATATTGGTTGGTACATAATCGCCGTTGGCGTTATAACCGTAACCGATACGTTGGCCGCCGATGGCGCTCGGTGCATAATCACCGTTGGAATTATAGCCGTATTCAATGCGTTGACCGCCGATGGCGCGCGGTGCATAATCACCGTTGGAGTTATAGCCGTATTCAATACGTTTGCCGCCGATAGCGCTCGGTGCATAATCACCGTTGGAGTTATAGCCATATTCCACGCGTTGACCGCCGATGGCACTCGGGGCGTAATCACCGTTGGCATTATAACCATATTCCACGCGTTGACCATTGATTTCTACCGGCACATAATCGCCGTTGGCATTATAGCCATAACGAATATTACCGGCGTGAGCGGAGGTTATAAAAAATAAAGTTGCCAGTGCTGCTAAAATGATTTTTTTCATAATGACTTCTCCTTATAAAAATCAATGTTTCTTCAGTGAAAGAAGATATTTAATATGCCGAGATACTCGCATTAAGTGTGAGTATGACTATTTGTATATATTCTCTATAAACTTCTCCTTATAAGATATATTGTAAGATAAAGTTTTGCGTTGTCAAGATGTTTCATCTATAAATAATACTTGCGTCGGGCAATTTTAATGCGTAAATTAAAGGCAATTTTGTTAAAGGAGAACATTATGTTGCATATCGGGTGTCATCTTTCCATTTCTAAGGGGTTTGAACATATCGGCATTGAGGCAAAGTCTATCGGTGCCGATACATTCCAGTTTTTTACACGCAATCCGCAGGGCGGTAAAGCCAAAGATATAGATGCGAACGATGTGCAAAAATATAATCAATTTGCGGCGCAAAACGGGTTTGCCAAGATTGTGGCGCATGCACCATATACACTCAATCCGTGTTCCGATAATCCGCAAACGCGCGAATTTGCCGAAATGGTATTTGCCGATGATTTAAAGCGTATGGAATTTGTGCCGCATAATTACTATAATTTTCATCCCGGATCGCATGTGGGGCAAGGAGTTGATGTCGGAATTGGCATGATTATTGATTTGTTGAATCGTTTGTTGCAACCAACGCAAACGACTACGGTTTTATTGGAAACAATGTCTGGCAAAGGTTCGGAAGTCGGCGCCACGTTTGAAGAGTTGGCGCAGATTATTGCCGGAGTGAATTGCCAAGATAAAATTGGCGTTTGTTTGGATACATGTCATGTATTTGCGGCCGGATACGATATTGCCGGTAATTTGGACGGAGTGATGACACAATTTGATAAAATCATCGGGCTGACGCGGCTCAAAGCCATTCACTTAAACGATAGTCTAATGCCGTTTGGCTCGCACAAAGATCGGCATGCCAAAATCGGCGCAGGAGAGATCGGAGCCGAAGCTTTGGTGCGGTTTGTGCACCATGATGCGGTGCTCCATTTGCCGATTATTTTGGAAACACCGAACGATTTACAAGGTTATGCCACGGAAATTAAGTTTATGCGTAAAGCGTTTTAATAAATCTTGTAAAGGTAGTCAAAATTGTATTGACTTTTTGTCAAATTTTGCTATATTAGACACAGTTTGATTATCATTTAAATAAGTATTTATTAAAACCCGTTGCCACAGGACAGCGGTTAACATTTTGCCTATGACGGGAATATGGGATTTGGCTGGGCATTATTGCCGTTTGGCCAGTTTGATTTTGCACACCAATGTGGCGGCCTTTTATGCGTTGACGTTTATTGCCGTGTTACGTTTGCTTTGGGGAACGGACCGATATTTTAGGTTCAGTTTTTCATTTGCGCCACAAAAGCTATGGATGCAGCGTTTTTGTCGCATTGTATTGGTTGCGACAGTTCTCTGCGAAATAACATTTATTTACCAAGGCTTACATGTATATACTGCCGATACAAATCCGCGCATTTTAGGCGCCGTAGCTATGGCACTGTTTTTCTTTTTAGCCTGGGTGTATCTATGGCTTATAGATGTGGCTTGGTTTATTGTGTTGGTGATTTGGGGCACCATTAGACGATTCTGTTATTGGATGTGGTAGCGCCGCGATAAAATAAAATCCGCTGGACTTTAATGTTCGGCGGATTTTGCATTATAATTTTATAATATTGCTTATAATAATGATGTTAATTTGTAAAAACTGTTGCCGAAATTATCCGATTTAATCGGACAATATCGTCTATAGTTTAGTTGAGTAAAATATATTCAATGTTATTTTCCGTGGCATTCAGCACTTTCATGTGAATACCGTTAACGTTAATTATGTGCTGATGTTTCGGAAATGCAAAAATTTTGCTGATACGACCGGCGGCATAATCAACATAAATGAATTCCATATTATCATCAACGAAGCCGTTATATTTGATTTCATACTTAATTTGCGGGGCAGATTCGGCATGTTTGACGTCGGTTGTTTTTAAAAGACGCAAATCTTTCGGTATGACTGTGGTAACATCTTCGGAAATAAGCAATTCGCCACGGTGATATAAGGCGATGTTATGCATAACTTGACCGTTTTGATCAATTAGTATCATGCGACCGTCACGTTCCGGTTCAAAAACCAGAAATCCCTGACCGTTAATATTGACATCACCAATAGGGTTTAAGACCTGTCCTTTAGCAAAATAAATTGAGCCGTGACCGTTAGTTATTTCGCCGGTGGCAGACGGTTCATAATGTTCGCCGACATTGGAAATTTGCACATTATAGGTTTCTAAATCAACCATGCGCTGACCAACATCGGCCGAAATCGGTACGTTACGCGGATATTCATGGGTTAGGCGTGTTTGCACTTGGGCATTGGCCTCGCTTAAATTAACATGATTGCCGCCATACCAGTTAATCGGGTATGTTTTGAATGTGCGCAAGTTATTGAGCCAATAATTTTCATGATTACGTTCTACCAAAGTGTGCATTTTGGCTGCAATGGAATCGCTGGTATTGCTTATATCGTTAACGAATCCGTTCGGATCATAATAAAAGCGTCCGCAAATCAACATTGGTAAAGATAAAGCAAGTAAAAGTATTTTTTTCATGGTAAGCTCTTTTTAAAGTTTGCAATATATATTGCATATACATATAACAGATATTTGGTAAATAAAGTTATAACGAAAGTAAAAAAAAATGAGTAATAACGCCGGAACATGTAAAATTATTAAATTTGAAGCAGTTAAAAATATTGATGAAAAATTGGCTGAGTTTGCCGAGGATTTTTTTGAGGTGGTAACCAATGACTATGGCGATGACGGTAAAGAACAGCTGGTCGGCTATATGCGCCAAGAAATGAGTG
The DNA here is from genome assembly GCA_902788365.1 of uncultured Pseudomonadota bacterium. GTDB lineage: Bacteria > Pseudomonadota > Alphaproteobacteria > RF32 > CAG-239 > RUG410. The sequence goes on along the minus strand of CADAJN010000005.1, from coordinate 55,715 downwards.
AAGCCGATTTGTTGGCGGCTGCCAAACAGGCAAACATTGAACTGCCGCCTTATCAAAGCGAAGTGATCAGCAGCAATGATTGGTTGTGCGAAAATGTAATTAAATTTGCTCCGGTTGAAACGGGCGATTTTTTGATTTACGGTGTGCATGAAAAAAGTGTGGATACGCGCGGAAAAATCGGGGTTAAAGTTTATGCGGCAACGGCATTCGGGTCCGAACATCAAACCACCAAGGGGTGTTTGCAAGCAATTTCGGATATCAACCGATTGGCACAGGTTGTGCCGCAAAAGGTGCTTGATGTCGGCACAGGTTCGGGGATTTTAGCCATTGCGGCGGCTAAGATTTGGCCAACAGCTCAAATTGTGGCGGTGGATATTGACAACGAATCGGTTTTGGTAGCGGCACAAAATGCAACAGATAACGATGTGGAAAAGCAAATAAGAGTGGCATTAAGTGATGGCTATCAGGCTGATTTGGTGCAACAGAATGCGCCCTATGATGTGATTTTAGCCAATATTTTGGCGCGACCGTTGATTGCCATGGTGCCGGATATGGCGGCTACCTTGAAAAAAGGCGGATATGCGGTTATTTCAGGGTTTATTGAGAATCAGACGGATTGGGTGCTCGGCGAACATGAAAAATATGGCTTACACTTGAAAAAAATGTATCGTGAAGACGGGTGGTGCGCCGCTTTATTGGAGAAAATAAGATGACTTTAGATGCAATAAAACAACGGTTGGTTGAGGCAGATTTGGACGCTTATGTTGTGCCGCACGGTAACCGTTTTTTGGGACAGGATATTTTGCCACAAGAACATAAATTAAAGTATTTATGCGGTTTTTCGGGCTCGGCCGGAGCGTTGATTGTGACGCGGCAAAATGTATTTTTGTTGGTGGACGGACGTTATGAATTGCAAGCTGCCGATGAAGTTGACGGAAAAAAAATAACCGTGGTGCATCAAGCGCCGTTTATGAATAATATTTGTCAGCTGTTAGGCGAACAAGGAGTGCAGAAAGTCGGCTATGATGCGTGGTGTTTCAGCGTGACGGATATTGAAAATGCAGCGCGGTGGTTTAAGGAAATTGCATTTATTGACGTTGGCGATTGGGTGCAGATTGAAACGCCGAAAAATGTGCCGATATTTAATCGTGATGTAAAATATGCCGGTTTGTCGCGCGAAGAAAAAAGCCAAATTGTAGCCAAGCAATTGGTAGATCAACAGGCGGATTATTTTTTGCTGACATCGGCCGACAGTGTGTCGTGGCTTTTGAATATTTATGCCCATGATTTACCGTATTCACCGGTGGTGCGGGCGTTTGCAACAGTTTCGGCCGATGGAAAAACAGTGCTTTACGGTGACGGCTTGCACGGAGCGGATATTGAAATTAAAGGTTGGCGCGATTTGGAAGAATTTTTGCAAAATGCCAATGGTCGCACGATTTTATATGATGCTCATGTGATGCCGGAAAAAATTCGGCAAATGGCGGCACCAAGTGCAAATTTGCTTAAAAGCCGCGATGTTTGTCAAATTTTAAAAGCTGAAAAAAATGCCGTTGAAATGCAGGGCATGATAAATTGTCATATTCGCGACGGCGTGGCGCTGACAAAGTTTCTGTGTTGGCTTGATGAAAACGGACCGGGGCAAACCGAGCTTGATGTGGTGGAAAAGTTGCATCAACTGCGGCAGGAGCAGGCGCTTTTTGTATCGGAGAGTTTTGCTACCATTGCCGGATTTGGCAGTAACGGTGCTATTGTGCATTATCAGCCGTCTGAAAAAACAAACAAAAAACTGGAAGCGGGTAATTTATTGTTGCTGGACAGCGGCGGACAATATTTTGACGGCACCACCGATGTGACGCGCACAGTGGCTATCGGCCGTCCGAGTGCGGAAATGATTGCTGATTTTACGCAGGTTTTAAAGGCGCATATTGCGTTGGCAAAAGCACGTTTTCCGGAAGGTATCGGCGGTATTAAATTAGATGTTTTGGCGCGTTCACAGATGTGGCAAAAAGGGACAGACTATAAGCACGGCACCGGACATGGGGTGGCCTGTTTCGGTAATGTGCACGAAGGACCGATCAGTATTTCCGTCGGTGCTTCAAATTATGGTTTAAAGGCCAATATGGTGCTGTCTGATGAACCGGGGATTTATAGAGAAAATGCTTATGGTATTCGGATTGAGAATTTGCTTAAGATTCAGCCGGCGGTCGGTTTGAAATCAACCGAGCCGCAATATTTGGAATTTGCGGTTTTAACCAAAGCGCCTATTGATAAACGATTGATTGATAAATATTTATTGACTGAAGGTGAGCGGGCTTGGCTGAATAATTATCATCAGAGCGTTTATGATGATTTGGCGCCGCATTTGACGGACAATGAAAAATTGTGGCTCAAAGAGGCTTGCTCGCCGTTATGATAAAATAACAAGGGGGCAAAATGCTAAAAAAGATTATTTTTATCGGCGCTGTTATCGGCGCTTTTTTTATAAGTAATATCCATAGCACATCGGCGCAATATTTAGATTCTTCGGGTGGTAATACGTTTATCAATAAATATGTGAGCGAAAATGTCAATAATTGGAACAAATCAATTATTTTCGTATTTTATAATGACCAGCTGTGCGCCACTTGCGGCAAAACCATGGGTATGATTTATAACATATATCAGCAATATTACAGCGGTGTTTACGGGTATTTTGAAATCAATTACGCAAATGATGATGCCTATCAATTCAGCATTGATTATGATTTAATGACGCCGCTCTCAATTGTGTTGGTTAAAATTAACGACGGTATGGCGCGCGGTTATCTGAAAATTGATAATCCGCAGTTTTGGGCGGCCGATCCGCAGTTTTTTGAGCAACAATTGACGACGAAAATCAATAACTTTTTTAATTAGCCGAAAATGTTATCTAATTTTTTACCAATTCCGACGTAACATACCAAATTAGGCGAGTATCGGAAAGGAAAAATTAGATTTATGAGCCAAAAACTGAAATATATTTCGCGTATAAAGGATGAATTTGATACTGTAATTTGCGGCGTAAACGGTGTGATTATGCGCGGTTCGCAAATTGATGCGGCAGCACTCGGAGCCTTAATTAAAATGTATCAAAGCGGCAAGAGAGTGATGCTTTCTTCAAACCTTAGTCTGCGAGTGGGTGAGTTGTTTGGCTTGCTAAAATCTGCCGGCGTGCCGATGAATATTTTTTGTGCCATGATTACAGCCGGTGAAATAGCTCATTTTTATTTGCAAAATGCTTCATCTTTGGGACGCTGTTATTACAATATGACGTCGTTGCCGTCTAAGATGATGTTTGGGCTGAATTATCAGGAAACGCGACTGTTGGATAAAGCACATTTTGTTTTGGCCGAAACTGTAGCCGAAGGAATTAATGTGGAAGCTCAAATGCCGGTTTTAGAACAGGCTCTGCGGCGTGGTTTGCCGCTTGTTTGTGTGGGCAATAATACGTCTGTTGTCAGCGATAACGGGCAAATTTGTGCCGGTGCCGGCGCTTTGGCCGAGCAATATGCTTTATTGGGTGGAAAAGTGCTTTCATTCGGTAAACCCGATGTGCGTATTGCTGCTTATTTAACTGAAAATATTGCCGATTTTCAGCGTTCACGCTGTTTGGTTATCGGTGACGGAATGGCAACGGATATGCGTTTGGGATACAATTTTAAGGCGCAAACTTTACTGCTGACTTCCGGGGTGCATCAATTTTCGGCAGATTTAGGCACACAGATAAACGAATTGCAAGCAAACTATGGATTGCATGTGGACTATTATGCGGAGACATTGCAATGGTAAGAGATGATTTGCGTAATTTGATGCTGTGGGTTGTTGCCGTGGTTTTGATTTTAGAACTCAGTAAATGTCATATTACCGAAATTGCTTGGGAGCGTCATGAGGCGGCGATTGCCGAAAAGCAAAAACGTGCACGCAATGAATTAAATGCCGATGAAATTAAAGATTTTATGCGGTTGTGGCCGCAATTTAATAAATTGCACCTCAATAAAGAGGCATATTCTTCTTTTTCGGTGGAAAAAGAAGAACTGGATTGGCCGTCGCGTATTTGGTTTGTTTATCACCAATGGGATGCCGAGCGTTTCAGCTATGTTTATAAACGCCTGAATGAATTACTGAAAGCAATGGATGTGCAACGTCATTCGGAAGCTATTATTAAACAACTCGGTGCGCGCACTGATGATATTTCGCGCGAAATGGTTAAAACACATCAAAAACGTATTCAAGAGCTTGATTTAAATGATGCTGAAGTGAAGCGCGTTGAAGAGCATGAAACAGAATTAAAAAAATTATTTAAATTATATCCGTAATTTCAGCATATTATGCGGTTATTGCCGATAGAAAAGGTTTTTTAAAGCCACAATTTTTTATTTATTATTAATAAAATTATAACTTTATGACTTTATCTTTGTAATAACTGATGTAATGGGTGAAATGAATGAAAACAAAAGAAATTTTAGATACCGTCATCAATGCAGACAGTATCAAAACAATGAATCAAATGGAAGAAAATTCGGTGGATGTGATTTTTGCCGATCCGCCGTATAATATGCAACTGGGCGATACGTTGTTACGGCCGGATAATTCCGTTGTGAGCGGTGTGAATGAAGAGTGGGACAGTTTTGAGAGTTTGGCTGCCTATGACGAATACACCAAACAATGGTTGACGGCGGCACGCCGTGTGCTTAAAGAGAACGGCAGTTTGTGGGTTATCGGCTCATATCACAATATTTTCCGCGTTGGCTATATATTGCAAAATTTGGGCTTTTGGATTTTAAATGATGTGATTTGGAATAAAGTTAATCCGATGCCGAATTTTAAAGGCACGCGTTTTACCAATGCACATGAAACGCTAATTTGGGCCGTAAAAAATCCGAAGGCCAAATATACATTTAATTACGAAGCGATGAAGGCCTTAAATGATGATACGCAAATGCGCAGCACATGGGAAATCCCACTGTGCACCGGTAAAGAGCGTTTGAAAAATGCAGCCGGCGAAAAGCTCCATCCGACTCAAAAGCCGGAAGCGCTTTTGTATCGCGTTTTGTTATCTTCTACCAAGCCGGGTGATGTGGTTTTGGATCCGTTTTTCGGAACCGGTACAACCGGTGCGGTGGCTAAAAAAATGGGGCGCCATTATATAGGTATTGAACGTGATGCCGCTTATGTGGCTGGGGCTCAGGCACGTTTGGCGCAAATTGAAATGATGCCGGATTGCGCTCAAGAATATACGGTTAAGAAAAAAGTGCAGCGTATTCCGTTCGGCGCGATTATTGAGCAAGGTATGTTGCAACCGGGTGATACGCTGTTTGATGCGCGCGGTGAACATAAAGCCACCATTCGTTCAGATGGTTCGGTAAAAAGCCAAAATGCAGAAGGATCAATTCACCAAGTTGGGGCAGCGGCGCAAAATGCTGCAGCTTGCAACGGTTGGGAATATTGGTATTATAAGGACAAGAAAAAAGGTTTGATTTGCATTGATGAGTTGCGGCAAAAAGTGCGCGCACAAATGTATGGGGCTGAATAAAAGTGCAGAATAAGAGGCAGGCAAAACAGGTTAATCACTATAAGCAAGAACCGCAAAATAATGATGTGGCGGCAACTAATAACGGGTATTATGCGGCCATTGACTTAGGAACAAATTCTTGCCGATTGGTGATTGCCGAACCGACGCCAAGCTCTTTTCATGTGGTGGAAACTTTTTCTCGTATTACACGTTTGGGTGAAGATATTATTCACGGCAATATGCTGACCAAGCCGGCTATTCGGCGCACGGTTTCGGCACTTAAAGTTTGCAGCGCTATTTTAGATGAATACAGCCCGATTGTGCGAATGCGTTTTGTGGCAACGGCAGCTTGTCGGCGCGCTTTGAACTGTGCCGAATTTGAAAAAAATGTAGAAAACAGCACCGGCCTTAAAATGGAAGTGATATCTTCTAAAGAAGAAGCACGTTTGGCGGTGGTGGGATGTATGCCGCTGTTAAATCGTATGATTAAACGGGCGTTGGTGTTTGATATCGGCGGCGGTTCTACAGAAATTTCACTGGCGCGCATTACCGAAAGCGGTAAAACATTTATTGAAGGCTTTGTGTCGCTGCCGTATGGTGTGGTGACTATTTCAGAGGCTTTCCCGGGCAAAGATATGACTACTTTGGCCTATAATACCATTGTTGAGCGCACGCAAAAAATTTTGCAGGAATTTGAAGATAAATATCAAATCAGCGAGGCTATTCGTAATCAGGAAATTCAGATTATCGGTACCTCGGGAACGGTGACGGTTTTGGGTGCGGTGCATTTGAATTTGCCGCGCTACAATCGTGCGGCCGTAGATGGTATTGCGCTTTCCGGTGCTGATGTTAAGAAAGTTATTCAGCGCATTAAAAATATGGGCTATGAGGGGCGGTGCCGGCATTCTTGTATCGGTAAGCAAAAAGCCGATTTAACCATGGCCGGTTGCACCATTATTGAAGCCTTAAGCTCATTTTGGCCGATTTCGGAAATTACCATTGCCGATCGCGGTATCAGAGAAGGAATTTTGCTGGATATGATTCACCATCAGAAAAATAATTATTTCCGGCGCGACGGACGGCGACGCAAAATGTTTAGAAAGGGGCATAATTATGCAGGGCGAAAATCTGGCAGCCATTGATTTGGGCACTAATTCATGCCGTATTCGCATTACGGATAAAAATGGTAATGTTATTTATCGTGAGGCCGTGACAACCAAGCTTGGCGAAGGTTTGGCCGAAAATATGTGCTTTACGTCCGAGGCAATAGAGCGCGGTTTGAAGTGTTTAACCCATTTTGCCGAGCTGATGAAAGATTACGAAGTGGGACATTATCGTGCGGTGGCAACGGCATCGTGTCGTATGGCGCAAAACGGGGCGGCGTTCGTGCAAATGGTTGAAGAAATGAGCGGCATTAAGTTAGAAGTTATTTCGGCTGAAGAAGAAGCGGCGCTGACTTTGAAAGGTGCGGTTTTAAATGCGGATAAAACCAAACCTTATGTGTTGGTTTATGATTTAGGTGGCGGTTCTACCGAAATTACGTTTGCCAGCAATCAAACCGAGCCGCAAATTTTATATACGATTTCCGTGCCGTGGGGGGCGCGTAACGCTTCCGAAGTTTTTGACTTATTGGAATATAATGCCGATAATGCGGCTAAATTGGCAAATGAGGTCAAAAAATATACACGGCAGTTTTTGCAAAATTCGGATTATGCGGTGCATCATGACGAATGTTGCTGTTTGGCAACTTCAAGCACGCCGCTCAGACTGCTGAATATGGTGGAAAATACCGGCGTTTACAGCAAAGAATATGCCGACGGTTTGGCTGCGCCGATTGAAAAAATTGAACAACAAGTGCAAAAAGTTTTTAACATGTCGCTGATTGATTTAATGCAAAATCCGTATATCGGAGAGAGCCGGTCATCAATCTTTGTGGCGGCATGTGTAATTTTCAAAACCATTTATGACGAGTTGCAAATTAAAACGCTGACGGCGTCACTCAAAGGGGCACAAGAAGCATTGATTGAAGAATTGGGGCAAAAATGGCAAAACTGACGAAATCGGCCAAACAGGTGCGCGGGCGCAAAATGTTGACCGTGCGTGTGAAAACGGCAAAATACAATACCGTGTCATCAAACCGTTGGTTGGAACGGCAACTTAACGATCCGTATGTGGCAGAGGCAAAACGTTTGGGATATCGTTCGCGTGCCGCATTTAAGCTGATTCAACTTGATGAAAAATTTCATTTTTTGGGCAAGGGCAAAACCATTGTTGATTTGGGGTGTGCACCCGGCGGTTGGACACAGGTGGCCGCTCTGCGCAACAAAGGCGAGGGACAAATTGTCGGCATGGATTTACTTGCCGCCGAGCCGATAGAAGGCGCTTTAATGATTCAACAGGATTTTACCGAAACCGGTGCGGCCGAAAAAATAAAGGCCTTACTTCACGGGCCGGCCGATGTGGTGATGAGCGATATGGCGGCAAATACAACAGGAGTGCAAAATATTGATCACTTGCGCACGCTTGGTTTGGTGGAAGCGGCTTATGAATTTGCCAAAGAAGTTCTTGCCGAAGGGGGGATTTTTATTGCCAAGGTTTTTCAAGGTGGCACAGAAGCTAATTTGCTGGCCGACATGAAAAAACATTTTACCAAAGTCACGCATTTTAAACCCGATGCCAGCAGGCAGGATTCGGTTGAGATGTATGTCGTCGCCCTTGGATATAAAACCTCGTCTAATGGTCTATAACTTGTAAATTTTTCGCTCGTGTACCTCTTTTGTACACGTCGCTTAAAATTCACTGCGTTCTAGACTCATTATCCGAGGTTTAATTTGGAACAAGTGTTTTGCAAATTCTGCTTTTTAACCGGCGTTATAGGTTTGCATCAGTTCTCTATCTTTTTCAAACAAATATAGCAAAATACGCAGAGCTTCACCGCGTAACGAATGCAAGTTTGGGTCTTGCTGCAAAATAAGGGCGGCATCGCGACTGGCGGTTAATAATAAGCCGCTATGAACATCTAAATCGGCCACCTTAAAATGTCCAAAACCGGATTGTTTGGTGCCCAACACTTCGCCGCCGCCGCGCAATCGCAGATCTTCTTCGGCAATCATAAAACCGTCTTCGGTATTGCAAATGGCTTGCAAACGCATTTGTGCAATTTGGCTGGAAGCATCAGACATTAAAACACATAATCCGGCTTCATTGCCGCGTTTGATGCGGCCGCGCAGTTGGTGTAATTGAGCCAGACCAAAGCGTTCGGCGTGCTCAATAATTGCCACGGTGGCATTAGGCACATTAACGCCGACTTCAATGACCGTTGTGGCTACCAAAAGCTTAATTTGACCGTTTTTGAACGCCGTCATTACCGCATCTTTTTCATTTTCTTTCATACGACCGTGCACCAACCCGACTTTATCTTCACCGAAAAGCCGGCGTAAGCCTTCATAACGCGTGATGGCTGCCGATAAATCGCTTTTCTCCGATTCTTCAACCAGCGGACACACCCAATAAGCCTGTGTGCCGGCTTGCAATTTGCCATCCAGCATATTGATAACCTGAGCCATTTTACCATAAGGCACAATGACTGTTTTTACCGGTTTGCGCCCCGGTGGCAATTCATCAATTTGCGAATAAGTCATGTCACCGAATTGGGTTAAAAGCAAAGTGCGCGGAATAGGAGTGGCGGTCATTACCAAAACATCACATTGGTGTCCTTTTTGCGATAAATTAAGACGTTGATTGACGCCAAAGCGGTGCTGTTCGTCAACAATAACATAGGCTAAATCATGAAACAGCACATCTTCGGTAAACAGGGCGTGTGTGCCGATAACAATATCAATTTTTCCGGCAGCCAAATCAGCTAACAGCTCTTGTCTGGCCTTGCCTTTAATATGACCGGTCAGCAGAGCGGTTTTAATTCCGATTGTCGCACACAACTCGGTAATTGTTTCGGCGTGTTGTTGAGCCAAAATTTCGGTTGGTGCCATAATGGCCGCCTGTGCGCCGCATTCTACGGCGCTTAGCATACTTAAAAGGGCAACAACGGTTTTACCGCTGCCGACATCTCCTTGGAGCAGACGAAACATACGATATTCGCTGAATAAATCGTGTTCAATTTCAGCAAGGACGCGTTTTTGCGCCGCGGTTAAATCATATGGCAACGCTTGCAAAAGTTTTCGTTTTAATTTGCCGGCGTTAGCCAGAGAGCGGCCCTTTTGCTTTTTTAGCCGACCGCGCACAATGGTAAGCGACAGCTGATTGGCGAGCAGTTCGTCATAGGCTAAACGCATGCGTGCCGGCGCAGTTGGTAATAAATCATCTGTGGTTTGCGGATTGTGTGCCAGTTGTAAGGCGGTTTTAAAGTCGGGAAACGAGCGTTGTTTGATTAACCTTTCATCTTGCCATTCCGGCAGGGATGGTAAATTTGCCAAGATTTGGTGCATCAGTTTGTTGAGTATTTTATTGTTTATACCGACCGTCAAAGGATATATCGTTTCTAAAGCCGGCATTTGCTCTATAGCACCGTCATCAACCACATATTCGGGATGAGCCATGTGCAGAGCGCCGTTAAAAACATCTATTTTGCCGCTGATAATTTTGTGCGAACCGACCGGAAATTGACGCGCCAAACTGTTGCCGAAGGTTTTGAAATAGTCCAAGATGATTTGTTCGGCCATTAAGCCTTTATCGGCTTCTTCTGCCACAATACGATACGGTTGTTTCGGGGTGCGCGGGACAATGTGCTCAATAATGCGCACTTTGCCGGTCCAAATTTGCCCTTTGTTAACGTATTTGAGAGCCGTGTTGCAACGTCTGTCAATAACGCCGGACGGTAGATGCCACAATAAATCAATCAATCGGGCTCCACAAAAGTTCTCTAAAAGTTTGGCATATTTCGGCCCTACGCCGGAAAGCGTGGTGACTGAGGCAAAAAGATGGTCTAAAATGTGCGGGCGCATTGTGTATTTATCTGTTTTTTTGTTGCGATATGGCGGCATTATATATATCTTATAACAAGTTGTAAACAGGAAAGCTTGAATTATGCTACACGAAATCAACGATAGTGCGGATAAAACATTTACCAACGTTTGTGATGGTTATGAGGCGTTTTTGTTGGCACAGATGTTGTCTGATAAAAAGGCATCACCGATTTTATATATTGCCAGTGACGGAGTCAGTTTGGCTCAAACGGCGGCTATGTTGCGTTTTTTGCAGCCGGATTTGCCGGTGTTGGAATTTCCGGCATGGGACACGGTGCCTTATGATCGCGTTTCGCCAAACAGCGCAATTACGGCACGGCGGATTGATGTGTTATCGCAAATTGTGTTTGCTTCTCCAAGTCAGCCTTTGGCGGTAATTACCAGTGTGGGGGCTGTTTTACAAAAATTGGCGCCGAGCAAAATTTTTAAGAATGCGCGCAAATTGATAAAGGTGGGCGACAAGCTCAATTTTGATAATTTTTTGCACTATATTACGCTTAATGGCTATACGCGTGTGGAGCAGGTTATGGAAGCCGGCGAATATGCTATGCGCGGCGACATTATTGATATTTTTCCGAGCGGTATGGACAATCCGTTGCGTATTGATTTGTTTGATGATGAAGTGGAACGAATTCGGACTTTTGATGCCGTGTCACAACGCACCGTCGGTGAGCTTAAAGAATATCATTTTCAGGTGGCCGGCGAGGTGATTTTAGATGCCAATACCATGCGCACGTTTCGTGCCAATTATCGCGAACTGTTCGGTGCCGAAGGTATGCATGACGAAATGTATGAGGCAATTTCGGAAGGGCGTAAATATATCGGTATGGAAAATTGGTTGCCGCTTTTTTATGAAGACGCATTACCGAGCTTGTTTGATTATTTGCCGAGTGCGCAGGTAGTTATCGGTAAAAATGTGCAAGACGCATTAAAAGCCAAAACCGACGGTATTCAAGATTATTATGAGGCGCGTGAACAAGCATTGCAAATCAGGCGCAAAACAGCCGACGAAGAGGTTTATCGGCCGGTGCCGCCGCAACAATTATATTTAAATGCCGATGAATTTATGCAAAAGATAAGTGCGCGTAAGGCTGCTTATGTGACGGCTTTATCTTTACCGACGGCCTCAAATGTGATTGATGTTGGCACCGTTCCGGGACGCAATTTTACGCAGGCTAAGCATGTGAGTGCCGCGGCGGTTTATGAAGAACTAAGCGATTATCTGAATGAAAATGCACGTCGTAAACGCATTATTTGCTGCTATGCCGAAGGTTCGCGTGCACGCTTGCAAAGTTTAATGCAAGAATACGGAATTAAAAATACGGCATTGGCTGCTACATGGCAGGAAGCCGATAAATTGTGCGCGCAGAAACGTATTGTTTTGGTATTGGCTGATTTGGCGCATGGTTTTCGCGATGATGAATATTGCCTGATTTCCGAACAGGATATTTTGGGCGAACGGCAACATCGTAAGGCACGTAAGGTTACTTCCAAAGATTTCATCGCTGATGTGTCGGCGCTCAGTATCGGTGAGTTGGTGGTGCATATTGAACATGGTATCGGTCGTTTTTTGGGGCTGGAAAATATTATGGCCGGCGGTGCACCGCACGATTGCATTAAACTTTTATATGCACATGATGATAAGTTGTTTGTGCCGGTAGAAAATATTGATGTGATTTCGCGTTACGGCTCTGATGACGAAAATGCGCAACTTGATGTTTTGGGTGGGGCGGCATGGCAGGCTAAAAAAGCCAGAGTCAAAGAAAAAATAAAGGATATTGCCGAAAAGCTTATCCGCACGGCGGCCGAACGCCACTTAAAATCGGCTGAAAGTTTTATGGTGCCAAACGGGCTTTATGATGAATTTTGTGCACGTTTTCCGTTTAGCGAAACCGATGACCAACTGCATGCCATTGCCGATGTTTTGCAAGATTTGAGCGCCGGTGAGCCGATGGACCGCTTGGTGTGCGGTGATGTCGGTTTCGGTAAAACCGAAGTGGCTTTACGAGCCGCTTTTGTCGTAGCGATGAATGGTGCTCAGGTGGCACTGATTGTGCCGACAACGCTTTTGGCACGTCAGCATTATTTGAATTTTATGGAGCGCATGACCGGATTTCCGCTTAAGGTGCGTATGTTGTCCCGGCTTTCAACGCCTAAAGAAATTCGTCAAACTAAAGAGGGGTTGGCAAGCGGTGCGGTGGATATTGTAATTGGCACACATGCGCTCTTATCTAAAGATGTGCAATTTGCCAACCTTGGGTTGTTGATTATTGATGAGGAGCAACATTTCGGAGTGGCTCATAAAGAAAAGCTTAAGGCTCTTAAAGCTGATGTGCATGTGCTGACATTAAGTGCCACGCCGATACCGCGCACGTTGGAATTATCATTGACCGGTGTTAAGCAACTCAGCATTATCGCAACGCCACCGGTTGACCGTTTGGCCGCACGCACGTTTGTGATGCCGTTTGACCGTGTGATGATTAAAGAAGCAATTTATCGTGAAAAGTTTCGCGGCGGGCAGAGCTTTTTTGTGTGTCCGCGTGTGTCGGATATTCCGGAAATGCAAAAAGTTTTGCAAGAGTTGGCACCTGATGCTAAAATTGCCGTGGCGCACGGACAAATGCCGGCAACGCAACTTGAAGATATTATCGGCGATTTTGCCGATGGTAAATACGATATTTTGCTGTCAACCACCATCATTGAATCGGGTATTGATATGCCGAGAGTGAACACCATGATTATTCATCGTGCCGATATGTTCGGTTTAGCACAACTTTATCAGTTGCGCGGCCGTATCGGGCGCTCTAAGGTGCGGGGGTATTGCTATTTTACGGTGCCACCGCGTAAAAAACTCAACGCCGTGGCCGAAAAACGGTTGAGCATTTTGCAAGCGCTAGATACATTGGGAGCAGGTTTTTCTCTGGCCAGTCACGATTTGGATATTCGTGGTTCGGGCAACGTGCTGGGCACCGAACAATCCGGCCACATCAAAGATGTGGGTATGGCACTGTATCAGCACTTATTGGAGGAAGAAATTGCCCGCCAGCGTGCCGGTCAGTTGGCCGAGAAAACCGTGGGTAATACTGAATGGGCGCCGCAAATTGTTACCGGCGTGCCGTTGATGATTCCGGAAAATTATGTGCGCGATTTGGGTGTGCGCTTGGGGTTATATCGGCGTATCGGTGCGCTGAAAAATGCCGATGAGCTGGCTGATATGCGTGAAGAGTTGATTGACCGCTTCGGACCAATTCCGCCGGAAGTTGAAAATCTGCTGCAAACCATTGAAATAAAACAACTTTGTTATCAGGCCAATGTGGCTAAAATTGAAGCCGGAAGTAAAGGCATTTTGCTCTCCTTTCATAACAATACCTTTGCCGCCGCCGACAAGCTGATTGATTTGGTTACACGTTCGTTTGGGGTGCTGAAGATTCGGCCGGATCAGAAGCTTTTTGTTGATCGTGAATTGACCTCATTTAATGAGCGGATTGAGATGATAAAGAAAATTGTCACTCGTCTGGTAAACCTCGTCTAGCTGGTGCTTACTTGTAATTTTTTTCCTTGCGTAGCTTTATCTACGCGGCGTCAAAAAATGACGGCGTAATCACGCACGCTATCCGAGGTTTACAACCTCGTCTAATGGCTATCTGCTTGCGACCTTTTTTCCTCGTGTAACTGTTTGTTCTATGGATTTTGTCGTGTTAATGCAACGCAAATCAAAGAAATAGGAACAGCCCTTTACAATCCCTCTCAATCTATACCGATTGCAAGGGATTTTTTTATATATTATTACTTAAAAAATTTCCACTAATACAATCTGATACATTATTAAATTTAAGTAATATTTTAACTATATCAGAAACTTTTTCCGGCGTATATTGACGATACAAAAAGTCTATACGGAAAAAGTCCGGAGTGAGGTCGCGTGCCGTATCGGCAATGCAAAACGGCTTATCATCAAATACCATCATTTGACAGTTTTGTGATAAAGCCTTAAACTTTTGGCCTTGTCTTTGCAAATCAAACCATTGCGGTTGCCGGTTGCAGGTTCTGCAATCGTTATCGCGAATGCAGCCGACACTGGTAAACAGCGGCACATCCTGATAGATAATAAGCGTTGTTTTTAAACTTGATTTTTTTATTAAATTACAAATGTTTGTTTTTATATCTTCAAGCGATAGTGTAATTTGAGAAGCGCCGATTTCGGCGGCCATGGAGATTGCCTGCGTATTGAGCATATAAAGTGATGAGTCAAAGCTGATATCCAGCTGTTTGAGCGGTAATATTTCAAGAGCCCAATAGTTGGCAACCTGCCATTTTTTGTAACCGCCGTCAAGCAAGCGACCGATGATATCGGCATATAGTGCCGGATGGCGGCAAACCGTTGGTAATGCAATGCGAATTTTGTTTTTTGGCAGGCGATTCAGCGCATTGATATCACTTTGTGGGGTAATTTGATAAATTATCTCGGCAAAATCATTTAAATTAAGTAAATTCAAATAGTTGAGATTATCAACTTTAATGGCAAATTGCGGCCGATCGGGCATCGGTGCGGTGCGTTGCGGCACATTCGGCAAAATGCCGGCAGGCGTTTCAATCTTGATTTGACTGTAAAGTTGGCGGCGCAGTTCATTAAGAAGCGACGCCGGTGCAAAAAGATTTTGCGGATTTTCAATTTGCAAATGGTGCAAGTTCAGAGCTGTATCGCCGGTTTTAGCAAATGCGGTTTGCACGGCCTCAAGGCTTTTTTGCGGATTTTGTGCCGGTGTAAATGTGCCGCTCACGCTGGTTTTACAGTCATTGCAAATTGCGGTGATTTGATGCGGCTCTATTTGCACAATTACGTCTATGTCATTGCTGTTGCGATATAATTTTGGCTTTGGTTTTTCATAGTGATAAGCGCCTTTAACCGCACCGGAAGATGCCAGATAGATTTTATCGCCGTGTTTGAGTTGCGGATAGCCGGCCGGAAGTTCAATTTCTACCATTGTGCCGGCAGCGGCTTCAAATACGCTTTTGCGGTCAACAAACAGTCTTTGCACGGAAAAGCCAAAAGGTTTTTCATCACCTGCAGCATCAATTTGTAAGCCGTCGTGGCGTGCCAAAATATGATTGGTGGTAAAACGGAGCCGACCGTGGCTAATTTGCGCCACCGAGCCGATTAAAAGGCCGCGATGGCCGACAAAATCACGGTCTATTACCTGTTTGTCTTTGCCATGAAAGTGGAATTTGCACCACGGACGTGAGAAAATTTGTTTGATGTTATCGGCTTTATGTGCATCGGTGCCTTTACCGTCTAAGATTTGGCGGTAATAGTCGGTAACGGCGGCAACGTATAATGCCGATTTTTTACGCCCCTCAATTTTGAGCGAAGTGACCGGCATTTTGAGAACATCTTCTTGCAGAGCCATATCTTTCATGGAAAACAGGTGGCTTTCTTTTTGGTCGTTACATTTGAAGGCGGCGCGGCACGGATATATACATTTGCCGCGATTGGCGCTGCGGCCGTATTCCATGGCCGAAAATTGGCAAATGCCGCTGTATGAATAGCACAAGGCGCCGTGAATAAAGGCTTCGGTTTCCAAATTCGGTATGGCGGCAATTTCTTTGATTTCGGCCAATGTCAGTTCGCGTGCCAAAACTACGCGTTTAAATCCCTGTTTTTGTAAAAAAAGCGCGCCTTCTTTGTTATGCACGGCCATTTGTGTGCTGGCGTGCATTTCAAAATGCGGATATTGTTTGCGCATAACGCGAGCCACGCCCAAATCTTGAATAATCAGGCCGTCTACATGGCAACGTGTGCAAATATCAAGGCTTTTAGTCAGTTCCGGCAATTCGCTTTCCTGCAAAACGGTGTTTAGGGCCACATAAACTTTGCGGCCTAAATGATGAGCATAGGCGGTAAATTCGTCCAATGTCGGTTCATCAAAATTAACGGCAGTGGCACGAGCCGAAAATTTTGACAACCCCAAATATACGGCATCGGCACCGTAATAAAGTGCGGCATAACCAGCTTCAACATCGCCGGCCGGTGCTAAAAGTTCTTGTTTTGGCATATTAAATTCCTCTTATTTTTTATGGCAAACAAATTAAGACAAATTACACCGCTTGTCAAGATATCGCGCGGACCAATATCCGAAAATCACGGTTTTTGCATTGCTTTTTATTTCAATTGAGCTTGATATAAGGCGCCGTATATACTGTCCGGATTTTGCACCAATTCTTCATGAGTGCCGGTTTCAACAATTTTACCGTAATTGACCACGACGATTTTATCGGCATGGCGCACGGTGGATAGGCGGTGCGCAATCACAATGACGGTGCGGTCGGCCATTAGATTATCAATAGCTTTTTGCACCATGGCTTCCGATTTGTTATCTAAGGCTGAAGTGGCTTCGTCTAAAATGACAATCGGAGCGTTTTTCAAAAATGCCCGAGCAATCGCAATACGCTGTTTTTGTCCGCCCGACAGCAAAACACCGCGCTCGCCGATTTGGGTATCCAGGCCGCTCGGTAAATCGGCCAAAAAATCGGTAACATAAGCCGCTTCAACAGCGCGGTTGATTTCTTCTTCAGTGGCATCAGCTTTACCGAGTAAAATATTTTCACGGATAGTGCCGTTAAACAGATAATTATCTTGGAAAACAATAGCCATTTTGTCACGCAGGGAATGCAACGAATATTGGCGAATATCTTTTCCGTTAAGCAAAATTTGTCCGCTTGTCACGTCATAAAAACGCGGCAAAAGGCTGACAAGCGTGCTTTTTCCGCCACCGGAGTTGCCCACCAACGCCACGGTTTCGCCTTTTTTAATGCACAGATTGACATTTTCAAGCACCGGCTTGCCGGCCACATATTCAAAACCGACGTTTTGATATTCAATAGAACCGCTGACTTCGGTTAATTCAACAGCATTCGGGTTATCATCAATGACCGGTTGTTTTTTGAGCAGTTCAAAAATGCGCTCCATAGCCATCAGTGCAATTTGCAGGTTGCCATAGGTGTTACCGATGCCTTTGATCGGTGTATAAAGTAGAATCAGTGCCGCCACAAACGATACAAAGTTTCCGGCTGTAATTTGATGCGATAAAATCAAATAACTGCCGGCCCAAATGACCAATGCAATGCCGAGTGAGACCATAAAGTGCATCATTGGTGAAAGCAGGCCGGTGCGTTGCACCATTTTCATGCCCAGCTTAAATGCGTGGCGCAAAGTTTGAGAAAAGCGCTGATTTTGATAGTCATACAAATTATATGCGCAAACAACTTTGCTGCCGCCGAAAGTTTCATTATAGTGCGTCATAACTTCGGCGTTTGTGAAAACGGTTTCTTGATTGATGTCTTTAATGCGTTTGCGCACTTTGGTCAGCGGAAACAGGGCACCCAACAATGCCGCTACGGCAATCAGTGCCAACTGCCAAGAATTGTAAAACAAAACGCCGATGAGTGCCAGAGAGGAATAAAAACGCGTAAAAAACAGCTTTAAGTTGTTCAAAAGGCCGGCGCAGGCATCGTCTACGTCTTTATTAAAGCGCATGATAACATTGCCAGAGGTGTTAGAGTCAAAAAAAGCGGTTTCATATTTAAGCAGTTTTTCATAAAGGGTAATTTTTACGTCAGCGGCAATGCGTCCGCCCACCCATGTGTTGGCATAATTAACGCCGAATGTTAAAAAGCTTTGCAATGCGCTGAAAATGATTATAACCAAAGGAATCCAATATGTGCCGGTGCTTTGTTCTATCATCATTACATCCATATAAGGTTTTAAGGCCCAAGCAATAACGGCATCAAGCGCGCCTACCGGCAACGTTAAAAGCATGGCCAACAAAGCGCGTCCCCAATACGGTTTTACAAACGGCCACATTTGGCTGTAATCATAAATAAAAGGGGTGTTTTTAATTTTATTTAACAGTTTTCTCAGCATTTAGTATCCTTAATTTGCCAACACTATACACCATAAATTGCAAAAGTAAACAATTACCGCAAAGATATAAACGAAAATCATTTTTTTGCCAAAAATGCATTGACAAAATTTTAAAGGTGCGCTATATTAAGACTATACTCAATAAAATTTATGGCAATATCGGGCGGTGAAAATGGCAGCAAAAACACGTTACATCAATAAACATCGCAAGACTCTGTGCAAAGGTATACTAAGTGCGGGATTACTTGGCGTGCTTGGTGCAATGAGTTTCGGGCTGACAAAATCGGCACCGGAAGCTAAGAAAATGTCACAGAAACCGACCGATACTGTGCTTGTTATTAAAAATCCGTATGTTGATGTTGCTTACTTGACCGATACACTGGAAAAACCGGGCACGGCTTTATTAGTAAACCAACACGGCAAAATTACCCGTAATTATGTGGAAAATAATAATCTTTATCGCTTTGATTTAGCGCTGTTTGTGCATGAATGGTGGCACAGCCAAAACCATGCCCTGTTTTATGAATACAAATATATGACGCCGCATGAATATTATAAAATTTGCATGCACAACGAAATTACGGCCAATTTGGCGGCACTTTTAACCGTGCGTTTGGAATATATGGTGGCCGATAACAAAGCTGAAGTGCTTAAAAAATATGAGCGCTCGTATCTGAAGTTTTATATTGATGCCATTAAAAACAAAAAAATCAATCCGTTTGATTTCAGCGAAGCGGCGCGTGAAAAAGAATGGCACCTGATTGCCAACGGGGTGCGCGATATGTGGATGCAAAAATTTGCCAAGCATTATGCTCTGACCATGCATCTGTATTTGCAAAGTTATTATAATCGTTTCGGCGATAAAATTTGGCAAAAGCGCAATAACGGCAATTATCAGACTTTGTGCTCTCAAATGTATACCATCGGCGGGGTGAATTTTTGGAAATATATGGATAAAGATATTGCTTCTGATGATGACAGAGTTTTGATTGCCGAGAATTTGCGTAAAGTCAAAAGCTTAAAAACGGACGGGCGGCAAATTATGACTTATGTGGAAAATGACATAGAGTTGTTAAACAATGTCGGTCTAGCCAAACAATCTGAGGCGTTTCAGAATTTGTTGATTGCCGCGCGGCTGAAGGCGCAATTGGATCATGTTAAGCCGGAAAAGTTGCAAAAATATCCGGGCATTATTACGATTTTATACAACAAAATTCAAAGTGAAATTCGCCTTGATAAGCAATATGATGAGCTGGTGAAAGCTTTTCCGAGCCTTAATAACAACCGTTGCCAGATAACCCATGATGAGGGCAAATATGCGCAGGTCATTGGACAGATGTATACCTATAAAGGGGTGGATTTAACGGTTTATATTAAAGATTTTGCCGCCTCAAATGTGCCGGTTAAAGCAACGCAAATGATGAATTGGTCCGAGCCGGAGTGGTTTAGACCGCAACCGCCGGCGGCGTTTGTTGTTAGTGAAGCAAATACGCCGAAAAATATACCGTATGTGTTGCCTTTATATCTTGAGGCATCTCCGGCGGCTCAAAAACCGCGAATTTTGCCGCAACCGCAAGCCAAACATCGCCTGTCGGCACCGCAAGCCATTACCATTCCAAACTGGCGAGAACCGTTGCTGTTAAAGCGGCCGGAAGAAATTGAACCGGTGGCGGCACTGATGCGTGATTATATCAATATGCCGCAAGTGTTAAAATTATGTAATACAGAAGCACAAAGAAAATATTGGCAATCGGTTGATTCGGTCGGCGTTAAAATGACATTTGCACAAAAAAGAGCAGCTTTGCAGCTTTCTGCGCGCCATTGACGGGCATTTTAAAATTACATTTGTTGCTGATAATAATCTTGATTTAAAATAATGCCGGAAGTTGCCACCAACTGATTAAATTCATCGTCAGGTTTTTCGCCGGCCGCCTTAAAGACTTCTTCGGCAAAAGCTTTTTTGGCCAAATATACCAGAAACAGCGGACGTTCCAGTTTAAGTTTTCCCATAACTTCTTCCAAAGCTTCAAAACTATCGTAAATCGTGCCGGCAAAAAATAAATTATCTTCTAGGCGCACTTGTTCTGTTTTAGCTGTTTTAGGCATCGTTTTTCCTTTCTGAAAAAAATAACATATACCTAAATATAATTTCATGCGAGTGCTTATAAAGCTGATAACAAGTTTTATTGTTATTGCATAATGCGGTGCATATATTCTTTGTTTTTGATTACATCAGTTTATATTTTTTGACGCGGTTATGATGCAGTTTGACGGCATCGTGCGGCACAATGTAGATTTGTTTATCCCAGTTTTCCACCACCTGATTGATAACCAGCGGGTGAATTGCCGACGTGTTCGGGCGATATATTTTTTTTGATAAATCATAAACAATATAATTGGCTATTTTACTGTTTTGCATTTTATCCTCCACGAAGGTAAAGATAGTCGCAAAATCAAACAATTAAAGCAAATGTGGCCGAAAGTATATGTCTATAACCGCAAAAAATGCTTGACGGGCCATGTCGCCGAAATATCAGGTAAAGGCTATCTCGCCGTGGCAAAAAATAAAATTATATTGACAGTTTGGCTTTATTTAAGCTAAAATAACAACCGATAATGAGGATAAAAGCAATGGTTCGCTTAGCAGATTTGACATATTCGGAAGAAGAACTGGAGCAAGATGCCGTCAATTATTTTAAAACGGCTGTTTATGAGCCTGCGTATGCCGCACGGGTGAAAGATTTTATTGCCGCCGATTTGGCCGATTTTACCGATTATTATAATGATGAGCAATATAAATTTTGCAATTTGTATGCCGATGAATTTCAACAAGGCTATGTTGATGACGGTAATACGGTGGCTCCGCGGGCTGACTATAATAAAATGATGAGCAGCTTGGCACCGGTTTTTCAAACCTATGATGTGGATGACGAGGATTTGGAACGCTATTTGTTTGCTTTGGAAGCCGAGTTTAGAAAAAATGCTTTTTGTTCGCACATGGAGCCGTATTTTGTGCAAGATGAAGCGGTAATTGCGACAGTCATGACCGGTTATGCGCGTAATCCGCTGTTTTCAATTTATTCAATGGTGCGCGAATGGTGTATGGCATTGCATTTCAAATTTATGTATCCGGAGCTGATGCGCAAATTCGGTTATCGTTACCAGATTATTCGCACACAATGGACCGGCGAAGAGCGGTTGCGTCGGCTTATTCGTTATCGCGATAAATATAAGCTGACTTTTCAAAATATCGGCGCGTTGCGTGCTATTCATTCCAGCGTTTTTGCCTATATTTATTTATATTTGCGGGGTATAAAAAGCAACGAAACGGCACTGGCCGAGCGTTTTATTTTAGAC
Source organism: uncultured Pseudomonadota bacterium (assembly GCA_902788365.1). Lineage (GTDB taxonomy): Bacteria > Pseudomonadota > Alphaproteobacteria > RF32 > CAG-239 > RUG410. The sequence goes on along the minus strand of CADAJN010000005.1, from coordinate 33,922 downwards.
AGTTCATCGTCGCAGATTTATTTGTTATTGCAAGGCGAATCAATTCAAAATATTGATTTTCCGGTGGTGGAATATGCTTTGCAACGGCTCAAAGAAGGTGATTGGAAAAAGTTGTTTTTAGAGGACGGATCTATCGCTTGGGGGGCAATTTATGCCTTTGTGATGGAAGCTATTAAAAGCGTGGGTAATATTGATAAATTGCGTCATTTCGGGGTAGACAGCATTGGAGCCAAATCTATTCAATCTTTCTGGAATAAAAGTGCCAATATGCAGAGTATGCTTAAAATTTTACGTCGTTTGGCGATGGATAACAGTGATCCGATTTTCAATCGGTTAATTCGTATGTGCGAGTATCGTTTGGGACGGCCGGATACCAAAAAAGAGAAAATGGAGCGTTTTATTGAAGAAACACGACGTATTTTGGCAGCTCGGTCTTATGAACTGACTAAACCTCGCACTATGGATCAAACACTGATTGCTGCTTTTCCATCGGTATTTTTGGTGTATTTCCAATGGCATCACAATTTCCGTAATGTGTATCCGAAAGTGCCAAAAAAACAGATTGCTTTGACTTTACAAAATCAGCAAAAATTGCAGGCCGAAGAAAAGCTAAAAAATCGGATTTATGCCGATGATCGGCAACAGATTAAATTTCGCGAGATTGCACGCGAGCAAACTCAAAAGAAAACTTTTGAACAAGAACGACGCGATATGCGGTTGCGTGACGAATTACAAACCAAAAAAACAGCCGATAACAGTTTGCGCATGGTCATAGACGGCAGTGAGCGCAATCGTTTGCAAGAAAAAGAACGCGTTCAAGCGCGTGACGAGCAGTTGAAAATACAAACAAAAGAGCGTTCGGCAAACGGCGCCAAAGAGGAAAATAGCGTTCAAAGCAAAAATAATACGGCAACTTTGGCGGCAGAATTATCGCAACGCCAAAATTCGCTTTAAGATGAGCGATACTTAAAATTTATCATAGTTTATCACATAGTGATTTTCACCGATTTGTTCCATCCACGGATATGGTTCGGCATTAAGCATAACTTTGGCATATAATTTATCCAAATTATGAAACGGATCTTGATAAAATTCGGAAAATAATACCAAGCGCAAATAAATTTGGCGCACCTGATGCTTTTTTAAGAGGGCTTTCAATTCATCTTCATCGCTGCTAAACCACATTTTGTAGTTGTCAATAATGCCTTCCGTGTTGGTATGATACGGAGAACCGACAGTATCAACGCCTTGGTTAAACAAAAGTTCCGGTGCCTCAAACAAATCAACCAATGCCGGTCCTTGCATCCGCGGCATATGGGTGGCGCCTTGCAGGGGTAAAAAGGTGGTCAAAACAGCGACAGGAACGGCAATATATGTAAATTTGAGACATTTCCCAAACCACGGGGATTTGAATGGATATGTCATGAGTTCAAACAACACCAAGGCCGTTAAAACGCTCAGTATAACGTTAAAATAAGGGAAAAAGCGTATAACCGATACGGCGGTTATCAATGTGGCAAAAAATAAAACAAGTAAATCCGGCGCATAAGAGGTTTTCAGTTTGTGGCGATACAAAATGACGGCAATAAGTAAAGTGCCGAATAATATAGCATAATGGCGGATTCCGATGTATTCATAGGCAAACGGTAAGGACGTCATTTCGCCGATACGCGGCACAAAATATTTCCATACCAACGGATGATAAATTGAAACAAAAATTGAATCGGTGCCGAAAATTCCGATTATCAGACCGGCGGAAATTGTTGCCGCAATAGCTAAACCGCATAATTTTGCAATTTTTGTAGTCAAATTAAGCTGTTTTAATATCAGAAAAGATAAGAGAATTAAACCGCATAAAACCGCGTGAACAACAGACAAACGGTTGATGTCAACGATATTCCAACCGTGCAAAGGCGGATTGATCAACCATGCCAAGCTGACTGCGCCGAACAAACCGGTTGTAAAATAAATCAGATTTTTGAGCGGGTGCTGATAGAAAATCCAGTTTATACTTAAAACAGACAATATCAGTGCCACGACGAACAAACCTTCCAGTGCCGAAGAAGCCCACATGCCGATTCCTGCAAAAATGCCTGCATATATAAATTCTTTCGGGCAAAAATGAATTTGATTGCGCAATATGACCGCAATATTAAAACTGAACACAAAGCACATTAAAGAATGATGATCCGGCCGCTGAAAACCGAAAGTATCGTCCAGTTTATTGAGGTAAAACAAAACCAGTAAAAAGGCAACCGCGAAGATTTTGTATTTATCGGGTGTGTTCGGCACATACGATTTTATGCCCCAAAACAGAGCAATTACGGTAAGGGCAAAAAACAGCGGCGAAAACAATATTCCGCCATAAAATACAGCATACTTGAGCGGCATAATCAGCATGAAAGGTGCCGCCAAAGTTGCCCATATGATATCGCAAGCGCGTGTCCAATGCAACTCAAAGCCGTGCGGCGGATTGGTCCACGGAAAAATTTTTTCCGACCACTGAAAATCAGATAACCAGTCTATAATGCGCAAGGCGCGCAGATAGCAATCGGTATCGGTCCAGAAAAAATTTTGTTCAAAAAACCAGAATAACTGCATGTTTAAGCCGGTAAAGGCCGCAACAAGCAAAAAAGCCCCTAAAATATAATGTTTCCAAAGCGCTTGAGCCAGATCTTGCAATGTTTCCATAAAGGCTTTAATCATATTGCTTCCAGTATTTCAGAAAGAGCCTTAATGGAATTTTGCGGCGCGTGTTGCCAAAATGTTTCGTATTGTTCCTGATGGTGTTCGGCTCCCGGAGTGTCACTGATTTGGCGTATACATAAAAAAGGTATTTGATACATATAACAGGTTTGGGCAATTGCCGCGCTTTCCATATCTACTGCCAATGCTTGCGGAAATTTACTTTTTATATTGTTCAATTCGGTTGTTTGTGAAACAAACCAATCGCCGCAACACAATAAACCTTGCTTAAATTGAGGTAATTTGGCCACCAAATTCGCATCGGAATGATAATACAACGGCATATTTTGCACTTGGCCGTATTCATTACCTTGACCGCACCAGACGTCATGGTAAACAATATCGCGACCGAGTACAAAATCACCTATTTGTAAAGAGGCATCTAATCCGCCGGATATGCCGATGTTTAAGATTAAATCGGTCTGATGTTGTTTAATCAGGGTGGCGGCACACAGTGCGGCGTTTACTTTACCCATACCGCTGACGGTAGCCACAATATCGTGTTTGCCCCATTGTCCCGATAAAAATGGTCTTTGATGCATTATTGTGGTGTCAAAATTTTGTGCATTATCGGCAAAAAATTCCAATTCTTTTTGCATAGCCAAAAGCAATCCGATTTTCATGTTTTTCTCCTTTGTTATGGCACAAATAGTAAAAATAAATTCGGTAAAATACAAGCAAAAAATAAACTTCTTGACAAGCGGAAATTTTTATCCATATATCTTATAACGAGGCAGGGTTATCTGCCATGTGGATTTAACCGACTTGTCCAGCATTAAATGGACTAAACAGGAGATTTTATGATGATTAAAACAGCAGAGGCGGTGTCTTTGGGACATCCGGATAAGACCGCCGATTTTATTTCAAGTTACATTTTAGATCGTTTTTTGGAACATGATAGCCGCACGCGTTACGGGGTGGAAGTTATGGTTAAAAACAACACTGTCGTATTGGGCGGTGAAATCAGCAGCCGATTTTCTGAGCCGCAATGGCAAGACTATGTGTATGAGGGACTGCGCCAAATCGGTTATGATGAAAAATATGCTGCACGTTGGCAGGAAAAAGCCATTAATATCAATCGGTTGCAAATTATAAATTTGGTTAATCAGCAATCGGCTGAGATTGCCCAAGGTGTAGATGCAGACGGTTGGGGCGACCAAGGCGTGTTTGTCGGGTATGCCTGCCAAGGAGAAGATTTTGTCGGGCGTGAGTTGTTTTTGGCGCGACGGCTTAATCGTGCGTTATATGCTAAAGCTCGGGAGGGCAATAATTTGGGACTTGATATTAAAACTCAAATTACTTTGGAGGGTTCGCGGGTTTTAACTGCCGTAGCGGCCGTGCCGATGTTGGAAAAAGAAGATTTGAGCGATTTTATCTGCCAAACTTTGGGGCAAAAACCGGCACAACTGCTAATCAACACCGCCGGTGATTATACCGTGCATTCAAGCGTGGCCGATTGCGGTATGACCGGTCGTAAGCTGGCAGTTGATTTTTATGGCGCGGCGGCACCTCTCGGCGGTGGATCGCCATGGACCAAAGATGCTACTAAGGCCGATTTGACACTGAATTTGTATGCCCGTCGTTTGGCTGTTGAAAATTTGGCCGATAATGATGAGGTTTGGGTTTATTTATCATCCTGCATCGGGCAATCTTGTTTGCCGAGCGCCGTTTTAAAAGCACGTAAAGGTAAAGATTTTACCGAACGTAATTTACAAATTGAGAGCCGACCATCGGTGTTGATTGAAAAATTTGGTCTCAATAAACCGATTTTTGCTGATTTATGCCGTAACGGACTGATTTGATACATCAAAAAGGTTTGATAATCTTAATCTTTGGTTGTGTTTGGCTTGTAAAAAGCAAAATCAGTCTTAAATCTAAATTGTTCCGCATGAATGATGATGTTTTTCAAGCAATTGAATTCTAAGGCATTTGTCGGAGCCGTCGCCAGACGTCCCAGTTGAGAAATTTTGTAATAAATTTCTTTACGGTTTATGTCTATAGCGGCAAGCTCTTTAATGCGTCTTAAAAGGGCAGGATTTTGGTGCGTTTTGTGGCACACTTGCATACTTTGGGCGGTTAGGGCTGGAAAGGGGGAAGGGCCTTAAGTTGCCGCCCCCTTTTTGTTTGTGCGGTTTTCAGGCAATATCTTGTGAAAGAATGATAAAAGTTAATGACAAAGCTTATGCGGCAGCGTAAAATCATACTTAAGATAAACACAGGAGAAAGCCATGAAAAAGTATTTCATTTTGATTGTTATATGTTTTTTGATCGGTTGGCCGTTGCGAACAGAAGCTTTTTCGGCTGAAATGATTGAAGCAACGCAATCGTGCATGCAATATGTTGAAGATGTGCCGACAAAAGCAGATGAAATTCCCATTTCCATGCGCATTGAAGGAAAAAAAGAGGAATTATGCCTGGTCGTATTGAAACCGGAAACAGATGAAAATGAGCGTATTGAATGTGCGCTGAACGAAGAACAATTAGGGCACTTGGTTGAAGTGATGCAAAATATGCCGGCTGATGCCGTGGATGCCGAATGGGGAAAATTATGGGAAGAATTTGCACAAAGCTCGTGCGGACTTAATGAAATTAAAGTGGAAGCCGCCGCACCGGCCGAACCGGTTCAAGCGGACGTTGTTGATTATTTTACACCGGAATTTATGGCAAAATTACGCCGATGTGAGGCAGCAGTCAGCGCACCAATCGGCTATGAGGAAGATGACGCCGTGCCGCTGGAGATTGTTGCCAAACAAGGGGATAAGTGTGAGTTGAAATATGATCAGTATCAAATTAAGGCACCGCTTGACATTTTACCGAATATTCACAGTTTTGAAGATTTGCAGGTCATTTTGCGCAACAAAGAAATGGCGCACTATGATTACACTCCGCAATATGTTTATGACGGTTTGTTATATGCACTTGATGCTTGCCGCAATAAGCGCGATTATATGGGGCGGCAAACTTCCGGACAAGTGGGCAAAGCTACCTATAATGCCGGTTTGACGGCGGAATATTTTAACCAAATATGCACGATTTATCTCAGTAATCAGCTTAATGTGATGGGTAATCAAAGCGATTGGACGGTGACTTGTCGCTTAAAAGATGCCGAAGTGGCAGAGATTTTGAGCTATTATCAGCAAATACTTGATGAATACGGTAAAAAACAACGTCAGGTCGTGGACGGGCGTTTGCAAACCGTTCCTGCCAAAGAAAACGAGGTGACGCAACAAGCTGACAAGGAATTGATGTATTATCTGCAACAAAACGATTTTTGTCGCAAGCCGAACATGAATTAAGCGTTGAGTTAAAGTTTCAACATTTGCCGATTGCCCCATAGAACCGCTGTCTGAATGATGTTTTGCGGCGTTGCGGTGGGCATATCCAAAACTTCTTTGCCGCGTTTGCCGGTGCAACAGTTTTGTAACACCGATTTGAATAGACGGTGCGCAAAGTTATCTGCCTCTAAGATGTTTGGGGTGTTAATGTTGGTCATGCTGTGACCGAATTCACTGTCCTGATATGGTGTAATATTACCGTCTTTAATAGTTGAAAATTTATTCGGTAAGCGTAAAGCCACAACAATGTTGCGTTTGTCAGGCATTACTGAAAAGTGTGCCGGAAATTGAGCTGTAGTGCATTTTGTTTGTTCATATAAAATATGATTGTTCAGATTTACAAACGGCTCTAAGCGGTTGATATCATTTGATAAATGGCTGTATATGTGCACGCCGGAATAAGGCAATTTTGGTTGCACCGGTAAAAAGCCGTAAGAGCACAGGAAAATGCCGGTCATTGCTTTTTGTGTTAATTCATTGCCGTAAATTTGCGTTCCGATGTGTTGTAATGCCGTCAGACAACGGTGAGCATTTGCTGTGCCGGCACAATAAGTAAAAATGTTAATGCGGCGGAATGCGGCGCATAATTTTTGCGGTGAATACGGTTGTGCGGTTTGCACCGTGCCTTTGGCATCAATTTGCAGATTGTCGGCAATATACGGCAGCCAATTTTGGCGCACAAACTCTAAATCAGGTGTTTCAAAATAGTCGGATGGGTGGCGTAGGGTGCGAAGTAAAGCGCCGATGTTTGAGCTACGCGATTTTTGTATCGGGTAATGCACGGCAAAAACATCGGTTTGGTCATTGATAAAAGGAGCATTGTCTAAGGTGTTGCGCATATTCATATATACCCATTTACTGATTTGCCGATTGTCAGGTTCTATACGAAACGGCATAAACAGGTATAAAGCCGATTTATCAGAGCCAGATGGTGTAAGCTGAGGTTTTTGATAAACAGCATTTTTAAGTCCGTTCGTTAAATTTATTTGCCAAGTATGATAACTGGCATTATTATCAAAAATGCGTTTGTCGTGCAACTGATGATTGCAGGCAACCACATATTCGGCCGAGGCCTGAAATAATTCAATTAAATCATCTGAGGCGGCGTGTTGTTGTTTTAAATTGGCCAAAACTTTTTGTGCATCACGCATATAACCGCGCAAAAATAAGGCGTATTCAAACAATTTATGTTCATTGAGGGCATAGTGACGGAAATTGATTTCAGATTCGCCGTTTTGTTGCCAAAAGCGGTTCAGTTGATGTAAAAAAAGTTGGGCTCGCGGCGGGTATGAGGCTTTATTTGTCGGTAGTTTTACGGCAGAACTTAAGACATCTTGTTCAAAGGCTTGTTTGAACACTGCGGCAAACGGGTTAATATTTTCATCAGTTGTTTTAATCATAATGACAGCATAGCGTGTTCCGATGTAAAAGTCCCGTCACGTTATGTTAATAAATGTTGCGATATAAAGAAATGCGATAAATCAATCAATTATTAAAAATCGGGTGGTGCATAATATCGCCTTTTTGAATGCCGAAGCGCTCGGTTTGTCCGCCGTTAATTTCCAGCACGGCGGCTGGTCGAACCGGTGACATAATCGGCGTAATATCATTTGGCACGGCGTTTTCATAAATGTAGAAAATAACGCCGTTTTCATCGGCAAACAACATATCTAAAGAAATCGGGGTATCTTTCATCCAAAAAGCAATTCCCATATCGCGCGGCACAATATTGACATCAAACAACATGCCGGCGTTTTCCGATAGTGAAAAACGCCCCATTAAGCCGCGATAGGCTTTTTCCATGGTGTCAGCTACTTCAACGGTCCATTCATGGCGCACAGACTGCCCGTCTGCCGCAATAATGGAAAGCTTTTGCGGTGCGTTGTCATCGGGTTTTGAGCAGGCGGTCATCAGCATAAAAAAAGCGATGCCGACCCAATGTAACAGCTTTGACATGATTTCATCCGAATAATTACCTTTTTCAGTATAACAAATTGATTTTTGCGGTGCAACAAATTTCTGATTGTTTTAAAAATTTTTTGCTGAATATATAGTATTTTATCGCCCCAAAAATCATTGTGACGATAAAATTTGATTTTTGAGTTTTAGCTGTTATCAAAACAACAATAATGCTTGCGATTAGGGCGAACAAAACGTAATATAGCGCCATTCGGAATGATTAAAACAGGGGATACATTTGGATAACGGTGAGGCAATATCTTTAGGAGGAAATGTTTGGCGTATGGTGCCGGCAGATGAAGCATGGTGCGAGCGGGTGGCTCAAACTTATGATTTGCCGCCGCACTTGGCACGGTTATTGTCTTGTCGGCATGTGGCATTTGATGAGGTGAATGATTTTTTGCAGCCGAAATTGCAAAAACTGATGCCGGATCCTTATGTTTTGAAAGATATGCAAAAAGCTGCCGAACGTGTGGCTGCTGCAGTTATGAACGGTGAAAAAATAGCCATTATCGGTGACTATGATGTGGATGGGGCAACTTCAACCGCTGAACTGACGCGTTTCTTGCGTGCTGTCGGTATTGAGTCGCTTATTCATATTCCAAGCCGTGAAGAAGGTTATGGCCCGAGTGATTTGGCGTTTGCCGAATTTGCCGCTGCGGGAGCTAAGTTAGTGATAACAATTGATTGCGGCACCACAGCATTTGATGTTTTAAATCGGGCTGCGGCAAACGGTTTTGAAATAATTGTGGTTGATCATCATGAGGCCGAAACCGAATTGCCGCAAGTTTTTGCGGTGGTTAATCCCAAGCGCTTGGATGAAGAAAACCCGTATAAACATTTAGAATATATGTCGGCCGTCGGAGTTGGTTTTATGTTTTTGGTGGCGGTCAATCGTATTTTGCGGCAAAAGGGATTTTATCAAAACCGGACAGAGCCGAACTTAATGAATTTGCTTGATTTGGTGGCTCTCGGCACGGTGTGTGATGTGGTGCCGCTTTTGGGGTTAAATCGCGCTTATGTGAAGCAAGGCTTAAAAGTGATGGCCGGACAGCAAAATGTCGGTTTAAAAAAACTGATGACGGCGGTGAATTTAACAACAGCACCGCGTGCCTATCATTTGGGATTTATGCTCGGCCCGCGTATTAACGCTTGCGGGCGGGTCGGAGATGCCGCACTCGGCAGTCGGTTATTGTTGACCGATGATGAAATTGAGGCGCAGAAACTGGCTGATAAATTTAATGAGCTGAACACGGAACGCAAAGAAATAGAAAGTTATGTGCTGTTGCAAGCAATTGAACAGGTAGAAGGCGAGGCACAGGCTTATCCTATGGCTTTTGCCGTGGGCGATGATTGGCATCAGGGAGTCATTGGTATTGTGGCCGGAAAGTTGCGTGAGCGCTATAACATGCCGGCGTTTGTGATGAGTATTGAGCCGGATGAAGTGAAAGGTTCGGCACGTTCGGTAGACGGGCTTGATTTGGGCGCATTGATTATTGCCGCTAAGGAAAAGGGGGTTATTACTCACGGCGGCGGTCATGTCATGGCAGCGGGTTTTTCATTGACACAAGAACAAATTCCGGCATTTAAGCAATTTGTCGGTGAATATGTGTTGGCGCAGTTGGGAACGGAAAAAATTACGCCGGTGCTTAATATTGATTGCTCGGTAAATGCAGCGGCGGTAAATGTGGCGTTTGCCCAACAATTGGAGCAATTAGAACCCTATGGCACAGGTAATCCGGAACCGCTGATTAAAATTAGTGATGTGCAAATCAGTCGTCCGCAGATTGTCGGCAACGGTCATGTAAAGTGTTTTTTGACATCAGCGCTGGGTGGTTATGTGCCGGCGATTGCTTTTAATGCGGCAGACAGCCAAATCGGACAGGCCGTGCTTAATCATCATGGCGATATATATGATGTGGTCGGCACCGTAAAAACCGATGTTTGGCAGGGAAATGTAAAAGTTCAACTGGTAATTAAAGATATGATGAGGAAATAAATGGCAGAAGAGAAACAAACAAAATTTTGGAGTAAGCTGAAAAGTTATTTTTTGACCGGTGTGATTGTGGCGGCGCCGGTGGCCATTACGGTTTATATGGCCTATCATTTGGTTATTTGGATTAACGGTGCAACCAGTCGGCTTATTCCGCAACAGTGGAAAATAGGTGATGTGGTGCCGTATGCCATTCCGGGATGTGGTTTATTTTTGTTGATTGTGGCGCTGATTTTTATCGGTATGCTGACAACCGGCTATGTCGGTAAATTTTTTGTGCGGCTATGGGAAAAAATTATTCGTAAAATGCCGGTTGTTTCCAGTTTTTATTCACTGATGAAGCAGATTTTTGAAACTTTTTTATCGCAAAAATCGCGTTCGTTCAGCCAAGTTGTTTTAGTGCAATATCCGCGTCAGGGATTATGGACGATAGCCTTTGTCAGCCGAGATCAAACCGGCGGCGAAATTGCTCAGAAAACCGGACAAGATTTTGTGAGTGTTTATGTGCCGACCACGCCGAACCCAACATCGGGGTTTTTGATTTTTGTGCCGCAAAAAGATATTATTAAATTGGATATGAGTGTGGAAGACGGTATTAAATATGTGTTGTCGTGCGGTATTGTAACCCCCGAAGAATTGGATAAGGAATAACGTATGAAAAAAATCGCAATTTTAGTGATGTTGAGTTTGTTGTGCGGGCGTGGTGCTTTAGCGGCGTCGTGGAGTGAAAAACTGGGCGAATTGACCGATTTTGTGGTAGAAGATATCAAGGATATCAGATGTATGCACCGCTATGACGTTTATGTGCCATTTTATGCGTGGCATAATCGGTTGTTTTATGATCGTGAACATTTGGATAAATATAACGAACATGCATGGGGCTTCGGTTTAGGTATGTCGCATTATAATGCCGAGCATACATGGTCGGGTATTTATGCCATGGGATTTAAGGACTCAAATTCGTATTTGGAAACCTATTTCGGCTATGCCAGACAATGGAACTGGACGGCAGGTTCGCATGATGAATGGCGCGCCGGTATCGGATATACATTGGGTTTAACACAGCGGCATGAATATGCTTATATTCCGGTGCCGTTACCGTTGCCGTTAATCGGTGTGGGATATAAACGCTTGAACTTGCAAGCGGCTTATGTGCCGGGGATTAAAAATGATGGCAATGTGTTGTTTGTATTCAGTCGGTTTGAATTTTAAGGAGAAAACAAATGGAGCAGAAGATTATCAATGTCGGAAATGTTCAATTAGGTAATAAATTGCCACTGGCGCTGATTGCCGGTCCATGCCAGATTGAAAGCCGCGAACACGCGATTTTTATTGCTGGTCAAATGGTGGAAATTACTCAAAAACTGGGAATCCCGTATATTTTTAAGGCTTCGTTTGATAAGGCAAATCGCACATCAATTAACAGTGCACGAGGCGTCGGTTTGGAAGAAGGTATGAAAACATTTGAGCAAATTAAAAAACATGAACGTGAACAGTGCCCGATTGTGGCGGAATATGTTGATATGTTGCAAATTCCGGCGTTTTTGTGTCGGCAGACTGATTTGGTGGTGGCGGCGGCAAAGACCGGTCGTGTCGTTAATATTAAAAAAGGGCAATTTTTAGCACCGTGGGATGTTAAAAATATTGTGAAAAAAGCTGAAGATTCTGGTAATCAACGCATTTGCATAACCGAGCGCGGTACCTGTTTCGGCTATAACACATTGGTGACAGATATGCGGGCCTTTCCACAAATGGCTAAAGATTGCGGTTATCCGGTGATTTTTGATGCCACACATTCGGTGCAACAACCGGGCGGACTTGGTGGCACAACCGGCGGTCAACGTGAATTTGCGCCGGTTTTAGCGCGTGCGGCGGTGGCAGTCGGTGTGGCCGCAGTGTTTATTGAAACACATGAAAATCCGGACAAAGCATTGTCGGACGGACCGAATTCTATTGCGCTTAAAGATATGGAACGGGTTTTACGCGAGTTAATGGCGTTTGATAAAGTTAATAAAACTTTGATAAGTGAATATTAATAAAGTTGTGATAATATCGGCGCAATAAGTTAATCGGCAGGTCTAAACAAGCAAAATGCAGTTCAGTAATACGGGATATATCGTTAAAATCAGAAATCACGGCGAAAAATCGGCGATTGTAACGGTGGTGTGTCCGCAAAACGGTAAGATAACCGGCTATGTGACGGGGGCACAAGGCAAAAGATTGCGCGGCATTTGCCAATTAGGCAATCTGATTTCGTTTAATGCTTATGCGCGTGTGGCTGAAAATATGCCGAGCTTTAAAGGGGTTGAATTATGTCGCTCGCATACGGCCGATTTTTTGGGTGACACGCACAAAATTGAGGCATTGGCGTCGTTATGTCGGCTGATTGATGTATGTGTGGCTGAAAATGACGATTTGGGAGAGTTTTATCAAGTGATTGACGATTTTTTCGTTCATATTCAGGCACCGAATTGGCTGGCATATTATTCGTTTTTTGAATTTCACTTACTGGATTTTTTGGGAATCGGTATTGATACAAGCCGCTGTGCCGTAACCGGTCAATATACGGATTTGCGCTATATTTCGCCGAAGACCGGTCGTGCCGTATGTGAAAAAGTCGGCGCGCCGTATAAGGATAAATTATATGCTTATCCACAATATATTACAGAGCATAACAGTTGGCCGAAAAATAGCGAAATTGCTAATGTTTTGAGTATGACCGGTCGCTTTTTAAGTAAAAATTTTTTAATGCCGCATAACTTGCAATTGCCGGAAAAACGTGCTAACTTACTGCAAATTTTGACAATGCCGCAAAGTATAACAGGTGAATAATGGATCAGGAAAACGCAAAAATTAAAGATGTGCAATTTGGAGAAGAATTAAGCAAACGCTATTTGTCGTATGCTATGTCTACGATTGTCTCTCGTTCTTTGCCCGATGTGCGTGACGGCTTAAAACCGGTGCATCGGCGCTTGATGTATGCCATGCGGCAGCTGCATTTGGACCCGAAAAACGGCTATAAAAAATGTGCGCGCGTGGTTGGTGATGTGATCGGTAAATATCATCCGCACGGCGATAGCGCGGTTTATGGTGCCATGGTGCGTTTGGCTCAAGACTTTTCAGTGCGTTATCCGTTGGTAGACGGACAGGGAAACTTCGGTAATATTGATGGCGACGGTGCGGCGGCTATGCGTTATACCGAAGCCAGATTAACCGAATTTGCCATGGATTTGATGGACGGTTTAAGCGACGATGCGGTAGAATTTATAGATACTTATGATGGCGAGGATAGTGAGCCGACAGTTATGCCGGCGATGGTGCCGAATTTGCTATGCAATGGCGCTATGGGAATTGCCGTGGGTATGGCAACCAATATTCCGCCGCATAATTTGAGTGAAGTCAGCGATGCTCTTTTATATATGATTGAAAATCCGCAGTGCGATGATGAGCCTTTGGTGCGGCGTCTTAAGGGACCGGATTTTCCAACCGGCGGCGTGTTGGTTGACAGTTTTGAAACAATTTTGAACAATTATAAGCAGGGCAAAGGTAATTTTCGTATTCGTGCCAAATGGCAAACCGAAGATTTGGGGCATGGACAATACCAAATCGTGGTCAGCGAAATTCCGTATCAGGTGGTTAAATCAAAGCTGATTGAAAAAATTGCCGAATTGCTTTTGAATAAAAAATTGCCGCTTTTAGGTGATGTGCGTGACGAATCGGCCGAAGATGTGCGAATTGTGTTAGAACCGAAAAGCCGCACGGTTGATGCTACACTTTTAATGGAACAACTGTTTCGGCAAACCGATATGGAAGCCAAATTTAACATGAATATGAATGTGTTGGATTTAGACGGCGTGCCGCGCGTGATGAATATCGGCGCGGTATTGCACGATTATCTGCAACATAGAAACCATATTTTATTGCGTAAAATCAAATTCAGATTAGGCAAAATAAATGCAAGACTTGAAATTTTGGAAGGCTATTTAATTGCTTATCTGAATTTAGATGAGATTATTCGCATTATTCGTGAAGAAGATGAGCCAAAAGCGGTGATGATGCGCGAATTTAAATTGACCGATAATCAAGCCGAAGCGATTTTGAATATGAAACTGCGTAACTTGCGTAAGCTTGACGAAGCGCAGATTGAAGGCGAGCATAAAGATTTGCTGGAAGAAAAAGCAAAATTGGAAATGCTAAAGGAAGACGAAAGTAAACGTTGGGCGGCTATTGCCGAAGAAATTAAGCGCACTAAGGAAAAGTATGGTAAAAAGACAGCGCTCGGACGGCGTCGCACCGAAATTTCCGAGCCGCCGGCAGAAATTGATGTGCCGCTGGAAGCATGGATTGAAAAAGAGCCTATTACGGTTATCTTATCGCAAAAAGGTTGGATCCGTTGCATGAAAGGACATACCGACCTTAAAGAGCCGTTTAAGTTCAAAGATGATGATGCGTTGTTGTTTGCTTTGCATGCACAAACAACCGATAAAATCGTGATTTTAGATAATAAAGGTAAATTCTTTAATGTGGCGGCAAACGATATTCCGAGCGGGCGAGGTTTCGGGCAGCCGTTGCGTTTAATGATTGATTTAGCAAATAACGACGATGTGGCGGCAATGTTTGTTTATGAACCCGGGGCTAGTTATTTGATTGCTTCTGATAAAGGATATGGTTTTGTGGTTGATGAAAATCATATTTTGGCACAAACTCGTCAAGGACGTAAGATTATGAACGTGGCTGACGGAGAAACGGTCATGTTCTGTCTTAAAATGGACGGTGATTATGTGGCTGTTGTCGGTGAAAATCGGCGTTTATTGGTGTTTAAGGCGGAAGAAGTGCCGATTATGGCGCGTGGGCATGGGGTTTTGCTGCAAAAATATCGTGACGGAAATATTTCAGATATTCAAATATTTAAGCAAGAAGAAGGATTCAGCTATAATCGTGCCGGAGGTATCAGCACGGAAAAAGAATTGCTGACATGGCTCGGACATCGGGCGCAGGTCGGAAAAACCGTGCCGTTCGGTTTTCCGAAAAACAACAAATTTTTGAAATAGTCAATTTTGATTAAAAAAGCTTGACTTGATACAGAAAATGTATAAAACAATAAATAGCATGTTGATAAACCATAATATCGGCAAAAGGGGGAGTAATGGAAGATCAGGTATTTGAAACAGAAAATGTAACGGAAGTTGTCAATGAAGATGTGGCAAATCAAGAGGCAGCGCAAAACAAGCTGAACGGGATGTTGCAAAATGATAAGCTCGTCCAAACAATTGCCGCATTGGATAAAAATAAGTTTTGGATTTTGACGGTATTTGTATTATTGGTGGCAGTGCTTTTGATAGTCAGAAATATGAGTTTGGAAGAGCAAAATATGCGCTTGCAACAAGATGTTCAGATGTTAAAAAGTCAGTTTTCCAATATTGATTCGCAAGTTGCACAAAAAATTGATGCCGGCCGCAAAATATATGTTTTCAGCTTAGATGATACGGTTTTGTCGCTGGGAATGCTGGATAAGAAGAAATTGTTTGAACAGAAAGTCAACAAACTGAATGATGAAGTGCGTGCGGCAGAAAAGAAATTAAAGGGAATTAAAGATCAATCCGTGCGTTCCGAATATTCGGAAGTGTATATGAAATCATTGCAAATTAAACGCAATAATTTGATTATGGATTATGAAAAAGAAATGGCTGAACTCAATAACCGTATCAATAAAGCATTGGAAGATGTGGTGGTTGAGCAAAAATTGCCGGCAGTTTGGTCGGCAAAGAATATTGCCGTTGCTACACCGGATGTTGTAGATATTACCGAAGCGGTTATTGCAAAGTTACAAGAGTCGGAGGAAACAGAGACACAAACAGCGACCGAATCGCAAGCATCACAGCCGCAAGCAAAATAAAAAACAAAAAAATCAAATTTTAACCACCGGCTGCGAACGGTGGTTTTTTTGTTTGCAGATGGTAGTCAACGTGTGTATAAAGTGGGGTTGCGCTTTAAATATGTATGTAAATGCATTACAATATGCCAGATTTGTGTGATTATTTGAGGAAAATAAAGATGACGGAAAAGTCGGAAAATAAAATTGTTGTGCTACAGGTTTTGCCAGAGCTTAATCAGGGCGGCGTTGAACTGGGCACAATTGAAATTGCTTCAGAGTTGCAAAAGCGCGGTATTGAAAACTATGTGGCATCTGAAGGCGGCAGAATGGAATTTCAGCTGGAACGGATGAAAGTGACGCATTTTACTTTACCGCTTAAAACAAAAAATATTTTTAAAATGTGGCTCAATGCGTTGCGTCTATCTAAGATTATCAAAGAGCATGGCGTGACCATTGTTCATGCGCGTTCGCGGGCACCGGCTTGGAGTGCCTATTGGGCGGCTAAACGCTGTGGTGTGCACTTTGTAACCACTTTTCATGGCACATACGGTTTAGGACCGCGCGGCATAAAGAAGATTTATAATCAAGTAATGACGTTTGGTGAACGTGTAATTGCCATTTCAGACCATATTAAGGCGCATATCATCAATAATTACGGCACGGATGAGGGCAAAATTCGCCGTATTTCGCGTTGTGTGAATATGGAAAATTTTGATGTGGAAAATACGTCGGCCGAGCGTATGATTAAGCTGATTGAAGAAAATCATATTCCGGAAGATAAGCCGATTATTACGCTGATTGGGCGATTGACTAACTGGAAAGGGCAAAAGCTGTTGATTGATGCGCTAGCCAAGATTAAAGACGAAGATTTTCATTGTTTATTGATTGGTGATGATCAGGGAAGAGTGAAATATACTGAAGAACTGCACCAAAAGATTGACTCTTACGGTATGGGCGATCGCTTTACATTTATTCGTCATGTGGCCGATGTGCCGGCGGCGATGATGGTTTCCGACGTGGTGCTTTCAACCTCAATTGAGCCGGAAGCGTTCGGACGTATTGCCATTGAAGGACAGGCCATGGGGCGCATTGTGGTAGCCTCAGATATCGGTGGGTCTAAAGAAACGGTGATTGACGGTGTGACCGGCAAGCTGTTTAAAAGCGGTGATGCTGATGATTTGGCAAAGGCGCTTTTGTGGGCGCTGCGTTTAACCACGCAAGAACGTGAAAAAATAGGCGCAGCGGCTATAAAAAATGTAAAAGAACATTTTACAAAACAAATTATGTGTGATAAAACGATAAAGGTTTATGAAGAAGTCATAAACCAGAAATAGAATTTTCTTAATAGTGAAGAGGTAGAAAAATGATTAAAATTAAATTGCCTGATGGCAGTATATTAGAAGAAAAAGACGGTGTTTCCGGTTTGGAAATTGCCGAGAAAATCAGTTCAGGTTTAGCAAAGGCGGCGTTGGCCGTTAAAGTAAATGATACTTTGCAAGATTTAATAACTCCGATAACAACAGATTCTACACTCACTATTATCACCGCCAAAGACGCGGACGGTTTACATATATTGCGTCACTCCTGTGCTCATATTATGGCTGAAGCCGTGCAGGAAATTTGGCCGAATACGCAAGTGACCATAGGTCCGGCTATTGATAACGGTTTCTATTACGATTTTGCGCGTAAAGAACCGTTTACAACCGAAGATTTTGCGCTGATTGAAGCCAAAATGCATGAAATTGTGAAGCGTGATGAAAAAATTGAGCGCATTGTGATGCCGCGTAGTGAAGCCATTAAGTTCTTTAAGGATAAGGGCGAAACCTATAAAGTGCAAATTATTGAGGATTTGCCGGAAGATGAAACAATTACACTTTATCGGCAGGGTAACTATACCGATTTGTGTCGCGGACCGCATGTGCCGTCAACCGCAAAGGTTGGAGATGCGTTTAAGCTGATGAAGGTGGCCGGTGCTTATTGGCGCGGCGATTCAAATAACGAAATGTTGCAACGTATTTATGCAACGGCTTGGGCCAATAAAAAGGACTTGGATGCCTATATTACCATGATGGAAGAAGCGGCTAAACGCGACCACCGTAAACTCGGTAAAGAAATGGATTTGTTCCACTTTGAACCGGAATATGCACCGGGTGCGGTTTTTTGGCATGATAAAGGTTATCGCGTATATCGCAAGCTGATTGAATATATGCGTAATCGCCAAGAACATAACGGATATCAGGAAATTGCCACACCGCGTATTATGAATCGTGTATTGTGGGAAATTTCCGGTCACTGGGATAAATATGGTGCACACAACTATTCCGGCAAGATGGAAGACGGAAGTATGTTTTGCGTGAAGCCGATGAACTGTCCGGGTGGTTTGTTGGTGTATAAGCAAGGTGTGAAGTCATATCGCGATTTGCCGCTGCGCATGGCCGAATTTGGTATGGTTAACCGCTATGAAGCCTCGGGTGCGTTGATGGGATTGATGCGTGTGCGTGAATTTACCCAAGATGATGCGCACATTTTCTGCACGCCGGAACAAATGGAAGAAGAATGCATCAATACGATGAAGCTGATTTTTGATATTTATAAAGATTTCGGCTTTGATAATATTAAAATTTATCTGTCAACGCGGCCGGATAGCATTTATCGTATCGGCAGCGATGAAATTTGGGATTTGTGCGAAAGCTCACTGGCGCATGCTTTGGAAAAACATGGCTATGAATATGAAATAAATCCGGGAGAGGGGGCTTTTTACGGACCTAAGCTGGAATTTATTTTGAAAGATGCCATCGGGCGCGAATGGCAATGCGGCACCATTCAGGTGGATATGAATTTGCCGCAACGTTTTGATATTTCATATATCGGCGAAGACGGCGAAAAACATCAGCCGGTGATGTTGCACCGTGCGTTGTTCGGTTCAATTGAGCGCTTTTTGGGTATTTTGATTGAGCATCATGCCGGTAAACTTCCGTTGTGGTTGTCGCCGTTGCCGGTTGTGGTGGCGCCGATTGTCAGCGAATTTGACGGCTATGCCAAGGAAGTGGCGGCCGAGCTTGATAAAATAGGTGTTCGTGCCGAAACCGATTTACGCAATGAGAAAATTAACTACAAAGTGCGTGAACATTCATTGGCTAAAGTGCCAGTGATTGTGGTGGTTGGTGCTAAAGAAAAAGAAAATCGCACGGTAACCGTTCGTCGGTTGGGCACTGAAAAGCAAGAGACAATGTCTTTGGCCGATTTTGTGGCGCAAATGCAAAAAGAGACAGAAATGCCGCACCGTTTTGAATAACAGCTGAAAAGTTTGCGGGATTAGGTCAAAAAAAAGACAGACACTTTAAAGTGCCTGTCTTTTTTTATTAGGTTAGAAGTTAATACTGGCTCCAAATGTGGGCATCAGCTCAAAACCTCGTAAGCCTTTGTATTCTACAGTGGAATAACCCTCTGTAGCAGGTTGTTTGCCGAAGTGATAGCCTCCCCTTAAACCAACACTTAAGTTCCAGCAACCAAGCTGATATCCGGCGCTAAGTTGTAAGCCGGCTTTCAGGCAGAGCTGTTTGACTTCGGCGTTGGTCATATTAAAGAGGTGCTCTCTGTCTGCTATGTGCTTTTCAATCATATATTCTCCGATTCCGGCATACATTTTTGCCAAAGCAGAGAAGTTGGTTGAAAACTTTTTGCGCCAACCGCCACCAAGCGTGAAACTCTGCAGCTTGTTTTTACCCAACGATGAACCGTAACCTAGGCCATAGATGAAATCAAGAGTTGACGAAACATTGTTGAACTTTTCAAGCTCAATCAACGCTTCGGCTTCGTGATTTTTTTCAATCAGGTTAACACCGGTGCTGAGCGTGGCTATCAAGCGCTTGTCTTTGAGTGTTTCGTGGTGGCCGAATGTATAGCCAACAGCGAAACCAACCTGCCATGAGCCGTTATCAAAGTCAACGAAGGTGTTTTCCCAACCTTTTGCAGTCGGGTGATTATACACCGACGAAGGCGCAACTGAATGCACAATTCGTGCAAACAGTGACGTGTATGTGCTACCGCCGTAGTTCATACTCAGCCAAGCCTGTAAACCATATTTGAAACACCACTGATTATGGACAATCACGCGGTGATCCAAACTGTTTGTGCTGTAAATGGCATACGGAGTAATTCCGGTGCCAATTAAGCCGTCAACACCAAGTGTTATACCTTCACCGGCCTGAATTCCCACTTTGGCAAGGAAGTCATAAGACCAGCCAAAGTCTTTTTGCCAGTCCATGGCAAAAAGAGCTCCTAATGACCATGCAAAATTCAAACGATTAGGAGTGAATTTGCCATTTTCGTCATAGAATCCGGGGACGAATACCTGAGATATTTTGGCACTCACACCATAATTGAATTCATTTTCAGGATCTGTCCCATAGTCATCTGACGTTATTTTTTCGGCTTCTTGGCTGTTGTCGCTGTCACCGAAATCCTTACCGAATATACCGGAAAATTCAGCCGTTAAGTAACTCTTGCAGTTTTTCAGCCATTTCCACTTACGTGGTTTATAGATCGGCTGATACTTGGTTGTATCGGCCACTATAAAGTTTTCGGCATACTCAGAGTATGCCTCGCCGTTGGTGTGTGTAAAAGCACCAATCAGGGAAGCAATTTCCCCAATTCCGACGGCGTTGGTTAAAGACTGCATCAAAGAGCCCGAGCCTTCGGCATTTTCAGCCGGAGTATCTTCGGGAGTTTCCTCAGGGGTTTGTTCGGCGCTGGTATCTGCGTTGACCTCATCAGCTGTAGCAACAAGATTTGACGCTGTTGCATCCGATTTTGGATTATTTTCGGCAACTGCGACTGCGCTACTGTCTTCACGCAGTTCATCAACGGGCAGAGCCGCATTGGTATCCTCGTAAGCCATCTGCACATTGACGTTGCCGCCCTGCTGATGGTTTATGGTGGTTACCAAGGTTTGCCCCTTCAAACTATCCAGATTTACTGAAATCTGGATAACTTTGCCGTTATTTTTATTGGCGCTGATTTTACAGGTTTGCGCCTGTGCAACCATTGCCACAATTGCCGTTAGCAATAAAAGAAAAATCCGTTTCATAAAAAAATAATTAAAAATTAAACATTGGCGCCTTCACCTTCAGATTCGCCTCCATTGTTATTTGTTTCGTCGGAGGGGGTTGATGAATTTTCGTCTTCCGGTTTGGTGCCTAAATTCAGCTCTTGAGTGGTTTTTGTTACCACAATTTCTGAATCTGTGACCAACCTGTAGGTTATCTGCACCTTTTGGTAAAAGGGCACATCAACTTTCTTGAGAGTTTGCAATTCCGCTGTTAGAATAAAGTCGTCCAGCGGATACAGAAAGATGCTATCTTGATTCAAGTTGTAGCCTGAGAAGTTAATGCTTTGCTCAAATGCATTGAACTTAAATGTGAGCTCAACATTATTTGCCTCCGTAAAATCTATACTGTCATTATACATTTTACCGAAAGGAATTTCCCTTATACCGGTTTCTCCTTCGGCAAATGTAA
The DNA here is from genome assembly GCA_902788365.1 of uncultured Pseudomonadota bacterium. Lineage (GTDB taxonomy): Bacteria > Pseudomonadota > Alphaproteobacteria > RF32 > CAG-239 > RUG410. The sequence goes on along the minus strand of CADAJN010000005.1, from coordinate 12,496 downwards.
GTGGTTCGGTAATATATTTTAGAGGAAAGAGTACCAACGCCGGAGTTAATGTAAAGTTAACCTCGCGTTGTTCTATCTCATACAAATTACCACCTTTTCTTTCATAGATGGTAATTGTATTCTCACCGGCGAACTTGAAATACTTCATTTGGGTTTTGATAAACCTGTCTTCATCAGTCAAAAAATCCTTGTCGCAGGAAGTTGCGCCTATCAAAACAGCTGTCGCTGCAATGATGAGGAAAAAAGAACGCTTAAACATATAGCATAAATATTAGTGAATACTTGGAATATGTTATGATGTATTTTTTCCTAGGGCTTAATCCTTTTTTATGTAAAAGATTTTGTATTGCCGCTAATAATTCACATCATAACCACTATAAAATAATTAGAATTCATTTATCAGTATAATCAATTTGCACAAAAAATCAAGCATTTTTTGTCACAAAATACAAAAAAATAATTTTTTTGTAGACTTTTTGTCGTTTTTATGCTTAAATAACACTGATTTTAGTATTTTTAAGGTTGAACAATTAATTCTCTTTTATTATGGATAAAGGCAAGTTACGAGAATGTCTAAAGCACAAAACATGGCTTTGGCAAAGGTTTTTCAGTCATTTTTATTTAGCTAAGTTTAATCTTTCGCCGCTTGATTCCGAAATGGAAGTTGAGGCCGCTGAGTTGATTAAGCTTTGCCACAATGAAGATGATGTGGAAGATATGTGGAATGTGGTGGATTTTGTTGATGACGGATACGACAAATTTGAGAAACTTATAAATGATTTTCAGTATTGTCGGCCAATGTCGTGGCAATATGACTTTGTGGCACAAATTTTCAAGACCGAGCTGAACATGGCGGTTGAAGTGCTTAATAAGGAGAGCATTGTTGATGCTTATTGTGTGGCGTTGATTAACGATTTTGACATATTGGCGTTGGTTAATGAGCTGGATGCCAAATATGCCGGAATTTTTGCCGATATGGCTCGTAAGCAGAATGTGCTCAAGCGCAATTTGTCGCTGATTCTGGAAACTTCGTATGCTATGCGCTTTGGCGAAACCACTGCGTATATGAACTATCGCGAATTGGTGGATATGTTTGTGGCAAAATGCGGTGTGGAGGGTATTGTAAAAGCGCTGAAAACCGCACAAACACCCGAAACAAAGCTAACCTCTGATGAGAAGGAATGTCAGGCGTTTACTTATTATTCGCCGTTTTTCTTTTCGGAGGAAGATTTGCAGAAAACCGTGCCCGGAAGCAATATCTTTGCTTGTGTGGAAGACAGGTTGCAGATTGAGCATGATGATTTGCAAGAATTGCAGAATTTGAAGGCTCGGCAAATCGGTTCCGGCGACGACGATGACGATGACGAAGCGGCAGAAGTGCTGAATTTGTCGCACAATGCTGTCTATGTGGATCCTTTAGATCGCTGTGTGATTGATGTGCGGCGCGGCAATCCGCTGTATGCTCATGTGTATATTGAAAAATTTCCCGAAGATGAATTGCACAATTCTCTGCCGGATTTTATCAGATATCACAAGGGTTGGCTCTATACGGTAGAGTTTGTGGATGACTTGAAGCAAGTTGAAGAACTGCAAGTGCTCAATCAGCGTTTGAGTGCCACAAAGCAAGGTATTTTACGCTTGATGCGGGCATTTAAGGAAAAGCCGTGGTTGGCGCTGAATGGAAATTTTCAACGGCAAATGCACTTTTTGCAAAACAACCTGCGCACTTGCTATTACATTTCGGAAAAGCTTGATGCGTTTCAATAAACTACAAACCGGTAGCCCTGATGTGGCTGACCGGTTTTAGTTTTTTTTAAGACAATGGCTAAGAGCCAATTTTACCGAATTTTTCACATTTTGGCATAAGAAATACGAATTAGCTTGTTATTTCAAATATTTTGCATATCATTAATAAAAAGAGAACAGAGGTTCAAATGAAGAAATTTGTTATGCTATTTATTCGTCGTGTCAATTTTTTGCTGGTTAAAATTTATGTGCTGTGGCTGAGATTGTGGACAGCCATGCGCTATAAAAATAAAATTGTGCGCAAAACAAAGTTTAAACAAGCACGATATAACATAGAAAAAGCATATTTGAAGCGTTATTTATCTGATGTGCTGAAATCAGACAATATGACGGCCGAAACAGCAAATATGCCGAAAATTATTTGGACATGTTGGTGGCAGGGAACGCAAAATATGCCGCCGGTGGTAAAGCGTTGTATTGAATCAATGCGCCGATATTGCCCAGATTATGAAGTGCGTGTTATTACGTTTGATAATATGAAGGACTATGTTGAACTGCCCGATTATATCATACAAAAACATAAAAAAGGCTATATTTCGCGCACACATTTGTCGGATATTTTACGGGTGTCGTTGCTGGCCAAATACGGCGGTTTTTGGATGGATGCCACGGTGTTTTTAACGGCACCGTTGCCCGAAGTAATTACTGATGCGCCGTTTTTTGCTTTTCACGGTTGTGAGCTTTATCATGGGCAGAATTGGTTTTTGAAAGCAGCCAAAGATAATGTGTTGATTGGCATGTTACAGAAAACGATGCTTGAATATTGGAAATATGAAAATAAAGTTATCAACTATTTTGTGTTTTATTTGGTGTTTGATTTGGTGGTTGAAGAAAACCAAGCTTGCGCGACTATGTGGCAAAACGCACCGTTGATTTATGATGATTGTTATGCGCTGGAAGAGGCGTTTTTTGATGTTTATTCGCCGCAAAAATGGGCGGATATCAAGGCGCAAACCTCAATTCATAAGCTTAGTTGGAAATATAAAAAAGAACCGACGGAAAATTCATTTTTACAATATTTATTAGATGGCAAATTGGAGAACTGATATGCGTATTGTCAATGTTATGATCAGTAAGTCATTGGGCGGCATTGAGCAGGCTTTTTTAGATTATACGCAAGCGCTGAAGTTGCATCGGCATGAAGTTTGCGCGGTTGTCAGCCGCAAATGTCAAATATTGGATACTTTGCAAAATTTGCATCCGGAGCGCATTGAACAAATACCATTTGTGCATTATAATTACTTATTGGCTTTTTATTTGTATTGGCGATTAAAAGATTTTGCGCCGGATGTGATTATTGTGCACAATAAAAAAGCCATCAATATTTTTAAGATGGTAGCCAAACTACTGAAATGTAAAATTGTGGCGGTTTCGCATAATCCGAAATTTAAGCACGTTAATAAATGCGACGGTATTTTCACCATTACCGATTATCAGCGCAATATTTTCATTAAAAAAGGTTATCCGGCACAAAATATATATACCATACCAAATTTAATCAGCCAAAAGCGTGCCTATGAACAACCGCAATTTCATCGGCCGCCGGTTATCGGCACAATGGGGCGTTTTGATCCGATGAAGGGCTTTCCGGATTTTGTGATGGCGTTGGTCAAATTAAAACAACAAGGAGTAGTTTTTAAGGCGATTATCGGGGGCGGAGTGCAATCTGCTTACCGGAGTGAGTATGAAAAAATCTGCCGTATGATTGAACAAAATAATATGCAAAAAGAGATATCTTTAATCGGTTGGGTGAACGATAAAACAGAGTTCTTCAACAGTATAGATGTGTTTGTTTTGCCGTCGCGTTTTGAGCCTTTCGGTATAGTTTTATTGGAAGCGATGTTGTATGGTAAACCTGTTGTATCTTCATTGGCGGAAGGTCCGACGGAGATTTTTGCAAAGCATAATGAGGCGGCTTATTTATTTGCAGTTGAAGATATTGACGGTATGGCAAAGCAAATGAAGGAGGCTGTTACAAATCAGCAGCAAGCGGCGCAAAAATCTTATAACGGCTATCAGTTATGCGTGCAAAACTATTCTTTGGAAGTGGTGGCTGATAAACTTAATAATGCGCTTAAAAATTTTTTATCTGACAAGAAAGGAAACTAATGTCTGGTCCGCTTATTTCTGTTATTATTCCGGTATATAATTCCGAAAAATATTTGAGTATGACGCTGCAATCGGTGCAACAGCAAACGTTTAAGGATTTTGAAGCAATTTGCATTGATGACGGTTCTTCAGACGGTTCAATGCAAATTTTAGAGCATTTCGCCGCAGCAGATGCGCGTTTTAAGATTCATCATCAATCTAATGCCGGCGGCAGTGCCAGCCGAAATAAAGGGTTGGATTTGGCGACCGGAAGATATATCGCGTTTTTGGATAATGATGATATATATCATCCGCAATATTTGGAAATTTTATATCATAATATTGAAACGCATAATGCAGATATCAGTTGTTGTGCGTATTTACGTTTTGAAAGTGAACATCAATATCAGTTTGCCGCAGAAAAAGTTGAGGCCTGCGCCGATATTATCAGCACACAGCCTTTTGAGGATAAATTCGTGCATAAAAAGAAAATTGATACCCTGATGTGGACCAAGCTTTATCGGCGAGAGATTTTTGATGATATTCGTTTTGATGAAAAATTGCCGTCTATTAACGATATTTTGCTTAACATTGAAGTTCTGCTTAAAAGCCGCAAGGCCGTTGTTTGCCGCAAGCCGTTAATTGCTTATCGTATTATACCAACATCGCAGACCATGAAGCCTTTATCCGAAGCCAGAATACAAGAATATAAAGATTTATGTATCGCTATTTGCCAGCTGGGCAATAAATATCCGCAATATGAAACACTTTTGCGTAAAATAGCGGCGCGCTATGCTTACGGTATGCATATTGATGAATATTTACAGCGCTATAATCCCTTGCCAGATGCGCCGCGCTACAATTTGCTGCGCAACAATTTAGCAGATTTACAACAAAACGGATATTATGAGCCAAAGCGGTTGAGTTTCGGCAAACAAATTATTTCTTGGGCGTTTATGCATCAAAAATATTTTTTGTTACGTCGCAAAAAATAAGCTAATGTTTTTACTCCATATAAAACGTGTGCAAAAATGTTACCGGTTTGATATCGGTAGCGGCGTGAACGCGGCGACGGATTTGTCCGCGAATAACGTCTTCAATTTGGCTCTTGTTCATATTTTCGGCCCATTTGCGCTCAATCAGCGGCCGCACTTTTTCCAATATTTCTGCCGCCAGCTTATTCCAATCGTCTTCTTCTAAAATATCTGCCGAAGAAATTTGCAAATCTAACAATTCCGGCCCTTTGAATACCGCGCTGATGTAAAGCGAGCAATTAAAGGCAATACGACGACGGTTGCGGACAAGCTGTGAGCCGAGCGAAACCGGTTTGTTTCTGTCCCAACCTAAAATATCGGTAGAAACTTGCTCAATGCACTCAATATGATTATCTTTAAGCAGGCACATATCGCCGTTGCGTGCCGAAAACACCTCGTTGACACCACACGCCAGCGCAAAGCGCTTGTGCTCGCGAATGAATTTTTTATCACCGTGCACCGGCAACACAATCGCCGGTTTTAACAAGTCATACATCTTTTTCAAATCATCGCGGCAGGCGTGTCCGGAAGCGTGCACCAAATCAGTTTCGTCGGTGATGATGGTTGCGCCTTGTTGCATCAATTTTTCTTGCATACGCTCAATTTTTTCTTCGTTCTTCGGAATCATTTTAGAAGAAAAAATAATGGTGTCTGATTTATCCAGTTTAATATATTTGCTTTCGCCGTTGGCAATTGTGGTCATGGCGCTGCGATAATTGGCTTGCGAGCCGGTGCAGATATATAGTGCTTTGTCGGCCGGAATGTCTTTGGCCTCTTCAATGCTGTAAACGCGCGGTAAATCGGCCAGATAACCGCAATCTTTGGCTACTTTGATGTTTGTAATCAGCGCCCGTCCCATCACAACAGGGGTTCTTTGCGCTGCTTCGGCGGCCAAAATCAGGCTCTCTAGGCGCATTAAGTTAGAGGCAAAGCAAGTAACAATCACGCCGCCTTCCAGTTGCGGAATCATTTTAATCAGGCTTTCACGCACTTCGGCTTCGGTCGGGGTTTTAGAATCTACCATCACATTGGTGGAATCGCAAACCAACATGGAAACACCTTCTTGGGCGACTTGTTGCAATTTTTTCCAATCTGTCGGAAGCATGGAAATATGCTCATCATCAAAGCGCCAATCGGTAGCGTGCACCACATTGCCGTATTTGGTGCGAATGGCAAGAGCGCAGGTTTGCGGCACCGTATGCACCACATCAATAAATTCCACACTGAAATTAGGTAATTCTACCACGCGCTTTTGATTAACCGAAATCAGCGGCACCGCATCTTCCATCTTAAATTCGGCTAAGCGTTCTTTAATCAGGCCGATGGTATAATCCATGGCATAAACAGGACACCCTAAATGTGGCCAAATTTGGGCAATAGCGCCCATATGATCTTCGTGACCGTGGGTAATAAACAGACCTACAATATCATCTTTGTAGGCATCTAAAAATTCCGGTGAAGCATAAGCCAAATCCATACCCGGATATTCATCAAACAAAAAGCCGTAACCGGCGTCAACCACAATGATTTTACCGTCTACCGCATACATATACATATTCATACCGATATCGTCGGCACCGCCTAGCGGCAAAAAATACAATCCTTCTCTATTAAACTCATTCATCTTTTTTCTTCTCTATATAAAAAACATCTCCAACCAATATTTTGCTTATACCATTATTATTTTCCAATAGCAAGGCACCATTTTCATCAATGCCGTGAAATACGCCGGTTTGCTTTCGGTTATCTTGGCAAACTTGTAGCGGTTGTCCCAATCCTTTAGCATTTTCAAGCCATTGTCGGCGAATTTGGGTAATGTTACCGGTGGCGTAGAGTTCTAAATACATATTAAAAATAGTCAAAAAGCGCTGCAAAAAATCATCGGCAGTAACATTTATGTCGGCTTCATGAAGTGAAGTGACCGGGTAAAGCATATCGGATGTATGCGGACTTTGTGCCGTATTTACGCCGATGCCGATAATGATATAGTCTTGCGGGCCTTTTTCCAGCAAAATGCCACTGACTTTGGCGTCGTTTAGCAATACATCATTCGGCCATTTAAGTTTAATATCTGCGTTTGGGGCAAAAAAACGCACGGTTTGCAAAACGCTTAAGCCGCTGATTAAGACTAAAACACCCAAATCTTTTATAGGAAATTCTGTAGCGGCAGAAAAAAACAAGTTGCCGTCCAAACTTTGCCAAGTTCTGCCGCGACGACCGCGACCTGCAGTTTGGAAACGCGTTTGCACAACCGGTCGGCGCTTAGGTTCGGCACAAAATTTTTTGATTTCGTCGTTTGTGCTGGTTAGGCTTTCATATCGGTAAATTTGCCAGTTATTTTTCATTATGCCGCGATGGCCTCCGTTAATAAGCTGATGTCTTCTGCCCAAATTGCCGCGCGCAACATAATGATGGTCATCAGTGCCAAAATACCAACCAAAAGCACATAAATATTACTGTCTGTGCGGTCAAAAATATCTTTATTTTCATCAAAATATAAAGTTTTAATGATTTGCAAATAGGCATAAGCCAAGATAAGCAACATCACTGCCACGAAGATGATCTGATAGTAATGACGCGCTATAATCAATTGATTAAACACCGAAAATAAACCGGCACCGCCCCAAAACGGCGGCAGCCCTACCAGTGAAAATAAAAAGACGGTCAGCAGTCCGGCCAAAAAAGGTTTTTTGTGTCCCAAACCGGCAAATTCATTAAGCATGAACAAGTAATCACCTTTATTTTTAAGGCCGAACAAAATGCTGCAGATACCGGTCATGGACAGTAAAACGGTTTGCCAATAAAACAGAGCTGTCCAAATGGTATGAACGTTGAAGTGCTGTAACACCAACATCATTAAGCCATATTGAAAAACAATGCCGTAGGCAAAAATTTTGCGCACGTTGCGGCAACTGGTAGCCCCAATAGCACCAATGGCTAAAGAGAAAACAGCAATGCCGAGATAAAACATGTGTAATGACGGAGTTAAAAACGTCAGCAATTTCAAATTCAGACGTAAAAATCCAATCCAGACAGCGCACGACGGCAATAAAATAAACAATGAAAAAATCGGTAACTTAACACTGTCCAAAATTTCGGTAAGCCAATAGTGCAGGGGGGCCATACCCAGCAAAAATAAAAAGCCGAATACTAAGATAATTGCGGCGCTGAATACCGGTAAATGATGGCGATAAATTTCAATATAGGTTGCCAATTGAGTATAATTTAAGGTGCCGCATTGTTTATATAATACAGTTGTTGCCACAATCAGCAGACAGCTGAATAAAAAGGCTGAAATACTATAAATCAAGGCATTTTGATTACTTGTTTTTTTTCCACCGTCTTTGATTAACCATGCTTGGCCGAACATCATCAATATCATGGCGCTGACGGTTAAAGCTAAGTGGCGTGAGACAATCAACAGGTTTCCGGCTAAAACAGTTAGTAATACAACATAGCAAAAACGTTGTCCCGATACTTTCATGCCAACAAACCATTTGCGCGATAAAAACAGTAACAGTAATGCACAAATATATAAAACGGACTGAAAAAGCAATAAATACCGATTGGCCGATGTGATGCCGACGATAATCGGTTTGTTATAAAAAACGACAGACAAGACAAAGCTACTTAATATAATCAGCCGACACAGCTTAAAACAGCGGTTGTTTTGTTCGGGGAAAAGACGTAATAAAGAGAATATTCCGATGCCTAACAACAAAATACCAATCGGTAAGATATATATAATTTGTTCCAACATCGTTTTCTCCTAAACAACAAACCACAACGGATTAAAGAATGATAAAATAATTACGACAATCACAACGGTAAAAAAGAGCAGCGATTCACGAGATATATCGGTTATTTCACGCTCATTATCAATGTGTGATTTTAAATCGCGCATGACATATAATTCATAAAGCATTGAAACACTGATTAAACCGATTGCCGTCATAACCATAACACCAATCAGAAAACTAAAGCGAAACAGTGATGAAATGATAATGAAATTATTCCAAAACATTGCTGAAATAGGTAATCCTAACGCCACTAAGGTAAAAAAGGCAAATATCCGTGCCCGCTTCGGCATATAAGCTAAGGCTCCGCGATAATCGCATTTTTTCTCGGCACATTCGCGCTCCATGCGCATATCTAAAACCACCAGTGAAGATGTTACAATTAAAAAGATAAACAGTGAATACGCAATATTCATTTGCACCGTGCCGGCTAGCAAAACCGAAGAAAGTAAAATTTCAGCCAACAAGAACAATAAGTAAAAAATGGTCATGTAGGTAAATAGTTTATATAAAAATTCTTTATGCGCAATACCGATTAACGCAATTACAAACATTGTGACCAAACAAACAGCCACAACAGCCGGCATATAAGGCAAAATGCTTTTGGCAATGCTGAGTTGCCAGAAACGCATAAAACCATACAGGCCGGTGAGCGGTAATAAGTTTGTAATAATATAGACCAGCGGATTTTTAATGTTTGCACCGAGAGTGGACAGCCAATAATGAAAAGGCCAAATCGGAATGCGCGACACCAGTGCCAAACATACGCCGCTCCACACAATGCGATTGGTTGATTTTGGCATTTTCATCAATACAAACTCATGTAGTTGCAGGTTACCACTGTAATATTTGTAAGCTATTAATATGGCAATCAGCAGCAGCAATACGCCGCCGAAATTAAATAAGAAAAAGGTATATAAAGTGCTTTTTTTCTTGATTTGATCATGTCCGATCAGCATAAACAGCGGTATCAGCATACCGGCAAAGAAAATGTAAAACAATATCATGTCGCCGGCCAGCAGTAATCCGGTAATGTGCCATACAAAATATAAAAACAACACAAATAATGATTTTTGGCGACGTATTTCTGCCGATAACCCCACCAAACCGATTACCAAAGCCACGTATGTTCCCAGCAATAATAACAGAGAAAAATAATCAACCGATAACAGCAGATTGACATCGGCCTTGGCAAACCAGTTTATAATGTATTGCAAATGCGGCGGTTCACTTTGCATTTTAAGTGTGGCGAACAGACGCAATATTGTAAAAATTCCGGTGCCCATGGTGAATAAGGCAACGCGAAAGGCATTGGCGCTATTTTTTCTGGCGGTGAGGGCAAATAAACAGCCCGCCAGCGGAATAATCAACAATATCAACAGTAAATCAAACATTATACAACTCACTCATAATTATATGCCAAGCCCAAAAATCCCAAAAGCAAAACGATAATGATGGTTCCGCCTAAAATGCGATTGCTGTGGATTTTACGGAAAAAACGCAAACCGATTTGTGCTGTTTTGATGGAACCGCCGATGATGATTTTTTCAGTTAAGAATCGGTCAATTAAAAGCCATAAAACACGTCCACTCAGGCGCAAAGGTTTAATAACACCATATTTGTAAATCAGCCCGATCCGGTCATTTTGCTCAAAGCGGCAAATGTAGCCGATATGCGCAATACGCCATATCGGATTGTATCGGTTCAATAAAATGAATGCCGCGCCAAAACCCCATATCGTTACGGCATTGATCGGAGTCGGATAAAGCACAATTGCGGCACTGCAACCCAGCAAAATCCATACCAAATAATGTGGTGCCAGATGCGGCGAACGTGCATAAGATGCTTTCTTCTTAACAAAGAAAATACTTTTAAGAGTGGCGCTTAAAGACAGAATATATAATATGGCATAAGTCCAAATATAATAACGATTGCCTTTGTTATACAGTTCGGTTAATACGCCGGTAATAGCCACAACCATTAAAAGAATCAACATTAGAGCCGACAACATGGCGGATTGATTAACAAGATTGATTTTGCTCAAATCAGTTTGATGATAATGTCGGCCTGTGTAATAATAAATCAGATACAGGGCTATGTTTAAAATATATGTTTGTAACAGTAAAAAAGTCAGCGATAAATTCCAAATGAAGCCGTTAAAGCGTAATAGTTCTACAAACAACGCCCAAAACATCATTTGCCAATAAATAATGCGCTGTTTATAATTTTGACTGCATAAGCTACCGACAAAACCGCCACCCAAACTGAGGCAACATACAAGATGCAGATAAGTGTTGAAATATGTTGAACCGGATAGCAAAACATGAAATTTGGTCAATAGAATCAGAGCGCACACGGGAGCCGATAAAAACAGAATGTTTTGCAAACGGTGCAGACGAATATTTCTCAGACCAAGAAGACCTATGTGGAATATGAAAAAACCGAATTTCATAAAAATTGCGGTTAGGCCGATAATGGCAATAAAATCTATGTGCAAACCGATTTGCTTATATTGCAAAATTTCACGAATATCCAGCGATGCGACTCGGCTATTGATAATTGCCAGAACCGTAAAAATCATTAAATCGGCTGATATATTCAGCAGAATGTAACGTCGGTATGCTTCAATATCATGCACAAGAAGCAAAGCCAAAATATCTACAATGAACAGCGCAAACAAAAGCTGCACAAAGTTATTACTGGTAATCATGGTAATGAGGGCGGCAAGGTTAAAAATCAGACCGGCTTCATAAATATTGCGCCGTTCTTCATAGCGAAACAGTAGGTTTAAGGCCAAAGACAGTAATGTTATTATGAAAAACGGCAAAACGAATCCGTAATTGTATGGATTCGAAATAATGTCAATTTGAATGTCTCCGCCCGGGGATTTGTTCCAAATAAATGAAAAAACGTCTTGAGCGGAATTTATGATGTTATAGCTGAATTGGCCGAAAATGACGCAAAAAAGCAAAAATACGATAAATGACAACCACTTATCGGTTTTTACGCTGACTCTGATGCTGCTAAAAATGCCTAAAATCAACAGCAGAAACGTTGTTAACGCAATCATGCCGCAGACCTTAAAATTATGAGATGATCAGATTATTAACGTCTTTAACCACACGAACCGGCACCAAATATTCTCTTTCCACATCGTCATTTTCAATTTCCACAATCAAAATTTCAGATACGGATTTAAGCGGAGAACGTGCGCCCGGATCAATATTTTTGAAAGCAACAGAACTTTCCTGAGAACGATAAAGCAAAGCCATGGCACCGCCGTCATATATAAAGCGCGGATTTTCCGGACCGCCGATGCGGCTGTCCATCATAAGCATAATTTCGCCTTTGGCATTTTGTAAAATACTGTAACGTCCTTTTTGTCCGACTTCGTTGCTGATGGTCATTTCTACCTCTTTTGCTATATTAAAAATTTTACATAATGTGTAATTTAACACATAAAAATTCAGAAATAAACCCTTATTTCACTTTTTTTAACTTTTTTTATTTTTTTTATTGACTTCATTAAATTTATCTTTTATAAGCATAAACGATTTAGTTGAGTTCGTAGCTCAGTCGGTAGAGCATTTGACTTTTAATCAAAGGGTCGCGGGTTCGAATCCCACCGAGCTCACCAACAAGAGAAGACCGCCTTGAGCGGTCTTTTTTTGTTGGTGTAAAGCGAGATGAGGATTTGAACCCGCAGAAAGCGGGTTTGACTACAAACGAAAGGCAGACGCAAGTATGCCGGTAAGCCGCAGGCTTATGAGT
>CADAJN010000004.1 GCA_902788365.1 uncultured Pseudomonadota bacterium | reverse complement strand
CATTTAACGCTGGCTCTGTTATTGTTAATTCGGGAGTAAATGGTGAAAGCGGTAATGGTAACTGGACAGATAGAGACCCGACTCAATATAATTATGATAAGCCACAAATGACTAATGCCTCTGATGATAACTCAATCTACGGCAATTCAAATACGGTTCAACCACCGGCGTATGTGGTAAATATTTGGCGTAGAACAGCATAAGGGGGAAAAGATGGACATACTATATTATATTGGCAAAGGTTCACATCACAATAATCAAGAACTTCGCTATAGTTTGCGTGCCTTGGAAAAGCATTGCAAAGATATTGGAGATGTATGGATTATTGGTAATCGTCCGCATTTTTTAAACAATAACATCAAATACTTGTGGGAGGAAGACAATGGACAATGGTGGCAAAATGCTTATCATAAAACCATGTCAGCAATTAACGCGGGTATCAGCGAAAATTTTTTGTTGATGAATGACGATTTTTTTATGTTTAGAGATTTTTATGCAGCCAAATATCCGCGCTATCACAAAGGTGAAATTATGGATAAGGCCGGCAATAAATATCAGGAAGCAATTGTCAATACGAAACATGTTTTACAAAGTTTAAGCAAGCCGACACTGCATTACGGGGTGCATTGCCCAATGCGTATCAACGCTAAAAAATATAAACAATTAGCGCGGTTTTATGAGGGAGAAGATGCAGGTTTACCGCTTAGTGCGCGTTGCCTATACGGCAATTTGTTTTGCAAGGGTACTAAAGTGTCCGATTGTAAAGGGGAAAATTGGCGAGAAAATATTACCAAATGTTTTTCCTCAAAAGATTGGGTAAGCAATGATATATGGCATAAATTGGAAGATTTATATGCCGTGCCTAGTAAGTGGGAGAAAGAAGATGGCTAATGTTGATTGGGGTTTAATCAGTGGTTGCACATCACTGATAGGCTTAATTATCAGTTTGGTGCGGATTGGTGAATGGAAGGCCAGACAGGAAGTTCAGGTTGAAAACTTGCAGAACAGATTAAAAAACAGCGATGGTAAAATTGAAGCCATCGCTGTTTTGCAAGCACAACAAAATCTGGTATTGACCGAAATCAAAACGCGTTTGGAATTTTTGATAGAAGGTAAGCAGAAAAGGAAAAAAAGCGATGGTTGATAATGACTTGGATATTTTGGCACGCACCATATACGGCGAAGCCCGCGGAGAAGGTTTGGCCGGTATGGAAGCAGTGGCGTGCGTGATTATGAATCGTTATAAAGCGCGTAAATGGTATACCGGCTATATTATGCAAGACGGTAAAAAAGTGCCGAGTGTGGCACAAACCTGTTTGAAGCGTTATCAATTCAGCTGTTGGAACAAAAACGATCCCAATGCGGAGAAAATTAAAAACGTTACAACGGAAAATGTTTTGTTTCGGAGGTGTTTACGCGTGGCCGAGCGCGCGCTTGCCGGTCAAATTAAAGATTTAACCGATGGAGCCACATATTATCACACCAAACAGATTAAACCGGTGTGGGCAAAAGGGCAAACGCCATGTTTTGCGCTGGGTAATCATTTATTTTATCACGATGTATAGGAGGTTAAAATGAAAAAGAAAACATGTGCGCATTGTTATTGTTTTTGGCGCTGGCTGATTTTGATTATTTTACGCAAACCAAAGCTGTATATGCTGGTGTGGGGCATTTTGTTGGTGCTTTTGGCGGTGGCAATAAAGCTTGATTTGGCAGGCTTAATGGAGAGGCTGTGACCATGAAAACCATCGGATTGTGTGTGATAATGTGTGTTTTGGCGGCGCTGGGAGGCTATTTTTACGGCAAAAGTCAGATCAAAACCAAGGTGATAGAAAAGCAAGTGGAGGTCATTAAGTATGTGGCACAAAAACGCTCTAAGGTGCAGGCTCAGCCTCATGCTGGTCGCGATGAGTTGCTTAAGCTCATGCGCGCCGGTCAATTGTGAGCAGGAAGCCTTGCTGCCGGTGTTTCCGAAAGCAGGCGCGGCGGTGGCCGATGAGTTGGAAACATTGAATGCAACCGATTATCCGCATTTGTGGGAATGGTTGGCACGCCTCAACAAATTGCGGCAAGAATTGGAATAATAAACAATAATTAACAGGAAAGGAACAAGAAAATGACAAGTTTATCAGAACAAATCAGAGGTTATCTTTTGGGCGGACAACCGATAAAGCGTCAGGACAGAAAAGCAGGACAGACGCAGTATTATTATATTAATCCGGGGCAGGAATATGCCACGGCGAGTAATTTACAAACGACGGATATACCTGATGAGATGATGAATCCCGACGGCACCATGAAAACCGCCGGACAACTCAACAATATGCAAAAATATAATCAGGAGGTGCTGAACAATGCAAATATAAATCCTATGTCAACATTATATAATACAGGGCAACAAATAGGAGAATTTATTGCCGATGTTCAAATTGCTAAAAATTACAAGGATCAAATGGATGTGACAGGAAAACGTTTGGTAAATACATTCGGATCCGGTCAAGGAAGTGATATTGATAATTATTATCACCCTTTGTTACAATGTGAATTATCGCATATCAGTCCACAGAGCCAACAAAATGGGATTATTTTAGGTTATGCAAAAGAAGGATGGGATTATGTTAAAAAAACATTCGCGGGTCAAGATCATCAGTCAATAATCAATGACAGCCGAAAAGACTTGCAAAATAATCTTTATGGCAGTAATGTAGGAGCGAATAATCCAAATAAAAGTTGCAAGGATTTATTGGATAATTTACGAACTTCAAATATGCGTAAATTAAATATTAGATAGAGAAAAGGAAAATGTCAGATATATTATCGGTTATGAAAAAAGTAACCCATTTGATTTTCAAAATAGTCATAGGGCTGGTGATAATGTTTGTGCTAATTATTTGTATTTGTCTGGGATGGTGGCGGTATGATAAATATATTACCATTAAACAATGCGAGAGTGAAGGACACAATCTGAGTTGGTGTGAAACATTATGGCAGGAACTTGATGAATTGGATTAAAATGTATAATACAGAGTAAAGGATATAAATGATAAATATTAGAAATATGTTTTATTATATTTTCAGATTTTATCTGAAAATATGTGCTCTTGTCGGTTTTATTTTTTTGACAGGAGGTATAATAGGTATAGTCTATCTATTATGGTTTGATCCTGATTTTTTTGATATTGATTCTTGTTTAGATCAAGGACTTGTTTGGGATTATGAACAACGAATTTGCAGGAATGATTGTCTGACTTGGAATAAAAGAGAAGGTTGTGTGCCGATAACTGATGAAAATCGCGAGAAAAAAGCAAAAGGAATACCTTTTTAATAAAAACTTAAATAAGCACAAAAGCAAAAAGCCTGTTGATAGTTTTATCAGCAGGCTTTTTTGTTTGCAAGACGTATAAAGATTCAACAACGATTTTTTTGAATAAAACAACAAATAAAGGAGGTGATAAACATGGCAAAAAGCAAAAAAATGCCGTATAGCTTGGCGGACAGTTTAACAATTTTGAGCCAACTGCAGCAAATGGCGATAAACGAAGGTAATTTAAGCATGGCTTTAAAGGCTGAAGAGCTAAAGTGCAAGATTTTGCTGGCGCAGGATAACAAAGAAGATACGGATGACAATGAAGATTTAACAAAAATTTTGGTGGATTTTATCAATGACAAACAGAACAATGACAGTAAATAAAGTGGCGAAAATTCCGCAGATTTTTGCACCGCTTTTAAAAAGTAAAAAGCGCTACAAACTGTTTTACGGCGGACGTGCCGGCGGTAAAAGTTATGCCTTTGCCGACAGCCTTTTGCTTTTGGGACGCATGAAAAAACTGCGTATTGCCTGCATGCGTGAAGTGCAGGACAGTATTAAAGATTCGGTATATAAATTATTGCAAGACCGCATCAAACTTTATGAGTTAGGCGATTATAAGGTAACGGCAACACAAATTATTAACAATGTGACCGGCACGGTGTTTATTTTCAAAGGTTTGCAAGAACAATCGGCGGCCAATATCAAATCACTGGAGGGTGTTGATATTGTATGGTTGGAAGAGGCGCAAAAAATCAGCAAAAAAAGCTGGGAAATTTTAGATCCGACCATCAGAAAAGCCGGCAGTGAAATTTGGATTTCAATGAATCGTGAGCAGGAAAATGATCCGGTATGGGAAGCGGTCGGAGCACATCCCGATGAGCGCACTTTGGTGGTAAAAGTGAATTATACCGATAATCCGTTTTGCCCCGAAGAAGTGCGTTATCTGGCCTTAAAATGTCAACGCGATAATCCCGAAGATTATGAGCATATTTGGCTTGGAGCGCCAGTCAGCGCCGGTAATTGCAAACTAATCAGCTATAAAAGCGTGCGCGAGGCGATGACACCAAAATTGTGGAATGTATCGGCGCCGCTTGTTATCGGTTTAGACGTGGCGCGGTTTGGCGATGATATGAGTGTATTTTGTTTTCGGCGCGGTCGTATATGTTCGGAATTTCGTTGTTTTTCGCATTTGGATAATGTAGCGGTGGCTAATCAGGCCACGCATTTCATTCGTCAATATCGGCCGGCGCGCGTGTTTATTGATGCCGGAGGGGTTGGCGGCGGAGTGGTTGATATTTTGCATGACCGCGGGTTTATGAGAATTGTGCGACCGGTAATGTTTGGCGCCAAGGCTTTGCTGGATGAACGCTATCATAATCGCCGTGCCGAAATGTGGGATGAGCTGCGGCAATGGCTGGAAAGCGAGAGCGGCGCGCAACTGCCTGATGACACACAATTGTGCGGCGAACTGTGCGCGGTCAACAAAAAATATGATTCACAAGGGCGCTTGCAACTGGAAGAAAAAGCCGAAATTAAGAGCCGTTTGGGGCGCTCGCCGGATATGGCTGATGCATTGGCGCTGACATTTGCCGAGCCGGTGTTTGATCTTGGCGATAGTTTTTACGACAAAGAACTTCGCGAAAACAGCTTGGAGAGTATGTTTCGGGCACGCAAACCTGATTGCAATTCGTGGTGAAATATTAAAGTAAAACATTAACAATATGAACAAGAAAGGAACAAGAAAATGACAAGTTTATCAGAACAAATCAGAGGTTATCTTTTGGGTGGACAACCGATAAAGCGAGAAACCCGTAAAGCGGGACAGACGTATCAATCCGGGGCAGGAATATGCCACGGCAAGCGATTTACAAACAACTGATATTCCCGATGAGATGATGAACCCTGACGGCACAATGAAAACTACCGGCTCATTCAACAATATGCAGAAATATAATCAAGAGGTGATGAATAATATCAATCAACAACAAGTGCAAACCAATGATCCGAATTGCTATATGACGTTTAACGGGCAAAACTTAGGACTTTATAATAACACGGGATTGGTGAATAACTTAGATGCGCAATCCGGACAAGATAATTACCAAAGCGGTATATATCAGAATGTGGTTAACAAAGGGCCGATACCTGAGGGTACATATTATGCCAACCAAGACCAAAGGCAAAGTTTAACCCCTAAAAATATAGCATTGAAACTAGGTGAAAAGTTAGGGCTTGATATGCAACAAAAAAGCGGTTGGAGTGGAAATCCAATATCTTGGGGTACCAGTCGTGTTTGGTTACAGCCTGATGCTAACACAAATACCTATGGGCGTTCTGGATTTACCATACATGGCGGATTAGCTAAAGGTTCAAGGGGATGTATAGATATACCATGGCAAACCGGGAAATTGAACAATTATCTAGATGATTGTCAAGATTCTGTGCCGGTATATGTTAAATATCCGAAGAATTGGTAAAAATAAAAGGCAAGGAATTTTTCCTTGCCTTTTTTCACAAATGTTATTAACATAATCGGTGCGAATTCAGATATTCTCATAGTTTTCTATATAAAAGGGATGAATATGATAAAATGTAAGATTCTTTTACCTATTTTATTTTTACTTTGGGCTTGTAACGATCAAATAAAAGGATTTGATAGTACATCTTATGATTTATATAAAGAATCACAATTTGCTAACGGATTTGCTTTAATTAAAGATCATTACGGAAAACGTTTGGATCCGCATCATAATGAAAAAAATTATGCAGACGGAATTATGAATGCTTCCGTTATGTTTGGCGAAATGGACTTATTAAAAATAAAAAAACAAGTTATTGCTAAAATGGATAATCCCGATAATAAAAATGACGAAGAAGGAATTTGGAGACCTTTGTATGATGGTGTACGAGAATCCCATGGACACGGGTATAATATGATAGATGCTTGGGTTTATTGGTTTATTTTTGATCCGCAAGTAGACTATTCTGTTATTGGAGCACCAAAAACAGACGGTTTAACTAGTATTGCAATCGCAACGGCAGTATCTCGTGCAGATGTTGTTTATTGGCATGAAAAAACGATGACTTGCTTAAAAAACAAAATGACACCTCAAGAAATGCAAAATTTGCATGAAACATGGCCGGATAAAACAAGAGAATGTATGCAAGAATACACAAATATAATTAATAATATGGCGGCGCAGATATATCCAAAATTAAAAACACTGCCACAATATAAACTTGACAAGTAGTTATCCTCAATATATTCAACTTTCCTAATATTATTTTTACAGGGTGGATAGGATGACTATAATTGTTTAGAATAAGATAATGCTTCAAGAAAAAATAAAGCAAAAGGTCTGCTGATATATCTATCAACAGACCTTTTTGATTCTGTGCAAAATTTTTTGCCGCACATAATTACCGGAAATGAAAGGATTTAAAATGACAAATTTCAGTAAACAATTCGCGGAAGAAGTGATTCTTCCGGACGGATCTGTTGCGTCGTCGGTCGCCGATGTTGACAGATATCTTAAGGCGTCGGGCATGGCTCGCGCCAGCGACTTTTCAACCGAATATATTGACAATATTCGCTATCAACAACAAAAAAGCCGGCAAGAAGCAATTTTTGCCGACTTTCTTTTTAATTATAAAAGGATGATTTGGAAATGAGTAAATTAAAAGAAGAAATAGAGCGTCGGCTAAAGGAAAGCGGTATGTTTGACGATAATACCGCCCCGACGGAAGACGCTTTGAAACCTGATGAAGAAGCGCCGCAAGATGCCGCGCCGGCATCGGAGATAAATGCATTGCAGGCGCCGCAAAGTTTTGATGCAAAGTTTGCGGCAGATTTTGCCAATTTATCGCCGGAATGGCAGCATTTTTTGTGCACGCACGAAGATCAGGTTATTCAAACTTTGGCATCATGTGCCGATCAGCTCAAACAATATGCCGAATTGGAACAAATGTATCGCGCACACTGCGCCGACATTCATTCCGAAGGTAAGCAGAAATTGGTTCAATGGCTTGCCGCTGTGGCTGAAATTGATACCCGTCTGCATAAAAATCCGGCCGAAACTCTGCAGGCTTTGGGTTGGTGCTATGGTGTTCATATGCAGCCGGTGCAACCAACAGATAATAACCTGACCAAAGAAGTAGTTGGTCGTTTGTGTGAGCTGGAACGTAGTTATCACAGCCTCAAAGACTTTATGCAACATCAGCAAGAGCAACGTTTAACAGATGTAATGCAAATGTTTGGGCATCAAACCGATGCTAAAGGCACATTGTTGCATCCGTATTTTGAGGCCGTGAAGGCACAGGTCTTTGAGCTGTTGCAAACCGGTGCCGCCAGCAATGTGGATGAAGCTTATGACAAAGCACTATGGCTTAATCCCGATGTGCGCGCCGAGCTGATTAAACAAAAAATCAGTGCGCAGGCTCTTGAGGCTCAGCGCGCCAAAGATGCAGCGTTTGCACCGCATGGAAAAACTCAGGCGCCGCAAAAAAAGCTCACATTGCGTGAGGAAATTGAAAAAAACATAGCCGCATACGCGGAATAATCTTTAACTTTAACATTTAAGAAAAGGAAACAAAAAATGAGTAATACAAATTACAATGACGTTTTAACCGTAACATTGGAAAGCCGTTCCAAAGAATTGCGTGACAATGTATCTAAAAACAACGCACTTTTAAGTCGTTTGCGCGAAAAAGGCAATATGCGCCCGATTACCGGCGGCTCAAAAATTTTGGAAGAGCTGGAATATGGTGAAGGCGATATGGTATGGTATTCGGGGTATGATACAATTTCATATACACCGAAACAGCTGTTTACGGCTGCAGAATATGCCTTAAAATTATGTGCCGTTCCGGTAGCCATTTCCGGAGAAGAAACATTGATGAACAGCGGAGCGGAGCAAATGGCCAGCTTAATTGAAAAACGTATTAACAATGCCGAAAAAACGCTTTGCAACAAAATGGCACAGGCCATTTACAGTGACGGCACCGGTTCTTCGGGTAAAGAAATCGGCGGTTTGGCACTTTTGGTGGCAGATGATCCGACCAGCGGTGTCGTCGGCGGCATTAACCGTGCCACAACCGGTAATGAATTTTGGCGCAACCAATCGGCAACGGCTGTTTTGGATAAGACCAATATCACGGCACAAATGAGCGCACTTTATAACAAATGTTCGCGCGGCAGTGATAAACCGGATTTGATTGTGTGCGATGATAAACTTTATTCCATTTATGATGCAACGTTAATGGATATGCAACGTTTTTCTGATCCGAAATTGGCTGATGCCGGTTTTGTCAGTGTGAAATTCAAAGGTGCAGATGTCATTTATGACGGTGGTCAAGGCGGCTATTGTCCGGAAGGCCACATGTATTTCTTGAACACCAATTACATCTATTTGCGCACTCACAAAGATCGCGATATGAAGGTAATCGGTGGTGAAAGAACAGCCATCAACCAAGATGCATTTTATAAGATCATCGGTTGGGCCGGCAACATGACCATGAGCAACGCGGCATTGCAAGGTGTTTTGATTAACCAAACATCAGAAAGCGGTTCCGACAGCAGTAACTCATAGCGGTAAAAGTTATAATTAACTGTTGCGATTATTATAAAAGAAGCGGCTGCACTGCGCAAGTATTGCAGTCGTTTCTTTTAAAGTTTTACTTACCGTCAACATCATTAAAAAAGGAACAGCATTATGGATATGGATTTTAATTTATTTCGTCAAGTGGCGGATAATGCCGAAGACGAGCGCAACGTGGCGGCGCGCTTCTATGATAAAGCCGTCAAAACCGAACAAACGACAGCGACCGGTCTGCCGGTTTTCAAAAATGTGACATATGTTGAAATTCGCCTCAAAGACAACAGCACCGAAGTTTTTAATCAGCCGGCAACGCCCGATAAAATTAAGCGTTTTCCGCGAGAATATGCACTTTATTGTCAAAGCAAAGCCAAAGTTGAAAACGGCACTCCGATAAATCAATTTGCATTTTTAACAGCGGCCGAGGTGGCCACTTGTCATAGTCGCGGCATTTTGACAGTTGAGGCGTTGGCAGATCTATCACAGCAAAAAGCCATAGATTTGGGACTAAGCAACGAAGCCGAAAAAGCACGCTTATTCAGTAATGCGGCAAAAGCACATTATGATGCGGTAACGTTTGCGGCTAAAGAAAAAGAATATCAAAGCCAAATATCGGCGCTAAAAACACAAATTACCACATTAAAGAGCGGCAGAACGTTTCAACCTCGGCACAGAGTATATCACAACCAACATTATAAAGGAGGAAAAAAATGAAAACAATTTTGGAAATTTGCCGCGAAGTTGCCGATTTGGCAGCGGTTAAGCGGCCCAATAATTTGTTTAATACCGACAGTCAGCACGAAAGCATTTTTTTAAGTGTCGCCAAATCGGCGCTGGATAGTTTGTTGCGCTATGGCGATTGGGAGGAATTAACCAAAGAAGGCTGTTTGGATACCATAGAAGGCAAAACCAGTTACGTTATTAAAGAATTTGCACCTGATTTTTATTGTTTGCTCAATAACACAATTTTCATTAAGGATATGCAAGAGCGTGTAATCGGTGCCATTACGCCGCAACAGTGGATGAAGGAAAAATATTTTGCCAGTGCGGCCAACGGTATAAAGTTTAATATTCAAAACGGACGTTTTAAGTTTTTAACCCCGCCGCCCGCCGGTTTGAAAATCGTATTTCAATATCGCAGTGACAATATTGTGTGGGATTTTAACACATTTGAAGAAAAAAACATTTTGAATGCCAACACCGATGTTCCGGTATTTGACGAATATGTGGTAAAACTCAGCATTTTGTGGCGTTGGCTTAAACGCAGCGGTTTGGATTATACGGAAGAGTTTAATGAATATGAGCGTGAGATGAAAAAACGTTATGGCGGTGAGTTGGCCGTTAATGATATATGTTTGGCCGGCACAACGGCGCCAACGGATACAAAGGAGGTGATTTTATATGCAGCAAAGAGTTGTGACTCGTCTGAGTAAATCAGTCAGTTGCACATTGCCGGCACCGCTTAAAGGATTAAACGTGCGCGACAGTTTGGCTGACATGGATGTGGGTTTTGCAATAGTAATGGATAATTATATTCCGCTTGACACCAGAGTAATGTTGCGTCCGGGATATACCGAATATATTAAAACAACCGACAAAGTGCGAACATTGTGTGAATATATTAAAGGTAATACGCATCGCTTTTTGGCGGTTATCGGTAATAAAATTTATAACATCAGTTCGCGCACCGCACCTGCGGCATATGACGGTATAACGTTGACGGAAGGCTATTGTCAAACCGCGCAATATAAAAATTATCTGTATTTTGTGAACGGTGTTGATGTGCCCAAAGCGTATTATATTGACGATGAGGGTGTTGAACACATGGCAAATTGGGGCTTTTCCGCTACTAATTTGGAGCCCGAAAAAATTGTTAATGTCAGTGTTTCCAAACAACGTCTGTGGTTTGTGGAAAAAAACACCCTGCGGGTATGGTATCCGGAAACCGCCGGCAATATTTCCGGCACGTTGCAATGTTTTGATTTGGCTCAAGTATGCCGCTTTGGCGGACATTTAGTGGCAGTGGCAAACTGGACTCAGGACGGCGGGCAGGGCATAGATGATTTAACGGTATTTATTACCTCCGAAGGCGAGGCGTTGGTATATTCCGGTGACAACGTCAACAGTGCCACAGATTGGAAATTGCGCGGCTCATTTAAAATCAATCGCCCGATCGGATATCGTTGTTTGGTGCCGTTTCAGGGTGATGTGGTCATTATTTCCGAAGACGGCTATGTCCCGCTATCAAAAGCTTTGCCGATGGAGCAGGCCAATGCTTCACAATTTTCGTTCAGCGACAATATTCGCGGCCTAATTTTGGATAGAACGGCAAAATATTCAAATTCAAACGGTTGGCAGGGTTTGATTTACGGGCGTCGCGGTTATGGCATTTTTAATGTGCCGGTTGCCGGTCAGTTTGAGCAGCATGTGATTAACACTTCAACCGGCGCATGGTGTCGGTGGACGGATATTCGCTCGCTTTGTTGGGGACTTTTTAACGGTCGTTTATACTTTGGTTCAGATGCCGGAGTATTTTTGTTTGACGAAGGTTGGAGTGATAACGGTGTAGCCATCAGTGGTGCGGTGGCACAGGCTTATAATGATTTAGGAATTACCAGCTTAAAAAAAATCTTGTTGCTTAATCCGCGCACGCGTTCAAGTTCTCCTTTTGCGTTGGTTATTTATACAAATATGGATATGGAAGAGCGCAGTATAGAATATGAGGAAAGTATTGGCTCATCTGGTCTTACAAAATGGAATAAGGCCAAATGGTCAAGTTTGATTGAACCGAGCGGAGCTAAATGGAGCACTTCAAACGGCAATCTTATCCGCAGTCAGTGGATAGCCAATTCATCAACCGGTTATAAAGTCAGCTTAGTGTTTAAAACCAAAACGCGCGGCACCTCTATTGAGTGGTTTGAAACCGGCATTCGTTTCCAACGCGGCGAGGGAGTGCTATAATCATGACATATCGCATTATTCCTGATTTTGACGGACGTGTGGCTCAGTGGGTAAGTGACGGCATTAAAAAAGATGATTGTGCATGGCTCAAAGAACGTTTGTGCTCGTTTGCATTTGCTGATAGCGATAAACTTTTAGGCGGCTTGGTGTTTCATAATTATGAGCCGGAACATTCTCTTTGGTGGACGGTTTACAGCAACGACAAACGATGGTGCAATCGCCGAATGTTGCACGCGATGTTTGGTCTGGCATTTGAGCATTTTAAGTGTCGTCGCATCAATTTGTTGGTAGATGAAGATAATGAATCCAGTCTGCGCTTTGTGCAAAAGCTGGGCTTTAAAATTGAAGGGCGATTGCGCCGTTTTCGCTCGCCCGACAAAGACAGCTTCTTATTGGGTATGCTGAAAGAAGAATGTATTTGGATCAAATCTGCCGGATAAAGAATAATTTTTTATATCAACTTAAATTTTAAACGAAAGGAAATTAAAATGAGTAAATCAATCGGAAAAATATTTGGCACCGGTTCAAGCAGTGCCTATGGACACGAAAACAATTATTTAGACTATTTGCGTCAATATGATACCTCAAATTATGATACCACATTGACCAATATGACGTCAACAGCGCTTAATATGAGCAATAATCTGGGGAGTATTCCGAGCTATCAATTTGTGGCAGCAACCTCTGACGATGCACGCAAACGCGCTGAAGAAGCCACATATAACTCTTATGTTGACAAGCTCACTCCGCAATTTGCGCAGCAAACGTCCGATTTGCAAACCGGTTTAATCAATAATGGTTTGGGAATTGGCAACGAAGCCTATCAACGCGCTATGACCGATTTGCAAAACAATCAGAATAATGCGCTGCAACAGGCGGCATATCAGAGTGTTTTGGCCGGTCAGGAAGCCTATGATAAGGCGCTGAAAAACAGCATGGACAATGTGAAGTTTAACAATGATATGCGGCAAAATTACATTAACCAAATTCAGTCATTGTTAAATGGTTCAACTTCCGGTTATACCAATCGGGCAAACATTTATGCGGCTCAAAGCGGCGTGCAAAACCGTATTGATAGCAACAATCAACAAGGTTGGCAAAACGTGACCGGCTTAGCACAAGGTGCAGCCAGCACCATCTTTGGCGGCATAAAATAAGCAGATAAACATCATAATAACAAAGACCGGCTGTTGTAATAAACAGCCGGTCGTTTAATTTTTAACTTTAACATAATGAAAGGGAAACAAAAATGAGCAAATCTGTAAGAGAAACGGTGGAAGAAGCAATGCGTAAGTTAGGGTATTATGACCATCCGATAACAATAGGCGGCACCACACATTATTTGGATGCAGATTCACCGTTTGTAAAATTAAGAGAAGATATTCAAAAAGATAAAGAAAGAATATCAAATATGGTTGATGATTATACAAATAATTGGCAACCGGTGCGTGTTAACGTGCCGCAAAACAATGTGCAGGCCTATAATCAGGAGGTAATGAACCGCATTAACCAAGGAATACAGCAACCACAAGGTGATAATAACTGGAACGGGGTTGCAACAAGTGCCATTACCGGCACGGCAGAAGGAACATTAGCTACCGGAGAACGTATTATTAATGGCTTAACGAACAATAAATACGGACAAGAAGTTGATTATTTATTTAATAATGCTTATAGCAATCGTCAAAATCGTCTGCAACAAAGGGCCAATCAAGCCGGATTGGGCGGTTTAAACAAAGCCGCTAATGCAATGGTTGACGTTACTACGGGCGTAATAGGTAAATTATTAAATAGAAAATAATTATAATAATAGTCTTGACTTTTATGGAGTGTATTTTAAAATATACACCATAAAAAAGGAGATTTTATGACACAAAAAATTGAGAAACAAAAAAATATACTTCAAACATGTATAGAAAAAGTATTCGGTGTGTCAAATATAGTATCGTTAGGTTCCTACAGTGGAGTAATCGGACGTAATCAATTTTTTTGCACGGCATTATTATGGGGTATTTGTTCTTATGCAATTACACGTATTGGGCAACCTTTATTGTCATATTTGTTCGGATTATTGCTTTTTTATTTTATATTAGCAATGGTTCAAAAACGTTGCCGTGATTTGGGATCAACAGGGACATTCTGTACATTGGTTTATTCAGTGGCAATGATATTCAAGGCTACTTTTTATTTTATTGATGAGGCAACTTTGGGTGCTATCTGTGTTGTAACATCTCTTGGCGTTTTTGTTTTTTGGGCTGTCATATTCATTTTTTTGGCCTATAAAATTGGAAAAGTTGAACCGGATTTAAATGTTCGTTCGCCGCTGTTGAAATATCCGCTGTTATATGTGGGAGCGGTATGGCTGATTTGCATTGCCGCCACATTAACCGTTAATCATTATGCAGGTGTAACAATCCCGCTGTGGTAAGGTAAAAAACAAAAGAATAAATATCACAATAACAAAGACCGGCTGTTGTAATAAACAGCCGGTCGTTTAATTTTAACATTTATAAGGAGAATAGAATGAGTTCATTATCAGAACAAATCAGAGGTTATCTTTTGGGCGGACAACCGATAAAGCGAGAAAACCGTAAAGCGGGACAGACGCAGTATTATTATATCAATCCGGGGCAGGAATATGCCACGGCAAGTGATTTACAAACAACCGATATTCCCGATGAGATGATGAACCCCGACGGCACCATGAAAACCGCCGGACAACTCAACAATATGCAAAAATATAATCAGGAGGTGCTCAATAGTGTAGTGGCACAGAATAATACAACACAACAGTCGGATTATCAATTAAAACCGGCAAATACATATGCTTGGGATGTTCCGAATAAATATGATCATCGAGATAATTTAATGGCAACATGGCATAATTTTGAAATAATTAATAAAGAACATCCAGTTGAAAAACCTGTTTCAACAGGCAATGCTGTGTTAGATAACTATATACTCAAAAGAATAGCAGTAACAAGTCCTCTGGCAGCAGCATCAATTAGTGCTTTTAATTATGGTTATCAAGGGGCGGGATATTATGATAATTGGCAACAAGCCAAAGAAGTTAAAGAAACACCGGAAATGAAATATTTTCCGGAAACCTATAAAACTTACTTGAAAAACAGATAACTACTGATATAATTACATTGTAGGAGAGCGCAATGAAAGATTTAACAGATGAAATTTTATTATGTGGTGCTTTGTTCTTGATTTTTTTTAAAACAGTATTTTACTTTGATAATTACGTTTTGGCAGATAGTTCATTAGCACAATACAGCAGTAATTTACTTGAAAGTGCCATATTGCTTTTTGTTTTATATATTGCAATTGTTGTTTTTTTTGGCGTTCGTTTTATCTCTCGGCGAGTTAAGCATATTTCTTTAGCTTATTATATGAAATCTATCGGATGGATTCCCTATGCATATTTAATCGGTGGAATTTTATATTTTAGCGGTCAAACTTTAATAAACCAATATACCGTTGAAAAATATTGGAACACATATTTCATCAGTGAAATATGTATTATTATTTCATTGTCGATAGCGTGGATAGGCAAACATCCGAGATTTTTGGCAGAATAAACATTAGAAAAATAAATATAGGTTGACCGGCTGTTGTAACAAACAGCCGGTCATTTAATTTTTAACTTTGCAAGCAGGTGTCGGAAAATTAAGCCGGTTTGCTAATGACGGCGTAGATTGGACGGCAAGAGGAATGCAGGCAACTTTATTGTCAAAAATTAATAAATTCATTAAATAGCTTTGATTATCAGATATTGACAACGACTTCATTTATTCTTAAAATAAAGTCGTTGTCAATTTGAGAAAATAGCCATGAAGAAACAGGTTAAACAAGAAAATATTTTTAAAGAAATGTTGCGCGTTTTGTTCTTGGGACACGGAACAATAAAATCTTTTTTTTCGATTGAGGGAATAATTGATAGTGAGCACCTTGTAGCATCAATGATTTCAGTTTTTTTTATGGCAAATATTCTTTGGCCGGAAAAAACGTATTTGTCATATGGCTTTTGGTTGTTGCTGTTTTATTGTGTGGTCGCCGCGGTGCAAAAATATTGCCGTAATATCGGTTCTAACGGCACAAGAGCAATACTTTTATTCAGCTTGATTTATATATTGGAAAGCGCAAGTTATTTTGTGGCTGTTTCTATCAAAGAAGCACTGTTTTATCAGCAGACAGATAAAACTTGCGGGTGGTTTTTAATGATTTTTGCTGTATTGTATACTCGTTCTTCATCAGCAGAGCAGCAAATAGCCGCAAATGTTCGTTCGCCGTTGTTGAAATATCCGCTGTTATATGTGGGAGCGGTATGGCTGATTTGCATTGCCGCCACATTAACCGTTAATCATTATGCGGGTGTTACAATCCCGCTGTGGTAATATTTAAATTGTCAGTAAAATCGGTGAAACAAAAGTCGGTTTTTCGTCCGATATAGTAACGGCCTGCAAAATATCTTGCTTAGCGGCGGCAAATTGTGCTTCATCTTGATAGTGCACCACAGCAAGTGGTGTTTTTTCATCTACATAATCGCCGATTTGCGTAAATTCGCTATATCCTGTAGCTAAATCCAATTTTTCATCCGGCACGCTGCGTCCGCCTTTGAGCTTAATGATGCTGACTCCGATGGCGCGCGTATCCATACCTGTTACATAACCGGCCTTTGCAGTAAAAATCGGCTTTGTATGCGCGGCTTGCGGCAAATAATCATGACTTTTTTCGCAAAAATCGTGCGGTCCGCCGAGCGCCGCAACCATCTGCGCAAATTTTTCCAACGCCGCACCTGAAGATAAAACTTTATCAACTAATTTTTGTGCCTC
Source organism: uncultured Pseudomonadota bacterium (assembly GCA_902788365.1). Lineage (GTDB taxonomy): Bacteria > Pseudomonadota > Alphaproteobacteria > RF32 > CAG-239 > RUG410. Next base: position 203,841 of record CADAJN010000004.1, on the reverse strand, counting down.
ATCTGCCGACGCACAGCGACCGCATTGGCATAATAACTGCACACACAAAGCTTTTGTTATAACATCAAGCCGAGGATTAACGTATTCATTTTGCAAATAGCTCAATGCCTCACGCACTTCCACGGCATTACCGGCCGAATATCCTAAAACTTGGTTCATATCGGTTAGAATAGCCGATGTTTTGCAACCGGCTCCGTTTGCGACTGTTACAATTGATTGTGCCAAGGCTTTAGCATCTGCAAAATTGCTCATAAAAGCACCATTGCCGCATTTTAAGTCCATGACCAGATATTGCAAGCCGGCCGCCAACTTTTTTGATAAAATAGAAGCTGTAATCAACGGAATAGATTCTACCGTAGCACATACATCGCGAATGGCATAGATTTTTTTATCGGCCGGGGCTAAGTTGCCGGTTTGTCCGATAATGGCACACCCCACATTTTTTACCGTGTTTCTAAACAAATCATTATCGGCCGCTGTATTATAATTCGGAATAGCTTCCAGCTTATCAATTGTGCCGCCGGTGTGCCCCAAGCCGCGACCGGCAATCATCGGCACATAAACATCGCATGCCGCTAAAGTCGGAGCCAATATTAAGCTGACTTTATCGCCGACACCGCCACTGGAGTGTTTATCAACAATCGGTTTATCAAAGCCACGCCAATTCAAAATATCGCCGGAATCGCGCATAGCCAGCGTGAGAGCAACGGTTTCTGCAGCGTTCAAACCATTTAAAAAAATTGCCATAGTCATCGCTGCCACTTGTGCGTCGGCCACTTTTCCGCAAGATAAACCTTCAACAAATTCTTTAATTTCCGCCGCCGATAAAGCTTCATGATTGCGTTTGCGACGAATGATTTCTTGTGCTAACATCGGTTATTCCTCCTCCAAAAAGCGACGGATTAAAAAGCTCAAAGTTTCTATTGATTCAGCTACCGTAATCATGACGTCTTCGTGATTTTGCGGTTTATCTGTCAAACCCGTGCCATAATTTGAAATAGAGGAAATACCAAGCACTTTAATGCCTTGTTGCGCAGCAGCCAAAACCTCCGGCACGGTGGACATGCCGACAGCATCGGCGCCGAAATTCTTAAAGAGTTTAATTTCGCTCGGTGTTTCATAATTTGGCCCTAAAACCATAATATAAACACCTTCAAAAAGCTTAATGTTATTACGCCGAGCAATATTTTGCATTTTGCGACGCAATTCAATATCATAGGCTGCACTCATATCCACAAAGCTGGGCACGGCCGTAAAGCCGATGAGCGGATTGCGCCCCGAAAAATTGATATGGTCTTCAATCAACATCAGACTGCCCGGCGGCATATCAAGGCGTAAAGAGCCGGCCGCATTCGTAATCAACATTTGTTTGACGCCGAGCTTTTTGAGCATAGCCACAATTTCCGCAATAATATTCGGCGCCAAACCCTCATATAAATGAAAACGCCCTTGCAAAAACAGCACATTGTGTTTGCCGATTTTGCCGGCATAAAAGCAACCTTTGTGACCAATCGCCGTGGTTTGCGGAAAATTCGGCACATCTTGATAAGGAATGATAATCGGATTTTCTAACTCGGCGGTCAATAGTCCTAAGCCCGAGCCGAGAATAACCGCCGTATCCGGCATAAAGCCGTTCAGGCGTTGCTGCATATATTCAAAAGCATTTTCAAGCATGGTTCATATCCTCGGCACTAAAATTTTGCGGCAATAAATCTGCTAAAGTCTGCGTCTTTTTTATACCTTTTAAGTCAGCGCTGTAAATAATGGTTTGTGCACTGCCGAATTCGGCAATTTTCTGCAAACAGTTACCGCATGGCAAAATACATGTTGTGTCGGCTAATATCAATATGGCTTTAATGTGTCGTTCACCGCGGGCAATCATGGCAGAAATTGCACCCGCTTCGGCACAGGTTCCGCACGGATAGGCGGCATTTTCAACATTACAGCCGGCAAAAATTTGCCCGCTATCGGTCAATATGGCTGCCCCAACGGAAAATTCGGAATAGGGCGCATAAGCGTTTTGACGCGCCGTTAAGGCAGTATTATAAAGTTGTTGTTCCAAATCGGTCATCAGCAGCTCCTTAAATACAACAGATAGTGCTTATTGTAAGCAAAACGGTATACAAAAGTCAAGCGCTGTCTTATTTTGCGCGCAATAAAAAAAACACACGACATTGTTGAAATGTCATGTGTTTTGAAATGAGATGAGCGTTGTTTAGAGCGCTTCAAGTTCTTTTGCAATCTGCTGAAGATCTTTCTTTTCCTCGTCGGTGGCGTTGTTCTCAACCCAGCGTCCATTGGCAAAGGCATACACTTTCTCCAGCAGAGCGTCGCGCTTGGCAGCGTTAAAGTTAGTTTTCAGCTCAGCAAGGCCGAGAGAAAACATCCACAGGCGAAAAGCAGCTTCACCGGTGGCATTGAGATACTTCTCTTTCATACGTAAAGCATTAAAGAATTAATAAAAATTGTCAGAATAACTGTTTGTTATCGGCAAAATAGCATAAGTCTAATATTTTGTCAATATTTATTTTGCTTTTGGCAGATAGTAATCAGCGGTGTGATCATATTGGTCTTTTAGCTCCGGATTAAGCTCATGCGTAAGCAACATTTCCGCCAACGCTTCATAATGCGCAGTCGGCAATTTTGCCAAACGGATTAAAAGTGTTTCGCCGTTAATGTTCTGCGCGTTGATGTCCAATCCGGCACTTGTGAGCAATACCACAATTTTTTCAACGGCACTGACCAATTCTTCGCTAGGCATATCTTTATTTTCAGACACTGCATCTGCCAGTTGCAAAATCAAAGTGTTGCCGTCTAAATCTTTTTTGTCGGCATCAGATTTTGCAATCAATGCTTCTTCAACCAAGTCGGCATTCAGATGATAAACGGCATATTCCAAAATGGTTTTATTTTGCGCATCAACATAATCAAATTTCGCACCGAAACGCACCAAATCTTGTAAAATATCGGCTTGTTCGGCAGTTAAATCGGTTAGATAAGTTTTATCGTCTAAGATTTTGTTTACATCGGCACCGTGCTGCAATAAGGCACGCACCAAAGGCTCATTGTTTTGTTCAATAGCCAAAGCCAGAGCCGTTTGGCCGTTGCCGTCCAGCGCATCTACTTCTAACTTTCCACCCGCCAGAGCTTCTATATAATCTTTATCATACTGATGCCGCACCACATAGTGTAATAGTGTGTTGTTACCGACGTTGCGAGCGTTTACATTGGCACCGTGCGCTACCAGCTTTTGTAAAATCAGCAGATTTTTATTTTCCAGTGCTTCCCACAGATATTTTTCATCAATTTGCGACACATGGTCTAAGGCCATATCTACAAATTCAGGTTCCACATCAGAAATTAAAATATGGTGCAACGGCACTTCACCGCGCTCATCGGGATGAATTAAATCAATTTGCGCAAAAACGTCATTTAACAAATCGCCGCGTTCTTGCGATAATAAAACTTTCCACATCGGCTGATCTATTTTTGGTAAATAGCCTTGATAATCGGTGTTATGCGCAAAAATTTGTGTTTCAATTTCTTCCGGAACATCATCATGTTGCAACACATAAGTAAGGGCGCTTTCCTGATTTTTATCGGTTACATTAACATCTGCACCATATTGCAACAAGGTGGCAACCATTTCATAATCTTTAGCCGTCAGCGCCTTAATAATCGGCAGTTGTCCGGCTTGATTTAAAGCATTGACATTGGCACCGTTTTGTAAAATCATTTGCAAAATATGTTTTGGCGCTTGATAAGTATAGGCATAATCCAGTAAACTGTCGCCGTTTGGTGCCAAGTTTTTCAAATCGGCATTATATTCCAAAAACAGATTCATAAGTTCAACATCTTGTTGTTTAACTGCCAACAAAAAGGCCGAAGTGCCTTGCTTGTCTTTTGAATTTACATCAGCGCCGGCATCAAGCAAAGTGCGAATAACCGATGAGGACTGTCCGTTTTTGAGAGCAACCAGCAACGCATTGTTGCCTTGTTTGTCTTGCGCGTTAATATCGGCACCGGCTTTAATTAAAGCGTCAATAATCGGCAGTTGCACGCCTTCTTTAAGGGCTGCCAGCAAAATGGTATTGCCGTTAGCATCTTTCTTTTTTACATCAGCATGCTGTAACAACAAATACTTGACCATATCCAAGTTGTTAAGACGCACAGCCTCTTGCAGTGCAGTGGTGCCGCGCGGATTAACAGCTTCAATCAATTCCTTTGAGACTGCAAACTTTTGCAAAATTTCGGTTGGCGCCGCCACATTAACGGCATAACTCAGCGGCGTTAGACCGAAAAACAGCTCTCTGTTTTGGCGGGCAAATTGCGTCGGATTGATTTTTTGATATGTTTCCATATCAGCCATATCGGCGGCCATCATTTTCATCTGCTTATCCAGCTCGTTGAGAATATCAATTTTACCGGTAGAAAGGCCGAGCCATAAAACACTATACCACATATTGCGACGTTCGGCATATTCATTCAGACGATCGTTTTTATAAGAAACAAAAATATCGTTTAATTGCGGCGTGTGTGAAATATTGGTCTGCGCCAATTCTACATCATCCATAAAATAACTGACTTTTTCTAATTCACCATCAGCACCGAAATAACGCGCCACGCCGTCCTTTTTATCGTTTTTATAGTTTTCAATGCGAATTTGCTTGCATTGGCAATCCGCATCTTGCGGCGTGCGATCATATTTTTCCACATTTTCAATGGCACCATTATCAATCCATTCGCTATAAATACCGTTTTTTTTGTCGTTTAAATAGTTTGTGCGGGTGCCGATACGCGTTGTTGGCGAAAAACTTTTGCCAATGCCTGATTTTTTATCATTTACATACGGAATAATTGTAATACCGCCGTCTTCGGCAAAAATGCGACGCACCCCGTTTCTTTTTCCGTTTTTGTAAGTAATTTCTTCGGTTAAATATTGAGCATTATATTTTTTACCGACACCGTCTAATTTGCCGTCAACATAATTATTTTCTTCTACCAGTGTATTGTTTTGAATAATTCGTTCCACACCGTTTTTAACACCATTTTGATAATGTTCAATCTTAACTAAATTGCCGTCGTGGTCAAAATAATCGGTTTCGCCGCTCAAAAGACCTTTTTCATATAAACTACGTTGTTGCGGTTTGCCGTTATTATAAAAAGCGATATATTCGCCGTCTAAAACATCGTTGCTGTATGTTTTTTTAAATTGCGGTTTGCCGTTTTCATAAAATGTAATTTCTTCGCCGTTTTTCAAACCTTTGCGATAGGTAATTTCCAGCTCCATTTTACCGTCTTCATAATGTGACGTTGCAACGCCGTGTTTAAGGCCGTTTCTGTAAAAATAAGTAATTTGTCGGCCTTCGTCATCCGGTAATATGAGCGCGCCAGATAGTGTTTTTCCGTCTGCGGTATAAGCAATATCTATACCGTTTTCGGTTTTAAATTCTATATCGTCGGCATTATATAATGTGACATCTGCTGCCCAAACCGGCATAGAAAGCATGGTGGAAGTTAACAAACAAAAAGCAAATTTAGAACCAAACATCGGCGCCTCTCTTTAAAAATTATTTTTTTCAAATCTAGCACATTCAGAGTTAATAATCATTTAATTTACCGCACAAACAAAATTTAAAAAAAGAAAAAGCTCAGGGGATTTCACAATCGCCTGAGCTCAAAATGTTTAATTTTTTTCACACAATCAGTTCAAGGGGTATGCAACCGCTCGAACCTCGTTAACCTATTGTTTTACCTTTTCAGTATGACCGGCACAAGGTGTTTCACAACCGCTTGAACCGATAATTATAAAAAAGATCTGATGATTTATATTATTTGTGTTGCTTAATAATTCAAATGCTAATTATAAAAAAAACTTCTTTTGTTATAGAACCGTGCGCTGAAAAGTCAAGCAAAAAATATTGACAAAATAAAACAAACATGGCAGAATGAAGCCGAACTTTTTTAATTATTAACATTTAACAGTTTTGCGTATGGTATTATTAGGAATTGTCGGGGCAAAAACCCCCATGGGTAAGTTGGCGCTTGAGTGGCTGCAAGAGCATGCTGATGAATACAAAGTAATATTCTCGGTGGATTGCAATGACAAGCCTCGAAAGTCAACATTTTCTGATTTGGAAGACGCCTTGTTGGCGCAAACACCGACATTGGTGCTGGATTTTGGCGAGCCCAAGACGGCTTTTGAGCGCATTAAGACTTATCGTTATTACTTTGTGCCGGCGGTTATGTATGCTCCGGCCTTAACGAAAGAGCAATTATCACAGTTGCAAGCACTTTGCTTAGCGTCGTCACGTTCTACGCCGTCACTGATAATTGAAAATGAGTTGTCGCTCAGTCACGTTTTGTTGCAAGAGCAGCTTATGCAAACATTGCGAGCTTTTGTTTCTCAAGTAATGTATGTTAAGATTTATCTGAAGGAAACGACAGATAACTATGTGGAACGCTATCAGTCGCTGTTAGAACGCATCAATCGTCAGCTCGGCTCCAAAGAAAAAAACATCAGCCTTAAGCGCCACGGCAATCAGATTGAATGTGGCAGAGCCCTTGTTTATGTGGTCTCTTTAAGTGACGACAGGACCTCTGTCAACGAGGAAATGAAGGTAGAAATTTTGTTGGATCAAGGATTGGATGTGGTCCCCTTGACCTACTGCTTTCCTAATCATCGGAAAACAATCGGACAAGGCCTTGAACAGATTTTGACGTATTTGTTAACGCGCTTGTCCATCGTCAACGGCGAGCTTGAAGTGGATTTGCTGGCGCAGATAATGAGGCAATCTTACTGACACTATGTGCCGATAATAAATCTGGCACATTTAATAAAAAAATCCCCCTTTGTTTTGTGCAAAGGGGGATTAAATCATTTAAAGACGTTTGTTTGACTTTAATCTGCCGTGGTTATGTTACGCTTACCGCTAAGCGATTCTTTAATAAACTCCAGTTGTTCCATAACCATAGCATTGTCTTTATATTTTTCAAATGCGGCATTAACGCGTTCTTCAAAGTTTCCTTCTTTACCTTTAAACACAAACATAAATGCGCGGGTGCAAGCTTTAATGGTGGCTTCATCAACGCCGCTGCGTTTTAGGCCGATAACGTTCAAGCCGCGCAAACGCGCCGGCACGCCGTTGGCTATGCCAAACGGAATAATGTCGCGTGCCACACCGGAAACGCCGCCGACCATAGCCTTGCGACCGATATGAACAAATTGGTGCACGGCACAGTTACCGCCCAAAATGACGCCGTCTCCCAAATGCACATGACCGCCGATAACCGCGTTGTTGGTCATAATTACGCCGTTACCGACCACGCAGTCGTGCGCAATGTGCGAGTTAATCATAAACATGCCGCCGTCACCGACCACAGTGGTAAAATGCTCTTTCGGCGTGCCCGAATGCATGGTTACATTTTCACGAATGATGTTATTTTTGCCGATAATCAATTTAGCTTCCGGCTGAAATTCGTTGCCGTGATCTTGCGGTCCGCAACCTAAGCGTGCGCCCGGAAATACGATTGTGCCTTCACCGATGGTGGTGTTGCCATAAACGGTTACTTGACCTAAAAGCTTTACATTTTCGCCGATTTTTGCTTGTGAACTGATCCAGCACATCGGACCGATTTCCGCACTTGCGGCAATTTGTGCGCCATCTTCAATAATTGCACTTGGATGAATTTTTGCCATAATATAATCCTTTCATAATTGATTTTTATTTTAGTTTAGCATAAAGATTTATGCGTTTGTGCGCAAGACACAAAACGTTACAATTTGTTTCATCGGTGGAAAAGGCAAAGCTAAAATACCAATCGGCTGAACAAACCCCCAGCTACGCCGCATATATACAACAGTGCTAATATGTGTAAGTTTTGCTTTAAGTGCCGATTGACGCGAAACAAAATCAAAAGCCCAACGCCGGCATTAACTAAACTGCCGCTCAGCAAAGTGCTGATATTGATACAGTTTTCCAAATAAAGTTGCGTTAAAATCACCGAGGCCGAACAATTCGGCATCAGACCGAACAAGCCGCTACCCAGCTCGCCTAAAATCGGCGTTTGCAAATAAGCCGACAAACGGACAGGGTGAATATAAGCAAATATGGCGTTTAAAATCAGTGTAACGGCAAAAATAAACAGGGCAATCCGAACAGAGTGATGCAAAGCCGGAAGCCAAATGCCGTCTTCGCAATGACAATTTTCATTGCTGCATAGTTCTTCCATGTTAAACGCCGGTTGAGGGGTATATTTTCGCCACACAAAGTCAATCATATAACCAAACACAAGAGCGCAGCCGATTTTATACAGCAAAAGCGCCGTAATCAGTTTTGGCTCGGCGGCATCGGCAATCATAATCGGTAACATTTCATCGGAAGTGGATAAAAAAATGGCCATCAGCGTGCCTAAACTAATCACACGCGCGGCAAACAGGTTACCGGCCGCTGCCGAAAAACCGCATTGCGGCAACGCACCGCATAAAGCGCCGATTAAAGGTCCGCCGTAACCGGCTTTGCGAATAAGTCGGAGCGCTCTTTCTGATGTGCGGTGTTCCATATATTCCAAAAACAAATAAGTGATAAGCAAAAACGGAAAAAGTTTGATATTATCAATCAGCGTATCTATAAATATGTCCGATAAAATATCCATTCTGAGCCTCAAAATAAAAAACGGAAACTGCATTATACAGTTTCCGTTTTGAAAGTCAATGCCTATTTGGCTACAGCATCTTCTTGAGCAGCTCCTCATAGGAGGCCTTGCCGCCGTAAATGACGCAGGTCATCTCGGGGGTAAAGATGTCACGGGCCTTGTCCATCACATCATAGGCGTCGGTGCGGCTGATGTTCTCAACGCAGCGGTTGTTGTCATAATCGATTCCGCGCTTGAGGAACAAGTATGCGGCATGCACGGAACGTGGCAACAGCTCGTTAGAAACGGCCAGACGCTCAGCCATGGCGCGCTGCTTGGATGTCTCCAGACGACGAGCCGAAGCTTGTTCGTTGCGCAGACGATGCACCTGATGGCAAACCTCGTCAAGCACCTTGTCAAAGTTCTTGCGGTTGTAGCAGGCAACGCTGATGCGAAGCGTGCGGAACCCAAAGTATCCGGCTATCTTCACCTCAGACGTGGCAGCCAGCGGTGCAAGTGCGCGTTCCATGCGGGATGAAAGCATGCTCATCAGAACATTGGTCTCGGCAAAGTTGCCCGAGCGCGAAATGTCCCATCCGAACATAGCAATCTGCACGGTGCCGTTACCGGGAATCTCCTGATAGCCGCCGGTGTAGAACCAACTCTTGACAGCACTGGGCTTGCCGGCAGGAAGAGAACCGAAGAGTTTGTCTGCAAGCTTCACCACCTTGGCAAAACCGCTCTCGGAACCGGAATAGCCAATCACCAAATTGTTGCCAACAAAGCATGTATCAACATAGTCCTTCACATCGTCAGCCGTCAGCAAGGACACCTTGCTGATATACTCTGAAGTGTTCCAGACCACGTCATCTTGCCCATAAGCTGTGTGCTTATAGGCCAACTTGGTCTGACGCAAAGGCACATCGGCCAGATCCATCGTGTGCTTGACAATGTCATCGGCAGCAGCCTTGATTGACTCAGAATCAATCGTCGGGTGCAGGCAGCACAACCAGAGCTCATTGAACTTCTTGTTCAGAGCGTTCAAAGGACCGCTGGTCTGGAAGCTGGTCAGGTTTCCGCCGTAAATAGCAGACAACCCACCCTGAGCCTGACGCAGAACCAAGTTTTCATACAGAGCAGCCAGACCAAGCTTCGGCTCGTTCTGATGACCGCACTTGAAAGTCAATGACAGCTCAAATCCTGCTTGACCATTGTTCGCTACATGCAACAGCACAACGCCGTTGCTTAACACCTTCTTATTCATACGCAGTTAATAATTAAAGAAAAATAAAAAACTAATTATTTGAAAAATGTATCCTTGATATACGCCTATTTGTCATATTTGTCAAGTATTATTTTAAAAAGATTTTTTTTGTGCAAATAAATTTTGCTTAACTGTTTAAATACGCTTGATTTTTATTTTGAATGTTGTTATAAACAGCGCCAGAAACGTTTGTGTTTTTTTAAGAAAAACCGAAAAATCGGTCATTTAGTGCCGTTTTTTCTTTGTATTAACTAAAAAGGATATTTAAATGTCAGAAGTGAAAATGAAAATGATGGACGCTAACGAAGCCTGCGCTTCGGTAGCCCATCGCATGAACGAAGTCTGCGTCATTTACCCGATTACTCCGTCTTCACCGATGGGTGAATGGGCAGATGCGTGGTCTGCAGCCAAACAAAAGAATATTTGGGGTGTAACGCCGGATATTCAGGAAATGCAATCCGAAGCCGGTGCGGCCGGTGCTTGTCACGGCTCATTGCAAGCCGGTGCTTTAACCACCACCTTTACGGCTTCACAAGGCTTGCTGTTGATGATTCCGAACATGTATAAAATTGCCGGAGAATTGATGCCGTTTGTAATGCATGTTGCAGCACGTTCGCTTGCTTATCACGCATTGTCAATATACGGCGATCATTCCGATGTAATGGGGTGCCGCCAAACCGGTTTTGCCATGCTTTGCTCAAATTCGGTGCAAGAAGCCGGTGATATGGCCGCTATTGCGCAAACCTCAACGCTTCGTTCACGCGTTCCGTTTATGCACTTTTTTGACGGTTTCCGCACTTCGCACGAAATTAAAAAGGTTAAACTGATTTCCGACGATGATTTGCGCGCGATGTTAGACGGTGTTAATTACAAATTTAACGCCGAACACGCTCTGCGTCCGGAAAATCCGGTTATTCGCGGCACGGCGCAAAATCCGGATGTGTTCTTCCAAGGCCGTGAAGCGGCAAACCCTTATTACGCCAAAGTTGAAGGCATTGTTCAAGAAGAAATGGACAAGTTTGCAAAAATTACCGGTCGCCAATATCATGTGGTTGATTATGTTGGTGCTCAAGATGCCGAAAACGTTGTTGTTGTTATGGGCTCGGGCGCTGAAACGGTAGAAGAAGCAATTGAATATTTGAACGCACACGGTGCCAAACTTGGCGTTTTGAAAGTTCATTTATATCGTCCGTTCCCGACAGAATCTTTCTTAAAAGCTCTGCCGAAAACCGTAAAAGTTGTTTCGGTTTTGGATAGAACCAAAGAAGCCGGCTCTCTCGGCGAACCGCTTTATTTGGATGTTGTAACCGCTTTATCGCAAGCATTCAGCAACGGCAAAATTGCCAGCTTGCCGAAAATTTATGGCGGTCGCTATGGTTTGTCTTCTAAAGAATTTACACCGGCCATGGCTAAAGCTGTGTTTGACAATGCGGCTTCTGCAAATCCGATTAACGGCTTTACGGTTGGTATTGAAGATGACTTAACCCACAAATCTTTGGCTTATGATGCTTCATTTGATGTTGAGCCGGATGATGTTGTGCGCGCCGTATTCTTCGGTTTGGGTGCAGACGGCACGGTTGGCGCCAACAAAAACTCTATTAAAATTATTGCTGAAGATGCCGGTAAATACGGGCAGGGCTATTTTGTTTACGACTCGCGTAAATCCGGCTCTATGACCACTTCGCACTTGCGTTTTTCCGATAATCCGATCCGCTCGGCTTATTTGATTAACAAAGCTGATTTCGTGGCTTGCCACCAATTCCAATTCATGAAGAAAGTTGACATTTTGCATATTGCCAAAGACGGTGCTACTTTCTTGTTAAATGCTCCGTATAAAGCTGAAGAAGTTTGGGATCAACTGCCGATTGAAGTTCAGGAACAAATTTTGGCCAAACACTTGAAGTTTTATACCATTAACGCCGTTGAAGTGGCGCGCGCGACCGGTATGGGCCAACGCATTAACACCGTGATGCAAACCTGCTTCTTTGCAATTTCAAACATTTTGCCTAAAGATGAAGCTATTGCCCAAATTAAAGCGGCCATTAAAAAGACCTATTCTAAGAAGGGTGATGCCGTTGTTCAAAAGAACTATGCCGCGGTTGATGCTTCTTTGGAGCACATGTTTGAAGTAAAATATCCGGATCATGTCACATCTAAGTTCCATCGTTTGGCACCGGTTCCGGCCAATGCTCCTGAGTTTGTTCAAGGCTTAACGGCCAAACTCATTGCCGACAAAGGCGACAGCGTTAAAACATCGGAATTGCAAGAGGTTGTTGACGGCACATGGCCGACCGGCACCACGCAGTTTGAAAAACGTTGTATTGCCACCGAAATTCCGGTTTGGGATCCGAACACATGTATTCAATGCGGTAAATGCTCTATTGTATGCCCGCACGGCGTGATTCGTATGAAAGTGGCTGATGATGCTCAGTTAGCTGGCGCACCGGCAACATTGAAACATGCCGAATATAAAGGTAAAGAATTTGCCGGTAAGCAATTCATTTTGCAAATTTCTCCGGAAGATTGCACCGGTTGCGGTGTATGCGTAACCGCTTGTCCGGCTAAGAATAAGGAAAATCCGGAATTGCACGCCATCAATATGGATCATATTGAAAATCATCTGGAAACAGAAAAAGCAAACTGGAAGTTCTTTGAAACTCTGCCGTATGTTAAACGCACCGATGTTGTAAAGAATATGCCGAAGACAACGCAAATGATTCAGCCGTTGTTTGAATATTCGGGTGCTTGCGCCGGTTGCGGTGAAACTCCGTATATTAAGTTGCTCACACAATTGTTCGGCGACAGAATGGTTATTGCCAACGCCACCGGTTGTTCTTCAATTTATTCGGGTAACCTGCCGACCACGCCGTATTGCAAAGACGAAAAAGGTCACGGTCCGGCTTGGGCAAACTCATTATTTGAAGACAATGCCGAATTCGGTTTGGGTATGCGCATTTCTATTGACCACGGCACAGCTATGGCAAAATCGTTGCTGGAAGGCTTAAAAGGCCAGCTCGGCGATATTGCTGATAAGATTTTGAGCAATCCGCAATCAAATGATATTGAAATTGATGCTCAACGTGACAATGTGGCTGCTTTGCGTGCTAAATTGGCAGGCATTAACAGCGAAGAGGCTAAGCACTTGAACGAAGTTGCTGATTACCTGATTAAAAAGTCGGTATGGATTATCGGCGGCGACGGTTGGGCTTATGATATCGGCTTTGGCGGCGTAGATCATGCTATTGCCAGCGGTCGCAACGTTAACATCTTGGTAGTTGATACCGGCGTATATTCTAACACCGGCGGTCAACAGTCTAAGGCTACCCCGTTGGGCGCTTCGGCCAAATTTGCTACAGCCGGTAAAGAATTGCCGAAGAAAGATTTGGGCATGATTGCCATGAGCTATGGCAATGTTTATGTGGCACAGGTGGCAATGGGCGCTAATGATATGCAGGTGATTAAGGCTATGAATGAAGCTGAAGCTTATGAAGGTCCGTCAATCATTATTGCATACTGTCCGTGCATTAACCAAGGTTTGAATATGGCTGAAGGTTTGAGCCACCAAAAGAACGCGGTTGAAACTGGTTCTTGGCCGCTCTATCGCTATAATCCGGATAACATGAAGGCAGGCCAAGCACCGCTGACGCTCGATTCTAAGGCGCCGAGCAAGCCGCTTGCCGACTTTATGGCCAGCGAAACTCGCTTCCAGGTTGTCAATAAGGCAAATCCGGAACGTTATGCAATGCTCTTGGGTAAAGCTCAAGCTAACGTTGATGAAAAACGTGCGTTGTTAGAGCACTTAGCTCAATATAAATAAAAAAAACGCCATCTAATGGTAAATAAAATGAGGGAGGTTCAGCCTCTCTCATTTTATTTTAAAAATCTCTATTGACAAAAGTCTATTTTTCTGTTAAATTAAACTCAAGCAAGGTGAAAAGACTTGCCCGAGGTGTGGAAACCTCTCTACAGACGTCAATGCAAGACGTTAAATTTTGTAAGCCCGATGGTTATCTTTATGTGATGATCGGTGGGCGGCAAAATAAGCCGTTTTACATAGACATCATATAAATATTCTAGACAAATATATGGCTGTTTAGGCCAATATGTCGCACTATTTCTGTAGATAGTTTCCAACCGCCGGTCGCTTTTCATTAAGCGACTAGTTTTTTATTTGGGCAAAAAGGAGTAGGGCAATGAGTAATGACAATAAAACAATTCTGCAACGTATTCGGCAAAATAAGTTGGTTCGAAAAGGGCTAATTGCCGGTGCATTATTCGGCGCAACACTGGGCACTGTCAAAACCTGTAATTCGTATCAAGAAACCCAAAAAGAACAAAAAATCAATAAAGAATTTCATGATTTGGTAAACGATTGGAAAGACTTGAATGCGAATGCCGATACCTTTTTAATTGATGAAGAACAAAAGCATTGTGCGGCTGTTTATAAAATTTCGCCAGAGCTACAAAAAGAACTGGCTATGGAGTTACAAAGTCATGAACAAACCAAAAATAACATTCGTTCCCAATTAAAAGAAACTTCCGATGCTGCCGACAAAAATTTATATTCTGCCATACTTCGAGCCGATTTGGTTGATATGAAAAAAGCTTTGGTAGAGGGAGCAAACGTCAATATGTGGCATGATAAGTCTCCAATTTTGGATATTGCCCTGGAAAAAGTTCATCAAACAGGAGATGAACACTATTACAAATCAGCCTTAATGCTGATTCGCGCCGGTGCTCGTGCCGGTAATGATGGTTTAGCTTCTGTAGAACATCTCGGAAACAATGAATGGAAACAAAATTTACACCGCGAAATTGAGAAAAATCATCAACCTAAAGCGTATTCCGCTCGTTCTGCCCAAACAATTACGCTACAACAAGCTCTTGATTCTTTATCACTGTCTTTGCCTCGTGACCAAGGACACATTTTAAAAGATTTTGCCCGAAAAGGTATTTTGATGAATAGTCTTAAAAGATTTCCAATTCCTAAAACCTATCGGCATAAATACGAGGTTCAAAGTGATATCTCTGAAAAAAGATGCAAAAAATTATCAATATTTCCACGGGGATTGCGCGAAGATGGGACTAATGGCTTTTGGATAGCAGGAGGTGGTTATGGCGCAACTCCATTGGAGAAGCCTTGGGAACCACTCTATCTCATTAAATTAGGTGGAAAAACAAACACCAATCCGGCAACCGTTCAAATGGAGCAATATATTCAACAAATGCAAACACAAAAAGAAACAGCCAAACACATATTATCTGCAATCGGTAAGGAAAAATTGGTCGCTCCATTGCAAAAAGTTGAGATTAAACGCTTAGATGAAAACTCAGAGTTTAAGAATCGCTTTTATAAATCTTATAAAGAAGAGCAAAACTCTGAGCGCGCATTCCCTCTTGCAACTAGATAACCAAAAATAAAAAACGCACACCCCATCGGATTTTCCGGTGGGGTATTTTTATATCGTGCATAAAAATTCTTGACAAAAAGTGTAAAATTTGTGTATAATACGCTCAAGAGGAGAGAAATGGCAGAAGAAGTCAACAAAGAATATGCCCCGCTGATGGAATACTTAACTGAAATAATGCACAATTTGCAGAATCAGTCCGATGTTTTGCGGGGTAAAGATGTGCAAATTTGCCTCAGCGATACCGAAGAGTATACCGATAATAATGAGATTGCTACAGACCTTGGTATTATCAGAATGGGCAAAACTTATCTGCAAAAATTAGCCGCGCAAGGCGAAGATTTTGTGGCGCATAGCATTGCGCATGAGCTGTCGCATATGGTTTTTGACCATAAATATAATATAGATAACCTATCTAATAAAGAAGCTGAAATTTTTGCCGATAACTATGCGCATATTTTGTGTCATCGCGCCGGTTATAACATTAACCTGCCTTTCAAAAGTGAAAAAATTGACACTAAAGAAAACACCGATGAGCATCCGGCCGATAAAATTCGCTCAGCTGTTATGCGGCGCACGGCGGCCTATTTAACCGATGAAAATGCGCCGCAAACCGTCAAGCCTTTTCGGATGGCTATACCTGAGACTCCATTGGTTGAAGTATATGATGATCTGGAAGCTCAAAGAACAATTATTTTTGAGGCTGGCAGCAATTCTTCGGCCGCAAAAAGCCATGAGTTGTATACCGATTTATATCAAATAGATCAAAGCAATCTTAATCCGACAAAATCAGAATATCAAGCCATGCAACAATCGGAAGATTCGGCAAAAATACAGCAGTTATTGCAAATGGAAGATATATCCGGTGAAAAAGATGCTATCTTGCAAATGGATTTTCATAAGGTTTCAGAAAATATGAAGGTGCTTGATTTATATAGCAAAGTGCTTTCTACGGATTTGATTTATCAAAGTGAAGCGATGTATTTGAAGTTTCGTGATTATTTTGCAGAACACTGCCATACCAATGTTAAAGACCGTCAAGCCTTTCATGAGGCGCAGATAGAAGAGCTGGATGAAGCCGCGCTTAAGATTGTCTGGCAAAAAGCTCAAGACGGTTGCAGCTATGATTTTTTGCAAGAGTATAAGGCGGCCCGTGATGCACAAGTGGTTACAACAGAAGATTTTATTATAGACCGCATGTCGCCGGCTAATCGTCTTTTCAGTTCGGAAAATCGGCAAAAGTTAAACGAAATATATGCAAACGAACTTCATGAATTGATAGAAAATGACGATAATTCAGATGATTATGGTAGAAGCTTGATGCGTCACTTAAATAAAATAAACGGCAAAATTCATAATGCCGACGTTATACCTTTGGCGAAAACACTCAAGCAAAAGCTGAAAATTCAAGACCGTAATTTGCCGATTTTACAAAAATTTGTAAAGGATAACAGTTTTGAAATCAATCAAATTCGCGCTGAATTATTGATTTCAAAATGTATGCTTGATGAAGATTTTGCCAAAGATACGGTGACATATTTGATGTCTGACGGCAAAAAGCCGTTTGGCGCAAATGAAGATGAAAATGTGATTATGAGCGATATTCACGCAGATTGGGCGCAGGTCACATCAGCAAAACGTGCCGATATGTTTGCGTTGTTGCTGGAAAATGTGTCACCGGATAACAGTGCGCAAAAATTGGCACTGTTTATGGATAAAACAAGCGATAAAGACGCCGCATTTAAGCCGCTGGTGGAAATGTATTTATCAACTTATACGCCGGAGCAACAGCCGTATGTAGCGGCCTCTCTTTTAAGTAAAAAAGACACGCAAAAACAATACGGCTATGAAGATTGCTTTAAGGAAATCTTAAAAGGCTCCGGTATTCAGGGCGTGCGGGCGCTCAATCAAATATATAATGCCAAATTACCGGAAGAAATCTTGACCATAGAAAGCAATATGTCGCCGCTGAAATCTAAAGACGGCCTGATTTTTGCCAATTTACGTAAACTTGGCGTTGCGGCGCAAAAAAGCGGTAACATGGAATTGCGGAAAATCGGCCGCCAACTGGTAATAGCCACGGCCAAAGTTACGCCGATGCGCCGCACTAATATAAGAAGTTAAAATTTTCATAATTAAATCAAAAACGGAGCTAAATAATCAGCTCCGTTTTGGTTTGACCTAATATCAAATTACAGCTTGAAGTCTATTACGCCATCATAAGCATAGCGATACATCTGCTCAATTTCCTTAAACAGCGGATAACGCGGGTTAGCTGCCGTGCATTGGTCGTCAAATGCCAATTCCGGCAAAGTTTTCATCGCATTTTCCCAATCTTCTTCCTTTACGCCCCAATCGCGAATGGAAAGAGGAATGTTGAGCTTTTTCTTCATATCTTCAATCGCAGCAATCAAGTTATTTACAAGCTCGTCATCGGTTTTGCCCTTCAAGCCGATACCGCGTGCAAATTCCGCATACGCCGCTTTGGTGTTCGGAAAACGATATTGCGGGAAGGTGGCTTGCTTAGCCGGGCAATCGTTAGAGTTATAACGAATAACCTGGTTAATCAACAACGCATTGGCAAAGCCGTGCGGAATGTGAAATGCCGCGCCGAGCTTGTGTGCCATTGAGTGGCAAACGCCTAAAAATGCATTTGCAAAGGCCATACCGGCGATTGTTGCCGCGTGGTGAACTTTTTCACGCGCCGTCGCATCACCTGTTTCATACGATTTTACCAAATTTTCGTAAATTAACTTGCCGGCTTCAACTGACAGGCCGCGCGTATAATCGGTGGCCATGCAGGAAACATAAGATTCCAACGCGTGTGTCATCACATCAATACCCGAAGCGGCACACAAGCCTTTAGGCATGGTTAATACCAAATCGGTATCCACAATAGCCATTGTCGGTGTTAATGTATAATCGGCTATGGCATATTTTACGCCGGTTGCGTCGTCGGTAATAATGGCAAACGGGGTTACTTCCGAACCGGTCCCCGAAGTGGTCGGAATAGCCACCATTTCAGCCTTAACGCCCATTGCCGGAAATTCAAAAATACGTTTACGAATATCCATAAAACGACGCGCCAAATCTTCAAATTTGAGTTCCGGATGTTCATACATAATCCACAAAATTTTGCAGGCATCAATCGGCGAACCACCACCCAATGCAATCAACACATCCGGTTCAAAGCTGTTAACCATGTCGCGTGCTTTGTTAATAGTGGTCAAATCCGGATCCGGTTTAACATCACTGAAAATCTTGTAAGCAATACCGAGCGGTTCCAAAATATCGGTAATTTTTTTGGTATAACCCAAATCAAACAACGGTTTATCGGTCACGATAAAGGCGCGTTTTTTGCCTTGCAATTCTTTCAAAGCAAAGCTCAAGCAGCCCGGCTTAAAATAAATTTTCGGCGGAACCTTGAACCACAACATATTTTCTTCGCGTTTAGCCACAGATTTAATATTCATCAGATGTTTTACTCCCACATTTTCACTTACCGAATTTTGTCCCCAAGAGCCGCAACCTAAAGTCAAAGACGGTTCCAATCTAAAGTTATAAATATCGCCGATAGCGCCTTGTGCCGACGGACAGTTAATCATCACGCGTCCGGTCGGCATGGTGTCGCCATAAAGCTTAATGCGTTCATCGTTGCGCGGATTGGTGTATAATACCGAAGTGTGTCCGGCGCCGGCAAACAAAACGAGTTGCTTTGCTTTTTCCATAGCGTCTTCAAAATCTTTGGCGCGATACATAGCCAAACACGGCGATAATTTTTCATACGAGAATGGTTCTTCTTTGCCGATTTTACTGACTTCACCAATTAAAACTTTGGCATTTTCCGGCACTTTAACGCCGGCCATTTCAGCAATTTTGGCTGCCGGTTGACCGACTATGGCGGAATTTAACTTGCCGTCCTGAATAATTGTGGCTGCCACTTTAGCGCGTTCGCTATCGTTCAAAATATAAGCGCCGCGCTTCAAAAATTCGGTCTTAACCGCATCATAAATGGCATCAACCACCACCACAGATTGTTCAGAGGCGCAAATCATACCGTTATCAAATGTTTTAGACATCAAAACCGAGCTGACGGCCATTTCAATATCGGCTGTTTCATCCATAACCGCCGGAGTATTTCCCGGACCAACGCCGATAGCCGGTGTGCCGGAAGAATAGGCTGATTTAACCATGCCCGGACCGCCGGTGGCTAAAATTAAATCAGATTCCTGCATTAAAAATTGCGTGCGCAAAATAGATGGTTCATCAATCCATGCGATAATATCTTCCGGTGCACCGGCTTTAACGGCTTCTTCCAACAAAATGCGCGCTGTTTCAATGGTGCATTTTTTGGCGCGTGGGTGCGGCGAAAAGATAATGCCGTTACGCGTTTTTAATGTAATTAAAGTTTTGAAAATCACCGTAGAAGTAGGGTTTGTTGTCGGAATAACGCCGGCAATCACACCCACCGGTTCGGCAAATTTAATCATGCCGTTTTCTTTATCATCTTCAATAATGCCACAGGTCTTGGTGTTTTTGAACTTATTATAAATATATTCGGAAGCAAAGTGGTTTTTAATTACCTTATCTTCGGCAATACCCATACCTGTTTCTTCTACCGCCATTTTAGCCAGCGGAATGCGAAGCGAGCTGGCTTTCAAAGCCACGCGGCGAAAAATCTCATCAACTTGCTCCTGAGAATAGGTCGCAAATTTTTGCTGAGCGGCGCTAACCTTGCTGATTAAGCCGTCAATATATTCCATTTCCTGTTTTTCATCAATTGTGTTTTCCATCTATTTTCCTCCTGTTAACCTGAGCACATCATAAACAATCGTCTTAAAAATAAAACCTTTTTTTTGCCGTTGTTCATCACATTTTATTACTTATTTGTAACATAAAATATTCCGTGTGATAATATAATCTTTGCGATATAGCCGGTTGAATTACGCCATAATTAAAATATATAGAAAGCGGTATCAATTTAACAACAGGGAGAAATATGATGAAAAACAAATTGTTATCTTGCGCCGCAGCGGCAGCAATAGTTTTAGCAAGCGCCAACGCTATGGCCGGTGATCACGGTAAAATGAAGCACGACGGAGCCAACAAGCCGGTCAGCAAAGTTTCTGAGGTGCAAAACATGGCTGATGACAGTATGGTTTATGTGCAAGGATATATTATTCAAAACTTAGGCAATGATAACTATATGTTGCAAGACGGCAGCGGCCAGATTATGGTTGAAATTGACGATGACTTGATGAACAATGCCACCATAACGCCGCAAACCGTGGTTTGGATAGCTGCCACGGTGGATCAGGAAACCGGCCAACCGGTCAGTTTGGAAGCCGAAGAAATTCAAATTATGCCGGAAGGAACAAACATTCCGATGGCTATGAATAATAAATAGCACAACAACTTTGTTTAAGCGTGAAAGTCTGCCATAAGGCAGGCTTTTTTTGTTTATAGAATAAGAATTTTCATTTCATGCGCTGCAAAACGATTTACAGCAACAACATCCGTTGGCTTATGGGATTGGTGAATTTGTGGGCGCAATGACCACGCCAATGCATTTGGCAAAAGATACCACTTTTGCCAATAAGGCTTTTAATGCCTTTACTGACACATTAAATGCTTCAGCCGGATATGCCGAAAATTGGAACGATTTTGGAACTAATTTAGCGGTAAACGGAGCGGCTAATAGTGTAGGTATGATATTTGATAAAATACCGTATACACGTGGAGGGAGTATCGTTGGTCGCAAATTTATTAAGCAAGGAATAAATTCTTTTGCTGACAAAATGAAAAATATGTTTTATAGTAGAGAAGAAAAAAACTACTAGAAAATAAAACATAGTAGAGGAGCAGGATATGGAAAAAGAGGTTGCAAAAGAAAAAATAAAGACATATTTTTTAAAATGTATTGATTGCACATTAAGTGTGTTGGTTGCATTTGGTGTTGTTGCATTAATTGAATTACATTTAATGGTGCCTCTTTTTCCTATTCTTTTCCTGTTTGATATTTGTCTTATTGTTGGGTATCCGCTATTTTTACGGTATATATTAAAAAGAAAATGGTTCGAGTGTCGCAAAGATAAATTGCTACAGATTAAATATATATTATTACCTACATTGTTTTTAGAAATATTAGCACTGTTAGTGGTTATAATATGTTATCCAAATGAAATATTGCAAGCTCCTTAAATATTAAAGCATAACACGGGAGCAGAACATGGAAAAAGAGGATAAAAAAGAAATTATAAAAAATAATATTTTTAAGTGTATCGATTTCATACTCAACTTATTAATTGCATTTGGAATCTTTATAATAATTGTATTTCATATAACGGGTCCTTTTTTTCCTATTCTGTTTCTGTTTGATTTTTGCTTTTGGTTCGGACATCCGTTGTTTTTGCGATATGTCCTAAAACGAAAGTGGTTTGAGTGCACAAAGGATTACTATCTTAAAATAAAATATATTTTGCTTCCTTGTTTGATAATGGAACTCTTAGTTTTGTTATATTATCATAATGAAACATGGCTCGTCTTGCAGAAAATTGCCGAAAGCTAAAAAGATATTTGTAAAACGGAGATATAAGAAAAGTCTGCCAAGAAGAATTTGCTGCTTACCTCCTTAAACTTTTTTTAATAGCACTTGACTAAAATGGAAAAAAGATTATTGACAAAAAACTGAAATATGCTATAATCAAACCAAATATATGTCTAAAATTATCAATGGAGGCTCCCATGACACAAGAAGTAGAAGATTTTTTAACAGATCCGGACGCAGACAAGGCGGATAAGTTAACACTGACACAAAAGCTTGAGGCTTGGTATGAACTCAACAAAGAAGATTCTGCCTATAACGAAGAATCCGCTCAACATACCCAATTACGCGGAGCCACCGAAGAATACTTAGAGCACTTAAAATCTTCAGATATAGATGAAATGTCGGCCGCCGATTTGGAAGGTGTGCGGTCTTTGATGGCATATAGTTCTTTAAGGGGCGATATAGCTTCCAGATTAAGCGGACAATTAGAATATGCCGAGAAAAAACTCGCGATTGACAACTATTTGGCAGATATTGAAGCAAATTATCCAAATGTGGTCGATGAAGTCCCATACATGGACGCATATTTGAAGCGTCAGTTGGATAACGATTACGATCGCAATTCTGAGGTCATGGGGGGAATAGACGGTCGTAAAGATGTTTTAGACGTGATTGATATGGCAGAGCATGAATATAATGGTGTCTCTGTGCCTTTACCGGAAGAATTGCAAGAAACTGTAAATAATTTCCGCACAACCAGTCGTCAAATGTTTGATCAGCAATATGATGAAATTATGGAAACGGTTTTAGCAGATGCATTGGGCGCAGAAGCCGCTTCTAATGCTGAAATAATAAAGATGATGGACTATGCCATGACTTTTTCGCGCGATGAAGAAGGTAATTATGTCGGTGAAGTCGGCGAATGGATTAACTCTGTTAATGCGACGCGCGCCAGTAATGGTCTGATATCTTTGGATGACATATATGAGGCAGATGGGACGGATGTCATAGATGATGAAAAATTAACAGATGCTGCTGCCGTAGATCCGCATGATGATTATGTGGTAGACGGTGACCCGATTCCGGATTTAACGACGGAAGATGTAAAAAGCGAGAATCGCTTGGCCGTTGAAGCATATTTGGCTACATTGGACCCTACCGCCAAAGGCTTTGAAGAATATAAAGAAGTCATGTTGAATTTTGCTGATGATAAAGAGGTGTCTGATGTTTTGAAAAATATGACCGGCGCTCAACAGTTCATTCAAAAGCGAGCCAATAAAGCAGGTGTGCCGGATTTGGTTTTGGAGCAAGAAGATACTCTGAAAAATGCCGGCCAACAGGCTATTGAAAAACAAGGAACGGTTTTACTTAAAGCCGGAAAAAGTGATAATATTGAAGATGTTAAGGCCTTTGATGACTTTATGAAAGCTTTCGGTAAAGATAACGGAGAAGAAACAGATCCGCTTGTGGCGGCCACAAAGCGTTTACGCGAAGCAGTTGATGAAGACCGCGCCAATACCGGAAAAATGCCGGTAAAAGAGGCGGTTTTCTTGGCCAACACTTCGGAAGAAGAGCTTAAAAAACGCGATGATAGAGTTGATTCATTGTTTAATTCTGCCGAAATGCAGGATTTATTGGCCAACGATGCCGATATGAAGCAATTTGAAACGTTTTATGATAATGTTGAGATTGATTCTAAAGATAACATCACCAACGAATGGCGCAAATTGCAGGATATGCCGTCAGATGTAAGTGATTGGTGGAGTTCTAAAAAGAGCAAAGAAACAACTGCACCGGCCACGGCCACTGATGGTACATCAGGTGCCGAAGGCGAAGCTCCGGAAGAAGAAATAACCGATGATGAAAAGAAGAAGCATAAATTAACCGGCGCCGAGGTGCGTAAAGATATTTATGATTTGGCGGTGGCTAAAGCCATGCGCGACATTATGCAAGACGAGACTTTAGGCCAAGAAGACGAGTTGTCTGAAGAGCAAAAGCGCGCCCTGCGTGAAAAGTTAAAAGAAAAAATTGCCGATTATATGATGGAATCGACAATGTCCATCTTAACCGCGCAATACGCACAAAATACTTATGTAGATGCAACCGGCAAAAAGCTTGATAAAGAAGGTCAGCAGGCCAAACGTGCCGAGATGGCTCAAAATCTGTTTGGTCAAGTTGTGGCCGATCCGACAGCCACCGGTAAGGTGCATATTTCCGAAACTTCAGTTGGAGCAACATTGGGCGCACAAATGAATCCGGTTTTGGATTTCAAAAACAAACTGGAGCAAAAAATTGGCGAATGCAAACTGGTGCAGCGCATTAAAGCGCTGGATACCCGCTTTGAAAAGAAATACGGTTGGAAGTATAAATTAGTTAAGAATATGGCTAAAACAGCGGTGGTAAACTATACCTTAGGTTTGCCGGGTTTGGCGGTTAAAACAACGATTGAAACGGCCAAAGCTGTAAAGAAATTTAATGAAGAATATCAACAGCAAAAGAAAGCAGGAGGGTATCAAACAAAAAAAGAATATATATTGCATAATAAAGCGAAACTTGCAACAGTAGTAGCATCTTCTGTCGGAGCGGCTATTTCAGCCTATGTTGGTGTAGATGCTGCTTTATCCGGTAATTTTGGAGCAATCGGAGATTTAATAAAAGGAGGTGCTGAAGCAGGCGGTGCAGCTGCATCGTCAGGAGCAGGATTAATAGAAAAGGTGGTTGATTATGGCAAAAAAGCTTACCATGCTGCAGGCAATATTGTTACAGGTAATAGTCACGAGGTAACAACTCTTGGCAGTGCTAAGTTATTGCGTGCTGGAATGGCATTGACAGCCGGTGTTAGCACTGCAGTTAATTCTTGGAATAAAGGCAAATGGAAAGAAGGTTGGGCGGCATTTGCAGGTGCAACAGCCGGTGCTATGATGACTATGATTGGACAAGAAATGCAGGCCGAAAATCTGGCGCATGGTTTAGAGCAGGGTGGCTCTGGTGGAACTCAGCTGGGGCAAGAGTCCGGCGGACAAGGCGGAGCAACTGTTGAAGGCACCGGCAATGAACCACCGCTGATTTATGATCCGAAAACCGGTCAAATGATTCCTAATCCTAAATTCACGGATTTGTCAGATGTTACCAAAGATGCTCTGAATACGCCGATTGGGCAAGAAACGCCGGAAGAAACCATTGCTAAGGCACAAGAAACAGTTAATCATGCCAATAATCCTGATTTTGAACGCGTGAAACCGGGGTTGAATGGCGGTCGTGTGGATATCGGTGCCAAAGCTCCGAAAATTGAGCTTGATCCGGATGTTGAAAAGGTTATCAATGACCCGAACGCTGTGCCGCAAGTGCCGGAAGATTATCAAGGTAACGGCGGTAAAGGCGGCGGTCAAACCACTGTTCAAGATGATCAACAACAAGAACAACAAGAACAACAAGAACAACAAACGGTCATTGATGAAGAACAAGATGACTTTGTAGAAGTGCCTGAGGAGCGTCTGGCAGTTGAACTGGATGAACCTAAAGAAGTTCGCGTTGATGATGTGCCGGAAGAAGGCTCTGAAAAATATAAAGAAATGAAAATTGAAGCGGCCAGCAACGGTGCAGCATTAGAAGTGACGACACCTGACGGTAAATCTGTTGAATTTGTCAGCGCCATTAACGAAGAAACCGGTTTGCGCCGCTCGGTTATGGTAACGCGCGATGCCGAAGGCAATGTTGTTTCCGAACAAGAAATGAGCGACAAAGAAGCGCGTCGCTTAGCCAGACAATTGGCGAAAACTGATGCACGCGTCAATGGCGATGTTAGTGATACAGCCGAAAAGGCTTATAAAACAATTAAACATGCCTCGTCAACCGAACTGCATCATGCTAAGCCGGTAGTGGAATTGCAGCAGAATGAGGACGGCTCTCAGTTCAGCTTAATGCGTGGCCGTAATGGTTTATCGGGCACGTTTACGCAGGACAATGGTGAACAGGCAAAATACAGCATCATTAAAAGTAAACTCGGCGGCAAAACCACCGTGCACTATGTGGTTACCGAAGATAACGGCCATCAACGTATGATGACTGATGCGGAACGTGATAAAATTACCAAACAAATTGAAGAAACCGGCGATAAAAAATCTATCAAAAAGTTACATAAATTTGAGAAGAAACTGGAATATAATACTAATGAGCCGCAATATACCGCAAGTGAAAACGAAATTGGCTTCAGACGTGGTAATACCGATATTAAAATGACACTTGATGAAAATGGTCGTGCGCAATATACGGCTATGCAAAACGGTAAGTTGCGTTCGGCAACACCGGAAGAAATTGAATCGCTGAAGAAGAATGTGAAGGATGAAATTATTAAGAATGCAAATGCAAGTCAGTCTGAAAATGCCGCAGCCGGTGCATTGCCGCCAGATGCTCAAGTGATGAACAAAGTCTTGGCCGCGGAAGCCACCGAAAAATTTGCAACAGAGAAATTGAGTTTAGATGAAAAATCGCTCAAAATCAGAGTGGCTACTGATACCAACGGTCATGTTCAAGCATCGATAGCTGTATCTAATAACGGTGCGCTTTATCAAAAAGGCGGCAGCACAACTTATGCCGTGCTTAATGAACATAAGCAGATTGAGGCTTATACCATTGAGAACGGCACACAGAAAAAGATGGATTTGCAATCTACAGCCAACTTTGTGAGTGGACTGCAAAAACATATTGATGCCAATTCTGACTTTGGTAAGGCGGCAAGCAGCACTATGGCCGCTGCTTCCAAAGCTCAATCAATGCAACGCGCTTAATGGCTTAACAAAGCAAACAAAATCCTCGCCACATCAATGGCGAGGATTTTTTTGCAACATAGTTCCGGTGTTTATTCATATCTGAGTGCGTTAATCGGGTTTAAAAGCGATGCTTTATAGGCCGGAAAAAAGCCGAAAACCAAACCGACAATGCCGGAAAAACTGAACGGCAATAACACATAAAAAGTGGACAACACCGCCGTAAATGACGATGAAATCAGCGGCAACAGGTAAACACCGGCAATGCCGATGACAACACCTATCAAACCGCCCAACAGCGATAAAATCAGCGCTTCTGTCAAAAATTGTAACCGAATGTCCCAGCGTTTGGCGCCGATTGCCATTCTGATGCCGATTTCACGCGTGCGCTCGGTAACCGAAACCAGCATAATGTTCATAATGCCGATGCCGCCGACCACCAGCGAAATGGAGGCGATAAAACCGAGAAAAATAGTCATCATTTGCGATGAGCTCTGCATCATCTCCATAAATTGCGTAAAGTTCATAATTGTGAAATCGTCATCTTTATTCAGTCCCAAATTGTGACGCTGACGCAACAGAGCCCTGATTTCTTCTTGCGATGTATATGTGTCCTTGGCATTATATGTCTGCAACATCAACATATTGGCCATATCCGGAAATTGTGTGCCGGAAACTTTTTTCTGCGCGGTAGAAAGCGGCAAATAAATCATGTCATCTTGGTCTTGTCCCGGACCGCTTTGACCGCGCGCCGTCAAAGTGCCGATAACCGTAAACGGCACACCTTTCACCCGCACTGTTTTACCCAGCGGATCAATATCGCCGAACAGTTCTTTGGCAACGGTTTGGCCTAAAATCGCCACTTTGTTGGCACTTTTTAAATCGGTTTCCGAAAAAAAACGGCCATACGCCAAATCCCATTCTTTAATTTCAAAATAACGATTATCGGTGCCCACAATGTTGGTGGCCCAGTTGGTGTTGCCATAAACCAGCTGTCCGCTGTCATTGACAACCGGCGCAGCAAGGCGCACGGCGGCAATTTTTTCTTGCACGGCATCAGCATCGCTGTTTTTAAGTGTCGGCTGTGAGCCGTGTCCCATGCGCGCGCCCCCCGAGGTGGATGAACCGGAACGAATCATTATTAAATTTGTGCCCATAGAGCGCATATCATTTTGAATGGAAATTTGTGTGCCGTTGCCGATAGAAAGCATAATAATGACCGCCGCCACGCCGATAATAATACCCAAACTGGTCAAAACCGAGCGCATTTTGTTGGCCTCAATCGCACGCACCGCAATTTTAAAAATTGTTTTAGATTCAATCATTTATTTTTCTTTCCTCATTTAACGCATCACTATGAATTTCGCCGTCAACGATTTTAATAATGCGCTTGGCATAGCGTGCAATATCTTCTTCATGCGTTACCAAAATAATCGTGCGGTTTAAGTCGCGATTAAGCTTGGTAAAAAGGTGCATAATTTCCACACTCATCTTGGTATCCAAATTACCGGTCGGTTCATCGGCAAAAATAATCGGCGCGTCATTCACAACAGCGCGTGCAATGGCCACACGCTGTTGCTGGCCACCCGAAAGCTGATTCGGTTGATGATGCATGCGCTCTTTAAGCCCGACGCTTTCAAGCGCCTTAATGGCTTTTTTGCGGCGTGTTTTATCATCTAAACCGGCATAAACCATCGGCAATTCCACATTTTCAAGCGCAGATGTGCGCGATAACAAATTAAATCCTTGAAAAACAAAGCCGATTTTTTTATTGCGGATTTCCGCCAACTCATCGGCCGCCAAATGTTCCACGTTTTGTCCGTCTAAGCTGTATGTGCCTGAAGAAGGCGTATCCAGACAGCCCAAAATATTCATCAGCGTTGATTTACCGGAACCGGATGGTCCCATAATCGCTACAAACTCGCCGGCCGCAATTTCCAGATTGATGCCCTTTAATATTTCCAGCTCAAAACCGTCTAACGGATAGCTTTTATGGATATTTTGCAGTTTTATCAAAGGTTTCATCAGCGTGGCATCCTTAATCTCATTTGGCGTGCTTTTTGCGGAGTCCCCTCGGTTTTAGAAATAATTACTTCGTCGCCAGCTTTTAGCGTTGTCACTTCAATTTGTGTGTTGTTGTCATCACTAACGCCGAGAGTTACACTGACGCGCACCGGTTTGCCGTCACGCAAAATCCACACGCCGCGATCGGAATAGCGCTTGGCATTATCGCCGCTGTCCATATAGAAACGCAAAGCCTGATTCGGTGTTAACAGCACATTTTTCAAATCTGCAGTAATGATTTCCACATTGGCGGTCATACCCGGTTTTAACTTTAAGTTGCTATTGTCAATTTCAATCACCACCGTATAAGTTACCACATTTGAGGTGGTAACGGCATCGTTACGCACTTGCACCACTTTACCGTAAAAATATTCATCATTATAACTGTCTACCGTAAAGCGTGCGGTTTGTCCGCTGTGCACTTTGGCAATATCGGCTTCCACCACGGCAGCTTCAATCTGCATTTTGGTTAAATCCTCGGCCACGGAGAACAATTCCGGTGTTGAAAAGCTGGCCGCTACAGTTTGTCCGACTTCTACCGCTTTAGAAATTACAATACCGTTAACCGGCGATTTAATTTCTGTATAAGAAAGCTCTGTTTTGGCCGAATTAAGCGCCGCTTCGGCCTGTTTAACTTGTGCCTGTTCCAAAGCAAGCTGTGCAACGGCATTGTCGTAATCGCGTTCGGCTGCTTCCAATTCTTTTTCTGTGGAATATTTTGAGGCATTTAACTTAGAAATGCGCTCTAATGCTTTTTTATAATATTTGATGTTATTTTCTTCAACCGCCACTTGTGCTTTGGCAATTTCAAGTGAGGCCTCTTTTTGTGCCACATTGGCTTTGGCACTGTCTTGATCTATCAACGCCAAAAGCTGCCCTTTTTTAACTTCGGAGTTATAATCCACATAAATCTCGGCAATACGGCCGGATGCCTGTGTGCCGATTGAAACGGTAGAAAGCGGATTGATTGTGCCTGAAGCGGTAATAATCTGCGAAATATCGCCGATTTGTAAAGGTTGCGTTTTGTATTCATCCGATTGATCATTGGCGTTGCACCATAACCAGCAAACGCCGATAACCAACAAAACACAGCCTGAGATAGAGCACAGTTTCTGTTTTTTACTTAAATGTTGCCAACCGTTTTGCAGATTTTTCAAAGCGTCGTGCGCCTTAATTTTTACTTCTTTTTTCATATTTATACCTCATTTACATACCTGCAATATAGTAAATTTAAATTAAATTGTCCAGCAAGTATGTATATTTTTTTCATATTTTGGTATGTAAATGATTTACGCTTGCCGATTGACTTTTGCCGTAAAATATCTTATAAACAACTGCAATAAAGGAAAAACAATGGCAAAAAAAACGCAAAAATCAGATTTTATTTCCAGCGGATTGGTGGCGCAAAACCGTCGTGCTCATTTTGACTATGCCATCGGCGAAACTTTTGAGGCCGGTCTGGTTTTAACCGGCACGGAAGTCAAATCGTTACGCCAAGGGCACGCCAATATTAACGAAGCATACGGCATTGTAGAAGGCGAGGAACTTTTGATGAGTAATATGTTTATTGCCGCCTATGATAATCAGGGATATGCCAGCCATGTTGAACGTCGCAACCGCAAACTTTTGTTGCATCACCGCGAAATCATCAAAATCATCAATGCACTGAATCGCAAAGGTTCAACACTGATTGCGATGAAACTTTATTTTGATAATCACGGCCGCGCCAAATTACTGATTGGTCTCGGCACCGGTAAAAAGCTTTATGATAAGCGTGAAACTACCAAAGAACGTGATTGGAATCGTGAAAAAGCCCGTCTGATGGCGCATTAAGCAAATATAACCACGTTTGCAAATACCATCACGCTACCTTATCATTTCATCTAGTCTTTCAACATAGATATTACTTGACAGTGTATGTATTTTTCCATAAACTGCCTCGTAACAAAACTTATAATTATAACATCAATTATGAATTTAAAATATTATTGCGTATGAAAAGACTTCTCAGGTTTTACAAATTGTATCTCGCAGAGATGCTCTTTGTATTTGTTACGTTACTGTGTATTGTGCTGGCTATAAACGGTATGATATGCTACAAAGGTTGGGTGGCAGGTTTAATGGTGGTATCTGTCATTATTTTGCAAGCCTTTGCCGGATATTATATCCAAAAACCGGAAAAACCGGATGCCCCGCTCTCTTTTCTTTTTACGGCAGTTTGGTATATATGTTTTATATGTATGGCATTGAGCTTGATTATTTGTTCAATCATGATTTATCCGACAGAAAAACTTATTTTCTACATTTTATTGGAGGTAAGTTTAGTGGCATTTGTTGCCATGTTCGGACACTTGGTAATAGTTTCAGACAGACCGCATGGTAAAACATATGCTGATGATTAAGAAATCTTAAAATAGAAAAACATATGAAAAGTAATATAATCGTGATTATTGCCTGTGCAAAGTTGTGCAAAGATTTGCAGCAATTAAGGCAATTATATTATGACAATGGGAAAAAGGTTGATTATGTCGACTTTTATCTCTGTGGTGCCGCCAATAAGGATGATGTTGCCGCATTTATCAAGAATCTCCTCAACAAAGATGAGTTCTCGGAGGCGCAAAAAGACAAATTCCGTAAGGTACTGAACTTAGTCAAGGACAATATTGCCGAACCGATTGACGAGGACTTTAAGTTGTTTATCGCGCGGAATATGCACCAACTGGAATTTAACAGTTGGAAATGTATGACCGAATTGATGGACAGCGACCGCTATTTGGTTTTGCCGACAGTTCAAAAAGCTGAGTCGGTAGAAGCGGAATCTGAGCCTCAAACACACTCTGATGATTTACCGTTTTAAAAACGTAGATGTGAAAACATAATAAGTTTCACATTATAAAAATCCCCCGCCGCCATTGTGCCGCGAGGGATTTTTTGTGCCAACTAGTATTTAAAGCTCGTCGTCTAATTCGCCATGAAGCAATTTAACTGCTGTTTCAATATCTTCTTCTTTGCCGGAACGCGGTTCACGCGAACATTTATCGTCGCGCCCGAGTTCTGTGCAAATATCCGGCTCAGCCCCGTTTTCATGAATCACTTTACCCGACGGGGTGAAAAATTGTTCGGTTGTCAATACCAGTTTACCGCCATTTGATATTTCCGTAATATTCTGCACCGTTCCTTTACCGAAAGACTTTGTTCCCACCAATTTGGCACGCGACTGATCCTGCAAACCGGCGGCCAAAACCTCGGCTGCCGAAGCTGTTTCACCGTCAATCAAAATAACCATCGGTTTGTCGCACAACACGCCTTTTTTAGAAATATAATAATGCACATTACTGTTGTCGCGTGCTGTCGTATAGGTAATAATCTCGTCGTCGGTAAACAAATCAGCCGTTTTAATAGCTTCATTAAGCATACCGCCGGCATTACCGCGCAAATCAATAATAACACCGGTAGCTTGAGGATTTTTTCCTAAAGCTTCGCGCACTTTGGCTGATGTTTGCTTATTAAACAGGCGAATATTGAGGTATAAAATATCTTCAATCATACGGCTGGCAAAAAATATGCGGAAATTGTGGCGATAATCTTCTTCCTTATATTCATATTGCGAATAATAATGCGAATATTTATCCAATCCGCTCAACATTCCTTTCATAATCAAATCCGGTAACTCAAAATCATGCAATGCCACATCTTCGGAAACTTTTGAGGCCGCTTGCAAAGCGCTGTTCAACCCCTTTACCCATGCTCCGATATCTTTGTCATCGGCCGGAAACGGAATAATCGCGGTGATGGTTTGATCATAATACATATAAACGCGGTCAGAGCCTTTATAGGCAACAAATTTTTTATCTAAATTATGTAGCGCATTCAGGCCGTTTGCCACCAATTCGGCATTATTGACCGGATACAGATAATCCTCATTGACCGTGGTCAACATTTCGTTTAAAACCTTCTGGTCAATTTTGGCCGCTTCAACATTGGAAAACGGTGTGCTTAAAAGCAAAAAAACAGCTAAAAACAATATCTTTTTCATTTTTAATCCTCAAATTCTGCCATTAAAATTGTGTGGTCCGATGATTTTTCCTGTTTACGAAAATCTTTATCAATGTGGCAACCGACTAACTTATCGGTTAAGGCCGGTGCACTGAAAATATAATCAATCCTCATACCTAAATCATTTTGCAAAGCTCCGCCGGTATAATCCCAAAATGTATAGCCGTTTTGGCTCGGATACAGTGTGCGAAAAACATCGGCATAGCCTGAAAATGTTAACTGCTGCAAACGCGCCCAAACTTCCGGCCGATATAAAGCATTACCGACAAACAATTCCGGATTATACACGTCTTGTGGTGTCATAATCACATTAAAGTCGCCGCCGAGTAATACATTTTTGCCCGATTTTAATAATTTGTCGGCATGCGCCAAAAAAGCATCCATCCATGCCAATTTATATTCTAATTTGCCGGTATCTTGCGGTTGATTCGCCGGCGGATTGCCGTTTGGCAGGTAAATAGATGCTATGATATATTTTTTGCCGCGAATATTGACTTCAACCTCCAAATAGCGAGCGTTTTCATCCGGAAAATTTGGCAAATTTTCTGCGATGATTGTCATCGGGTGAGGGCTTAACACTGCCACGCCGTTGTAGCTTTTCTGTCCGAGCATTTTGGCCTCAAAACCGGCCATTTGCAATTCAAAAAACGGAAAATTATTGAACTCCGTCTTAATTTCCTGCAACAACATTACATCCGGCCGATTTTCATTAAGCCATCGGCATAGCAAAGGCAATCTGGCATTTACGGAATTTATGTTTAATGTTGCTATTTTCATTCAATATCCTTTTTCATTCACTATATAGATATTTTAACAAAATAAAAGATTTTTTTTATTCTGTTAAGCTATTTTAAACATTGAATGTATATAATCACAACATCATTAAAAAAGGGGATTTACCATGTATAAAGAATTATATAGCAGAGATAACGACGAATATTTAGATGAATTCCGCCAGAAAGTGGCTAAGCAGAAAATCGCTTCAATGGAAGAACGGCGCTCGGAGCTGGTGCGTTCGCGCAACAATTTTTTAGGCACATTTGCCGGAATTGCTTTAGCCGGTGTTGTTGGCTGGTTTATTTTGGCACCGCAATATGCTGAACATTCTAAAGATTTGGTTGTTTTGCATCGGCCGCAAACAGCGGTTAAAATTAAGCCGGAAAATCCGGGAGGAATGGAAATCCCTAATCAAGATAAAGATGTTTACAATATTGTAGAAAAGAAAAATGTTGATAACACGGTGGTTGAAAATTTATTACCGATGCCGGAACAGCCGAAATTGCCTGAAATAGCGCCGGAAGTAACCGATATTGATGAAAATGCCACAAATTTAGACGGTATTGTTGAAGAAGTGAGCCAACCGACCGAAAAAGTGACGGGCCCTAAAGAAACGGTTGAAAATAATATGCCGGCTAAACCGAGTGATTTGTTGGCCGATTCGGCTCAAAACACCGGTGCCGCAGTTAAAGAAGAAGTGAAAACCGTTGCAACCCCTGCAGTAGAAAATGCTAAAGAAAAGGCTACGGAAGTTGCAACACAAGCTAAAGAAACCATTGCCGCCGCAACGCCGAAAGTTGAACCGAAAACAACTCAGCCTGTTGTTGCACCTGTAGCAGGTGGTAAATGGCAAATGCAACTTGTGGCTTCTAAAAATAAAGCCGCTGTTGAGCAAACATGGAAAACACTGACCGGAAAATATGCCGATTTGGCCAAATATTCGCATGAAATTCAAACCTCAGACCTTGGCGCACAAGGTATATTTTACCGCCTGCGTGCCGGTTCTTTTGCTACGCGCGAAGATGCGGCTAAAGCATGTGCCGCATTAAAAGCTAAAGGCTTGGCCGATTGCATCGTAAAGGAACGTTAAAATCTGATGGCAACGCGTATTTTACCGGCATTTTTATCCGTTCAAGGCACATCGCTCAGCGATGAAGAAAAACACTTGTTTGCCGCACATAATCCGCTTGGCGTATGTTTATTTGCCAAAGGTTGCGCTAATGTGCAAAACAAAGCCCAGCTTCGTAATCTGATCAGGCAAATTAAAGAAGTTATCGGTCGTGAAGATGTGCTGATTGCCATTGACCAGGAGGGCGGGCGTGTGCGCCGTTTGTTAGAGCCGGAATGGACAGCTGTGACGGCACAAGCCGATATAAAAGATTTACAAACTGCGCGTGCTCATGCTCAGCTGATTGCCGCTGATTTAAAAAATACCGGTATCAATGTCAATTTTGCGCCGGTTTTAGATATAGAATATCCGCAAACATCTACAGCGCTTAAAAGCCGTTGTTTTTCGGGCGATGAAAAAACGGTGGCTAAACTCGGACAGGCAATGGTTACAGAGTATATGAAGTTGGGTGTGTGTCCTTGCATTAAACACATGCCGGGACATGGTCGCGGACAAGCCGACCCGCATTTGGAACTACCGGTCATAAATGATTCGCTGCAAGAGTTGATGACAGATTTTTACCCTTTTCAAAAATTGCATGAAACCCCGATGGGTATGGTTGCTCATATTGTTTTGACAGCGGTTGATGAAAAAAATCCGGCCACTTGTTCCGAACGCGTGATTAAAGATATTATCCGCGGCACAATCGGCTTTGACGGTTTGCTGGTTTCCGATGCAATAATGATGAACGCACTGCGCGGTTCTATTTGTGAACGTGCCGAACGTTGCTTTGCCGCCGGTTGTGATGTGATTTGTTTGGGAAATGCTGATTTTGCCGCCAATGAAGCGTTATGCCAAAGTCGTATTATTTTAACCGATAAGGCGGAAGAACGGCTTGAAAAAGTGCGCGCCGTTATCCGCCGGCCTTTGCCGGTAATAAATATTGAATATGTGCAAAATAAATATTGTGCAGGTTTGAAAAGTGTTATATCTTACAACTATGAATATGACGCAACGGAAGTTTTGAACAGATTGCGCAAACAATAAAAAAGGGGGAAGTATGTTTGGTTGGATTTTGGTAATTATCGGGGTTTTAGCCATTTTTAATGCGGAAAAACTGCCGGCATTAAAGCAAATGATGGAAGATAAATTTAAAGACAGTATGGATGCCGCCAAGGTAGGTTCTAAAATCGCCAAAAATAAAATTAAACAGGTAAAAGCTGATATTGACAGTAAGAAAAATGCCGAACCGCAAGAAAAAGAACGCGAAGAAAATACACCTGAAGAAATAGAAGAATCTTTGCAGTTTATGGGCTCATTTATTAAAAAAGATGAGGCGGAAACTAAGGCAGAAGACAAAGAAACACCGCAAAAAGATACAGAAAAGGTTATTGAATTGCCGCAAGAACCGACAGAGAGTGAGAACGACGGCAAAGTAGATTTAGAAAACCGCTATTGATTAAAACACGTTTGACAGATATTTGCTTGAAAGCCTTCTCGCTTAGTTGCGCGGAGGCTTTTTTATATCTGTATGATTATCATGGTTTTCAAAAGATAAAATAAACAAACTCGGCCGCCATAAAAGGAGATAAAGTTTCATGCATCAAAAAAGGAGGACGCTTTTGCGCACCTCCTTAAACCCCTTTTTCTATCACAAAGAAATTACTTCAATTTCTTTTCAACAAATTCTTCATGTTTGCGAGATTTTTTATCATATTTTTTCAAGGTCAGCTTTTCCGGATGCGTTCTCGGATTCTTCTCTGCAATAAAGAATGAGCCGGTTCCGGCGCTGCTTTCCATTTTTACTTTAATTTTAACTGCTTTTGCCATTTTTTTTCTCTTCTGTCTGATTATTTGTTAAAAACATTTAGGCGTAGTATATATATTTTATACTGCTTGTCAATAGCTTTTTTTAGATTTTTGCATTATCATCTTGTTGTGCGATTTTTTCAAGCGGATGTGCTTTATGATATTCTTTAATCATGGTTTCAAGCTGAACTTCAGTATAGCGTTGCGTTGTCATCAGTGACGAATGTCCCAACAATTGTTGAATTGAGCGCAAATCAACGCCTTCGGCCAAAAGTTGCGTGGCAAACGAATGTCGCAGAGCGTGCGGGGTTAAAGTTTCGGGCATATTTAGATTGCGACGCAGTTTTTCCATTTGTCGTTGAATAATGCGCGGACTTAATCGTTCGCCACGTGCGCCGACAAACAAAGGTTCGCCGCTGTCAAGCGTATAAGGACTTTCTGCTAAATAGGCGGCAATGTTTTGCCAAATAAGCGGTAACAGTGGCACAATTCGCTCTTTATTACCTTTGCCTTTGATGCATAAAAATGTGCTTTGTGCCGTAATATCACCCACATTGAGGGCTAACGCTTCGGAAATACGCAAACCGCAACCATAGAGCAGGGTTAAAACCGCTTTATCGCGCAAACCCTGCCATGTGCTTTTAGCAGCATCGGCAGCTTTATCCAGTAGCAAAAACGAATCATTTTCATCTATCGCTTTTGGAAGAACTTTATCTTGCTTAGGTGATCCGATGACACTGATGGCGGTATTTTTAACCAGATTATTAACGTCTAGCCATTTAAAAAAGTTTTTAATAGCCGACAGTTCTCGGCTCATGGAAGAGTGATTGACGGCTTTTGCGGCACGCATACTTAAAAAGTGGCGAAAATCGCGCACTTCTAATGTTTTCAAATCATCTATGTTTACTTTTTTCGGCGGGTTGATATCGTGTAAAAATAATGCCAAATCGCGTGCATATCCGTCTAATGTATGTGTTGAATACAAGCGCTCATGCAAAAGCCAATTTTGCCACCGTTTAATGAGCGGTAATAAAGTTTCATCAGCATTAAAATCAATGGCTTTTTTCACGTCTTATCTGATAACCTCATCCGCATAAACGCCAAACAGAGCCGAACGCGGCATCCATCCACGCACACTGTCAAATTTAATCAGGCACATGCTGTCTTTGCTTGGACATTTATCAATTTCACCAATCACCCCGTCTTCAGCCTTGGCAATTACGTCAGAAGCCATATCCGGTTTGGCATAAATATTATTTTCGCCCGGATTAACCACGCGCACAAAACGCCGACCGGTTAACATTGCCTTGTGCACCCACGACTCGGAACCTTCCCAGTCCTTAATTTTACGCCATAGTTCAAACTCGGCAATAATTTCTACCGGTGCGCCGCGTTGTTTATAAACCCACTCTATCGGATAGCGATTACCCGGACCGGAACGAGCGTTAATTAGGCTGGAACGCAACGAAACCATACGTGGCAATTCCAATCCCGTTTCGCTTTCTTCATTCGGTGCCGCAAACCCGCTTCCGCAATATAACAAAATCGCCAACAAGGCTATAAAAAACGATTTCATATCTTTTCACCTTTTTACTTATTATTAAATTACTATGCCGTATATATATTAAAAAAATGGTAAAAATTTAACAAAAAGAAAGGAAATAATTATGGATTTAATTGCTACGATTGAAGATTTAATTCGTTTTCGGACCGAAACCGGTAATGCTGCTGAAATCGCAAAGGCAACGCAATATATTAAAGATAAATTTGCACATATACCGGCACAGGTTGAAATTTTTCAACGCGATGCATCACCGGTGGTGTTCTTGCGCAATGCGGATACATTGGATTTTGATGTTTTGGTGTTGGGGCATATTGATGTGGTGCCGGCTACCGATGAAATGTTTGAGCCGCGCATTGACAACGGTAAAATGTTCGGTCGCGGCACATTAGATATGAAATCATTTGCCGCTGTGGCACTAAATTCCATGGAATATGTGATAACACACAAATTGCCGCTTAAATTCGGCGTTGTGCTTTCTACCGATGAGGAAAAGGGTAGTAAATCAACAGAGTCGTTTTTGGCGGCGTATCCTGAAATTAAGGCGCGCATTGTGCTTGATAACGACGTCGGCGGTGATATTACGAAAATTGTCAGCAAGTGTAAAAATCCGGTGTTTGTGAAGTTAATAGCCGAAGGTAAAGAAGCGCATGGTTCAACGCCGTGGGACGGAGTAGATGCAAACGAGTTATTAATGCAGGCATGGCAGAATATTCGCCGGATTTATCCGTATTTTTCGGCTGAATTGCCAATGCCAAACGATAAATGGATTGATACGGTGCATTTTGCCAAGATTGAAGGCGGGCAAGTGTCAAACATTATTTCTAACTACGCCGAAGCGCTTTTGGACTTTCGTTTAACTGAAGATTCTACGGTGGAAAATTTGCAGAAAAATTTGCAAAAATGTCTGCCAACCGGTGTCAGCTATAAAATTGTATCCGCCTCAACACCGGTGGTTATGGATGAAGATAATCCGGATATATTGGACTATAAACGCTTTGCCGAAAACATTATGGAACGTAAAATTGAATTTGAACATATCGGCGGAGCGACCGATTCTCGTGCATTTGCCGTTAAAGGCTCAACCGTAATCATGCACTCTGGCACAGGCGAGGGGATGCATGCCTCCGGCGAATATGTGGAGCTTGAAAGTGTAAAGCAAATTGCCGATATTCAGATTAAATTTTTAAAGCATTTGGCGGCAAAGAAGTAAAAACCTATTAAAAGAGCTCTTGACGGCACGGTATTTTTTTGCTACCGTGCCATCAGTTTTTTATATAATTAAGATTGTTATTAATTTTATTCCCGTTCACAGGAGACGGTTATTTTTATGTATGAGTAAGTATGGTAAAAAGCCGAAAAGCAAAAAACAGCCTGTCAAAAAGCATATGCAAAATATGTTGCGTTTTGATCTGCTGTGTGAAGTAAATTGCCGACCACAACGCTTGAGTTTTATTGAAGGACGTCATCAACATCCGATTGGCATTTTCCCATTTAAGGGAGATAGCACATATTTTGAACTGGAAGAAACCGAAGAAACTCTGCGCTTTTCTGCCGAAGAAAACCGATTGCCCGAGCGTGATTGGTGCGACAAAGTGTATCCGATTAAAAAACAGTTAAACAAAGCACTGAAAATTTTAGGTGCGCCGATTTTAAGCGGAGCTTATTTTGCTCTGAGTAGCAATTATATGCCGGAATGCTGTTGGATAGTCGGTTTTGATGATAATAAGTTTAATACTTTGTCAAGTGATTATTACGATCGTAAGGTAGAAAAGGCCAAAATTCGCTATGTCGGCAAATTTGAAAAGAAATGAACAAAATTCACTAAACTTAAAAGACCTTGTAGCATGTGCCGCAAGGTTTTTTTTATGTTTTATCCGAATATATATCGCTTGACTTAATTTGTGTTTTTTTCTAATATGCCATTGATAAAATTTATAATTATAAACATTGTATCATTTTTAATATTATTATCGCTTATGAAACCTAAACTGGAAATTGCTTCTGATTTGTTGAAAACAATCAGCAGCTTGGAGTTGTCTCCGATTGAAGTAAAGAGTTTAACATTGATGTGGTTATCTTATTACCCGTTTTTGTTAGAGGATTTCGGCTGGGAAATACAAGTCAATGCCCGTTTGCAAAACATTATGACCGAAATTGAAAAATTAAAGGTCATTATGGAACTGGCACAACATGAAGAAAAGTCTGTTGTTGATTTGTTGGCTCAGGCCGAGAGTAATACGCAAACTGTGGTTGTTTCGCCGACATCGCCCGAAGAAACACCTGCCGCCGAAACCAAAGTCGGTGAAGGTGAACTGAATGGTGATGATGTCCAACTTGCACCGTCGGTAACGCCTAAAAAGCCACGTCGGAAAGGAATTGCGTGTGCTAAAAAGACGAAAAAGTCGCCCAAAACGACTATAAAGCCTAAACCGAAAGTCGCAGCGGAAGTTTCCCCGCGCAAAGGTTATAGCAAATATGGTAAAAAGCTGGGACGTCCGCCGCGTCAAAAAACGCTAACTGATGTGGCGTCGGCAACTGTTGTGGCAACGGTTTCCAAAAAGCCGGCAACAATGATGTCTTCTCAAACAGAAACGGAGGCTATTATGCCGCCGGTTGCACCATCGCCTGAAGTTGCTGTTCAAGAGCAGATTGAAAAGCTCAAATACGGTAAGCAGTATGACTATGATTTGTTGTATTTAGTCAACAATATTTACGCTCGCTCTCCCTATAAATTGCAGGAAGAAGCCGGAGTAAAACCTGTCGGCGTGGTTGTGCCTTATATACACCAAAATCAGCCTTATGAAATGGTGGTGTATTATACCGATGAACAGGCTCGTATTCCCCTTAACACAGCGCAAAAGTATGCTAAGAACAAGCTTTTGCCATATAAAGGGCATAATTGGCGTGTGAAAAAATCCACTGATGATGCGCATTTGCGTCCGGTTTTATCGGATATAAATGCCATTTTCAAAAAAATGGGCGGAGATGAGTTGAAAGGCGATTATGTAGATGGTCGAGGTCAGTTTTATGGTGCTAATACCAAAACAAACCTGAAAATTCGCTATGTTTGCAATATTGCATTGTTTGAACAACAGGGTGATGAATTGGAATAAAACCTTGATTGTAAAAAAAAGCCTCCGATAAATCGGAGGTTTTATATTATATATTAAAATCAATCGGTTGTTTGTATTTCTTCAATTTTTAATTGAATCTCAAGCCATTGTGTTTCTTTTTGTTCAACAGCCTGTTTATGGGCCGCCAACGCCACTGTTAATTCATCAAACTTTTGCGGATCATCGGTATATAAATTCGGATTACCGAGCGCTATTTCAATTGCTTTAATTTCTTGTTCCAGCGTTTCAATTTCTTGCGGCAAGTGTTCCAGTAAATATTGTTCTTTATAGCTGAGCTTAACTGTTTTATTTTTCTCGCGCGGCTTGTTTGCCGGTGTTGTCGGTGCTTTTTTAGCTTCAATCTTAATATTTTGGCTTTTTAGTTTTTCCAACAAATCCGTATAGGTGCCGACGTGCTCAAAAACCGTGCCGTCACCTTTCATATAAAGCAGTGATGTAGCAACCTTATCCATAAAATCACGGTCGTGGCTGACAATAATGATGGTGCCTTCATATTCGTCTAACACTTCTTGCAACAAATCCAGCGTATCCATATCCAAATCATTGGTCGGTTCGTCCAGCACCAAAAAGTTAGATGGTCGCGCCAACGCCACTGCCAACATCAAGCGATTTTTTTCACCGCCGGAAAGTGCCGAAACCGGACATTGAGCCTGTTCCGGTTTAAATAAAAAATCTTTCAAATAAGCCACCACATGGCGAAAATGACCGCGCACCCAAATATGATCCCCTTCATTACACAGTGTTTTCCAAAGTGTCTTTTTCGGATCCAAAGTCAGCCGATTTTGGTCAAAGTATGCTTCTTCTAAGTTTTTGCCGATCCGCACAAATCCGGAATCCGGCGCTAATTTTTTAGTCAGCAACTTTAGCAACGTGGTTTTGCCCGAACCGTTTGGTCCCACAATACCAAGTTTATTGCCTTTCATAACGCGAATTGAAAAATCTTTGACAATGTCGCGCGCCCCGAAACTCTTATAAATATGCTTGGCTTCAATCACCAGTTTTGAGCGCATATCAGGCATTTCAATTTCCATATTAACCGAGCCGACGGTTTTAATTTGTTCACGTCGTTCCTGCCGCAATTGTTGCAATCGCCGCAAGCGTCCCATATTACGTTTGCGTCGCGCCGTCACACCTTTATGCAACCACTCTGTTTCTTCGGCAATTTTTTTATTGAGCGCCTTTTGTTCAATAATTTCTTGCTCAATCATCTGGTCTTGCCATGCTTCAAAATAAGCAAAGCCTTTGTTATTGCGACGTAAAACGCCGCGATCAAGCCAAAATGTAGTTTGTGATATATGGTTTAAAAAGGCACGGTCGTGGCTGATAACAATGACCGCGCCGGTAAATTTTTTAATGATTTCTTCCAACTTTTCAATCGCCGCAATATCCAAATGGTTGGTCGGTTCGTCTAAAAGCAAAATATCCGGCTCGTTAATCAGTGCGCGGGCGAGGGCAGCTTTACGTTTTTCACCGCCGGAAGCCACATCGGGATGTTGCGTTTCGTTAATGTCAAAATATTCAATCAGTTGGTCGGCACGAAAGGTTTGATGCGCTTCTTCAGCCGGCAGACCGCTTTCCACCACTTCACGCAATGTTTGACACGAGCCAAAGTCAGGTTCTTGCGGCATATAGCCGACGCGCGCACCGGGTTGCATAAAAATTTCGCCGTCATCGGGTTCCAAATCACCGGCAATGATTTTCAGTAAAGTAGATTTTCCGCAGCCGTTGCGCCCGACCAAACAAATTTTATCGCCGCGGCTGATGTATAAATCAACCCCCGTAAACAGCGGGTTTAATCCAAAACTCAGGCGAACATCTTTGAGGGTATATATGGGTGCTTCAACAGCCATGTTGTTTCCTTAAGGCGCGTTTACACATAAAAGTCGCGGCCGCGACCTTGGCGAATATCGTCCAAATGTTGCAACACATATTTTGCCATGGCCGGAGATAAGCCTTTGACTTCACGCGCAATCAAGGCTTCGCCAACCGCTTTTGTTTTAGGAGAGGCATAATCGGTTAAATATTCCTGTAAAGTCAATAACGCATTCGGGTGGCAACAATTGTGAATTTGCTTAGATTTACAAAGTTCCATAAATCTGTCGCCGGTGCGTCCTTCGCGATAGCAAGCGGTGCAAAAGCTCGGCACATAACCGATTTGCATCAGCCAGCAGAGAACTTCATCTAATGTGCGATTATCAATCACGTCAAATTGAGCGGAATTTTCATCTTCCGGTTCCGGCTCGGCATAACCGCCGACAGAAGTTTTAGAGCCGCCGGAAATTTGTGAAATTCCGAGTTGCAAAACGCGTTCGCGGGTTTGTTTGCTTTCGCGGGTAGAAACAATCATACCTGTATAAGGCACGGAAATTCTGATACAAGCGACAATTTTAGCAAAAATGTCGTCACTGATACAATCTTGAAAATCTGCCGTATCAATATCGTCGGCATGGCGCAAACGCGGCACACTGATGGTGTGCGGCCCAACACCGTGCACGGCTTCCAAATGTTCGGCATGCATCAATAGGCCGGCAAATTCATAGCGATAGGTTGAAAGCCCGAACAAAACACCGATACCCACATCATCAATGCCGCCTTGCATGGCTCGGTCCATGGCTTCGGTATGCCACGCGTAGTTGTGTTTTGGTCCGGTCGGATGCAACTTTTCGTATGACTCGCG
Organism: uncultured Pseudomonadota bacterium; assembly: GCA_902788365.1. Classification (GTDB taxonomy): domain Bacteria; phylum Pseudomonadota; class Alphaproteobacteria; order RF32; family CAG-239; genus RUG410. The sequence continues at coordinate 160,033 of CADAJN010000004.1, read as the reverse complement.
GTTATATGTTTCCTGAAACAGGATATATGTGCCGATACCGGCTTGTTTAAGCTTTGCATAGTTTTCTACCGTTGTGGCGGCAATATTGACGTTAACACGGCGAATGGCGCCGTTTTTATGCTTAATGGAATATATGGTTTTTATGCTCTCAAGCACATATTCAATCGGGTTATTGACCGGATCTTCGCCCAGTTCAATCGCCAAACGCTTATGTCCCATGTCTTGCAGGGCAATCACTTCGCGCTTAATCTCTTCTTGCGTCATCTTACGGCGCGCAATATGCTTGTTTTTGGCGTGATACGGACAATAAACGCAGCCGTTAACGCAATAATTGGAAAGATACAGCGGTGCGAATAACACAATACGGTTACCGTAATAAGCCAGTTTGATTTCTTTAGCCAGCTTTTCAATTTCAGCGTTCACATCTTTATCTTCACAAGCCAGTAAAACCGATGCTTCGCGATGCGTTAAGCCTTTGTGTTTGCGGGCTTTTTGCATAATTTCTTCTATCATCTGCCAGTCGCTTTTGTGTGCGTCGGCAAAAGCTAATGTCTCTAAAATTTCATCATGGTTGATAAACTCATCAGCCACCAATGATTGTGGATTATAAGCGATTTTATTCATCATTTTATCCTTATATTTCTTAATTTAAGGCGCATTTTACACAAATCAGACATAAAAGCAATCACTTTTTTGTTCGGCTCTTGCGGAGTTGTGCATTTTTTTGCTTGAATTTTGTTGTAATTACTTTAATATAATTTCTGCCGACAAGAGATTGTCGGCGGAGTGTAACGGCTCCTCTCAAAGAAAATAACTCCTCTAAATGGGGAGCCGGCTGAATATATTGAATAGGCCGGACTGTCTTTGAGCAGTCGTTAACTCCCCACCTTGAAGAGATTTAAGGTGGTTTTTTATTTATAATAATAAAAAGAGGAGTTTATAACGATGAGTGGTATAAATTTAATCAGTAATGCAGCATTGGCGGAAATATGCCCACAGCTTAAACAGTTGCGTCAAGAACGCGGACTGAGTTTAGAAGAACTGCAAGCCCAAGTCCATATAGAAACAAAATTATTAAAACGTATGGAAGCCGGACGATATTTGCCTTATAGTTTTTTGAAACGTTTATTGGCCTTTTACGGCAAATCCATTCGCATTGTCATTGAATAAAACAAAAGCCGGAGTTTAGTCCGGCTTTTAATAAAAGATTACTTATTTTGGCAAATGCGGAAGTTTTCCGGCGTGCCCGCCATATCCCATGCCGATTTTACGACCGATGCTCATAATTTTGGCACCGATACATGTGCGGCACTGCAGCGGCGTGTCATCAACACAAATTTTTCCCGGATACAGCTCATAAAGCCGGCGATATTCGCCCTCCGTCACATTCGGCATTACCACATTGGCGCCGCTTTGCAAGGTCCAAATGCGTCCCATCGGGTGCAAACTTTCCATCGCCGTAGTGGCCGGAATGTTGATATCCGGCAGCAAAAGCCGCATAACAGCCATAGTGCGACGTGCCAAATCAAGCGTGCCACCGGCGGCGTCTTTAAGCGGTGTTTGCTGATGCGGAATAAACGGTCCGATACCGGCCATATCAACCCCGATTTCTTTCAAGTAAAGCAAATCATCAGCGATTGATTCTATTGTTTGCTCCGGCAAACCGACCATAATACCCGAACCAAGTTCATAACCGATTTCTTTGAGCGCCAACAGGCATTCGTGCCGATGTTGCCAGCTCATACCGGGGTCTAAGCGGTGATAAAGTTCTTTGTCGGTGGTTTCAATGCGCATTAAATATCTGTCAGCACCGGCATCAAACCATGCTTTATAATCGGCATAATCGCGTTCACCGACCGAAAGCGTAATCGCCACATCAAACTTTTTGATGGCTTCAATAATGCGGCACATACGCTCGCGGTCAAACCACACATCTTCACCCGATTGCATAACAATCGTCTTAAAGCCCATATCGGCAGCACGACGAGCGGTCTCAATCAGCTCGACTTCACTCATGCGATAACGCGACAGCGCCGAATTATCACGTCTGATACCGCAATACATGCAGTTGTTACGGCAGATGTTAGAAAATTCAATCAGTCCGCGCAAATGCACTTCGTCGCCCACATATTGCCGGCGCACTTCATCGGCTTTTTTGAACAAATCATTTTGATTGACCTCGTCGGAAAGCAATTTGATGATTTCCGAACGGCTTAATGCAGTAACCTTTTCCATAAGCTGAATATATCTAAATTGTGTTGAATCAGTGCTTAATATTATGGAAAACAGGTATAAAAGTCAAGTCCATTTTTTTATGTTTGACAAGCCGCCGGCCGAATGATATACTAAACTTTAGTGTTTATATAATTTAAATAGAATTTATGGATAATAATTTTGACAAACAGTGGATCAATGATGCCATGCATCAGGCCACTCCGGTAGCACGTCGTTGGGCAAATCACCTCATCAAAGAAAAAGCAACATTTGAGGAGGTTAAAAATGCCATTCTTACAGTGACGTCAATTGAGAACAAACTTTACGAATCAATGAAAACTTCGTTGATTGACCATATTGAACGACATGGTTTAGATGCGGTCGGTCTCAAGTTTTTAGAAGATTTTGCCGCAATTAAGCAATTTGAAGTTCATTCTTATGAAAAAGTTTTGCGCCACGTGCGTCAAACCTTTGTTCGGAATGAAGAAAAAATCAAGCAATTGCAAAGCGGTCATCTCAAAATTGAGCGCATAGCAACGCCGCGTCAAAAACAAGAACTGACGTTTGATTTGTCGGCTGAAGTAAATGAATATCAGCGGCAGAAAAAATGGTTGGACTACATGAATCGTCGGGCAAACGTGACAGAACAAGCTATTTCAGGTTTGCAAAAGCAGAATGAAAATTTGGAATATCTGATTTCCAAAATTAATGAATTTCTGCGTAAGGTGCACGATTTGAATACTGTCGCCTTTCAAATGCTGTTAGATGGTAAATCGCCGGATTTGGAAAGCTGGAGCGTGCAAAAAGCGCTGCAAGACAATCTGTTCGAGGAAAACAAACAGTTTTTGAAACAAACACTTCATCATATTGAAAGTCTGGAGAAAAATCGTTGTGAACTTGGTATAGCCGAAATCAGGTTGTTGCTGTATCACGAACAAGGTTGCCGCCGCATGAAGTTATACAATATGGTGGAAGCACAGATTATTGATATTTTTTATAAGCTGAAAAATGAAGATGAGCGCCGGCAAATTTATCCGGAAATATGTTCGTTTGTGGAACGTTTGGTGCCGCAGGTCGGTTATATTTCACCGTGTATGATTAACTTTATCTTTGATAGAGGTTTCGTCAGCACCATGTCACGCGATTTGCTTTTGAAAATCAAGCCAGTCATTAGTAAACTGAATATGACTCCGCTGATTTTAATTCAGCTTAAGAAGTTTTTTAACGAAACTTTGGAGCGTATGCAACAAGGGCATCTTTCCGAGACAGATGAGTATGTGTTGGAGATTCTGCAAGCATATAGTCCTCAGGAAATATCACCGGAGCAGCAAATGCTTTGGCAAAATCTTAAAAAGCTGTAAATTGAGTAAAGAAAAAGCCGTTTCCGTTAAGGATACGGCTTTTTTTGTAGTCAAAAAATAAAAATATAAAAATTTTATACAAAAATACTTGACAAATCCACAGAATCTGCTACATTAAACCTTGTGATTTTTTTATAATTAATTTTTTTTCTAATTTTTAATATCCTTATTTTTATGAGCATGACGAAGAATGACGCTGTCAAACAGATTCTGGGAATCATGGCAGCATGTGACGAAGTAGTAACAGTTGCGGACATTGACAAGGCCATTAAGGCTCAACAACGCCCGAAGGAGGAAGAGAGATTCGATTTACTCTGCGATGTAAACGGAACCTTGACTCGTGTTCCGTTTGAGAAGGGTAAGGACATGGAACCCATCGGCATCTTCCCGTTCAACTCGTCTAATCTCTATCTGCTGCTGGATGAGACCGGTATGGTTGCTTTCCCGCCGGTGGAAGAGAAGAAGAATCTGCCTGATGACACCCTGTGTTCGTTGATGATGGACAATCGGCCGGGGATGAACGAGAAGCTCAGAGAGTTAGGAAAGCCCATATTCTCGGGAGAGTACTGGCTCAACGGCCATGAGCACTCCGACCACATCGGCTATTGGATGGCAATTATCCGCCAGGACAGCCTGAAGGTAGGTTACGACTACAAGGACCGTCGCGCCAAGGTGCGCAAGATCGGCCGCCTGCTGTAAGACGTTCACGCACAGCGTTCACAACAACAAAGGAGGTTTTGTTCCATGGGAGCAAAACCTTTTTTCATTTTAAAATCAATTTGCTTTATTATTCCGCCGTATAATTTAAGCCGTTTTCCGAAACACTCAGATGTATATGGCGCGAGGCAAAATATTCTTGCAAAAAGTCCGTTATTTCATCGCTCTTTTGCTCTATGGAAAAATAAGTCCCACCGCCGCAAGAATCGTGAAAGTGCAGGGTAACGCCGAATTTTTTCTGCACTAATCTTTTTATTTCAATGACGGTTGCATAATTTATAGCCATATTTATCTCCTTTGTCGCCATAAATATAACATGATTTTGCCTAATGTCCAGCTACAAAAAAAATCCTCGTCATCGGACGAGGATTTTTTGTGTAAAGAGATTTCTATGCAACCGGATTACCGGCAGGAGCTTCGGCATCATCTTCAATGATGGTGGCGCCGGTGCCTTCGGTTTCTGCTTTCGGCATAATATCCGGCAAAGTGCCGACCGCCTGTTTGCGCTTCAGTTTGTTCACAAATTTGATTGAGCGCTGAGCGTCCCATTTGCGCTTACCTTCTTCGCTTTGATAAATTACTTTATATACTTCAATAGCCTGATCAAATTCCGACAACTTGGTCAAACAAGAAGCCAAACCGTCATATAACTTGTGCGTATAGCGACCGTTGACAACGGCTTGCGCTTTTTTGTAGCACTTCAAAGCGTCTTTAAACTTAAACATTTTTTGATAAACATAGCCGATGCTGACCCATGCCTGCAAATCTTGGCTGTTTATATTAAGAATCTTTGTAAAGCATTTCAATGCCGAGTCGTTATCGCCCATCAGCTGATAGGTTACGCCAATGCCGTTCCAAGCCTTGGTATTATATTTATCGCCCGACAAAACTTTTTTGAAAAACGAGATAGAACGGTCATATTGCTTTAATTTTTGCAACGTTACGGCAATACTCAACAGGGTTTGCGGATGCTTAGAATCCACTTTCATAGCTTCTTCCAACACATCTAAAGCTTCTTTATATGAAAACATATGTTGCAAGGCAATAGCCTTGCCGTTCAGAGCCTCAAGCGATGTTCTGTCATTTGAAAACGCTTCATCAAAGCACGCAATAGCTTCTTTATAAAGGCCGCGCATTGAAAGCGTCACCCCCTTATTGTTTAAAACCTCAACTGATTTTGGATTGATTGCCAAAGCTTTATCAAAACATTCTACAGCATCAGTATATTTGCTCATTTTCTGATAAGCAAAACCTTGGCTGTTCAAAGCTTTCCACGCACGCGGATTTTCGTTAATAACTTCCGCAAATTTTTCTACGGCCTCTTCATATTGACCGGCATCTAACAATTCTTGTCCTCTTTTATAAGACGTATTTTCATTCAATTTAACCATTTTTACCTCTACTTCACAAAATAATTACATAAATAGCGTAACCTATCTCATATCATATAAATCTTATTATGTCAAGTTTTTTTATATGCGACCTAACTGCTTGAAAATAGGTTTGTCTGTGCGAATTTCAAGGTAATTGCAGAAAAATTTTTGGCAACTATTTTGTAAAAAAGTGCGATGAGCGGCAAAATATTGTTGATATTGGGCCTGAAATTTCGGGTTGTCCGTGTCAAAAACCGTTTTTGTCAGACCGCTTTGCGCCGCATAAACACCGCTTGCCGGTGCGGTTTCTTCCACCGTGTCAAATATATTGATACAATAAACCTTATGTCGGCGCGAAATAGCCGCAATATTTTTAAACGACTCTTTATCAACATTATGAAAGTCACTTAAAATAAAAAATGTGCATTGTCCTTTATGGCTGATTTCAAATAATTTCAGAGCGGTTGATATATTTCCGTCGTAATTTTGGCGCAAAACTTCATGTGATTTGTTGACAATGGTTCCAAATAGCGAAATCAGCATCTTAAGATTGTTTTGCGGTTTATAGTAAGAGGTGTTTTTCCCATCATACAAAAGCAAACCGAAACGGTCTTTGTTTTGCAGACTGATCCAACCGATAAGAGCGGCCAGTTTTGCCGCCGTAACCGTTTTCAGCTCACAACGTGTGCCAAACACCATAGAAGCCGACATATCCAAAAGCACAATAATTTCACGATCTTTTTCTTCGCTATAAACTTTGCTGAAAGGTTCATTGCGGCGAGCCGTTACGCGCCAATCAATGTAACGCACATCATCACCGTCCGTATAAGCTCGCACTTCGTCAAATTCCATGCCGCGTCCTTTGAATGCCGATTTAACATCTCCGGCCATATTTGAGGTTAAGCGGTTTTTGCTAGAGGCCAAATATGTCACATATTGCTGTTGATCAATCAAATCTTGCATGGAAACGGCCAGACCGGTCAAATCGTCATGCTCTTTATTAAGAATGGATTTGAAATCAAAAAAATTCATTGGTAAAATCCTTGAATTACGGTAACGGCACCAACTTTAACAATCGGGATATAACTTCTTCATTGGTCAAGCCGCCGGCTTGCGCTTCAAAGCTCAAAATAATGCGGTGACGCAAAATTTCATAAATGACGGCGTGAATATCTTCCGGTGTAACAAAATCGCGTCCGGAAAGCCATGCGTGAATGCGTGAGCATTTATCCAGCGCAATTGTGGCACGCGGGCTGGCACCGTAGGTAATGGTGTTTTTCAGTGAGGCATCATATTTTTCCGGATAACGTGTTGCCATAATCAGTTGCACCAAATATTCTTCCAATGCCGCACTGCTGCGCACCGCCAAAGCTTCTTGGCGTGCTGCTAAAATATCTTTTTCTTGCAGCATACAAGTTGTAGTTTCACGCGAATTCGGCAAAACCACTTCTTCCTGACGAATAAGGTGTAAAATCTTATGCTCAATTTCAGCATTCGGCTGACCGATTTTAATATACATCAGAAAACGGTCCAATTGTGCTTCCGGCAAATTGTATGTGCCTTCATGTTCAATCGGGTTTTGTGTAGCCATAACCATAAACAAACGTTGCAATTTATATTGCTTTCCGCCAACGCTGACTTGTCGCTCGGCCATGGCTTCCAAAAGGGCGGCTTGCACTTTGGCCGGCGCACGGTTAATTTCATCTGCCAGCACCAAATTGGCAAAAATCGGCCCCGGTCTAAATTCAAAATATCCGCTGGAGGCGGCAAAAATATCACTGCCGGTAATATCAGACGGCAATAAATCCGGTGTAAACTGAATACGATTATATGCCACATTAATGCATTGCGCCATGGTCTTAATGGCTTTTGTTTTAGCCAGTCCCGGTGCACCTTCAACCAAAACATGTCCGTCAGCTAGCATCGTGATAATAAGTTTCTTAATTAAATCTTCTTGTCCGAAAATATGGTCTTCCATATATTTTTGTAAGGCAATGATTTTATCTTTAATTTCCGACATGGTATTTTCCTCAAAAAATTCGGTAAAAGTTCATAAAAAACTTTTCATTGTTATTATTATACGCTATTAATATATATAATTTGGAAAAAAAATAAAAACAAGTAAAATATAAGAAGATCAACATGGATGACGATATTTTTGATGCCGAGAAAATTTTTAGCGATGCGCAAGGTTCTGCAGCACCGAAGCTTTATGATAATATAAGTTCTTTAAGACCATCAATGCCATGGCTTGATGAATTAAATCCGGAGCAACGTCAGGCGGTAGAAACCACCGAAGGGCCGCTTTTGGTGCTTTCGGGAGCCGGTACCGGAAAAACCAAAGTGTTGACCACGCGTTTGGCCTATATTTTAACGCAAATGAAAGCACAGCCTTGGAATTGTTTGGTGGTTACGTTTACCAATCGTGCCGCAAACGAAATGCGAGAACGAGTGCAAAAATTAATCGGCGATATGGCAGATAGCGTATGGCTCGGCACATTTCACAGTATTTGTGTTAAGATACTGCGCAAACATGCCTCTGTTGTCGGTTTAAAGCCGAATTTTACGATTCTCGGTGAAGATGACCAAAAGCGCGTTATTAAACAAATTTTGGAAGCGGAGGGAATAGATGATAAAAAATATCCGCCACAGACATTGATGGAACAAATCGCTCGCCTTAAAGATAAAGGTATTACCGTTGATAAGGTTGAAAACAATTATCGCTCAACGGTGCTGTCCGGCGTTTATCAAAAATATCAGGCGCGATTGATTGAGCTTAATGCCGTTGATTTCGGCGATATTTTGCTTGATACGTTGGTTGTTTTTATGTCGGATGGCGATATTTTGCGCCAATATCAGCAAAAGTTCAAATATATCATGGTAGATGAGTATCAAGATACCAACGTCACGCAATATTTGTTTTTGCGTTTATTGTCTCAGCTTAATCGTAATCTTTGTTGCGTTGGAGATGATGACCAATCCATATATTCGTGGCGCGGTGCCGAAATTGAAAATATCATGCGTTTTCAAAAAGATTTTACCGATGCGCAAGTTATTCGTTTGGAGCGTAATTATCGGTCAACCGCCAATATTTTAACAGCGGCCTCCGGCTTGATTGCACATAACGCAACGCGATTGGGTAAAACTTTGCGCGTGGCCGATAACAGTCCGGCTAAACAGACTAATAACGAAAAAATTAAAGTAATCAGCTTAGATAGCGGTAAAGAAGAAGCCGCATGGATTGCCAAAGAAATAGAAATTTTACATCGTAACGGTTATGAATATTCCGATATGGCAGTGTTGGTGCGCACTGCATTTCAAACTCGTGAGTTTGAAGAAAAGTTTATCGGTGAGGCGATTCCGTATCAGGTTATCGGCGGCCCTAAGTTTTATGAACGCGCCGAAATTCGTGATGCTTTGGCTTATTTCAGGGTTATTATGCAACCGGCCGATGATTTGGCCTTGGAACGCATTATCAATAAACCGACACGCGGAGTTGGTGCCAAAACGTTAGAAAAATTACGGCAAATTTCGCGCGAAAGACAAATGTCTTTATCTCAGGCGGTAGAAACGGCAGTGGCAGAAGACTTGATTAGTGGTAAAGTTAAAAACAACTTAGCCGATTTGTCGCAAAAATTTAAGCAGTGGCGGCAAATTGTTTCAAATATGCCGTTACACGATTTTGCCGAGCAAGTGTTAAATGATTCCGGTTATTGGGATATGCTTAAAAACGACAGCTCGGTTGAAGCGCCGGCTCGGCTGGAAAATCTGCATGAATTAATCGGGGTAATGGGAGATGAACAGCTTTATCCGAATTTGGCCGAGTTTTTGGAACATGTCAGCTTGGTAATGGAAAATGACAGCGCCATTGATCGCAATAAAGTAATGCTGATGACTTTACACTCGGCAAAGGGTTTGGAATTTAATGTGGTGTTTTTGCCCGGTTGGGAAGAAGAGCTGTTTCCGCATAAAAAAAGCATGGAAGAAGGCGGTTCAAATGCATTGGAAGAAGAGCGTCGTTTGGCTTATGTAGCTATTACGCGCGCCAAACAAAAGCTTTATATCACAACCGCCAACAGCCGTCTGATATACGGTGAATGGCGGCAAATGCAACCGTCGCGTTTTTTTAACGAAATTTCAAGTGAATGTTTGGATATTCATGCCAATCAAAGTGCATATTACAAAGGCGGATATGGCTCGGGATATTCTTCCGGTTATCGCTCTTACGGCGGTTACAAAAGTGGTTATAAGAAGAAAAAAACATTTTCCACCAAGCCGAGCTATCAGCGTTATGATGAAGATGCAGATGAATATACTTACGAACCAGACGATTACGCTGATTATGATTCGGATATGAGTTCACGCACATCCAGCCTGATTGGAGTAAGGGTATATCATGAAAGTTTCGGTTTTGGCAAAATAACCGCTGTTTCAAGGCAAAGCTGTGAAGTCAATTTTGAAAAATACGGTCGCAAAAAAGTTATGGGCACTTATTTGCGCCGAGCATAAACAATAAAGGAGAAAAACCATGGAAGTTTCGCAAATTCGCAATAAAGATAAAGTAACATATATCATTAAAGGTAAAATAGATGCCAATATGGAACCTGTTTTGGCACAGGCATTACAGCTTGAAGGCGTAAACGATTTAACCTTTGATTTTAAGGAAGTGGATTATATTTTTTCTGCCGGCTTACGCGTGTTGCTTAAGGCGCAAAAACAAATGAATGCTACCGGTGGTAAAATGACAATTATCAACGCCAATGACACAATCAAAAAAATGCTGCAAATTGTCGGTTTTGACAATATTATGATTGTGAAATAATCAAAGTTTTTGCAAAAGCGCAAAAATACTTGACTCTGTTTAGTTAAAGACATAATTTTATAGCAAGTTTTAATTAAGTCAAAGAGGAAAAAATGAAAGTTTTACAAAGCGGTCGCTCAATGATTGAAATGCTCGGTGTGTTAGCAATTGTCGGTGTTCTATCGGTTGGCGGTTTAACGGTTTATGCGCAAGCCATGCATAAATATAAAGTATATAAAGTTACTTCACAGGTTATAGATACCATTCAACAGGTGCGCAAATTTTATTCGGGAGCGCATGTATATGATACCTTGGAAGTTTATACGCATAAGCCGGCATTAAATATTACGGCATTTGAATATGAAGCCGACACGGATACATTACATCATGCTATCGGCGGACGTGTGCGTGTCAGCGAATGTTCCCGAGCAACTAACGGCGACAATGAAGCATTTTGCATTGTCTTATCCGATTTGGATCGTAAAGCATGTGCCGATTTGTTGGCAGAAAATTGGTATGGCAATCTGGTCGCTATCGGCGCCATAGCCGGCGGAGATTTTGAGGAAACCGATGTAATGGATTCGGCCGCTAACAAAGGACAGGTTATCACGGAAAATAATAAATTAATAGCATATAACGGCGCTATTTCGATTAACTTAAGCGACATAGCCAATGTTTGTGCTTCGGCCGGCAATACCCTGTTTTTTAAGGTAAAATAGCTGAAACCGTAGTTCAAATAACTAAAAAATAAATCCTCCGGCTTTATTGACCGGAGGATTTTAATTTAAGCTTTAATGTATTGTTTAGCGGTTTCAAAATCGGCCATAAAATCTTCCATTTCCTGTTCATGCTCAATTTCTTCTTTTAAAATCTTACGTGACAAACGGAAAGTTTCATAGTCACTGTTGTGGGTTAAATCGCAAATGCCTTCATAGCGACCGATGGCACAACGTTCGGCTTCCAAATTATCTCTAACCAGAGCCACAACATCAAAATTATGCGGCGTAATGTATTTACAATGTGCCATATTATCCCATTCCGAAGGGCTTAAAATCGGGGCGCCGCCCAGTTGAATAATGCGATCGGCTAACCAATCGGCATGCTTTAATTCTTCTGCCGCGTGTTCTTCAAATTCACCAACGACCGCTGTGCGATTTAATCCCATAGCCACTTTGGCGGCAATCCAATATTGATAATATGCCAACCACTCTTCGGCATACGCTTCATTTAACACTTTTAATAAGTGTTCCAAATCGGTTTTAACGATTTTTTTTGCCATTTCACCCATGATTTTTTCTCCTTATTGTTAAAAACAAGCATAAGATAATCACGGCTTATGGAAAATCAAGCCGAGAAAGGTATTTCTTTTTTTAAAAAACTCAAAGTTGCACGGTGTAAATCAAATTGGTCATGCCGCGCATTCCAATCGGGTAACCGGCAGTAATGACCAAATAAGAGCCTTTTTTACCGACTTTGGCTTTTTGCGCGGTGGCAACGGCTGTTTCTTCTAATTTGGTAAAGTCTTTAAAAACTTCGGTATTGACCGAGGCTTGTATTCCCCAAACCAAACCGAGCCGTCGCGCGGTTTGCTCTGATAATGTAATAGCCAAAATCGGGCGAGTAGGGCGTTCGCGTGCCATAGACAGTGCGGTAAACCCCGAAGCCGAATAGGTAATAAATGCCGCCATATTCGGCAAAATATCGGTTATTTCACAGGCCGCATAAGTAATGGCATCAGCCATATCATCGCAATCCGACAAATCTTTGTCAGATTGAATACGAGCAAAATAAGAACTGTCTGATTCGGCTTGAGTAATAATTTGGTGCATCATTGCTACCGATTCGGCCGGATAACTGCCGGCAGCCGTTTCGGCTGAAAGCATAACGGCATCGGCGCCGTCAAAAACCGCCGTAGCTACATCGGAAACTTCCGCTCTGGTTGGGGTTGGATTATAAATCATCGATTCCAACATTTGTGTGGCAACAATTACCGGACGTCCGTATTTGCGACAAGTTTTGACAATACGTTTTTGTAAAACCGGAACGGTTTGTATCGGACATTCCACGCCTAAATCGCCGCGCGCCACCATAACGCCATCCGATTCTTTAACGATGGCGTCCAAATCATCAATGGCACTCGGTTTTTCCAATTTTGAAATAATCCAAGCACGTCCGTTAATCAATTTTTTAGCCTGACGCACATCGTCAATGCTTTGCACAAAAGATAAACAAACCCAATCAACTCCTAAACTTAAAGCAAACTCTAAGTCTTTCTTATCTTTTTCGGTAATAGCGGAAATCGGCAATTTGACATTTGGCAAATTAACACCCTTATGCGCCGATAACACACCGCCGACCTTTACTAATGTTTCGGCAGAGGAGGCTTTTTTTTGCAAAACTTCCAACTCAATGTTACCATCGTTAAGCAACAATTTGTCACCAACCTTGAGTGCCGCAAAAATCTCTTTGTGCGGTAAACATACACGTGTTTCATCACCGGCCGCCTCATTCATATCCAGTGTAAAATGTTGTCCTTTTTTGAGAGTAACTTTATCTGTTGTAAATGTGCCGATACGCAATTTCGGACCTTGCAAATCAGCAACAACGGTTAAATGCCGGCCATATTTTGTGCTCAGTTCGCGCACGGTATTTAAGCGTTCGGCATGTTCTTCGTGGACGCCGTGGCTGAAGTTAAAACGAAATGCATCAACGCCGGCTTTAATCAGCTTTTCAAGCATTTGTTTTGAAGCAGTTGCCGGCCCGATGGTGGCCAAAATTTTAGTATGAGTATCAATCGGCATAAATTTTCTCCTGTAAAAATTTTTTTAATTATACTAAAGCATATAGGTTAATAACTTATTAGTTTAAAGCATCTGATGTGGCGAAATTTTAGTCTTGCCAAAGCAAAAAAATTTTGCTACAAGCAATGCAGCTTAATTTTTTAGGGAGAATTTAAAATGGATGAAACTCAAGTAAAGGCAGAAGTCGGTGGTGTTGCGACAGAAAGATTACGTTCGCTGATTGAACGCATTGAACGTTTGGAAGAAGAAAAAAAAGGTATCCAAGGCGATATCAGAGATATTTTTGCCGAGGCTAAAAGCGCCGGTTTTGATGTCAAAGCCATGCGCACAATTTTGAAATTGCGCAAAATGAATGCGGCCGACCGCGAAGAAGCGGAAACTATTGTGGAAGTTTATCGCAAAGCTTTGGATATGTAATCGCTGACAATAATGTAAGTTAAAAGCGCCGATATTTATTCGGCGTTTTTTTTAAGAAATAAGGTATTATTATAAGGACCTTTCCTCCTTCTGTCATGCTGAGCGTTCACTAGAACGCGTGAGCATCTCCAAACGCAGTTTGGAAACTTGGCTCCGTTATCGCACTTTGTGCGAAGATGCCTACGTCGGCCTAGAGGTCTCCTCTGCATGACAAATTGAGGAATTATCAATAAAAAAACGACGTCATCTTCAACGTCGTTTTTTTTATGGTAGGGCCGGGGAGAATCGAACTCCCACTCCCGAGGGAACCAGATTTTGAGTCTGGCGCGTCTACCAGTTCCGCCACAACCCCATAAACTGATACGTTGATACAATATTTATTTTACGCCGTCAATAGTTTTTTTATAAAAAATTGATTTTTTTTGTATTGTTTTTGCTTTTCATTTTGAAAATATTGTGTTACTATATTTCCGGTTTAACGTTTTTTTTGAGGTAAAGGTGGAAAATCTAGAGCATCAGGCGGCCGTTTTATTCGGTGAAAAAGAGTTTGCCAAGGCTTTGGAAATATATCAGCTCTTGTTGCAGGGAAATCCTAAAAATGAATATTACCTGATTTCTTGCGGCAACTGTTATGATGCTATGGGGCAAAAAGAAAACGCCATTGAATGTTATGAAAATGCATTAAAACAAAATAAAGAATCGGAAGCCGCTCAGCTCAACCTTTCCACAATCTATTATGAACTCAAAAACTATGAACAAAGCGGTATTTATGCCGAACAAGTCTTAAAGCAAAATCCCGATAATGTGGCAGCGTGGCAAAATTTGGCCAATGTGGCATATTGCCATGGTGATTATGAAAAAGCCTTGTCATATTATCAAAAAATGTATGATAAAAATAACAACAGCTACATTGCCATGATTAACATGGCCAATACCTATTACAGTTTGGGCAAATATGTTCTGGCGCTTGAGTTTGCTAAAAAATCGCTGGTCAAACACCCGTCCAGTATTACAGCACACATGATTGCCGGAAATTCGCTGAATGCCATGAATAAATACGAAAAGGCCATTGCTTTGTTTTTGCACGCTTATGAATTGGATAAAACGCGCGCCGAGGTTTTGAATGTTTTAAGCGACACTTACCGCGCCAACAATGACTGGGAAAATTGTATGCTGTTTGCGTGGCGCGCCATGAAAAACGCAGCGCAATCCGGTCTGCCGACAGAAGCTATGCATCTTAATTTCGGATATTTGCTTTATGAATGTTATTCGGAAAAAAGCGAAGAATTGGCTGCCAAATATGCCGCCAAATGGCAAAAGTTCTTCCCTGAAGACAAAGTGGTGCAACATATGTCTTGTGCTATTTTGAACGGCAAAGCCTTACAAGGTTCGGATGCTACCTTTATAAAAACCACGTTTGATGCTTTTGCTCCTGATTTTGAGCAAACTTTGGCTGATTTGGACTATCAGGCGCCGAGCTTGGTATCCGAAGCGTTGGCAAAAAATTTGAAAACGTCGCTTTTTACAAAATATCGCATCGTTGATTTAGGTTGCGGCACGGGATTATGCGGTGTTAAAATCAAGAAATTTGCAACCCATAAAGGGCTTATCGGTGTTGATTTGTCGGAAAAAATGCTTGCCGAAGCGCAAAAAAAGAAAATATATGCTGCGTTGGTGTGTGATGACATCTGCCATTATTTGGAAAACACCGAATATTTGTTTAATGTGGCAGTGGCGGTTGATGTCTGGACCTATTTCGGTGATTTGGCAAAGGCGTTTGTGCGTGTATTTCGCACACTGTTGCCGGAAGGCTTGTTTGTGTTTACATTTTCCGAAAATCAGTTTAATAAAGAAGACTTCTTTTTAGCACCGAGCGGACGTTTTGTTCATTCGCCGTCATATATTGAGCGCGCACTGAAAAGCTCGGGCTTTCGGGTTATTTCCAGTGAAAGACATATTTTGCGCAACGAAGCAGAAAAACCGGTTTACGGTTATGTGGTTACGGCGTGTAAGCCTAATCCGGCCAAGCTGCTATCGGAAGCATAAGCGGCGGAGAACAAAATGCGGAAAATAATTAAGTTTTTTGCGATGTTCTTTTGCATAGTGTGCATCACAATAAACGCAGCCGCTGCCGATGATTATACCAGACAAAATCAAGCTTCTGCATCAGAAATGGCTATTCAACGCCATGCTTTTAATACCCCAAATCATGTAACAAATAATTTGGATCACCTGGCAAAATATTTAACACGGCCGTTTAAGAACGATTATGATAAATTAAAAGTGATTGCGTATTGGATTGCCTCGCATTTGGCGTATGATCATTATAAATTTGATAATGGCAAAGTATATGAAAAAGAAATTGAATACAAATATGATATTTTAAAAGCTAAAATGGGCATCTGCAGTGATTTTGCCAAACTTTACAAAGAAATGGCCGAGGCCGCAGATGTTTCGGCTGAGGTGGAATATGTAACGGGATATGTATTTTCACCGCGCCGGATTAAATCATATTATATGCAACGTGAAGTTCCTCCGTTGGGACACGCATGGAATGAAATAACACTGGGAAAAAGAAAATTTTTTGTGGATACAACGTATATGTGTGCCAACCGTGTCGGACAAAGCAATAAAAAACGCAAAAGTTCGCTGGCACATCGGCAAGAGGTAAAAAAGCGTAATATTACCAAAGAAAAATTCAGCACTAATATAAATACGTTTTATTTTGATTTTACACCGCAGCAGGAATATGAAAAAACGAATAAGATTCATCTGCTTAATCGTTATGTTTATTAAAAAAACACCTTAATTTACAAAAATTTGATATTATATAAACAGGGCGTTTAAAAAAAACGAATCGGAAAGAATTGTAAAAAATTATTATAAATCAATATGTTATATTGAAAAATGGTCTAAAAAATGAATACTGTCTTAAATTTAAAGTTATAGAATAAAATAAGAAAATTATAGATTTTTAGCCTAAAAATTCGTTTTTTTCCTTATTTTTTGTATATTTTTAAATAAAAAGTAAAAAAATACTTAACAAATGATTAAATTTCTGTTAATAATATAGTTGAGTATGAGTATGCAAAGTTTTCAGAAAATTAACTGGAGGATTTTATGAAAAATTTATTTTATTTATCGATCCTGGTTCTGGCTGCCGGTTTGACAGCTTGCGCCGATGATATGAGCGGCCGTGAAGGCTGCAGTGATACGCTGGTAAAACCGGCTCCTGCACCAGCACCGGTTGTTCACAGTTGTCCTTGTCCGGCTGCTATGCCTACTTGCGGCTGTCCGGCTCAGGAATATACGGTTAGAACGCCGGTAAAAGTTGTGTATCAAAACACAACATATCGCACGGTCTATGAACCACGGACATTCACAAGCACATCTTATGAAACACGCCCGTATAACAGAGCAGAAGTATGCTCGGGCGGCGTTTGCCCGGGACAAGCTCCGGTAATGGTTCAACAATATGGCCAACCGATGGTTGTTCGTCAGCAAATGAGATAATCTGAAGATTATGATTTTCTGAAAAACCAATGGGGGAGGCATTACGCCTCCCTTTTTGTATATACATGCTATAAAAATCACAATCGAACATAAGTTTAATTTTGCCGTGCAGAAACATAAATTCTGCTTGAAAATCATTATATTAGCTTTATAGTAAACAAACTGATAATATAATAAAATAGAGGTTTTTATGCACGGCTTACATCCCTTAATTGTTGATTTAACACTGATAACTGTTTATGCGGCCATTACCACGATTGTGTTTAAAAAGTTAAAACAGCCGATGGTGTTGGGATATTTGCTGGCCGGTATTTTAGCCGGACCGTATTTTAACTTTGTGCCGACCGTTACCGATCATGCCAATTTAATTTTGTGGGCCGATATCGGGGTAATTTTTTTGCTTTTCAGCTTGGGGTTGGAATTCAGCTTCAAAAAAATGCTGTCTGTCGGCAAATCGGCTATGATAACAGCTATGCTGAACATTTTTTTAATGTTGTTTGTAGGTCAATACGTCGGTATGTTTTTAGGTTGGAGCACGACCGACAGCTTTTTTCTCGGTTCTATGATTTCCATGTCGTCAACCACCATTATTATTAAGGCTTTTGACGATTTAAACATTAAAAAACAAAAGTTTACCGACTTAGTATTCGGCGTTTTGGTTATTGAAGATATTATGGGTATTTTGCTGTTGGTCTTATTGCCGACAATTGCCGTCGGCAAAGGCTTTAACGGTGGCGTATTGGGGCTTAGTGTGCTGAAATTATTGGCATTTCTGATTTTGTGCTTTGTCAGCGGTATTTACATTATTCCGACAGCACTACGTCGCCTGAAAGACTTTTTGAATGATGAAATGTTATTGTTGGTGTCCATAGCGCTCAGCCTGTCAATGGTTTATCTGGCGGTGTATTTCGGCTTTTCGTCGGCACTGGGTGCCTTTATTATGGGCTCTATTTTATCCGAAACGGCCGTGATTGAGCGTGTAGAGCGTGTTATTAAGCCGCTTAAAGATTTTTTCGGTGCGGTGTTTTTCGTAACCGTCGGCATGATGGTTAATCCGCAGATGTTTGTGACTTATGCCTATCCGATTGCGGTAATTACACTTGTGGTTTTGTGCGGTATGGTTATTTTTTCAACCTTCGGTTTTGTAATTTCGGGGCAAAATTTGCGCACGGCGGTGCAATGTGCATTTTCGCTTGCCCAAGTCGGCGAATTTGCCTTTATTATTGCCACACTCGGTAAAAGCTTGGGGGTGATTGATGATTTTGTATATCCGATTATTGTGGCAGTTTCGGTCATTACCACGTTTTTAACACCAATTATGATAAAGTCGGCGCCGCGCGCATATAAAATATTGAGCAAGATGATGCCGGACAGATGGTTGGCTTATATTGACCAAACGTCACGTGTCGGCAAACCGGCCAGTGATGAAGAAAAACTCTGGCGTGAGTTGTTTAAAAGCTCGGCCATGCGTGTCTTTTTGTTTTCGTTTATATTATCGGCCATTTTGGTGTTTGTGAATCATGTTTTGCGTCCCGTGACCGAGCAATGGCTGCCAAACTGGGTGGCTCGCGGCACAGATACATTTGTGGCGCTGTTGTTAATGAGCCCGTTCTTAAAAGGCCTCATCGGCTGGAATGTAACCCCGTCATATCGGACAATGTTTACAAAGTTGCCGCGTTTTAAGGTAACGGCGCCGTGGGGCAGATTAAAACCGAAAGCACAACCGGAAAATGCACCTGTAGAACAAGAAGATGCAATAGCCGAAAATGTGGCACTTGATGCAGATATCGCAGAAAAATTGGCATCTGAGCCTCAGATAGAAAAGGCTCCGTTTGAAGTTGTCACGCGGCGAACACACTTTATGATGCCGCCAAAGCTTAAAAATGTGTGGAAAGAAACCGAAAGCGTCAAAAAGATGTTTTGGGGCGCCAACGAAGAACTGGCGCGTGCATATTCCGTTTTATGGAATGCCAACAGCGCTAACCGCTTGCCGTTGTTGACTTTAATCAGTTTCAGGTTGCTGGTCGTATCATTTTTTATTGTGGCGGCGGTGCACGAATTTTTAACTGAAAATCCGCGGGTGATTTTTGTGTTGTTACTATTTTCAATTTTACTGATTTCGCAGTCCAAATGGTTGTTAAATCAATATATTAAGATGGAACATCAATTTTTGGATAATCTCAACGGTGATGCCAAACCGATTGAAGAAAACGAAGAAAAATAGAGGGGAGGCGTTAAATGTTAAAAATTGCATATCAAGGAGTGCCCGGTGCATATTCGCACATTGCGTGCGGAGAATTGTTTCCAAATCAGGAATATGTGGCATGTGATACGTTTGAAATTGCCATGGAAATGGTTAAAAACGGCAGCGTTGATAAGGCTGTTATTCCGGTAGAAAATTCAAATGCCGGCCGAGTGACCGATGTGCATTTTTTATTGCCGGAAGCAGGGCTTTTTATTATCGGCGAGCATTTTTTACGCATTGAACACCAGTTGCTTGCGCTCAAAGGAGCAAAGCTGGAAAATATTGTCAGTGCGGCGTCGCATCCGCAGGCTTTGGCGCAATGTTCGCAGTTTTTGAAGGCACACCAAATAAAGGCGGTTTCGCGCATAGATACGGCCAAAAGTTGCGAAAAAATCGTGCAGGAACAAGATTTGACCAAGGCGGCGATTGCTTCTAAATTGGCGGCAAAAATTTACGGTATGGATATTTTGGCGCCAAATATTGAAAATGCGCATAATAATACGACTCGCTTTTTGATTATGCAAAAAGAAGCATGCACGCCGGCAGATGACGGCAGCAATTTTATTACTTCAATTGTGTTTACCACCAAACACATTCCTGCGGCGCTATATAAGGTTTTGGGCGGTTTTGCCACCAACGGCATAAATATTTCCAAGCTTGAGAGCTATTTGCTGAACGGCAAGTTTTTTTCGGCCCGCTTTTATGTGGAAGTGGAACAGCACGTTGAATCAAAAGCTTTGCAATATGCACTGGCTGAGCTGAAGTTTTTTTCGGAAGAATACCGCATTTTGGGCTGCTATAAGGCGCACCCGTATCGCTTGGGCAAAATCTGGCAAGAATAATTTATAAACGGCCAAACCTATCGCTGTCATGCTGAGCGTTCCACCGGAACGCGTGAGCATCCCCGAACGAAGTTCTGCTCCAACTTTTTTAAATAATAATGTCATCCCTCGCACGATGCGGCGCATTCGTCTTGCAACGCTTCGCTTGCTTCGGTCATTCGCCTTAACTACTGTTCAGGCTCATAAAGTGAACTTCGCCCGTCATCCAAAAACAACATTTTAAGGTTGTTTTTGTTCTTCCGGCGTCAAGGGATCTTATCTTTCAGTGCGCAGCACTGCTTCCTTATTAAACTCACCACCATCATCGGTCATATCATGGCATAAATTTCACAACTTACGCCACGAATTGTGCTATCTTTGCTCTTTTTTCTTGACATTTTGTCAAAATTCGGCTAATATTATTCCGATAACAGTATTATTAAACTTTTACGAATTATGAGTAATTTTTTTCAGTATCTCTCGGTATCCGAGAAAGAGTTTTTCGCACTCCTTGAGTCAAACAACTTTGCCTGCAATGCCGCCGGACGCGCATTCATGGCAGAACATGTTCAGGTTCTTCGTCCGAGGCCACTCAAAGCTGTATCTTCCTATATGTTTAAGGAAGCAGAAAAGCTTGGTGGTCTTGAGCCGGGTATGGAATTTGAGTATCCGAACGCACAAGGCGGCAAATCTGTTGCCCGCGTTTGTAGTCTTTACGAATTGCCTCCGAATATGAAGAATCCGTTTGGATATATCTTCTCAGGCGTCATGACTGCGCCTTTCTTCGGATTTGAAATGTTTCGTTTCTATTACAAGAAGACGAAGCAAGTCATGCCTTTCATCTCATCGGGAAAGGAAGGCAATAAGGGGTTGTTCAAAGACCTCTTTTATCGCGATGCTGAGCCCGGTATTCTGATCAGAAAAACGGAATACGATAGCTACTATGCTATCATGTCCGTTCTGGGAGACAAGAAGTGGGTGTATCAGAACTACACGCCGTGTGACGACGATGACACTGCCGGCAACTTGGTGGAACTTTATGATTTCGCCAAGAGTAAAGGCTTAGAGGAAGTCACTTTCGTGATTGTGTCCGGCAATCCATTTTATGACAAGCGTTTACTTGCCGAATGGATGCTCCAGCTTAAGGACGAGAAGTTCAAGGATGTGAAGATCAACCTCGTGCTGGCTCATTGCCCGCTGTTCTACACCAGTCAGTGGCAGGCTGTGCCCGAGGCGCGTCTGACCGAGATTTTCCTTGGTTACATCGCAGCCAGCATTGGCCCGCTCGCCAAGGATACTATCTCGTTTAACGGCAAGACCGACTCAGAGCGCCCCGAGCGCTATCTGATGCCCGGTGTTAAGGGAGCAAACTGGGGTTTATTTAAGAATGTGATAGTTGACCATTCCAACATGGGTTGGCCCAACTATCAAGAGATTTTGTATGGCATTGACCACAAAACGGCCGTTGCCAACATTATTCTCTCAGACCTGTTTGCCCGCGCGTCGTTCTCCGCCAAGGATTATGACAGAGGAATCTGGGGACATATCACACGATATCAGAGGTTCCTCGGCGGTGCCTACAAAACCGGACAGGATTTCGGCGATTATCTTGAGGCCACTACGGACAAGAGATACTTCTAAAAAAGAAAAGAGCATACCGCAAGGTGTGCTCTTTCTGCGTTTTAAAGACTTTTTACGAAACTATCTTCTGTCACCCATAATGCGCAACAGTGCCATAAATAGGTTGATAAAGTCCAAATACAGGCTCAACGCGCCCATAATGGCTTTGCGTGAACGTGTATCTTCACTGTCTTGGCCGTAGTAAAGCGCCTTAATATTTTGCATATCATACGCCGTCAGACCAACAAAAATCAGCACCGAAATATATGACATGGCATAATATAAGCCGCTGCTTTTCAGCCAAATATTAACGATTGAAGCAATAATTACACCGAACAAGCCCATCAGCAAAAAGCTGCCGATACCGCTTAAATCGCGCTTTGTGGTATAGCCATAAACGCTCATGGCACCGAATGTGCAGGCCGTAATTAAAAATACGCGTGTCATGCTGCTGGCGGTATAAAGCAAAAAGATAGATGCCATTGAAGCGCCAAACAACACCGAAAACAGCCAAAATACCGTATGCACGGCACTCATGCTTTTGTTTTGCACCACATAATTAAACGCAAAAATCAGCGCAAACGGTGCAAAAGTGATTATCCAGCCCATTGCCGACATACTCACGGTTTGCGCCTGCATATCAATGTTATAAAGCAAATTGATTAAACTTGTATTGGCAAACAAATAAGCTGTTCCGCCGGTTACCAGCAAGCTCAGCCACATATAGTTAAACACCTTAATCAGATAACTGCGTAGCCCCTGATCAACGGCCGAGCCGGCGCGCCCCAAAACTTCTACGGCTGATTTATGATTATATTCGTTTATTTCCATTGAATTTATACTCCTTTACTTAATTACTAAAGAAAATATAGGATTTTTTTTGCTTAAAATCAATACATATCTTATGATAAGAGCAAAAAACGGTATGTATACGTCGTCAGCTTTCAAATATTGTTTATATAATGCAGTTTAGCTGGACAAGTTGTTAAAAGTCGGATAAAAAATATAAGGTTTAAGATATAATGGATTAAGTCATGTTAATTTGGCAAAAGATATGGCATAAAGCGGCATTTGTGCAATTTGTAAAGTATTTTTTCGGCTGTTTGGTTTGTATGTATGCGGCACGTTTGTTGACATCAGAAGCCATTGAATTGTCACGCGATGTCGGCTATATGTTGCTTTTTGCCCTGATATTAACCACTGGTGCCGCACTTTGGCACTATAGTCGCACATTGACTATACTAAGCGCGGCTTTTGTGGCCCAATATTTGGCAGTTGTGGTAACTAAAAATTTCTTTGCCATGATAATGCAAGAGCGAGAAATAACCCATACATTATGTTTGGCCGTGCTTTTGTTTGTTTCAGCCTCATTTGCTTTATATGTGGCAAAAAAAATACCTTTAAAGATTGTGGGCGGTTTGTTAAAAACGCTGGCAATTCTCTTATACATACTGTTTATTTTGCCGCCGTTGATGTTTATAGGCTATGCTGTTGTGAATAAAGCTATATTTTCCGCCGATATTTTGCTGACATTTTTTCAAACCAATCCGTCGGAAATATGGGCCTATTTGCAATATCAAAATGTGCCGCTTTGGATTACGTTTTCGCTATTGATTGCGACGTTTGCTGGTGTGCAGACGTGGGTGTTTTCAAAATTGACAGCCCCGCAAAAGTTTAACGGTATGTTGTTTGTTTTGTTATTGGCTTTACTGGTTTATGCCGGCTCTCAAAAATTATTAAAACTGAATTTAAGTTTTGCTGTTAATATTGCCCAAAACACAGTATCAGCTCTGCAAAGTTTTGAAGATTTCAGTGCCGCACGTCAGAAACGCGCACAAAATCTGGCAAAATTGCGCGATTTAGGTCTTTCTTCGCCCCAAAAAGGAGTTTATGTGCTGATTATCGGCGAGTCGGAAACGCGCGATCATATGCAGGTTTACGGATATCCGCGTCCGACAACGCCGTGGCTGACGCATTTTGCACAAAATCCCAACACATTTTTATTTACAAATGCTTATTCTAATCACACCCACACGGTGCCAACGCTGACTTATGCGCTAAGCGCAAAAAATCAGTATAATCAAGTAAATTTAGCCGATGCATATTCTTTGGTTGAAGTGGCAAAGGCCGCCGGATATAAAGTTTTTTGGTTGAGCAATCAGTCTAAATTCAGCATATCGGAAACACCGATTACGGCAACCGCCTCTTTGGCCGATTTTGAATTATGGATTAACAATAATATAGGCGATAAACTCACGGCGTCTTATTATGATGAACAGTTAGTCAAAGAATTGCCGGATATGCAAAAAGAGGACAAGGCTCTGATTATTCTTCATCTGATGGGAAATCACAGCACATATCGTGACCGATATCCGCGCCAGTATAATCGGTTTGACGGCGGTGAAAAACGCATAGATGAATATGACAACAGCATTTTATATAATGATGAAGTGCTGCGGCAGATTTATGAAAAAATAAGTCAAAATCCGCATTTTATGGCATGGATATATTTTTCCGATCATGGTGATGATCCGGATAACGAATTGGGGCACGAATGTTCACGATTTTCATATCGTATGGCGCGAATTCCGTTAATTGTTAATGTGTCGGAACATTTTAAGCAAACGCGTGCCGCTGATTATAAATACTTGAAAAATCATATTAAGCAGTATTGGACGAATGATCTGGCATACGATTTGATGCTTGGCTTGTTGGATATAGAGGGAAAAGTCGGAGCTGATGATAAATATGACCTGACTTCGCCACAATATACTATGCCGGCCGATCATGTTTTACTGTTGCATGGCGAAAAAAAATTAGACGGCGAAACCAAAGAGCCTTTATTGCCGCCGCTTAATGATTAAAAACTTTATCTTCAATTTGTTTTTGTATAGATTTTTCTAGCTTACTGCAGGTGGCAGCGGCCGCACGTTGTAACAACTTTTTAATCAGGTTGTCGGCAACTTGTTGTTCATCTTTATCCGCGGCAAACAAAATAAAATGATTTTGTTGTTCCGATAACGGCATAAAATCTTGCATTGTCGGTGCCGCCGTATCCAGTTCCACCACCATTTGCATTCGGTTGTTTTTTGCATCAATAGCACTGACTTCGGCCGATGACAAATTCGGCGTAATCACATAGTCGGCAATTTTCAAATCATCGGTCACAAAAAAGTATTTGCTGTGACTGAATAAATCGGTTAAATACGGTGTATAGTGATCAGTATCGGTGCCGTCAAAAAAGTTCATTGAAGCGATATAAACCAATTTTTGCTGATTGATGTTTTGCGGTTCTATTTGAATGCTGTCTTGCGCTTGCTCGGCTACTTCGGCCATTTCGCTTTCGGCAAAGGCATTGATACCTTTATATTCCTTGGCTAACAAATCCAATTCGGCGGTCGTAATTTCCACTGTGGCATTTAATTTAATACAAACCCTTTGGTCATCATCATGGGTTACCTGATGTTCCACGTCAATCAAATACTCGTCAATAATGCGATAAGAAACAAGATCCAAAGCTTCTAAACTCAGCTTCGGGTATCGTTTTTGTAAAAAGCCCTCTGTTTTTATGGCGTTAAGCGATGCCATATCAATGGCACGGTTTTCGGCTGTTTTCTTATCATCATCAGCTTGTCGGTCATCGCAGGCATCGGCACTGACGGGTAAAAACAATACATCTTCATCAGCAGTTTGTGCATACACCGAGCCGTTATTTATTGTCCATAAACCGACCCCGAAAACAGCTGATAAGAATAATGTCTTGCCTTTTACCACCAACTTCTGTCCCCATCCGCCTGATGAATAATCTCACTCCATTCACCGATCACGCGACCTTCTTTACTCTTTAAGAACAAATCATATTTTATGGCCGGCACGGTTTTTGTGGCAGTATCATACCAGTCAATGGCACTTGTAACAATGTATTGTGCTTTATCCGGAGAATCTTGCAACGTAACATTACTGATTTGCCCAAAACGTTTGCGCAAAGTTTTTGTGCCGTGCTCCGTGCCACCCGGCAAATCATTTGCGCGCACATCAGCGCCTTCCACATAAACGTTCATTTCGCCGATTTGCTGATAAAATGCTTCAGCTTCTTTTAACATTGAATTAACAGTGCGATTGGCGGAAATAACATAAATTTCCGGTGCGTCCGGAATATAAGTTTGCGGTTCTCCGAACAATGGAATCTCATCGTCACAACACGGACGGCTTTTTTTAGAAGCAATAACCTCACGCACACGCGGTTTCAAAACCATTGGTTCTACTTGGCCGCACGGTGCATTTGGCGGACAAGAATAAGAACACGGCATACTCATTACCGGTGCACCGGTCAATTCAATCATATTATCGGCAATAACCGGTTCTTTTGGTGCGCTTTGACACCCAACCGTTAAAGCCAACATGCCCAAAATAGCAGTTTTTTTCATTTCAGAAACTCCCAATAGATCTATCTGTTGCATATTTTTGCACAGAGTCCATTAAAAATAGATTAATATTTGAAAAGAAGTCTTGAATATTATAAAAAATACTTATAAACTTGCGATAAATTTAAGGAAAACCAAAAAATGTTAATCACTTTCTTAGTTGTTATTGCACCGTTTTTAATGTTGGTGCCGCCGTTGCAGCGCAACAAGTTTTTTATTTTGTATTTTGCGTTAATGATGGCGTCAGCTTATGTGACCGAGCATTTTTTGTTCAGAGTGCAAATGTTTTCGCATAAAGCCTTTTTGGTATTTGTCGTATATCATTTGGCGTGTATCAATATTGTCACGTTTATGGCATACGGAACGGATAAACGTGCGGCACAAAACGGCGCTTGGCGCATTCCCGAAGCACACTTGCATGCATTGGAATTTTTGGGCGGTTGGCCGGGAGCTTTTGCAGCGCAAAAGTTTTTTCATCACAAAAACAAAAAGCGCAGTTATCAGATAATGTTTTGGCTGATGCTGGTTTTGGAATGTGCTGCGGTTTATATTATTTTGCGATATTTGAAATTAATTTAACGGGAGATTGATAAAATGCGTCATTATTGGTTATTTGGCGTTCTGGGGCTGTTACCGGTGTTGGCAAATGCTGCAGAACCTTTAATGTTATCTAATAAAAACAATAACTTATCTATCAGTATATATAATCAAAATCTGTCATTTGTAAAAGATGTGCGCCCGGCAGATTTATCCGGTGGCATCAATGAGGTGATTTTTGACGGCGTGGCACAGCGTATTCAACCGGAAACGGCGATTATATTCGGTGACGGCATTAAAGTGATGGAACAAAATTATAATTATCATCTGCTGTCATATCAAAACTTTGTAGAGCAATCAATCGGTCAAGAGGTTACGACCGTGCGCACTAATCCGGAAAACGGCGAAAATATATATGAAAAAGCTGTTCTTATCGGCTCGGCGGACGGAAAGCCCATTTTACGCTTTTCTTACGGAATTGATACCAATTTCGGCGGTCGCGTAGTGTTTAATAAAATTCCGGCCGGTATGAGCAATAAACCGACATTGGCGGCAAAAATCAACGTGGCCGGCGGGGGTAATAAAAATCTGCATTTAGCCTATCTGACCGATGGTCTGAGCTGGAAAACCGATTATGTGGTTAATGTGAACAGTGTCGATAAACTGAATTTAACCGGTTGGGTAACCATTACCAATAATTCGGGCATTGATTATGAAAATGCCAAAATACAACTGCTGGCCGGCGATGTGAATGTGGTGCGTTCTTTTGGCGCGCCAATGATGAAAGGTCGGATGTTAATGGCAGCCAATGCAATGGGTATGGATAGTATGGCGGAAAGCATTGAGCCGGAAACGGTTAACAGCTATGAACTTTACACCTTGCCGACCACCGCCACGGTTAAAGACCATCAGACCAAACAAATAGCCCTGATTGAAAAAGCTGATGTGTCCTACAAAAAAGAGTTTAACATGCAAACTCCGCTATATTTTAACGGGCAGGGTGATGAATTTGAAAAACACCATCCGGCCATCACCTACGTTATAGAAAATACCGCAAATTCAAACTTAGGGATATCTTTGCCGGCCGGCATTATGCGCTTTTATGAAAAAGATAAAGGAGGCAATTTGCAGTTTATCGGTTCGGCCCATATAGCCAATACCGCCAAAGAAGATACATTACGGCTTAAGTTGGGTGATGCTTTTAATATTTCGGTATCGGGTAAGAACAAAAAAATCAAAGAAGAAGAGCTTAGCCGCAAAAAAGTGACTAATCATGCCGGCCGCGACTGCTATGATATCAAAAAACGCCGGACATATCAGGTTGAAATTACCGTTAATAACGCTGAAAATACCGATAATACGGTCATTTTGACACAACAATTCAATGATGAATATAAAATTGTGGAAGAAAATATAAAAAGCGCGGAGAAAAATGCTTCTGAACGTCAATGGAAAGTTGATGCCGCCAAGAATAGCAAAACTCCGTTAAATTATACGGTAGAACTGACAAAAACGTTTGGTAGTTGTGATTGATAATAAGAAAATAAATGGAAAACCTGATGAAAAAATTGATATATCCGATATTTTGTGCCGTAACGGTATTGTTTTTGTGCAGTGGTTGCGCTACGGCAAAATCTGAAAAACAAGCAGCCGCCGAAACTCTGGCAGAAAATGTAACACCGCCGAAAGAATGGACAATTTGGCTCAATAATTTGCAACGTGAGATGAAATCGCGCGGCATTTCGCAAAAGACGCTGGATGAGGCCTATAAAGGCAAAAATTATTATCATAAGGCACCGGCTGTGGTGAAGCAAGATAAGCAACAAGTAGAGTTTGTTTTGACCACTTGTGTTTATGTCAATCGGCTGGTTAATAAACAGCGCGTTACCGAGGCTCGCAAGCAATATCAAATGTTGCGTAAAAAGCATAAGGATATTGAAGAGAAATATAATGTGCCGTTTACCTATATTACGGCATTTTGGGGAGTTGAAACCAACTTTGGGCAAAACAAAGGCCGTCATCATTTAATTGATAGTTTAACCAATTTGAGCTACCGTAATCGTCGTGCCGATTTTTTCAAAAACGAGCTGTATAATGTTCTGAAAATAATGGAAAAAAATAATCTTAAAGAGCAAAAAATGCTGGGCTCATGGGCCGGTGCAATGGGGCATTTTCAGTTTATGCCGTCAACCTATAACGCTTATGCGGTAGATTATGACGGCGATAAAGTGCCCGATATTTGGGATTCTCTGCCGGATGCATTGGCTTCGGCCGAAAATTATCTGACCGATTTGGGCTGGAAAAAAGACGAACCGTGGGGCACCCGTGTTCAGTTGCCATGGGATTTTGATTTGAAAGACAGCGGTCGCAAAAATATGAAAACGGTGGCCGAATGGAAAAAGCTTGGTATTAAAACATTTGCCGGCCGACAGCTTCCGTTTGCCGATGACTTAAAAGCCGGAATTATTCTGCCGGACGGCTATAAAGGGCCGGCTTTTCTGGTTACCAGTAACTTTAATCGTGTTATGATATGGAACAGATCGGATAATTATGCCATTGCGGTGGTTACTTTGGCCGATTATATTGCCAATCCGGATAAAAAATGGACACCATTGGAAGCCACATCGCAATATACGATGAATAATGAAGAAATTTTGCAAATTCAAAAGTTTTATAATAAAATGTATGGCAAAAAAATCAAAGAAGACGGTAAGCTTGGTTCCGAAACCAGAGCTGCAATTCAAACTTTGCAGAAAAAGGCCAAATTGCCGGCAGACGGCTATCCGGATTATCGGTTGCTGAGCAAAATTCAAACTTATAATCCGAAAGTCGGTTGGGCCGGTGTTATGCCGGTAAAAAAGCCGCAAAAGAAGTAAGTATAAGTCGGCAAAAAAGCTTGCACCACGGCAAAAAAGGTTTTAAGCTCGGCACAAAATAAAGGATAGAGTGTTAAATAAATGGAACTGAAGAACTATATAAAAATCATATTTGTATTGGGTGTGTGTTGCAATTTGTTAAGCTCATGCGCAACAGGCACACCGGAGTTGGCAGGGCTTTCACCGCAGGCACAGGCCGAGGTTATAAAAAACTACGGCGGTATATATAAAATCGGCAAACCTTATCAAATCGCCGGCCGTTGGTATTATCCGAAAGAAGATTATAATTATTCGGAAACAGGCATAGCTTCTTGGTATGGCGAGGATTTTAACGGTAAACGCACAGCCAACGGTGAAAGATATAATATGAATACATTAACGGCGGCGCACCGCACCTTGCCATTGCCGTGCATCGTAAAGGTCACAAATTTGCAAAACGGTCGTTCGGTGGTTGTGCGCGTCAATGACCGCGGGCCGTATGTTAAAGATCGGATTATTGACTTGTCTAAACACGGTGCACAGCTTTTAGGCTATATGGGGCAAGGCACCACAAAAGTAAAAGTGGAAATTATGGAAAAAGAGAGCAAGGCTTTAAAAGCCGCGATGCTTAACGAACCGCAAGAACAACAGGCCGAGGCCTTAGCTGCCGCCGAAAGTGCAACGCCGGCGCCATCGCTTATGGAATCTTCAGCCGAACGAGTGGAAATATCTAAAGAAGAAAGTAAAAAAATGGCAGCAGTTTATGCCAGCGCCGGTAATAATAAAATTACGACCGGCTCATACGAACCGCAAGGAAAAACAGCCGAACCGGCAGTTTATGGCTCTGCGGCAGCAGCTGACGGCAGCACAAAGACCGGTGCTTTAGGGCAGGTTAGCACCACCGAACACGTTTCCGACAGCAAAGGTGTTTACGGTAAAGCGGCAAATAATCCGGCGGCGGTCGGTGCCAAAGCCAATAATTCGCGCGGTTACCAATATCAGAGCGGTTATTATTATATTCAAGCCGGCGCTTTTTCGCGCTATGATTTGGCACACAAACAAATGGTGCGGCTTAAAGAGTATGGCAGCAGCCATATTATGGATGTTGAAAGCAACGGTAAAAAGGTTTACCGCGTGGTGGTCGGACCGTTCAGTCAGCAGCAAGAAGCAGTAGTGGCTCAAGCCAAACTCAAATATTATGGTGTAACGGATACCAGAATAGAAAAAAAATAGGAGATGAAGATGAAAGTTAGTCAGCTTGGGTTGACGGTGTGTTTAGGTGCTTTTTTGTGGGCAAGTGTTGCCAATGCTTATGAAACAACGGCACGCAATGCACTTTTAATGGATTTTGACACCGGTGAATATTTATATGCCAAAAATGAAACTGAGGCTGTGCCGCCGGCTTCCATGAGCAAACTGATGACGGTATATATTTTGATGAGCAAAATCAAAGAAGGCAGTATTAAGCTGGATGACACCTTTTCGGTGAGCGAAAATGCTTGGCGCAAAGGTGGTGCGGCCACCGGCGGTTCTACCATGTTTTTATCTATCGGTGATAACGTGAGTGTAGAGAATCTGATTAAAGGTATTGTCATTCAGTCGGGTAATGATGCTTGTATTGTGGTGGCGGAAAATATTTCCGGCACGGAAGATGACTTTGCTATTCTGATGAATAAAACCGCCAAACAAATGGGATTAAAAAACAGCAGTTTTGCTAATTCTACCGGTTTACCGCATCCGGATCATAAAATGTCAATGGAAGATTTAGCGATTTTATCGCGTCACATTATTAAAGAATTTCCGGATTTATATCATTATTTCAGCGAAAAGGAATTTAAGTATAACAACATTAACCAAGGCAATCGCAATCCGCTGTTATATTCCATGAAAGGTGCCGACGGACTTAAGACCGGTCATACCGAAGAGGCCGGATTTTGCCTAAACGCTTCGGCAGTTAAAGACGGACGCCGCCTCATTGAAGTGATGAGTGGCATGAAAAGCAACAAAGAACGTTCGGAAGAGGCCGAGCGCTTGATGAGTTGGGGCTTTAGAGAATTTAATAACTATAAGCTGTTTAAAAAAGGGCAAGTGGTTGCCAAAGCCAAAGTTTGGTATGGTAAACAGAAAAAAGTCGGCTTAACGGTGGCCGAAGATGTTATTAAAACCATTCACCTGAGCCAAGCCGATAATGCAAAAGCCAATATAGAGTTTGATGAGCCGATTAAAGCACCGATTAAGGCCGGACAGGAAATCGGCCTGTTAAAAATAGAAATTAAAGATTCGCCGGCATTGACAGTGCCGCTTGTGGCTGCCCAAGACGTGGAAAAAGTCGGCTTATGGGGACGCTTCTGGGCAAATGTAAAATATTTTGTCTTCGGAGCCAAATAAAATGAACGGCAGCAAAGGCAAGTTTATTACGCTGGAAGGCGGTGAAGGTTGCGGTAAATCCACACAGGCTAAGTTGCTGACGGCATATTTACAAAAGCAGGGTATAAAAACGATTTTAACCAAAGAACCCGGCGGCACTCCTGAAGGCATGCTGCTTCGGCAAATGTTGGTAACGGGCGATAAAGATAAATTTGACGCCATTGCCGAGTGTTTGCTTTATTATGCCGATCGTCGTGTGCATCTGCAAAAGCTGGTATGGCCGGCATTGGCGCAAAATCAATGGGTAATCAGCGACCGCTTTGCCGATTCAACCGAAGCATATCAGTATTACGGTTACGATAAAAGGGTTGATTTTGCTACGTTGCAAGGCCTATATAAGATGGTGGCCGGCGATTTTAAGCCGGATTTGACGCTTATTTTGGATATGCCACCGGAGGTTGGAATGCGTCGCTCACTTCTCAAAGCCGAACAAATGGCGGTAAAGGAATTGCGTTTTGAAAGCCGGCAAATAGAGTTTCATAATAATTTGCGTCGTGGATTTTTGGAAATTGCCAAGCGCGAACCGGAGCGATGTGTGGTCTTAAATGCCGATACAACGGTGGAAGAATTGCACCGACAAATTGTGCAGGTAATTGAGGAGAAATTTAACATCAATGGCTGATGTGTCGGAAACACTGAATATATTACCGCAAAATAACAATTATCTGCTCGGTCAGCAAGAAGCGGAAGCATTGTTTCTACGTGCATGGCAAAACAACACAATGCACCACGCGTGGATTTTAAGCGGTCCGCAAGGCATAGGTAAGGCTACATTGGCTTATAAAATCGCGCGTTTTTTGTTATCAGCTCCAAATGATGACAAACAATCCGTAAAATCACTTAATGTGGCAGAAAATACGCCGATTTTTCAGCAGGTTGCTAGCGGTTCTTGCCCCGATTTAATGGTTTTGGAACGCGATTATATTGAAACCGACCGCAAAAAGATTTTAAGTGCCATTAAAAAGGGCGAAGCACTCAGCGATGATGAAATGTTAAACTTACGCCGTTCGGCATTTATTCGTGTTGATGATGTGCGTAAAGTGACCGATTTTTTGAGTAAAACCTCGTTTAATGACGGTTGGCGCGTGGTTATTATAGATAGTGCCGATGATATGAATAAAAATGCCGCCAATGCATTATTAAAGATTTTGGAAGAACCGCCGGCTAAAACAATTCTGTTGCTGATTAGCCATAATACAGGCCTTTTGTTGCCCACTATTCGCTCGCGCTGTGCCAAATTGCCGCTCAAAGCGTTGCCGGAAAATATGGTGGCGAGCTTGCTTCGGCGCTATCGTCCGCAACTTAAAGAGCAAGTTATCACTAAATTGGCGGCCATGAGCAACGGCAGTATCGGCAAAGCGATTTTGTATGCCGATTATGATGCGGTGAAGTTATATGATAAATTATGTGGTTTGTTATATGCCAAACAACGCTTTTCAATGCCGGAAATGCTGAGTTTTTGCTCGGCAATGGCCGGTGATGCCGATCAGTTTACGCTGTTGGAAGAATTGATTGGTAAGTTTATTAAAGAAAATTTGCCGGTCAGCCAAGATGCAGAAGCGCTTTATCAGTGTTATAACAATATGCAAAAAATGTTTGCCGATTGCGTTAGTGTCAATATGGATAAACGGCTGATGTTGTTGAATTTGCTGACAGAAATTGCCAAGGTGCTGTGATGTTTACCGATAGCCATTGCCATATCAATGCCGAAGATTTTGCCGCAGACAGAGAAGCGGTAATATTGAGGGCGCGCGAGATGAATGTGCGTTATATTTTGGATGTAAGTGATGATATTGCCAGAACGCCGCAGATTATTGATTTTTGTCGCATGCAACGTCATATTTATACGACAACCGGAGTGCATCCCGAAATTGCCAATAAATATCCGGCATTAACGGCGGCCGATATTATGGCACAAACAGAATCAGAATATGTAGTCGGAATTGGCGAATGCGGATTGGATTATTATTACAATTCAGATATTAAAGACAGTCAAATTAAAGTATTTAATGAACATATAAAGGCTGCTCAACAAAGCGGGTTGCCATTGATTATTCATAACCGTGATGCCGATGCTGATATGATGGAAATTTTAGCGCGCGCATATCGGCAAAAACCTTTTACGGGTGAGTTGCATTGTTTTTCATCATCGCGTGAATTATGTGAATTTGCACTCGGTATCGGTTTTTATATTTCGGCATCGGGGATTATTACATTTAAAAAAAGCGAAGATTTGCGGCAAATATTTGCTGGTGTGCCGCTTGATCGGTTGCTCATTGAAACCGATGCGCCGTATTTGGCACCCACGCCACACCGCGGACAGCGTAATGAACCGGCCTTTGTGGTAAACACAGCGGAAGTTTTGGCGCAAATCAAACAAGTTGAGGTTGCACAAATGGCGGATATGACAACAAATAATTTTTTACGTTTGTTTCAAAAGGTGAAAAAAGATGACTAAGGCAATTATTTTAGGCAGCGGCGCCGCTTCGGGAGTGCCGACAATTTCAGACGGTTGGGGGGCATGCGATGCTTCAGAGTCAAAAAATCGTCGTAGCCGCGCCGGTGTATATTTTGAAGACGGAGCAACGCACATTTTGATAGATTCTTCGGCTGATGTGCGTGAACAACTGATTGCAAACAATATTCGCCGTTTGAATGCGGTGTTTTACACACATGCACATGCCGATCATACCATGGGTATAGATGATTTACGGGCTTTAAACTATCATATTGACGATATTACCGGTATGCAGAAAAAAGTGCAGGGGCAAGCGTTAGATATTTATGCTGTTGAGCCGCATATAGCCGAAATCAGACGCCGCTTTGCTTATGTTTTGACAGATGAAAAAGTGCGCGAACAGACGCACCGGCCTCAACTTTGTCCGCATGAAATACAATTTGGTCAGCCGATAATCATCGGCAGTGTTAAAATTATGCCGTTGGAGTTTGCCGGACACACGGTTGTCACTACCGGATATGTCTTTAATGACGGACAATTGGTGCTAATTCCGGATTATAAGGAAATTCCGGCGCAAACGTTGGCATATTTGCAAAAAATTGATGTGAATGTTTTAATTATGCCCTTGACGGCTGTTGAAGAATGTCGTTATCATGCCGGTATAGATATTGATAAACACTATATTGCGCAAATCAGACCGCAACGCACGGTGCTGACACATTTAGGAGCAAAATGCGATTATCAAACGGTGTTGCAGCTTTGCCCGCCGCATGTTGAGCCTGCTTTTGACAATATGGCGCTTGAACTGTAAGGAGTTAATATGCTTTGTATATATCATATTGCCGATCATGACGGCAAAGGGTCGGCAGCGATTGTAAAATCAAAATTTCCGGAAACGGAGTTAATGGGCTTAAATCATGATATGGATATTCCGTATGATGAAATTGAAAAGCATGATAAAATTGTGATTTGTGATATTGCGTTGCCGGTTAAATATATGCTGGAGCTGAATAAAAAAACTGATTTAACTTGGGTAGATCATCATGTTTCGGTCATAAAAGAATATGATGAACTGATGCAAACGGGACAATATGAGCCGATTAAGGGCCTGCGCAAAATCGGCACGGCCGCGTTGGTGCTCACATGGCAATATTTTTATCCCGATAAAGAGTTACCGGAAGGTTTGCGTCTACTCGGTCTTAATGATATTTATGATTTGCGTGATCGCCGGGTGCGTCCGTTTGAATATGCCATTCAAACTTATGGTGTAAATCGGCCGACGGATAAAATTTGGACTCAGCTCATCAATAACGAAGTGGACATTAAAGCCCATGTTGAAAAAGGCAATGCTATTTTATCATGGGTGCGACATCGCAATTATCGTTTGGTGCGCGGCATGGCTTTTGTCAGTGAATATAAAGGCTTGAAATGCGTATGTTCCAATATGTCACAAGGTCAATCCGAATTTTTTGATTCGCTTGAAAATGTGCGTGAGTTTGATTTTATGGTCAATTTTTTCATGAATAAGAAAAATCGTTGGAACTTGACATTTTACAGTTATAAAGATAATGTAGACGTGTCGTTGATTGCGGCGGAATTTGGCGGCGGCGGACATGCTAAAGCGGCAGGTGCATCGTCGTTAAAAGAACTTCCTGATTTTTTGCTTCAGGGCGAACCGTGGAGTAAACCGCAAACAGATAATAAAAACTGATTTTGTAACAAATGAGGTTGAATTTATGACTAAGGTTGTATATTTTCTTTGCTTGTGTCTGGTGTTCGGGCAGGTATCAGTTGTTAGTGCCGCGGAAGTCATGGAAGAAGATATGTTGCTTGGTTCTTCGTTGGGAGGTGAGATCAATGAGACTGCCTCGTCTGAGGATAAGCCGGTTGAAAATGATAAAATAGCGTCTTTTGTTTCAGTCATAACCAAGCCTTTGTCTCTGTTTTTTTCCGCCGATGATGAAGTGGAAACAGAAGAAGGCACCAAAGAAACATTTTTAGAGCGTAGCACACGTTTGGCCGAAGAGGGTAGCTTGGAAGACCAGATGAATTTGGCTTATATGTATTTATATGGGACAAACGGGGTTAAGGCGGATTATGATTTAGCCTTCAAATATTACAGCATGGCTGCTGCGCAAAATGATGCAATAGCCATGAATAATTTGGGCAGCTTATATTTCAGCGGAATCGGCACTAAAAAAAGTCCGAAAAAAGCGCTGGCGTTGTTTGAAAAGGCGGCCGAGTTGGGCAATGATGATGCAGCGGTTAATTTGGCGTTTATTTATTTGACCGGCGGAACCAAAGATATGGCTCGCAATCATAAAGCCATGAAATTGTTTCAAAAGGCGGCGACAAAAGGCAATAAAATTGCACGTTTTATGTTGGGGTATGCATATTATCGCGGTTTTGTCGTGCCACAAGATTATGCCGAAGCTTTTAAGTTGGTTCGCTCGGTGGCTGTGGATGATGCAAGACTTGACGAAGCACAAGTGGTGTTGGCAGATATGTATATCAGCGGTTACGGCACGGTGCAGAATTATCAAAAAGCTATTTCCGCGCTTAAAGGTGCTGTCGCACAGGGAAATACCGAGGCATTTATGATTTTAGCAAAAGTATATACCGACGCTAGGATTTCTATGCCAAATAAATTGATGGCACATGCGTTGTATAATATTGCCGCTTCGCAAAATATTCCTCAAGCAGAGGAAAAACGCGACGAAATCGGTAAAAAAATGCAATTACAGGAATTGGTACAGGCGCAAGAAATGGCTCAGCAATATCAAGCTGCACCGTCAGAGCTGACAACGTATGTGCGGCAAACGTTTGGCACATCAATTCGGCATTATATTGATAATAATATGGTGAAACAGAATGCGGAAAATCAATAAAAAAAGGTTGTTGAAAAAAATAATTTCGTGGTCGGGGCTGTTTTTCTTCGGCTTGGCGGCGTTTATGATTTATCACCAACTGGCTAAATATACGTTGCAAGAAATAGAAGATGCCATTATAGCCGTGCCGAATAAAAACATTATATATGCGTGCATTGCTTCATTTTGCGGCTATATGGCACTTTCATCGTATGATTTTTTGGCACTGAAATATATTAAGCATAAATTGGCGACATGGAAGTGGATTTTTGCCGGTTTTATCGGATTTACGGTCAGCAATAACGCCGGCCATGCCATTGTTTCCGGTGGGGCGATTCGCTATCGGTTATATACCAGATGGCGCGTTCAAGCCTCCGAAATCGTTAAAATGGTCACGTTTTCCGGTTTTACATATTTGGTGGCATGCTTTTTTTTGGTAATTGTCGGTTTTATGTGCTCACCGGGGCATCTGCTGGCCGCAGTATCGTCGCCGTTAGTTAATTGGGGGTTGATGATTTTTTCGGTCGGTGGTTTGGCGTTTTATTTGTGGGGTTGCGCTTATTATAAAAAGCCGATAGTGATTAAAGAGATTGAGTTTGATGCGCCGAGCGTTAAAATGGCGGTGGCACAAATGATTATCGGCAGTGCCGATATCTTGATGGCCTCACTGGTGCTTTATTTTGTAATGGAAAGCTATGTGGATATTCCGTTTTTAACCTTTATCGGTGCGTTTATCGTGGCGCAGGTTTTGGGTGTTTACAGTCAAGTCCCGGGCGGCTTGGGTGTTTTTGAGCTGGTATTTACGAACTTAATGCCGGAAGATGAAAACCAAGCGACCCTGTTTGCCATTCTGGTTATGTATCGGATTATCTATTATTTGTTGCCGCTGATTGTTTCGGGTATAGTGTTATTTGTGTATGAATTGAGCCTTGCCCGTCGCAAAAATAAAAAATAATCACAAAACGCAAAAATAGATATTGACAAGCAAAAATAAACATAGTAATAATCATTTTGATTTTGGCGGGGTAGCTCAGTTGGTTAGAGCAGCGGAATCATAATCCGCGTGTCGTTGGTTCGAATCCGACCCTCGCTACCAGATAAATAAAAACCTGTCCTTTTGGGCAGGTTTTTTTTATCAGTAAGGTCGGACCGAACCAAGCCGAACGTCGGCCGCGGTCAAAAGTTGTTCGACTACAAGCGAGAGCCGGAGAGAGAAAAATAACCTCAAAATGTTGTTTTTCTCGCGACGGGCGAAGTTCCCCAGCAAGCAAGGAAGTGATAATGTCCCGTAGCGAGCTGATGGGAACAAGTGACCGAAGATAAAATTTTCTACTGAAAAGATAAAGAAAGTAAATTTTATCAAGAAGACGGAAGTGCATCGGTTAGAGAAAGTGTAAAGTTGCACAATTTTTGCACAAAACGGTATCGGGGGATAAGTGGCGGAAGTTGTTTATTTTTGATTTATCTATGCCATAATGAGCACAACTAAAAACAGCAATAGGGGACAATATGAAAATAGGAATTATCGGCACGGGATATGTCGGGTTACCAACCGGTGTCGGCTTGGCCAATCTCGGACATCAGGTGGTTTGCGTTGATAAAATTCAGGCTAAAATAGACAGCTTAAATGCCGGTCAATTGACCATTTATGAAGATGGTCTGGCTGAAATGTTTGAAAGAAATCGCACAGCCGGCCGATTGAGTTTCACTTGCTCCATGCAACAGGCCGTATCCGGTGCTGATATTGTGATTATTGCCGTCGGCACACCGCCGCATCCGGTTACTCATGAGGCCGATTTGCAATATATTTATGCCGCTGCGGCAGAATTGGCCGAACACCTGACGAATTATACCGTGGTAGCTACAAAATCAACGGTTCCGGTCGGCACCGGCGATAAGGTTGAAGAAATTATCCGCACCCATAATCCGACAGCCCGATTTGATGTCATTTCACTACCGGAATTTCTGCGTGAAGGCTTCGCTTTGCACGACTTTTTCCATCCCGATCGCATTGTTATTGGCACAAATTCGCCGCAAGCCGCCGCAGTTATGCAAAAACTTTATAAACCGTTTGCCGACAAAACCAAAATTTTACAGGTCTCGCGCCGTTCCAGCGAAACCATTAAATATGCGTCAAATGCCTTTTTGGCAATGAAGATTCACTATATCAATGAAATGGCCGACTTTTGCGAAAAGGCCGGTGCCGATGTGGCTGAAGTGGCGCGCGGTATGGGTTTGGATGCTCGCATCGGTTCGCGTTTTTTGAACGCTGGTATCGGTTTCGGTGGCAGCTGTTTTCCTAAAGATACAATGGCAATGGCGTATATGGGACGCCAGTTTAAATCTCCGCTTGAGCTGATAGAAACAACAATTTCCGGCAATACACAGCGCAAAGTTCGTATGGCTGAGCGTGTGTTGGCGGCGGTCAAAGATATGCCGCAGGCCAAAATCGCCGTGTGGGGCTTGGCGTTTAAAAACGGCACCGACGATTGCCGCCAAAGTCCGGCCATGGAAATTATTGCCGAGTTACTTAAATATCAGGCGCACATAACGGCTTATGATCCGCAAGCTATGGCAAATGCGCGTATGCTTTTGGGCGATAAAATTGCCTATGCTCCGGATATGTATACGGCGGCGCAAAATGCCGATGTTCTGGTCATTTTAACCGAATGGCCGCAGTTTGCCGCAGCAGATTTGGCAAAATTGGCTCAGCAGATGAAGCATAAAATTTTGCTTGATTTCCGCAATATGCTGGACGGTTCTAAAGCGACAGATTTGGGGTTTAACTATCAACGCATCGGCAAAAAATATTGATATGTCATTGCAACGCAAACTTGTAAAGACAAAAAATGCGCATAAATATTCTGCGTTGATATAAAAAGGAGTAACGTGATGAATTTGTTGTATATTAATGCTTGTGTGCGGCCTCAATCACGCACTGATGTTTTGGCAGACTATCTTATCAGTCGTATCAAGCCGGATAAAATTACAAAATTAAATTTGGCAACATTGGATTTAACGCCGCTGAGTAACGCAGATTTGGAACGCCGTGAATATTTAATATCCGAACAGATATATGATGATGAAATGTTTGCTTTGGCGCGCACCTTTGCCGCCGCCGATATGATTGTTATATCCGCTCCGTTTTGGGATTTATCATTTCCGTCGGTGCTAAAAGTGTTT
This sequence comes from uncultured Pseudomonadota bacterium, assembly GCA_902788365.1. Taxonomy (GTDB): domain Bacteria; phylum Pseudomonadota; class Alphaproteobacteria; order RF32; family CAG-239; genus RUG410. The sequence continues at coordinate 119,399 of CADAJN010000004.1, read as the reverse complement.
ATTGAGCATGTTAATGTGAATAAAATTGTGTTTCAATATTCGTCTGCAGGAAAAATTGAGCCGCTGTGTCGCGCCAAAAAACTTTATTATGTTACCACCAAAGGTGGCTATATGCCGGATGATTACGGGTTTAAATACATTGAGGCACTGTGCCGCAATCTGTATGGTATTGAAGATATTACACTGATTAAGGCCGAAGGACTTGATGTAAAAGGTAATGATGTAGAATCGCTTTTAAATGAAGCCAAACAAAAAATAGATGCATTAACAACATTGTAATAAAATTACTAAGCTTTTTTGGCGTGTTCGTCGTTATATTTTGCCAATTTATGCAACAACCGCGTGCGTTTTAAGCGGCTGATGTGGTCAATATATAAAATACCGTCCAAATGGTCAATTTCGTGTTGCAAAATAATAGCCAACAAATCATCGGCCAAAATCTCGCGCTCTTCACCGGCATAATCCAAAAAACGCACACGCACACGCTCAAAGCGTTCAACTTCGGCACGTTGTTCCGGTAACGACAAGCAACCCTCATTAAATAACACGGTTTCTTCCGAGTGCCAGATAATTTCCGGATTAACCAAATACATCGGCTGTCTGGCACTTAAATCGTCATCGCTCGGGTTTGGATCTAAAACAATCACTCGTTGTGTCACGCCAACTTGCGGAGCCGCCAAACCGCACCCCTTATCGGCATACATTGTTTCCAGCATATCGTCCAAAAAACGACGCATATTATCATCAACAGCCGCTACCTTTTGGCATTTTTGCCGTAAAACTTCGTCCGGGTAGGTATGTAGTTTCAAAATCGCCATTGTTTAATCCCTCACGGCATGTGCAATCTGATCCAAAACGGCGTTGACCATTTTCGGCTCATTCTTATTAAAAAAGGCATAGGCCAAATCCACATATTCCTGAATCAGCACTTTGGTGTCAATATCATGAGTGTTGGTCAGTTCATATACTGCACTTAAAAGCAGAGCCTGCATCGTGCCGTTCATTTTCTCATAACCCCATTCGCCGTGCAAAAACATATTAAGTGATTTTTCCAAATCTTCTTTTTTGCTTTGTGCGCCGCGCACCAGTTTTTCAAAATATTCGCTGTCAATCGGGCCCAGTTCAACAAATTGTTCGTTATCTTCGCTGTCCTGATTATCAATTGCCACGCGCCCAACCTTGCCCGAAACAAAATCTTCAATCACTTCATCTACCGGCAATCCGCCAAACGCAATCATATAATTAGCTTGCACGGCAGCCAATCTGGCACCTGATTTCATTTTAATTTTAGGTGATACGAATTTAGTCATTTTTATCTTCCTTTATTTCCGGTTCATTTTGCGGCGTAGCCAGTTTTTCAATCGTTGCCACAAAATCGTTTAAATCTTGCAAGTTGCGAAAATCTTTATATACCGAGGCAAAACGAATATAAGCAATGTTATCAAGTCGCGACAGTGCGTCCATCACGCTTTCTCCGATTTGCTCGGTGCTGATTTCGTTTTCGCCCGAGCTTTCAAAGCGGCGCTGTAATGAGTTGACAATTTTCTCCACTCGTTCAGCAGAAATCGGTCGTTTGCGCACCGCCAAAGTGATGGATTTTGCCAGTTTATCGCGGTCAAACAGGGTGCGCTCACCATTTTTCTTAACCACTACCAGTTCGCGTAATTGCACGCGTTCAAATGTGGTAAAACGCGAGCCGCATTCCGGACATTCACGCCGCCGCCGCACCGAAGTGTTATCATCGGTATTGCGTGAATCTTTCACCTGAGTTTCTTCGCATCCGCAAAAAGGGCACTTCATCGCTTATCGCTCCCGCTTTTCAGTAATTCTTCCGTCACTTGATATAATTTTGACGAATATCTGGCTCCTTTTATAAGCACAATATCGCCGTTTTGCAAGAGTTTATTTAATAAAAAGTCGGCAACGCCGTTTTTATCGGCAAAATAATATTGTGTTTTTGACTTTGGCAGTTGCGCCAACATATCTTTCATTTCCTCGCACACGCCAACCACAATGTCTATGCCGGTTTGCGCCAAAAGCCGTCCGACTTCAATGTGCCGTGCTTGTGAAGTATTGCCGAGTTCTGCCATTTTTCCCAACACAGCAATTTTACGTCCGCCGTTTTCAATCGGCATTTGTTCCAGCGCTTTAATAGCCAACATCATGGCTTCCGGCTGCCCTGAATAGCTGTCGTCAATTAAAGTATAGCTGCCTCCGGCCGGTAAATTCAGCCGATGTTGTTTGCCGCGCCCATCCAGTGCACCAAAATCTTTAACATACGCCGCTGCTTTGGCAACGTCTAGACCTAGGGCTTTAACTACCGTCAGCGCGCACCAAGCATTATAAACATATTGCTCACCTGGTTGAGCTGTTTCAAAATTCGCATCAATATCAATATTTTTACCAAATTTCAATATGTTATTGCAATATTTTAAGGCTTCACTTTCAAGTATGTCGGCAAAATTTGTATCAGCATTGATAATCGCTGTGCCGTCAGAAGTTAATCCTTGAAAAATCTCGGCCTTAGCACGGGCTATACCTTCAAAATTTTCAAAAAATTCAATATGCATCGGATAAACATTGGTAATAACTGCCACATCAGGTTGCACTAAGCTTGTCAAATATGCAATTTCACCTTTAGCACTCATACCCATTTCAATAACGGCATAGCGGCTGTTCATATCCAATTCGCACAAACTTTGCGGCACTCCGATAAAATTGTTATGATTACCTTTAGTGGCATAGACCGGTGCAAATTGCGATAATAAAAATGCAATTTCTTCTTTGGTGGTGGTTTTTCCTGCACTGCCGGTCAGCCCGATAACCGTGCCTTTGTATAAACTGCGGTTATATGCGCCGATTTGACCATAAGCTTTGAGCGTATCGGCCACAATTAACAATTTTTCCTCCGGCACGCCGTCAATTTTCCGTTCCACCACAGCTAACGGACAATCGTTTTTAATCACATCGGCGACAAAATCATGTCCGTCAAACCGTTCGCCCTTCAGCGCAATAAAAAGTGTTGTCGGGGATATTTGCCTGCTATCGGTTGAAATACGGTCAATAACGGCCGCATTATGCGACGCCGCACAACCCAAAATTTCAGCCAATTTTTGTGCGGATATTTTTTCCATCTTATTTCTCTATATCCGGACTGGCTTTAACGTAATTTTCAACCATCAATGCTGCTTTTTTGGCCATGCACATGGTTCCTGGACCGGCAATACAACCGCCTTCGCAACACATTACTTCCACCATATTATAATCAGCCGGCGGAGTAACGGCATAGCGTTTGAGCTTTTTGATGGCCTCGGCATTTAAGCCGTTAATGGCTTCCGGCCGATATTCAGCTTTGCCTTCAACCACAAAGGCTACAGCACCGGCTACGCCGCCCGAAAGCGGATAACGCCGACTTTGTCCCGAGGCCTCTACGGCAAAAGCATCGGTTTCTTGTGTGGTCACATTGATATCGGCTGCCGCCAACATCGCTTCGGCTTCTTCAAACACCAGCACATAATCCACATTCGGATTTTTCTCGGCTTCCAAACGCTTGGCTAAACATGGGCCGACAAATACGGCCACACAGTTCGGATCTGCCTTTTTAACAATCTCGGCAATATAATACATCGGGCTACCGGCCGTTGAAACAAACGGCTTTAATTCCGGTGCGTGTTTTTCTACGGCCGCCACCCAAGCCGGACAGCACGAGGTGGTCATAAATTTTGCCCCTTCTTTCATGCGTTCAATAAATTCTGCTGCTTCGGTGCGTGTAGTTACATCAGCGCCTTGCGCCACTTCTACCACTTCATCAAAGCCCAATTTTTTGAATGCTGTAATCACTTTACCCAAATCGTTGCCGAATTGTCCGACCACGGCCGGTGCCAACATGGCTACTTTTTTGCGAGACGAAGTTTTAAGCGCATTCAAAACATCAATCATTTGAGAATTGTGTGCAATCGCGCCAAACGGGCAGGAAAGGATACATTTGCCGCATGAAATACATTTGTTGTAGTCAATGTGTTCCACACCGTTTTCATCTTTGCTGATAGCGCCGACCGGACAAGCCTCTTCGCACGGCACAATCGCTTTATTTATGGCCTGATATGGGCAGTTATTGTAACAAATACCGCATTTAATACAAGCATCTTGGTTAATATGCGCTTTATCTGTTACCGCAATCGCTTTTTTCGGACAGTTGACTTCGCATGGCCGTGCGGCACAGCTATGGCACATATCGGTTACCGTATAACGTTGCTTAGGGCAGGCGTCACAAGCATGAGGCAAAACCGAAACTGTTGCTTTTTCGGCAGATGTGCGTGCAAGCGCTTTTTGCCCCATTTCCTTTAATGTGGCATTTTCATCAACTTCGCACGGTGTCCAGCCCATTGCAGCCAAACATTGTTGTTTAACCACCAAACGGTCTTTTTCTAAAGAGCCGCGTAACGGCTTAGTATCGTCCGGCACAATAATGGTCGGTAAATCATCGGCATTTTGCAAATTATTTTCCAAAAAGCATTTTGCCACATTTTTCAACACTTCAGCCCGCAAAAAGGCAACGTTATTTTTCGGGTTTAACATTCAATAGTCCTTTCTTTTGCATACAAATTGCGCTTATTATATCGGCCGCTTTAAAAAAAGCAAGCTGAATTTATGTTCAAAAGCATAACTTTGCATCAATAATCAGCTTGTTTTGAAAGTATAATAAATTATTGGCCGCGGTTTTTATGTAATTGTCCGCGCACGGTCTGCACGTAATTATAATTGCGAAAAGAATCATAGGCCATATCAAAACTGTCATTACCGTAGATGTAGAAAACTTTGTTGGCGACATTTTTGATAGCGGAATCAATGGTTTCAAATGCGGCATTGTAATCGTCATCAAAATTGTTTTTTTTGCGTTTTTGCATAATATCATGATAGGCGGCAATGGCTTCTATGGTTTTATTGGCGTAATCAGATTTATCTTTCTGCTCAAACAAGTGCATAATTTTGACCGTTGTCTGGTAAAAACACTTGTTAATCAATATATTACGTTGTTTCCTATTGTTACCGTCAACAATCATTTTACTCAAAAACTCCGATTTTCTAAACCGTCAACTCCCGTTATTTCAGTCGTGAACGCAAATCTGCAATCAGTCCGTCAATGCCGTTCGGTGATTTTTGAATATAGCTGGTATATTCACTGCGTGAAGTTTGTGCCAAGCTCACATTTTCAATGATAATATCCACTACACGCATTTGTCCGTTGGTTTCTTTAACGCGCCATTTCACTTGCGCCGGCGCACCTTCATCCATCGGCACTTGCGTGTTTACAAAAATTTGATCCGGCGATTTTGAGCTTTCTGTGCCCAAAAATTCAAAGTGTCTGCCTTTAAATTCATCAAAACGCGCAGACCAAGTTTGAATATTAAGTTTGCGATAAACATCAATAAAATCTTTACGCTGTTGCGGCGTGGCTGTGCGCCAATAACGACCGAGCACAAATTTGCCGATAAAGTCCAAATCCAAATCCTGATTAAACAGCTTAGTAAAACGAGCATTTTTTTCAGCAGCCGAAACATTGGAATTAACCAGTTCTTCAATGCCTTGTTGAGTGATGTTTTTGATAAAGTTTTCCGCTTTTGCAGCATCAATGGCATAAGCCGGAGCGCTCATCATCATTAAACCTAAAACAAACGCTAAAAATTTCTTCATTTTCCAAGTCCTTTCAATATCAATTTGCTTTAATCGTCAAATTCTTCTTCATCAAAATCAAAGTCATAACTGGCCGGCGTATTTTCGGCATTTTTATCGGCGCAAACGTTGAGTTTAAGGCGATTTTGCATATAAGCCGACTTAACGGTCGAATAAGCGTCAACCGAATTTGCCGTCAAATTATCCAAAAGTTCCAGATTTTTCTCACGCAGGCTGACAAAGCCAAGCGCAGATAAACCATAATAGAACGAATATCGCTCCCAGTCTTTGCCGAAGTTGGCGTAATAATTTGCCCAATAAAGCGGATCAGCGGCGTTATCTCCGGCCAAACCGACGGTGGCACGTGGCGTAGACGGTCCGAAAATCGGCAACACAAAAAACGGTCCGTCCGGCACACACCAAGCGGCCAATGTTTTATCTAATCCGGTTTTATTCTTATTTAATCCCCAGCCTGATGCCACATCAAATGTGCCAAGCAAGCCAAGCGTGCTGTTAATTAAAAAGCGTCCGGTAGAAATGCCGGTATCTTTCAAATTGCCTTGCAATGTATGGTTAATCATTGAGGCCGGTTCTTTTAAGTTTTCAAAAAAGTTACGCACGCGTTCACGAATAAATTCCGTGGTAACGGCACGATATCCTTTAGCCACCGGTTTTAATACATAGTCATCAACACCGGTATTAAAACTAAACATGGCGCGATTATAGCTTTCCAAGGCAGAATTATCATCTTCCGCATGAGTTACAGCCGCATTCATCATCATTGTTGCCGCCAAAAGCGCCGTCAGTGTATATTTTTTACTCATTCCTTCACCTTAATTTTTCCTTAATATATAAGCAAATAAAACATAAATCAACCATAAAAACGTCTTATTAAGTATTTAAAATCATTTTTAAGAAAAATCATGATTTTTCAATCAATTCATCTACAAATTGCGGCAATGTGGTGCCGGCCGGTCCGGTAATATGGCGGTCAAACATATAGTTATTTGATGTGGTTTCCAAATTAAATTCCACAGTTTCAGCTCCGCCAAACTTAGCAACTTGCACAAATCCGGCGGCCGGATATACAACGCCGGAAGTACCGACCGAAACAAACAAATCGCATGAACTCAACAGCCTGTCAACTTGATCCATATATAACAAATTTTCTCCGAAAAACACAATATTCGGTTTAAGCATACCGGCAATGCCGCATTGTTCACATTTGTCTTCCGAGCTCACATCGCTCCATGTTTCAAAAACATGCCCACAGTTGAGACAAACAATTTGATTGATTTGCCCGTGAATGTGATAAATGTTCGTGTTGCCGGCTTTTTCGTGTAATGTATCTACATTTTGTGTCACCACGCTGATATTGGCCGAATATTCTTTTTGCAACTTTGTAATGGCCAAATGCGCTGCATTGGGCTTGGCGGCAAAAAGTTCCGGTCGCATTTCATTATAGAACTGATGCACATAATCGGGATTGCGCCAAAAAGCCTCAATCGTTGCCACATCTTCCACTTTATGATTGTTCCACAGCCCGTCGGCACTTCTGAATGTGGCTAATCCGGATTCAGCCGAGATACCGGCACCGGTCAAAATTACAATGTTTTTATATTGCTTATTCATTGATAATGGCTTCATAAAGTTTTTGACTTGACGTTTGTTTAGTTTCAGCCTGTTGCATATTTTGTGTGTAATCCTCGCGCTTTTGATATAAATCGTCAATTTGCGAAAGCAGTAGGTCAGGCACATCTAAATCTTCATCTTTAATCACATCGGCAAAACCGTGCTTTTTAAACGACATGGCATTTAAGCTTTGCTCTCCGCGACTGGACTTAGATGGCAACGGCACCAATAACATCGGTTTTTTCAAGCTCAACAGTTCAAAAATGGCATTGGAACCCGCACGTGAAATCACCACATCGGCAGCCGCCATCAAATCCTTAAATTCCTTATCAACAAACTCAAATTGGGCATAGCCTTGGCGTTTGATGTCGGCCAGTTGTCCTTTACCGCAAATGTGAATAATTTGATATTTTTCAAGCAATGCAAAAATGTTTTTGCGCACCGCCGCATTCAAACTTTGCGCCCCCAGCGAACCGCCCACAAACATAATAATCGGCTTTTTATTATTAAAGTCGCACATTTTAAGTGCCGCTTTACGATCACCGTTTTCCAATCTGTCCGACAACACCGGCCCGATATATTGCACTTTAGAGCGATATTTGGGATTAACATAGTTTTGCGTGTCGTCAAAAGTGGTAAAAAATGTGCCGACAAAAGGCAATGACATTTTGTTAGCCAACCCCGGCGTCACATCAGATTCGTGCATAAAAATCTTTTTGCACCGGTTCAAATAGCCACCCATAACCACCGGAAACGACACAAATCCGCCCTTAGAAAAAATAATGTTCGGTTTTTCGCGGCGAATAATGTTGTAGGCTTGCCAAATACCAACCGGCACCCGCATGGCATCTTTCATATTTTCCACCGAAAAATAACGGCGCAATTTACCGGTTTCAATAGCGTAATATTTAACGCCGTCAATTTGCGCGATTAACTCTTTTTCAATACCGGTCTTTGAGCCGATGTAAATGACTTGCCAACCGTTTTGCAAAAACAGCGGAATAAGGCTTAAATTGAGTGTTACATGGCCGCCGGACCCGCCGCCGGTAAAAAGTATTTTTTTCATGTTATGAGACCTTTTCTTCAGAGTTGTCGTTATTTTGTTCCAAAAGCGCCGGTGCCTCGGTTTCATAATCTAAGTTAATCAACTTAGACGTTTGCGCACCATAAGCCTTGAGTTTATTAGCAATAGAAACGGCATTGCCTTTTCCGGTAGAAAGTTTTGAAATGGCTTGTTCATAGTTTTTGCGTGCCAACACCAGCGCCGCATCAATTTTGTTCATATCTTCCACAAAGTTTGCCAGTTTATCATACAGCGAACCACCGAGCCGCGCAATTTCCTGCACGTGTTTGTTACGTTTTTCCAACTTCCACAGGTTTTCCACCGTGCGCAAAATCGGCAGCAAAGATGACGGCGTGGTCAGCGCAATATTCTTTTTATAGGCATAATCATAGAGCGTGGCATCTTGCTTAATGGCCGCCACAAACGCGCTTTCAATCGGAATAAAAATCACCACATAGTCAAGCGCTTCTTCTTTAAGCAACTTTTGATATTCTTTGGCCGACAGCTCATCAATATGGTTTTTAATGCACTGAATGTGTTTTTGTAAAGCCGCAGCTTTTTCGGCTTCATCGCCGGAGTTGGCATAAACCATATAATCATTGAGCGAAACTTTAGAATCAACCACCACACCGCGATTGTTCGGTAATTTTACAATCACGTCCGGCCGCAAATTTTGGTGGTCTTCGGTTTTGAAGTTTTGTTGCAGATAATAGTCCACGTTTTCTTGCAAACCGGCCACTTCCAAAAGCCGCGCCAGCTCCAGTTCTCCCCAATCACCCTGCATTTTTTTACTGCCGCGCAGAGCGTTGGTCAGGTTTTGCGCATCTTGGCTTAAGTTTTGATTAAGGTTCAACAGATTTTTGAACTGCTCATCAAAACTTGATTTGTTTTTGATGTTTTCGGTGTTAGCACGCGCCACTTCTTCTTTGAATGATTGTAGTTGTTCTTTAAACGGGTTCAAAAGATTGCCGAGTGCCGCCGATTGATTTTGGTTAATTTGCTGCGATTGATGTTGCAAAATTTCATTGGAAATATCGCGAAATTTGAGCGCCATTTCATTTTTGCTTTGCTCAATGTAAGCAATTTTTTCTTCCATATAGCGGCGTTGAGCGCCAATCTCGGTTTTAAGGCGCATATTTTCAGCAGTTAAGCCGTTGTTGACTTCGCTTAGTTGCCGTGCCTGCAAGGCGAGGGTGTCTGCCTGCCGTTGCAATGCTTCAACAAGCGCGGCTTTGTGCGCATTTTTCAGCACAAACACCAGCACCAAGGCACATAATATTAAAAACAAAACCGCCGTTCCGCCGGCAGCATAAAGCCAAATTTCTCCAGACATACAATATCCTTTCCGTAACGAAGCAATTATAGTGCAGTGCTTGCTTTTTGACAAGCGTATTATGCGGTTATCAACTTTATTTTTGCGCTTATTGCGCTTCTGAATGTCAATTACAACTTTAACACTTTTTGTTTGACTCTGCCATATTTTTTCTTTAAGGTGACGGTTAGAAAAAATATAATTGTAACAATGAATTATAAACTTTAAATATTATTACGTATGGATAGAAAACTGCTGAATATCATCAAGAATTTATGTCCGGAAAATTGCATTGTAAAAAGTCTGCCAACCAAACGCAGTGGCAATCCGGAACTTGTGGTTGTAAAATTTCCCGCCCAAATCATTACAAAAAACTGTTCTGTATATGATTGGGAAATTGAACAAACGCATGATTTGCATCATAGCAAAATCCGCCCTTTAAAACTTCCAGAAGGAGACAGGATGTTTTATTGTTGCAGAGAGTTTTTTGTGTTTTATTCACCTTACGGCGGTTTTTTTGAAGATTTCGGAAAATACGCCACATATACGGTATTTGGTGAACATGAATATCAACGCTATGTTGGTGTATGCTACTGTATAAAAGAACTTATCTCTTATCTGACTAATACGGAAGATATTGTTTATTGAATGCTGAAAAATCCCCCGCCGCCTAACCGCCGCGAGGGATTTTTTTGTTGCCCTTAAAATCATAAAGAGTCATCGCTCGCTTTGCCGCAAGGCAAATGCGTCAAGCGATCTACAAATTATTTAAAAAGCGGAAGATGCCCTGACGATTCCTGTCGGAATCAAGGCATGACGTTATATATCGCCGCGAGGGATTTTTTTGTTGTTGCATATTAAAATTTAATACATATAATACGCCCTCAATAGAGGTAATAACATGACAGATAAACGATATACGGCTGTGTTGGCGACTTTATTTGACTCGGCTGCCGATGCCACGCTGGACTATGCCGTCAGCCGTCACAATATCCATAAAATGGTGTTTCTGCTCTCGCTGATTGCCGGTATCGGACAAGTGGCTATCGGCGCGTTTATCGGCATTGATTGCACATTTAAGGCCTTGCCGTATGTGGCGCTTCATGGCATATTGATATTGCTCGGTTATATCTGCTTTTTGAAGGCGTTGAAATATACGCCGATTGCGCTGATTGGCTTGGTGCAGAGTAGCGAATTGTTTTTTACCACCATTGTTGACTGTATGCTCGGCTATTTAACGCTTTCGGTGCGTTTTTTGGCATTATTGAGCTTGTTTGTGTTTGCCATCGCGCTATTTTATACCAACTGCATCAAAAACGAAAATACTTCGGTTAAAGAGGTCAAGCCGATTGGGATTGTGCTTACTCTCAGCACAATGTTTTTGTATGTGGTTGCAACTTATCTGATTAAGGTGTCGGCGGCGTATGGGGCAAGCGAAATCACGCTCAACCTCGTTTTGGAAACGATTTTTTATGTGTTGGAAACGTTCAGCTTTATCAACGACACGCCGACCATCGTGATGGCGATTAAGCAAATGGGGATTTTTGTGATGTTCTTCCTCTCGGTGCTGTTTAAAACGGATAAATTTACGCCGCAAAAGCTGATTGCGCTTATCCTCGGCTTTATCGCCATCACAGGTTTGTATTTTAATTAAACGAAGCGTCATCCCTCGATTTTGCACCGCAAAATCGTCAAGGGATCTTCAAATTATAAAAAAAGCAGAAAATGCCCTGACGGATTGCTCCCTCAGGGCATCTATCATTTTTCCGCTATCTTAAGCCGACTTTTTCGCTTTTGTTGTTTTAGCCTTGGCCGGCTTTTTCGCCGTTTTATCGGTCTCGGCTGAAAAATCATATAATTCTTCAACCGAAACTTCATTATTTTCAATCTTGGCTTTGCCTAAAACATAGTCCACGATTTTTTCTTCAAACGCCGGTGCACGCAGGTTTTCAATGGCTTCTTTGTTCTTCATATAATAGCTCAAAACCATTTGTTCTTGCCCCGGATAGCGCTTTGCTTCAGCCATCATTGCTTTGTTGATGTCATCAGCCGTCAACGTCAATTTGGCATCGGCACCGATTTCGGACAGCAACAAACCGAGTTTCACACGGCGCAAAGCAATGTCCTTATATTCGGCGAGAATGTCTTTTTCATCGCGATTTTTATCTTCGGCATCAAGTCTGTTTTGCGCTTTTGCGTTTTGATATTGCTTTTCAATGGCCGCATATTCGGCATCAACCAACTTTTGCGGCACTTCAAAGTTATATTCTTTATCCAAAGCGTCCAGCAAATCGCGTTTTAATTTCATGCGCGAAGCTTGCTCATAATCTTCGGCAATACGCGCTTCAATTTTAGCCTTCATGTCGGCCACATCTTTGGCACCCATAGCTTTGGCCAGCTCGTCATTAACTTCGGCCTTTTTATATGTGCGCAATTCTTTGATGGTGGTCACAAAAACTGCCTCTTTACCGGCCAAATCTTTGGCATGATATTCTTTCGGGAAGGTTGTTTTCACTTCCACCGTTTCGCCGGCTTTATGACCAATCAACTGGTCTTCATATCCCGGAATAAACGAATTAGAGCCAAGCTCTAAAGGATAAGCGTTACCTTTACCGCCTTCAAATTCCACTCCGTCAATAGAGCCGACAAAATCAATAACGGCCACATCGCCTTTTTTAGCGGCGCGATCTTCTTCAACCTTAACGGTTTCGCGGCGTGATTCGGCCATATATTTCACAGCCTTTTCCACTTCTTCGGCCGGCACTTTGGCGGTGTTTTTGGTTAAGCTGATTTTAGAAAAATCACCCAGCTTAATTTCCGGCAACACGTCCATATCCATTTCAAATTCAATATCTTTGCCGTCTTCAAACTTTTCCAGTTTGATATCCGGAGTTAATGCCGGACGCAGTTTGTTTTCGCTGATAACGTTATTGGCGGCATCGCGCACCATATCATCAAGCACTTCGCCCAAAACCGACGGACGATATTTTTGCGCAATCAGATTTTTCGGCGCATGACCGGCTCTGAACCCCGGCATTTTAATGTCTTTGCTTACATCTTCCAATTTTTTATCCACGGCGGCGGCAAAATCAGCGGCTGCGATGGTTACTTTATATTTTTTATTTAATCCTTTAGATTTAATTTCTTCAAATTTCATTTTTTTACTCTTTTTGTTAACAATCAGATTGGTGCGGATAAAGAGACTTGAACTCTTACGCCTTGCGGCACCAGAACCTAAATCTGGCGTGTCTGCCAATTCCACCATATCCGCATGAGTTTCCTCATTGTCAGAGAATTAAGCACAAATAAGCCCCAAAATCAAGCAAAAAATGCGATATATGCAATATATGATGCTGTATTAAAAAAAATATGCCTGTCTGCGAATTTCCATTCAATCAAAAACGCCATCATTTTTTTCTGATGACGCTTTTGAAAAGTTGATAAAACGCTGATGTTATCTTTGGCTGATGGTCTTCTTGCCGCCGAAAATATAAGATGCGCCGATTTGGGCGGCTTTATCTTTGGTGTTGTATTGTGTGAATAGCTGTATTCCTTTCTTGCCTAACCCCAGACGCAAGTCTAAGCCTTGACCTTTACCGGCGTGAACAAGCTCGCCGATTACTTTGGTGCCGTTCTTCAAATTTTGGTATGCACGCACTAAGCATTTGGTGTCATTGTTTTCAAAGTCACGCTCAACCAATGCCTTGGCTCCAAACCCGCCTTTTGTTACTCCCAGTCCGGCAATGCCGAGTTTGGCATGAGAACCGAGACGAGCGGCTCCTTCAAGCTCAATTTTTGCACCGCATTTGATAAGCAAGGATAAATGCCCTTTACCCCAGAAATCTGCTTCTTTCATATTCGGTAAAATTACAAATTTTCCGGTTCCGGTATTTTGTATGGTGCCGAGCTCAATGAAACTGCCGTTTTTTTCATAGCCTAAAACCATTCTTTCAGCGGAATTACCAAAGTTGATAACATCAAGCGCATCAGCTTTATAATCAATAGCATTCGGAAAAACATCGCCGCCTTGGGTGTTTTCACGGCCGATTTTTAAAAATAACTGTCCGCCGTCTTTGAATTTTTTATCAAATTCAGCCATGAGCTTAGTCAAAACCGGCGTGACGTTGTTACCGTCATAAATCAGCAATTCTACGGCAGAAACGCTCGCCTTATGCCCTTTGTCATCTTCAACAGAAGCGCTTACGTACGGCATAAAGTTATTATAAAAAGTGGTTGTTTTTTCATCTACGACCAAAGCGGATAAATTATCAAAACCGACATCGATATTGTGGCTTAAGCTGGTCTTGTTCTTTGCCGGCGTATCCGTATTTTCAGATGCGCTTTGAGCACTAGCTTCGGTTGCCGCAGATGCCGCCGCCAAACAGAGTGCACTGGTCAGCATAAAATCACGCACTTTATGCTGTTTAACGCTGTTATTTTCAAAATTTGTCATGGTAATATCCTTTCGTTTATTGATGTATTTTTTTAAAAACAGTTTTATTTTGTTATGGTAGCTTTAATGCTTGCCAAAAGTTTGGTCATAATTTTATTTTTGATAATCCGCTTATATTTCTTTGTTTCCGTATTCGGTCTTTTACTCTCCCTGTTATCTATTTTTTTTGATATTATTTGACGCAAAGCTTCCCGACGCTCTTTAGCTTTTAGATATGATTTGGTGTCATCTTTACCGTTTGTAGAGTGTCTGATTATTTTGCCATAGCTGTTATATTCGGTTACGGTTCCGTTATATTTTTCACATTTGAGTTGCCCATTTGAATGCCAAGAGCATCCTGTGCCGTCCGGAAAATACTCATATGCCAATGCTCCGGATGGATACCAAGCGCGCGACGCAATCTCCGGAAGATATTCACTTCTGATTTGTCCGTTTTCATACCACCAACGTTCTGTTCCATCAGGTAAGTCTTCACTTTTTAACTGTCCGTTTTTATGCCATGTGCGTACAGTTCCGTCCGGTAGCTTTTCAAAATTTGGTTTTCCGTTTGCATAAAAACTGCGTATTGGCTCATCCGGAAGTTGTTCATATTTATCAATATATCTATTATATTTCATGTTGATTGTTTTACCATCAACAATTTCAGTGATGATGGTTTTAGGTTCAGTGTTTTGAGGTCGGTCTGAACTTTGGAGATTGTCTTTTGCAATATCAGTCATTTTTCTTTACTCCCACGCGATAAAAAATAAAACCACCGTTGTAGGTGGTCTGAGAGTTCAGAAATCATATTGTGCTAAATGATCCTTTTAGCCTTTCAAGCTGCCTTTTTTCAGAGATAGTCAAGCCGCTTTTGGACATTCGCTAAAAGCTCCCAGACCATCTCAAGATATGATTATGATCTGGGATTATTTTACCGGCAGTAACCGAAATTACTGCACAATTTGACGACGAAAAT
Organism: uncultured Pseudomonadota bacterium; assembly: GCA_902788365.1. Classification (GTDB taxonomy): domain Bacteria; phylum Pseudomonadota; class Alphaproteobacteria; order RF32; family CAG-239; genus RUG410. Next base: position 104,311 of record CADAJN010000004.1, on the reverse strand, counting down.
CCCTTCGCCGAGCACAATATGAGAGCTTCTGACGGCTCCGAACCACCATGGTTCTGAATAAACAAGTTTAAAATAGTCAAACTCATCTATTTATGTCTATAATATCACAATAATTACATTTTGCAACAAAAAATAACAAAAGTGTATTTATTTTGCAGATATAGGTTGCTCATGAAAAATTTCTTGCAAATTCGTTTTTTTCGGCTATAAAAGGGGTAATTTGAATAAATAAAGAGGAAAAAATGCCACAATTAAACGTCAATCCGCGCAAAACTTTTGCGATTATTTCACACCCTGATGCCGGTAAAACCACTTTAACCGAAAAGTTGCTTTTGTTCGGCGGAGCCATAGCGCAGGCCGGCGCCGTTAAAGCGCGCGGTGAAAATCGTAAGGCGCACTCCGACTGGATGAAAGTAGAGCAGGAGCGGGGAATTTCGGTGGCTTCTTCGGTGATGAATTTTGAATATAACAGCACCACGTTTAATTTGCTTGATACCCCCGGACACGAGGACTTTTCCGAAGATACATATCGCGTTTTAACCGCTGTTGATTCGGCCGTTATGGTGCTTGACTCGGCCAAAGGTATTGAGGCGCAAACCAAAAAACTGTTTGAAGTTTGCAGACTTCGCAATATTCCGATTATGACGTTTATTAACAAGCTTGACCGCGAGGGGCTGGACCCGTTTGAGCTGCTTGACGATATTGAAAATACATTGGCTTTAGAAGTGACGCCGGCCAGTTGGCCGATCGGCAGCGGCAAAGATTTTCTGGGCTGCTATGACTTGATTAACGATCAACTGATTTTAATGAACAAAACCGGCGATAAATCGCAAATTAACGATACCATAGAAACTTGTAAGGGCTTGGATGATGAAAAGCTGGATAAGCTTTTGCCGGCACACATGGCCGCCAAATTGCGTGAAGATGTCGCCATGGTGCGCGAGCTTTGTCCGGCGTTTAATTTGGCCGATTACCTGTCCGGCTCTTTAACACCGGTGTTTTTCGGCAGTGCCATCAATAATTTCGGTGTGCGTGAAATCTTAAACGGTTTGTGCCGTTTGGCGCCAACGCCGCGCCCGCAACCGAGTAAAGAACGCGTTGTGGCTCCTGATGAAGCAAAAGTGACCGGCTTTGTGTTCAAAATTCAAGCAAATATGGATCCCAAGCACCGTGACCGTATTGCGTTTATGCGTATTTGTTCGGGGCATTTCAAACGCGGTATGAATCTACTGCAGGTGCGCACCGGAAAAGAAGTTAAAATTGCCGCACCAGTGATGTTTTTGGCCCAAGAACGCGAACTGACCGAAGATGCTTATGCCGGCGATATTATCGGTATTCCGAATCACGGCCAGCTCAGAATTGGCGACACATTGACCGAGGGCGAAAAAATCCATTATACCGGTATTCCGAGCTTTGCGCCGGAACTGCTGAAGTCGGTGCGTCCGAAAGACCCGCTTAAATCCAAACATTTGGCCAGTGCTTTGCAACAAATTGCCGAGGAAGGCGGCGCCAGCATTTTTAAGCCGATGACCGGTGCCGAATATATTGTCGGTGTGGTCGGTGTTTTGCAATTTGAAGTGATTGCTGATCGTTTGCGCACCGAGTTTAATGTGGACGTTATCTTTGAGCCGACGCAATATTATACGGCGCGCTGGATTAGCTCTGACGATAAAGCTGAACTTGATAAATTTTATAATGCCAATCAACTCAATATGGCAGAAGATTATAACGGCGATAAAGTGTTTATGGCGCGCAACGCATGGCATTTAAACAAAGCGCACGAAGATTTTCCGCATGTTGTTTTGCATAAAACGCGCGAACTTAATGCAGCTTAAAAATCATTATAATCAATATGTTGACTTTTGCAGTTTATCTTTTAAATTAATAACATTATTTTTTTCCAGCTCAATCAGCTGATTGCCGTCTATGCGGTATTTGATGAAATTTGTATTGAAAAACAGATTGTTTTCCATCACATAAAAAGTGTTATCGTATTCATTTGGGTTAAGCACCATAAAACCTAAATCCAAAGCAATCAGCTTTCCTATTTGATAATGTGAAATAATAGGCGGCAACAAAGTGCCCGATTGATGATAGTAAAAAAACGGCACTTTGGCGGTTTCTAGCAATAATTGTCCATGCCCCCATTGACCTTGAAAATTAAACAGCTGTCCGTGATCGGCTGTGATATATATACTATATGACTTGTCACCTGCTTGCGCTACAAAACGTTCTATCAATTCGTTAATCACATCGTCCATATACAACAGGGCATTGTCATAGGCATTTGTCGCATATATGTTGCGCGGAGCGCTCGGATTATCAGGCAAAAATTTGCGAAATTCGGCTTGGCGATGTGCATAATGATATTCATATGCCGCATGCGGCACCCGCAAATTGACCACCACAAAGTTTTTATCGGTTTTGAAATTGACTTTATCTAACATCGTTACCAGTTCATCATCTCTATGCTTCAAAAAAATGCTCGGTGTTTTTTCGGTCTCAGGTGTCGCCGCGGCAGAATTCTTTTCATTGGTATATATTTCATCAATATTGTTTAGGTTAACATCTTGCAACAGATACGCTTCTTGAGCGGAAAAATAATAGTTTTTGAAACCGGCATTATGTGCCAAATTAAACAGTGTAGATGTTGCATTTATAATATTGTTTATATTTCCCGGCTCTCGTGTCAGTGTCCAAAATAAAGTCAAACCGCTGCGTGTGCCGATACCGCCGGAAACACTGAGTGCCGTTTGCCAATGTTCATCTTGTGCCATACGTTGAGATAAAAGAGGAAGTGTGTTGCGCTCATAGCCAAACATTGGCAGATGTGTTGGTGTCAAACTTTCTCCCATAATCAGCAAAATGTTTTCGGTCTTTGATTTGACCGGTGCCTCAATAACCTCATAAGGTTGCCAATCCAATGAAACGATTTGAGCCGCATAAGGTAACAACGTCAGTATCTTGATGGTGTTTTGTAAAGTTACATCAGCCGGATTTAATGGCTGTTGTAAATTTAAGCGGCGGGAATCAGCATAAAATTTGAAACACAAAAACATGCATAACAAAACATAACTGCCGCGCCACCGATATAATTTTGCATACCGATAAAAAAACACAACAGAGCCATACAAGATAAGGAGCAGAGGCAAAATATACCATACCATCAGCCAAAATGCGGGTTGCAGAATTTCGCGCCAATCTTTTTGCATATTCAAAAGTTGTTCTACTCCCAGCGGCGCTCCGAAATAGGCCAAACAATGAGTATTTAGAACTTCAAAGACAAAAATCAGTCCGACAACACTTCCAAAACACCATGCATCGGATAAAGATAAAACAAAGCCAAATACGGCAAATGCCACCAAAAACGAAACATCAACATGAAAAGGAGTGTCCAGATATAAGTGAATAAGCAAATTCGGTATATAAACCGCAGCTAAAAGCAATCCGGTCAACACAACATTCGGCAAAAGCGGAGCAATCTGGATGAATTTAGAAGATTTAATGTTTAACATAAAACTCCGTTCCTTTTAATTCCAAAAAACAGACCCGTTACAAGGTCTGTCTTTGAAAGAAAATGGCGGATAGAGAGGGATTCGAACCCTCGGTGCCCTTTGGAGGCACACACGATTTCCAATCGTGCGCCTTCGACCACTCGGCCATCTATCCTTTGCTGTTTTTTTTACTCAAGCGAGCCTGCAGCAAAAACCACAGACTCGCTATACAAAATTAAGTGGCGGAGCGTAGAGGACTCGAACCTCTGCATCCTTTTAACGGGATGACGGATTAGCAATCCGCTGTATTACCACTCTACCAACGCTCCGTGGCGATGTTATATTTAGCTCAAGTTTTGCCGTCCGTCAATCTTTTTTTTGTGTTTGTGCAAATTTATTTTTGCCATTGCTTGAAAAGCCGGTGCAAATGATTATTTTTGCCTTAAATAAAGGAGTATAAAATGGAAATATATTTATTGATTGCCTTGGTCTTTATATATGCCTTAACCGCGCTGCTGGTTAAAACCGATATTATGAGGCGCATTTGGACATTGGCGTTTATTGCCGCTTTTTGTGTTACGGCCGTGGCAATCGCCTCACTGCGTATGTCGCGGCAAGATGTTATGATGACAGCCGACAGCATGAATTGGTATTATGTGCTATATATTTTCGGCTCCATGTCTGCAGTTTTAGGCGTCATAAATCTCTGGATGTATCGTAAACCGCTGTGGCATATTTTATATCCGCCGGCGGCCGCCGAACACAAAGAATAGTTGCCAAATCCGTTTTTTTGTGTATCATATCTTAAATTAAAGGAGATATGATACATGTTGCGTATAAATAACTTGGTCGCACCGCTTAAAGCTTCGCTAACCGATCTAAAAACTCAAGCTGCACAAAAACTCGGTATTAAAGCGGCTGATTTGCATGATTTTAAGGTTAGCAAAAAATCGGTTGATGCGCGCAACAAAAAAAATGTGCATTTTGTGTATAGCGTAGATTGCACGGCACCTTTTCCGGCAATGAAAGATAAAGATATTGAAATTGTGCCGCCAACAGAAGAATTGCATTTTAATATCAAATCCGACGGCGTGCGACCGGTGGTGGTCGGCAGCGGACCGGCCGGTATGTTTGCCGCACTGGCCTTGGCAGAAGCCGGTTTAACCCCGATTGTTTTGGAACGCGGTGCCGATGTTGAAACCCGCACCAAAAAAGTGCGTTCTTTTTGGCAGGGCGGGGCGCTTGATTGCAATACCAATGTGCAGTTTGGCGAAGGCGGTGCCGGAACTTTTTCGGATGGTAAGCTGATGACCGGTATCAAAAAAGATAAATTTGTCGCCAAAGTAATTAACGAATTTTATGCCGCCGGTGCACCACAAGAAATTTTATATCTGGCAAAGCCGCACATCGGCACCGATAAATTGCGTATGGTGGTGCAAAATATGCGTCAGAAAATAATTTCTTTGGGTGGCGAATATCGCTTCGGCCATAAATTGAGCGGTCTTAAAGTGCAAGACGGTGTGCTTAAAGCTATTGTGGTGCAAAATGGTTCCGAAGAATATGAATTACCGACAACGCGCTTATTTTTAGCCATCGGCCACAGTGCGCGTGACACATTTGAAATGTTGCTGAAAGCCGGTTTATATATGCAACAAAAGCCGTTTTCGGTTGGCGCCCGCATAGAACATAAACAAGCGCTCATCAATCGGGCACAATATGGTATGGCGGCACAAAGCCCTTATTTGGGCGCAGCCGATTATAAATTGGCCACACATTTGCCAAATGGTCGTGGCGTATATACTTTTTGCATGTGTCCGGGAGGGCAGGTTGTGGCAGCGGCATCGGAAGAAGGTCGTGTCGTTACCAACGGCATGAGTGAATTTGCACGTAATAAGATAAATGCCAATGCGGCGCTTTTGGTCGGGGTTGACGGCCGTGATTTCGGTAGTGATGCACCTTTGGCCGGCATGGCATTTCAGCGTCGTTTGGAAGAAGCCGCATTTAAGTTTGGCGGGCAGAATTACAGCGCACCGGCGCAACTTGTCGGCGATTTTTTGGCGCGCCGCGCCAGCAAAAAAGGCGGCGAAGTAGAGCCGTCGTATCAGCCGACCATAACTTGGAGTAATTTAGACTTGCTTTTGCCGTCCGAAATAGCCGATTCCATGCGGGCAGCTATTGTGGAAATGAGCCGTAAACTGCACGGGTTTGATTCTTTTGATGCGGTTTTAACCGGTATTGAAACGCGCAGTTCATCGCCGGTGCGTATGGTGCGCGATGAAACCATGCAGGCTAATATTAAAGGCATTTTCCCATGCGGTGAGGGTGCAGGATATGCCGGCGGCATTACATCTTCGGCGGCAGACGCCCTAAAGGTCGTGTTCAGTTTGACAAACCTCGTCTAATGGTCATCTGCTTGCAACTTTTCTCCTCGTGTAGTAGTTTCTACACGTCGTTCACTGCTTAAAGCAGCGCCGAAGGCTCTAAAGTTGCAGCGCATCTGCCTCATTATCCGAGGTTTCTAAACTCGTCTTAAAAAGTAAAAATGTCATTCTCGCGAAAGCGAGAATCTCGGCAATATCAAAAAATCCCGTCATGACAACGGGATTTCTTGCTAAGCCTTATAACTTATATTATTCCTCTGTTGTCGGTGTATCCGCTACCGGTTCGGAAGTTGCATTTTCTTCGGTTTGCGGTATATTTTCCGACATATATTGCTTCATTTTTTTCATGTGATGATGGTGTTTTTTGTGGAACGGACGATGTGCCATTTCAGCTTCACCATCAGCGTTAATAATGATGATGTTGCTGGCTCCGTCGGCAAAATCCGGTGCTTTTTGCTTAGCTGCCGCCAAATATGAATGTTGCATATGCGGTGCTTTATGATGATGACAACCGCAGCAGCATAAATGAGCAAATCCGAAACCGGCTAAAAACAAAATTAAAGCCGCTAACAGTTTGGCAAAAAATTTCTTACCTTTACAACCGCAGCCGCAACCGCAGCCGCAATGACCTTCATCGCAGCCGCAACCGCAATGACCTTCGCCACAGCCGCATGCGCATTTATTTTCTGTTTCGCATGCACAATCTTTCGGTTTTGGATGTGGTTCTTTTTTAGGTTCTAAATCTTCATGATGATGCATATTATTTCCTTTCAAAATCAAATATTTCGGAGTTTAATATAATAGCAATGCACCGAAAAATCAAGGAGAAAATATCCTTGCCGTTTCCGTCATATCAGGCTGATGGATTGCCGACACATAAGAAAGGAGCCGTTAACAGGCTCCCTTATGTTCGGTGTATATAGCCGATGATTATAACTTCAACAGCGGTGACCATGCCGGATCAGATGCATCTGTCGGAGTAATCACGCGGCGTTCGTTATAACCGGTCAAATCAATGGTATATAATTTAACCGGCGAGCCTCTATCTTGACGGAAGAACATCAAAACGCGTCCGTTTGGCGACCAAGTCGGTCCTTCTACCAAATAACCGTCAGCCAAAATGCGTTCACCCGTGCCGTCCGGCGCCATCACGCCGATATAAAACGCACCGTTTGCCATTTTCGTAAAAGCAATATAGTCCCCGCGCGGCGACCACACCGGCGTTGCATAGCGCCCTTTGCCGAAGCTGATGCGCTCCACATTACTGCCATCGGCATTCATTACATAAATTTGCTGATTGCCGCCCATATCCGAGTTAAACACAATTTTTGAACCGTCCGGCGAATAGCTCGGTGACGTTGCAATAGCACTGCCATGCGTAATTTGCTTAATTTGTCGGCTGTTAAGATTCATTTCGTAAATATTGGTTGCACCGTTATGTGCATAGCTCATCAACACCTTGTTGCCATCCGGCGACCATACCGGCGCAAACGTCATACCCGGAAAATTACCCAAAACCTGACGGCTGCCCGAGTTTAAATCCATCATATAAACACGTGGATTATTGCCGGCATATTCCAAATAGGTGATTTTTTGCATGTTCGGTGAAAACCGTGGTGTTAAAACCAAGTTACGCCCGTCGGTTAAAAAGCGATGATTTTCGCCGTCCTGATCCATAATCGCCAAACGTTTTACGCGACGCGTTGCCAAACCGACTTCCGAAACATAAACAATGCGTGTATTGAAATAACCTTTTTCACCGGTTAAGCGTTCATAAATGGCATCGGCCACCACATGCGCCAATCTGCGCCAGTTGTTTTTTGTTGTAGAAAATGTTTTGCCGAGCATTTCTTTTTCGGTAACCACGTCCCACAAACGAAAATCTACTTGCAATTTATCACCCGGAAGCTCCATAATTTTGCTCTGCACCAAAACTTGGGCTTTAATGGCATTCCAGTCAACAAAGCTTGGCACATAGTTAATGTTGGTCATTTTTTCAATATAGCTTTTTTCCGGCAAAATATTGAATAACCCGCTGCGTTCCAAGTCTGCCACCATTACCTCGCGCACTTTGTCGCCATAATTGGTGCCGATAATTTTGTTAAAAATGTTGGAATTAGAACCAATCATTTCCGGCACTGCAATCGGCATCGGTTTACGTTCGGCACCGGCCACATCAATCCGCAACTCGGCTTGTGCCGGTAAACTCCATATCAGCAAAAAAGCAGCTAAAATATGTTTTAATTTCATTTTTATCTCCCTAAAAACGATTATTTTGCGCAAAATATACAACGAAAAGCACCATTCGTAAAGTAAAAAGAATGATTATATACAGCTAAATCTTGCGTATGACACAAACAAAATAACTGCAAATCAATTTTTTTGCAACACGCATACAAAAAATCCGTCGGTTTGTGTGGTCAAAGGCGAACATTTCAGCCAACGTTTTTCATTAAACGGGTAGGGTATTTCCAGCTTACGTTCCCATAGCTTTTGCATATCAACGGTTGTCCACTGCGGGTGTTTTTGCAAAAAAGCCTCAATTTGTGCTTCGTTTTCTTCCGGCAACACCGAGCAGGTCATATAAACTATGCGCCCGCCGGTTTTAATATGATGAACTGCCAGCTCCAAAATTTCGCTTTGAGCCTGTTCAATGGTTTTGAGCTGTTTTGGGGTTAAGCGATATTTAGCGTCCGGCGCACGTCGCCATGTGCCGCTGCCTGAGCAGGGCGCATCAATCACGAATCGGTCAAACAAATCATTTGGCTTAAGTTTTTCAATCGGTTTAATGTTGCTGATTTTTAAGCGTTCGGCGCGTGCTTTCAACCCTTGCATGCGTTGCGGATTTTTATCGTGCGCCCAAATTTCGCCTTTGTTGTTCATCAGCATACCGAGTAACATACTCTTACCCCCGCCGCCGCAACAATAGTCAATCACTCTCATATCCGGCCGCACATCACATAAAATGGCACCGAGCTGAGATGATTCGTCTTGCACTTCAATGTCACCGTTTTGATAGGCAATGCAGTTTTGTAAATTGATGCGCTCAAATGCCCGCAAGCCAAACGGCGAGTATGGCGAAAATGAAAAAAACAATCCTTCTTTTTGCAAATTTTGTTTAGCATCTTCACGGCTGATGAAGTTGGCGCGAATATCGGCCGTTGCAGTTGTGTTCAGTGATTCCACCAACGCCGGTGAACCGATTTTTTCATACAGCCATTTGGGACATTCTCTTTCAATATGTTCGGGATAAACCTCTTGATTAAGTTGCGCCAGATTGGCTTTTTCTTCTTTGCTGACTGTAGCTAAGCCATATTCCGATCCGTCGGCGGCAATATCCAAATCTTCATCTTTTTGTTGCAAATAGGTAAGCAAAAGCATGCGTGGCTCGCAACAACCGGTATCAAACTCCAACCGGCTGCGATGCCGAATAATATCCCATAGCGTATTAGTAATAAACTTACGGTCTTTTGAACCGATGTATTTACGGTTGCGCAAATATTCTTTAATGATGTTATCGGCAGGGTATTGGTCTTGCCAGATTTTTTGCATAATTTCCAAAACGGCTTGATATTTGGCGCTCAGTTGCATCATCTTCTCCTTAATTGCGGTCAATATAAACAAAAAGCGTTCTAAAAACAACAAGTTTTTAAAGCACTAATGATGAAAACTTAATACGCAGCCGATCTGAGTGTAACAAGGCATTGCAAGCAGTATAAATTGTTGTGATATAAAAACAACAGTTATTACATAAATTTCGTCAAAATATTAACTAAATTTATAAGATTTTTCTTGCCATAAAATATAGAATAAATTATGAACAAAATTTTTTAAATAAGAAATATGAATAGGTTATTTAAATGATTTCTGTCCAATGTTTCACGTGAAACATTGGACAGAATATATCTAAGGCCGTCATCCTATGGCAAGCGTTTTTAAAACTGTCATCCTATGACAAGCATTTTTAAAACTGTCATCCTATGGCAAGCGAAGCGCGACCATAGAACCTCAGATAATGCCTTATTTATTGTAGCTTATCTAAAATTTGCCGCGTCCACTCGCGTAACGCCGGATTATTTTCCAAACTCAATTTAATGTTAGATTTTTGCAAATCCAGATTAGTGCCGCAATCATATCGCACAGCATCGCACAAAACGCCGTAAATCGGCATACCGCGTGCGGCTGCCAAATTCAGCGCATCGGTCAAATTGATTTCGCCGTTAGAGCCTTTTGTAACTTCCGGCAGCACTTTCATCACTTCGTTCGGAATAATATATGGTCCCATAGAAGCATAGTTTGACGGCACTTCTTCCAGTTTCGGTTTTTCCACCAAACCGCGTGCTTTAACGATATTACCGTTGCGCTCGGCACCAATCAGCGCGCCATAACGCACCATGTCTTCACGCGGACATTCCATAATGTTTTCAACAATGCCGCCGGTTTTTTCATAAACTTCGCACAATTGTTGCAAAATACCTTTTCCGCCTTTGTTTAAGTAAACGTCATCAACCCACATCACCGCAAAGTCACGCTCACCGATGATGTCTTTAGCCATTAAAATAGCGTGCCCGTTACCTTTAGGTTCACTCTGACGAGCAAATGAAGATTTCATACCGGCCGGAATAATGCGTTGCACGGCCGCTAACAACTCTTTTTTGTTTTGTGCCGCCAATTTGGCTTCCAACTCCGGTGCCGGCGTATAATATTTTTCAAACATGCGCTTACATGCTTCATCGCTGTATATAAAAACAATTTCTTTAATACCGGCTTCAGCGCAGGCATTGACTGCATATTGAATAACAGGAATGTTATCTAGAGTCATAAAGCCTTTATGCAAAACTTTTGTTGTCGGCAAATTTCGTGTGGAAAGCCCCGCTACCGGCAATACACATACTTCTGGTCTTTTGTTCATTGTCATCTCCTAAATAATTTATGTTTTTATGTTATAACTATATATCGTGAAAATAATTTAACAACCTTTATTTAAAAAAATTATTTTACGATAATTTTTCCCGAAGTTTCCGGCACCTTACCTTCCATCGGCTGCAAAATACCTAATCCCGGTAATTTGTATTCCGGTATATCTTCATACGATTTTGTGATGGTTCCGCTGACTTCGTTGTTAATTAAAATATTGTCAAGCGTTTGCAAAGTGTTTTGCTTTTTTGCTTTTTGCAAGTCGGCTTGTTGATTTGGCGCAACCGATTTATCAGCATCATCTTTTTGCGATGTTGATTTCTTAAACGGCTCCGGAGTTAAATTTTCTTTGGCTTTGGTTTTAGCCTGAACTTTTTCCGCGGCACGTTTTAATGCGGCTTGTTCGGCTTCTTCTTTAGCCAAACGAGCGGCTTCTTCTTCGGCGGCTTTGGCTTCTTCCTCTTCAAATACTTTTTTGCGCTCGGCAATAATTGTATCCAGCTGTTTTTCCATTTTCTGCTGAATGTCCTTCATTTGGTTTTGCAGATATTCAATGCCGTCAATAGCGGTTTGCAAATTAGCCGTAGCGTCTTCAATATCTTCTGTTTTTTCAATACCGATATATTGTGTAAACTTGTCGCTGAACTGATAGCATTTATCCCAAAAATCATTACGCAACTGATCTATTTGGCGTTGCATATCAAGCAAATCGTTATTATTCAACATATAGCTGATAGATTTATAATTACGCAATTCGGCAAATTTATCTTGCAACATTTTTTGATATGAATCATAAAATACGGTGTTGTTATCTTTCAAAGCCTGAACGGTCTCTTTTGTGGCAGCAAAACGCGCCCGCACATCGTCTTCATAAAGCGGTTGGCGTTCGGCCTCAATATCTTGCAACTCTTCCATATATTGCTGAGCTTGCTGTTCAATTCTTTGCGAGTCTTCATTTAGATAATTTTGCCGTTGCGGTAAAGATTGTAAATCGGATAAATCTTTTTGAATGGCTTCCAAGCGGCTTATATATTTATCATAAAGAGCAAGAGAAGCCGGTAGTTTGGTCAGATTACGACTTTGCAAGTAGGCATCATTAACTGTTTTAAGCTTATCAAGCGCTTTGCTGACCTGTTGTTGCGCATTTTGCATCAGGCGTTCTTTTTCACGTTGTTCGGCTTCTTGTTTTTGCCGTCTGGCAGCAGCTTCTTTTTCCCAAAATTCATCATATTTTTTAACAATGTCATCAATTTTAATTTCCAGTGTCGGGTTATCAATGGCACCGTTTAAGCTGAAAGAAAATGCCGGCATATCCGGACGCTGGTTGAGCGTTACCGTCCAAAGGTTTTCTGTTTGCCAAGATGCCATTTGTGCCTGACCTGCGGGAATAATGGTCACATCATTGTTTTTTAATACCAGAGAGTTAAAATTGATAACACCGTTGCTGATTTCCACTTGTCCGGTCAAATTTTCAAAATATGTGTAACCGCTCTGCAAACTGTCATGCACCACCTGAAACAGACCTTTAGCATATTCTCTGGTTTGTAAATCCTTAACAATGGCTGCAAAGTCAAATCCGTTTATGTTCAAACTGTCAATGACAAATTCCAGAATACCCGTATAGCTGTTCATGAAGGCGGCTTCGGAAGTTGCATCGGCACTAAATGTAGTTGAAAAACTCAAGTTGCCATCAGTGGCCTTATACACCGAGCCGCCGATATTTGATAAACCGATATTACCGCCGCGAATGTTGCCGGAAATTTTCGGCATATCCGCATAGCTAACCTGCACCTCACCGCTGTAATCGGCATTTTTATATTCAAAGCTTAAATCTTCCAAAGCTAATATATTAGCACTGTTTCGTATGTGTGCTGTCAGCCGATTAAACAAAACGTTTTCATAAAAAGCTTTGTCGGTATTCAGTTTTAAATCAATAACTTTATCCTTGAAAAATTCATAGCTGATAGTATCGTTGTTCCAATTCGGTTTATTTAAAAATGTGTTTTGTGACGTTTTGGCCACCGTTTTTTTGTTTTCAGATTTAATGTCTAAAACTGTGCTTAAATCAAACTCTGACGCTTTGATGTCGCCGGAGATATTGGTCAGCGCATCACTGGTTTGAATATTTACATCGCCGCTGTATTGCGCGGTTCCGATCACGCAGTCTAAATCGGATAACTGCCAATTTGAACTATGACCTTTGATGTTGCCGGCGCAGTTAAAGACACTGTTATTGGTCAATTTTTTGAATTTTCCGCCTAAATTGTTGATCAGCTCGCTTAAATTTATGGTTTTAATTTCGCCGTGACCAGCAAAATTGAATTCCTGTTGTTTGGAAATGTTGCCGCTGTAGCTAAGTTGTAAATTGCCGATTTTAGCATTCAGATTTGCGTCGGCTTGCTCTAAATTTCCTTTGAAGTTGCCCGACGATTGAATGTTTTTGTTTTTATACAAATCAGGATAAGGTAAATCAAGCTGTAACTTAGTCAAAATCGGTGAAATATCAGATGTTGAAATATCATATTCCAAAGCCTGAACAACCGGATTTTCGGTATTTAAAGCGCCGATATCGGCACTGAGACGAACTTTGGCTCCCAATACATCATCTGCCTTAACATCAACCAAATGCAAGACGTTATCTTCAGTAGATAATTGAAAACCGAAACCGTTATATGGCACACCGCGAATAACGGCAGAATCGGTCGTAAAGTTGATTTTCCAATTATTGTTGTTTAATGATCTCAGCTTTTGCAAATCGGCATCAAAGGCTTGTTTGGTATCAAGAGATGCGTCTTGTGCCGGCAAATAGTTATCAAAGTTAACTTTATCGGCCGTTATGTTAAGTTGCAGAGTTGGCTTTTCGGTGGTTAAATCATATTGACCGCTAAATTTATAATGAGCCTTATCCAACATCAGTTTAGCTTCATTAACAGTGCCGCCCAAAGGGTTTCCGACAATGTTGAAGTCTAAATTAACATTGCGATAGGCCGATTGATTAGGCGGTGTAATATCGGCACCGAAAGTGTTTAGAAATTCCAGCAAGTGCTTGCCTTCAAATTTGGTTTTGGCAAAATAACGCGGCAAATTGTTTTCGGCACGCACATTGCCCGATAGCGTCAGCACAATGTTGCCCGGACAGGCCACATATAACTCGTCTAGGTTAAATTCATTGTTTTGCCACGAACCTTTGGCCGATACATTTTCAACAAAACCGCCGGATTTGTTGCTCAATATCACACGTTCCGATTCTAAATCAAATTGCACATTAAGCGGCCAATTCGGCTCAAATTTCTTTTGTTGCTGTTGCCATGCTTTAACGGATTGTTGTAATCTGAGCAGCAACGGTTGCACATCAACATTAACCATCTGATATTGTAAGGTAATCAGAGGATAAGGGTCTTCTGCGGTCGGCCATGGAATGTTAATTTGTCCGGAGCCTTCTATATAGTTGCTGAATTTGAGGGCAAAGCTTGACAGTTTAAGCTCTTTTTTATCGGCTTCCGCAGTAACCGAAAACAGTAGTTGGCGGTTAAATTCATCGCTGAGCCACGATTGTCCGAATACAATATTGATAAAATCGGCTGCGCGTTTGGCATTACCGCTTAAGTCGCCTTTAAAGTTTCCGGTCAAAAAGTTATAGGTGCCGTCATAGCGCAAAAAACTTTCCGAATTTGGGTGGGTGAGGGCAAAACTGACGCTGACATCGTCTGCTTGCGAAAAGTCGCCGATATTAACGGCTACCCCGAAATGATCGCTGTCTTTAACAAAGTTGCCGTCTAAACGATATGGTCCGACCAGCGATTTAGCCAATATTTCGGCATTAACCTGAGTAAGTTCTTGATTGAAATCATATTTTTTATTGCGATAATGAAGCAGAGAATTACGCACATTGAGTTTTTGCAATCCCGTTTCCAAATCCATGTCCAAAAGTTGCGATTTTTGCTTTTGATGCCAGTTGGAAACGCCGTTTTCATCAACAATAAACCAAAATTCCGAACCGATGAGCGTCATGGATTTAATATCAGGAATTCCTTTGAGTAAGGCTCGCAAAGACAGTTCGGCTTCCAAAGTGGCAACGGTAGCTAGTTTTTCGGAGGTTTCATCGTTTAAAATATTGACATCATTGGCTTCTAAGTGCGGCGACGGGAACAATGACACGCTTAAATTACCGGTAAATTCAATTTTACGCCCCGAGGTTTTGGAAAAGCGAGCGGCGATACTTTCTTTTTGCGCATTCCAGTCAATGTGCGTTACATAATAAAATAAACCGCCGACAATGCCTGCCACAACACAGATGGCAATTAAAATCATTTTTTTCTTAGACACGATATACCTCCGCCGCTCAATAATTTATGTGGTTATTTTACAACCTTTTTCCAGTGTATATAATTTGCATCGGAAATCAATAATATTTTTTGTCGGCGGGGTATAATTATGAAAGTTTTGAAAAGGTGTTGACTTAATTGTAAAAGAGCGTATGCTGTCAAGCAGTTTTCTAATTATTAACTTTAACAATTAAGCGTATGAATATTATTAAAAATCTTTGGCTTAAAATGTTAGCCAAAAATGGTCTGGATGATGATCAGGTTTTTCTTTTGGTAAAAATGATGAACGGTATGCCGCAGGCAAAGTATTTGAATACGGAGTTGGATTGGTATTGCCGCAAAACATCTGGCAAAACGCTGACATTAACCGAAGTTGGGGACATTTTGCGTGCGTATTTTGCAAAAAATATTCCGCCGCAAGAGGTTTTGCCGCAGCTGATTGGCACCAATGCCGGCTACGTGTATGTGAAGGCTCTGGCAAGGCGCAAAAAAGCGCTGACCGATGCCGAGAAAAAAACGCTTTTGCAAATGCCACCGGCGCAGCTGGAAACACTGGATAAACCGCTGGATGAAGATTTTGCCTTGCGCTTGTATGAAAGCGGCGACGAAGAGCGAATAGCTGTTTATTTGCATACATTTGAGTTGCCTCCGATACAGGAAATTGATCTGCTTGATTATTGCAAACTGCAGACCGAGATTCCTAATATGAACGAAGCTGAACGTCAGATTTTCGCTCAAAAAGTGCAAAATTGCAATTACATCACCTTGGCGCGCGATTATGTGCAAAGCCATTTTGGTGCAGCTTTTGCTTCTGAAAAAGCACAGAAGAAGTTGTTTACCACCAAGGGGTGTGACAGTATTATTGATCTGGTAATCAATCAGTGTTCTATGGCAGATCCGTTTTTGTGTGATGCGGTTATCGGTTTGATGATTGATCGGGCAGACCGTGGCTCTGACAAGCATTTGAGGCATTTTTTGGCCGTCAGCTACATTGAAAATAGGGAATTGTTGGCTGACTTGCTGAATTTGCGTCTTAAATCGCAAGTGGAAAATTTGCTCAATATATCGCAACTGAAGTTTTCACTAGCCAAAGCCGTGGCAGCTTGCGGTTTTTTGATGTGGCAAGATGCGTTTGAGCGTGTATTTACGCTGACGGATTTAGAGCAAAAGTGTGTGGCCGAAACAGATGCCGACAAACGTTGGTTAATGCTGAAAGAGGAGTTATTACCGCTGATGCAAAAAGCTCAGATGTCGCCGGTTATGGCATCATGGCTGATTTGGCAATATCCCGAGCACGAAGAATTGGCACGCTTGGCTGTGCTTTGTGTGAGCAATTTGTTGCAGAAGTATATGGAACGTCTGGATTATCATCGGAACTACATCACGTGGAATGCACCTTATTAACATGAGAAAAAAACGAGTAGCCATGCACGGCTACTCGTTTTTTTGTTTAAAATTATACTTGAATTTGCAGTGAAATTATGTTATAAATAGACAAATTTATCTAAAGGGACAAAATAATATGGAAACAATCGCTGTAAACGAAGAATTGACCGAGCAAAATCAAACGAATCGCTTAAAAAAATTTTGGCAGAAAATATCACATTGGAAGAAAAAACAAATGCAAGAACAAGACGCTAATGTAGATTCTGCTAACGAAACAGGTTGGTCTTCGGTAATAATTTCACACATGACACCGGAGGAATTGTTAACAACCTCGCTTAAAGAGCTGATGTCAAATTATTTGCCGAATGCTTATACCGAGAAAGAAAAAAAGCAAAATCAGGATATTGTCAGTAAATTTCAAAAATATTTCGGTAAAGACTTTGATGTTGAAAAGACCAAATTTGAATTTACTGATCCCAAAGCGGCGCAAGTGGCTCAAGATTATTTGAACGAAAAATTGGAAGGCATCAAAAATAAAGCACTTTCCATGAATATTATGGAATTAAACAAAGCTGTTGATGAAATATATAAATTCATCGGTTTTACGGATATAAATTTGCTGGAAACACCAAAGCAGAACGCCGATTTAATGTTTAATCATCGTGTGGGGCATTTTCCGCAAATGGCAAACACATTTACGGTTTTAGACGTGGTGCGCGATATTTTAGACATCAGCACCGACAGCACAATGTCATTGGGTGCAAAAATACGTCTGGAAAATGATATTAAACAGATGGAAAGTTTGCATCAGCAAAATGCCATAAGCGGTGAGCAGATGGCGATTATTTATGAAAATATCGGTCGCATTCATGACCATTATTTTGCCAAGGATAAAGGGTATAATACTGATGCAATCGGGCTTGAAAAGCGGATTGCCCGTCAATATATGGAAGATGCCCTGAATTTAACCTGTGATGTTGATCGGATTCAATCATGTCAGCAATATCTGCAACAGGAAGGCAAAAAATTAACTCCGAAAATTGCCCGCATGGTGCAGACAGCGTATGAACGTTATTTTGCCAAGATGAAGGCCAATAATGAACCTATTTCAAGTAAGGCGCATGAAAAATATGCCGATGCGATTGTGGCTCAAGAATCTTGTATCGGATTTATTGATGAAAAGGGAATGCAGAGAATTCATAATCAAACAGATAAAGCAATATCACATTATATTAAGGCTATTGAAACATCACCGCGGGATGAAAACAAAGTGCAGGTATTAAACAAAATGTTGCATTATGTGCAAAAATATCGCTATGACGAACAAGATGAATATTTATGGAAGAGTGTGAATGTGGTTAATGACACTTTTTCGGGTAAGAATAAGGTGATGGGGTTAATGCAACTGATGCCGAAAATCAGAAAAAATCTGCCGCTTAAAAAAATTTTGCTGGAGTCTACATTTAATGAACTTTTGGACACCAAAGATATGGATGAAAAATCGCGCAATTTGTTGTTGAAAAATGCCGGTAAACAGTGGGTAGATTTAGCCGATGCTCAAAAAGACGCAAACCATATTGCATTTGTTAATCAAACACTGGATAGAATTGAAACCGCAGACAAAACGCGGACGCAAAAAGAACAAATGCCAATCAGCCGTGTGTCTTCCGGCGGTAAAGATTATTTTGCGTAAATTACCTTACGATGGTCGCTCGTTCAGCTCGTCATATCCAACCAACAAAAAAAGCCGCAAAAAGCGGCTTTCTTTTGTTGGCGGGAGCAACTCAGCTCGGCTTCGCACTCAGTTTGTTTGCTAAATTCATTTTTTTGCTATCGCTCAAAAATTCATTAAGCAAACTGCACCCTGCGTTAAGAAATGCTCCACCGGAGCATTTCTTATTCTCGGCTCACGCCCTACGGTCGCAAGTTCGAGCCAATCTCTTTCAGTAATTTAAAACAAAAAAAGTGCCGTAAAGGCACTCTTTTTGTTTTAATGGCGGGAGCGACGAGGCTCGAACTCGCGACCTCTGCCGTGACAGGGCAGCGTTCTAACCAACTGAACTACACCCCCGTAGAACATTTAGTCTTATATATGATAAAAATTCAAATTGCAAGCCTTTTTTTTAAAAATTTGCATTTTTTTTATTTCATGTGGAAAATTGCACAATAGTGCATAAAAAAGGTGTTGACAAATTTGTCAAGGAGATTTATATTAGGCATAGATTACTAATTTTTAATATATAGCTTATGTTTGGAGTTAGAGTAAAGCGGTCGCGACTTTGGATCCCGGCCCTTGGTGGCGTGATAGCCATCGGATTCTTTATTAATTTTGTGTTGGCACCGCACATTGAATCGTGTCAGCCTATTAACTGGCTTGAGTTGTTTGCGCCGTTTGCGCTGATTACCGGTATCGGTAGTATCCGCGACGTGAAGCTACGCAAATTCCTCTATTTGGGGCCGCTTGACATCAAGCCCCTGGATAAGAAGAAGGTGTTGTCCAACAAGTTGTGGATACCGGCCATCGGATGGTGTCTTGTTCTAGGGTACGCCAACAATCTGATTTTGGCTCAGTTTATTGAGTCATTTAAGGTTGTTGACAGTTATGCACTGGGCGTTACCCTATTTACTCTTCTTGGTATCAGCGGATATCGCGATGTGGGAATTTATCGCGAGGAAAAAGCGCACAACCCTGCAGTGCAGACGCCGACAGAAGAAGAAACAGAAGCCGCCAAACCGGCCGATTTCTGATTTGATTACAAAAGAGCTTCGGATATTTGCCCCGAGGCTCTTTTGTTTTTGGGGAGAAATATGCTTTTTTAGATTGCTATTTTATGCCAAGTTATTATGTTAGATACCATAAGGAGTAAAATATGATAGAGGTTTTATTAGACTTTGCTCGCCAAGCCGGCGAGTTAATGGAAAACAGACAGCAAAAATTGCAAGATTTGGGCAATAAAGAAGCAAATATTGCCTCGGTTGTAACGGATGTTGATGTGCAAATATCCGATTTGTTTGAACAAGCAGTGCAGAGCCATTTTGCTGACTTGAACTATATGATTATTGATGAAGAAAAAATAACGCGTTATCACGGCGATATATTTGATAAAATTGCTCAAACCGATTATCAGTTTGTGATTGATCCTATTGATGGCACCATCCAATATGCACATGGCCACCCGCTTTATGGTTTAACCATTGGCGTATATCAAAAAGGCAAGCCTTTATTGGGGATAATTTATATGCCGAAATTGCAAGAGCTGATTTATTGTGACGAACATAAAGCATATCGGGTAAAAAATGCATTTACGGCAAAGGCCGAAAAAAGCGAATTGTTACCTTTGCAAAAAGCCAAAGCGCCGATAATTTTCGGTCATGCATGGTATTGGCGGCCTAGCAAAAACTTTTCAACCGACAAGGCTTTGCTGTTTAATTATTTTTCGGCCGTCAGCCAAGCCTTTTATCCGCTTATCGGCGAGGCAATAGCATATTGCATGCATTTGCATTTATGGGATATTGCCGGCGCATTACCGATAGCCGAGCATCTGGGATTTAAGGTTTTTGAATATAACAGCAATAAAATTTACGATACTTTATCGTCAGAATATTTTACCGAAGATATGCATACCAAAAAGCCTTGCGTTTTGTGTCGTCCGCAAGATTTGGCCAAGATTAGAGATTTAATTGAAACAATAAATTCCTAGAAGTTGTTTTTTTCCACTTCTAAGAAATAAGCCGCAGTTTGGGATTCTAATGCCTGAGTGGCATCTTTATCGCATACGATAATGCCGTGCGGATGTTCCTGCAACGCCGAAATGGTCCAAACGTGACTGACAGCACCTTCTATGCCGTGTTTAAGGGCAGTGGCTTTGTTGGCACCGGTGGCTAAAATCATCACTTCTTGAGCATCCATAATGGTTTGAATACCCACGGTCAACGCTTGGGTCGGCACTTTTTTCAAATCGCCGCCGAAAAAGCGTGAATTGGCTTTAATGGTGCTTTCGGTCAGGGTTTTAACGCGTGTGCGCGAGCGCAGTGAAGAAAACGGCTCGTTAAATGCAATGTGACCGTCTTCGCCAACACCGCCGATAAACAAATTAACCCCGCCGAGTCGGCGCATTTCAAATTCAAAATCGGCGCATTCTTTAGCATAATTTTTGGTTAGACCGTCCAAGATATGCGTGTTATTGGGTTTAATATCAATGTGTTTAAAGAAATTTTCTTGCATGAAATAATGATAACTTTGCGGATGATTCGGTGCCAAACCGATGTATTCATCCATATTAAAGGTAACCACATTAGCAAACGAAACTTTGCCGGCACGAAACATTTTTATCAGTTCATTATACATGCCAAGCGGTGTTGAACCGGTCGGTAAACCTAATACAAAAGGTCGCTTGGCTGTCGGTTTAAACTGATTGATTTTATAAGCTACATATTGAGCAGCCCATTCGGCTACAGCTTGTTTGTCATCTTTGATAATTACACGCATTGTCCATATCCTTGCTGTTAATTGATATATGTTATTTAACACAAAAAGATTACAAAGTTGTTAAAGTTCGGTGTTTTTTTATTGTCGGCACAGAAAAGTCTTGAAAATTTATCCGGTCGGCATAAAATAACTGCAGTAACAATAAATAAGGAGCCGAATATGACAATTTTAGCCGCAGTGGCCGTGCCACACCCGCCGCTTATATTCCCGGAAGTGGGGCAGGGTAAAGAAAAAACGATTCAGAAAACCATTGATGCTTACCGTCAAGTAATGCGTTTTGTGGCGGAATTTAAGCCTGATACAATCATTTTAACCACACCGCATGCCGAGTTATATGGTGATTATTTCCATGTGTCGGGCGGCAAAGGTGCTGATGGCAATTTTGCCCGTTTCGGGGCGCCGCAAGTCAAAATTCATGCCGATTATGATGCAGAATTTGTAAAAGCTTTGGAAAAATCCTGTCGGGAACAGAAGTTACCTTGCGGCACATTGGGAGAACGTGATCCGGCGCTTGATCACGGTTCAATCATTCCGCTACGCTTTTTGAATGAAGTATGGCAAAAATATAAGGTTGTGCGTATCGGTTTATCGGGGTTATCATTGCTTAAACATTATCAACTTGGGCAGATTATTTGTGAAGTTTCCCAAAAGCTGGGGCGACGCACTGTTTTTGTGGCCAGCGGAGATTTGTCGCATAAGTTGTCGGCGGACGGACCATACGGTTTTGCGGCTGAAGGTCCGGTATTTGATGAAAAAATAACAGCGGCATTGGATAGCGGCGATTTTGCTGCATTGTTTGCCATGAAACCGGATTTTTGTGAGGCGGCCGGCGAGTGCGGACATCGTTCATTTTTAATTATGGTTGGTGCGCTTGACGGCAAAGCGGTTAAAAGTAAACTGCTGGCTTATGAAGGCCCGTTTGGGGTTGGTTACGGCGTGGCAAAGTTTGAAATTGGCAAAGATGATAAAACGCGTAAATTTGGTGAACAATATGCAGCGCAATTACATGAACAGGCGCAAAAACGGCATCAAAGCGAGGACAATTTGGTGCAGTGGGCGCGGCGCTGTGTGGAAACTTTTGTGCAAACCGGAAAACCGCTTGATTTTGCCACCAATCGGCCGACAGAATTATTAGATAAACGCGCCGGTGTGTTTGTTACCTTAAAGAAAAACGGCGAACTGCGCGGTTGCATTGGCACCATTGAACCAGTGCGTGAAAATATAGCCTCGGAAATTTGGCATAATGCGATTTCAGCCTGTTCTCAAGATCCGCGCTTTACACCGGTATTGCCTGATGAGCTTGATGAAATTGTCTATAGTGTTGACGTTTTAACGCCGATAAAACCGGTGACTCCGGATGTTGTATTAAATCCGAAAGTTCATGGCGTGGTGGTGCAAAACGGTAACCGCCGCGGTTTGTTATTGCCGGATATTGAAGGCGTGAACACGTTAACTCAGCAGTTACAAATTGCACGGCAAAAAGCCGGTATTGCGCCGTTTGAACCGGTGCAGTTGTTTTATTTTCAAGTAGAAAGGCATCATTGATGGCAGAGTGCAGTATTTGTCCGCGCCGATGCAAATTAAATGAAGGGCAAATCGGTTTTTGTAAAGCGCGAGCCTGTATTGACGGCGTGGTGCGGCCGATTAACTATGGTAAAATAACATCAATCGCGCTTGACCCGATTGAAAAAAAGCCGCTATATCATTTTTATTCGGGACAAAAGATTCTCTCCGTCGGGAGTTTCGGTTGCAATTTGCGCTGTCCGTTTTGCCAGAATTATGAAATTTCAATGGCCGGATATAATGAAATAGGCTTACAAAATATAACACCGTCGCAACTGGTTGAGTTGGCGCAAAAAATGGCGCATGAACCGCGGGGCAATTTAGGGGTGGCATTTACATATAATGAGCCGTTTATCGGCTATGAATTTGTGCGCGATTGTGCGGTTTTGTTGCGCCAAGCCGGCTTAAAAACGGTGCTTGTTACAAACGGACATATCAATAAAGAGCCACTGATTGATTTGCTGCCGCTGATTGACGCCATGAATGTAGATTTGAAGGGCTTCAGCCAAGAGTATTACGATTATGTGGGCGGCAGTTTTGATTGCGTCAAACAAACAATTGCAACAGCTTATGATAAATGCCATATAGAGGTAACAACCTTGATTGTGCCGGGTAAAAATGACAGCGCGGAACAAATGGAAGCAGAGGCGAGCTGGTTGGCATCATTATCGCCGGAAATTCCGCTGCACATCAGCCGCTATTTTCCGCGTTATAAGTGTATTATTGAGCCAACTCCGGTTGAAACCGTGCTGCAATTATGCGACGTGGCACGCAAACATTTAAATTATGTGCATGCGGGCAATATTTGAAACGTTTGGGCATTAAAGCGATATGCCGTGGGTATTAAAATATGTTATAACGCCCCAGATGATAACGCCGCCGATCAAACCGGCGCAGACATCGTCCATCATAACGCCGAAAGCATTTTTCATTTTGCTGTCAAACCATTTGACCGGTCCCATTTTACAGATATCAAAAAAGCGGAATGTCAAAAGTCCGATAAGATATAACCACCAATTTTCAAAATTATGATAAAGCATTGAATCGGCAATAAAAACAAAAGTTAAAAGTTGACCGACAACTTCATCAATTACTACTTTACCGGGATCTTTTTCAGCCGAATCACGAATGATAACATCGGTTGCTAATGTGCCGACGGCAAAAATGATGATAGCGGCAATAATGATACCATAGGCGCCGAAAAAATATGCCAAAACAAAGGCTAACGGTAATGTGCCAACAGAGCCGACCGTGCCCGGTGCTTTGGGCGACAAACCTAAACCAGCGTATGTGGCAATCAATAAAGCTAATTTTTCAGACATCAAAAACTCCTTTCTGTTATTTTTATTGATATGCGAATCTTTGATATTTGGCAAATGATATTATATTTTTTACACAAAGTTAAGCTTTGCAATATAAATTTAATACAAAATCATAAAAAAGGAGAAAAACTATGGCATTAAAAAGAATAGCTTTGTTATTAACAATTATTGGTGGTATCAACTGGGGCTTAGTGGGTGCTTTTCACTTTAATTTGGTGGAATGGCTGTTTGCGTTCGCGCCGGTTGTAGCATCGGTTGTATATATCATTGTCGGTGTGGCGGCATTATATGCATTATTTGCTTATATGATTAAATAATTGACTATTGCTGAAACATCTCAGCCGTCGGCTAAAACCGGCGGCTTTTTGTTTTATCTTGAGATTTTTTTGATTTTGTGATATAGCTGAAAACAAATGGAGTAAAAAATGAAAAAATTGATTATATGGGATTTTGACGGCGTGATTGCCGATAGTGAAAAATTATGGATTGCTGTTTGGTTTGAAACATTAAAAAAAGAAAAAAATCTGACACTGAGCGAAGACGAAAAATTTAATTTACTTGTCGGAATTGCCGATAGGGAAAAAAAGAAAAACTTGGAAAGATATTTTCCTTCACTGCAATTAGATGATGATTTTATGCAAAAAATAGATGCCGGATACAAATATCAGGGCACACATTTTATGCAGCCGATAGAAGGTGTGGAAGATGTGATGAAAGATAATCGTTTTGCGTATTGTATTGCCACCGGCGCAACCAAAGAGCAGCATACATGGAAAATGACACAGTTCAAATGGATTGAAAAATATATGTCGCCGGCAGATTATTTTACGGCGGATATGGTGGCTCATGGTAAACCGGCACCGGATATATTTTTATTGGCGGCCGAAACTAAAGGATATAAGCCGCAGGATTGTATTGTAATCGGGGACAGTTTGAATGATTTTGCCGCGGCCAAAGCTGCTGGAATGCAAAGTATTGCTTTTGTCGGAGCTGAAGGAAATAATACGGCGGAATATAGAAAAAAATGCGAAAATGCCGGCGTTTCAGCAGTGTGTGCCACAATGGAAGAAGTGAAACAATTTCTAAAATTGATTTAAGACAAACCAATGCAAATTTATTTAATGATTGGCAATATATTTTCCTTGTTTTCGGCGATTTGCATTGCCATATCTGTTATTAAAAAGAATAAAAACGATTTGATTTGGTGGCAGATTTTAGATGTCATATTTTGTATTTTATCAAATATTGCTTTATATACTTATGCTGCGCTGACAACTAATTCCATTGCTCTGATTAGAAATATTTTAGCCTACAAAAATAGGTTAACGCAAAAAATAACCTTTTTATTGACTGTTTTGTGCATTATTGTCGGATTGTGGGCAAATAATCGCGGCATTATCGGTGGGTTTCCGATTGTGGCTTCGGCAAGCTACACCTTTTTTATGTATATTACTAAAGATGAACAGCAAATGCGTTGGGCTTTGATTTCTAATTTGTTGCTTTGGTTTGTGCACGATATTTATGTTCAGGCCTATCCGTCAGCCATAACCGATGTGTTTTTAAGCATATGGACGGCGGTGCAAATTTTTAAAAACAGACACTGATGTTTATTTTTTTGCTTTTTTAAAGCGTTTTTCCACTGTAAAAGAGTGGCTTTCATCAATCAGTGCAAGCAAAACATCATCAATCTGAGAATCATCTAAAACAATGGTTATCCAATTTTTTTTGTTCATGTGATAAGCCGGATAAAAGCCTTTTTGCTGTGTCAGTTGCAAGATTTTATCTTCGCTGAGCTTAAGATTCATTACTTCAACTTTGCCATTAAGCTTCTTATCCAGCTTGCTTTTATCTATAGTCATAATCAGTGCATACCACTTGTTGTTGGCTGGATTTTTAAACACGCCGCAATCATCATATTTTTCCCACGGAAATATTGGCGTGTCGCCATATTTTTGGTAAATGTTTTGCGCAAGGCGATTGGTCTGCGGGTAGATGAAATAATTTATATGACAACAGTTCTCTTTTATATTTTGCAAAATTTTTGCATACGCAGCGCGGACTTCTCCGGCAAAACCGGCCGCCATACTTTCAATGCGCAGAGGAAAATATATATCATCGTTGTCCGGTTCATAAACATCACCGGATACGTTACCGTAGGCATCAATTTTGACAACAGCCCTGAAAGCACCGTTCATAAATAATTCTTCATAAACCCATTCGTCATTACGCTTTATAAAGCCGTAGGATGCCAATTTAGCAAAGTCAACTTCTGCGCATTTGAATATGTTTTGCTCTAAGTTCATTTTACAGCAGATTTTTAATATCGGCAATAATCTGCTCATTCGTTATACCAAGTTGACGCAATAGCTCTTGCGGATTATAGCGATCATAAAATTCTTTGTTGAGCCCGTAAGTTTTGGTTTTCATATTGGTTGTGCCATAGAACGATGCCACTTTCTGCCCGAAACCGCCGTCTAAAATACCATCTTCCAGCGTGATAACCAGTTGATGATTTTGTTGCAATTCTTTGAGCAATTTTTGATCTAAGCCGGAAGCAAAACGCGGGTTAATTAACGTCGGATTAAAGTCAAGCTCGTTTTTGATTTGCGTGGCTAATTCTTCGCCGCGCTGATAAAAATCGCCCAACGCCAAAATTGCAACTTTTTTGCCCTGTTGCTCAATTTTGAATGTATTAAGCGCATCAAAATTTTTATCTGCCGCTCGCGAGGTTACGGCATTTCCCGGCATTAAAATCATGACCGGATGTTCTTTTTGTTCTACCGACCAATTTAACATATTGAGGTATTCTTCTTTAGAAGTCGGTGCCAACATCACTAAATTCGGAATGTTTGAAAACGCCGAAATAGCAAAAATACCCAGATGGGTGACGTCGGTTAAGCCCTCAAATGAAGCAAAATTAAGCAAAATCGTTACCGGATTGCCATTTATGCATACATCTTGCGAAATTTGGTCATAAGTGCGTTGTATAAAGGTAGAATTTGTAACCAAAAGCGGTTTACCGCCGGCTTTGGCAATTCCGGACGCCATGGCCACGGCGTGTTCTTCGGTAATGCCGGTATCCACATATTGTGCGCCGAGTTGTTCACGCAAATCAGGCGTTAAGCCCGCAGTCATCGGCATGGCCGGGGTAATAACGACAAAGTCTTTATCTTGTTTGGCTTTTTGCATAATATATTGTGTGGTCAAACCGGTATAGCTTTCGGTCGGGAAAGTGACATTCCATTTACCGGTTGTTTTATCAAACGGCATACACCAGTGCCAAGCCTCGCGATTTTTCTCAGCCAATTCAAAGCCTTTGCCTTTTTGTGTGTTAATATGTAAAACAATCGGGTGGTCAATATCTTTGACTTTTTGTAAAACTTTAATCATGGCCTGAATATCGTTGCCGTTTTCTTCATAGATATAATCCAAGCCGAGTGATTTGAAAATATTGTTTTGAGCTTTGCCCTTAGTGGCGCGAAGTTCGTTTAAGTGTTCGCAAATTCCGCCGTGGCACTCGGCAATCGCCTGCTGATTATCATTCACGATAATGATAAAATTTGACTTAATTTCCGAGCCGGCAAAATCAAGTGCTTCCAAAGCCTCGCCGCCGGTAAGCGAACCGTCGCCGATAAGCGCGATAACATTGTGTTTTTGGCCTTTTAAATCGCGCGCTTTAACCAAACCGCTGGCAAGCGAAATTGAGGTGGAAGTATGCCCGATATTAAATAAATCATGCTCACTTTCTTCCGGATTGGTATAACCGGAATCTTCTTTGAAATGGGTATCATCAATATAGCCGGCTTTGCGTCCGGTTAACATTTTATGCGGATAGCTTTGGTGTGATACATCAAAAACAAATTTATCACGAGGAGAATCAAAAACATAGTGCAGGGCAATGGTTGTTTCCACAATGCCGAAATTAGGTCCGCAATGGCCGCCGATTTTAGTCAGGCGGTTAAAAAGTGCGTCACGAATATCTGCGGCTAATGTATTTAGTTGAGCGGCGTTTAATTTTTTAACGTCAGCCGGTGAGTTAATGGTCTGCAAAATGTCATACATGTATTTTATCCTTTATTAATTTAAGCAATATAATATCTTTAGTATTATGATTAAAGGAAATTTTTTTTATATTTTATCCACGAAAATTTTGAAAACTTAAAAAAATATCGGGCAAGGCAAGAAAGGATTTTGTTATGTTTTATTCTTCGTATTCGCTCACCTTCAAGGGGCAGTATTCTGAAATCAGCTTCTCGTTTTGTAGTCAAACCCTGTTTACAGGGGGCTTATCTCTTATTTTGCCGGATAACAAAAGAAGCACCCAAAGGGTGCTTCTTTATTATCTGGTACGCGCGCAGGGATTCGAACCCTGGACCCACTGATTAAGAGTCAGTTGCTCTAGCCAACTGAGCTACGCACGCATTCTTAAATCAATACCTATATAAAGCAATAAATTTAATAATGCAAGAACTTTTTTATAAAAATATGATACATTTTATGCATCGGCTAGCAATAAAGCATTACGCTCCTTAACCAGTTGCGCATAACGCGCATTGAGCTCATTCAAATTCTCCGGCTGTGATTGCATTAATTTAACACATTCCTTAATGTCTGCATCTATTTGTTTTAGCTGTATATTATTTAGACTGCTGTCTATTTGTTGTTTTAAGTCAAGCATAGAAGATTTTTGCTGACGATACATATTCAGTTCCCATAAATCACCAATTTCAGCAGCAAAGTTAAGTTTAATTTTCTCCAACAAAATTTCACTGTCCGGACGTTCTTCGTTTTGGTTAATTTCAATCATTTCATTTAAAATTCGCGCCATCGGCGAGCGATCAATTTCAAAGGCTGTCAAACGTTCTTCATATTTACCGATCAGCTCCGGATACAAAATCATTGCGGCAATAATATTACGTAAATCCAGATTTGTAAGCGGCGGTTTTTTGACCAAATGATAGTGCGTTGCCGATTGACGGTTGGAATTGCCGTTCTTGTTATTGGTATGTCGTGTTGCCGGATGTTTGTTTTCCGTTACCGGAGACGCCCCTTTACCAAAAGCATAATAGATACGTTTTTTCATCTCTTGTGCATAGTAATTGCGGATTTGCACATCTTTAATTTTGCCCACTTCTTCAAATGTTTCTTTTTCAATCAATGCTTTTTGTTCCGGCGTATCGGTGTCTTTATTCATTTTGCATTTATGCCATAAGATATCCACGAGGGGTTTGGCATGTTGCAAATATTGCTCAAAAACAGCCGGACCTAACGTATGCAGTAGTTCATCGGGGTCTTTTTTCTCTTTCAAAAAGATATAATTAACCGAATATCCGGCACGCAAAATCGGTAAAACACGGTCTATGGAACGAATCGCCGCCTTAATACCGGCACCGTCACCGTCAAAACAAAGTGTAGGCGTTGGGCAAACTTTCCACGCTTCTATGATTTGTTCCTCGGTTAGTGCCGTTCCTAAAGGGGCAGTTGCGTAATGAAAGCCGAAACTGTCAAGTGCAATAACATCCATATAGCCTTCGCAAATAATAAGCCGTTTTTGTGCATACGCCGGCTCACGCGCATGTGTCATATTATAAAGAATGCGGCGTTTATTAAAAATCGGTGTTTCCGGAGAATTCAAATATTTTGGTTGCCCGTCATCCAGAATTCGCCCGCCAAACGCAATGATATGACCTTGTTTATCCATAATCGGAATCATAACACGATCACGGAAAAAGTCGTGTGAAGAGCGATTTTTATCTTCGGGAACGGCAATCAGTCCAAGCTCGGCCATTTCAGATTCGCTGATGCCTTTGGAAATCAGCAGTGCTTTTAAGCCGTTATTGTTTGGTGCATAGCCAAGTCTGAATTTTTGAATAATTTCATCCGATAAGCCGCGCTTGTTTTTGAAATAAGCTAAACCTTTGGCGCCAATCGGCAGACGCAGATTTTTTTCAAAAAAAGCTGCTGCCATGTCCATAATTTCATACAGAGATTTACGTTTTTGGCTTTGTTCCTGACTTTCCTTGGAAAAAGCCGGCAACTGCATACCAACCTTATCAGCGAGCTTTTTGACCGCTTCAATAAACGGCAGTCCTTCCGAATCCATCAAAAAACGCACAATATCACCGTGTGCACCGCAACCAAAACAATGATAAAACCCTTTGCTCTCGTTAATTGTGAAAGAGGGAGTTTTTTCATGGTGAAAAGGGCATAAACCGGTGTATTCGCGGCCGCGCTTGGTCAGTTTTACTTTTTGCCCGATAACATCGGCAATAGAAATTCGGCTACGTAATTCATCTAAGAAATTTTGTAATTCATCGTTCATGCCAAATGCTTTATTAAGCTAATAAACTTTTAATCAAAGCAGAAGCGGCACCAAAATCCATTTGACCGGTGTATTTGGCTTTCAAGGCGCCCATAACTTTACCCATATCCTTTATACCGGCAGCACCGGTAGCGGTAATGGCATCTTTAACGGCGGTCTCAACTTCAGCTTGACTCATTTGTTTTGGTAAAAAGCGGCTGATAACATCAATTTCACTTTGTTCTTTGGCAGCTAAATCTTCGCGATTATTTTCTCTATAAATACGGATAGATTCGTTGCGTTGTTTAATCATAGTCTGCATCATGGAGAGCAAATCGGCATCACTGGCTTTTTCCAATCCTTTACCGCGTGCTTCAACATCTTTTTCTTTTTGGCCGGCAATAATCAATCGCACGGCATCAACGGTTTTGGTATCTCTTTGTTTCATAGCTTCTTTTAAGCTGTTTTGTAAATCTTCTCTTAACATTTTTAATTCCTTATCTGCGAATATTTTTTAATCGTTCTTGTTCTCTGGCTTGTTCTACAGCCAATTTATCTTTTTCTTCGGCTACGATTTTCTTATGTAAATCCGAATCAAAAGTTAAAGTAATTTTTTTGGCATCTGCCGTTTTGTTTTCCAGCACTAATAAGAAGATTGAACTAAATTTAGGTTCCAACGTGCGCATGGTTAAAATTTTGGTTTCTTCGGCGGCAATTTCCCCTTGCATATTGCGCATAACCGCGCGAATAGGCAAAACCTGTGATTTGCGTTTACCTTTATTGTAAATTTGGCCGTAAATTTCAATAAAATGCTGACCGCGACGTTCGGTATGTTTTACTTCCACATCTTGGAAAACCACATCGCGTCCGGCATAAATGCTTTCCAAACCGAGTTTATCGTAAAAATCTTCTAATACCGGCATATAACCGACAATTTCATAGCGGTTGCGATAGCCGATAAACAAAGTGGAAAGAATAATAAATAGAGCAATGGTGCAATTAATCATCAACGGCGAAAAAATGAGCTGCATTTTGCGCTTCAGTGCCACATATTTATCTGTTTGAGATGCAGGTGAATCGTTAAATAAACCTTTTGTATCTTGTTGCAAACGATGAAACATCTCTGTTAAATCGGCATCTGTATCATTATGTGTCGGGGCAATACGCTGAGATGGTTCAGATACCGACGGCTGTTGCACCACCGAAGCAGTATTTTCTGATGGCATTGAAGAATCGGTATCGGTTTGCGGTGCATGCAATATTTCCGGTTCCATATTTTGGGCATCTTCAGGATATGCCGTCCATACATTACCGCATTCGGCACATTTAAATCGTTTACCTTCAGGTGATATACTTTCAGCCGACACCTGATAAACGGCATGACATTTCGGACAACTTATTAACATATTAACCTCTTTTTTTTACACTATATTCTAATTTTATGTAGATTCAATTAAAAAAAATATTTTATTAAATATAATATTGATGTATTTTAATTCTAAAATCGCATGAAGGAGGTTTTATGGCAGAAACAGCAAATGCAATACAACCGATTATTGATATTCAAAATGTATCGGTCGGATACGACGAAACAGATGTTTTGAGTAATATTCAGTTGGCACTGAATCCCGGATCATTTACTTTTATTACAGGCAAAAGCGGTGCCGGCAAAACAACTCTGTTAAGTATGTTATATTTGATTAAAAAGCCGAGTAAAGGTATTTTACGCGTTTTCGGTCAAAATGTTAATTTCTCAAATCGCGATACTTTGGCTTTGATGCGACAACGCATTGGTGTGGTTTTTCAAGATTTCAGGCTCTTAGAACATTTGACGGTTTATGATAACATTGCGCTACCGCTTCGGGTTTGCGGTATGAACGAAAAAGAAATTTATCAGCGCGTGGTTGAGCTTTTGCACTGGGTAGAGCTACATAAAAGTATATATAAACCTTGTAGCACCCTTTCCGGTGGTGAAAAACAACGAGTGGCGATAGCACGCGCCGTGATTAACAAGCCGGATATTTTATATGCCGATGAACCGACCGGCAGTGTTGATATGGAAATAGCGGTTAAATTGATGCGTTTGTTTGTGGAACTTAATAAAGTAGGGACAACCGTGGTTATTGCCACACACAATGAACAACTGACTTCAAGTTTTAACTTTCAGCGAATTGAATTAAAAGATGGAACAGCAAATCTGTATCCGGCTTTACAACACATATAAAAAGGATTAGCAAATGAGGCGCGATTTATTACTGAAAAATAAATTTGAAATACCGACACAAGAAGATAATACCTCAACATTTGTTTCGGTTTTAACAGCAATTTATATGTATTTGTTTGTGATTATGCTGGCGATTTTTATGGCTATCAATGCCATGGCCAATAACTGGGAGAAAGATATTGCCGGTTCTATTACCGTGCAAGTGACACCGATTGAAAATGATAATAAGCATATTGATGATGTGAAAACAAAAGAACAGCTGAATAAAGTGCTACAGTTTATGGAACGCATTTCCGGTGTAGAAAGTGTGCAAGTATTAGATGATCAGGTGGTAGAAAAATTGATGAGCCCGTGGATTGGTAATAAAGTAGATTTAAGCACACTACCGATTCCGCGTTTATTGGATGTTAAATTAAAACCGAATGCCGAATTGAACTATGATGAAATTACACGCGGTTTGCGCTTATTGACAGCAAATGCATCAATTGACAATCACCGCTTATGGCTCAACCGGTTAATAAAATTTGCCACTTCATTAAAAACGGTGGCATTGGCAATTTTGCTGATGGTAGTGGCAATTTGTGCGTTTTCTGTTTATTATTCGGCCAGAACAAGTCTAAACATCAATATGAATTCAATTGAAATTTTACACATTATCGGCGCCAAAGATGATTATATTGCCAAGCTATATGCCAAGAATTATGCTAAAATAGGATTTTTTGCCGGTGTAATTGGTTTAATGGCCGCAGTGCCGTGCATTATTTTAGTGGGTAAATACGGAATTTCAACCGGCAGCGGCTTGTTAAACGGCGCCGGTTTATCAACATCGGCTTGGGGGTTAATTATGCTAACCCCATTGTTTTCGCTGCTTTATTCCATGGTGACATCATATTTTGCGGTTTTGAAATCTTTGGAAAAAATGGTTTAGGTTTATGAAGTCGGTCAGTTATATCGGTTTGGCAATATTGTTTTGGCTTGGCATGATGTGGCTAGGCGGATTGTTTTGGTTTGGCTGGCATATCAATCATTATGTAACGGATTTGACAACACCGACAGATGCGGTTGTGGTTTTAACCGGTGGACGTAATCGCATTGCCGAAGGTATTAAATTGCTGAATAATCATTTGGCCGGCCGAATGTTAATTTCGGGTGTGTCGCGTAAAACATCTATTCGCGATATTGAAAAACAATGTGGGCAAAAAGCCAATGACAGAAGCAAAATTGATTTGGGCTATAAAGCCACAAATACGGTGGAAAATGCATCTGAGATTCAATCATGGATAGAAAAAAATAATATCCGTTCGGTGCGTTTTGTTACGTCTAATTATCATATTCCGCGCGGATTGGAAGAATTGTCCGTCTATCATTTGCCGGTTAAAATTATTATTCATCCGGTATATTCGGATAAGGTTGCATCAAAATGGTGGCAATCAGCCGGAAGCATGAAATTTATTTTTTGGGAATATAACAAATTTATTTATACATGGCTGACGCATCGGTTGAAGCGTTGGGCTGTGCAAAAATAGGAGACTTATAATGATATATGTGCGCTCATTGTTAACAAATGTATTTTACTTCGGATCATTGATGATCGGCTGTATTATTCAATTACCGTTGGCTTTGTTGCCGCAAAAAGTGACGATTTTCTTTTGGGATAAGATTATGATGCGAATTGCACTGTTTTGGGTGCATTTATTTGCCGGAATTAAATTTGAAGTGCGCGGTAAAGAAAATATTTTACCGCAAAATGCCATTTATGCCTGCAAACATGAATCGGCATTGGAAACATATACTTTTACCCAATTTGTGCCGACAATTACATATATTTTGAAGAAAGAGTTGGTGTTTGTGCCGCTGTTTGGCTGGACACAATATTTTTACGGTATGATTCCGGTCAATCGCAAAGGTGGGGCAAAGGCGATGAAACATATGTTGACAGCGGTTAAAAAATGCACGGACACAGGTCGTCCGGTGGTTATTTTTCCGGAAGGAACGCGTTGCCGTCCGGGCACAACCAAGGGATATAAATCCGGCGTCTTGTTTTTGGCTGAAAATCTGCATTTACCGGTTGTGCCGGTAGCTGTAAATACAGGATTTTTCTGGGCTAAAAATTCTTTTTTGCGCCATAAGGGAACTGCGATATTTGAGTTTTTGCCGGCTATCAGTGCCGAAGGTAAAACCAAAGAAGAATTTATGAGCGAATTAGAAAATGCTATTGAAAGCAAATGCGCCGAATTAAATGAAGAAACAATGGCAAAATATCCGCATTTGGCGCATATATGTGCAGTATCAGGCAAAAAATAAGAGGAAAATGATGAAAAAAGAGTGGTCTAAAAACTTTTTACGAAAAATAAGTAATTTTTGGCGAAAACTATGCATAACTGTCGGCGGTTTGGTGTTAATCGCCGGTATTTTGCTGCTGGGTCTCGGTTGGTATAACAGCGGTCGTGTTTATGTGCCGCAAAATTCGGCTTTAGTGATTGATTTTTCTGCCAATATTCAAGAATTACCGCAAGAAAATCTGCTTGATGAATTAGAGGGAAAACCGCAAATTAAATTACAACGTTTCATCCAAGCTATTGAAATGGCGGCGCATGACCCACATATTATGGCTTTGGTGGCCCGATTGGATACCTCCGGTTTGGAAATGGCACAAATTCAAGATGTGGCACGTGCTATCAGGCATTTTAAGGCCGGCAATAAAAAAACCTTTGTTTTTTCACAAGGTTTCGGACCGTTGGGGCAGGGTAATCGTGAATATTATCTGGCATCGTTTTTTGATAAAATTTATATGCAGCCACATACAACCATCGGTTTAACCGGTGTTGGTGTTGAGATTCCGTTTATGCGCTCGGTATTGCAAAAAATCGGGGTTACGCCGGAATTTTATACGCGTTATGAATATAAAACAGCAATGCAGACTTGGACGGATGGACATATATCGCCGGAAGCAAAATCAGAGATGACCAGATTAACCAATGCCTTATGGAATGAGCTAAAGGCGGATATTATGCATAATCGCCATCTGAGTGAAGCACAGATAAAGGTGGCGGTAAATCAGGCGCCGCTCAGTGCTGAACAGGGATTAGCCCAAAAGCTGATTGACGATATTATGTATTTGCCGCAATTGGAGCAACAATTAAAAGATGACGGTGTGCAAGAGTTTGTGCAAATTGAGGATTATATGCAGGGACTTCATCCGAATGAGGGAGCTCATTTGCCGACCATTGCCGTTTTAACACTAAACGGGATAATTGATCGCGGTGAAAGTTCTGACGGCAATATAGACGGAGAATCATCAATCGGCAGTAAAAGTGTGGCGCAGGATATCACGCAGATTGCCGATTTGCCGAACTTAAAAGCAGTGATTGTGCGTATAGACAGTCCGGGCGGTGATTATAATGCGGCTGATGAAATTTATTTTGCTTTGCAAAATTTGAAGAAAAAATCTAAAGTGCCGGTTATTATTTCACAATCCGGTTATGCCGCTTCCGGAGGCTATTTTATTTCATTGGCCGGAGATTATATTATAGCAGAACCGACGACGATTACCGGTTCTATCGGCGTTTTGGGCGGCAAATTTGTGCTCGGCGATTTATGGCGCAAATTAGGCATAAATTGGGCAAATATACAGACAGCACCGAATGCCGATATTATGAGCATGAATCAGTCATGGTCGCCGGAAGAAAGAAAAATTTTTAATGCTTCATTAGATGAAGTTTACAAAGATTTTACCAAAAAGGTGTTGGAAAACAGGTCTTTAACCGAGGATATAGATAAGATTGCCCGTGGTCGGGTGTGGACCGGTGCCGAAGCGGTAAAGCTAGGCTTGGTTGATGCCTTAGGCGGTTTTGATGAGGCTTTGGAAGCAGCCAAACAACAAGGAAAAATTGCCGATAATCAAAAGATAAAAATTGTTAATTATCCGCAACCGAAAAGTTTGAGCGAAAAAATCAGCGATTTGTTATTTAATGATATTGTAGCAATGCCGCGATTGTTTGAACAGAGCGGTGTTGATATCCGTTATTTAAAACTTTTCAAACGTATGCAATATGATACAATATTATCACCGTTTGAATTAAAAATGTGAAGCAAAATAGGAGAAGAAGGAACGGAAAATGGCTATTGATACTCAAACCGTAAAACAGGTGGCATTTCTTTCGCGCCTAAAAGTGGAAGACAATAAAATTGAAGCCACTAAAGAAGAATTTAATAAGATTTTAGCGTGGATTGAAGAATTAAATGAAGTAAATACCGATGAAGTTGAACCGCTGATTGCGGTTAATGATATAGCATTGCGGCAACGTGTTGATGAAGTGACGGACGGTAATTGTAAAGATGCCGTGCTGAAAAATGCGCCTGCCGCAGAGTATGATTATTTTGCCGTGCCGAAAGTTGTGGAGTAAGAAAATGACAGATATAACAAAATTGACTATTTCTGAAACGTTGCAATCTTTACGAAATAAAGAATTTTCGGCAGTGGAACTGACAAAAGCCTATTTGCAAAATATGATTAACGGTAAACGCTATAATGCATATATTACTGAATGTGGCGAAAAAGCATTGGCGCAAGCAAAAATTGCCGATGAGCATTATGCAGATGGATCAAATCGCATGTTGGAAGGTGTGCCTCTCGGTATTAAAGACCTGTTTTGCACCAAAGATATTCGCACAACAGCCGCATCGCATATCTTAGATAATTTTGTGCCGCCTTACGAATCAACCGTTACACAGAATTTACTTGATGACGGTGCTGTATTTTTGGGCAAATTGAACTTAGATGAATTTGCCATGGGTGGCAGTAATGAAACCAGCTATTTCGGACCGGTAATTAACCCTTATAGCAAAGATAAAAACTTAGTGCCGGGTGGGTCTTCCGGCGGTTCTGCTGCCGCAGTGGCGGCACATTTATGTGCCGGTGCCACCGGAACAGACACCGGCGGCTCTATTCGTGAACCGGCAGCATTTTGCGGTGTAACCGGTATTAAGCCGACATACGGACGTTGTTCGCGCTGGGGAATTGTGGCATTCGCTTCATCGTTGGATCAGGCCGGACCGATTGCACAAGATGTGCGCGACTGCGCAATTTTGCTGAAAAGTATGGCCGGATTTGATGCTAAAGATTCTACTTCGGTTGATTTACCGGTGCCGGATTATGAAAACTTTTTAAACCAAGACATAAAAGGCCTTGTTATCGGCTTACCGAAAGAATATCGGCCGGAAGGTTTAAATGGTGAAGTGGCCACATATTGGGATAAGGCAGCAGAAATGTTAAAGGCCAGAGGTGCCATAATTAAAGAAATATCCCTGCCGCATACAAAATATGCATTGGCCACATATTATGTATTGGCACCGGCAGAAGCATCATCAAACTTGGCACGTTATGACGGTATTCGTTATGGTTTCCGTGCCGACAATCCGGCACAACATTTGGATGAATTGTATATCAATACGCGCACACAGGGGTTTGGCCGTGAAGTCCAGCGTCGTATTATGATTGGCACTTATGTGTTGTCCGCCGGGTATTATGACGCTTATTATTTAAAGGCACAAAAAATGCGTCGCTTGATTTATAATGACTTTATGGAAGCGTTTAAGCAATGTGATGTTATTTTAACACCGACTTCACCGATTACGGCTTTTCCGATTGGCGATGAAAGTATGCTTAAAAATCCGATAAATATGTATTTGAATGATGTGTTTACGGTTTCGGTCAATTTGGCCGGTTTGCCGGCAATGAGCTTGCCGATCGGCTTGGCGCAAAACGGTTTGCCGCTGGGTATGCAGATAATAGGTAAACCGTTTGACGAAGGCACAATTTTTAAGACAGCGGCCAAATTAGAAGCCGATGCCGGATTTGAAAGGATTTAAAATGGCAGAGTATATCATTAAAACAGCTCAAAACGAATGGGAAGTTGTGGTGGGGCTTGAAATTCACTGCCAAATTATCTCAAAGTCAAAGATTTTCAGCGGAGCTTCCACCGAATTCGGCGATGATCCGAATGTTAATGTATCATTTGTAGATGCCGGTATGCCTGGAATGTTGCCGGTTTTAAACAAAGAGTGTGTGCATCAGGCAATTAAAACCGGTTTGGGACTAAATGCTCAAATAAACAAATATTCGGAATTTTCACGCAAAAACTATTTTTATGCCGATATGCCGACCGATTATCAAATTACTCAGTTTCGTTATCCGATAGTGGGCGAGGGACAAATTACAATAGATTTGAGCGACGGCACAACAAAAAATATTGGTATTGAACGTATGCATATAGAACAAGATGCCGGTAAATCAATTCACGATTTAAGCCCGACCAAAAGTTATATTGATTTGAACAGAGCCGGTGTCGGCTTAATGGAAATCGTAACAAAGCCGGATTTTCGCTCACCGGAGGAGGCCGGTGCATTTTTGCGTAAACTTCGTTCTATTTTGCGCTATTTAGGCACATGTGACGGTAATATGGACGAAGGCTCAATGCGTTGCGATGCCAATATTTCGGTGCGACCGTTGGGTGCTGACGAACTACGACCACGTTGCGAAATGAAAAACGTTAACAGTGTTAAATTTGTGATGCAGGCAATTGAAAATGAAGCCAAAAGACAAATTGAAGTTTATGAAAACGGTGGCAAAATAGAGCAGGAAACACGTCAATTTGATCCGGTTTCGGGGCAATCTAAAGTGATGCGCAAAAAAGAATTTGCCCATGATTATCGCTATTTTCCGGAACCGGATTTACCGCCACTGGTGCTTAGTGATGAAGATATTGAAAAAGTGCGCTTGGAAATGGTGGAATTGCCGGATGCTAAAAAAGCACGTTTTATCAATGAGCTGGGCTTAACACCTTATGATGCCATGGTGATTTGTGAAAACAAAGAAATCGCCGATTTCTTTGAAAAAGCGGCTCATGGGCACGATGCCAAAAAAGTAGCTAACTGGTTGATGGGCGATTTTTTTGCTATGCTTAATAAAAAGCGTTTAGATATTGCACACAGCCCGATTTGTGCAGAAGATCTCGGGGCGCTGGTTGAACTTATTCAAAAAGGAGTTATTTCCGGTAAAATTGCTAAAGATGTTTTTGAAATTATGAGTGAAACCGGTGAAAATCCGGAAAAAATCGTTGAGGAAAAAGGACTGAAACAGGTGACCGATACGGCAGCAATTGAAGCAATTATTGATAATGTTATCGCTTCTAATCCGGATAATGTAACGGCTTATAAAAATGGTAAAACAAACTTGATGGGATGGTTCGTCGGACAAACTTTAAAGCTTTCGCAAGGTAAAGCAAATCCGGCAATTGTCAATCAATTAGTTAAAGCAAAATTGGATCAGTAATATGTTTTTGGAAGATTTAAATACAGCAGATAACTCAGGGACATTTTCTCCGCTAAATCATGATTATGACGGCCGCTTCTCGCGTAAAGGCACAAAAAAAGCGCCTAAAGAGCCGTCAAAATGGTGGACCACTTTAATTATTATCCTTTTTACCACACTGTTACCCGCAACAGATTTAATTTTATTTGCCGGTTCCGGTAATATTAAAGTCTTTGACGGTTCCATTTTTCCTATTCCCGAAGTGATGATGGGGTTTGCTTGCTTTTTGGCCATCGCAACGGCAATTTTGCTGCTGACTCACAAACAATTGGGGTTGAAATGCACATTTGCCGGTTTGGTGGCTTTTGCATTTGTTTATGCTGTGTTCAGGCAATTTTCTCAAATTCAACAAACAATTGAATTCGGTGATACTTCCATTCAAACGTCGGTTATTGCCGGCATTACAGTCGGTGCAATTGTGTTTGTGATATTTGCTCAAGATAAAATTTTTTATAAGCTTTTGCTGCTTATGGCCAGTATTGTTATGTTTAGCAAGGTTTATATTTCATATATGCGTAACATTGAACCGCACGAATTTGTTGAATCTTTTAATAACCAACAGGTTGATAATTCAAAACGCAAATTATACATACATTTTATGTTGCCGAATTTAGTGTCTTATCCATATCTTTCAACAATGAAACAATCGGAAGCGGTGCGCACTAAAAATATTATATCCGGCTTTTATCAGAAAAATAATTTTAAGGTGTATTCCAATGCATATACACCGGAAGATGAATATTTAGATAATATGATTATCAGCTTTAATCCGATGTCGCAAAAAGCCAGTTCCGAACATATATTAGATACCAAGTTGCTTTCCGAATATTGGCGCTTTCATAATTTAAGAGATGAATATATTTATTTGAAGAATAACCAATTATATAACGTTTTTCATAAAAATAAATTTCAAATCTCTGCCTATAAATCACGCGATTTTGATATGTGTCACGCCAAACATAAAATCAATGTTAACCGGTGCATTGAAAAGATAAATCAACCGACTAATATTTATTCAATGACCTTATCAACATGGGATAAAACAAAGATTCTGTTTGTGGAATGGTTTGCCAGTTTGCATATTTTAAATAATATGACGTCTCTTTATAATACACTGGCTTCCTTTGCTAATGTTGATAAAACGCCAATGGTGGGTGTGAATTACAATAACTTATATGTGGTTAATTCTACCAAAACTCTTGATATTTTATATGATGACATCAAAAAGGATAGCGGTAAGCAAGCGTATTTTGTCTTTATAGATA
This sequence comes from uncultured Pseudomonadota bacterium, assembly GCA_902788365.1. Lineage (GTDB taxonomy): Bacteria > Pseudomonadota > Alphaproteobacteria > RF32 > CAG-239 > RUG410. The sequence continues at coordinate 63,272 of CADAJN010000004.1, read as the reverse complement.
TGCCGTCAAATATGTATATTTATGATGAATTTTGCCAACTTAAGCCGCAAGAAGAATGGTATGATATGGCCAATTTGCCATGGATAACTACAAATTATGATAAACAACGCAAACAGGCCTATTTGCAACAAACCAAATGTTTGTTTGGTAAAATGCAACAATTTATTGATCGCTTAAAGGCTGATAATTTATGGAATGATACGGTTTTAGTTATTCAAGGAACTTCCGGCGTTAATAACTTCCAAAACTATAAGCAGGATAAGTTTGTAGATAATTTCCTGTCTAATCGTTTGGTAAATATGGCCATTCATGATAAGCAAATGAACAAATATCAGGTCAGTCGGAGTTTTTGCCCGACTCAAAGTATTTTGATGGAATATTTATTTAATAAACCTTGTCAGCCATCTAACTTAGGTGTTCACAGCAGTTTAGTTACCAATGTGCAAGCACAGATAAACCGTTTGACCAAAGGTATTTATAATAACCAAATCGCCAAATTTGAAAAGTGGTATAGTGATTGGAAAGATTATAATCAAAGAAGCCTTACTCCTGATCAGTTTGATATTTATAAGAAAGAAAATCATGACGATATTTATACGCCAAATGATGCAGATGCAGATAGCGATGCTATAGAAGATATGCAAATAAATCAAAATATTAAGTCAGAAAATGCATCGGAAAAAGCAACCCCGTCACAACCGAAGGAGTCTGATATCCGGAAAAATACGGAAGATGACTTTGGCATTGATGATTTGTAAGATTAAGACAGATATAAATACATGTGGCAAAATATAAAAGAAAAATATTTCTTATTTAAAAAAAATAAACGTGCATATGTGGCATTTTTATTATTTATGTTCGTGTTTTTTGTATCTTTATGTTCTGAATTTATTTCAAATGATAAACCTTTGATTGTAAAGTATAAAAACAAATTTTATTTTCCATTGGCGGTTTCTTATACGGATGAATTTTTTGGAGGTGATTTTCCAACTCAGGCAGACTATAAAGATGCGGTTACAAAACAAAATATTCAAGCTAACGGGTGGTTGATTATGCCGCCGATACCGTATTCTTATAATACGGTTGATTATGAGTTGACGCATGCAACACCGTCGGCTCCCGATGCACAGCATTTGCTTGGTACCGATGAAGAGGGGCGCGATGTTTTGGCGCGTATTTTATATGGGATTCGGCTATCGGTTATTTTTGCATTTTTATTGACCGCTGTTTCTTCTTTCATAGGTATTATGATTGGGGCGGTGCAGGGATATTTCGGCGGTAAAACGGATTTGATTTTACAGCGTTTTATAGAAATTTGGGATTCCTTACCGCAGTTGTTTATTTTAATCATTATCGCCAGTGTATTTTTACCGACGTTCTTGAGTTTGTTGTTAATTTTGCTTTTGTTTTCTTGGACGGGATTGACCGGAATGGTGCGTGCCGAGTTTTTGCGTTTGCGCAATTTTGAGTTTGTAAAAGCGGCCAAAGTCATGGGAGTCAGCAACTTTCGCATTATGTTTCGTCATATTTTACCAAATGCGTTGGTCACATCAATTACTTTTATTCCGTTTATTATGGCTGAAGCAATTACATCATTGAGTGCGCTTGATTTTCTGGGGTTGGGTTTGCCAAACGATTATCCGTCATTGGGAGATTTGGTGCGTCAGGGAAAGGATAATCTGCAAGCACCGTGGATTGGAATAAGTATTTTTATTGTTTTATCCGGATTGCTCTCTATGTTGATTTTTATTGGCGAAGGTGTGCGTGATGCTTTTGATACAAGGAAAAATGATAGATGAGTTTGTTGGAAATTAAAAATTTGTCTGTATTCTTTCGTAATGAAAAAGGCACAGATTTTCAGGCTGTTAAAAATGTTAACTTAAAGCTGGAAAGTGGCAAAATTTTGGGCATTGTCGGAGAGTCCGGTTCCGGAAAATCGGTAACCGCGTTATCTGTTTTAGGATTATTGCCATATCCTAAGGCTTATCATAATTCTGAAGCTTCAATAATATTTGAAAATCAAGAACTTATAGGTAAAAGCAATAAAGAACTTCAAAAAATCCGAGGCAATCAAATAGCTTTTATTTTTCAAGAGCCGATGTCTTCATTGAATCCTTTGCATAAAATCGGTAGGCAAATTTCTGAAAGCCTTGAAATGCATAGTTTGCTAACAACGGCAGAAATAAAGAAACGCACATTAGATTTACTGCGGGCTGTAAAGATACCTAATCCCGAGCAAAAAGTGAAATCGTATCCTTTTGAATTATCGGGAGGACAGCGACAACGGGTTATGATTGCCATGGCTATCGCAAACAATCCGAAGATTTTAATCGCAGATGAGCCGACAACGGCGCTGGATGTTACTATTCAGAAACAAATCATTGAATTATTGATGGAACTGAAACAACGTTTGAATATGAGCATTATTTTTATCAGCCATAATTTACGGTTGGTTCATCAAATTGCAGATGATATTGCGGTAATGTATCAAGGAGAGCTGGTGGAATACGGTTCCTCCGAACAAATATTTAATCATCCCCAACATAATTATACAAAAACTTTAATTTCATCAAATTTATTATTGAATAAAAAAGAAAAATATAAAAATGATATTATATTGAAAGCGCAAAATTTAACTGTTGAATTTATATTGAAAAAAAATTTCTGGGGACGTGCATTGCAAACTTTGAAGGCCGTTAATCAGGTAAATTTTGATTTGGTGTGCGGAGAAACTTTAGGTGTGGTCGGCGAGTCCGGTTCCGGAAAAACAACATTGGCGCTTGCAATGGTAAATTTGTTGAAACATCAAGGTAACATATTGATAAAAAATAATAATTCATTTTATAAACATACCAAATTTTCAAAAGACATCCAAATTGTTTTTCAAGATCCGTATAATGCGCTTAATCCACGCATGACAATACGTGAAATTATCGGCGAGGGGCTTTCTGTGCATTATCCACAATTATCAGATGCCGAAAAATCGGCCAAAATCATACAAATCATGCAGGAAGTGGAGTTAAATTCAGATTGGCAAAATAAATATCCGCATGAATTTTCGGGGGGACAACGACAGCGCATAGCTTTGGCACGCGCACTGATATTACGTCCGCAAATTATTATTTTGGACGAGCCGACCTCGGCTTTGGATGTGACGGTGCAGGCGCAAATAATTGATTTGTTGAAGCGTTTGCAGAATAAATACGCATTATCTTATATTTTTATTTCACATGATATGAATGCCATACGTGCCATATCTCACCGAATTATGGTAATGAAAGACGGAAAAGTAGTGGAAACAGGAGATGTTGAGCAAATATTTAATCAACCAAAGCAAAAGTATACAAAAGAATTAATTGCGGCGGCGAAATTAGCATAAGATTTATTTTTGTATGTTGTGTAATAGTGAAAATAAAAAAACGCACAAGGTTGAAAAAAAGAGCTTGACGCTGAACAAGAAATTGATTATGTTCATAACGGTCTGGTCGTAGGTTCGAGTCCTACAGCGCCCACCAAACAGAACCTCCCTTCGGGGAGGTTTTTTGTTTGGTGGTATGCTGTAACTCGAACCTACGAGAAGTAGGTTTGACAAGGAGGCGCCGGCAGACGGAAGTATGCCGGTCAGCGATTAGCTGATAGCCGACGCAGCGGCGAAGCCAGTCCTATAGCGCCTATTAAACTCAGATGCATAAGTAAAACCGATTTTGCCGTAATAATCTGTATTTTTCTTAAAGCACATAGCACAATATCCATTTTTTTAAGATAAATATAACATTTTTTCTGCCATTGTTTGACGTCAAAAAAAAGCGCAAAATAAACTTTTACTGCCTTATCTTGAAAGACGGATAACTTTTAACAAATATTAAAAATTATTAATGAAAAGTAAAAAAATATTGCAAGTTAAAGTTATTTCTGATACATTCTAACGAACATTAAAGGTTATCTCATTAATAACAAAAAGGAACTAAACTATGAAATACTCTCGTTCTGCTATCACTCAACTCACCAGATGGTATCGTCAAGTTTTGATTAAATGTGCGATTTTGAATGCGGCAATAATGGCCGGAACATTTGGTGCACCTGCTATTGCTGAGGCTACGGAAATCAATCAGAGCGGAGTACCTTTTCAAACAGCTACAACGATTGAAAATAACAATCCCCATATTTGGAACATCAGCACAACCACGACCAACGGGGCCGGAACCGTCGGCTTGAATACTTTCGGCAAATTTAATGTCGGTGAGGGCGATACCGCCAACTTAAATTTAATAAACAAGCAGAATAAATTAGTTAACCTTGTCTTTGATTCTTCTGCTTCGCAAATAGACGGTATAGTTAATTCCTATAAAAACGGACAAATTGACGGTGATGTGTTGTTTGCTAACCCGAATGGTTTTGTGGTGGGCAAAACCGGTGTGTTTAATGTTGGTTCCTTAACTTTAATGACACCGACCGAAGATACAATGAAAAAAGTGTTTAAAGATAATGCTGTTAGTAAAGATGGTTTAGATGCCTTAGTTACTTTTAATATGGGCGGAACGGATTATTTGCTTTTGGGCGGCGAAGAAACAGATGTTGAATTAAATCCGGCAGACATCAGTATTGACGGAACAATTAATTCCGGTGCCGGTATTACTATCGCCAACGGCGGAAAAGAAATTAACATTAACAAAGATGCTAAATTGAACGCTAATATGGACTTTAAAGTTTCCGGCGGTAAGGTAACGGCAACTCCAAAAAACAGTATAGAACCTACGCAAGCCACGAAAACGACAAAGACCGATATATATGGCAGGGTAACAAATACTTTGGAATACAAACTTGGTTTCAAAAAATCAGGGAGACGATAACGATTATTTGGCTGCAATCGTTAATTTGAACGGTAAAGTAGATGCCAACGGTTCGGATGTTATTGTTCAGACTGAAATTTATAATACCGGCTCCAGAAGTGCTGCGGAATATGATAAAGATACTAAACATAATGTGGCACTTTCAAAGGTTACGGTCGGCGGAGAAGTGAGCGGACGAAATGTTGCTTTGAATGCCAGAACAATGGCGACGAATGTCAATAGTGATATTGTAGATGCGGGTAACGACGCGTATAATTGGTATAGCTGGATGGATACTCCTGCGAATTTTATCTTGAGCGACATGATTCATATTGCAGATATGAAATCTTCCGTTGAAGTTTTAGAAGGCGCAAAATTAACAGCTCAGAAAGATTTAAGCGTTAATGCTACAACAGATTTTACCGCCAGCGCAAAATCAATATTTGAAACCTTGGCTTTCAACTATACTGACCTTGACGTGGTAACCGAAGCTATTGTTCACAGCGGTTCAAGTATCGAAGCTGAAAATCTTAATGTTACATCCTTAACCAATGTGCAACTGTCAATAAGTGCAGTGGCAACCAATATGTTAGAAATGGCCTTTGATGTGTTTGATAAATCGCTTTTCCATGGCGGGGCATATGCGGTGTCTGTTTCTTTGTTGGATGTATCAAACAGAGCCGTCATAGAAAAGGATGTAGCGCTGAAAATTGCAAGAGATATTTTGGTTGATGCTGAAATGCTTCGTGCGTATGATATGTCGACTAAACAGGGCTGGCTTCCGATTGTGGACAGAAACTTTGGCGCAACCAGTATTTCAATTGCGGCGTTTATTGCACACACGGTCAATGAAGCAATTATGGAAAGTGACGTTGAAATACCGGGTACACTTAGTGTTTTAGCCAATTATATCGGCAGAACCGAGGAATCTGTTTCGGCATCGGGAACACAAAAAGGCGCTAAGCAAGGGCAAGCTGCATTTCTCGGGAATTTATATAAATTCTTCTTTGACATGTTTAAAATGAAACTCGGTCAAAATATAAACACGCTTTATTCAAGAGCGGATGAAAATTTCAGTAAAATAAAAATCAGCGGAGCAGTCGGCTTTTCGCTTGATGATGTTCAAAATAACGCTTTTATAGGTAATAAAGAAAAAGGTATTAAACCAGAGATAAAAGCAGGTAATGTTGCCGTAGAGGCAAATTTACTGGATAATAAGAGCTTGCTTTCCGTATCAAGTGCAGCGTCGAAAGGCGCAACCTCTGTTTCAGGTGCAATTGCGGTTAATCTTAAAGACCTCAGTTCAAATGCAAATGCCTATGGTGATTTTGAAATAACAGGAAATAGCTCTGATTATATAGCCGTTAAAAACAATGATTATGTTTTGTTACCGGATGGAACTAAGAGAACCGCTGAAAATCAGGGAGACAAAATACATTTTGATTATACATTTACCGTATAAGATAATGTTACGGAAAAAGAAGTAAACGGCGTAAAGAAAACATATATTACCTTGCCTGACGGAACCGAAATTGAAGGTAATATCGGAGACAAGGTTATCATACCTGAGGCCGGGCTGAGAATTTCGTCTGAAACAGTTGTAAAACACGGGTTAAGCCATCAAACATTTTACTCTGATATGGATAAATATTTGGATAAGTTGTTTAATGTTACCGTAAATGGTGCAGTTGGTGATATTGTAGATAAAATTATGAAGAATGACCCTGAATCCAGCATAAAATCAATAAATACGCAAGATGCCAGTGAGTATTTGGGCGCCACCAAAAAAGCCGCAGATATACAAAAAAGCATTGATGATGCCGGTAATATGAATTTCTTTAATGCAATCGATTCCACTATAGGCTTAGAATATTTCTTTACTACTTTTGCAAACTCTACTGCATGGGCGGCATCAAAAGATCAGGAAACAACAGGATTTGCCGGCGCTTTTGCAGTTGCGATAAATAATACTGTTTCCAAGGCAATACTTGAAGACAATTCCAACGTAATATTTAAATCCAAAAATGACAACGGAAATACGTTAAAAGTGGATGCCTATACGAACAACCAAGTATGGTCGGGTGCTGGTAATGTGGATATATTGAATAATATTGACGAAACTATGGAGGGCATCGGTGCTGTAGATGGTAGTGCCGGTGGTGCTTCTCTTTCATTTCAATGGTTAAGTCCGGAAACGACAGCCACTGTCGGGAAAAATGTAAAAGTTACGCAAGATAACCGCAATTATGGTGATGTTATTGTCAAAGCATACGACGAAACGGATGACGTTAATGCGTCAGCGTCTAACGGTAATGCCGATGAAACCGGTATCGCCGGTGCTGTTTCGATTTCAGCAATCGTTGACGGTCAAGTCAAAGCATCAATTGAATCATCGGCTGAAATCAAGGCGAGAGATATTTTAGTAGATGCAAATAAAGATTTAACTCACATAAACGGCAACCTTGGAATATCCATAAGCCAAAATTCTATATCTGTCGGCATAGGGGTTAATTATGCCGAAGATGAAGTTGTGTCGTATATTGCAGGTGATGTAGAGGCTTCAAATGATGTAATAGTGAGTTCTGATTATGATAAGTTATTTGTCAACGGTGCTTTTAATATGGGAATTGCAAAAGCCGGAACAGATATGCCGAAATACGGAAATATAACCGATGAACAACGCCGACAAAATTTAGATAAAGCAACGGAACTTTTTAATAAAGCCGAGGATATTAAGAACAACTCAAAATATTTCAATAATTTCAGAGCATTATGGAATCTTAGAGATGCCCATTCGGCATTTGCAAATGCAGATTATGATTTCACAAGAGCCGCTAATCCGGATAAAAATACTGCCACCAAATCAGGAATGGCGTCCGTGAGTATTTCGGACACGGCTTCCAGAGCGTATATCGCAGACGGGGCACATGTTTTAGCAGGTCGTGATGTTAAGGTTAATGCAACATCTGAAGATATGTTAATAAATGCCGCTCTTATACTGTCCGTAAACGGTAAATCGGGAATGGGTGGCGCACTTATTGCTCAATGGACACAAAATGAGGTTGAGGCCTATATCGGAAAAGCCGTTGTTGACGCATTGAGAAATGTTGATGTTAACGCTAATGAAGATATAAAAATGTTCACCGGTTCGGTGGGTGTTACACATGGAAAAGATAAATCCGCAGCCGGCAATATTTCGTTTGAATTACAGAATAATGAAGTGACGGCAGCGATTAAAGACGGTGCAAAAGTAAATACGAACACAGATAATAAAGAGCAATCCGTAAGCGTTGAAGCCGGAGTTAAAAGTCAAATTATAAAAGGTGTGGGTACGGTATCTATTCAAGCAGGCGGTAGCGGTAACGGTGGGGCCAAAGGCGGAACGCTTGACGGTGATATTGCCTTAAATAAAATTAATGCCTATATCAAAGGTGCAGAAGTTAATGCCGGGAAGAAATTAGATGTTAAGGCGACAAACAGAACAGACCTGATAACGGTTGATGCTGCCGGAGCTGTTTCAACACAGGGTTCTTCTTATGCCGGAACATTGGGTGCTTATGTTTCAATCAATGAGGAAAATGCTTATATTGAAAACTCTCAAATCAATACCACAACAGGCAGAACAAATAAAAATGCCGATGTAGATGTTGTTGCCTCAAGCACATTTGAGGATTTTGCGGTTGTTGGCACTGTGGCATACGGCAATCAAACTTCGGCTGATGCTTCTATTCGTGTTGATGGTATCAGCGATGAAATTACCTCATACATCAAAAACTCGTCTATTGATACATCAGGCAATGTAACGCTTGATAACGATTCATCGTATGAGTACTTATCCGTAACGGCGGCTGGTGCCATTTCAAGTGGAGGAAATGCAATTTCGGGTGCTGTTGCCATTGCCGTTAATACTGCGGTGCAGAACAACTACATTGAAGGCTCAACCCTAAATTCAAATAAATTAACGTTAGATTCAGATGCTGTTTTTGACAGCATTGCCGTTACCGGTGTCGCTACGATAAGCACAAGTGGAAAGGCAATCGGTGGCTCCGTATATGCGGAGGTTATAGATAACGACATTGAAAATTATATCAAAAATTCAAATGTAACGGCACAAAATGATATTGATATAACGTCAGATACTGATATTGACAGTTTGAGTGTTGTCTTTGCCGGTTCGGGTGGTCATGGTTTGGCTGCTTCCGGTGCAGTAAGTGTTGTGGTTAATTCTGCAGATTTAAACACATACATATTATCGGAAAGTGCAGATAAAAAAGTTCAGAGCACAAATGGCAAAGTTAATGTTAAATCAAATAACGATGTAGATCTTGAGACCATCAATGGTGCGGTGAGCATTTCTCTTGGAGAAGATGCGGCAGGTGCGGCTATCAACGTTGTGGTTGACAGTAGTGATACAGCCGCCGGTATTGAGGGTGTGGAAGTCAGTTCAAAAGAGGATGTAAATATTGAAGCAGAGTCAGATGAAGATATTATGTCGATATCTATCGGCGGTGCTGGCGGTAACGGTATTACGCTTGCCGGTTCAATTAACACCGTTGTTATGACTTCAGATACAAAGGCCTATATTAAAAATGCTGATGTTACATCAAGCGAGGGAGATATTAAAGTTATATCTTCCGGTGATACGGAAATTACGGGCGGAACCGGTTCGGCAAGCATATCGCTGAGCAGTATGGCTCTCGGGGCTTCTATTGTGACCGGTGTTATTGACAGCGAGGTAACAGCCGTTATTGAAAATTCAAAGGTTAACGCCGGTCAAGATGTTTTGGTGAATGCAATCGCCAATGAAACAATCGGTAGTAAGGACGCGCCGTTTATTACTGTTGCCGGTGGTTTTTCTCAAGGTTTAACCCTTGAAGGTGTTATCGGAACAATGATTATGAGCAGCACCGCAGATGCGCATATTATCGGCACAAAAACAATAGGTGATGATGTTTATGGCGTTAATGCCGGTCGAGATGTTGCAATTTCTGCCGAGGGAAAAGATACTATTTTTGCCATAGACGGTGCAATTAGTGCCAGCACTTCTGCCGGTGTCGGGGCAACAGTTAATACCATTGTAATTGATAAAGATGTGAAGGCTTATGCTCAAAATGCCAAAATTGAAGCTACAAATGACATAAAAGCTCAAGCAAAAGAAACAGATGATTTCTTAACAACGGTTATTGCGGCTGCAGGCGGCGGAACAACCGGTGCCGCCGGTGCGGTGAACACCAATGTTGTTACTTCAAAATTAGAATCCGGATTTAAAAATTCAGAATTAAAATCAGGGAATAATATTTCATCAAATGCCCAAGCAACGGCAAATATGCAAACATATACGGGTGCGGCAGCCGGTGGTGGTACGGCCGGTGTGGGTTTGAGTGCGGTAAACGATGTGATAAAATATGATATTCAATCGTATGTTACAAAGGCAGATGCCCAATTTAAGGTATTAGACGTTAAGGCTTCAGCAGAAAGCACTTATGACTTTAAGACGGTATCCGGCTCAGGTGGTGGTACTGTTGGTGTAGTCGGTGTTGAAAATGTGAATTATGTTAATAATACGATCAAAGCCTATGCTGATGGAACATTAACCGGAACAGATGGTGCACTTGCCGATAAAGCTTCGGTTGAGGCATCGGATAAGGTCACATTTGATGACCCGATTGCCGGTGTTGTTACCGGTGGCGGCACAGCCGGTGTCGGTGCTTCCGTCATGGTAAACTCCGTAACCAGCACGGTTGAGGCTTCTCTTGGCGGAAATGATATTAAAGCAGGAGATATTGATGTCAAAGCATCAGCCGAACAAAATTATGACGGCGTTTTTGCTGCCGGTTTTGCCGGTGGCGGAGAAGGTGCGTTTGCCGGAACCGTTGTTGTCAATAGTGTTGACACAATTGTTAAATCTTATTTATTGGATAATTCAAAAGTAACAGCACAAGATGTTGATATAACATCCCAAAATAACGTTAACTTAACTTCCTTTGCCGGTGCGGCAGCACTCGGTGGAATGGGGGCACTCGGTGCTTCGGTTATGGTAAATGACTTTGCTGCCGATACAGAAAGTTACACAGGTGCAAATGTTTCAATAAATGCTGAAAATGTTAATGTTAAAGCTCAAACAACCACAGATCTCGGTACAAAAGATTCTAAACTGAACGTTGTTGCGGGAAGTATAGGCTTATATGCCGGAATTGCCGGAAGCTTTTTGTTTAATGATATAGAGAATAAAACTGTTGCCTATATCGGTAAAGACAACAAAATCAATCTTGCGGACAATGGTAAACTTGATATAGAGGCAACTGATAAATCAACCATATATGAAGGGTTCGGAGCCGGAGCTGGCGGTCTTGTCGGTGTCGGAGCTTCTGTCGGCGGTAACGAAATCCATAATACCGTTCTTGCTTACATCAATACAGGTTCAAAAGTTGAAGGACCAAATGCTGATGTGTCCATCACTGCAAAAAGCGAAGAAAACGTTGACGCGCTTGCTGTTATTGTCGGAGCCGGTGGTGTTGCTCTTTCCGGTGGTGCGGTTTATACAAACATCGGCAAAAAAGTATCAAACGCATCTTATAACAGTATAGAAGATGCAGAAGAAAAGAAGACTATCGTCGGGGCAAAGGATCAAACCGCAACAATGCAACAACAGTCGGATAAAATAACTAAAGCCGCCGATGAAAGCTATAAATCAGGATATAATGATGCACTTAAAAGAGTTGCTCATATTGATTTGGCTAAAGAGGGTCGTCAAAGCAACATAAAAGAGGTTAGCGGAAGTTTGTATGCAAAGGCAAGTTCTGATAACAATACTACAACACCTCAAACAGATGCAACACAAACGGCAATAACTTCTTCGGCAGGAGGAAGAGAAGGAACAACGTCGGCATTTATTGATACACTTTCTGAATTAAATATTCAAAATTTGAAAGTTAATGCAGAAAATAAAAATGATTTAAAAACCCAAACGGATGGTTTTGCGGCCGGTGCCGGAGCAATCGGTGTGTCTGTTTCATTGACTGAAGATTTGACAACTACAGGTGCGTTTGTTTCAAACAATGTTAAAATAAATGCTCAAAGTGCTGAGATTATCGCCAATTCGAAAGATACACAAGATATAAATTCTATGGCAGCATCAGGCGGTATTCTTGCCGGCGGCGGCAGCCATGCGCAAATAAATTCCAACAAAACAACAAATGCTTATGTGTTGGATAACACAGAAATAAACACTAATAATAACTTGATGATTCAAACCGATTCAACGTCAGATGTAACAGCAAACGCAGACGCCGGAGGAATCGGTGGTGTCGCCGTAGGTATTTCTGTTGCCAAAGCGGATACAACCGGCGATGCTATGATTAATATAGGTGAAAATGTTAAATTTACGTCTAAAGAAGGTAATGTAACTATCCAAACAAACACCAATGAAAAAGCACAGGCGATTTCTTGGGCTGCGACCGGTGGTGCTTACAGCGGTTCAGGTGCAGCAGCTGTTACTAAAACCGGTAAAACAAACAGAGTTAATATTGCCAGAAACTTTGTCGCAGATGTTGCAGGTAAGTTAACAATATCTTCAAATGCCAAAAATGATGCGTATGCCGAAGCGAGTGGCAGAGCATATGGTGGCCTGTCAGCAGGCGGTGCAAGTGGGGATGTGATTATACAGCAAACATCCGGTGTAGGAATAGTCGGGGCAGATAAGGCCTCCGAAACAAATCCGAAAAAGCGCATAACAGCAGGAGATATTGAAATTTCTTCTAACGTTAATAATAAAGCTGATACCGTGATATATGCCGGTTCCGGTGCTTTTGCCGGTGCATCAGGTTCAAATGCAACCATAGATATCACATCAAGCAATTATACATCTGTCGGTGATAATTATGATATAACGGCAACAAAAGGAAAATACTTGGTATCCGCAGATACATTAAATGAGTATAAGGGATATGATAAATCTGACGCCTACGGTGCAATTACTGCAGCATTTCCAAGTGTTAAAAATACGATAAATTCAACTGTATCGTCTTCATCATATGCTGATGTTGTTTCAAGCGGAGCAATAGCTGTTGTTGCTAAAAATGAAGTCAAGAAAAATGAAGTTACCGGCTATGATTTATATGGCGGTTCAGGTGGTGTTTATGGCGGCTCAGGCGGTGTATTAAATGACGCGATAGTAATGAACACCTATGCAAATTTAGGTGGCAACAAAGCATATGCAAATGGCGCTTATGAGAGAGGTGATATAACAGTCGGTGCATATAATATTGCCAATATCAATGAAAAAGCCGATTTATATGCTCATGGTCTTATCGGCGGCACAAATACCGACTCAATTGTAAGGCTGACTGCTGACGCTAAAACAGAAATTGCCAATAAAGATATTAAAGCAGCAGATGATAATATCAATTTTGTGGCAAGAAACGATGTTGATATATATACAAAAGTCAATGTTGAATCTTACGGCGGATTTATGGGAACCGGCGGAACCAGTGAAGCGGCAACCACAAAACAATATGCAAATGTTGTTATTTCTGACGGGGTTAAATCTGTAAGCGGAAGAGACACTAATATATCTGCAATAAATAAGATAGGGCTGAAATCCTATATTTATGAAAGAACAAGAGGTATGTTCAGTGCTATATCCGGTTATTCAAATGCTTTGAATGAAGATGCTAAAGCTATCATTACAATAAATTCGGGAGCTGATTTGAAATCTTATGATGCTATGAACATCATATCTCAAAATACACCTCAAGACGCTTCTAAAAGAGTAAGTGCAGAACGAGATGCTATAGCTTATCAGTTATGGGGAATACCATTTTATGGTTCAGGAAACACAACTACAACAGATAAAAATTCAGCCGTTATTGTTTTAAACGGTTCTGTTGAAAGCGGACTTGGCGCCCATAAGAGTCTTGTGATCAATAAAGACGGAACTTACGAATCAAACGGAATTATTGTCAAAGGCAAACAAAAAGTAGATGAAATTACATTATCTGATATTGATGCTGATATTCAATTATTTGAGGATAGTAAAACCGCTGTTAAAGAAGCATATGATAAAGCTATAGCTTACCAAAAAGGACGCCAAAAAGAACTCCAAGATACGATAAATGCGAATACAGCAAAAAAAGAAGCCTTAGAAGCACAAAATACAAATTATCGAAACAATATAGAGATAATAAACGCGTCTAATGATATTAGTAGTAATACATTTGCTACAGATTATGCAGAATCTACAATAACAGAAATTGCAAATCTTGTTTCTGCACTCACTGCAGAAACTCCTGACGCTGATGCAATAGCTACAGCAACAGAAGCATTGCTTGCGAAAAGGACTGAAATTACAGATAGTATAGACCAAATAAACGAGAAAATACAAACAAATCAAAATACTATTGACCACTATGCTTCTACTATTCAGATAAATACGGCTGATATTAAGTATATTGAAGAACATGACATTAAGCAAATAAATGACCAGTATGACCTTAAAATTGCAGACTTAGATAACTCCATAAACGCACTGAAAGCTCAAAAGCAAGGTGTTACAAGTATTCCTGTTTATTCAATTTATGTAGAAGATACTACGGTTCGTTCCGGTGAAACGAATCTTATGGGAAGTATTTCCGGTTCAGGTTCTATTACCGCACCTAACGGCGGCGCTACGATTGATATTGTAAATAACAGTGTCAATGACGTAGTTTACGGCGATTTGATAATTGATAGAAACGCTAAGGGCGGAATTATTGCCAAAGACAGTTTGGCGGCGTCTTCATTATCAAATATAAGCACAACCCTGAAAGGTAATTCGGATAGCGCTAAAATATCAATTTTGAATACCGTTGATGCGAATGAGCCGACAGTTGATTTCAGCAGTAATGCCGGTGATATTATCCTGAAAGGTAACGTGGATAATGTCAACGGCACATTTGAGGTAACCAATAATACCGGTAATATTTTATCTGAAGGTTCAATGACAGCCAGAAACTTGAAAATACGAGTTCCAAACGGAGCATATTCTCAGGCATATACCAATCAAGAATTGAAGTCGGGCGGAGATTCCGGTAATGGTGCAATCGTCGCCTCCGGCGATATTGATATTGCAGCTAAAATAATCAATGTAAATGGATTGATTCAAAGCGGCAGTGAGATTAAAACCGTTGCCATCCCTGAATTTTCGGTGACAAAAGAAGACGGAAAATATTATCAAACCATCAACGGTGTCAAGACCGAAATGACACCGAGTGAAATGACGGCCGGATACTACTATCTGACATTGGCAGACGGTTCAGATGATTTAGCTGCAATTCAACAGATTAAAGCATATTTCAAACCAACCGATAATGATGCCATATCTGATGTGCCGGGCGAAATACATTTATTCAAAGCGAGTATTGACGGCGGTAACATTACATTAACCGGAAATATCGTTAATGATAAAAACACAGGCAAGATAGTTTTGTTAAACGGATATGGTCATATTGATATAGTTAATAATTCCAATTACGACCTTGTGACGAGTGCTATAAATGCCGATACCAAAGGGCAAGGAACACTAACCATCAATGACTTTAAAGTAGCAACCGGTTCAAATGGTGCTCCTGATTATTCTCAATATGAAAATTTAACACAATCTGAATTGACAAAGCATTTAACTGATTATGCAGATATCCACACAGCTTATGTTAATGAAAGTGGTGAAATTAAAACGGATTTGAACGAACCGACCGCTAACAACGGGACATGGGAAACATCATCAAAAACAACAAGAGCAGACGGTGCAATCGTGTATTCTACAACATATACACCGGGGCAAGATGCTTACAAAATGACAAGTGCTGGTCAGCCAAGTCCATATCAGGTTTATATCAAACGTTCTTGGTGGACAGAGCTTTGGTATGGCAAGAAATATGAAACCAGATACTACATAACATCGCCTACTTATGAGGTTAAGAATGCTCCGATTACGGTTAATTTCCAAGGCTTTGATAAACCAGTTATTAACGTAACGTCTAACGGAACCGGCAATGTTATTATGAATAATAATATCAGCGCTTTGGTCGGTGATGTAAATATAGTCTCACAAGGAGATATCCTGACAAATAGTACGAAAAATGTTATTTCCGCAAATAGCATTACGTTACAAGCAACCGGAAATATCGGTCAAAAATTGTCTGAAGATACAATCAAATCAGCACAAATAGATGTTATGGATAACGGGACATTAAAAGCTGATGCTAAAAATATTTACATTAACTTCCCGCATAATGATATCAGCAATGTTGAATTAAATGCCGGTAATGGCACGGGAGATGTATATCTTGCGACAAATAACGGAACATTCAATGGTGAAGACAAAAATATTAAAATCATTGCTGATGCTTTGGATTTGAGAGCAAACAACATCAATTTAGATGCTTCCAACGAAAATGTAGATATTTCAATCAATAAACTCAAGGCAAGAGTTGAAGATGATATTTCAATTACCAATAAAGGAGACTTAACAATTTCCTCTATTGTAAGTAAGAATAAGGGTAATGTTTCAATAGAATCAAAAGAAGGCTCGATTTTTGCGGCTGCTGATACGGGAACATTCAGCAATTATCATATTGATGGCGGAAATGTTGTATTAAGAGCAATTAACGGCGGAATTGGCAATGGGATAAACGGTAGACTAATATTTGCCAATAAGGGAATATTTAACGTTAAGGCAAAAGACGATGTTATCTTAAATTCAGCCGGAGCAATTTATGTTGATTTAATCGAATCTACCCAAGGTATGACATTGATTAATGCTGATTATGGCATTATCGCTTCTCAAATTACTGATGCTGACAGATATTATAATATTGGAGCAAAAAACAGTATTGTTATGACAACATCATATGGTAATATTGAGAATATTGCATTGAATACGGACGGGGTTGTAATGGCTTCAGCTTCTCTTTTGATGGGTGATGGAGATGTTAATATAGCAATGGTTTCACAAAAACCTT
The DNA here is from genome assembly GCA_902788365.1 of uncultured Pseudomonadota bacterium. Classification (GTDB taxonomy): domain Bacteria; phylum Pseudomonadota; class Alphaproteobacteria; order RF32; family CAG-239; genus RUG410. Next base: position 46,444 of record CADAJN010000004.1, on the reverse strand, counting down.
TAACAAAAGACAGTACGCAGGAAGAAATTGATGCTTTCAATGCCAATGCCAAGGACCTGAAAATAGGTTTGGTTCATGCAGGTCAGAACATAACCATTTCAAGTGAGAAAGGTGTTTATGACGGCAACAATGAAGATTGGGAATTGCATGAATTATTCGGCGATGAAGAAGTTTTCGGTAAGGGAATTATCGGTGAACGGATTGCCATCAATGCCGTTGGCGATATCGGAACACAAGATGCACCGGTAGCCTTGACGGCAAACAGAGAAATTACGGTTTCAAGTTCTGATGGCAGCAATGTTTATCTTACTGCGCCGGATGCACAAAAAGGAATGAAGATAAATACCATAGATGTAGCCGGTGAAGGAACACTTAATAATGTGGTAATTACTTCTAAAGGCAACATTTCAAATGTGGCTGCCAAATCTGAAAATAACGAAGCAGTGAACATCAGAGCAGATAATATTGTATTGTCGGCGGAAGGTCAGAATATCGGCTCGAAAGATGATTATTTGGTTGTTGAAACAACTTCCGATAATGATAATAAAGGTCTGGTGTATTCTGCAAACCAATCCTATATCAAAGGTGTTGGGGATGAGTTGAATGTGAAGTATGCAAATGCCGAAAGATCGGTAAACCTGAAACATGATGAATCTATCAAAATTACTGATGCAGATATTGCTCAAGATTTAAATCTTGATGCTCCTAATGCAAAAATTTCCGAGATAACGTTGGGTGGCAATCTCAATGCAAGAGTTGATAATTTATCTGTTAATACATCTAACGATTTGCACATGGGTACAATAAGCGGTAATACTGCAGACTACACCGATACGGCAGATATTACATCAGCAAAGAACATTACTAACGGACTGGCGACAGACGATACGAATATGTCTGTTAAAAATGTTAATCTGACTGCAGGTGGTTCTATCGGTGAAGATAAAGCTTTGAACATGAGACTTGCCGAAGGTAATAATATAAATATTACAGCCGGAAATGTTGCCAACCTTAATAGCATCGGTGCAGCGGCAAATTACGAAAAAGTTACCGCCGATAATGCAATAATTACAGCGATTAACGATGTGAATATTGCCGAGGCGACAGCGGATAATCTGACGATAGAAGCAGAAAATGCTGACATTAAAAAGTCAAATACGACTGGTGATACCAAGATAACGACCAGAGGCGATACCAAGATTGCCGAGGCGACAGTTGGCGGCAACTTCAACAACACTTCAGATAATACTATTGTCAGCGGTAAGTTGGATGTTGCCGGCGATGCAAAGATTGATGCCAAAAAGGATGTCAAGATTGCTGAAGCAACAGCGGATAATCTGACGGTAGAAGCTGAAAATGCTGACATCACCGGCAACTTCAACAACACTTCAGATAATACTATTGTCAGCGGTAAGTTGGATGTGACTGGCGATGCAGACATTGATGCGGAAAAAGATGTGAATATTGCCGAAGTAACGGCGGATAATCTGACGATAAAGGCAGAAAATGCTGACATCACTAAATCGAGTACAACCGGCGATACCAATGTTACGACCAGAGGCGATACCAAGATTGCCGAGGCGACAGTCGGCGGCAACTTCAGCAATACTTCCGGCAACACAGTTGTCATCGGTAAGTTGGATGTGACCGGCAATGCAGACATTGATGCGGAAAAAGATGTGAATATTGCCGAAGTAACGGCGGATAATCTGACGATAAAGGCAGAAAATGCTGACATCACTAAGTCAAATACGACCGGCGATACCAACATTACGACCGAGGGCGACACCAAGATTGCTGCGGCAACTTCAACAACACTTCAGATAATACTATTGTCAGCGGTAAGTTGGATGTGACTGGCGATGCAGACATTGATGCGGAAAAAGATGTGAATATTGCTGAGGCAACAGCGGATAATCTGACGATAGAAGCAGAAAATGCGGACATCACCAAGTCGAACACGACTGGTGATACCAAGATAACGACCAGAGGCGATACCAAGATTGCCGAGGCGACAGTCGGCGGCAACTTCAGCAATACTTCCGGCAACACAGTTGTCATCGGTAAGTTAGATGTTGCCGATAATACAAAGATTGATGCTGCGAAAGATGTTGAAATTGCCAATTTGAATACAGATAAATTAGCCTTAACAACAAAATCCGAAAATGTTAATATTACGGGTGATATTAAGACTAAAGGAACGATTGATACGGCAAGCAAAAATATTGTTGTCGACAATACAAGTTTAGAAGCGTATCCTTATGCAACAACGCAGCTGTATTTAACCCAAAAGCCGATGCATTTAATTGTTGATAAGAGCAATAATATCAGAACGGAATCTCAAAATGTAACCAGACACAGTATGAATACTCTTGTTAATAAAGAAGCGTATGCAACAAGTATGGAGGGTGAAATCACATTAGCCTCGGAAACCGCTTTGAGAAATTCGTATCACGGTAAAGATGTTGTGGATGAAGCTGATGATTCGCTCTATAATAATTCCACCGTATCAGATTATATTTCGTCTGCGGTAGGTTCTCAAGATCATCTTGTCACAGATGATAATGGCACATTGATAAACCATATAAATGTTATGGATATTATCCGCCAGGGGAACCCACATAAATCTATCAATCATAATTTAAGCCAAGATGATGAAAGAAAGAAAAAGGGTAAAGGTAATCTGAAAAAGGCAGAAAATACACTTCAAAAGAGTGTAAATGTGGCGGCTGTTGTCGGGAAATAAATCTCTGTAATTAAAAGGACTTAGAATGATGTTAGTGAACTCAAAAAAGCTATTTTGGAAAACTCTTATGTGCGGCACTTTTATTTCAACCAGTGCAGTGATTATGAGCAACAATGCGTATGCCGAGACAACTCAGACCGAAAGCACAGCCGAGGTTAATCAGCAACTTTTAACACCAAACGAAGCCGTTGATGAGATGAGTGATATTAATCGCGCCAGACGGTATTATCAAGCACGAGAAAGCCGAAGTAATGCACAGACAGAGAAAACTGACGATACCTCGGTAGATACAACAGAGGACGAAATAAAACTTCCGACGAGAACAAATAAATATGCTCCCAGTGTACATATTTATCGCGTTGATATTTCTGATTCGGAGGTTTTTTCGCGTGCTGAAGTTAACAAGTTCAAGTCATTGGTTGAAAAGAAAGATGTCACGATAGAAGATATCAATAACTTGATTAAGCTTATCAATGCCCAATATTTGAAAAAAGGTTATATTACCGCTCGCGCTTTTATTACGGAAGGAAAACTTGAGGGGGTTTTGAAAATAGAGCTAATGGAAGCGCATATCGGAAAATTGGCTATTAGTGGTAATAAATACAACAGAGAATGGTATTTGCGCTCTCAATTCAGCCATAAAGATGGTGAACTCTTTAGTTTGCAGGATTTGCAAAAAGATTTGAAAACATTTAACAAAAATGCCCGTAGCATAAAAATGCGTGCAGAATTGAAGCCTGGAGAAGAATACGGAACCACAGATGTTACGTTAAAGGCAGAGGAGCAAATGCCGTATCATTTGTCAGCATCATTTGATAACTTTGGCCGTGATACAACCGGTGAACACCGTGGCGGAATAGTTGCTTCAACCGACTCACTTATCGGCTTTCAAGATAGATTATCGGTAGCATTCAATGTAGCAAAATCTTCATTTAATCCTTATATCGATTATAATGTGCCGGTAAACAGATACGGAACTCGTGCAGGTGTGTCGTATATGTTCGGTAAAAGCAAAGTAACCAGCGGAGAGTATAAAGATTTTGACTTAAATGCCAAAACGAATACCTACAGCGGATATATCTCTCATCCTTTGATTGATACGACAAAAGGGAAGTTGAATGTTAATACATCATTGAATTATAAAACATCAACGGCTAAAATTTCCGGATTTAAGTATTCCGATTTTAAGGATACAAACCTAGCTATTGGTTTAGGTGGAAATTATAATTTTGAAAAAAGTGTCTTTTATGGCTCATTATATTCAACCAATGGTGTGATTAAAGACAAAATCAGACATGAGAGCGAGCATTTTACAAAGTTTAATGCCGATGCTTATTACATTCATTACCTTCCGTGGGGAATTATCGGTACAATCAAAGCCGGCGGGCAGTATTCGCCTGATAATATTGCTTACGTTGAGCAATATCAAATCGGTGGTATTTCCAGTGTCAGAGGCTATTCAGAGAGCCTTTTGATGGCGCCATCCGCATATTATACCAGTTTGGAAATGTTGTTCCCGATACCGTTTTTACCGGAAACTATAAATGTTCCGTTTAGCAAAAAAGATGACACATTTCGTTTAAGAGATGCGGTTAAATTTGCGGCTTTCTTGGATCATGGCGGTATATTTTATCACGAAGGTAAAGCTCATAGAGAAAATTTCCTTTTAAGTGATGGTGTCGGCTTACGTATAGCTATCAATAAGTATTTGTCTGCCAGAGCTTATGTCGGTTTTCCTTTGATGAACAAGGGAACATATCACGAATCAGATACAAGTTTTCACTTTGATTTGATTGCAGTACCGTTTTAATGTCGGCATAATGATATTGAAATTTTATTTAAGAAAGGTATTAAAATGAAAAGTCAGACTAATGCAAAAGCAAAGATAAATACACAGCCGAATACAAATAATATTGCAGTAGTTGATGTGCAATCGATTGTAAATTCTTCTGTTCAGGTAAAAGCTTTGAAAGAAGCGCAGGCCGCTAAAGTCAGCGAGTTAAATGCGTGGTTGCAAAATGCTCAAAATGAAGTAAATGCAGAGCAGGATAAAGAAAGACAACAAGCATTATTGCAAAAATATAATGCAGAATTTGCTTTGAAAAGAAGAGATGTGGCGTTGCAATATCAGCAAGAGCTGAAAACAGTAAGCGATAATATTTCTCAAACGGTGGCAAAAGAAGCCGTTAAAAAAGGCTATTCTATGGTCATTGCTAAAAATCTTGTTATTTACGGCGGTGTTGATATTACAGAAAATATTGCAAAAATCGTTAAATAAGATATAATATTTTATTAGATTTTTTGAGCTGGTAATCTTTATTGATTAGCCAGCTCGATAATTGTTAAGCCTTTATTTTTAGCCTGTTTGCAAAATTCATAAGCTCTGCCTTTATATTCATTATAGGCAATAATGAAATCGGTGTTTTGAATAATATAGCGGTTGCGATGCACAATACACCAGCGTTTATAATCCACAGCGCATTCATCCGGATATTCTTAGCAAAATATCGCTGATATTATCAGACAATATAGTTCAGATCCAAAAGCCGATATGATTGAATTGTGGCGAAGAGTTGTCAAATACAGATGACCATTTACGTAATCATGGTTTTTTTACGGATAGATGATAAAGGGTGGCGTTTATCACCTGTTTATGATGTAAATCCCAGTTTGGATAATACAAGTTCTTTAAGCACAATGATTGAAGGAGACTATTCTGCAACAATCGAAAAAGCGTTATCTGTTGCCGAGTATTTTGAACTATCTTCAGAAGTGGCAGATAAAATCATTTCTTAAGTTAAAAATGCTGTTTCAAATTAGCGTACTGTTGCTAAACAATTTGGAATATCAACAGCTGAAATTAACCAGATGGAAGTAGCATTTAAAAAATAGTCCGGTCGCGGGATATTCTTTATGTCATAAAAGTGACCATTCATTACCGAAAAATAACCGGTGGCAGACCGGAAAATATAAGTAGATATTGGCTTAAAGCTGTGACGAATAAAAGATACTTTTGCGCTTAAAATTATGCGAAATCGTCATTGATGCACCAATTCACCACCATATAAAAGCCTCTTCTTTAGGAAGAGGTTTTTTTGTTTTAAATTTTAAGGTGCGATTTTGGTGAAATTTATTCCCTCTAAACGCCTTATTTTATAGGCTTTTCCGTTTTTTGATTCGTTGATATTACATGACGCATTTTGCGATGGTCTGGTCGCGTATCTCTCCAATTTGTGGCTATACCAGAAAAAATGATACCAAAAAAGATACTTTTGGTCGGGACAGACCCGACCATTTTCCCCTTAAAACTAAGGCTTTTTATTCCCAACTGTTCGCGTTTCAAAACCCCACCGATGGGAGCTGAAATTACTTATCCAGCATACCGATACCGCGCAAAATGCCAATCATACCCTCGGCGGCAATGTCGTTTATTATCTTGCCTTCATCATTGAAATAGTAGAAGTTCATAACCGAAGTAGAGAAATGCTTACCGGTAGCAGGCATTCCCATAAACTCGCCGTCATTGGTTCCGGTTAAAGTCCAATGCACTGCGACAATATTGCCTTCGGCAACCATATCTTCTAATTTCCAGTGAACATCTGGGAAACTTTGGCGCATCCAGTGAACAACAGAAAGATAACCTTCGCCGCCGTAAAGAGGTGTCGGCGATGCCGGTGTATAAAAGGCAGCATTGTCTGCCACAAGTTCTTTGGCTATATTTGAGTCTGCGGTGTTAATCATTATTTCAAAGCGTTTCATCGCTGCTTTATGCACTTCAAGTTTTTCCATTTTTATCTCCTTAAGTCTTTTTATATTTATCGCAAATAATTTTGAATGTCCAGAAGTTAATAGTTTGTTTTTTATTCTTTAAAAAATAATATCTTGACAATATACATATAGGGGGTTATGTATATTTGAGAGCATTTTTTAACAGGAGAATTAAAAATGGGAAAATGTAACAATCCGAATTGTAAATGTGAAAACTGCCAGTGTGGCGAAAATTGTCAGTGCGGAAAAGACAGCAAAGAATGAATCATTCGGAAAACTTGCCTCGCCTGAACCGCATTTCCGGTCAGATAGATGGAATAAAAAAGATGATAGAAGAAGAACGTTATTGTTTGGATATTGTTAATCAAATCAAAGCGGTGCGTTCTGCCTTAAAAAGTGTTGAAAAAAACATTTTGCAAAAACACATTCAACATTGCGTTGCCTCTTCGTTTAAGGCATCTATTACAGAGCAAGAACAAAAAATAAATGAGCTTATCGGGCTTTTAGATAAATCAGATGATTAAATAAAAGGAATAAATAATGTCTGAGCATATTCATCATCACCATCATCATAATGAGGTAACACAAAAGTCCGTTAAATTGCTGATTTTATCGTTTGTAATCAATATGCTTTTGTCTGTTGCTGAAATAATAGGAGGTATAATTTCCGGCAGTGTTTCTTTGATAGGAGATGCACTGCATAACACTTCTGATGCTTTTTCCATATTGATTGCGGTTATCGCTTTTAAAATAGGCAATAAGAAAGCAACCGGAAAATACACCTATGGTTTCAAACGCGCAGAAGTTATCGGCGGATTTGTCAATTTGATATTGTTGTTTATATCAGGGTGTTATTTGCTGATTGAAGGATTTGTCAGAATAATTAAACCGGAACAAATAGAAGGAATGATGATAATCTGGATTTCTGTTTTGGCTTTAGTTATTGATGCTATAACCGCTAAAATATCGCTTCATGACGCTCATCATAATGCAAATATGAAAATGGTGTTTATTCATAACTTGGCTGATGCGTTTGGTTCGGTTGGCGTGATTATATCCGGATTGTGTATCGTTTGGTTCGGAATTTATCGCATAGATGGAATTATCGCAATTTTGATTGCAGCATATATGATAATACAATCTGTTTTATCTTTTCCGCAAATTGTTAATATCCTTATGAATGCGGCACCTGATAATCTTGATTTAGAGGATGTTAAAAAAACAATACTTAGCATCAAAAACATTAAAGACGTGCACCATATTCATGTATGGTGCATTAGCGAACATGATGTTGCATTAGAATGTCATATAGAAAGTGATGATGCAAACATAATGCCTCAAATAAAAAATATTCTTAAAGAAAAACATGGTATTTGTCATTGCAATATACAAATTGAACAACAAGCTTGCAAAGAATGCTGTGATTTATAATTTAAATATTGCGGTTAATTTTTCTTTATTTGCTTAAATCAGTTCGGCAATTTTAGCTTCCACATCTTTCATATCCGCAGTTGGCTCAAAACGAGCAACAACTTCGCCCTTGCGATTAACCAAAAACTTGGTAAAGTTCCACTTGATATCCGGTTTTGTTGCCCAATCTTTATCCTCTTTGGTCAGCATATCTTCTAAAAGTTTACTCAATTTATGTTCGCCGAAACCATTAAAACCTTTTTGGGCTTTCAAATAAGTATAAAGCGCTAATTCATTTGCACCGTTAACATCGGATTTCTTCATCTGCGCAAACCTGGTGTTGTAATGCAGTTGGCAAAACTCATGCACTTGCTCATCACTGCCCGGTGTTTGATGGCCAAACTGATTGCATGGAATATCTATCACTTCCAAACCGTTATCATGATATTTTTCATAAAGAGCTTCTATTGCCTCGTATTGCGGGGTAAATCCGCAACCGGTTGCCGTGTTCAGAATCAGCAATACTTTACCTTTCAAATCTGCAAGTTTAAGTTCTTCACCGTTTGGTTTGGGCACGCTATAATCATAAATATTCATTTTATTCTCCTATTTTTTCATTGTTGCCAAACGTTTCCCGAGCTCATAAGCTTTTTGCAAATCTTTCGGAAATTGTTCATCACGCATTTTTGCCTTATGCTCCGCATCAAACAAATCGCAATCATACTTAGCATAATCGGTATATTGGAAGGTGTCAAATACATATAATGTTTCACAATAACCGAAAACCGCGCGCAAACTTGTCTCGTTATCACCTAAAACCACATCATAATGATGTTGCCTAAATTGCTCCTCATTTGCATTCATCGTAAAAATCAATGCTGTTGGCAGTGTATGGTCTAAAACACGCTTCAATCCGCCGTTTTGTTTATCAATCATATAAGTGTGTGCCGGAAACATAAATCGCTCTAAAAAGCTACGCATCATACCGCTCGGATATGAGTGGTAAACCGGTGAGCCGATAATCACGGCATCGGCATTCAGGCATTTTTCCAATAAGGGACGCAAATCATCTTTATAAAAACACAAACCTTGTTGTTCAACATCTTTGCGTTTACATATCAAACAACTGATACAACCTTTATAATTTATGTCATAAAGGTTGACATATTCAACTTCGGCACCGGAATCTTGTGCTCCTCTTTGAGCCTCTTTCAACATCTTTGCGGTGTTGAAATTTTTACGCGGACTTCCGTTGATAATCATTACTTTAGTCATTTTTTCTCCTTTTTAAGATGAATATTCATTAAATGAAATTTGATACAATTTTTAGGACAGACACTTAGGCATTGCATACAATTGATACAATTTGGATGCCGAACAAAAGTTGTATTTTCCACCCGCACATTCATAGGGCACACTTTATCGCATAAGTGACAATGCACACACGTTTTGTCATTACGTTTAATGCCAATTAGACGAACAATGCTCATCAATCCGTCGGCGGCGCCTTTCATACAAAAATAATTACAAAACGGTCTGTCAAAAAATAGGCTGATAATCAAGAAGATTGTCAGCGTAATTCCGCTTGTCCATGAAAGCATATTGTGAACAAGATTGTCTTGAAAATAAAATCGTGCATTTAAAAATGAAAAGGTTACGCCGACAAACATCAAACCAAAGAAGACATACCTTGAACATTGCAGGTATTTTTGAATTTTCCAAGGCATTTTAAAGCGGGGCAGGTTACATTTCTTTGCAATCCAAGCAAACCAATCTTGAATAGCCCCAAAAGGGCACACCCATCCGCAAAAAAAGACACCAACCGCCAACACCGTCCAAAAAAGATAATGCGCTATCGTTTCCGGATGGATTAAAGGCAAAAACAGACCCGCCATAAAGCAGGCCTGCATAGTCAATCTTAGCGGTTGAATCCATTTCTTTATTTGGTTGCTTTTTCCATGCTTTTCTTTGCCCATCTGCCAACCCCCAACGTGATACTGCCATAGTTGGACCAACCGTCTGTAATAACATTACAACCCTTACACAATTTTGCTGTGTCTGCAAAGGAAGCGTCCGCTCCGCCGCCGCCATGTGTCACAAAAGGAATAACTGTTTTACCTTTTAATGCACCGGAAGTTAAGAATGTGCGCACCGGTGTTGCCATTGTTCCCCACCACACAGGAGAGCCCACAAATACGACGTCATATTCCCCGATGTTTTCCGGCCAAGGCTTAATCGGGGGCAGGGTGCCGTCAGCCAATTCTTTTTTTGCAAGTTCTGTTTGCGCCTTATATTCTGCAGGATAAGGTGTGACCAGTTCAATTTTATATAAATCGGCTCCGGTTTCTTCAGCTATGATTTTTGCTGCTTTTTCCGTATTTCCGGTTAAAGTAAAATATGTCACCAATGTTTTGGCTTCTGCCGTGGTTGCCATCATAGTTCCTCCCATTAAAATTGCTGTTAAAAGTTTTTTCATTTTTTATTTCCTTTCATTGTTCTTATTTTCCGTCTGGAAAGCTGGTAAACTCTGTTGGCTCGTATTCCGGTCGGCTGATACCGTTTTGTTTACCAAGTTCAATACATTTTAAGAGCCATGCCATATTTTGTCCCAGTGTGCGCATAGTCTGTAGGCCTTCTTTGTCTTTTTTTACATCATCAGGCGTAAAGCCATGCACACTGTTCCAATATTGCGAGCCGACAACTTGCATTTTAGAGATTGTAAAATATTTGTTTAAGCGATCAAAAGACGCACTTGCTCCGCCTCTGCGGCACGAAACAATGGCTGCTGCCAATTTTCCTGCCATTTTTGGGGCATAAGTAAAAAATAAACGATCGCAAAAAGAACAAATCTGTCCGGAAGGTCCGGCGTAATAAACGGGACTTCCCAAAATAATGCCGTCAAATTCATCAAGTCTTGCCCCGATTTCATTTACTCCGTCATTAAATATGCATTTGCCGTTTTCGTGGCATTTCATACAAGCGATACATCCGGATATAGGTTTTGTTTCGATATGATATATCTCCGTTTCAACACCGTTTTTATTCAAGGTGTCGGAAACTTCTTTGAGAGCCGTATAAGTGCAACCGTTTTTATGCGGACTGCCGTTGATCAGTAATACTTTCATATTTATTTCCTTATTATTGTAATTTGTTATATTCTTCATCAGATACCGGTTCAAGCCATTCGTTAGAGCCGCCCTCTGCCGGCACTTCTACTGCAATATGTGTAAACCAACTGTCTTTGGCCGCACCATGCCAATGTTTAGTTTCCGCCGGAATATTTACGACATCTCCGGGGTGAAGTTCTTGTGCGGGTTTTCCCCATTCTTGATACCAACCGCGACCTTGAGTAACAAGTAAAATCTGACCGCCTTTATGATGAATATGCCAATTATTGCGGCATTTCGGCTCAAAGGTCACGTTATACATCGGCACACCGTTTTCAGTTGTAATCGGTTTCAAATAACTTTTACCGGTGAAATATTTGCCATACGGATTTAATTCACCAAAACCAAAGACCGCATTTTTGGCTTTTGCTTCGGTGGCAATATCTAAAATTTCTGCTATTTCATCATCAGTTAAACCATTATGTTTGCCAATCTCAATATGAGCATTTAATTGACTTTCCACACCATCGCGAACAGCCAACATTGCAATCGTTGCCAGTTCTCTGGTTTTCCAATCAACATTATTACGCGCAAAAATGTCACCGAACAAATGAGCTTTTAAATATTCATCAATAGCAGGGGCAAATTCAAACAATTTACCTTTGACTTCCGTGCCGACGAGTTTAGTTTGATTTTCTGCGCCATAGATCAAAGCATCACCTTCAGGTTTTGCGCTTGGCTCACTGCCTAATTCATCTTTGTTTCCACGTTCTTCAACGATTTGCATTAAAGTTGAAAGAGCATTAAGACTTCTCGGAAAACCGCAATATGCATAAGCCTGCACCAAAATTTCCTTGAAAGCATTAACGCTAACACTATTATCAAGTCCGTTTTTTAAGGCTTTCTTTAATCCTGTTTGGTCGCCGAGCGCTGTATAAGCTGCAGCTTCGGCAATAGCTTGTTGTTCCGTATTCAAAGCATTTGCCATAGCATTTCCTCCTAAAAGCATAAATATTGCCAGTGTTAATAAAAACTTTTTCACTTTATCTTTTCCTTAATCTGCGGGTTTCCAACTTAAAAAGCGTTTTTGTTCTTCCAAATCGGCTGTATAATAGCGTTTACCACAGTCCAGTTTGGCAATTTCTTTCATATCTTCATCGCTCAATGCAAAATCAAAAATATCAAAATTCTCTTGAATATGTGTCGGATTTGTGCTTTTCGGAAATACGGAATTACCTTCTTCAATATGCCAACGAAGAATGATTTGAGCAGGGGTTTTGTGATATTTTTCGGCCAATTTGACCAATATCGGCTCGTTGAGCAATTTAACGTCACCGTGGCCGAGCGGATACCAACTTTCCAAAACCGTGCCAAATTGAGGCATGTTTAATCCGTTGTTTAGTGTCAGATAAGTTTGCTTCATTTTTATCCTCCTTAAAAACCTAATTTTTTGAGCCAGTTTGTGACATTTTGTTTTGCCTGTGCGCGGTCATTTTGGGCAACATGTCCGTAAACAGCTAACCCGTCCAACATATCAGTTCCCGTTGCTGTTTTTATTTTACTTGGAATAGAAGACAAGCCACTACCTTCATGGGTGACAAACGGTATAACTGTTTTACCGATCCAATTATGTGCTTCAATAAAAGTGTAAAGCGCCATCGGCATATCAGACCACCAATTCGGCGAGCCGATAAAAACGACATCATAATCGGCAAAATTTTCCACATCGTCGGCAATTTCCGGACGTGCATTTGCTTTCTTTTCAGAAAGAGCAACCTCGGTTAAAGCCTTATAAGCGGCAGGATATGTATCATTTTTAAGTTTAACTTCAAATAAGTCCGCTTTTGTTTGTTCAGCAATCATCTTTGCAATGATGGCTGTATTGCCTTCTGTAATATTCCCGACACTATACTGTTCTCCGGTTCTTGAAAAATAAACCACTAAAACCTTTTTTCCTGTCATATCAATTTCCTCTGCTTTTGTGTTGTGAATTGTAAAAAATGTCAGTCCTGCTAAAATAACGGATAATATTTTCTTCATTAAAATGCTCCGGTTTTGATATGTGGGACATAAGGTGCTTCCAATGCCTTAATTTCTTCATCGGATAATTTAATATCCAGAGCTTTAACAGCTTCTTCCAAGTGTTTCGGTGAAGTTGAACCGACAATCGGTGCGGTTACATAAGGTTTGGAAAGCATCCAAGCCAAAGCATTTTGCGCCATAGAGTTACCGTTCTTTTTAGACACTTCTTCCAAAGCATCAACAACTTTTTTATCTTGCTCCGGCGTTGTCCAAACCATCGGTGAAACATCATCAATTTTTGAACGTTCTGTTTGAACACCCCACGGACGTGTGCATCTTCCACCGGCAAGCGGCGACCATGGTACAACAGCAATCTTACGGTCTTGACAAAGCGGCATCATTTCGCGCTCTTCTTCACGATAAATCAAATGCCCACGGAAAAACTCCGTTTTCTTTGCCCGGCTTGCCAAAACTCATACAACCCAAGCATATTCTTGAAACATCAACACCGGTGTTACCTAACTTTACATATTGCATTTTGATTCTCCTTAAATTAAATAATTAACCAGCATAGGTTTAATTTGCAGATTAAAAATTTCCGCCGAGTGTTTTTTGGGTTCAAAAACCCCGTCAGACATACACCAACAAGTCATCATTCCATAAAGTTCGCAAATAATGGTATGTGTTATGAGTTCAACCGGTGTATCTGTTTTTAATTCTCCGCCAGCTACTGCATTATTCAAAATTTCCTTTAACATATCAATATCAAACTGCCACTTTGAATTATCCCAACCTTCGCCGGAACCATTCGGGTCAATAACATTTCTAATCCACTCACGGCAAATGTTTATGCCATAGCGTTCAACCTCAACCATAAAGCTTGAAAAATAGTGTTCCAAACGCTCAACAAAGCTTTTGTCTTTCATCTTTTGCATTCTGAATACAATATTATTGAACAGATTGCGGCAAACTTCGTTGCTGAGTTCTTCCTTATTTTTAAAATAAGTATAGAAAGTTCCTTTTGCCACTCCGCAGGCTTTGGTAATTTCTTCAATATTGAAATCATTGAATTCGCCGGAGCTTATCAGCTCAGAAGCGGTATCTATAAGTTTTTGCCTTGTCTTTAGTGCATTTTCCTGACGTTTTGTTGGCATAATTTTCTCCTTATTACGAATCGTTATATAGCATCTTATTGACTAAAAGTCAATGACTTTGTGTGCAATATAAACAAAAAAAACCGAGAAAAAATCTCGGCTTTTTCATCTCATAAAATTACTTTTATTTGAGGTTTTCTTTAAAGAATAATTCAATTTTATCAAAAGGAATTACATCTGTTTTGTAATACAAATCAGTGTGATTCGCATTAGGAATAATCATCAATTCTTTGTTATCACCGGTCAATTTTTTGAATGCATCTTCCGAGAAATAACGGCTGTGAGCTTTTTCGCCGTGTATCATCAATACCGGCGATTTTATGGTGTCGGCATATGCCAAAATCGGCTGTGTAATCAGCGAAAGTGCCGAGGTAATATTCCAATGCCCGTTAGAATTGATTGAGCGCGGATGAAAACCGAGTTTTGTTTTGTAATAGTTGAAATAGTCTTGAACAAATTGCGGTTCATCACCGGTTAATTTATCCGGCAATCCCGGAGCACCGGCAATCGGGGCACCTTGAGCCTCTTTAGTGCGCTGATTATTCAAATCTTGGCGCATTTTATACAAATCATCGGCAGACATGGAATCATTATAACCATGTGCCGTTACTCTTGTCATATCATACATTGTAGAGGTAACAGTTGCTTTAATACGAGTATCTTGTGCAGCCGCATTTAAGGCAAATCCACCCCAACCGCAAATTCCGACGATACCTATTTTATTTTCATCAACTTCCGGCAAAGTGGTGAGATAATCTATCGCTGCCGAAAAGTCATCGGTGTTGATATCAGGCGAGGCGACATTACGAACTTGCCCTCCAGATTCACCGGTAAATGACGGGTCAAACGCCAAAGTTACAAAACCTCGTTCAGCCAGAGTTTGCGCATAAAGACCGGAAGACTGTTCTTTAACAGCGCCGAACGGACCGGAAATCGCAATTGCCTGCATTTTGCCTTCCGGCTTGTCTTTCGGCTCATACAAATCCCCGACCAACTCAATACCAAATCTGTTCTTAAATGTTACCTTTTTCACATCAACCTTGTCGGACTTGGCAAACACCTTGTCCCATTCTGTATTGTTACCTTCAGCAGCACTTGCGCTGTCCGGTGCGGCAAAGACCAAACCTAAAGCTGTCATTGATAAAGCACATAATGTTTTCATTTTCATAAGTTTTCTCCCATGTTTAATTTACTTTATCTTCAATATAATATGTTTATTTTCATATAGTAAATACTTATTTTCAATATTTAATTATGATTGTTAAACATACATAACATTGTTACATTTAGCTCTAAGCATTTAAATTCAAAATTTAAGTTCTCAAATTTTCTGTGGATTCTGTATCACAGGTCTTGTTATTTTTCAAAAAAATTTGATATGTTGGTTTTAATTGGAAAAAGACTGTTTGAAAAATGAAAAGTCTGAGAGCTAAATAAACCGTTTAATTAAAGGGCAAAGATTATGAACATAAAAGAAGAACATAAGAAATTACTGAAAAATTGCGCATATACCGCATTATTTATGGGAATAGGAGCATATTTACATGCTGTATGCACGTCGGATCAGGCGGCGACCAGAGGAACAAATGAACCTCCGTATGTATTGACGCGATCGCTAACTAAGGCAGATGTATCTGAAAAGAAAAAACATATTGCTAAGGTAGAAGCTATTAATAGCGTAGATATTATTCCGCAAGTTTCAGGTTATTTGGAAAAAATACTTTTTGAAAGCGGCGCGGAAGTTAAAGAAGGCGAAAATATTTTTGTTATTGAACAAACGCAATATAAGGCCGACTTGGAAAAAGCGGAAGCTGCCGTAGAGCAGGCACAGAAACAATATGATCGTCTCAGCGCCTTAAACAAAAGTAAATTTACTTCGGATAAAGATTTTGAAGAAATTGCTAGCGAACTGAGACAAGCTCAGGCCGCTAGGAAAATAGCTAAACTTAATTTGGAGCACTCCGAAATTAAGTCGCCGATAAACGGCAGAATAGGTAAGGCTCTGGTTTCAGTCGGCAATTACGTTAATTCATCAACCGGTAAACTTGCGCGCATCGTCCAGACCAGCCCGATAAGAATTGCCTTTTCCGTAAGCGATAAAGAGCGTTTAATGATAATGAAAGATGACAATGTAGGTGATGATGCTTTTGTTGAAATCGTTTTGCCTAACGGAGATGTGAACAGAGCTCAAACGGAAAATGTTTTTGTGGACAACGAAGTTGATGCCTCTACGGCAACGATTCCTGTTTATTTGGATGTCGATAATTCGGATGATCTTTTGGTTCCGGGTAACTACGTTGATATATACATTCACTTTACGGCGTCGAAAGATGCACTTTTGGTGCCGCAGCAAGCGTTGATGTCTGACGTAAACGGCACTTACGTTATGATTGTCAATAAGGATAATAAAGTGGAGCAAAAATATATCACATTAGGTTCGGTTATGGGCGAAAATCAGGTCGTTAAAAGCGGTCTGAACGGAGATGAAAGAGTTATTGTTCAGGGATTACAAAAAGTGGCTCCGGGAATGACGGTCAATCCGAACCATTTAACACAAGAAAAGTAAGGAGAAAAAACAATGTTTTCGGCAACATTTATTGAGCGCCCGCGCTTTTCTTTCGTAATTTCAATTTTAATCGTTGTGGTCGGTTTAATATCCATTGTAAAATTACCGATAGCCTTGTATCCGGAAGTAACACCTCCGCAAATATCGGTATCGGCATCTTATCCCGGTGCTTCTGCCGAAGTTATTGCCAAAATGGTGGGTATTCCTATCGAAGATGAAATTAACGGTGTTGAAGATATGCTTTATATGGATTCTTCATCAGAAGATTCCAGCTATAAGTTAACCGTAACTTTTAAAACCGGAACCGATCCGGATACAGCACAGGTTAAGGTGCAAAACCGTGTTCAACAGGCTAATTCCAAATTACCGGAAGTTGTAACGCGTCAAGGTATAGAAGTTACTAAAGAATCATCAAATACTTTAGGTTATGTGGCCTTTGTTTCTCCGAAAGGAACACTTTCCGAAGCGGAACTTGCCGACTATGTGTATAATAATATTGAAAGGCCTTTGTCCAGAGTTAACGGCATCGGCTCAATCAGCGTATTCAGTTCGGCTTTAAGTATGCGTATATGGATGAATTCGGATAAAATGGCCGCCTTGAATATTACCGTAGATAATGTAAAGAACGCAATATCCGGTCAAAATTATCAGCCGTCCTTAGGTAAAGTCGGTTCGGTGCCGACTGAAACCAATAATCAGATGACTTTTACCCTGCAAACAACCGGACGTCTGAGCACAAAAGAAGAATTTGAGGATATTATTGTCAGAACGGCAGATGCCGGAGGTTTGGTACGCCTAAAAGATATTGCGCGAGTGGAATTGGGACAGGAAGATTATTCCAGATTTTCTTTGTATGATGGTAAAAGTTCGGTAGTTTTATCGGTATCCTTGGCTTCGGGTGGTAATGCAATTGCCACTATGGATGGTGTTAAGAAAAAATTGGCAGAATTATCAAAAAGTTTTCCGGAAGATATGGAGTATCGGATATGTTATGATTCTACAAAATATATTGATGCCTCCATTGAAGAAGTGGTTATAACTTTGTTATTCACTTTGTTATTGGTTATCGGCGTATGCTATTTCTTCTTGCAAGATGTCAATTCAACGATTATTCCGGCGTTGACGATTCCGGTTTCGGTTTTGGGAACATTTGCGGTAATGCTGATAATCGGCTACAGTATCAACATGTTTACGCTGTTTGCGTTGCTGTTGGCTATCGGTTTGGTGGTGGACGATGCCATCGTGGTGGTTGAACGCGTAATGTATTTATTGCAACATGAAAATATGAGCGCCAGAGAAGCCACATATAGAGCGATGGGTGAAATCTCTACGGCATTGATGGCAACGTCTTTTGTGCTGTTGGCGATTTTTGTGCCGGTAGGTTTTTTGGACGGGATTACCGGTTTGATTTATAAGCAATTTTCCGTTACTATCTGCACGGCAATATTGTTTTCTCTGTTAAACGCATTGACTTTGTCACCGGCTTTATGTTCGTTGTTGCTGAAAAAAACAAAAGTTAAGTCAGAAAACGGCTTCTGGGCAAAAGTAAACGGTACAATCAGCAAAGTTATCAATACCTATGCTTCTGGAGTATCGGTTATAGCCAGAAAATTATCGTGGATAATTTTGATATTTGTCGGTTTGTCATTATTTTTGGCAGGGATGTTCAGATTTTCGCAATCTTCGTTTATTCCGGATGAAGATCAGGGTGTGATTATGATGAGCGTGCAGTTGCCGGAAGGTGCTACCTTAAAGCGCACGGGAGCCGTTACAAAGCAGATTACTGAAGTCGTCAATACGGAAAAATCCGTGGAGAGTATTATGTCAATTGTAGGCTACAATTCTGTAGGCGGCCGCGGTGAAAACGTCGGTATGAACGTTATAGTGTTAAAACCGTGGGAAGACAGAAAAGATCCGTCGCAGCACTCTACAGCGATACTGAATCGGTTAAGAGATAAATTGACCAATATAACCTCAGCAGAAATACAATTATTTGAAATGCCGGCAATTTCCGGTTTAGGTGATGCTAGCGGTTTAGATATTAGACTGGAGTCAAAAAAAGTAACGGACTATGCTAAGCTTGAATCTGTTTTACAGAGCTATTTGGGTTCTATTAACCGTTTGCCGGAAATGGCTTATGCTTATACAACCTATAATGCGCATACGCCGAATGTATATTTGGATATAAACCGAGCTAAGGCAGAGAGTATGAAAGTGCCGGTATCAAACATCTTTTCAACATTGGAAACGTATTTCGGTTCAAGCTACATCAATGATATTAACTTAGGCACACAGGTTAATAAAGTTATGGTAGAGGCCGATTGGCAGTTCAGAGAAGATATTGACAGCATTAACAATATTTACGTTCAGAATAATGAAGGTAAAATGGTACCGATGCGCGGCATGGTCGACTTGAAAAAAGTTTTGGCGCCGCGTGTTGTAAAGCGCTACAATCAATTTGCGTCGGCCGGTATAACTGGTATTTCAAAGCCTGGAGTATCAACCGGTTCGGCAATGAATGCGGTGGAAAAATTGGCAAAAGATTTGCCGGACGGCTACGATATTGAATGGTCTACCATGAGTTATCAGGAAAAATTAAGCACCGGACAAATGGGATATATTATAGTATTGGCAATCATTTTTGCATATCTTTTCTTGGTAGCACAATATGAGAGCTTTATAATTCCAATTCCGGTGTTATTAAGCTTGGTTGTTGCCATCAGCGGAGCCTTAATCGGTTTGTTTATCAGTGGATTGCCTCTCAGCGTTTATGCCCAATTAGGGTTGGTTTTATTGATAGGTTTAGCGGCAAAAAACGCTATTCTTATTGTAGAATTTGCTAAAGACGAACGCAAAAAAGGAGCAACAATTATTGATGCTGCGGCAATGGCGTTAAAAGAACGTTTCAGAGCGGTTATGATGACGGCATTTGCCTTTATTTTAGGCGTATTCCCGATGGTTATTGCCAGCGGAGCAGCGGCCGAAAGTCGAAAAGCAATCGGCGTGCCTGTATTTTACGGAATGTTAGCCGCAACAACAGTTGGTGTTTTTGTGATACCGCTAATGTATGTGTTGGTTCAATCACTGTTTGAACGATTCAAAAATCGTAAAAAAATCCACCAGCCTAAAGATTTTGCTTGAAAAAAATATCTTTAATGCTAAATTAGCACCAGTTTTTGAACAAACAATGCCCGTGCGGGGGCTGACCGCACTTAAGTAACTTATTGAATATAAAGGAGAATAATATGGTTGTTCGCGTAGGTATTAACGGTTTTGGCCGGATCGGACGTTTGGTTTTCCGCGCAGCTCAAGCTCGTAATGATATTGAAATTGTCGGTATTAACGACTTAATTGATGTGGACTATATGGCATATATGCTTAAATATGATACCATGCACGGTCGTTTTAACGGAACGGTAGAAGTTAAAGACGGTAAATTGGTTGTTAACGGTAAAGCCATTCGTGTAACGGCAGAAAAAAATCCGGCTGACTTAAAATGGAATGAAGTCGGCGCTGATTATGTGGTTGAATCAACCGGTTTATTCTTAACAAAAGAAAAAGCACAAGGTCACATTGACGCCGGTGCAAAATATGTGGTGATGTCTGCACCGTCTAAAGATGATACACCGATGTTTGTTTGCGGTGTTAACACCGATTCTTATGTGAAAGGCACGCAGTTTGTTTCTAATGCTTCTTGCACCACCAACTGCTTGGCTCCGATTGCCAAAGTATTAAATGATGTGTTTGGAATTAAAGAAGGTTTGATGACAACAGTTCACTCCACAACCGCCACCCAAAAAACCGTTGACGGTCCGTCGGCTAAAGATTGGCGCGGTGGTCGTGCTGCCAGCGGAAACATTATTCCGTCTTCAACAGGTGCCGCAAAAGCTGTGGGTAAAGTTATTCCTGCTTTGAACGGCAAATTGACTGGTATGTCTATGCGTGTTCCGACCTTAGATGTTTCTGTTGTTGACTTGACCGCAAACCTCGTTAAGCCTGCAACTTATGAAGAAATTTGCGCTGCTATGAAGAAAGCTTCGGAAGGCGAATTAAAAGGTATTTTGGGCTATACTGAAGATGCCGTTGTTTCATCAGATTTCTTAGGTGATGCTCATACCTCTATTTTTGATGCCAAAGCCGGTATTCAATTAACAGATACATTTGTTAAAGTTATCAGCTGGTATGATAACGAATGGGGCTATTCTAATAAAGTATTGGATTTGATTGCCCATATGGCAAAAGTTAACGGTTAATTTAGATAACCTCGTCCCCACCGAATATAACATCGGTGGGGATTTATGATGTAAAATTAAGGAAAAATAATGCAAGAATATAAAATAATTGAAGATTTAGGTGATTTGAACGGTAAAGTTGTAATGCTCAGAGCCGATTTAAATGTGCCGATGGATGAAAATTTTCATGTAACAAATACCGCACGTATTGATCGCACAGTGCCAACGATTAAAACACTGATGAAAAAAGGTGCAAAAGTAGTGGTTATTTCACACTTTGGTCGCCCGGAAGGTAAAGGAGATATCAAAAATTCTTTGCGCTATGTGGCGCCGGAGCTGGAAAAAGCTTTAGGTCATAAGGTGATTTTTGTTGAAGATTGTATTGGACAAGTGGTTGAAAACGCAATCAAAAACATGAAATCAAATGAAATTTTGCTCTTGGAAAATCTGCGTTACTACGATGAAGAGAAAAAAGGCGATGAAGCATGGGCAAAGCAATTGGTTAAATATGCTGATGTTTATGTTTCAGATGCATTTTCAACAGCGCACCGTGCTCATGCCTCTATGGTGGCTGCACCGCAATTGTTGCCGTCTGCTATGGGTTTACTGATGGCTGAAGAAGTTGCAGCTTTAACATCAGGTTTAAATAACCCTGAGCGTCCGCTGGTAGCTATTGTTGGCGGTTCTAAAGTTTCCACAAAATTGGATTTACTCAATAATTTGGTAAAGAAGGTCAATAAACTGGTCATTGCCGGTGGTATGGCTCACACATTTTTAAAAGTGCGCGGAGTTGATTCTATCAATGAGAAAAATTCTCTTGTTCAGATGGATATGTTAGATACGGCAAAAGAAATTTTAGATACGGCAAAAGCGCATAATTGCGAGATTATTCTGCCGATAGATTTGGTTTTGGCTGATGAATTTGCCGCCAATGCGCCGCATCAAACTTATGATGTGGATAAATTACCGGCCGAAGGAACATTACTTGATGTTGGCGAAAAGACAGTAAAGCTGATAAATGCCAAATTAGATGAATGTAAAACTTTGGTTTGGAATGGTCCGCTTGGTGCATTTGAATTGAAACCGTTTGATACAGCCACAAATTTAGTGGCTCAGCATGCAGCTAAATTAACAGCTGATGGAAAATTGATAACGGTAGCCGGCGGCGGCGATACGGTTTCAGCATTGGAAAATGCAGGCGTAGCCGATAAATTCAGCTACATATCAACAGCCGGCGGGGCTTTTTTGGAATGGATGGAAGGTAAAGAATTACCTGGTGTCGTCATTTTTAAGAAATAGTATCAAGAATATCTTAATTATAAGAGCGGGGAATAATATTATTCTCCGCTTTTATAATTAAAAACCTGAAAATAAATATAGCTTTTTAGCAAAAATTGTTTTATCCTAATTTATCACAACAATAAAATAAGGAGAAAAGCATGACAACCTTAGCCGTAAAAGTTTTAGGCATTGATTTTGAAAATCCGTTTATTTTATCTTCGGCACCGCCAACTGCAAAAATAGAAAGTTTGGATAAGGCATTTACACTTGGTTGGGGTGGCGCTGTTTTAAAAACAATAACACCTGATAATTATGAAATGATTGAAGCTTCTCAACGCTATGCTTCATGGAAATGCAACGGCAGGGTCTGCGGTTTTGAAAATATTGAAATGCTTAGTCATTTAACTATCCAACAATGGCTTGACGGTATTAAATATTTAAAGCAAAAACACCCGACAAAAGTGCAAATTGCCAGTATTATGGCACCGGTAATCAAAGAAGAATGGCAAAATTTGGTTAAAGTATTAAATGATTCAGGAATAGATGCTTTTGAACTTAATTTTTCGTGTCCGAACGGGATACCGGAAAGAGGCGGCGGAATGGCCATCGGAACCAGTGCGGAAGCTTCGGCAATGATAACCGAGTGGGTGATGGAAGTGGCTAAAAAACCGGTATTTGTAAAGTTATCACCAAATGTAACCAGTATAGCAGATATAACAAAAGCGGTTGAAAAAGCCGGTGCAAGCGGAATTTCGGCAATAAATACCGTGCAATCTTTAATGGGAATTGATTTAGATACTTTTGAACCAATACCAAATGTGAACGGTAAATCAACTTTCGGCGGTTATTCCGGTATATCGATTAAACCGATAGGTTTGCGCTGTGTGGCGCAAGTTCGTCAAAACAGTAATTTGCCGATTTTAGGTATAGGCGGTGTATCAAATTGGCGCGATGCGGCGGAATACATGTGCGTTGGCGCCGATGTGGTGCAAGTATGCACAGAAGTTATGGTAAACGGTTATGGCATTATCGGGGCAATGAAAAAAGGATTATCGGATTATTTGGAAAGCAAAGGATTTAGCAGCCCTGCAGATTTGAAAAACAAAGCTATAGCAAATCTTTCCACGCACGAAAAATTAAATAAACAAAAGCAAGTATATCCGCATGTTGATGATGCATTATGCGTAAAATGCGGCAAGTGCGTGATGCTTTGTAATGAATCTGAACACAGCGCATTATCGTTGATTGACGGCCATATTGTCGTAAATTACGATGCATGCGTCGGGTGCTCACTCTGTTCACATATCTGCCCGAAATCGGCTATTAAAATGAAATAGCTGTTTAGCTTCACATGGAGTAAAGGATGACAACAAAATTGATTCCTATGGCTATTTGCTATGATTTTGACGGGACGCTGTCTCCTCAATATATGCAAAATGTATCATTTCTTCCTACTCTCGGGTATAGCAATCCTAAAGATTTTTGGGATGAAGTTAAAGTGTGTGCCAAAAAACAAAATATGGATGAAACATTGGCATACATGAACCTGATGATTGATAAGGCGCGAGAAAAAAATATTGCTTTAACGCCGCGATTTTTAATGCAATGCGGTAAAGATATTCGTTTTTTTCCGGGTGTGCTCAGTTGGTTTGATCGCATTAACGATTATGCAAAATCCAAAGGTATTGCTTTAGAGCATTATATCATTACCTCAGGAAATGAAGAAATTATCCGCGGCACTGCAATTAAAAAATTCTTTAAATATATTTTTGCTTGTAAATTTGCGTATAAAAAAATTGCTTCTCAGTTGGTAGCAGAGAAACCGGCAGCGGCAGTGAACTATACCAACAAAACACAACATTTGTTTCGTATCAATAAAGGAATACTTAATTATTGGCAAAACGAAGAAGTGAACAAATATATGCCTGAAGAAGAAAAATATTTGGATTTTAAAAATATGATTTATATCGGAGACGGCGAAACAGATGTGCCGTGTATGAAAATGGTAATATATCAAGGCGGACATTCTATTGCCGTTTATAATCCGCAATCTGTTACCGAAGCGCAGAAGCACTCATCATACGAAATAGCAAAAGATTTACTCAATCACAAACGAGTGAATTTTATAGCGCCAACGGACTATACGGAAAATTCTAAATTGGATATGATTGTAAAAAATATTATTGATAGAATTTATCTGAAAAATACTTCATGATTGGATTTTTAAAATCTTAAAGTTTTTCATTCTATAAATGATGTAATTATCTGATATAAATTATTTTTATTTTGTTGATTTTCAAAATTATGACCAGATGATTTAACCACGGAGTATTCGCCGTCTGGAGTTGCTTTAGCCAGTTTTTGCACATCTGACGGATTAATCACAATATCATTTTCGGCCGCAATCAATAATGTTTTTGCCTTAATTTGCGATGCAATAGCATAAGCATTATAATTTTTACTGTCTGTCACAACGTCATAAGGAATAATTGCGGTTTTATGATTTTGCGGATCTGTATTTTGATACGTTTTGTTTTTTTGCCACTGATTGCAAAAATCAGCCATATTAATCATGCAAGATTTTTCCCACAAATTGCCGCTGATAACCGGTGTTATCGGTATAAGAATATCTACCTGTGCCGGATATTTAGCGCTAAACTCTATTACCGAAGCGCCGCCAAGTGAATGACCGGCGAGGGCAAACGGTTCGCTGTAAAAGGATTGTGTCTTTGCCCAATTAGCTACTGTTTCCAAATCGGCGACAAAGGTGGATAACCGAACTTTTTCAACATCATTATTGCCTTCACCTAAAGAATAGCGCGAATCAAAGGCAATCACGACATAACCGTTATCTAAAAATGCTTTTTTAGCTGTTTGCACAGCCCCATGTTCCATATTTGACGCTAAACCATGTTGAATGATAGCCATTTTATGATGCGCTGCATTTTCTAGGCCATCTACCTGCACATACAACTGTTCCTTTTGCGCATTTTGTATCCAAACTTTGTTGCTTTGGTTTGAATATGCACAAGCAACTAAAAAACACCCTAAAAAGAATAAATTGATTTTCTTGAACATTGATTTATCTGATTATACCGATACCTGATTTTTCTGTAAAAACTTACATTATTTTGCAACAAAAAGGCAAAGATGTCAACTGATAAAGCCAACATTAAATAGAAAAGAGTATGAGTTACTGTGCTAACCTGAAAAAAAGCTCACTCAGCGACATGACAGAATGAGCCGTGCATTTTAAATAAAAAGCTATTATTCTACATCAAAATCAAAATATGTATCTTGATAAGGTTCATCTTTTAAGGTAAAATGCCACCATTCGGAATCTAACGGATTAAATCCGGCCTTAATCATCGCGTCTCGTAAAATTTTGCGATTATTTTTCTGTTCGTCGGTCAAATTTTGATAATCCGGATGCGAAATTTCACTGAATAAATCAAAAGTTCCGCCCATATCAACAAAACTGCCGTCTTTTTTGATGATAGTTAAGTCCACAGTGCTGCCTCTGGTATGTCCGGATTTTTCCATAATATACATACCGGCGAGTAAATCAGACTTTTGCAAATCAGGATAAAAGCTTTTGTCCCCGATATCTTCCGGATTATTAATCCATGCCACGAAATTATCAACGGCTTTTTGCGGTCTGTATGAATCCCAGATGAAAAGCCGATATCCCTGATTTCGCAAATCTTGCGCAGCTTGAGCGAGGGCAGCTAGTGCCTTTTTTGTCATATATGCTCTGGGGGCTTTATAACCTTGAATTTTATTGCCTGTAAAATTGTTTGCTGAATAATAACGGATATCATAGGCAGCATCGTCAATAACCGAACCGATTTCGGCAAAATCCGTTTTATCATAAGAAATTGTTTCAGCCCACACCGGCGCAGAACCGGCGACAAATAACATTATAGTAAGTAAAATTCTCTTCATATTATATTTCCTTTGATATGTTGTGTTTTGTATTATTCTTTATATCAAAGTATAAATTTATTTTCATCTGAAAGTCACTACTATTTGGTTATTTTACACCATTTTATCTTTATTCAGTGATTTTTTATATCAATGGTTTGGTTTGATTTTCCGCGAAAAGCAGAAAACAATTTTCCGTCACTTCGTGAATATCATAAATCACATACTTGCAAGCATAAAAAATTTGATATAGACTCATCCATAGTTTTTTATTTTATAAAAGGAGAATTTATTATGAAAAAATATATACCATTTTGGGTTTTGTCTGCTTGTGTTTTGATTCCATCTGCAGCCTATGCCGCTAATTCCGAAACCGTTATCCAAACAGATTCACACTGGAATAAACAAGCGATTAAGCCTATTCATATTGAACATCCGCAAGTAACAATATTGCGGATTACCATTCCGGCCGGTGAAAAGTTATCAATGCACAAGCATCCGATTTTGAATATTGGGTATTTAACCAAGGGTGAGTTGACCGTTCGCTCAGAAGACGGCGGTGTATTGGTTTTGCATCCGGGTGACCCGATTGTTGAATTGGTTGATATATGGCATTATGGCGAAAGCACCGGTTCCGAAGATGCTGAAATTGTTGTAACTTATGTCGGCGATAAAGAAGATCCTTTAAGTATAGCGAAAGAATGAACGACAAAAAGGGACCCACGCGTAAAACGCGTGGTTCTTCTTTTACTGTTTTTTTATGTTACTCCACTTCTCGTATATCATTAGACTACTTTTACCTTTTAATAACCCCATATTTGCGGATTTGATACAGATGCTTGTGTTTATAAAATCCGCAATTAATGGCGAAAATAATATTGACAGGAAATGACTCGTATAAATTCAGAAGGTCAGATTAACGGATAACAAAATCAAAGGAAAAACGGAAATTTGGTGGGCGAGGGGCTTTTTGTGGGGCGGATATAACAAAAAGCGCCTCAAGTTGTTAGCAAGGGCACTTTTCATTAAATTATCTAATTTTACTTCTGTCTGCGCCATTTAGTAAAACGTTCGCTTTTTTCCTGCACCCAGGTATAAAACATAGGGATAACAAACAATCCGCCCAATGTTCCGATAAGCATTCCCCAGAATACAGGAATACCGATGGCTTTACGGCTGGCAGCCGCGGCACCTGTTGCAATAATCATCGGGAACACACCCAACACAAATGCCGATGCCGTCATCAAAACAGCACGGAATCTTTCATTTAAGCCGCGAACAGCCGCATTAACAATGGTTGCTCCTTTTTCACGTTCATCTTTTGCAAATTCCACAATCAAAATTGCGTTTTTACTAGCCATACCGACTAATAGAATGATACCGAGTTGCGCATAAATACTCAATGCCTCTCCGCTAAAGAAAAGTCCCAACATAGCACCACTAACCGCCACGGTTAAAGACATAATAACCGGCACCGGAATAATGAAACTTTCGTATTGTGCTACCAAGAACAAATATGCAAAAGTCAATGATAACAGCAATAAAAAGCCAATTTGTCCGGAAGTGTGTTTTTCTTGATAACTCATCGTTGACCATTCAATATTAAAACCTTTAGGTAAACTTTTAATGAGATTTTCCACAGCTTTCATCGCTTGACCGGTAGAACTTCCCGGTTTTTGCACCGCCGTTACCGCAGCCGCCGGATATTGATTATAGCGTTCTACCACACGCGGGGCTAAAACCTTATGTAAATCAACAAGACCACGCATCGGAACCATACGTCCCAAATTGTTTTGAACATATAATTCGTTAATGTTATCAATGTTATCACGATATTTCCAATCTGATTGCATCATAACCTTATTAACCTGTGTGCCTAAATTTATATCATTGATATATGCTGAGCCGAGATATGTTTCCAAAGTTGAAAAAATGTTACCCATAGAAACCTTCATACTTTCGGCTTTTTCGCGATTTATATCAAGAAAGATATTTGGGGTTTTGGCATTAAATGTTGTGTATGCATAAGCAACTTGCGGTAACTGTTTTATTCTACTCAAAAATCCTTGTAAAACCGCATCAAGTTTTTGATAATCCATACTTTGCCTAGATTGTAAACGGATATCCAAACCATTAGCCATACCAAGTCCGGGAATTGCCGGCATTTCAAAGAATTGGAATTGTGCCTCCGGAAATTGTCTCATGGCACCTTGTAACCGATGCATAATATTAGTTGAAAAATCAGCCAGACTTTTACGCTGTTCCCATGGTTTTAACACAATAAACGACATTGCCACGTTTTCACCGCGTCCGCCCATTAGCGAAAATCCGATAACATCGGAAACATTTTCCACACCTTTTTCTTGGCGAATAATCTTGTTTGCTTTTGCAACCAGTGCTTCGGTACGTGATTTTGCAGCCCCCTCAGGCAGTTGTAAACTCATGACGATTACGCCTTGGTCCTCATCAGGAATAAATGACGTTTGAGCGGTCTTAAATAAAATGCCGACTAAAACACATAACAAAACAAAAATAGCTAGCACAACACGACGTTTCTTGGCGATAAATGATACCACCAATGAATAAACGTGTATCATATTCGCAATAAAATTATTAACCTTAAACCAAAAACCGGATTTGCGCGGCTTTATCTTTTTAATCAATAAGGCACACAGAGCCGGAGAAAGAGTTAAAGCATTCAGAAGTGAAAACATAATTGCCGTGGCAATAGTGACCGAAAATTGCTGATAAATCTTACCAACAATACCATCCAAAAAACCGACCGGAACAAAAATTGCCAGCAATACGCACGATGTTGCAACCAAAGCGCCGGTAATTTCACTCATAGCTTTCATTGTTGCTTCGCGTGCATTCATATTACTGTGTTGCATTAAAAATACCACACGTTCCACCACCACAATGGCATCATCAACCACAGCACCGATGGCGAGTAACATCGCAAATAATGTAAACATGTTAATGCTGTATCCGAGAGCCAAAATAACCGCGAATGTTCCTAAAATAGAAACAGGAATGGTTAAGGTCGGGATAAGTGTTGAATAAAAATCTTGTAAAAAAAAGTAACAAACACCAACCACTAAAGCCAAAGTCAACAAAAGTGTAAAGACCACTTTTTCAACCGAGGCATGAATATATTTTGTTGAGTCATAAGCAATAGTGTATGTCATATCCTCCGGAAAAAATTGTGCCAGTTCTTCTAATGTTTCTTTAACGTTTTTCATTGTGTCCAAGGCATTCGCACCGGAAGACAGATTGATTGCCATTGATACGGCGCCATTTCCGTTAAATTGTCCGGAAATGGAATAATTTTCTTGGCCAAGTTCTACGGTTGCCACATCTTTTAAGCGCACCAAACCACCGTTTTCTGCTGTGCGAACGATAATATTTTCAAACTGTTCTACCGTTTCCATGCGTCCGTTTGTTTGCAACGTATAAACCATCGGTGTTTTACTGATTGTCGGAGCCGCACCGACTTTACCGAGCGCCGGTTGATAATTTTGCCCTGCAATGGCATTGTATATTTCGCCGGCATTAATTTGCATTGCCGCCATTTTATCTGCGTTAAGCCACACACGCATAGAAAGTTGTGCGGCATACACATCAACACCGCCGACACCGGAAACTTTGGCTAATGTTTGTTGCACATTATTATAAACGTAGTCGGCAACTTGTTTTTCATCCATTGTTCCTTTCGGGGAAGAAAAGACGAAAAATCCCAAAATATTGGTTGACTCACGTTTGACGGATAATCCTTGACGTGTTACTTCATCCGGTAATTTCGGTGTTGCCTGTTGTATACGATTTTGCACTTTTACTTGAGCAATATCAGGGTCTACACCTGTCTTAAAGGTTACAGTTAAAGTATAAGCAGAATCTTGCGATGAAGAGTTCATATAAAGCATATCTTCCACGCCGTTTATTTCGCTTTCCAGCGGAATACCGACCGTGCGGGCAATAACTTCGGCACTGGCGCCCGGATAGGTCGCTTTAACCGTAATTTGCGGCGGGGTAACTTCCGGATATAAAGCAATAGGCAGGTTAAAAAGTGCTAAGATACCGACCAAAACAATAACAATTGAAATAACAAACGAAAAGCGCGGTCTTTTAATAAAAAATGCTGAAAACATTGTGCTACCTCTTATTTGCCGTTATCAATATCAATCGGTAAAACCGGAGCATTGGCGCGAACATTTTGCAATCCTTGCACCACGACTTTATCATCTGCATTTAAACCTGAAAGGACTATTTGCCAATCATCTATTACATCGCCGAGTTTAATATATTTTTGCTCGGCAATGTATTCGTCTCCGACTTTTTTAATTGTCATTACATAAGTTCCGTTAATGTCTTCGGCTAATGCCATTTGCGGAACCAAAAGCGCCATCTGTTTTGAGGTAAAGCGCATATAAATATCAACATAGTTGCCGGGAACCAATAATTTATTGTCGTTTAAGGCATCCAAATAAACAGGAATAGTTGCCGTATCGGCATTAACTTCGTTACCGAAAAACAGATTTTGTGCGGTTTGAGTTTGTATTTCGCCGTTTGGCAATTCAATATCAACAAAAACATCTTGGGCTTGATTGAGTTTATCCATAAATACCGAACGTTCTTTATCCGTTACCGAAAATACAATTCTGACCGGACGTTCTTGCACAATTCGTGCCAAGGTATGCGTGCCTTGATTAACCAAATTACCGACAGTTACCAAAGCCTTGCTGATAACACCGTCTATCGGTGATTTTACTTCGGTATATTCTAAATTCAGTTTTGCCAAATCTTCAGCAGCTTCGGCATTCTTTAAGGCGCTTTCGGCTGCTTCAATTTCTTTGTCGGAAATAAATTTTTTCTCATGTAATGAAGTCAAGCGTTTATAATCGGCGGCCAATTGCTTGCGAGTGGCGGATGCCGCTTTCAGATTGTCTTTATAACGGCGTTGTTCAATAATAAATAAAACATCACCTTTTTTTACTTCAGCTCCGTTTTGAAATAAAATCTGCTCAATATATCCGGAAACTTGCGGAATGACATCAACGCTGTTAATCGCTTCAACCTGCGCAATATACTTCTTTTTAGCTGCAACATCTTGCTGTTTTAAGCCTTGAACCTGAACTGACGGAGTTGGCATTACCCATCCGTCGTTTTTCGGAGCCATGCGATTATTCAGCCACCAGCCGAACATAATCAAACAAAGTGCATAAAATGCGTTAAGATAAATTTTTCTGCTTTTGATTTTCTTGACTTTCATAACATACCTTCTTGTTTTTCATAGTTTTGGGCAAGTTAAAAAGTTTTGAATTGAAAATCAAGTTTAAAAAACAATATGTAACTTTTATAATGATATTATTCTTGTGGTGGTAACTTGACCGTAATATATACTTCAGCACCGGAAGATAATACATCTCGCAAAACAATATATTGGTCATTCAGGCTGATATTCATTATTTCCAACAGTTCATCAGAGTTTACTTTCGTAAAATTTTCAGAAGACATCATTTCTTCGGTATAAGTGTTATGCCATCTCTTTATCCAACGAGATATTGACTGGGCTGTAATACCGATAATATTTGCGATTTGTCGCATAGAAAATCCAGCCGAATACATTGTGTGTGCTAAAAGTTTTATATGCAACGGCTTTCCGGCAGGTGCATTTTTGGTAAATTGATAACCGCATTCCTTGCATTTGTAGCGTTGCCATCCGAAAACTTTACCATTCTTAACTATTTGTTTTGAACCGCATTTATAACATTTTTGCATTTATAAATCTCCTTAAACATAGATATATATCACGTTTTTTAAAAATATCATTAAAAATGTTACAAAATTTGTGAAAAAAAGGAAATTTGGTGGTGTTCTGGTAAACCTACACGATTCAAACCCGTTAAAAGGCTAACAACTCCCGACATTATCTCCCACTAAACCACTGCAAATCCGTGGCGGTTTAATCATTTAATATCCAAGCAATACCTTTGGCCGTCCGGTTAGTTGTATCTTGAAAATGATTTCCGGAATTGATTTCAAACGTAGTATGACAACCGAGTTGAGTGAAATACCTTTGCAGTAAGATTGTATTTTCTTCAACCGTTTGCAATATGGTGTTGCGAGTTTTGGCTTCTTTATCGCCGAGAGAAAAATATACCTTTTCCGGAATTATTTGCGGATTATGAGATTGTACATATTCCTTAAAATCAGGAAACCAAAAAGAACCTGATGCAGACATAATCCGAGAGAATATATTGGTGTGATATATGGCATATAAACTAAACAATCCGGCCAAAGAATATCCGGCAAGCGCAACATATTTCGGGGCAGATGACAAAGATTGTAACACTTGCGGCAA
Source organism: uncultured Pseudomonadota bacterium (assembly GCA_902788365.1). Lineage (GTDB taxonomy): Bacteria > Pseudomonadota > Alphaproteobacteria > RF32 > CAG-239 > RUG410. Next base: position 13,873 of record CADAJN010000004.1, on the reverse strand, counting down.
AATATCATTGAGTAACAAATGCAAATATTCATCAGCACCACCCGAGCAAGGTGTGTCATTTTTGTAAATCGGCGGAATAGCCCACGGCGACATATCTTTATCCCAATCCAAATTTCCGATGGTAACAAGTGAAAAATCAACAGTTGTCAACTTTTTAAGCGCATCGTAAACCTGCTGACCTTCATCTGAAAAAATATGCAAAATAACTAATGGTGAATTATCGGTTTGAGCTGGATAAATCGTTATTTCTTTACTGCCGATATTCATTATATTGCCTCGGACATTTGCGACAATGTTTCTTCAATACCACGGGCAAGTTGGTCGGCGCAAGATGTGCCTTTGCCGCCGCAGTCGTTTCCTTTGAGAATTTGCACGGTTTTAACAGCATCTGCACCTTCCAACAATTTACTGATAGCCAAAGTATTGCCGGGGCAACCGCCGTAAAACTTGATATTGTGTAACTTTCCGTTTTCTAAAGAAAATGAGATTTGTTTGGCGCAAACATGGTTTGTTTGAATTGTGTAGTCTTGCATTTCAGTCCTTTCTTAAATTTTGCCGTATTTTATAACAGAAAATAGAAAATGCAAGAAATCAATTTTATAAATTTTTACTTTATACAGCCTCTGATAGCACCGTTTGCTTCTCTTAAGCGACCTGCGGCATAGATAAGTTTTTCATATTGTTTGGCTTTTTTGATTTTCTCTTGCTGGCGGAATATATAGAACAGTTTGTTTTCCAACACTTCGCATTCTTCAGCTAAACTTTGTAAAATGTCGTTTGTAGATGCAGTATCATCTTCTTGTAAAATTTCATAACTGGCGATTTTGCCGCAATGTCTGCCCAAATAAGCATCCATCTCATCACGACTTTCAAAGAATTTATAACCCTTGCGGCTAGCAATTGTTTCAATCAGCACTTTCATAACAAATCCTTGCTCTGTATAAGAATATTTATGAAAAAGGTACATTTGATAAATTACAAAAAATGAAATGTAACTATTGACATTACAAATATTTCGCTTTATATCATATTCTTGAAATGTAACAAAGTTTATTACAATTAGGAGAAATACAATGACTGAATATACAAATATCGATTTAGGAACATTTGAACAAATTGCCAAACTTGATAACGGCAAAGCTTTTTTGCACGATGCTTTGAATTTAAGCAGTTGTGAAATTTCTGTTAATGTGACCCCACCCCAAAAGGATTTAAAGTTCCGTTTAATCACAAACATAAACAAAATGAAGAGGTTTATATTGTTTTGAAGGGAACAGGTATTATCACTGTTGGCGATAACAAAATCAACGTTAGAGAAGGCTCGGCTGTGAGAGTTGCAACCGGTGTTGCCAGAACAATTGAAAACACCGGTGACGGAGAATTTAGTTTTATCTGCATTCAAGCTAAAGAAGGTTCTTTAACCCAGTTTGGCTTCGGTGATGCCGAACTCTGTTAACGGAATATGCTAAATGCAGATTTCAAGCCGATTTACGATTGCTTTGCACATATTGACCGCCATTGAAACATTTAAAGACGAACATCACGTTACGAGTGAATTTTTGGCATCTTCGGTACAAATCAATCCGGTAATAATCCGTAATATTTTGCTGCAATTAAAGACTGCGGGGATTGTGCAAATTCCCCGTGGTCGTGCAAGCGGAAGTATCACATTGTTGAAAAAAACGGAAGAAATTAGCCTTTTAGATGTTTACAAAGCGATTGAGCCGTTGGAACATGACACTTTGTTCGCTTTTCATAAAAATCCGAATCCGAAATGTCCGGTTGGTAAAAATGTTCATAACATTTTGGATGAGCGCCTGCTTTCTGTGCAAAAGGCAATGGAGGATAAGCTTGCCGCAATGAAACTATCCGATGTTTTAGATGATTTGCAAAGATTTATTTAGAAAGATATGGTTTTATAACAATACAAGCCGAGTTTAACCGCTCGGCTTTTAAATATATCTTGACATTTATACATATAGGGGGTATATGTATATTTGAACGTAATTTTTTTAACAGGAGAATAAAAATGGGAAAATGTAACAATCCGAATTGTAAATGTGAAAACTGCCAATGTGGCGAAAATTGTCAATGCGGAAAAGATGGTAAAGAATGCCAATGCGGGGAAAAATGTACTTGCGGCGATAATTGCCAATGCACCAAAGAAAATAAATGCTGCGATTCTTGAATCATTCGGAAAACTTGCCTCGCCTGAACCGCATTTCCGGTCAGATAGATGGAATAAAAAAGATGATAGAAGAAGAACGTTATTGTTTGGATATTGTCAATCAAATTAAAGCGGTGCGTTCTGCATTGAAAAGTGTTGAAAAAAACATTTTGCAAAAGCATATTAAACATTGTGTTGCCGCTTCATTTAAGGCTTCAAAAACAGAACAAGAACAGAAAATAAATGAGCTTATCAGCCTTTTTGATAAGTCTGATGATTAAATAAAGGGCATAAACAATGTCTGAACATATTCACATTCATCACCACCATCATAATGAGGTAACACAAAAGTCTGTTAGATTGCTGATTTTATCGTTCGCAATCAATATGCTTTTGTCTGTTGCTGAAATAATAGGAGGTATAATTTCCGGCAGTGTTTCCTTGATAGGAGATGCACTGCATAACACTTCTGATGCTTTTTCAATTTTGATTGCCGTCATTGCGTTTAAGATAGGAAACAAGAAAGCTTCGGCAAAATACACATACGGTTTCAAAAGAGCTGAAATTATAGGTGGATTTGTTAATCTGATATTGCTTTTTATATCCGGTTGCTATCTGTTGGCAGAAGGAATTGAACGGCTGATAAATCCGCAACAAATTGATGGACTGCTGATTATTTGGATTTCGGTTTTGGCGCTTATTATTGATGCCTTAACGGCAAAAATTTCGCATCATGACGCCCATCACAACAGTAATATGAAAATGGTGTTTATTCATAACTTGGCAGATGCATTCGGTTCAATCGGCGTTATTATTTCCGGCCTTTGTATTATGTGGTTTGATTTATATCGGGTTGATGGGATTGTGGCCTTGCTTATTGCTTTTTATATGATTTTTCAATCGGTTGTGTCTTTTCCGCAGATTGTAAATATCTTGATGAATGCCGCTCCTGACAACATTGATATAGAACAAGTCAAAAATTCTTTGCTTGCCATAAAAAATATCAAAAATGTGCACCATTTGCATTTATGGTGTATCAGTGAACATAATGTGGCGATTGAATGCCATATTGAAAGTGATAACAATGATATTATTGTGGAAGCAACACAGCTTTTAAAAGATAAATTCGGAATTACTCACTGCAATTTTCAGGTAGAAAATAAATCATGCGGTGAATGTTGCGATTTATAAAAATTTTTAAAGAAGGGATAGCAAAATGAAATTTGAACAAATACGCAATGCGACAATTGTTTTGGAATATGCCGATAAAAAGTTTTTGGTTGACCCATGGCTTGCGCCACAAGGTAGTAACGGTACATTCAAAGAACTTGGTATGGAAAAAGAGGTAATTTCATCTAAACACAATGAACTTGCTATGCCGATATGTTCGTTGCCGAAATCAGTTGCGGAGATATTAAACGGGGTTGATTATTATATCATCACCCACATTCATCCGGACCATATTGATATGTATCCTGATGGAACAGTCGGTAAAGATTTAAATCACAATACACCGGTTTTTGTGCAAAATAAGGACGATGCCGAAGTACTGAAAAAGTCCGGATTTACAGATGTGCAAGTTATGACGGAAAATACGCAAATCGGTGAAATTACGCTTATTAAAACAGCGGCATTGCATGGCACAAAAGTTCCTTGCGGAAAGGCCAGCGGATTTATTTTGCAACATAAAAACGAAAAGTCGGTTTATGTGGCCGGAGATACGATTTTTTATGATGAAGTTCAAAAGACTTTGCAACAATATCAGCCGGAAGTTATTATTCTGAACGCTTGTGCGGCGACTTTTAATACTTTCGGACGTTTGATTATGGATGATAGTGATGTGGCAAACGTTTATGAATTGTGCCCAAAGTGGCGCATGCAACATTAAATCGCCAAACCTTAAGCGAAAAGTTACATCAGCGCAATATTGCCGATAAAATTTTAATACCTTCCGACGGCGAAATTTATATTTTTTAAGTTAAAATGAAACTCTAAATAGATTTTTTGTTTAAGGCTTTAGTGCCTCGTGAAAGGATTTGATATGGAACTGATAACACCGGTGTCGCCGGAAAGGGATTGTTTAAACAAAAAAATCGTGTTTTTGGCGGGGCCGATTAAAGGTGCGCCCGATTGGCAGACTCAAGCCATTAAAGATTTGACGGATTTAGATGTTTATGTTGCCAATCCGCGCCGTGAAAACGTCATCAATTTCAATTTGGATTTGCAGGTTGATTGGGAAAGCCGTTTTTTAGCGGCTGCCGATGTGATTATGTTTTGGCTTCCGCCGAAAGTTGCCGATGTTGCCAGTCGCGACTATGCCCAAACTTCGCGTTTTGAATTGGCGGAGTGGATGGCAAAAACCCGTTATAATCATACGCGAAAGCAGGTGGTAATCGGGATTGATGATGCTTTTTTCGGAAAAAGTTATATAGTCAAGCGCCTACAGGCGGAAAATGTGGCGGTTTATTCCACTTATGCCGAAACGCTCAATAAAGTTCGCTCGTTATTAAAAAACAGCGGGCGAATTTTCTTTACTTCCGATACGCATTTTGGAAGTTCGCGGGCGATGACGCTTTCGCGCCGTCCGTTTGCTTCGGTTAAAGAAATGGATGCCGCGCTTATCTTAAATTGGAACAATGAGGTAGCTTCCGATGACGTGGTATATCATTTGGGCGATTTCGGCGACTTGAATATCCGTCCGTATTTGCACGGCAAGATTCATTTTATTTTGGGCAATTACGAAACCGATGCCTTGAAAGAAAACGCCAATTTGGAGCAACAACTAAAAAAATGCTTTGCCGATGTTTTACCGCACGATACACTGACTTTGAAAAACGGCGAACCGGTATATTTAACCCATAAGCCGAGCGAGTGCAAAAAGGATATGTTTAATTTGTTCGGACATATTCACGGACTTAGAAAAGTAAGCACAAACGGCTTAAATGTCGGCGTTGATGCCAACCATTTCCGCCCGATTGGCGAAGACGACGTACTGTTTTTCAAAAATGCAATATTAAACCATTACGATTATGAGGTGTTTTTATATAGGTGAATAATTTTTGCTTGTAAGTAACAATACAAAAGCAAATTACCAAACGGCAGGTCTTAAAATGTCTGCCGTTTTACTGTTTCATCGTTACGGGATTTGTAATTAACGCTTTTGCTTGTCAATATTTTAGAAATTTGTTTAATTGTGGTTAGCCTATAATGCGGTAATAGACATTATAAAATATATCCATCACTAAAAGAAGAAGTAAAATCAATTTTTCGCAAATTACGAAAATCAAAACTATAAAATTTTACAGCCAATTTATGCCTTTTTTAACCAAAATTGCTCTAATATTACCTCAAAATGAGGTAAAAATGATGAAAAAGACAGTTTTTATAGTGTTTTTAGGCATAGTGGGATTGAGTGCAATTTTTGCACAAGCGTTTCCGGTTGATGATAGCAATGGTGATTTCTATGCTAAAGAAAATAATTCGGGTATAAAGCAGGAAGATGCGGTAAACGTAAATCATATCAATTCGACATACTTCACCATGCCGGATGTTTTTGAGATGAAGTCACATGAAAACTTAACAATTTTGAGCCATTATCCGACTTTTCAGCAAACAACAGAATATTCTTGCGGTCCGGCGGAGGCTTTAACTGTTTTAGAGTATTATGGGAAAAAAGGGGTTACCGAAGAAGAACTGATAGAAAAAATGGGTGCGAGTTTTGAAACCGGAACGAGTGTTAAAGGCATTGCAAATTATTTCCGTAATTTAGGGTGGAATGTTAAGACAAATCTTGATGAATGGCAACCGCTTGAGGATTATGAGCCGTTTGCGGCTTTTGTGCAAGAAAAATTAAAATCAGGGCACCCGATTATGGTGGAAAATGTTTTTATGGGCGGGCATTGGCGAGTTATTATCGGCTATGATACCATGGGAACAAAAGAAACCGCTGATGATGTGCTGATTTTTGCCGACAGTTATGACACGGCTGACCATAATCAAGACGGATATGGTATTGAAAACGGAGAAAACTTTTTCTGGTCTTGGTTTGACCATCAGATACTTCCGGAAGATGAAAGAAAACAACCCTTTGTATTGGCATCTCCGAAAGAGAAAATGGGTAATTGATTATAACGGATTTATTTTGAAAGTTTATTCAGCCAAGCGTTGATTTTATTGGAAACTTGCTCTTTATACTTTTCATCAATGTTGTTGAAATTTTCGCTCGGCAGGATTTGCGCATTTTGAGCCATATCCGCAAAATCTTTATAGAATGAACCGAAGTTGCTACCTTGCGTAGAGAACGAAACTACACGAGCACCGCCGAAATCGGTCACTTTCAAATAAGAATAAAGTGCCGGAGCCATCGTATACCACCAAACCGGACCACCGACAAAAATGGTATCATAATCCGCTACATTCGGAAGACTTCCTTGCAGCTCAGGATAGTTTTTGCTCGTCAGCTCCTTCTTGCTTTTCATATAAACTGACGGCGAAGAATAGGTCTCGACTGTTTTTATTTCAAAAATGTCGGCACCGGTTTTAGCGGCAATCTGTTCGGCTATATCCTTGGTGTGGCCGGTGAGGGAATAATAAACAACCAGAACTTTGCCTAAATCGGCATTTAATTTGACCTCTTTATCAAAATTAGCCATTTCGGCTTTGTTTTTGGCATTGACTTTGTGCAGATGATAAAAACTTGCTCCGCCGATAACAATGGCTGCCAAAATGATGACATATAAAACAACCTTCAACATATTTTTTCTCCCAAATGAATTTCTATGCTTTTATATATAAATTTGCCTTTGAGATGAGTCAACGTAAATTTTTTGCATAATGTTAAACTTTGTGCGATACGTGCGGAAAGTGTAACATTTTTAAATTTGCGGCATTTTAGCAATTTTCAAAACTATAGTATTTTCGGGCTTTCCCGAGAAAATGTTAAACAATGTATGTTCTTTAACATTTTTAGAAATAGTCATAATTTTTTACATAATAGATTGGAATTTCTTGTTAAGTAAAATCTGTAATTTTTTTACAGATTTTGACATATTTTGCTTGATTTTTGAATAATATCTTCTATATTAGAAGAAAAGGACTGCTATATGAAAGGTTAGGAAATGAAAGTTAATCTGTTAAGATTGAAGTTTGCCAATATCTTGTCATTTAAGGATGAACAAGAGATATTCTTTACTGCAGAATCAAAATATACCAACATGCCGACAAACTATATCAGAAACGAAAAAGCCATTGGCGAAGAGATGATTACGCCAGTTACGGCTTTTTATGGAGCCAATGCTTCAGGAAAGAGTAATATCATAAAGATTCTGAACGAGATTGTTTCTTCTTTATTGAATAGAATGGATAAGAAGCCTTCTTCTGACTTCTATCAACCGTTTGCTTTAAGTGAAGAAACGCTTAATAAACCATCTTTAATTGAAATTGATTTTAGCGTTGAAGCTAAAAGATACATTCTTTCTATGACTTTTGACAAGGAAGGTATCTTGAGCGAAAATTTGGTTGAATATGCGCAAAAAACAAAGAATATCCTATATAAAAGAGAAAAAGACAAATTGGTTAAAACTGATAAAAAGATTATCTCAAAGTTTGATACGGCTTTAACCGAGACCTCTTTGGAAAAAAGAAAAGATTTACTGGTTTTAGATATTCTTGATACCAGAGGATTGGCCTATATTCACAAAATATTTGAAGCCTTAAAAGAGATAACCAAGACAACCTTTGCCAATATTATAGCCACTTACCTTAATATAGATGATTTGGCCGAGAAACTATACAACAGTCCGAAGTTATTGTCACAAGTTATAGCTTTTATAAAATATGCTGATTTAGGTGTGGTAGGACTGAAAGTCCTTAAGAATGAACCGCAAAGCGCAAACAAGTATAGAATTTTGTTTGAACATAAGGGTAAAGACGGAAAACTATATGATATGCCAATGAACAGTGAAAGCACTGGAACCAACCAGTTTGCCAAATATTTGGTGACATTCATTCCTTCATTGTTGGAAGGCGGAATATTTGTTGTAGATGAATTGGAAGAGAACTTACATCCGATGATGTTGGCTAAGCTTGTTGAAATGTTTAACGTTCCAAACATCAACAAAGGCAGAGCGCAGCTTATCTTCTCAACTCACGATACTTCTATACTTAAGTCTGATATTCTCAAAAGAGATGAGATTTGGTTTGTAGAGAAGAATGAAGAAGGCTGCTCAGAAGTATATCCTTTAACCGAGTTTAAATCCATAAGAGAAGGCTTTAACTATGAAAAAGGATATTTAGAGGGCAGATTCGGAGCTATCCCATACTTGGGAGATATTAAAGAATTGGAGGCTATTCTGAATGCGTAAGGACGAAGAAGAGTTCAGTCTCTCCAGGACTAATAGATTTAACAGAAAAGAACGTAATGCTGGAAAGATAGTCATTTATACAGAAGGTAATGTAACTGAACCGGAATACTTAAACGACTGGATAAAAAATTTTGCAATTAAAAATAAATTAAAACCGAACAAAGTACTGACTGGGTTTGAGATTGTTCCGTCTAACAATGAATCCGAACCATTAAAAATTGTAGAAAATCTAATTGAAGACAAAAGCCCTAAAACAAGTAAGCTCGATAAATTCTATGCTGTTTTTGATGAAGATGATAGAAGCAATACTGGAAAAGATAAGGAAAACTACCAAAAGGCGTTTCAAACAGCGGAGAACAATAATGGTAGCGTAATATGTTCTAATCGTTCAGTGGAACTTTGGGCTGTTTTACACTTTTCAGAAATAAACGTTTTGACTTTGTAACGATGGTAACTCAAGGAAATGAAGATAATGCCATAAGAAGAGCAAAGGCTTTACGTAAAAATAATGAAACATCGTCAAGCGATTGGAAAGTCCGTCCTTCTACTAATTTTGATGAGTTAATAGAAGCGATGAAAAAGTTTATTTTGAAACGGTAAACAACATGCAAACGGAATTTGGTGCTTTTAATTAAGCCGTTTTCAAAACTGTAGTATTTTCGGGCTTTTCCGAGAAAATGTTAAAGAATGCACATTTTTTAACATTTTTGTGGTTTAATAAAAAATCTTGTTTTTTTATAAAATATATGTTTTAATGCAAAATAAATGGCGATCATGGACGTAATGTTGTGACATATATAGTACAATCAACAGAAAGAAATAATAAAAAAGCATCTGATTATGAAACAAAAGGAATGCTCTACCTAATGTGTAATCATAAAGATGCAGAAGAAATGTTTTATTTTGTTATTGATTTTTTTAATGATGTTACTGCAGTACATAGGCTCGGCCACAAAGCATGGGATTTACAATCAAAAGGTGAAAGAAAATTAACAGCGACTAAATTGGGAAAATATTTGGTTACTTTATATAAAAACTACTTATCTGATTTGGATTTCTCCTCCTACATTCTCTTTGTTGAAGGAATATCTTCGACAAGTTTACTTGATCAAGATGCTAAAATATTCTCCATAAAAAATTTTGATGATAAAAATAAAGAGCGTATTATGAGAAGTTTAAAAGATAAAGCTAAAGATGTTTCCTATATTGATAGTTCAATGATTACGGATGAAAACATATTGGATTTTTTATCAAAAGTTACTTTTGTAATCAATGATAAAGAAAAACATGAATATATTAAGCAAATCATCCAGCAAAAGTCCTCATTAATGGTTGAGGATGGTTTTTTAGCAAAGATATTTGATGAAATTAGAGACAAACAAACTGTAAAAAAAAGTATTTATACAGAAGGTATGAAGATAGATAAATTGATAGATTTTTTCCCAACAAAAAAATACATTACTTATAACGAAATAATTTTGTTGATTTTAAGCAGATTAATTCACAAGGATAACATTATAAAACAAGGAGCTCCTGTTTGTTTTGTTCAATCTCTCAGCAATCTAGGTAAAACTGATGAAGAAATCAAGGAACTTGTTGAAGATTGTGAGCAAGATATCAGCAGAATGCTTTTTGATAAGAATAATGCATCAAATTATTGGGACTTATTCTTTAATATATATGACACAATCAAGAGTAATCCTAAATTATCTGTAATGGAAATATATAATTATCTTGGCGTTGAGAAATTTGAAAGTGTAAATTTTTTAACTTTTAATTCAGCACAATATTTTATTGCCTTAATTAAAGATGGAGTATTGACATGATTATAAATGAGATTTGTATCGGCAATAATTCAGAAGCATTTGTTGAAAGAAATTTTAATAACCAAATCAATCTGATATTTAGTGATGATAACAACAGAGGCAAAACTATTGTGATGCAGGGATTGTATTACTCTTTGGGTAATGAACCTATTTTTCCTGAAAGTTTTGATTATAAAAATTATTATTTTGTTACTAATATAACTTTATTTGATACAAATATGATAATTTGTCGCAATAAAAATGACTTTGTTATTAGAATGGGTAATCAAATATATATCTATAATAGTGTTACTGAGTTCAAGTACTTTTTTAATAAATTTATATATAAACTACCGTCTATATTGAAAGATAATAAACTGAGAATGGTGGATTTAATCTTGTTCTATCAAATGTTTTTTGTTGGTCAAGATGCTCGTATTAGCTACAATATTATAAATCATGGTTATTATAATAAGGATGATTTTATCAATATGCTGTATTCATATGCAGGAATACAAACTGTCATATCAAATATTGATCCGATAGCAATAAAAGAAGAGATTAGAACATTAGATAATGAGAGAAAAACACTACTTAAAGAACATAGTTTTTTGAAGAGCAATATTTCTGCTGCTAAATTAACACATTATACATTGAATAAAGACGAAATTATAAAAAAGTTAGATTTATTAAATAAGCAAAAAAATACTATTGTAGAATTGAGAAATACCAGAAATAAATTATGGAATAAAAAAATTAAAAATGAAATGTTGCTAAAAGAACTAAACTCCTTAAATACGACATTATCAGAGGGAGAAATAATCTGTTTAGATTGTCAGTCATCGCATATAGGATATAAAAGTCATAAAAATGGTATTAATTTTGAAGTTTCTAACCTTGATATCAGAACTAGCATAATTAATTCTATAAACAATAAGATTCGTATGTATTCTGAAGAATGTGATAAATTAGAAGAAAAATTATCATTACAACAGGCTATATTAAAAGAATTATTGAAAGATGAGGATGTTTCTCTAGAAAATCTTTTAATATATAAGAATGATATCAATCAAACGGGGAACATTGATGCTAGAATACAACAAATTGATAATGCTATAGTTAAATTACGCACATCACTAGAATATTTTAAACAGACCAATGATAAATCAGAATATCAACAAAAGGAATTAATGAACAGAATACTTGGCACAATGTCCGAATTTTATAATAAGGTTGATCCTAAAGGAAAAAAAAGTTTCAAGAATATTTTTACTGTAAAAGGGGAAACATTCTCTGGTAGCGAGGGGGCTTTATTCTACCTATCTAGAATTTATGCTCTGGCAAAAGTATTAGAACATCCTTTTCCTATAATTGTTGATTCTTTTCGTGATGGTGAACTTTCATCCTCAAAAGAAAGTATTATTTTAGATTTATATAAGCAATTACCTAATCAAATAATTTTTTCATCTACATTAAAAAAAGAAGAATATGGAAAATATAATAAACTTACAAATGTAAATAAAATAGATTATTCAAAACACACACCACATCATATTTTGAATGAAAAAGATTTTGAATATTTCAAGAAAGTAATGAATGATCTATTAATTAATATGTAACATTTCTAATATTGCTTTACTAATTTCTTTTGATTCTCTCATAAAATTTCTTCTCTTTCTTTTTCTTGGCAAAGTCCAAAGTTCTATCTGTATTTGGATAGAGACGATATTGCAGGGCAAGGCGAGGGGTTATTTGCCGCTCCCTGATTTTCTTCAAGTTTTCATCCAAGATCTTGTCCTTCCCAACCGCAAATCGCATTTTGGTATTCTTGCGGAATGCCTGCATCTCTGAGTTCTGGCTTCACTAGATGCCTGAACGAGTGGAACACTTTCCGTTTGCTCTTGATGCCGAGTTCATCCAAATATCTGCCGAACCACTTGGACATCTTGTCGGTATAGTGGTTAGCATCGGAATAAGAGAGTTGGTAGAATAGGCGGTCTTTCCGTTTTGCCCGAACCGACATATAGTATTCTTCAAATCCCATTTCCATTACTTTTGGATGTATAGGCACAATTCTCTTGGACGATTTGTTTTTAATATGTTGGTCTTTGCGTTCATCCGTGAATAACATATAGTATATGTTGCCTTCTTTCTTGATGTCATCAAGGTAAAGTTGGCACAATTCGTTCAGACGGGCACCAGAGAATAACGCCATCAGCGGAATAAAGTAGCGGAAAGCAAATTGTTCGTCTTGTCTGTAAGGGTAGGTCTCTGGATTAAATATCTTCTTCAATTCGGCTTTGGTGAACGGGTCATAACTCTCACGAGTTTCTCGGCTCGGTATTTCTAACTGCACATTTAATGCTAAACTTACATAACCTTTTCGTTGAGCATACGTCAAGAACTCTTTGAAAGCACGTAAATATTTCTTAACCGTGGTCGTAGAAATGTTCTTTTCCGTTATGTCTTCCGTCAGGCAGTTTTTGAGTTTCTTTTTCTTATAAAGGTCGGTCTTTTTCCAGTTCTTCGGAATGTAATAAATCTTCTGCGAGATAAAATCACAATCCTTTGCGGTCAGATTTTCAACGTACTTCTTGTCAATCAAATCAAAAATGGCTTCAAGGCAAGTATAATCCTTCTGTAATGTAAGGTCACCCGTGCCTTTAATCTGCTGCTTGTATTCCTTAAACTTCTTAAACAGGGTTTCCCAGTGTGTTTTGACCTGTGGTGCACGAACCGTATTGGCGGCACGTTCTTCTTCAATATAACTCAAACAACGCTCAATCACAGCCGGAATGTAGAAGTTGCGATTATCGGTAACGATGGCTTCGGCTCGGTTATGGGCATAATCATCTGCCATTTGCATACCGTTTTCCAGTTTATCCAACCAATCAGGACGGGCGGCTTCATCCGGTTCAATGGCATTTTTCTTTACTGTGCGCTTTAAGAAATCAAATACCGATGGCGGAATACGTTTGTTATTTTTCATTGCCATCACATATTTCTTTACAAAGCTGATAACCTGTTCGTCCTTAAATTCTTCGTATGAACCGTCAAACGGTGTGCTCTTATAATCTTTTTCTTCAAGCATGGTAATCGGGAGGTTATGAGGGGCAATTTCACCATTTTTGATTTTATAATACGATTCGTCCAGTTTATCTTGGATTTCCTTGATTCGTTGAGCAATGATATTTTCAATATCGTCTTGCGAAAGATGCAGTTTTCCGTTCCTAATTTCCATCACCAGCCACCTTATGTCATTGAGAAGGGTATCATACTTGAAAGATTCCCGTTTTACCAAGTGTATAGCGATATTATAATCATTAGTGTTTAAAGAATACCTAATACATTCTTTTTCAAAAATGTGTCTCACCCATGAGGGCACACGATACCTAAAGTAAAAGGTATGATTTCTGCGTTCTAAATGGTTATATTTTAATGTCATTGTGTCACACCCATGTGTCACAGATGTGCGTAAATACCATTTTACCGCCATTTTCGGGTCTTTTAAACGAAAAAAACCTCTGAAAAATCAGAGG
>CADAJN010000003.1 GCA_902788365.1 uncultured Pseudomonadota bacterium | reverse complement strand
TCAATACTTTATGATGCAGATGCCTTACATGATGCAAGTCTGTTGCACTATTTGTATAAATAAAAAAAGCATACTTTCCAAAAACGATGGCAGGCTATAGAAAATCTGCATTTTTTTACCTATTTCACTGGACTGATGGGCAATACCAAGTGCAGTATAACACTTTTGCAGGCAAACCCAAAGGGCAAACTTCAAAATTTCATATAAACACCAATTTTCCTCGCACTGTATGCCCAATACAGCCCCTCAAAAAATCAGTATTTCTCTGAAATTTTGAAGAATTGTGCGACAAACGTCATATTGTACTTGATATTGCCCCATTTCCAAGCATTCATTGTATAAAACGAAAGGAAATACAATGAAAACAGTTAAAATTTACATGGTTCGGAAGCCCTCAGATATCGATGAAGTTAAGGAGTTATGCCAGCGCTATGCTCTGCAGGCCGAGGAAGTTGTAATAGCGGAAACGGTTGAATTGCCGGCCGTTTGGTATGATGCGGTTTGCCTATACCCGCTGGATGATTACATTTTCCTATCCGGCAAAGGCGGTTATGATGATGAAAACCACCGCCAAGTGGTTGCCCTACAATGCCCCGGCAAGCCAACGCTTTACGTCGACCCGTCCGGCTCCTCTTACTGCCGATACATGGGGATCGAATTATGAAAATGCGCAAATACGAGGATATTAAGCCAAGCAACCGGACAAACTTTGTGATGGTTTATTATCACGCCGGCCGCACTTTAACTCAAATTGAAACATTGCTAAAAAAAGCATACGGAAACCCACTACCGGTCAGACCACGCGACCGCCTCAACCGTCTGCAATTCAAAATCGAACAAATGGTCGTCCGGTATAAACAATGCGAAACCGAGCTAAAAGTGGAATATCAGAAAAGAAAGTCCCAATAATACTGATTTTTACTTCAGCCGGTTAATCTCATTCTGCAAATTAGCTAAAAACTTGCCGGCTGTCGCGCCGTCCATCTGCGTGTGGTGAAACTGAAACGAAATCGGCAGATAATACCGAAACCACCGCTTTTTATAGCGTCCCCAAATCATAAACGGATTGTTGAAAATCCCGCTGTTCATACCCACCGCACCGTCAATTTCCGTATCAATAATCACCGAAGTGCCGATAACCATGCTGTCGACGGACAAATCGCGGTCAACGCAACTTTGTGCAACTTCCGCCGTATATTTGAGATATTCCAGATTAAAAGTTTCCAAGTCGTCGGACTGCAAAATATCGCACGAGCTGACTTCGCCGGTCTTGTTTTTCACAATCGTGTTGACCGCCAGCGTATCGTATTGTATCAACTTATCGCCAACCGGAAGCATATAGAACTCCTTTACGGTCGCGGCGGCTTTACCGATGCAAAAATCAAGTAACATATTGAATTTGAGATGTTTCCTTGCGCTTATTTTAACCAAATTCGTCACGTCAAGTGTTTTGAAAAACGTCACCATCGGGTTCGGCGCCTTCATCCAGAACTCAAACGCTTTTGCGCGCGTTGTTTCCTTAGGATTAACCTCTTTTGCCATCGCTATTCTCCTTTAATAAATGCTCTAGAAACGCCTGACAACCCTCACTGATGTCGTCAAAACTCTCGTCAAAATTGCCGGTATACCATGGGTCACGGATATTACGCGGATTGTTGGTGAAATCAAGCAAGCGGTGGATTTTGTTTTCCGTATCCGGACCAACGAGCGATTGAATGTCCTCAATGTTGCTGTCGTCCATCGCAATAATGTAGTCGAAATACACATAGTCGCGCGGACGAATTTGCCTCGAATAGTGTTCCTCGAACGGAATTTGCATGGCTTTCAGCTTGTCACGGGTGCCGTGATGAATACCGGCGTGGCACATCTCGTTGAAACGCTCGGTGGCAGCGGAATCAATATAAAACTGCTCCGACAGGCCTTTTTTGGCGACCATTTGTTTAAATACAAACTGCGCCATCGGCGACCGACAAATATTCCCCAAACATACAAACAAAACTTTAATCATTATACAGCCATTACATTATCTGTCCACAATTCACATTGTGTCATAACTGTTTGAACAGCATCTTCCATACCTTCCGGCGGATATTTATGTTTTTTGAGCAATTTTTTTACCATCATTCGCATTTTTGCTCGTGCTGTTTCGCGTTTTTGCCAATCAATCGTTTTGTTTTTACGCAAAGTTTCAGTAAGTTCTTTTGTAATGGCTATTAATTCATCATTTTCGTAAAAATCCTTAACTGCCTGAGGACGTGTCAATGCATCATAAAATGCGGCTTCCTCAGCATTAAGGCCTAAATCTTCACCTTCTTTTTGTGCCGCGGCGATTTGTTTTGCCAAATTAAGCAATTCTTCAATAACTTGTTCGTTTGTCAACATACCGTTCAAATAACGATTCATTGCCTCTTGTATCATTTCGCTGAATTTTTCGGAGCGAACAACATTTGTGTGGCGATAGATTGAAATTTGCTCTGCTATTAACTTTTTCAACAATTCCACCGCCAAATTTTTCTCTTTCATCTTAGATATTTCCGCTAAAAACTTCGGATCAAATAGCGAAAATTCTTCTTTAACGTCAGAGAATAGATTAATCACGCCGTCACTCTTAATACTTTGCTCTAATAAAGCATTTATCCGAGCATTCATCTCTGTTAACGAAATTTTCTTATGCCCACCGCTATCGGTAAAGCGTAAAATCATTACGCGAACAGCTTCAAGGAAAGCCGCTTCTATACGTAAGTTCTCTTCAACAATTGAAGAACATAGCGATAAAGCCTGGTGCAACAGTAACGCTTGTTTGATGTATGCGTCCTTTTCTTTTATTTTCTCTCGTGCAATAATAAAGTTTGCCGCACCGCTGATTAACTTAGCTCTGACTAAATTCGTTCCGGTCGCAAATTCGCTATAATCAAAACCATGCAACAAATCGCGGCAGACCTGCAATTTTTCCTTAAATTTGTTAAATGCGGTGGTGGCAATGTCCATGTTGCCGTAGTTCTTTCTATCGCGGATGGTATAATCATTCATAGCCTTTTTCAAAGCACTGGCAATACCGATATAGTCAACCACTAAGCCGCCTTCTTTATCTTCAAATACACGATTAACACGAGCAATCGCCTGCATCAGATTATGACCTTCCATCGGCTTATAAACATACATTGTAGAAAGTGACGGCACATCAAAGCCGGTCAACCACATATCAACGACAATTGCAATTTTCAAAGGATCCGAATTGTCCTTAAATTTGCGAGCCAATTCCTCTTTATGTGATTTATTGCCGATTATTGCACGCCAATCTTCAGGATCGTTATTATCCGAGGTCATAACCACCGCAATTTTTTCTTTCCATGCCGGACGCAATTCTAAAATGCGATGATAAATTTTAAGAGCAATCGGGCGAGAATAAGCCACAATCATTGCTTTTCCGGTTAATAAATTTTCACGATAGTTTTCATAGTGATCCAAAATATCGCAGACAAGCGAATTGATTGTGTCGTCATCGCTTAATATTGTTTCCATCTGCCCGAGCTGTTTTTTGCTTTTTTCAATAACTTCCGGATCGGCATTTTGCGCCATTAAATCATATTCAGTATCAATCAGTTGCAAAATCTCCGGCTTTAAGTGAAGTTTTATCACGCGGCTTTCATAATAAACCGGACGTGTTGCTCCATCTTCCACCGCTTGAGTCATATCATAAATATCGATATAATCACCAAATACCTCTCGCGTGTTGCGGTCATCAAGAGAAAGCGGCGTGCCGGTAAAACCGATATATGTTGCGTTTGGCAGAGAATTACGGATAATACGCGCTGTACCGACTTTAATATTACCGTCTTTATCTATCTTCTCGCTTAATCCATATTGTCCGCGGTGCGCCTCATCAGCCATAACGATAATATTGCGGCGTTCGGACAGCGGCTCGACTGATTCCTCAAACTTCTGCATCGTGGTAAAGAAAATACCGTTGGCTTTGATACCATCTAAAAGTTGTTTCAAGTTGGCGCGACTTGTTGCCTGCACCGGTTCTTGGCGCAAAAAGTCTTTGCATTTAGCAAATTGCGTATAAAGTTGGTCATCCAAATCGTTCCGATCGGTAATGACAACAATCGTTGGGCTGTTTAAGGCACTTTGTAATAAGTGAGCGTAAAATACCATCGAAAGAGACTTACCGCTTCCTTGCGTATGCCAGAAAACACCGCCTTTACCATCGGTTTCGGTAGCATGTTTGGTAGATTCTATCGCTTTTTTAACCGCGAAATATTGGTGGTAACCGGCTAAAATCTTTGCCACACCTTTGTTTTCGTTAGAAAAGCAAATAAAGTTTTTCAAAATATCCAGCAGGCGCGATTTTTCAAAAATTCCGTTAAAAAACGTGTCAAACTGCGCATATTTGGTGTTTTCATAAGAGCCGTCAACCGTTTTCCATTCCATAAAGCGTGTTTCATCAGATGTTATCGTTCCGGCTTTAGATACCGCCAAATCACTCATCACGCAGATTGCATTATAAATAAACATCGACGGGATTTCGTGCTTATAGTTCTGAATTTGCCGATATGCTTCCGAAGCATCCGTTTCTTCACGTGATGGAGATTTTAATTCCATCAGCACCAAAGGCAAGCCGTTGATAAACAACAGAACATCCGGACGTTTTTCGCTGTTTTCAACAAATGTCCATTGATTAGCTACAATAAAAGAGTTGTTGTCCGGCTTTTCATAATCAATCAAATAAACCAGTGTATCGCGAGGTTCGCCTTTTTCTGTATAATGGACAGTAATGCCGTTTTGCAAATAATCCATAAACAACGCGTTTTTCTGCGTCAATTCGGCATTTTCAAAGTTTTTGAGCTTAAATAGAGCCTCATTTATCGCTTCCTCCGGCAATTTCGGATTGATTTGGTGGAGCGCATTTGTTAGCACCGGCTCATAAAGCGGCGAAGTAAAATCTCTATCTTCCACATCCGGCCCATAAACATGCGTATAGCCGAGTTCTTGAAACAGCTCTATAATTGAGTTTTCATACGCTTCTTCATTTACCGGATTTGTGTAGGTCATGATTTAGGCTCCTTTTAAAAATACTTTGTTAGCTCTGTAATTAGTGGAGCAAACAATGTCATATGTGCTGCGGCACTCTGTATGAAATTATTATATTTTTCCTTAAAAGATTCTTTATCGTTTATGGAATTTTTCATTTCAATGATAGATTTAGTAATTTCGGCACTATTAGGAATTTGTCCTGTTATGCTCAAAAGTTTATCAAAAATTTCTAAGTCATTGTTGAAGGAGTTATTAATAGAATTATCGATGGAATTAACATTCACTTTAGCATTACCTGCCGCATTTATATTAATGGATGGTTGCTTAGGGGCTTGCGTTGTTTTTCTTACCTCTATTTGATAATTAGCAGGAATTGCCCCTAATCCATGACAAAATATTGGATTTATAACCTCATAATACTCTATTTTTCCATTAGGAAGTTTCCTTGAAAAAATATCTCCTTCATCAACAATAATCTTGGTATTATAAGTGAAAATTTTATTTGTTTGCACATTAGATTGAATGTTTTCAAATTTTGTTCCATCTTTCTTAATCAAAGTAATTCGATCTTTATGTAAGCTACTTAATTGCATTTTAGTCTCCTATTTAGTAAATGATAATTTATCGGTGGAAGTGAGAGCCGAAATATCCACGTTTGAAACATCAATTTCGCCACTCATGAGTTTTGGCAACAACGTATCCCGTATCGCCGCAAGTCTGGTGTTTTCTATTCTATTTTGTATAATTAAATCATATATTGGCGATAGAACCTTACCAATTTTTTGATAATCAATGGATGAAGGAATAACAACTTCGGCTTTTTCTAATTCATCTCTTTTGATGTGTCCCATAGTTGTTGCTTTATCTGCCGCTACGGCGACAAATTTATTAAGGTAGTGCTTTGTCCAAGAATAATAAAACCATTTTTCAAATTTTTCCGAAGTAACCTTAAACAAATGTTGATTGAGTCCACATTTACCTCCGCACCAAAAATCAACAAGGAGGCTTCCGGACCACGAAAATATCACATCTCCATCATCAATAACATACTCTCTTTTGACATTAGAAGAGCAAAGTTCGGAGCTGTTATCGCAAAAACCTTGTCGCAGCTCTTTTATTTTCAAAACTGGCAGACCTCTTCCATTTTCTGTAGGTCTGAATTTTTGCATAGCTAAACCATTTAAATAATCTGCAATATCTAATAAATTTCCAACTTTCCAATCTTCCGGCATAACCCCGCCGAAAGGTTCAAAATCAACAAACCATGACTTAAATAGAGCCTGAGCCTGTTGTTCTAAATTATTATTTATCTTATTATTCAGCTCAATTTTATCATCCAGCGCACCCAGCACCCCCGCAATCTTCTTCTGAACCTCAAGAGGAGGAATAGTAAAAAGGATATTTTCCATATCTGACTTCGTGAGATGCGCCATTACGCTTCCATGTATTCCTTGAGTTAATTGAGAAACTGATTTTTGTAACCAACAAAAAAGGTAATATTTATCTAATACCTGAGGATTTGGAAGCATTTTCCATATATGATAATGGTATATGACTTTTCCTCCATCCCAAATTTTTGGACCAAAAGATGCTGACCATGCAAATAACAAATCTCCATTATCGCAGTACTTATTTTCTTCTAATTCCAAATTAGAGTAATACCACTTGTCGCGAGAAAAAAAGTTTCCTACTCTTAATACAGAATATTTTCCATTATCTAAAAGTTCCTCCTGTTTATACGCACGACCGTTTAGAATTGTACAAATATCCCCTAATTTAACTTCCTGCCATTTAGTCATTATGTCGCTCCTGCGATTGTTTTTGCTCATCCAGCCAATCAAGTGTTGCTTTCATTAAAGATGCGATGTTTTCTAATCTGTTTTTATCGTAAGGATCACGATGAATTCTAGCCTCTTTATAAACGTCTATCAAAAATTTCATTTCTTCTTTTGAGCGGTTTTCAAAAGGGTGTTGCAATAGCATAGAGATTATGCTTTCAGATATTTTAATTGCAGATTTATAGCGTTCTTGTCTCATATCAAAATTGTTCATCAGGTAATTATTGAACCCTCGGAGCTCTGCAATAACCATACCGGCAACCGCTCCGGCAGTAAATGAACTTAAAGTAATGCTATTTTCCATTTTTATTTTCTCCAGTATCAAGCACATTTTTTTCGATTTTATTTTTAGCTTTGTTTCTCATTTCGCATATTTTATCTTGTGACATCTATTACATTCCACAAATACAGCACATCCCTTTTTATTATTATTAATATCATATTCTATAGCGGCTACTATAGTATATGTGGCATTGCGTAATTTACAAAAAGGACAATTAAATGCATTACTATCAATAAAATATTTGTTATTTAAGTCGGAATTATTTTCCATAGTTCAAGTCTCCTAGTCCTTATTTGCCCCATTTTTGCCCATATTCTCTACAATCTCTTTATACGGCTTTAACGATTCATTTTCCGATTTAAATTTGACCATACCATATTCGGCGTTACACAGAACATCAGTCAAACTATTCAGATATTCATTAAAGGTTATAAGATTCTGTACGGCTTCTTGTGTTGATGTTGTCGGAGTATTCCGAACTTTTTTTATAAAATTAAAAAGATCTTCTATATACTTATAAGATTTCTTCTTAAGCAAAAATTTGAAATTGCTCTGATTTTCGGCCAAAAATTGATAAAACTGCATAGAAGTTTCGCTATCACCTAAGAAAGTTACAGCAACATGATCCAATTTTTGAGCCAGTTCCAATCTTTTAAATCTCAAAGTTTGTATTAATTGCCTACGACTAATCCACCACTGCATAAACGCAAAAAACACCAATGCGATGGAACACATCCATTCAGCATTTTTTTGCAAAAAATCAAGTACTAAACTCATCTCCTAAATCTCCCCCTTATTCAATACACTGATGATAACCTGTTTCATCATTTCTTTTTCTTCCGGTTTACTTTCAGCAATTAAAACAGTGAGGGCAAACAAAGCCGCATTATCAATGATTTGTGCATTATTTTGATATAAAATTCCGTTTTTATCCAGAAAATACAGGAAACAAGCCGCACCAATTCGTTTGTTGCCATCTGTAAAACTATGATTTTTGACCAGAAAATAGAGCAGCATTGCCGCTTTTTCTTCTAACGAAGGGTAACATTCTTGTCCTCCGAATGTCTGGTATATTTGATTAATTGAGCTATCAAAACTCTCATCTTTGGGGTTTGCAAATACATCAGAGCCAAACTCTGGTTTCATTTTATCAATAACATTCAAAAATTCTTCTTTTTTAATAACCACCGCTGGTTTGATCGTTTTCCCTTTAGTATCAAGAGTTTTGTTATCATAATCATCTAGTAAACCAAGACCTGAAGCAAAATCTGCCATTAAGGCACTTAATTTTTTAGCATCGTCTAGATTATCTGCCTGATGCTCTATGCTCCGATTTAAGAGTTTGATTGCATTTTTTAATTGAGCAACTTTGGATTTTTGCTCCTGTAGCCATTTTTCGTTAATAGTATCACCATCCACAAGGTATTGTTTTAAGACGAAAGTTGCCCATTTACGAAATTGAGTGGCAATTTTTGAATTAACACGATAACCAACCGAAATTATCATATCTAAATTATAGTAATCAACTTGATAGGTTTTGCCATCTTTGGCAGTTGTTGCAAAATTTGCAACAACTGATTCTTTATCTAATTCTTCTGATAAAAAAACATTCTTAATATGGCGAGATATTGTTGATTTATCCTTTTGAAATAAAGATGAAATTTGATCAAGAGAAAGCCAAATAGTCTGTTTTTGCAGATGAACATCTATCTGCATTTTTCCGTCTGCTGACTGATAAATTGCAATATTCTTTTGTTCTTCCTTCATCCCTTAAATCTCCCAGCCGATGGCTTTCAGTTTTTCGCGGATTTCGTTTTGGAGAGTGTCGGACTGCTTAAACATCTCCGAAAGTTCTCCGGTCAACCGTTTCATTTTATCTTCAAACGGCTCGCCGTCATCTTCTTGCTCTTCAATACCGACATAACGTCCAGGAGTTAAAATATAATCCTGTGCCGCAATTTCTGCTGTTGTTGCCACCGCACAGAAACCTTTGACATTTTCCAACTTGCCATTTTGAAATGCTGTAAAAGTATCCGCCAATTTTTTAATATCTTCGTCTGTAAAATCGCGGTGTTTGCGGTCAACCATATACCCCATTTTACGCGCATCTATAAATACGGTGCGTCCTTTTTGTTGTTTATTCTTGCTGATAAACCACAATGTTACCGGAATTGTAACGCTATAAAACAATTGCGGCGGCAGAGCGATAATTCCCTCAACCAAATCGGCTTCAATAATATTTTTGCGGATTTCACCTTCGCCGCTGGTTTGCGTTGAAAGTGCACCGTTTGCCAACACTAAACCGATTTTTCCATTCGGTGCGAGGTGGTGTATCATGTGCTGAATCCAAGCATAGTTTGCATTACCTGCAGGCGGTGTGCCATATTTCCAACGCACATCATCAAGGAGCTTGTCTTGTCCCCAGTTGGAAAGATTAAATGGTGGATTGGCCATGATAAAATCAAACTTTTCGTGCGGGTGCAGGTCATTAAAAAATGTATCGGCTTGGTAAGGCCCAAAATCAGCATCAATACCACGAATGGCCATATTCATCTTAGCCATTTTCCATGTGTCGGCGTTGGATTCTTGTCCATATACCGAGATATGATCGCGATTTCCGCCATGTGCCTGCAAAAATTTAACCGACTGAACGAACATTCCGCCGGAACCACAACAAGGATCATAAACGCGGCAGTTATCAAACGGTTTCAATACTTCCACAATGGTTTTAACAATGCTTGATGGCGTGTAAAATTCACCGCCTTTGGTGCCTTCGTATGCGGCAAACTGGGCGATACAGTATTCATAAGTGCGCCCGAGCAGGTCTTTATCCTCATCTGTCTCCGACATATCAATATTGTTGGTAAACAGGTCAACCACATTTCCCAAAACACGTTTATCCAGGTCCTGATTGGCATAATTTTTCGGCAGAACATTTTTAAGGGTTTTGTTTTCGGCTTCTATTGCCCGCATGGCTTCATCTATAACCATACCGATTTCAGGTGTATGAGCGGCTTCAGCAATTTTGCTCCAACGTGCGGCTTCCGGAACATAAAATATACCTTCCATGGTATAAGCATCTTTTTCATCTTCAAAGCCATCGCCCTCGGCAACAAGCTGATTATAACGCTTTTCAAAGGCAAACGAGATGTAGCGCAGAAAAATAAGCCCGACGATTACCTTACGATAATCTGCTGCCGGAATATGTCCCCATAGCTCACAAGCCGCATCCCAAATTTGCTTTTCAAAACCAATATTGGCGTTATTTTTTCCTGCCATTTTAGACCTCTTATTATTGTAACCTTTATAAACTAACGCATAAACGTATTTGTCATATGATATTCGGTATGGCTTTAAGAGTCAAAATAAATATAAAGATTTACTCTGGAATCTATCGCAACAATTCTTAAAAATGGAGACTTAAAATGAAAGAAGCAGTTATAAATGAAATAATTTTAGAGATGCAATCAAAAGTAGATAACGGTCAATTGATTGAATTAAAGAGCGCATTAGAACGGATATTTTATAAATACGAAATCAAGGAAAAAATTGATTTTGAAGATACAGAAATATCAAATGCATCATATATTGAACTATTTCTATCGGCGAAAAAAATTGAGGGATGCTCTCTAAAATCAATAAAATATTACAATGCTACAATTACTAACATGCTGAAAATCGTAAATAAAAATATCAAACAAATTGTAACCGATGATTTACGTACTTATTTAACAGACTATCAAATAAATAATAATTCAAGCCGAGTAACCATCGACAATATTCGGCGCATATTATCTAGTTTTTTCGCATGGCTTGAAGATGAGAATTACATTATCAAAAGTCCGGTACGCCGGATACATAAAGTCAAAACCGGTACGAATATTAAGGAAACATATTCCGATGAAATGCTGGAATTAATGAGGGATGAATGCGGAAATCTGCGTGATTTAGCTATGATTGATATGTTGGCTTCTACCGGAATGCGTGTCGGAGAAATGGTGTTACTAAATCGGGAAGATATAAATTTTACGGAGCGAGAGTGCGTTGTTTTCGGAAAAGGCGATAAAGAGAGGATAGTGTATTTTGATGCAAGAACGAAAATTCATCTGCAGAATTATTTGGAAAGCCGGACTGATGGTAATGCGGCCTTGTTTGTATCATTAAAATCGCCACACAATCGCTTGGAAATCAGCGGTATTGAAGTCAGATTGCGCGAACTTGGGCTACGGTTAAATATTCCGAAAGTACATCCTCATAAATTCCGTAGAACCCTTGCGACAATGGCCATTGATAAAGGAATGCCGATAGAACAGCTCCAAAAATTACTCGGTCATTCGAGAATTGATACAACTCTGCAATACGCAATGGTCAAACAGAGTAATGTTAAGCTCGCCCACCGCAAGTTCATTGGATAAATAATAATTTAGAACAACAGGCTCAGGCTCTTGTACAAGAGCATATCCTTAAGTTAGAAACAATTGTTCCACTTGATGAATTTTGCAATGTTTTTACAGGAAGAAAAAATGCAAATGAATTTGATGTCAGTGGAGCAAATAAATTTTTCACTTGTGGTCCAGAAGCTTTAACTATCAATAGTTTTATATATGATGGTCCAGCAGTAATTATTTCTGGAAACGGTGCTTATACGGGACGAACGAGATTTTATAATGGTAAATTTGACTTATATCAAAGAACATATGCTTGCACACTCAAAGAAAAAATAAATTTAAATTATATCTACCTTTTATATCCACTATTAAAAATGGTACTTGAAAAAAAACTTATGGGTGGAACGCATGGTTCTGCGATACCTTACATTGTAATGAACGATATAGCTAAATTTGAAGTTCCCTTTGATAAAGATGTTTTTGATAATATATCTCCTGCAATTAAAGTGGTCGTGGATAAAATACAGGCCAATGAGCAGGAAAACGAAAAACTTGCGGCGATACGGAATGCGTTGTTGCCGAAACTCATGAGTGGCGAAATTGATGTTTCAAACGTTGATATTTCTGCTCTCACTTCCGCCGATAAATTATCATTTAGATGTCGATCACCACCAAAAATATCTTATTGTTTTTCCAATAAATTTAATCTAAATTCGGTCATTTGTGACATTTTCATTCGGCAAATTGTGGAGTTTCCATTCGGCCATTTGTGACTTTTTCGTTTGGCAATTTGTGGAATTTGCAAACAAAAATCACGGGTGACCAGTAAAGTGACCAGTCAAAAGTGACCAGTGACCAGCCAGAATTTTTCACAATCGCTCAGAAGCATTATGAAATAAGGGTTTCCGCAAAGGGGTGACCAGTAAACAAAAAGTCGTTTAACTAGATTTTCGGCGCGGCTTGCGTCCCCGCATACGAAAAATCGTCGGGAAGGACCCGTTAAATTTTTCGCCGGCGATGAATATGTTGTATCAAAAGTTTTTTCTTTTTGACATCTCGCATTTTGCGGTGATAATTAAAGCAAATGTTATTTTTACAAAGGAGATAGAAAATGCCGTATATTGAAGCAAAAATGAGTATTAAACTGGACGAGCGCCAGAAAGATGACCTGCAGAAGAAGCTGACCGGTGCCGTTTCGGCCGCGTTCGGTAAGCCGAAAGCCTATATTATGGCCAATATTGAGGACGATAAAGCGCTGTATATGGCGGAGCGGAAACTTGAAAAGGGTGCTTATATCGCTATCCGACTGCTGGGCTCGGCATCTAAATCGGCGTGTCAGGGTTTAACCGGCGAAATTTGCGATATTTTGCAAAACGATTACGGGATTGATGGCGCGAATGTTTACGTAACTTACCATCCGACCGATCTTTGGGGCTGGAACGGCGGAATGTTTTAAGGGAAAACAAAATCGGTAATTATGGCACAAAACCTAAAGGAAGTCCTTGCCATTTAGTAACTTTTGTCTCGTTATTCAGCGGTTTGACCATTGTTATAATATGATTTTTGTAATCGGAATCTTTCATTGAAGTATCCCAACTGTGTTTGACATCCTCTTCGTAGTCAATATTAGATCATTTTAATAAATTTATCAAGAGTTTCATTATTATTTCAAACGGTTAGTGTAGCGGTTGGGGCTTTTGTTTGATATTGGCTTGATTTTTTTCAAAAATCTGCGGGGCGACGAGATTGGCTTGATTTTTTGTTAAAAAATCTGCGCCGCTGCGTCGGCTTTATGCGGCGATACTCCCGTCTCGCTTGCGCTTACTCACTGGTCTTGCTTCGTAAGCTCGCACTCTTGCGCTCGCTATACTTCGCTTCGGTCACTTGTTTTGTAAATTCGCCGCGCTTCGCTTACGCTAGCTTGCTTATTAACAAAACTTCGCCGCTTGTGGTAAAAACAACATTTAGAGGTTGTTTTTATCCTCGCGCGCTTTCTTCCCGTGTTCGAACCGGAGGCCCAAAAACAATATAAAAAAACACCACCTGAAAAGGTGGCGTTTTTTTATATTGGTCGTGTATATGGCACGTTTTGAGGGAAACCCCCGGTTCCGAGGTCCCTTGGTCATAAAATGCGAACTCCCAGTCCGCTTGGTGTTTTTAACGGAATACAACTATAGGTATTTATCAGGTCGGAGATAATTAACACGTCAAAAATTGTCGTAATATACTCTTATAATATAATCGTTTTGAGCAAATTGTTTATTATAGGAGCAGAAAATGAGCGATGTTGTCAGACCGAACAATCATATTTCCACAATTATGAAAGAATATGTGAAAGAACTGGAGTTTAAATACCAAAATCCGGGTAAATTATGTGGCATTTCTACCGGTTATGATTGCTTGGATTATAAATTAGACGGTTTAAAAACCGGAGAAGTAACGATTATCGGCGCCAGACCGGCTATGGGTAAAACCTCTTTGGCCGCCAATTTGGCATATAACATCGCCGCCGGTTTTTATCTGGCGCATCAACAAAATCCCGAAGATGATAAATGTGTGGTATATATTGGTCTGGATTTGGCACCGAAATTGTTTGCCAATCGTTTACTTGCTTTACAAACTGCAATTCCGGCGTATAAATTGCGCATTGGTGAGGATTTGGAGGAAAATTTTGATAAAATTTGCAAAGCCGAACGCGCGTTTAAGGAATTGCCGATTTATTATCTGGCCGATATATTTGAGGTCGATGGCATTGAAAAAGAGTTGCTAGATATAGAAAAACAAGTCGGTTGCATAATCATTGATTATCTGCAACTTTTGGGAGAGGAATATCAAGCCAAAGAGGATTACAGTTTAATCGTGTTACAACTTAAATCATTGGCTGTTAAACTCGGCATACCGATTGTGGTGCTCTCGCAGTTGAAACGGGAGTTGGAAAGCCGAGCCGATAAACACCCGCTTATGAGTGATATTCGCGGGATTATGCGCAATCAGAATGCGGCGGATAATGTCATATTTTTGTACCGCGAAAGCTATTATATTCAATTTGCGGAGCCGAGAAAACGCAAGAAAGAATCCGATGATCAATATCAAAAACGCTTTTTGAAATGGCAAGAACGTTGCAAAGGAGTTAAGGACTTGTGTGAAATAATCATCGCCCGCAATTCCGGCGGCTTTTGCGGTATAATTAAACTGCATTTCGATTGGGCCACCGGACTGTTTTGGGAGGAGAAAGAAGAATGAAACTCTCAGCTCCGAAAGTAGGAATATGCTTCAATCCTCAATTATCATTATTACTTATAAGACGAACTACATTTTCTCTCAGAATTTCTAACATTTCTCTGCCATGTTTTTTGTAGGCATTTTCTTTCCAATCTGCATTAGTAATTGTTTCATTAGACATTATTCTTAATTTAAGGCTACCATTTTTTATTGTATCACCAAAACTCCCTTTTTTAGATTCAGGAGATAAGTTGGAAAACTTAGAATTTGTCCTACGTTGAACTAAACACAAGTTTCCAAAATAATCCAATCCATCCTTGGGTGACCAACTTTCGAATGTTCCTTCTGACGGATGTTGCGGATACCAGTGCTCTACTGAATTCCTATACTCGAATGTAAAATTCTTATAATTTTCTTCCGCTTTTTTATACTTATTCCAAAGAAGATAATCCAGATAATTAAAGACAATATGAGGAGTATCAACACCAGCATTAAAAGCTTCGGCCTTCAAATAATCTTCATCGCTTAAGTTACTATTATTATTGAAATAATCTTGATAAACAGCTTTTGCTATGTATTTTTCCAAAAAAGTCCCTACATCTACAATATTATTATTGTTATTGTACAACCATATCAATAATTCAGTAATCCAATGCATAATTTTGGGCGAGGTATAAGAAACACGTAGACAAGCTTGAAGCATTAAGATTTGCTTATGTCTCTCGTCATATGTTTTTTCTCTTTCCCATAGATTTGCAAAACATGTGTTTTTGTAATACGCTTTCTTCTTGCTTTGTTGCCCACTGGAACATAAGCATTTTAAGCTCCAAACACCTTCTTCATCCGTACCGGAAGTTTCTCTTTTTATAATGTATTTATCAAATAAATACCTGCAAGTCAGTAAGTAATTAATGAATTTCAGTGAAAAAACACGTTTTTGACCATTATAATATTTTTTTATTACAGCTTCAAATGTCTCAAAAAGCTTTTTATCGTCTAATAGACGCTTTGTATCACCATGAGATTTTATTTCTTGATTAAGAAAAACTTTTAAAACATGCATTAAAAAGTAT
Organism: uncultured Pseudomonadota bacterium; assembly: GCA_902788365.1. Lineage (GTDB taxonomy): Bacteria > Pseudomonadota > Alphaproteobacteria > RF32 > CAG-239 > RUG410. The sequence goes on along the minus strand of CADAJN010000003.1, from coordinate 211,760 downwards.
GGCGCCTCAATAATACTTCTAAATCTTTGACTACCATCATCATCTTCGCCGTAATTGTTTGCTTCTTGCAATTTTTGTATACTATCAAAATTTATAATATCTAATATTTTCTTTTTTTCTTCACCTGATTCCGCTCTTATAAATTTATTATACTCGTTTTTCGGTTTTTCAGTCCATGTTTCCCCAAAAATTGAAGCTCTGTACTCAGGTGTAAAATGCATTTGAATGTACCCATTCATATTAACACATGCATCCCAAATTAAAGCAAAAATATCTTTTTCATTATCATTTAAGCAATCCATTAAATGGGCTTTTAAAATATCTTGTTGTTCCAATTGTTCGCCACGCGTATTCATTATCTCAAAATAACGATTCAAATCAGTATGAGGAGGAACCTTTATTCTATATATTTTTACTTTAGACAACTTTTCTTTAAATTTTTCCTTATCGTGTTTTTTAAAATATTCACTAATAATATCCCATCCTTTTATTATTCCCTCGTCTTTTTCTTTTAACAAATTATCTTGTGCCCCGATTGTATCCAACGTATTATCTGAGGTGGGGCGATATGCAAAGGTCAAATATTCACAATTTTTCCAATCAAGCAAATATTTTAGTACTAAAAATAAAGTTGTTAAACGTTGTTGACCGTCTATAACTTCATATTCATCATCTAATTTATAAACAATCAACGAGCCCAAACAATATGATGAATCTGTATCATCGGCGATTCCATCAATATCTTCCATAAGCTGATTAATTTCTTTGTCTTCCCAAGAAAATGCTCTTTGGTATAAAGGGATAATATATCTGACATTTTCTGAAAATAGATTGTTTATATTATTAGGAGTATAAACTTTTAATTCTTCAATAAATGCTTCTCCGGTTTGCTTCATTTAATTTATCTCCTTTATTTGTGTATATAATGTCTCCCACTTTTCTCGCTGAGCTTTACCTGAATCCCGTTGGATATTAACTACTAAATTTGCAATTTCTTTATGATTTAAGGCATTCCTTATTATCGAAAAAATAGGAATATTATTGGTATATCTGCTTTCTGAACTATGGCACGTAGTATAAGCATTGATGCTTGAAAACGGTAATACTTCTAAATCTACACGTAGCATAAAAGCCCAAGAAAATAGATTTTTTATCGCTTGCTTATCCCAATTATGAAATTTATCATAATAACAGAGTACAGCACATTCAAATAAGGTTTTAGCATGCATAAAACCAGTAGAATTTTTATATGGATCAATTACTTTTGATTTATCAACTCCTATCAATTGATAAGCCTCAGATTTTACGTACTCTAAAAGTGGTACATAATAATCTACCATTTCAAAAAAGTGTTTCCCAGCAATGAAAGGCTCGGTTATTTGGAATATATTCATTGATTTTGCAACTCTTTTTGCATAAGTATACGAGCTATTTATGGAAACACCTTTATAATAATCAATTTCTTTTGCCGTAAAAGCAGAAGCTTTCTCTTTTCTTGACCATTTTAATATGGGAAATAAATAATTTTCAAAAAGATTACGTATATCAGCAGGTTTAATTGCTTCCCATTTTCTTACAGCATTACGCATCTCAAAAGGTTCCTGATTTATTTCTCTTAAGTGATAGGCTTTTAATAAATCATGCGGATTAAGCAACTTTCCGCGAGTGTTTTGAGAATCAAACAACTGAAATGCTTCCGTCTCTTTATCAACAACTAAAACAACAAATTCAAAAATATTTGTAAAAGCGTTAAGGAGTAAATCCTTCTTATCTTCATGGGTAGAAACCCAATTACGAATATAGTGATAATTTTGATAGATGTTTGATTTACTGATATCAGATTTACATTTTTCTTCTAACAAAGGACATGATTGATTATTATCCAGACAATACAACAATAAAGACAAAGAAATACACCTCTGTTGTCCATCTACTATATCGTATCTCCCTCTGTTATTGTGCAAAATAACTGAACCTATCCTATATTTAAAATCTTTATATTGAAAACTATCCACCAAAGCTTGTTCAATATCTTCCAATAGCGTTGATACATTTTTTATTGTCCATTTGTAAGGACGTTGATAATTTGGTATGTGCAAAGATTTTTGCAACAAATCAAAAACACTCAGAATCTGAGCATTTTCTTGGATTTGTTTCTTAATCTCCTCGCTCATTCCTAATTCTCCTTCTTGTTTGTACCACTATTAGTCATCTCCTGATTCTTAAAGTTTATCCGATATTAACTTAAAGTCAACCGTGGATTTATATAAAAAAATTACACCATTTGTTAAATTTTGTTATATAATCTGAATACGACAATATTTGACGGATATGGGATATGGCAAATTACGAAAAAATGTACGATTTGTTTGATTTGGCGATGGCGATGCAAGAATCCAGCGAAGGTTTGTCTTTGGAGGACATTCAGCGCAAATATAATGTATCACGCCGTACTGCCGAGCGTATGCGCGATGCGCTGTTGAACTATTTTCCGCAAATGGAAGAAGTGGCAACCGGTGAGCGCACCAAGCGGTGGCGAATTACGCAACGCAGCTTGAACAGTTTTATCTCGTTTTCTGCTGAAGAATTAGCCGTATTCAAAACCGCCATTGATAACCTGAAACAAAGCAATTTGCAGGAGAAAGCCGATACTCTCGCCAGAATTGAAATCAAGTTGCGCAACCTCTTAAAACCGGAGCACAAGACCAAAATCGAAGTCGATGCCGATGAATTGATGAAATCCGAAGGTCTGGTTTTGCGTCCGGGGCCGCGAATTGAGCTGGATAAAAATATTTTGAACACCTTGCGTCAGGCCATTTTATCATGTCATCATATTAAAATGATTTATCAGGCTAAGAACAGCGGTAAATCCCATACATACAGGCTCGTTCCGTACGGTTTCTTATACGGTCAGCGCGATCATTATTTAGTGGCCAAGCACAGTGACGGCTATGATAATGGCAAAGCGCACAATTTCTCGCTGCAATGTATTAAAAGCGTGGAAATTCTGCCGGATATTTTTGACAGTTCCGAATTTGATTTGAATGAATATGCGCTTGAATCTTTCGGAGCGTTTCACGAGGAGCCTTTTGAGGTGGAGTGGCTGTTTAGTGCCAACGTTGCCAATGAGGCCGAAAACTTTATTTTTCATCCAAAACAAAAATTAATCCGCAATCCCGATGGCACGCTAACGGTTAAATTCAAAGCCGGCGGTAAAATGGAAATGGACTGGTTTTTATACACTTGGGGCGACGACGTCAAGGTCATCAAACCCAAAGATTGGTATAAGAAGAAATAATGGCAAAATTATAAACCTTAACCTAAAAGTCCTTCGTTAATTAAAATAACCATAATTACCAAATAATCAATTTCTCCGTCTGCCTGATACAAATATGTTCCGGATCTGTAATCTGCAATATATTCGCCGTTAATTTGATATAATATCCGGCCGCTTCGATAATCTTCAATATAATTATCTCTGATTTCGTATAAAAATTGTCCGCTCCGGTAATCTTCTATGCGATTATCTTTGATTGCATAAAGTGCTATGCCGGTTTTATAATCTTCAAAACGATTATCTTTCAGCTCATAAAGAGCTATACCTGTGCGATAATCAAGCACACGACCTGCAGATATAATATACAGCGTTTGTCCGGTATGATAGTCATTTATTTTGACCTCGTTGCTATTACCGGCAGAAGCACCGCCTATGTCGCCTAAAATAACAAATACGGCTTTGAGCACTTCGAACGGTAGTTTTACGATAAACCAAATAATTTTTTTCAGCGACATTGTTATTTTCCTTCAATAACTTCTTTAATTTGTTCATTCCGAGCATCTAAACGATTCATTATATTGCGGTAGAATGTCCACCATTCGGCAGAATTAGGTAATGGTTCTTGACTAAAGTCCCATTCGTCCAGTGTTTTAGCATTTCTTCCGGTCTTATCCTTATTTTCATCATTATACAACAAATTTAGAACTTTTCCATTTTCTACCCAACTTCCATTCAGACAAAAAAACTCAGCATATTTTTCAAAGCCAGCTTTACCTTCTCCGAACATTCTGAAAAAATCTTTATCTTCTGCCGATATGTTGAATAATGGGTTATAACTACTAAAAGATTCATTCATAAAAGCTCTTCTAATAGATTCTAACGCTAGGTCAAACCGATCATCAAAAGGTTTTCTTCCTCGACGTTGATTGATTGAATTAGCGTGTCTTGGAAATAATATAAATCCGCCGATTGTATTAGCTTTTTTCAGATATTCTTTAATAAACTCCTTGTAATTAGATTTAGTTTGACTAATTTTTTTCATAATTTCAGGCATATCTCCAGATGTTCTGTGCCAATAAATATTCATTATAGAATCACTGCCCAAAGTTATATTTTTACTATTCAACTTAAACCAGATACTTTTTTGACATATTACAATCTGAGGAATATTAAGATTTAAAAATTCCGTTTGTTTTCTCTGCTTTTCCCATAAAACACCATGAAATTCATACAGTCTTTCGCTACATGCATCAGGGTCTGGTAAAGATCTTTTATCAGAATACTTTGAATTGTAATATACAGAGTAACCGTTTGATTTTACATCATCAACATTCAATTCACTAAAATTATTCCAAAAATTTCCACCTGAATCGTTTATGCAATTATCTACTAAACATTCTGTAATACTTAAATCTTTAATGTCAGAAATTTTTTTACCCATAGCTGTTATCTCCTTGTTATCCAAAACCTATTTTATTATTTTCCGCTTGTCAATACGGTTAATCTGTTCTTTATAATGCAATAATATCTTTCTTGCTCTGTAATTTTTATAAGTGTATTCTAATGCCGTTTTACCGCTATCATCACGTATATTCACATCTGCCCCATACTTGAGTAATGCTTTTATAACTTCAGGATTTTTATTTCCATACGCCGCCATAAACAGGGGTGTATCTCCATTGTTATCTCTGGCATTGAGGTCTGCGCCTAAATCTATCATTTTTTTTACAACATCATAATTATCATTGATAAATCCTAATACAGCACACATCAACGGAGTCATTTCATCTTTGCCTCTGCCATCAATATCGGCTCCGCTTTTTACCAGCAATTCTATCATCTCTGGCTTTTTACTGTAATCTGCAGCCAAAAACATCGGTTTGTTATTAAGATTAACATCCGCATCTTGTTTAATACAAAACTCAACAGCACTTATATTATCATCTAAAATTACCTGTTCCAGTGCAGTGCGCCCCGTTTCATCCGGTTCGTTAATGTCCGCGCCGTTTAGGAGCTTTTCTTTCTATCCGGCTATATCAAATTTTATTTTTCCCATTTTTTAGTCCTTTTATAGACTTCGAGTACATATAATGCATCAAGCAGAGCGCCGTTATAGGCCGAATTTTTAATTTTAACATTAAGACGTTCGCTTAGCGCAGAAAGATTGTTCCTTTGAGCCGGAAATGCTTTTTGCGCCATTTCCAATGTATCGGTTACTTTGTTCGGAAGCTCAAAACCGAGTTCGTTGTTTATAAAATCCATATCAAATTGCACATGATGACCGATTATCTCTTTACCCTCAATAAAGCGCAAAAATTCGTCTTTGTATGCGGCAAATGGCGGATAATTTTTCAAAAACTTATTATTTAAGCCATGCACGGCTGTAACTTCTTTGGATATACTGCGCTCCGGATTGATATAGGCATGGAATACCGCTCCGGTTTGCACATCGTTTTCATCAATTTCAATGGCGGCGATTTCCACCAGTTTGTGGCCGTCTTTGGGATATAAACCGGTTGTTTCCGTGTTGATAATCACTTTTTTGCCAGCAGTCATTTTATTTCTCCTCATAAAACCACAATTTCTGACAATCTTTCAGGTGTTCGGTATATTTCAACGATGATGTGTTCGCTTGAATTTGCAAAACCGTATTGCCGGATGGATTAACAGCCTCAATATCTATCGGCTCCTTGTATCCGTTTACGGCCGACAGCTTGAAAGTCATATCCGCAGCGAGCAGAATGTCGGAAGAGTCCTTTTGCCAACAAATAACCGGAACGTTAAGTATTTGCGCCGCATCTTTAAGGATAAGCGTTGCTTCTTCTTCCGTAATATCATGCCGCAATTTATATATAGGTGTAATGATAGCCAACAGTTTTTTATCTTGCAAATGTTTGAATTTATCCATTCCCAACCACGCGGAAAGGCTTTTTTGCAGCAATTCTGCATCGTTGAAAAGTGATCCCCGCGGCAAAATACGATCTTTTGAAATTCTATCTTTAACCAACGCATTATCTGATGTGGCTGAATATTCATTAAAGATAGAACCCGTAAAATAATCAAAATTACGTTTTTGTAAAAGCAAAACATATCCGTCGTTACGGTCCAATATGCTTTGCATTAAACTGATAACAAACTGTTCTGTTTGCATACAATTTCCCTGAATTGAGATTAAATCGCCGGAATTCAGGCAGTTTAGCTCATCCATAAATATAAATCCGGTTTTTATCATTTTATTTTTTCCTCATCGATTTCCATAACTTTGACGCCTTCGGAATTAAATAAATCAACTTTTCCGGCTGTGTCTGACTTCATGTAAACAAAGTTTTTATCAAATTTGATGATGGTTTTGCCTGTTCCCCAAGCTGGACAACGCACGTAATTTCCGTTGTCTGAAACAATCGCTATCGGACCTTGCAAAGTGTATGGAAAAGTCGTGATTTCTCCCGGAACAAACATATCTTTGAGAGTGTTAATTGTTTGTTCTCTCGTCCGTTTGGCAGAAATTGTTTTGAGTTGCCGGAGCAAACTTTCGGCTTGCCGTAATTGTTCGTTAATCCGACCAAGAGTTTCTTTATCTTGCTCGCTGATATGAAGTGTTGCCACACCGGTTTTGATTTGCTCTATCATCGGCATAAAATCATGGTAAAAGCCTTTAACTAATGAAGTCATCGCCTCCATTTTTACCTTGTATGTATCGTCTTGCATAGATAACTCCTTAATATGGTTCGCTTTTTATAAAATGTCCTTGTTCATCGAGAACGTGCCTATATTCTTCGTTGGCAATAATCACTATTTTTTCGCTGTCCCAATGTTCAAGCCGATAAGGTGCAGTCATCATGCCCGTGAGCATCAGCCCCATTCTACTTCCGTCTTTGACAATAGTTAAGCAGCCATCTTTAAGCGTCACATCTTCAATCATTTTCGTCTCCTGTTGTTTGTTGAACTTTACGAAAACAATTAAACATACAAACACGACAGATTATGACGTGTTGAAATATTTAGATACAAAATTAAGTGAGAAAATTATAACTTTTTCACATACACCCGGGTTGGCTTACCCTCGCGAGTGGGCATGGTCTGCCAAAAAGTAAATCCGTATTTCTCGTAAAGACCGACTTCATCGGTGGAAATGTAAACTTTTTCGGTGCCGGCGGATTTTAAGACCTCGCAAATGTGGGCGATTAGTTTTCCGGCGTTGCGGTTGCCGCGATAAGCCGGAAAGGTATATACAAACCCAATCCACGGCGTAAGTTCCGGTGCATCAATCTCATCTTGCGGCGCCAAAGTGGCAAACGAAACCAGCTTATCGCCGTCGGTCAGCATATAAACTTCGGTCGTATCCCCGCACATCTGTTTTAATTTATCATTTTTCAGCCAGTCGTGCAACAATTCCGCCGCCGACCAATCACCTTTTCCAATTTCTTCTCGCCAATGCGCCTGATTTTCCGATTGATAATACTTTATTACCTGCATTTTGCCTCCCTAACGTTTATCCGTGAGCGCCTTAAACTCAACCGATTGCTCTTTCGCAAACAAGGCATATCCGGACGCTGTATAAGCTGTCGGTTTCAGCTTACCTTCCTTCATATAATAGCGGATAGTCGAGATCGGCACACCGGCGAGTTTAGCAAACTTTGCGATTGTCAGCAATTCGGCGGTCGGCTCCGGCCTAGAAATATCCAACAAATCAATCATCATCTTAAGCGAGCGATTGAGCGCCGACAGCATAAAATTGACGTATGGTTCAGGATTTTCCCGAGTTTGATAGGTTTCAAGCGCACTCAGATAACGCCGGCGGTCAATCTTGCGAATGATGATTGGGGCGTAGCCGTTTTCGAGCAAAATTGCGTTCAAAAGCAGGCGTGCAGTCCGACCGTTCCCGTCAACAAACGGGTGAATCGAAACCAGACGGTAGTGAGCCTCAAGAGCAAAATCCAAGACATCATCGTGCTTATCCGTGAGCCATGATCCAAAATCAGACATTAAATCCGGCACCTTGAGCGGGTTTGGCAAAATGGTCTCGGAGCCGGAGATGCGCACGCGCACCGAGCGATAAAAGCCGGCGTTGCTGTTATCGATGCCCGATAGAATGATTTTGTGGAGTTGCAGAACGAAACTCTCGTTAATTGCGGCCTTGTTTTTGCCGGCTTCGAGGATAAATTCAAACGCCTTGGCATGGTTAATCGCTTCCAAGTAGTGGTTAATCGGCTTGGCACCGGAAGTCAGGTTCTCCTCAATCGCCAGCTCGGTTTCTTTCCGGGTTAAGGTGTTGCCCTCGATGCCGTTGGAAGTGTAAGCAAGCTCGGTCTTGAGCCACGCATCAAGCACCTTTTGATTATCCGGTTGCCGCAAAAGTTGATGTAATTTTTTGCGATTTTCCTCGATTTTAGCGCGAATATCCTGCATTTTAACCTCATACTTCATAGTTTTGATATATACAAACTATAAACCTTTAAACACCCCATGTCAAGTATATAGTTTATGGTTTTGTAATTTTAAAAGTATGAGGTAAAAACGAATTGGCAGAATGCAAAATGTTGCAATTAATGTTGCAATTAAAAGTTTGCAACATTATCCTAGTAATAATCTTAAATTTTATAAAATAGCGAAATGTCAAATGATTAGCGAGATTTTACAAAAAAATAAACAACTTCTTGATGAAGTTATACAGTTGGGAAAAAGTATTATTTTTCCAAGAAAAGATAACATCGATCGCCTTTTAAAGGTTTTCTTGGATCGACAATTATCGCTTGCAACTTCAATAAATATATTATTGAGAAAAAAGCAATATTACGAGTCTTGTATGCTTATGCCAACACTTTTAGAAAATCATATTTTAGTTATTTACTTGATTTCCTTCGATAAAATTATCGATTACTTAGAATATGCCTGTATCGAATCTCTTCCGCGATTAAAAATATATCCGGAAGAAAAAGCGGAAACCTTAAATTTTATCAAAAACCATAATGTAGTCAGATTTTTCAATGATAAACTCGAAAAATCTGATGATAATTTATTAAATCCGAAGAATTATAAAAAGGCGCCGTGGTATAATATAGAATCCATGGTACAACAACTTATTTCAAAAGGCAATGTGGACATACGACAAACTAAAAATCATTACGATTTATTCTGTGCCTACAAACATTCTCAGCCATTCAATATTTTACAAAGAATGACCTTCGAAAGAATAGATAACGACGCCGTTATTTCTTCTGGGGTGGCCTGTTGTGCCTTATTACAAGGATACGCCTTAATACTATCCAAACATCCTCTGGAATATTTAATTAAGAAGCAAAGAGAACTGACAGATCAATTTAATGGATTACAAGAAGAATTTAGAAAAAATCATGACACTTTCAAAAAAGAGTGTGAATTACTATATAATCGATGAATTTTTTGCCATTTTTAGCAAAAAACCACGAGATTATGTGAAAAAATCACATAATCTTTAAGTTTTTTACTCAAATTCGGGATTTTTTCAAAAAAATTGCTTCTTTCACTGGACTTTCGTTGAAATCCAAGCATTGGTTGTATTGTAACGAAAGGAAAAGCCATGAAAACAGTTAAAATTTATATGGTCAGAAAACCGTCAGATATAGACGAAGTAATGGAGTTATGCCGGAAATATGCCGCACAAGCCGAGGAAGTGGTGGTAGCGGAAACGGTTGAATTACCAGCAGTTTGGTATGATGCGGTTTGCCTATTCCCGCTGGATGACTACATTTTCCTATCCAGAAAAGGTGGCTATGACGACGAAAACCACCGCCAAGTAGTCGAATTAAAATGCGTAGGCCGGCCGACACTTTATGTGGATCCGTCCGGATCGAGTTACTGCCGGTATATGGGAGTTGAACCATGAAAATGAAGCGATACGAAGAAATTGAGCCAAGCAACCGGACAACTTTTCGGATGTTGTATTATAACGTCGGGCGCACCCTCACTCAAATTGAAACGATATTAAAGCGGACATACGGGAATCCGCTACCGATAAAGCCTCAGGACCGCTTATTCCGCATAAGGCACAAGTTGGAACAAATGGCTGCCCGGTACAAGCAATGCGAGAGTGAGCTAAAGGCGGAATATCAGAAAAGAAAGTCCCAATAATACTGATTTTTACTTTAGCCGGTCGATCTCATCTTGCAAATTAGCTAAAAACTTGCCGGCTGTCGCGCCGTCCATCTGCGTATGGTGGAACTGGAACGAAACCGGCAGATAATACCGGAACCACCGCTTTTTATAGCGTCCCCAAATCATAAACGGATTGTTGAAAATCCCGCTGTTCATGCCAACCGCACCGTCAATTTCCGTATCAATAATCGCCGAAGTGCCGATAACCATGCTGTCGGCAGACAAATCGCGGTCAACGCAACTCTCAGCAACTTCCGCCGTATATTTGAGATATTCCCGATTAAAAGTTTTCAAATCGTCGGAATGCAAAATATCGCACGAGCTGACTTCGCCGGTCTTGTTTTTCACAATCGTGTTGACCGCTAACGTATCGTATTGCATCAACTTATCGCCGACCGGAAGCATATAAAACTCCTTTATAGACGCGGCAGCTTTACCGATGCAAAAATCAAGCAACATATTGAATTTGAGATGTTTTTTGGCGCTAATTTTAACCAAATTTGTCACGTCAAGCGTTTTGAAAAACGTCACCATCGGGTTCGGCGCCTTCATCCAGAACTCAAACGCTTTTGCGCGCGTCGTTTCTTGCGGGTTAACCTCTTTTGCCATCGTTATTCTCCTTTAATAAATACTCCAAGAATGCCTGACAACCCTCGTTGATGTCGTCATAACTCTCGTCGAAATTGTCGGTATACCATGGGTCACGGATATTACGCGGGTGGTCCGTAAAATCAAGCAGGCGATAAATTTTGCGCTCCGTATCCGGACCGACAATCTCCAAAATGTCATCAATATTGCTGTCGTCCATCGCGATGATGTAGTCAAAATACACGTAATCGCGCGGGCGAATTTGCCGTGAATAATGCTCCTCGAACGGAATTTGCATGGCTTTCAGCTTGTCGCGTGTGCCGTGATGAATGCCGGCGTGGCACATTTCGTTAAAGCGCTCGGTGGCGGCAGAACCAATATAAAACTGTTCCGACAGCCCATTCTCGGCGACCATTTGCTTGAACACAAACTCTGCCATCGGCGACCGACAAATATTCCCCAGACATACAAACAAAACTTTAATCATTATATTTCTTTATTTAACTTTATTAATATTGAAAACTGACCTCGTCAATTTCTCCAAAAATATCACTTATTTGGTGCTTTTGCTCATCATTTAATACACCTGTATATAAAATTGCCAAATTATACTTAGCCCTAGTGACAGCTACATAAAAAAGATTACGAGCCTCTTTTATTTTTGGTGTATCATTTTCAGATGAATTTGATAAGTTTGTAATTAAGTTACTAAAGAAATCTTTATTATTTCTACCGAAATCATTTTCCATTATGATTAGTTCATTATCAAATTCGTCACCTTTTGTACCATGATAAGTGTGATATTTTATATCCTCTGAACATTTATCACTCACATAGTTATACCAATTATTAAAATATAATATATCAAGATTCAAAAAATTCTCTACTTTGCTAATATTTTCTGAAGATTTATCGTCGTCTGTATAATTGCCGAATAATTCATCTAGTAGATAAGCGCAAAGACTTTCGTTACTATTAATCTTTTCTTCTTTTATAAAAGGTATTAAAGCTCTTTTCACACTATTATTTTCACTTAAAAGCATCCTAAAAAAAGATGAACTATAGGTTTTAAAAGTGTCTCCTTGAATTTTTCTTAAGTTCGATATTAAACTTTTAAGCTCATCCATGTTTAATTCCTTTAGAACATTTTTATTTATAAGTTCGGGAATTAATGTATCGGGATTATTTAATTTGTTCTTAAAATCAATTAAATAATAAAGAAATGATTGTATTTTTCCAAGTTTTTCAGCTTCTTTACTTAATATATGTTCTCTTAAATAGGTATAATTTATTCCTGAGTAATAAGGACTATTCTTAAAAAAATCATAAATTTCCTTAAAACCTGCTCTATCTGCAATAGCTTCATTTTTTAAAAACAAACAATCTAATGGATTTTTTTGGGTAATTGACCATTCTCTGCGAAAAAAATTAATAAAATTATCAATATTTTGTCCTATATAAAAATTAATCTGACCATTCGGACAATTATTATAAATAGTTTTTTGCTTTAGATTATCATTTCTAATCAGGTTTCCTGCATCTATAATTTTTTTAGCAGATCTTCTATTATATTCTTTTTTTATTACTATTAAATTTCCATGTTGTGCTATCAAATCATCTCCAACACCGTTATCATAAATCTTTTGTTTTCTATCACCATAATACCCTATCAATAAATTAGTAGAAGCATATTCAGATAGAACTTTTAATATTTCTACAACTTCAGAACTAGTATCCTGATATTCATCCACTAAAATATATGGATATTTATCACTTATTATTTTTTGCAAAGTTTCATATTTATATATTAGTTGGCGAGAATATTTGATTAAGGTATCATGGCTAAATTGCATAGAAGCTAGCCTATCATAACTTATTTGAGAATTATAAGTAACTTTTGTGTAATCAATTTTAGCGTTTTTAATTTTTTTAGTTATATTTTCAATTGCCAGATTATACTTACGTATCCTTAAAATATTATCAGCAACTTGTTTAAAATTATTTATGTTTTTCAAATAAGTAGAATCGAAACAACTCATTCCACTTCTGAAATCTGCCGCATTTTTATTTTTGTTTTTATAGTAAAGTTCCTCATTTTCATAAAGCAATTCCTTAAAAACGGATTTATCACAAATTTCTCTATAAAAATCTGCCCATTTTTCAGTTTCTAATTCCTTTTCATATTTTATAATCTGATTTGCAAGATATTCTTTATGAATACTCACTAATTCATCTTGATATATTTCTATTTCATCCCATAAAAAATCATGAATTGTTGAAACTTTTACTAGTTCTGTATTGCCCAACCGCTCTTTTATTTCTTTTGCCGCAATATTTGTGTATGTAATACATCTAATCAATTGGTTATGAATTTTTAACTTTGATGCGTATTTAGAAAGAATATATTTTAACGACTGAACCAAACTATAAGTTTTTCCTGATCCGGCACCTGCATCAAAAACAAAATTTCTACTATCGTCAATACAAGAAGCTATTTCAGTAAAAATAGCATCTTCAACTTGCTTGTTTTCCGGTGAGATTTCTAAACCTTTCATGAATGATGCTCCTTGATGCTCTCCTTTATGAAAGTAAATGCATCCTGAATATATTTTGGAAGTTGAGGAAGAGTATCTTCTGAAGTTAATATTTTAAATAACAAAGCATTAGCAAATTGAGATTTAACATCCGTTAATTTTAGTTGGAATTTGAATGAGTTATTTTTATTTAGCTGTTTATTAATAGAACATTCTTTATAAATATTAGGCTTAATTTCATTTAATACCTCGTTAAGAATTTTATTACCATCATTAGTTAAAATTAAAGCTTCTTCAAAACTTGTAGCGTAAAACCCATTTATCTTTTCTATTTGTGAACAAACTTCTAAATTTTTATCCTTGTAGTATTTATCCGTAATTAGCCTTAAATTATCTGTACCGTAAAAATCTTTTAGTGTTTGATTAGTGGTTTGTCTATCATTTATATCATCTATCTGCTTATAGGTAGAATCATCTCCTTCTCCTTTCTCTTGACCAGATCTTTTGATATCCAAATCTGTAATAATAGCAACAGGAATACCTACCGACTTTATTAGTGTCTTATAAACTTTAGCGTGCGCTCCATCAATCAAAGCAATAGAGATGTTTTTTGTGCGTAAAAATTCATCTTGATCGATATAATATTGCAATAAATTATATTCTGTAATTCCTTCAACAAAAATAGCTGCTTCAGCAAAGAATAACTCAGAAATTTTAAATTTTATGTGTTTTTTTATAAAGTTTAATTCTTCTTCAGAATTTTTTGAGTCAGAATTAGTTATGTTGTTATCGCTTAAGTTTATTATTTCTGGTTGATTATTATAACACCGAATATAATTAATATTATTCAGACTACATCCATTATGAATTTTACTATTCAGTATATGAGGAGAATGTGTTGTTATTATAAGTTGAGAATTTAGATTTTTTTGTTTATTTTTCAAAAGTTCATTTATTGCATCATTTATACGTTTTATAAAAAGTTCTTGCATTTGAGGGTGCATATATGTTTCAGGTTCTTCTATTGCAATTAAGTGCATTTGACTATTTCTCTTATCATCATGGTAATTATCTATATATGAAATAATTTCAGAGATAATAACCACTAAATTTGTATATCCTAAACCATATTGATCTTCTGGAATTAATTTTCCATTTTCTAGGTATTCACATTTAATTAGTTGCTCCATCAAATTATCTAAATTTAAATCAACGTTCATCCCAATTTGATGAGATGATATGATGCTATTAAATGTTTTATTTATATCTTCAGTATAATTTTTGCCGAAATCGTGAGATATTTTAGCAGCAGTCCTAAACAATTCATTGTTAAAATCCAAATAGCTTGCTTTATTTTCCTCGTCGTTAAGGTATCTATATTTAATAATTTTTTTCAAAGCTACCGATAGACTATTTTCAGAACTGATTTTATTTGCTTTGATTATCTTAATCATAATTAAATCGTTAATATTGAATTTTTCTACAGCTTCAAAAGATGCATTGTAGTAATTTAATCTAAAATTCTTTGATTCCAGAAGTTGAAATCTATCATATTCAATTTTGTTATTACACATTTCTTCTTCATCTGGATGCTTCGAACAATAATTTTTATAATTTTTATTAATCTCTTTTAATTTAAATATAAAATCTTCTTTTTCCCTAATTTCCCATTTTGCATGAATTTCTACGATTCTATCGCTTAAATTAGATAACTTTAGAAAAGGTGCTATGTTATTAACCAGATCATCAGAATCATCTATTTCTATTTTAAATATAAAATTCATTTCAGGTAAAACTATATCACTAAAGTCAGCATCTACATCTTTGGAATACGTATCAAATAAATTTTTGATATAATCTAAATTAAAATCAAACGGTGTAAAATTAGGAGAAGATGACAAAAGTTTATCTAAACATGCAATAATCGTTGTTTTGCCACAATTATTAGGACCTATAAGTAAAGAGGTTCTTGAAGCAATATTTAAGTTACCAAGTCCATGAGGATTTGAAAAATATACACTATTTTTACTATTTATATCTTCATAATGGAATTTACGAAAATTTCTTAATTCAAACTCTTTCAAGTACATTAATAGTCCCCTTTAATTCTCATTACCATAAATTTTTACCTATTAATTTTTCAATCGGAACGATCAAAATGCCGTCTTTGCGGTAATAAGCACACGCACCGGCAATGGTCAACACCATTTTAAATACCGTATCTTTTACTTTTATTGAATCAATCGTATAGGCATTTTTTAAAATTGCAAGGCTTATTTGGCTGTTTTTGACTCTTTTATTCGGTCGTTTGTGACTTTTTCATTCGGCAATTTGTGGAATTTTCGTTCGGTCATTTGTAACTTTTTCATTCGGCAATTTGTGAAATTTGCGGGAGAAAAATCTGGGGTAACCAGGCAAGTGACCAGCCAGAAGTGACCAGTGACCAGCCAGAATTTTTTATAATCGCTCAGGGCCCTTATGGAATAAGGGTTCCCGCAAAGGGGTGACCAGTAAACAAAAACCTGTTTCACTAGAAAAATGGCGCGGCTTGCGGCCCCGCATACAAAAATCGCCAGGAAGGACCCGTTAAAATTTTTGCCGGCGATGAATATGTTGTATCAAAAGTTTTTTCTTTTTGACATCTCGCATTTTGCGGTGATAATTAAAACAACAGATATTTTGAGTAAAGGAGATAAAAAATGCCGTACATTGAAGCAAAAATGAGTATTAAAATGGACGCGAGCCAGAAAGATGACTTGCAAAAGAAGCTGACCGGCGCTGTTTCCGCCGCATTCGGTAAGCCGAAAGCCTACATTATGGCGAACATCGAGGATGATAAAGCACTGTATATGGCAGAGCGTAAGCTCGAAAAAGGTGCTTACATAGCCATTCGACTGCTGGGCTCGGCATCTAAATCGGCATGCCAGGGCTTAACCAGAGAGATTTGCGATATTTTGCAAAGCGATTACGGTATTGACGGTGCAAATGTTTACGTAACCTATCATCCGGCCGACCTCTGGGGTTGGAACGGCGGAATGTTTTAAGCACAGTTTTGCTGTAACAACAGCCGCAAGGACTATCTGAAACGGATTGCAAATGGGAACTTTTCTATACATATTGCTGTTTTTCTTTCTGCTCGGCTTATTTGCCTCAAAAAACAAAAAACCGACCGAAAAACAGCAAGAGACTAAGAAAGATAAGTCTGCTCCGACGGTTAAGAAAGCTAAAAACAGCCTTTATACCGTATTAAAAGTTTCGGAAGATGCTTCACTCGAAGAGATAAAGAAGTCTTATCGTCAGCTGGCAAAGAAGTATCATCCCGATCGTAATTTAAGCAAAAACGCCGCCTCGCAATTCCGCAAAATAACCGAGGCCTACGATACACTTAAAGATAAGGATAAACGAGCGGCCTACGATGCGGTGCTGAAAACATTAGAAGAAGCCGAGCCACAGGAAGAGAAAGTCCTTTGCGTAGCCGGAAGCATTCAAGAGATGCGCGGTAAACTGTCTGAGAGTCTCAAAATTCCGACCGCTTTTATTCAATTTACGCATACCGGAGATATTTTCGTATACAAGCGCTATTTTGCTTGCTGGCGTCCGGTGTGGCAGAACGGTTACCGCTATCATCGGCGAATGGTCTTCCATTGGGAACCGATTGTAGAACTTGGATTTGAGTGCTATTTGCCGGCAATGCGCAAGAATAAACAATACCGGCGCGGACAGTTTCAAACGATTATTTTGACGGCACTTGATGTTGAAAACATGAAAATGCTTATCGGAATGTGCTTTAACCGGCAGGGTTCGAGTGTTATTTTGAGTGATTCCGGTGATGTGTTTGTAGAAGGCGAATATGCTTGGTGCTGGCGATTAACTACAGACGGATATCTGGAATATTATCTTCCGACCGACGATGATTACGATATTTGGTCATCCGCCGCATTTAATAATAGAAAATAACCTTTCCCGAAAAAGGCGGTGGGGGAATGCCACCGCCTTTTGTGTTACCGGTTACATATACATGCCTTCATTAACCAGTCGGTGTAAGGCAAAATGCCAACCGCCCAGTTTTTTGCCTTTCTGGTTACACCAATCGGTTCGCTCGTAGTGCTCAAAGAAATGATCCAGGTCAATATCCATATTGTTATTTTTAACATACAATTCCACTTCCGATCGATCCGGAGGGAATTGTTTAAAATGGTATTTTAGTGGCGGAGGTTCCATTTGCCGAGCAAAAATAGCCCCTAAGCTCACAAAACCACCGTTGTCCGGATCCGAAAAATTTCGTCTGCGCGTATAATTTTCTTTCCTTTTAAAATTATTCCCTGGTTTATTTTCTTTAGTCGTGAGCGCCTGCAGTTCGGGTTCCGGGCTTATGTCGGGCTCAGGTCGGGCGCAGTCCTTATGCCGACGCGTTCGAAACCGCTGATATTTCAAATAGTTAGGCATTGAAATAAGTAGGGCGTTACCGAGGCGCATGGTCTTCACTTCGCCGTTGTTTTTCAGTTTGGTCAGTAAGCGCTTGACCTCGTCGCGAGATTTGTGCAAATCTTCGCCTATATGCGCGTAGCTGGTCACAAATTCGCCGGGGTTAATCGTGCGTGTACCCCAAAAGCGCGTTTTATAATTGGCACGCATTAGCAGATAGCACATCATTTTCCACGCCGCATCATCGTGAAACAGCGGCCAATTCACAAATTCCCGGTCAATAGTAATAAAGCCATACTCAGACGGGATTGTATCCGGAAACGCCAAGCGTCCAGATTTATTCTGGTTTTCTGTTGTCATTGAATTTTCTCTTATTGCTTATTCTTGGCGAAAGCCGAACATTTTGCGCTGTTCGTTCCAATCCACCGGAATTGTGTTACGAATCAGGTCTTTAAGTGTTAAATCGCGCGGTTGCAGACCGGCCAGAATACTCTCGACGATATCCGGCGCCAGGCAGGTCAGGCGAATGATTTTGCCCATATAACTGCGGTCCATCTGCTCAAGTTGCGCCAGTTCCTGAATATTCAAATTGCCGCGCTCGAGTTTATGTTGCCAGCCGAACGCTCGCACCAGTGCCACAATCATCTGTTTATCCTGATGCCGCTCTTCTGCCTCGTCGCCGACATAAATCTCGGTTTGTTGTCGGCGCTTCAAAAACGTTATGTTTTCAGTGGTTTCATAAGCGGTGGTGTCCGGATTATAAATCCAGATTTTATCATCAAGCAGGCTCTTTTGCACCAGCTCGTTCAGCCATGGTTTGAGCTGAATTCTGATTTTATCCGGCCAAATTGTTATCCGCGAAATTGCCAGATTAAACAGCTGTTGCCGAGTTTCCGCGCCCAAAGCATTGATAAATTTGTTGCCTTGCACCACCTTAATCACGTCATATTCGCTTTTATCCGGCAGGCGTTTCGTTACTTCATTGGAAAGCGAGTGAACAACCAGAGGATCGGTCAGCAAATCCTTGAGCTTGTTTATAACGTAATTTTCAAGCGCCAGTGCCGGCACCGATTTTACTTCGCAAAAGCGGTAACTTTTTTTAATTGCCTTGAGGGAAGTGTAGTAATAATACTCCCGGCCGCGTTTAACCGCCTTGGTCGGCACCATTGCATAGCCGCAACAGCCGCAAAATAAAAGACCTTTAAGTGTTTTGAACTCAAAGGTCTTGTTAATCGGTCCTTTTTCAGAAACCGGTTTGTCTTTCAGCTTATGCACCTTATCCCACAAACTTTGCGAAATAATCGCTTCGTGTTGGCCGTCATAAAGCTCGCCTTTATAATAAATTTTGCCTAAATACAAGCGGTTATCCAAAATCCGATATAAGTGCGCGCGGTCAAACAGCTTGCCACCGATGGTTTTACCGTTTTTGGTGACTTTCATTTTGGTCCGGTAGCCGCTGTTATTGAGCCAATCCGCCAAATATTGCGGCGATTTGCAGACCAAATATTTTTCAAACATCAGGCGCACTACCTCAGCTTCGTCCGGATTAATCACCAGTTTTTTATCTTTCAGGTCGTAGCCTAGCGGCAACGGACCGCCCATCCACATACCCTTCTTTTTTGAGGCCGAGATTTTATCACGAATACGCTCGCCGCTGACTTCGCGCTCAAACTGGGCAAAAGACAGCAACACATTCAAGGTCAGTCTGCCCATCGAATCATAGGTGTTGAAGTTCTGCGTAACCGAAACAAACGACACGTTATACTCGTCGAACAGCTCGACCATTTTAGAAAAATCTGTTAGCGAGCGGGTTAAACGGTCGATTTTATAGACCACAATCATATCAACTTTGCCGGCTTTAATATCTTCAAATAAGCGCTTGAGTGCCGGGCGATTCATATTGCCACCGGAATAACCGCCGTCATCATAGTGTTCCGACAGCGCTTCCCAGCCTTGATGCACCTGTGACTTAACGTAATTTAAGCCGGCTTCGCGTTGAGCTTCTAAAGTGTTAAACTCTTTTTCCAGTCCTTCGTCCGTCGATTTGCGCGTATATATGGCGCATTTGATACTTTTTATAATGTCTTCGCTCATGTTAACCTCTCTTTTCCGATAGTCCGAAAAAACTGTAACCCGAACAGTGCCGACCGGTAATTTGCCGTGCCACCGCGGTCAATGTCTTATAAATTTTGCCGTTATACTCAATTTGCGCCGCACCTTTAATGCGCACGCGATGCTCTACGCCGTTATGGATTTTTACCAAAATCGTGCCGACACTCGGCAAGCGCTCATCTTTGATAAAAATCGGATTCCGGTATTCTTTCGAATTAAACATTTTAACCAGCATATTTTTTGTTTCCGGTTTTAACCCGCCGAACTTGAGCTCTTGTAGCCTGTATCCGATACGGGATACGAAAAAAGCCTTACTGTTTGAACAATAAGGCTTATCAAAGTAGTCCAACCACATTTTCTGTAAATCTTTTAACGGATAGTCCTCTAAATTTTTCCAATTCATGGCATTCCTTTCTGTTGAACAATGAATGCTTGCTTTTCCTAAAAAATCAAGTCATTTCTTCAAGAAAAACAGGCATAAAAAAGGCCCTCGGAATTGCTCCGAAGGCCGGTTAAAATAGTCCTTTTAAAACGCAAAAAACGTGTGGAATCTGATCCTTACACGTTTCTCCCGAATTATACCCAAAAAAGTAGTAAAAAACGGCAAAAATGTAAACCCCCTTTTTTGTACTGTACAAATTTCTTGTGTGTAACTTTGTTACATTTATACTACATTTAAAATGCAAAAAACGTGCGAAATCTGATGCTCACACGCTTCTCCCGAATTATACCAAAAAAATTAGCATAAAATGGCAAAAATGTCTTATCACAAATTGTTACAAATGCACTTTTTTGTGGATAATTTCTCATATTTTATACTTTTAAGAGTATAATTCATTGATTCAAAAGTTTTTCTTCCGGCAAAATTGATGCCAAGAAATTATTCAAAAATTTCTACAAATTTGTAAAATTCCGGTAAATTACCTTTATTAAATCTAAACTTCGCGCCGTGATTGTGCCCAGTTCTCGCGTCAAACTCAGCAATTAATATACCTTTTCTTATTGCATCTATTAACTTACTCTCATCAAATTGTGACAATTTACAAATTTTACTATATCGAAAATATTCTATACCATTTTCTTGTTTACAATCAGCAAGAATATAAAAACAGTTATGTAATTTATTTCCTACTTTATGAAACAAATCATCAAATCCCCAATATGGTTGAGGATTAAGTTCTTCTAATCCGATCCTTTTTTCTACACTATCTAACCATTCTTTATGTCGTGGATGGACGCTCTTTGCATCGAATGAAACTTCGACTTTGCGTTCAGCATCATTTATAACAATACCAAAACCTCTGTCTGTTCTGTTTACGGCGTTCATTGTCATCCTAAAACTCATTTCATCCGCGGGATATTTTATACCAGCCTCCTTATGTGGCCAACCATAATTTTTAAGTAATAAATTAGGGACAAGATGTAATGCCCTAGGGGAAGGCTCTATATGAAAACCTGTTGTTCTGGAAGAACCCTGTATTCTTTGACATTTAAGCTCCCATTCCGCCGCATTCGGAATAGGGAGATTATTTTCTTTAATACCTAATAAGTCCTCAAGTGTATTTCCAACGCTGCCATCATTTCCTGGCCGTCCGCCTTCTATCCAGCCCATTTGTTTTATTTCCAGGAGTTTTTGTATTAATTTTTCTTTTGTATAAATTGGAGTATCCATAGTAAATCCTATCCAAAATTAAACCGAGGAGTATTGCATAACAGTTCGTTACGTATGCGCTCATTTGCGGAATCGACATATTCTTGAGATATATCTATACCAAGATAATGCCTTCCATTTCTTATTGCCGCAACAGCTGTTGTTCCACTACCCATAAATGGATCTAATATAACTTTGGCATCTGTTGAAGATATAATTCTATCAATAAGAGCTACAGGAAAAGGCGCAGGGTGTGCATTATTCATTTCCTGTGTAAATTCCCAAACATCACCTAAAGCATTAGCTCCTTTTACTAACTTAAAATCTGGTTTTGCAATCATATAAATAACTTCATAAGTTGGAAGAAAGTATCCAGAATTAAAATTTATACCGCCTTTTCTTCTCCATATAATAATCTGTCTGACAGGAAATCCGGAAACAATATCTTGCCTATCTTGCAATAATCCATTCTGAACTCGCCATTTATGATTATAGAATATTGCTCCGTTATTTGGAATAATTCTCATCATTTCTTCAAGACATTGCCTTTGCCACGCTACGTACTTTTCATGTGGCATATTATCATCATAATTTTGATACCCCTTAACAAGCGCGGCGTTCTTCCATTTTCCGCCTCGACCATCTTTCATTCCATTCCCTGTGGAATTTTTCAAATTGTAAGGAGGAGATGTGATAATTAAATCACAAGCTCCATCAGGTATTGTCTTCATTATTTCAAGACAATCACCGCATATAATTTTATCTAATGTATCTTCCTTCACCATTTTTACTGAAACTTTCTTTGTAGTATTTTTACTATTATGTGCAAAATTTGCAAGATATTTTATTGATTAATACTCTATCTTTGCGCAACCTTCGACATTGTTCTGTTAATTACACTTTATAATTTATATAATAAAATGCAACATATTAAATGCACGTGCATGCCAATTTCTGACAGAACTAAATATAGGCATACATTTAAAACGCAAAAGACGTGTAGAATCTGATCAGCACACGTCTCTCCCGAATCATACCAAAAAAAGTATCATAAAATTGCAAAAATGTCTCCTACATTCTTGTTTCCAACATGCACTAATTTGTCCCCAACATAGTTTTTAACTGTTTTTACGGCATTAATTTAAAGGTATCCGGTTTCGCCTTTGGGATATGTTTCCCCAGTATATGGCACATTTTGGAACAAAAATCGAGATATAGCGAAATTATATCGCAAATTCAAAGGATTAAAAAGAGAGTGATTTTCCACTACCGTTTCAGGCGTTTTAGTACAAACAAGGAATTTTTCATAAAAAAGCGCATAGATACGCGACCAGACCATTTTTCAAATTTTTGCAAACATCCCGCAAAATCGGGGCTTTCACGGCATAAAAAAATACCCACCGCAAAGGGTAGGTATTAACAGTTGGTCGGGGCGACATGATTCGAACACGCGACATCTTGGTCCCAAACCAAGCGCTCTACCAGCCTGAGCTACGCCCCGTCAACCAAACCCCATATTTACACCATATTTTTTATTTTGCAAGCATTTTTTTGCGTTTTTCTATTTTCATCTGTTCTTGAACCTTGCTGTTCGGAATTAGTCCGGTCAAAGAAAAACTGAAATAATCATTTCTGGTTACAATCAAGTGATCTACAATACTTATATCAACAGCCGTCAATTCTTCGCACAAGTTTTTAGTCAGCACTTTATCTTCTTCTGACGGTTTGCAATCGCCGTTCGGATGATTATGGCATAAAATGACGTTCATCGCTTTAGCATCAATGGCGTGGCGGAAAAATTCGCGACTATACACATGAGTTCGGTTGATGGTGCCTCGGCTAAGTAATTCTTCACCGATATAACGATATTGCTGGTCTAAATAAAATACGCGGAATTCTTCAACATCTAAATAAGCCATTTTGTGACGACAGAACTCTACAACACTGTCTAAGTTTGATAAAATGATTGTTTTGCGATCAGAAAAACAGGCGCTGGCCATGCGTGCGGCACAGGTATTTACCAGCTTAAAAAGGGCGACAGGCATTTCACCAATCTTGAATTTTTCAGCCAACATTTTCGGATCGGCATGCAAAACAGCACCTAAGTCATGTTGATATGCAGCCAAGAGTTGTTTTGCCAGAGGCTTAACATCACGACGCGGAATGGCGTAGGTCAGCAATAATTCCAAAACTTCGTAATCGTCCATGCTGAAGCCGTCATCTTTCAAAAAGCGTTTACGCAGGCGTTCTCTATGTCCCAAATATAGAGGTTTTTCTTCTTTTGCTTCTTGCGTTGTCATAATAGTCCTTTAGTCTAGATTTGTATGAGATTATTTATACGGCGGTTTATCCAGTCCTTTCGGCGAATAAGTGAACACTTCCACCCCATCTTTGGTAACGCCCATTGAGTGCTCAAATTGGGCTGACCAAGCATGGTCACAAGTGACTGCTGTCCAACCGTTAGATAGGATAACACCATCTTTTTTGCCAAGATTAATCATCGGCTCAATCGTGAAAAACATACCTTCTTCCATGACTGGTCCGGTGCCTTTGCGGCCGCAGTGTAACACATTCGGCTCATCGTGAAAAACTTTGCCTAAACCATGACCGCAAAACATATCTACCACCGAATAGCCGTATTTATGTGCGTATTCTTCAATAACGGCACCGATATCACCGAAATGCGCCCCCGGACGCACTACATCTATGCCGCGCATCAGGCACTCATAAGTTACTTCACACAGGCGTTTGCCTTTAATTTTCGGCTTGCCGGCATAATACATACGGCTGGTGTCGCCGTAATAGCCGTCAACAATGGCTGTTACATCTATATTCAAAATATCACCATCAGCCAACTTGCGTTCATAATCCGGAATGCCGTGACAAATGACCTGATTGATGGAAATGCAGGTGGCTTTCGGGTAACCATGATAGCCTAAGCAAGCGGAAACAGCGCCTTTGCTTTCCATGAATTTGAGGCATAAATCATCTAATTCGCCGGTCGTGATGCCGACCTCTACATAATCGGTTATATAATCCAAGCACTCGGCAGCGACTTTTCCGGCCTTACGCATGCCTTCAAAATCTGCCGGATTATCATAAATTTTGATACCATTTTTATTTGTATACAATGATTTTCTCCCTAAATGTTAACTCAAGGAATATAACATTTACAAAAAAATTACAAGAGTAAATATGGCCAAAAGTTCTAATTTGTTTAAGCACGCTTCCAAGTGGTGCCGGCCGGACTATCTTCCAAGATAATGCCGCGGTCTTTCAGTTGGTTGCGAATGGTATCGGCAGAGACCCAATCTTTGTTCTTTTTGGCTTCAGCGCGTTGCGCTATGAGAGCTTCAATCTCTGCTGTTTCATCACTGGAATTTGCGCCTTTGAACCATGCCAGCGGTTCGTTATACAGCAAACCAAGCATTTCGGCATCGGCCAAAAACTGTGCTTTAGCGCATGTTTTTTCTTCTGGGGTTTCGGCTTTATTGAGCAAATTAACGTCCTCATGTAAGTATGATAAAGCCAATGGTGTGTTTAAATCATCGGCCAAAGCGGCAATCAGCTTCTCACTTGGTTCGGCTTTTGCTGCAGGAACGTCGGCGTTTTTTAATAAAGCATTATAGAATTTATCTAAAATGCCTTTTGCTTGTTCTAAACCTTCAAACGTGAAATTAAACGGCTGATGATAATGCGTGGTCAAAAACAGCAGACGCAGAGCCTCAGCCGGATATTTGGCCAATATTTCATCCACAGTATAAAAATTTCCGAGCGATTTGCTCATTTTAACGCCGTTAATCATCAGCATACCGGTATGCACCCAATAATGAGCGAAATGTGTGCCCGGAAAAGCGCCGCATGATTGCGCCAACTCGTTTTCATGGTGCGGGAAAATTAAATCGGAGCCGCCGCCGTGAATATCAAAATCGTTGCCGAGTAATTTGGAACTCATGGCCGAGCATTCCAAGTGCCAACCCGGACGGCCATAGCCCCACGGGCTGTCCCAGCCCGGCTGATCGGCATCAGACGGTTTCCATAATATGAAATCGGCCGGATTTTTCTTATAATCAGCTACTTCAACGCGGGCACCGGCCAACATTTCTTTCATAGAACGGCCGGAAAGTGTGCCGTATTGCGGCATGGAGTCAACATCAAACAGCACTTGTTTATCGGCTTCATAGGCGTGGCCGTTTTCAAGCAACTTTTTAACCAGCTCAATCATATCGGCAATATATTCGGTGGCGCGCGGGCGATAATTCGGCGCTTGCACGTTTAATTTAGCCATATCTTCAATATACCAATTATAGGTTTGTTCGGTAATTTCGCGGATTGATTTGCCGATTTCTTTATGTTTGTTTAAAATCTTGTCATCAACATCGGTAATGTTTGAAACATAGGTAACGTGATTGCGTCCGTATACGTGGCACAGAAGACGATATAACACATCATAAACTACCGGCGTTTTGGCATTGCCGAGATGGGCTTTGTCATAAACCGTCGGACCGCAGACATACATACGCACATTATTTGAATCAATCGGTATAAATTCTTGTTTGCGATTTTTCAAAGTGTTATGTAAATAAATTTGTGTCATGTTGATTCCTTTTATATAGCCGAGATCCTCGTGTCAAGCACGAGGATGACTTTTTTATTTTATGCTTTTTGACCTTGCAAACGCGTTTTGGCTTTATCATAGCCAATCAACGGCAACAATGTTTTCAGTTCCGGCCCGTTATCAAGCGCGGTTAAAGCTTTGCGAATCGGGTGAAAAAGCTCTTTGCCTTTTTTACCGCTTTGCGCTTTAACTTCATTAAGCCAAGTGTTAAAGGTATTTTCATCCCACGGTTGTGGCGGCAATAACGAGGCGGCCAAATCGGTCAGCGCTTTATCTTCAATAATCGGTGTCAGCTCAGCATTACAAATGTTGTGCCAAAGTTCAATATCGGTAACCACGTTTAAGTTCGGACGCACTTCGTTCCAAAATTCTTCACTGACATCAACGCGGTTTTTGACGCACTCATACGGCATATTGCGCACAAATTTGGTGTTGAAATGTTTGAGCTCTTCTTCATCAAATTTTGGTTGTGAGCGACCGAGTTTGGAAAAATCCAAAGATTGTGCCAGCTCATCAAGCGAATAATATGGCTCAATGGCGTCAGAGGTGCCGAGTTTGGCTAAAAAGGAGCAAATTGCCATGGCTTCAACGCCTTCGGCTTTTAATTCACGCACACCAAGGCTGCCCAAACGCTTGGAAAGTTTGCCTTCGGTGCCGGTTAAAAGCGGCAAGTGGGCAAATGTCGGCACTTTTCCGCCGATGGCTTCAAACATTTGAATTTGTGCGGCTGTGTTGGTAACATGGTCTTCACCGCGCACAATGTGGGTAATGCCAAAGTCAGAATCATCAACGCAAGACGGGAAGTGATACAAATAACTGCCATCTTCGCGAATGATAATCGGATCGCTGAGCTTTTCGGCTTCATATTGGCAATGGCCGCGGACGATGTCATTCCATTCAATAATGCCCGGATTGAGCTTAAAACGATAGTGTGGTTTGCGACCTTCGGCTTTAAAGCGAGCAATATCTTCCGGCGTATAGTGCAGTGCTTGGCGGTCATAAATCGGTGCCTGTCCTTTAGCCATGGCGCGTTTGCGCTTGATTTGCAGCTCTTCCGGTGTGTCATAGCAAGCATAAATGCGGCCCTGTTGCATCAGTTTATCACGCAATTCATCATAACGGGCAAAACGAGCCGATTGGCGAGCTTCTTCGCACCAATCAAAGCCCAGCCATTTTAAGCTTTCGCGCATAGCATCTTCATATTCTTTTTTAGAGCGCAACGTATCGGTATCATCAATACGGAGCATAAATTTGCCGCCGAGTTTTTTGGCCAAGAGCCAGTTAAACAACGCCGTGCGGGTGTTGCCGATGTGCATAAAGCCGGTTGGGCTCGGCGCAAATCTTACTTTTATATCTGACATTGTATTATTATCCATTCTTTTATTTTCACTGCCGCATATCATAATGAGCTTGCGCGGCAAATTCAACCGAAAAATTCAGAGCAAGTTCAATTTTTGCGCATTTTTTTCTTCGGTATCTTGCGTGAGTGCGGTTAAATCTTCTAAAAACCAAGTCATATCGTCATCACTGTCTTCATGAATCATCTTATAAAAGCGGTCGCGATAAGATAGCAGCAGACTACTTTCTTCCACTTTGAGGTCGCGCACCTGAACGTGACCGTTGGCGTCGGTTAATATAAACAAAACTTTGATACCGCTTTGCGATTGATTTTCAGCTGTTTTTTCAATTTGCGGAGCAAAAATGGTGCACCAAACTTCAACGCCGGCAGAAGTTTGTGTGGTTTTATCAATTTGAAAACGAATGGAATCGGTTTTGATGTCAAGCGGCACCGATTTATATAGTGCGCTGACATAGCGCTTAAACAGCGGCACATATTCGGCTTGTTGTTCGGGTGTCATTTGACGCCAATATTTGCCGACAACAAATCTGGCTGCGTGGTCAAGGTCAATATCTTGTGACAAAATGGCGTCAAGCTGTTCATATTTCTGCGCACTGCTCGGTGCCGATAGAATTTGCAAAATCTGTTCACCTTTGTTTTTTGCCCACTTCTCGGCAGCTTGAGGTGTCAGAGCAGCGGCATTTTCGGCAGAATAGCAAAAAATGCCGAAAAACAGTATAATAAGTTGCAAAAAAGATTTTATTTTCATTTCAAATCCTATACTATAATCACCAAAGATAACCTATTTTAACGCGAAAGTTTGCAAAATGAAAGTGTTTTTAAGTTTATTTTTAATGTTTTTCGCTTGGGCGGGGACGGCAAATGCGCAGGTGGAAGTGCGTAATATGCCGCGCTATGAAGCTTTTCCGCCGATTAAGGCGCAGCCGGCGCTGACGGTTTGGGAAAATACATCAGTGGAAGGTATTGTTAAGCGCAATGTGGTGCGTTGCGGCACAAATTTAAAGGTGAAATCTTATGCCTATCAGGAAAATAATATTTGGCACGGTATTGACGCCGATTTGTGTCGTGTAATTGCGCAGGCTACATTAGGTGATATGGAAAAAATTCAGATGGTGCATGTGCCGTCGGGGCAGGTGGTCCATGCTTTGGAAAACGGCAAAATTGATGTGATGTTAAGCGGCTCGGGGTATTCGGCGCGCTTGGAAACGGCACACAAGGTGCTCAATGCCGGGCTTTTGTATTATGATTATCAATATGTTTTGGCACCGCAAGACGGTTCGGAAGATTTGGCCGATTACAAAGACAAACGGATGTGTTTATCGGGCGATTCTGATTATTTTCGGCATTTTCAAGACTATAATGCACGCTATAATTTCGGCATTAAATATTTGACGTTTAACAGTTTTGAGCAGGCACGCGAAGCGCTTTTGTTAAAGCGTTGCAATTTATTAAGCGCCAGCGGTTTATTGCTTTACGGATTGCAAAACGAAATGCCGCAGATGAAAATGCGGGTTTTGCCAATCCGAATTTCGGTTCAGCCGACGTACGCCACGGTAAAATACGGTAATGTGGACTTGCAGATTGCTTTGAAATGGGTGTTTAATGCTCTGTTGTTGGCCGAACAATACGGTATGAATATGCAAAATATGGGCTATTATGCTACCAATGATGATCCGGAAGTGCGCAATTTGCTCGGTGATAACCCGGAAATGTGGCGTAATTTGCATTTGCAACCGAATTGGCTTAGAGAAGTCATTACCAAACTTGGTAATTATGGTGATATTTATGAACGTAATTTAGGCAAAGAATCGGAATTTAAGTTGCAACGCAACGAGGGTAATTTGCTTAAAAACGGCGGAACGATTTATCCACTGCCGTTTATTTAGCCGTTGCTTAAGATAAACAAAAAGCCGCTCTGAAACAGGGCGGCTTTTGAAGGAAAAGAGGATTAACCTTTGGGCAATGTGGCAACCGAGTCATGAAACATTTTCTGCAGTTTCGGATTTTCCAAGAAAATATATGCCATGTCCAGCGTATTGAAAACAGTTGGCGGTTCGCTTGTAAAAATCTGCTGCCAATATTTTTCGTCCGGCTTTTTCAGCAGAGTAATAATAGCCTTTGGTGCCAGATGTTTACCAAGATCGGCAAAGATTTTGTATTGCTTTAAGTTCATCTCGGCCTGAGCTTCCGGTTCCAACTTATTTTTTCTGCAATACTCGGCCCAAGCGCGTTCTTCTTGCTCATTTACCAGCCCGCAAAAATAACGCACTTTGCGACACTGTTCGTAACACAGATTGGCTCTTTGTAACCGCTCTAAATCACAGACCATGCAACGATTTTGCAGGGCATTCATGTCTGTTTCGGTTAGCTTATAACGCATAGCGTATACTTCCAAAAAACGGATTTTCTGCTCGTAATATGACGCATCAATGGCCAGAAATTCAATAAAATCGCTCAAGGCGGAAATGCACAGCGCACCGTGGCGGATGTATTCTTGCAGAATGTCAAAGCGTCCCGATTGACGCAAATAGGAAAGCACATTTCGGCTAAAGCGAATTTTCGGCATTAGAGCATATAACTGTTCTTTGGAAAGTTGCTGAATTAGTGCAATATTTGCCTCGGAACTGAGCGCATTAAAGGTTTGAACCGTCGGTGAAATCTTGTTAAAGAAGCTCACTTGTTGCTTGGTTGAAAATTCTTGCAAATACGCGGCATCAGTCGAATCTAACCACCATTTGGCCCAACGAAAAGGCATTTTGAGTGCCAGATTGGCGTAGAAAGCATAAATGTTGGGACCGAAATAGGTTTTGTTTTTGGCCCACAGGTGTGTCAGGCGCGGAGAAAGCAGATTCAACACAAACATTGACAACGGGTTGCCGAAAACTAAAAACACAAAAAAGTCAATCACATCAACCAGAAAATTCCAAATTCGGGTTGAAACAGGGAAATTTGATGTTGCCATAATTTACAGATTTGATGGCGCGCCGGTTCCAAACGGCGTAAATTTTGTTAAGCTGTCTTGCGGAACAACAAGCAACTGATTATCTCTAAGAGTGTTCGGTTTCACTGAGCCGCTGCTTATCAACTTCGGTTGTTAATCCTCGTTCATAATAGTTCAGCAAAATAATCTACTATCAATTATAAATAATCGGGGGCAAAGTAACAAAAAATCTGGCATAAGTCAAGGCTTTTTACGGCAAATTTGTTTGGGCGCTGCGTTTTTAGGTTGTGAATAAAAGAATAAAAGTGTGCCGTGGCGCAAAAAATGTGTTACAACAAGCGCAGGAGAGAAAATATGCTTCAAGAAGCTTATGATTTATTGGAAAAAGAGTATCAAAAGTGTTTTGCCTATGTGCAAAAAGATAAGGCTTTTGCGGCGTTCGCCAAAGAAAAACGGCGCCATTCATTTCAGGTAGCCGGCGCAGGTAATTATTTGTTGCGGCATATTGAATGGATGCACTGTCAGACGGCAGAATTTGTGGAGCTTGTTAAAACGGCAATATTTTTGCATGATATTTGTCGGTTTGCCGAAATTTGTAAATTGTTTGACGGCGTGCGTGGTTTTGACCACGGCGAGGCGGGGGCAAAATTTTTGCAATCAATACCAATGTTTAACGATATACGTATTTGGTTGCCGATTAAGCACCATGGGCATTTGATTAATGCACTGTATGACGATGAGGTTTATCAAAGCATTAAAGACAAAGAATTGCAGGCTCAAGTGCAGAAAATTTGTTTTATTATTCGCGATGCCGACAAAATCGCCAATCTGAATATGGTAACGCACGAGGACAATATTTGGTTTTTGTTTTTCGGCAAAGAAAAAGCTGACTATAATCCGGCGGTGGACGGTGCGGTTTCGGAGCTTATTCAAAAAGAGGCGTTTGAGGATATTACGGTCAGTCGCAAACCAAATGCAACAGTAGCTGATCGCAGTATCGGACTCTTATCGTGGTTTACCGATATCAATTATCAGGCGGCAATAGATTATTGCAAAGCTTTAGATGTGATATCGCGATTGGTGAGGATTTTTGAATATTGTTGCAGTGACGGAGAATTTAAGCAGCGCTATTTGGCACATTTTGAAGATTATTTGGCCAAGCGGCAATATTTGTCCTAAGATATATGATAAAAATGTGTTTCGGTAAAAAAATGCAATGTGGCAAAAAAAATGCTTGATTTATGCGCCGGAAAAGTGTATGAACAATATGGCTTATAAAAATAAGCCAGATTTAGGGGTATAGCTCAGTTGGTAGAGCATCGGTCTCCAAAACCGAGTGTCGAGAGTTCGAATCTTTCTGCCCCTGCCAAAAACAAAAGCCACCCGCTTGGGTGGTTTTTTGTTTTTGGCAGGGGAGAAGATGAGAACTCGGAAAAGAGAGCGCGAGGATAAAAACAACCTTAAAATGTTGTTTTTACCGCAAGCGGCGAAGTTTTGTTAATAAGCAAGGGCGGCGTGAGCAACCGCGGCGCATTTACAAAACGAGTGACCGAAGCGAGCGTAAGCGATGCAAGACCGACTACAAGCGCAAGGCAGGCGGGAGCATGCCGGTCGCTGAAAGCGATGAGCGCAGTGAACGAAACGAAGTGAAGTAATCTTTCTGCCCCTGTAATAGGTAAAAATAATAAAAATATTACAAAATAAGAAAATACTTGACAACAAGGTAGCCTATATGTTATAAAAATTGTCAGAATGTATGAGTGGCTTTATTTTTAAGGCACAAAATACATTCTTTGAAGTTTTTTTGCTGTCATTGGTTTCTTTTTAATTGTTTTTCTTTTAGTCGGGTGATGCAATGAGTATCAGGCATATTATCCATTACATATATCAAATTATAAAATTTATTTGCGCTATAATAGGTATTTTAGCTGTATGTGTTTTAGGATATTTGTGGTTTGATGATAAAATGTTTTGTTTAGATATAGGCAAAATTTATGATCCTATTCAAAAAGTCTGTCGCGATGATTGTCTGACTTGGAATAATGAAATCGGTTGCGTGCCTATAACAGAAGAAAATATAGAAAAGAAAGCTAAAGGATTGTTTTAAATATTGCCGTTATTGCCGTAAGAATGACTAGGTTAATCTTTTATCTTGCAAGAGAAATAATTTAATTTATAATTAAGGTAATAAGGGGGACGGGCTATGTTGAAAACATCTGATGAAATTTTATTACTCGGTAGTTTTGATTTAATAATAACTGAAATCTTTTTTCATTTAGATTTACATTTGTGGCAATATAGTCCGCTCTTCAGATTTGAAAAAATCATTTATATTGTTCAAATTATTTGCATGATATATCTGTTTTGCTTAATTTTTACGGATTTGAAATTCTTCAGATATTTAGTTAAAAATCATACTACTTTAGCCTATTATCTGAAGTCTATAGGTTGGATTCCATATATTTATATGCTTGGAATTGGTTTTTATTTATGGAATTCGGCAGAGGAAGATATGACAAAGCTTGAAAATTTGCTTAGCGATTATCCGGTGAGTTTGATATTGGTTGCCGGTTCGCTGATAATTGCTTGGGTGCGCAAACATCCGCGATTTTGGGTAGATTAGAGGAGATTTCGGACGCTCAACAGCTATGAGGTAATAAGCAAGCGTATGAAAACTCTTGCTTATTTCTTTGTTTATTGTATCATCACCATTGCATCGGCAAACAATATTAGATATAGACATGAGAAACTTATTGGCAAAAATAGATAAAAAATATGGCAAAGTTTTAAGCTTTGTCTTTTTAGCTGTATTCGGTCTTTTAAAAATTTTATTTTGGTTTATTTTTATCTGCTTATTTTTGTTACAAACACTTATCATTCTTAATATATTACAAGATATACCGATTGGAGTAGAAAACGCATATAAAGCTATTATATTATATGTTGTTCTTACGATTGGCTTTATAATAAGCATATTTGTGAAAAAAAGTTTCCGGTTTATATCTTTGCTTGCGGTATGATTATATTGTTTTTGCATTTGTCTTCATTACCTGATTTGTCTTCTTATTTTGGTTATTTTGACGGCTTAGATTAAATATATTTGATAATAAAATGTTTTGTCATAATTTTGATTTAATAATAACTAGTTTAAAAAAGGTTTTAATTAAACATTTATTGACAATTTTAATATATACATATAATAATATAAAAAGTTTTAACAGATTGAGGTAAATTATAATATCTGACGATGAGTCCCATATCCGTATATGTTCTGAATTTAGCATTAGTTTTATTTTTGGTCTTTTGTAATGCTTTTTTTGTTATTTCCGAATTTGCAATTGTAAAGATTCGCCGCACGAAGTTGGAAGAATTGGCGCATGCCGGAAGTAAGCGCGCTAAAATTGCTCTTGAAATTAATGAGCATCTGAATACTTATTTAAGTGCTACCCAACTGGGAATTACTTTGGCTTCATTGGGCTTGGGTTGGCTTGGCGAGCCGGCGGTTTCTCGGTTGTTAGAGGATTTATGCGGCCCTTTGTTTGAAAATCAGACGGTTTTGTTACATTCTCTGAGTTTCGGTATTGCGTTTACGTTCATTACCTTATTGCATGTAGTGTTGGGCGAGTTGGTGCCAAAATCAATGGCGATTCAAGATACCGAACATTATGCGCTTTTTGTGGCAATGCCGCTGTATAGCTTTAATAAAATCTGCACCCCGATTATTTGGTGTTTTGATCACGTTTCTTTGTGGATTTTGAAGTTGATGAAGGTGCAAAAAGCCGATGAAAATGAAGATGCTCATTCCGAAGAAGAGATTAAACTGATTATTGATGCATCGCAAAAAGGCGGTGTGATTGATGACACAGAAAGCGAGATTATTCAAAATGCTATTAATTTTTCGGAAATTTTTGCTCATGAAATTATGGTGCCTCGTCAAGATATGAAGTGCATATACAGAGATGACAGCTTTGATGAGGTTATTGCCTTTGTGCGTGAAAATAAACATACGCGCTTTCCTCTTTGCGATCACGACAAAGACCAGATTTTGGGCATGTTGCATATTCGTGATTTGTTAGAATATAAAGATGCACCGCAAAAAGATATTTTGAACCGGTTGGTGCGCAAGGTTTTGTTTGTGCCTGAAAATAAGTCAATTTCAGATGTTTTGCACGAAATGATGAAAAAGCATATTCAACTGGCAATTGTGGTTGATGAATACGGCGGCACGGCTGGTTTGCTGACAATGGAAGACATTTTGGAAGAGCTGGTCGGCGAAATTCAAGATGAACACGATGGCGTGGCTGAAGCCGCTTGCAAATGTATTGACGAAAAAACGTATGAATTTGACGGTGTTTATTTGGTTGAAGATGCTTATGAGGATATGGGTTTGCCATATCACGAGCTTGAAGAAAGCACTATGGGCGGCTATTTGTTTAACTTGTTGGGCGAAGAACCAAATGTGGGCGATAAAGCCGAAGACGAGTATTGTGTATATGAAGTTTTGCGCGTGGATAATATGCGCATAACACGAATGCGTGCTACCCTGAAAAATTGTGAATGTGCGCCACAAAAAGATTGATGCGGTTTGTGCTCTAATCAAAAAATAAAAGATAAATCTTCTGCTTTGGTAAACCGATTTCTAAAGCAAAGGGGACGTTGATAAAAAATATATTCCATATTTGTAGTTTACTTGCTGATGAAAATATATAGAGGATAAGACCAAGTCTGAAAATTTATTTGGCGCTTGTCTGTTAAATTTGATATTGGAGGTTTGTTCGCAGATAACCGCTCGGCCACATAAATATCCGCGACTTTTAACAAATTGCGTTATCTGGCGTGAGTGATTTTTTCGGCTTGTGCGCACAAAAAATCCCCCGCCACGGCAGGGGATTCTTAATAAATATTTGAGCCAAATTACTATTATCTTGAATAGAATTCAACCACCAAGTTCGGTTCCATAACGGCTGCGTAAGGAATATCCTGAAACTTCGGCACAAATGTGTATTTTGCTGTCAATTTTTTAGCGTCAACTTCCACATATTCCGGCCAATCGCGTGATTGCGATTCAATGGCGGCCAAAACGCAAGCCAATTTCTTTGACTTTTCGCGAACTTCAACCACATCACCGGCTTTAAGCATATAAGAAGGAATGTTTACCTTTTTGCCGTTTACCGTAACATGGCCGTGGTTTACAAATTGGCGTGCCGCAAATACGGTAGAGGCAAATTTTGCTTTGTAAACAATGTTATCCAAACGCGATTCCAACAAACCAACCAAGTTTTCAGCGCTATCACCGGTGCGGCGAATAGCTTCGGCATAATATTTGTGGAATTGCTTTTCGGAAATGTTACCGTAATAAACTTTCAGTTTTTGTTTAGCAATCAATTGTTGACCATAGTCGGTAATTTTGGCTTTTCTTTGGCCGTGTTGTCCCGGACGATATGATCTTTTGTTATACGGGCTGTTAGCGTCACCCCAAAGGTTTTCACCATAGCGGCGGCTGTTTTTCTTTTTAGCAGCTACAATACTTTTCATTATAAAATTTCCTTTTTTGTTAATTTACGTTATTGTCCCGATAGTCACGAGCCCAAAACTCGCAACGAGACTGCCAAAAAAGCAATCTACATTCTCGGAAGTGGGGTTAAGCTACACCTTTTTTTTGTGAATTTCAAGTAAAAAATGCAATGCCGTTGCTATTTTTATCTTTGCGTTTTTCAGACTTGATTTTGTCAAAATAGTGTGCTATATGGATAGCAATTTACTTTATTATTAACTAAATATCTTATTATGGTTACAGTTTTATTATTTGTTCAGTTGTCGGCTGCGCCGCTTACTCCGCCGCAAAAGCCGATGGAATTTCCCGAAAAGCAACCGGCGATGTTTGCTCGCGAAACAGAAATAACCCAAGAAGTTCGCCGGCGTGAAAAAGGCAAGGTTCTGACCTTTACACTTTTGCCGCACAGTGCGGTGGTAGCTTTGGCACACGAATGTTTGATTGAGAACTCGGCATCGGTCGGCTTGATTACTGCAGTGCAGCCAACCTCTTTGGGGTTATCGGTAACAGCTCACAGGCGTTTGCAGAAAAATGGCAAAGGCAATACGGGATCGGCTAAATACAATCGTCGCGGCAATCGTAATTGGTAAGTCGTATGAAAAAATTATTGCTTTTAGTTGTAGGACTTTGCGGTTTGCAGTTTTCGGCACAAGGTGTAGAAGCAGATTCTGTTGAAGTTTCTGCAACCGTGAAAACTTCAGACAGTGTGTCGGCGCCCACATCATGTTTGCTCTTGGAAATGATGTTGCAGTCGGTAGAAGACGACTACGATATGATTTTGGATAGAATTGCGCCTGATGTTGTTATTGCTCTGCGTTGTAATGAATTCTTTGCGGTAAATATTATGACCGGTGAAGAACATTTGTTGCCGCACTATGGGGAAGATGAGAAAGATGAAGCAACATCGCAAAAGCGACAGAACGCTGATTCTGAACAACAAAAGACAGATTCTGATGAGTCGGATTTTGACGATGAATAGAGTTTTATCAAACTGATTTTTAACGCCATCGGTTGATTCCGGTGGCGTTTGGTTTTGATGTATAAATAAGAAATTTGTGGAAAACTATAAGAAATATATTATAAATGGACTGTATTTTGCAAGATACATTGTTTTAACTTTTAATTTTAGGGAGGATAAAATGGTATATCCATTAATAGTGCCAGCAAGTAGGGCTTTGGCGAAGTTTATGTTAAAAAAAGAGATATTGCCAATAAAAGATTTGAACGAAGGTGAAAATGAAGTGATTGAAGAAATGAAAGATCCTAATTCGCCAATGTTGAAAGATGTATCGGAATGGACGGACGATGATAGGCATCGTGCTCTAAATTCGCCATCATATAATCAAAATTATTATTTGCAAGGTAAGGTCAAAGAGTATAATCGCAGGCAAATTGAAAATAACTTGCGTTTAATGCAAAATAATGCTATAAAGTAGTATAAGTTATTTGGAAAGAAAAGATAATGATGAAAATATGGAATAGCGTAAAACGAGCAGTCATTTTTTTGATATTGTGGGTTGTGGCCGCCGGGTTTAATACTATACTTATATTTCCATTTTTGGAAAAAAAAATTAATTTTTTTTCTATATCTTCAAAGGAACTTCTAAATCTTGTTTGGAATACTTCCAGTTTGGCTTTTTTGCTGGTTTATATCTTTATGTTTAAGATGTTATCCAAATCTAAGTGGTTTATCTTTATTCTTTCCTACATAATATTGTCGCTTTTGCTATTAGCAGTTTTCTTGGAAATTCTAATTGAAAATCAGACAGAAATAAGAAATATATTATAAATAAACTGTATTTTGCAGAATATGACTCTGTTTAGGCAAAGAAAACGGCAAGTTTTGAACGGCTTGCAAAATAAAAAAAGTGATGTGAAGTAGCTGATAAGGCAACATATAAAGGAGTTTTGAAAATGCAAAGAGTTTGGTATCAGATAAAACGCGGGGCGATTTTTCTGGTGCTGTGGCTGGTTGTTTCGGGGCTGGTGGCCGGCGGGCTTTTTGCTTTGTTTTGTTGGGTCTTCGGTGCAGATTTACCAATCTGGATGCAAGAAGATGGTTATAGTGCGACAGATCTTTTTGAGGGTATGTTAGAACTAGCCTTAGAAACCTTTGTTTTGACTTATTTGTTCAAGGGTATGATTTGTCAGCGGTTTCATTTGACGCGCTGGCAAAAGTTTTGGGCCGTTTCAGGCTTATATGTGTTCTTTTGTGTGGCGTTGTCAGCACTTTATATCGCTTTGGGTTATTATTTCGGCGTTGATTAACGGGCGGTTGTGCACGCCGCCAGAAAATCAAGCGACGCATTATACTCTTGTGCCGAAATGCCGGCTAAACCGAGCAAGATATGAAAAATATTATCGTGCGATACGGCATTGTTTGTCCCAGCCCGCAAACATGCTTTATCCAGTCCTAATGCCGCTAATGTTTCATCGCTTGCCCAAATTATAAACGGCACTTGAGTTTGTTGCTTTGGTGCAATAACATACGGTGCCGAATGTAAATAAAGTCCGTTTTCGCCGAGTGACTCACCATGATCAGACACATAAATCAAAGTCACATTATAGTCTTCGGAATATTTTTGTGCTTTTTCAATTAGTTGAGCTAAAATATATGATGTGTAATAAATCGTGTTATCATACACGTTAATTACTTCTTCAGCGGTGCATTCGTTGAGTCTTTCGGTAGCACAAACCGGCTGGTATGGCGCCATATCGGCCGGATAGCGTTTATAATATTTGGGGCCATGACTGCCAATAGTATGCATTACTACTAAGGTGTTTTTTGGTGTTGGCGGCAGGCTTAAACCCAGCTCGTTAAGCAAAACGGCATCTAAACATTCTTTTTCTTGCGGTGTTTTACCGCATGGCTTGCGCAAATGCACACGGTTACACACGTCTTTGCAGTCGCTGTTATTTTCTATCCACGTTACATAATAGCCGTTTTTTTGCAGAACGTCCAATGCGTTTTCCACATACGCGGCGCTACCGCTCTCATAATCCGTGCGCCCGTCTTTGGAAAACATGCATGGCACTGAAACGGCTGTTGATGTGCCGCAAGATGTGGTATTTTTATAATAAAGCAGATTATCAATATATGGCTGAAGCGGGGCATTGGTGTTGCGCGGATAGCCGCCGAATGAAAAATTTTGCGCGCGCGCCGTTTCGCCGACCACAAAAATAATCAGATTTTTTTTACCGTTGTGCCAATATTGCGTATAGCCGGATTGTGTTCCTATCGGCACAAACTCACGGCTTTGGCGATAGTAGTGTTTTGAAAGCGAAATAATCGCACCGATGTAATTAACCGGAACTAATAAATATTTGACCGGTTTGTGAGTGCGCACAAAAGGAATAATCTCGCGTCGGTTCGGCACAATCAGC
The DNA here is from genome assembly GCA_902788365.1 of uncultured Pseudomonadota bacterium. Lineage (GTDB taxonomy): Bacteria > Pseudomonadota > Alphaproteobacteria > RF32 > CAG-239 > RUG410. Next base: position 172,182 of record CADAJN010000003.1, on the reverse strand, counting down.
ACCAAAACAATGCATAAAAGAGAGCCGATGATTGATAAACGCCGGCGCCAATTTATGCTGACAATTTGCAGACGGCTGATTAGAAGTGCCGGCACTACACCCAGCAATAAAATATATGCAGCCCAACGCATGTTCAAAAGTTCCAGCGTTTCGGCGCAATTGGTTTGTAACACATTTTCCAGCATTTCGCTGTCTATGGACGCGTGGTAGGTGTGCACAAAGTAAAACACTCCGGCATTTATAAGCAAAAACAAATACGACAGCGGTTTGACCGATAATCGCCAAAACAGCAACAAACATGCCACACTGCCAAGTGCCCAGAGACACAAAAAGGTGCCGAATGTGAAGAGCCAACTATGATTGCAAGTTTGATAAATTTCGGTAAAAAAGACATAGTTAAATGCCAACAAATCATACAGCATAAATAATATGCTATAGATTGCCAGATTTATTTGTAATTTCAGTCCCTTTTTTTTCAAATTTTATGCAACCATTTTCTTAACGGTATTGATGGCTTCATCAATTTTATCGGTTTCGGTGCCGCCGGCTTGTGCCAAATCCGGACGACCGCCGCCGCCGTTGCCGCCCAAAACCGTTGCTGCGGCGCGCACTAAATCTACTGCACTGTATTTGGCGGTTAAATCGGCGCTGACACCAACTACAACTGAAGCCTTGCCGTCTTTGTCCGAGGCCAAAACCACCACACCGGAGCCGATTTTTTGTTTCCATTCATCTACAAAAACTTTAAGCTCTTTCGGGTGGGCATCGGCTACCAATTTGCCGACAAATTTAATTCCGTTAACCGTTTCTATTTCATCTTTGGCGGCAGATTGTCCGCCGGCTAAGCTCTTTTTGAGGTTGAAAATTTCAGCCTCTAATTTTTTGCGCTCGTCCATTAAGCCACTGATACGTTTTTCCAAGTCATTTACATTGGTTTTTAAACCGGCGGCTACGGCATGCAGCTTATCTTCAAGTGCGCAAACGTATTGGTCAGCACCAACGCCGGTGACACATTCCAAACGGCGCACACCGGCAGCCACGGCCGATTCCGACAAAATGTGAAAATAACCGATATTGCCGGTATGTTGAACGTGAGTGCCGCCGCACAGCTCACGCGAGAACGGGCAAGCTTCATCTCCCATGGTTACCACGCGCACATCATCGGCATATTTTTCATCAAACAATGCCATGGCACCAAGTTTAACGGCCTCATCTTTATTCATTATCACGGTTGAAACCGTTAAATCGCTGCGGATTTGCGCATTGACAATACGTTCTACTTCGCGTAATTGTTCAGCGGTGATCTGCTTCGGGTGCGAAATGTCAAAACGCATACGATCGGCTTCTACCATTGAACCTTTTTGCGCCACATGGTCGCCCAAAACCTGCTTTAAGGCTTTGTGCGCCAAGTGGGTAACCGAATGGTTGGCACAAATGCGTGACCGGTTTTCGGCATCTACGGCAAAATTAGCAAAATCGCCGACTTTAACCGTGCCGCTTTGCAGTTCGCATATATGCACAAATACGTTATTAAGTTTGCGCTTGCAATCTATGACTTTGGCTATCCAATCTTTGCCTTTAATCATGCCGATATCGCCGACTTGACCGCCGCACTCGCCATAAAACGGAGTTTGATTGGCTACCAGCTCAAATTGGCCTTTTGATACTGTTTCTACTTCTTGATTGTTTTGCACCAAGGCTTTAATTTCGGCATCGGCTTTTAAGGTGTTATAACCCAAAAATTCGCTGGCGCCGCATTTGTCTTGAATGGCATACCAAATTTTTTCAACACCGACATCGCCCGAACCGGCCCAATTTTTACGGGCTTCGGCCTTTTGGCGCTCCATGCAGGCATTAAAGCCGTCCACATCAACTTCTAAGTGTTTGGCTTTGAGCGCATCTTGAGTTAAATCAAGCGGAAAACCGTAGGTGTCATACAGTTTGAAGGCTGTTTCGCCGCTCAGCTTAGCGCCGCTCGGCAGTTTAGCCAGTTCGTCATCTAACAATTTCATACCTTTGTCAAGCGTGCGACCGAAACGCTCTTCTTCAATGGCGATAGTTTCTTTAATCAAATTCTCGCGAGCATAAAGTTCCGGATAGGCTTCGCCCATTTCCTGTTGCAAGGTTGGCAAAAGCTTATAAATCATCGGTTCTTTAACACCCAACAAATAAGCATGGCGCATGGCGCGACGCATAATACGACGCAACACATAGCCGCGGCCTTCGTTAGACGGCAACACACCGTCGGCAATTAAAAAGCAAATGGCGCGTAAGTGGTCAGCCACCACATTGTGAGAGGCTTTCAGCGGACCGTTCGGATCAGTATTGGCAATATCGGCAATAGCTTTAATCAGGTGTTGAAACATGTCGGTTTCAAAATTAGAGTGCACACCTTGCAAAATGGCGGCAATACGTTCCAAACCCATCCCCGTATCAATTGACGGGCGTTTCAAGTTAATGCGCGAGCCATCCGGCAAATCTTCAAACTGGTCAAATACCAAGTTCCAAATTTCAATAAAGCGGTCACCGTCTTCTTCCGGAGTGCCCGGCAGACCGCCCCAAACTTCAGGACCGTGGTCATAAAAAATTTCCGAACACGGACCGCACGGACCGGTATCGCCCATTTGCCAGAAATTATCTTTGGTGGCAATACGAATAATGCGGTCTTCCGGCAGGCCGGAAACTTTTTTCCAAATATTGTGCGCTTCGTCGTCGTTATAATAAATTGTGACCGCCAATTTTTCTTTCGGCAAGCCAAATTCTTTGGTTAAAACTTCCCACGCAAACGGAATGGCGCTTTCTTTGAAATAATCGCCAAATGAAAAGTTGCCGAGCATTTCAAAAAACGTGTGGTGGCGCACGTCATATCCCACGCTGTCTAAGTCATTATGTTTGCCGCCGGCGCGCACGCTTTTTTGCGCTGTGGCGGCTCGGGTATAATCACGAGTTTCGTTGCCGGCCAAAATGTTTTTGAATTGCACCATGCCGGAGTTTGTGAACATCAGCGTCGGATCGTTATCCGGCACCAAAGATGATGATGGCACAATTTTGTGCCCCTGTTTCGCAAAGTAATTTAAGAATGTTTTGCGAATTTCATTTACACTGACAGTCATTTTATACCCTTTTGTTAGTCATTAAAAAAATAAACTGAGTTAAATTAACGCAAACAAAGCGCTATTTCAAGAAATATTTGTAAAAAAATAACTATTGTCATGTTGAACTCTGCACTGCGTAAGCAACAGCGAAGCTCGCAAAGCGATTGGGAGTAAACATCTTTTTAGCGCATTGGGACAGTTGTCATTTTGCAGTGCAGAAAGTAACAAAGACTCTGCCTGTCATACTGTGGAGCTTTGAAAAAGCGACGAAAGTATCCAGGGACTTTAGTCCCGTCAATTTTACCGAACTACGTTCGGAGATCTTTACGTCGTGCTACGCACTCCTCAAGATGACATAAGGTCACATTATCAAACAAAAAAGCGGGGATAAAACCACCCCGCTGTTTTTATGCGTAACCTTTTAATTGCAGCAGTATCCGCCTCCGGTTGCACTGGTGCAAGTGTATCTGTGTCCCGGATTTGTCGCGTAATAAGTGCCGCTAGAGCATTTAGAACCTGAGCCGCTGCCACTACCGCTGCCACTGCCACTGCCACTACCGCTGCTGCTACCGCTGCCGCTGCCGCTGCTACTATTGCTGCAAGAAGTTGCTGCAACACATTCACAACCGCAACATGTGCCGCTCGCGCCGTCGTCGCGAGTGCAGGATGAACCATCACTACCGGTGCATTCGCAACAAGTCCATTTTTTACTTTCTGTGTGCCAGAGCCATCCGCCGGCTTTTTCACACGGATCAGTTGGTTTTGGTGTATAAGCACAATGATAGCAATTTGAATACGTGCTGTGTGATTCCGGCGCATATCCGTCACTGGAACAACTGACTGACGTTGAATAACTGGTTGGGCAAACCTTGTAGCATTTATCATCGCCGTAGTAATTATTGTCGGAACCTAACTCGGTGTGGCCACCTTTTGAAACAGTGGCATAACCGGTTGAACAATCATAAACTTTGTTACAGATTTTGCATGCTTTACCATATGCGCCCGAGGCGTCTCTCCAACCCCAACCGGCACTGTGTTTCGGCGAGGATTTGCTGCATTCACTGGCGCTCGTGCCGGCAGCATAAGTGCCTGACGGGCATTTAATTTCCACATACGGAAAGACATCTAACACGCCGTATTCTACGTTGCCGGCGCAATCTCCCGTGGTTTGAACATTGTTATTACGCAATAAATCAGCCGTTATGGTAATACTGCTTGAAGATTGCCATTTTTTCGGCGAATAGGATTTCATATAAGCATACATGCCGTTGGCGGTGCTGATATCCGGAGGCGTTTCACCCAACACCCACCCTTTAAGAGTTTGGTTCGGATAAGAGTTGCAAGTAGAGCTGTTAGCATTGATTTGTGTCGGCTGTCCTACTTCAAGCTTATCCGAAGTTGTGGTGCTGTTTGTAAATTTTGCGTTTGTTATACAAGCAAAATTATGAACTCTGATTTTGAAATAAGCCTTATCACATTTATATAAATCGCACTTATTCATGATATCGCATTTATTCTTTTCCGGATAATAGCAGAAATGCGTGCGTGCATTTTCTTTTGATTTTTTATCGGCATCAGTCCATTTATATTCCTTTGATTTCATCTCGTCTTCATAACGTTTGGTGCAACCGCGGGAAGTAAAGGTGTTATACCAACATTTATCGCTATTTTCCGCACAATTCGGTGATTTGTCTTTTAGTGATTTTATGTCTTCTAAAATCTGCTTTGTGTCGGCATCAACTTTGGTGAGCCATTTACAGCATGGCGACAGATCATAATATGTATACATTTGGCCGTTTAATTCTTTTTCTTTGCCCGATCCAGGACCTTCTTGCGGACAGGTGCATTCCAAGTCTATGGTAGAGAGCTTTTTGCCGCCCGACACACTGGTTACATTACTTGCCGATAATGGCACATTCACTTCTTCCTGATCTCCGGTGCATTCTTCTTTGAAGTAATTAAATCCCTCATACGGTTTGCATTCTTTTTCGCGACAATCAAAGCACGGTTGATGTGATTTTGGTGTTGTAACGCTAGGATGTTCGGCAATAAACGGTGTGGTGCAATCAGACTTTTTGGTTTTCCATGGCGACGGGCAGACATCATCTTTATCATCTTCGCCTTGAATGCAGTATTTATATTGTCCCGAAGTGATTTCACGGCAAATACCGCTTAAGCCCCAGACTGCTTGACAAGAGGCTTTTGTGTAATAATAGCCGGCGGTATCACAACGACCCTTCGGAATACAACGATTGTTGCGTTGCGAGTCAATGATGCCGTCGCAAACACAACTGGCTTTACCGGCAAATTGTGATTGTTCGCTGGCAGCACATTTGTCGCACGTGTATTCCAAATTTTCTAAACGTTCTGCTTCGTTTAAGGTAACGCGCGAACTGGCCGGCGCTTTAAATATAGAGTAACACGGATCTTTGGAGCAGTTATTGTTAACCATCCAATAGCCGATGGTGTCATCACATTTACATTTATATTTACCCCATTGCTTTGAAAGTTTATCTATACACGGATCACAATCCCAACCGAGGCCCTTATCGGAGGAGTATTTGTATTCGGAAGTCGGACAGGTATCGTTGGTGGTATATTTACAATCTGAGCATTTGGAATCAACGCATTTGGCATTGTTATTTTTGCATTTGCACTTAAATTTGTGTTTGATGGTGGCGCCGTTTGAGTCGGTGCATGATTCGCATGTGACAGTGTCGTTGGTCAGCCCATAGTTTTTGTCGGCATTATAGCCTTCACAACCTTTGGTAGATGACGAAATAACCGACCCCATATTGATGCAATCTTGGTCTAAGACAAAACAAATATCGGCAGAAACGTTTTGCCAAGGTGTTGCTATAAGAACACTCAGCATGCCGATAAAACAGGCCTTTTTCAGATTTTTAAATATTTGATTACACATGCAAAACCTCCATCAACACATTCGATCATGCTATAGTTTAACATACTTTTATCATTTTGTATATGAATTTTTTGTTACATTTTGGTTGTTTTTTTAAGGTGTTAATGTAAAAATTGCAGCCGAAAAACCGTTAACGGCAATGTAAGCCACGATAATGCAGATAAAAGCATATATGCGTAACATGCTGTGCCATGTGGCGTTTTTTGCCGGTGGAAAATAGTGTGCGGCCATACGCAAAACTTTATCAACACCGACGGCAATGCCCAACATCAGCAACAGTTGCAGATAAATGCCTAAATAACGCAATTCATCGGCAAAAAGAGCGCAGATTTTATATAAAAAAGCAAAAAACAGCAGATATATTCCGACAAAAGCGTAATAGCCTTTTTGCAACAGAAGATTCAGCTGTTCTTTATTTTGCTGTTTAAGGGCAATGTCTTCGGTTTCAATGGTTTTTATATCCATGCCGCGAACGGTATGCGCTTCTTCTTGCTGTTTCTTATAGCTCTCTATATTGGCTTTGAATTTTTCTTTTACCATGCACAAACCGCAACCTTTGGGTGTGAAATAAGCGTGGTTGTGGTCTTTTTTGCATTGTTTTAGGTGTTTTAAAATGTATTCCAACTGATTTTGCCATTCCAGTGCCGTTGGGCGTTCGGCGCCTTTGGTAAAAGCGCGCTCAAACATATTCATAGTGGTTTTATCAAAATAGTCATGAATGCTGTATGGGTGCGGTGCCTGATAGCTGTCGGGCCACATACCATAAGCGTAATGGTAACCGGCAATGCGCTCTTGAATGGACAACATATTATCATTTTTGCGCGGTGCTCCCGAGAACGGATGAATGCCCTCATTGAGCAATTTAAAAATAATCACGGCCAAAGCAAATTTATCTTGTTCTTCGCCCATTTGCTGACAAGTTTGTGTCATGCCCTCGGGGTATATATATTCTTCACTGACATATTCAGCCGGATAACGTGCGTTGTTTTCCCCCTGAATGGAAAAGCCGTCGCAGTCAAACAGCGCCACCAATTTAGTGTTTTTATAAATAGAAACGTTGGCCGGTTTTAAATCTACAATATAGTGGCCGCAAGCGTGTAATGCCGCTACGACGGAAGTAACGTTATAGGCGGCAAAAACACGGTCAATATAGCGCTCGGAAATGCCGAGTTTTTGGCGCACGGCCTTTTGCATTAAATGGTCTAGCGAAATGGCTTCTTTTGTTTCAATTTCCGGCATTAAATAGCCGACACAATAGCCCTGATGATCTTCTAAAAGCGCGGTCGGCCAAGCAATTTGGATATATTCTTTGCCTTTGTAGGGAATGGTTGGAATATTCGGCCGATTTTGCAACATGGCTTCCAGCTTTTGGCGATTGGTTTCGCTTTTTTCGCGTTCGTGATAAATTTTGGCCACGCTTTTGGGGTGCGAAGCATCGCGATAAATTTTACCGGCGGCTCCGCCTTTGTTTAAAAGCTCGCCGAGCACGATGGTTTCGTGATGATGATCTGGATATAAGGCTAAATATGTTTGTGCGGTTTCGGTCATGGCAATTTGGCCCAGAAAAAGGTTTTGTCGTCGGCGTTTAAGCGTTGCGCTTTGGTATCATTGAGCGTGTTTGCCAATGCTTGTTCGGCGCGGACTTTACGCGGTTCATTTTCTAAATAATCAAGCACCGGAATTAGAAATTTGCGCTGAATACGGAAAAAATCGTCACTGAATACAAAGCCGGTTACACCGTCGGTCATTAAAAGCAGGCGATTTTTTTCGCAAAATTCGGTAAAACGCAGATTTTTTTGCCAATCAGGTAGGGTGAAAAAGTAAGTTTCGCACGAAAAAATACCGTTTTCCGGTTCGGAAATGACCAAGTTATGATAGTCACCGTGCTGATAGGCAATACCGGCGCCGTCGCCGATATGAAAGAAAATGCCATGATTTTTGTGACAAAAAACACCGACTACCGTGGCCGAAAAATCAAGCAGTCCGTGTGCTGATTTGGTTTTGTTATAGCGATGAAAAAGCAGTTTTTGGCGCGCACATTCAATGGCCTTAATAACATCGGCGCGGATATTTTGCAAATTAGAACGAATTAAAATATCGCATAAAGTTTCGCAGACAATGCGGGCGCCGATTTTACTGTGTTTGGCCGAACCGGCGCCGTCGGCCACAACGGCTATCAACTTATTTTTAGCAATTTTGGAACAGCAAAAATCTTGGCACGGCAGATTTTTGGCCTTATGCAAAGCACCACGCAAAGAAGTTGATAACGTATGTATGGTCGGCTTTTGCGGCATGGCTATTTCTCATTCCAGTCGGTAATATCATCAAAATAGTTGTTGGCGTTTGGTGCGGCTTTGGAAATGCATGAAACGCTGCGACTCAGCCATAAGAAAAATTCGGTAAATTTAAGGCCGGTCAGTCGTTTTGGCGGCAAAAGTGAAAATTTGGCTAACTTATCTAAATTTGCCCCTTGTGTGCCGATGGCATGAATGACCACTTTTTTGTTTTTTTGCGCATAGCGACAAAGTTCGGCGGCTTCTTCCCAACCGTAATCAGTCGGTTCTCCATCACTGATTAAGAAAATCCACGGACGTTTTGAAGTGATGCCGCAACTGTCATAAACGCATTTTTGGTCTTCAATTTTTTTCAAGGCTTTTTCCATGGCTTTACCGAGCGGAGTTAAACCGCCGGCTTCCATAACCGGTGCGCTAAAGTTCATGGCATCGGTCCATTCCGAAATAACTTTGACTTCATCTTTGCCGGAAGCCTGAATAATCAGAATTTGCACGCGCGAGCTGGCATCAATATCTTCTTTGAGCTCTTTTTCAAGCGCCTGCAGGCCAACGTTCAGTTGTTTAATCGGCTCACCGCGCATGGAACCCGAGCAATCAAGCACCAAAACGCACGGTGTGCGCTCGTTCGCATTATCAGCAAATTCAACGTAAGGAATTCTTTCTTGAGTATTGTTTTCTGCCATAATTTGCTCCTAATGTTGCGGATATTGATGCGGAAAATTACTGCCTTCAATCGGCGACGGTTCGCTGTAGCGACCGCAAGCATTTAAACCGGCGCAAATACCGATGATACAAAACAATAAAATAAATTTTTGCCAATTTTTCATTTGTTAACCTTTTTTTTGATGTCTTGTAGTTATATTTTAGAATAATAAGATTTGTAGCAGAAAGTTGTTAAAGAATGAATAAAATTTTTAAATTTATAACGATTTTATTTGTGGTGTGTTGTTGTGCCGCGCCTGCTTCGGCTAAGCTAAATATGTTTCCAAAGGCGCGCTACATTCCGGAATTAAATTTTTATGATGATAACGGCAAAGCATATAAGCTTAAAGATTTTAAATCGGAATTGCTGATGGTGGTGCTGTGGTCACGCACTTGCGGACCATGCATTAAGGATATGGCACATTTGGATAAGTTTGCACAAAAGGTAAAAGATAAAGGCATTCGCGTGATTTTGATTTCGCCGGAAAGCGAATGGAAGAGTGTTGAGGAACGACATATTTTTATGGATAGACTTTTGGCCTCGCATTTGGAAAGTTATGTGGATAAAAAAGCCAATTTCATGAAAGGAATGGGTATTTTTATCACGCCGACCGTGATTTTAGTAAATAAAAAAACACAAGAAGCCGGTCAAATTACCGGCAGTGCCAAATGGGATGACCCGGATATGGTGCAATATATGCTTAAATTGAAGGCCAAAATTTTAAAAGAGCTTGATAAGGGCGAATCCGCCAATTAACAACACCAAAAACAAAACCGATAACCAACCGAGATTTTTTTCAATAAACAGGCGCATTTTTTCGCCATAGGTTTTTAAGAGCCAGGCAATTAAGAAAAAGCGCAGGCCGCGAGCCAAGATTGAGGCTACGGTAAACACGGCCAAGTTCAAATGCACGACACCGCTGGCAATGGTAATGATTTTATAAGGAAACGGCGTGATACCGGCACCGAAAACAATCCAAGCACCATATTCTTCATATAAATGTTTGAATTCATTGAATTTTTCCAAATAACCGTAAAAATTCAACAATGGTTCGGCAATCAGCTCAAAGAAATAAACGCCGATGATATAGCCGAGATAAGCCCCAAAAATACTGGAAATTGTGCAGATACCGGCAATTTTCCACGCTTTTTTCGGCGTGGCTAAAATCATCGGAATCAGCATAATATCCGGCGGAATCGGAAAAAAAGAACTTTCCACAAATGAAATAACGGCCAGCCAGACCAAAGCATTTTGTTTGCCCGAAAGGTTTATAATATAGTCATAAGTTTGGCGTAGCCAGCGATTTAGAAACATTTTTGCATTCCTGTTTTTTTCATTTGCCGAGATTTCGCCCCAAGTGCGAAATGATCATTATAGATTTAATGCAAAAATTTGCTGATTTCAGTAATATCTTGTTGTCTATCCACATAAAAAATGCGTTCATGCTGTAAATAATGGCGACCGGCGATAAACTGCGGCATATATTCAATTAAAACCGCATGAGTCGTATTTTTTTGCAAATACAGCTGAGCCGCGGCAACGGTGTGGGTTTCAAAAACGCTATAGCCGGCTTGCAACAATTTTTGTTTGAGCGGGTTAAAGTTTTTGTTCGGACTGTCTAATAACAGAGCGTCGTGTTGATGATGTCCCAAGCTGTAACTTTCTATGATTTCGGTCAGTTCTGCCAAATTAACGGGGTGATGCAGATGATGCGCTACCGGCGGTAAATGTGATATTTCAATCGGAGGTGACAATAAAATGATCAGCGGTGTAGTTTTGAGCCGTGTCAAAGTTTGTTTGAGGGCAACCAGTGAAGCGGCATCGCTGATGTTAAAAATCAAAATTTGCGGCGTAATTTCCAAAGAGTATTGTTGCAACTGATAAATATTGTCGGTTTGAAACGTTTGCACGCGGTGATTTTCGGTTAAATGTTCCCACACGGTGTTGTCAATTATCGGACTGCCATAGATAAATATTTGTTGAGGTAAATTTTGCAGCATCATATATCCTTTTCAAAAGCGGCTGAAATCGCCCGAACGGATCGGGTAATGACGGTTTGATATTGCCGATATATGTGCAAAAGGTGCGGGTTTAAATAGAACTTAAGATTGATGTTGCAAGAGATAGGCATGCACGGTGTTTTCTAGCAGCATGGCAATGGTCATCGGGCCAACTCCGCCCGGAACCGGCGTGATTGCACCGGCTTTGTCTTGCACATCGGCAAAATCTATATCGCCGCAAATTTTACCGTCACAACGGTTAATCCCGACATCTATTAAGACGGCGCCATTCTTAATCCAATCGCGTTTGACAAGGTTAGCAACACCGCAAGCAGCCACTAAAATATCGGCTTTTTGCGTCAGTTCTTTGATGTTTTGGGTATGAATGTGGGTAATGGTGACAGTGCATTCCTGATTGAGCAAAAGCGTGGCCAACGGGCGGCCGACAATGAGCGAAGCGCCGATAATGACGACATTTTTACCGCTTAGATGCGGACAAAAGCGTTGCACCAGTTTCATAATGCCGAGCGGTGTGGCAGCTATAAAATACGGTATTTCGTTATTTTGCAACATGCCGGTATTATAGGGATGAAAGCCGTCCACGTCCTTTTGCGGGGCAATTTGATTGATGATTTTATGGGTGTTAATGTGGGCAGGCAAAGGCAGTTGCACAATGATACCGTTGACAGCCGAATCATTATTTAAGCGCTCAATTAAAGCCAAAATATCGTTTTCCGAACTATGCTCATCCAGTTGATGCAGATTGGCTTTTAGGCCGATTTCGGCAGCGGCTTTGAGTTTGTTACGCACATAAATTTCGCTGGCGTCGTCGTGACCGACCAGCACAATATCAAGTTGCGGCATTTTCGGTAAAGTGGCAATTTGTTGTTTGAGCTCAAGTCTGATTTGTTGGGCGGCGGATTTGCCGTCAATAATTTGCGTCATTGTTTATTCTCCTTGGCCTAAAGCGGCAATTAAGGCATTTTTTTCTTCAGTCGGCGGTGTGTTTAAATACAGCTTTTTCAAATGGTCGGTAGCACCGCTGATAATTTCAATGTTGCCGGTCGGCAATTTTAATTGTTTAGCTAAAAACTTTATCAGTTCTTTATTGGCTTTGCCTTTTTCCGGCACGGCATTAACCGCTATTTTTAAGTAATCGGTGTTATCCGCGCCTTGCCATACACCGCGTAAACCGCAACCATTAGCATTCGGCGCCAGTTTGATGCGTAATAAATAACCGGATTTGTAAGGCTCGTAAAAAGTCATTTTTTACATATATTGTTCAATCCAACGGCTTAGATGCGAAATGAACGAACCGACAAATGCAATTGCCAAAAGTAAAACGTATGGAGCCACATCATAACCGGAAAACGGCGGCACCTTTTGACGAATGATTTTATATACCGGCTCGGTCACGCTTTTTAACAGTGACATAAATTTTTCGGCATATTTATTGTGCACGGTCATCAATTTATAATGCAACATCCAATATAAAATGATGTCAACGGCAACAACTTTGAAATAAATATCTACGACAAAGCCTAAGATATCTAAAAACGGCATTAAAAAAAGTCCGACAATTCCCATTTTTTTCTCCTTGTTTTTTAAGTTTCATCATCTGCCGCTGCCGGTCTGGCGGCATTTTGCTCTAACTGGCGGAAGCGTTCTATATCAAAGTGTCGGGCATTGCGAATACCGCGCAACTTCTCAATCAAATCCGCTGTGCTGGCCGGAGTATCCGTTTTTGCCTCATTTTCAACAGGTTTGGCAGATGCATTTTTATTATCCATATCAATTTCTTTGCGCAATTGCAAGAGCATTAATCGTTTTAACCAATTTTCATAACCGAAATCTTCGGATAAGTCGCTGTCGTTTTCATGATCAATGCCCAGTCCGTAGCGTTCTTTCGGGCTGAAATTATATTCATACCCCAAGCTTTGCAAAGATTTTAACATCCGATAAATCGGCTTAGCCTGCTCATATTCGGCACGGCTAACCGTAATTTCTACGGCATCGCGAGTATAGTTTTTAATTAAATCATTGATTTCGCGCAGGCGTATAATGTTTAAAATCAGCGAGTTTGGCATTTGCGCGTCATCAATTTCGGAAGCGCGTAAGAAGGCGAGCGCGGCAAAGAGCGCAAATTCATCACGGCTGATATGTTCCAAAAAAGTCTGTCGCTCGTGATAGTCATCGGTTGAAATATATCCGTCGTTCATGTGTTTCATGGTTTGGGCGGCGTTTTCCAAAACATCGTAAAAGGTTTGTTCCGGGGTGTCTTCCACACACGAAGCGATTAGTTCACGGGCAATCATTTGTTGAATTTGCGCTTTGTCATAAGAGGTGTTATTAAACTCTACTTCATAGTCAGACGGCGCCAAAATTGTTTCACGCAAAATGGTGCAGGCATCAGGACGGCTGACAACCGGAAAAATATCGCTTACCGCGTCGTATAAAGCGTTAAAATATGTGCAGTCGCTGTAGCGCCCCATAAATCAGTCTTCCTCAAAAATTATTTTTGCCTGTTCCAGCCAAATAATGCGGTCAATAATCCAGTTGCTGATTTGTTCTATTTTTTCAATTTCAACACCGAGAGCCAGCCCGATTTTACCGATAAACAGCGTTTCTTCATCCGATAATATATTATCCACATGCGCCAACATGCACATTTCGCGCAATAATTCCAATGCCAGTTTGCGGTTTTGAATTACTTTAACATTTTCAATCACTTCTTGGTCATCTTTGAAATTGCAGATTTCCTGAAAATCGGTAATATTTTGTTCACTTGCCGCTTTGGTAATATAAGTTAATTCTTCGTCGTCGGTTTTGCCGTCAATGCCGGAAAGGCAAACCAAAACCTGAAAAAAAGCCTTTTTTTCTTCCGGTGTGGCTTGGTTTATATATGAAGGCACGATGTTTTGAAAGTCAGACATAAAAAATCTCCTGCTGTTAATGTGTTGTATGTTAACGAAACTCCGTGCAATTTGCAATATAAAAATTGTAAAAACGGCGCAAATATGGTTGTAAATGGTTTTTCTTTTGGGCAAATCTTAAAAAACATTTGAAAAAAAACACACAATGCCGTAAATATAAAATAATTGTAATTGAGGGTAAATTCAAAGTGACTAAAAAATATTATATCAAAACTTTCGGGTGCCAGATGAATGTGTATGATTCATCGCGTATTGCCGATATGCTCAAAAAGGAGGGTTACACGGAAACGAATCGGCAAACAGAGGCCGATATTGTGCTGTTTAATACCTGCCATATCAGAGAAAAGGCGGCGGAAAAATTGTTTTCGGATTTGGGGCGCGCCAAGCTGATTGCCGATGAACGTGCCGAACAGGGACATAAAACCATAATTGGGGTTGTCGGGTGTGTGGTGCAGGCTGAAGACGAGCAAATTATTGCACGTGCGCCATATGTAGATTTTGCCGTGGGACCGCAAATGTATTTCCGCATTCCAGAGATTTTGCGGCAAATCAGCGCGCAAAAAGAGCACCAAAGCGTGGTTGATACGGATTTTCCAGCCATCAGTAAATTTGATTTTTTGCCGGAAAACAAGGCACAAGGTGCTTGCTCGTATTTGGCGGTGCAAGAGGGATGCAATAATTTTTGCACGTATTGCGTGGTGCCATATACGCGCGGTGCGGAATATTCTCGTCCGGTGGCCGATGTGGTGGCAGAAGCCAAGCGCTTGATTGCTACCGGAACAATAGAAATTAACCTTTTAGGGCAAAATGTTAATTCGTATCACGGCGAAGATGAAAACGGCCATGAGCGCAACTTGGCTTATTTGTTGCACAAAATTGCCGAGTTGGACGGCTTAAAGCGGCTACGCTATACGACTTCGTATCCGGCGGATATGACCGATGATTTGATTGTCTGCCATAAAGATATTGATATTTTGATGCCGTATCTGCATTTGCCGGTGCAATCCGGTTCGGATAAAATTTTAAAGGCGATGAATCGGCGTCATAATTCGGGTGATTATTTGCGAATCGTGGAAAAATTGGCGGCGGCTAATCCGAATTTGCGGATGTCGTCGGATTTTATTGTCGGTTTTCCGGGGGAAACCGACGCTGATTTTCAACAAACGCTTAATGTGGTTAATCAGGTAAAATATATTCAGGCCTTTTCGTTTAAATATAGTCGCCGACCGGGAACGCCGGCGGCGGTAATGGAAAATCAGGTGGAAGAAAAAGTTAAAAAAGAACGCCTGGATATATTGCAAACATTGTTATTTGACTATCAGACCAAGTTTAATCAGGCGTGTGTGGGCAAAGTTATGCCGGTGCTGTTTGAGCAAAAAGGACGCCATAAAGGCCAGCTTATCGGGCGCACACCGTATATGCAAAACTTGCATATTGAAACAAATGGTGCTAAT
Source organism: uncultured Pseudomonadota bacterium (assembly GCA_902788365.1). GTDB lineage: Bacteria > Pseudomonadota > Alphaproteobacteria > RF32 > CAG-239 > RUG410. Next base: position 156,780 of record CADAJN010000003.1, on the reverse strand, counting down.
ATAAACAAAATACTTAATGTTTTGGTAACAGACGCCACAACAAATTCTTTAAGCGGAAAGGAAATATAAGATGGCAGAAATAGTATTTGAGTTGTTTAATAATCAGTTGGTGCAACAATTGGTCGGCGAGGCCGATACTAATTTGCGGCTGATTGAAAAAATGCTTAATGTTGAAATTTTGAGCTTTGGTAATCAGATGACCGTAAAAGGTGCAGCGGGAGATGTGGAAAATGCCAAAACGGCGATTGAAACGCTGTATTATAAAGCAAGCAAAGGCATAGCTATCGGCGAGCAAGAAGTAAAAGCCGCAGTGCGTATGAGCGGTGATAGTCATTCGGCCAGCGAAAAACAGGAAATGAACGATATTGTGTTAAAAACCAAAAAGCGCTATATTTATCCGCGTTCGGCGACACAAGCACAATATATTCAAGAAATGATGAAAAATGAGTTGGTGTTCGGCTTGGGACCGGCCGGAACCGGTAAGACCTATTTGGCGGTGGCTTTAGCCGTGGCGATGATGCTGGAAGGCACGATTGATAAAATTATTTTATCGCGTCCGGCGGTGGAAGCCGGTGAAAACTTGGGCTTTTTACCGGGTGATTTGAAAGAAAAAGTAGATCCGTATTTGCGTCCGCTATATGACGCATTGTATGAGATGTTGCCGGCAGAAATGGTTGATAAAAAATTGGCGCTCGGCGAAATAGAAATTGCCCCGTTGGCATTTATGCGCGGTCGCACGTTATCTAACTCTTTCATTATTTTGGATGAGGCGCAAAATACGACTCCGATGCAGATGAAAATGTTTTTAACGCGTTTGGGTGAAAATTCGCGCATGGTGGTAAACGGCGACTTGAGCCAGGTAGATTTGCCGAGTGGCACGGTTTCCGGTTTACGTGATGCATTGAGCACTCTGAAGCATTTAGACAACATTTCGTCGGTTACATTTTCTTCCGAAGATGTGGTGCGACACGGGTTGGTGGCCAAAATAGTCAGAGCGTATGAAGAAAAGAGCAAACGCACAAAAGAAGCGGCACAGTATGAAAATATCATCTGAGATTGTTTTGGAAACGGTCGTTGAAGACGAACGGTGGACAGCGGCAATTGAAAATGTTAAAGAAGTGGCGGAGCAGGTCAAATTCGCTACTTTTGGCTATTTGCAAACACATCAAAATCTGAATTTTTTAGCGGAGGACAAGCCGCTGAAAGTCAATGTTTGTCTGAGTGATGATGCAACGGTGCATCAGCTCAACAAAGAATTTCGCAATATGGATAAGCCGACCAATGTGCTGTCATTTGCCAATTTGGATTTTGCCGATTTTGATGCCGAAAATGAGCCGTTTGATGAGATTGAACTCGGCGATATTATCGTGGCTTATGAAACAATGGTGCGCGAAGCTGACGAGCAAGGTGTTTCGCTTCGGGCGCATTTTTGCCATTTGCTGACGCACGGCTTTTTACATTTATCGGGTTTTGACCACATCAAAACAGATGAAGCGGCGCAAATGGAACAGATGGAAACCGAGATTTTGGCTTCTATCGGAATAGATAATCCGTATGAGGAGTTTTAAATGACAAGAACAAGTGCAGAAAGAGGCAGAAGTTGCAAAAAATAGTGCAAAAAATAACTGATATTGCGGCTTCATGGCGCAAAACAACGGCGCTTTTGTGCGGCGTTTTATTAGCGTTGGCATTGCCACCGTTTTTTCAGTTTTGGGCAGTATTTGTGGCATTTTCCGGTGCAATTTGGCTGTGCGTGCAAGCCGGAGACAATAAGAAAAACTTGACAGCCATCGGTTATTGGTTTGGTTTTGGCTTTTTTGCCTGCGGCTTTTATTGGATTGGAAACGCATTATTGGTTGATGCGGCGGCAACAGGATTTTTGTATCCGGTGGTGTTGCTTTTAAACGGTGCCTTTTTCGGTTTGTTTACGATTTTGCCGTTTTGGGCAACGGCGGCGGGCAAAAATACGCTTTCAAAGCTGTTGTGGTTTACCGCTGTATGGTTTTTGAGCACTGAATGGTTGCGCAGCTTTTTGCTGACCGGTTTTCCGTGGAACCCCGTCAGCTCGGTGCTGGCATTTCGGCCGGCGTTGTTGCAAACACTCGCCTTTATCGGCACATACGGTTTATCTATGGTGGTTATCTTTTTTGCCGCTCTGCCGGTGTTTTGGCTGATTAAGCCGACTAAAAAACGCTTGATTTGGCCTATTATAGCCGTCGGCTTTTTTGCGGTTTTATGGGAATATGGCACATACATTATTGCCGGTGCCGACCATTTTCCAGACGGCGAATCGGTAATGGTGCGGCTGGTGCAACCGAATATTCCGCAGACACTGAAATGGAATAAGCAAGTTGCTGATGCTAATTTTCAGGATTATATCAATTTAAGCTTGGCCAAAGATAATCATCACATAGATTTTGTGTTGTGGGGAGAAACAGCATCGCCGTTTGATTTAACGGCAGATAATGCCCATCGGCAAAGAATCAGGGCTGCTGTGCCGCGACACGGTTATTTGATTACCGGTTTGCTCAGACGGCAGTTTGAATTTGATAAATTTGTGCCATATAATTCGTTAGCGGTGCTAAACAAAAAAGGGCAGGTGTTGAATTTGTATGATAAGAGCCATTTGGTGCCGTTTGGCGAATATATTCCGTGGCGTAATTATTTTCCGCAATGGGTGCGGCCGTTAACCAATAATGTAGCCGAATTCGGACGCGGCGAACAATTTAAAACCATTACAATAGACGGATATCCGGAATTTGCTCCGCTGATTTGTTATGAAGTGATTTTTTCTGATGATGTGGTGCGCAAAGTTAATAAACCACAATGGATGATTGTGTTAACCAATGACGGTTGGTATGGCAACAGTGCCGGCCCACACCAACATTTGGTCGCAGCCCAAATGCGCGCTGTGGAAGAAGGCATGACGGTGGTGCGTAGTGCTAACAGCGGTATCAGCGCCGTGATTACACCATACGGACAGATTCCGGCAAAAATAGGACTGGGCAAACGCGGTATAAAAGATGCGGCGGTTAAGCTCAATTTGGCGCACGAAACATTGTTCGGGCAATACGGAAATGCAATTCCGCTCGGTATGGCGGCGGCTATGATATTTTTGGCATGGTTGATTTCGCAAGTTGAACGATTTAAAGCAAAGCGCCAAGCGAAATCGGTGTTGTCGGCAGAAAAGACAAATGCTGAAATATCACCGGCTAAAACCGAGAAAAAACGTAAATCGGTTCAGATGCATCAGTCTAAAGCAAAAATCACAAAAAAAGCCAAAAGCACGGCAAAAACAAAGCGCAAGCCTAAAGCTAAATCAGCGTCGTAAACTTATCGGCAATTTCGGCATCAATGCGCGTCGGGCGATGCGTATCAAGGTTAATGTAGATGATTTTAACATCCAGCCGCGCCAACAAATTTTCGCCGCAACGAATGTCTTGATGAATAACGGCACTGGCGCCGCCCAGTTCTTTAACTTGGCAAGATATGGTCAGTGCATCGTCCAATTTGGCTGATGACAAATAATCAATGGTGCACGAGCGCACAATGAAACCGCAATGCTTTTGCGCCAAAATGTGCTGCTGGTCAATGTCCAGAAAGCGCAAAAATTCACTGCGCGCGCGTTCGGCAAATTTGAGGTAATTGGCGTAATAAACAATGCCGCCGGCGTCGGTGTCTTCATAATAAACGCGCACCGGAAAGGTAAAGGTTTTATCAATCAACCGACCTTGCGCCGGCAAAACAGATGGGGTTGTGCTCATTATTCTTCTCCGTCAAGCAAATCATATTGTCTGATATCTTTAAGCGGTTTTAAACCCAAATATTTGTAGCCGACTTGCGTAATCATACGGCCGCGCGGTGTGCGTTGTAAAAAGCCGAGCTTTAGCAAAAACGGCTCCACCACTTCTTCTATGGTGTCGCGCTCTTCCGAAAGTGCTGCCGCCAAGGTGTCGGCACCGACAGGGCCGCCACCGTAGTTTTTGGCAATGCAGGTTAAGTAACGGCGATCAAAATTATCCAGACCATAATCATCAACATCCAGCCGCTTTAGCGCTAAGTCAGAGATTTGTTCATCAATAACCGATTTATCGGTAACGGCACCAAAGTCACGCACGCGTCGCAATAGGCGACCGGCAATACGTGGTGTGCCGCGCGAACGTTTGGCAATTTCAAGCGCACCGGCATCAGAAATTTCAATGTTTAGTAAGCGAGCACCGCGTTGCACGATTTTTTTCAAATCATCATCGGAATAAAAATCAAGCCGAAGCGGAATACCGAATCGTTCGCGCAACGGGGTTGAAAGCAAGCCCGAACGTGTGGTAGCGCCCACCAGTGTAAACGGTTGCAAATCAATGCGCATGGAGCGCGCCGACGGACCTTCGCCGATAATAATATCCAGCTGAAAATCCTCCATCGCCGAATACAGCACTTCTTCAATTGCCGGATTTAAGCGGTGAATTTCATCAATAAACAGCACATCGTTGCGTTCCAAATTGGTTAAAATGGCGGCCAAATCGCCCGATTTTGAAATCATCGGTGCCGAAGTGGCGTGAAAGCCGACCCCCAGCTCTTTAGCCACAATAGATGACAGCGTGGTTTTTCCCAATCCCGGCGGACCAAACAGCAAAACATGGTCAAGCGCTTCACCGCGCTGTTTGGCGGCAGTGATAAATACGTGCAAGTTATCACAAACCTCGCGTTGCCCAACAAAATCGGCCAGCGAATTCGGGCGCAAATTAACCGGATTATTGCCGGTTTGTTCATCTTCGGGTTGAGCTTGCGGACTGACGATGCGTGCGTCTTCTTTCATGATTAAAATTCCTTCTTGGCAAATTCTTTAAGCGACGAGCGAATAAGTGACGACGTGTCGGCATCCGGATTATCCATGGCAACTTTGGAAACCACGCGATATGCTTCCAAACGCTGGTAACCCAAATTGACCAATGCTGAAATAGCGTCTTCGGTTTTGGCGTAGTCCGTAGAGGTATCCGCCGTCGGTTGGATGGTAACTTTTTCTTGCGTATCATCACTGTCGGCCAATGTCTCGTTCAAATCATTGGTGCCAAGCGGTATAGTCACGATTTTATCTTTCAGCTCGGTAATAATGCGCGCCGCCAACTTTGGCCCGACTCCACTGGCGCGGCAGAACGAAGTTTTATCTTGAGCGCCGATGGCTTGCGACAACTGAACCGGAGTTAATACCGATAAAATGCTGAGACACACTTTAGCGCCGACGCCTTGCACTTTGGTTAAGGTATTAAACCACTCTTTTTCCCATGCGTCGGCAAAACCAAACAGCGAAATGCTGTCTTCGCGCACCACAGTTTCGGTCAAAAGAGTCATTTCTTGCCCGATTTTCAGCTTGCTCAGCGTTTTGCCGGAAGCCGAAACCAAATAACCGACGCCGTTTACATCTATGATGGTGTAATCATCGCCGATTGTATCAATTATGCCGCGTAATTTTGCTATCATGTTTTTAAATCCTTTTAGTTTAAAATATATAGATTACCTTGTGTATGCAAGCATTTTATCGGCTTTATCGTCATAAAAAAGCTTTTTCAAAAACATCTTGACAAAATATCAAAAATTTGTTAAATTGAACTCAAGCAAGGTGAAAAGACTTGCCCGAGGTGTGAGAACCTCTTTAAGGGCGCTATGCAGGGCGTTAATTTTGCAAGTCCGGTGATTATCTGTATATGATGATCGGTGGGCGGCAAAATAAGCCGTTTTACATAGACATCATATAGATACTAGTGATATATGCCTGTTTTTTTGGCAAATATGTCGCACTATTCCCTTAAATAGTTCTCAACCGCCGGTCGCTTTTCATTAAGCGACTAGTTTTTTTATGTGCGGAAAATGAAAAGGAGTAGGGCGATGAGAAAAAATAAATTTAATGCCAGCTATAATGCGTATCATGATTTACAAGATTCATTAAAAAAAATAGACCAAATTAAAGAAGGTATAAATAACCGACATATTATGGCTGAAAAAATGAAATATATAGATTCATTATTTGATTCCTCTAATCCAGATAATGAAAAACTTTTATTAAGTGATATGGATGAAAATGGCGGTATTTTTATAGCATTAAGTCATATGGATGAAGAAAAACTGTTATCGGATTTGTTAAAAGCCGCAGATAAAAATGGTGTTGCTTGGTGCCAAAAAGTTGTTTCGCTTGCAGAAGATAAAACAATAGTTAGTGCTAATAAATTACTATCTAAAGAGACAAGATTAGGAGGGTATTCATATATGCCTATTTCCGGTGTTTATTTAGATCTTGATTTATCAGAAATAAAAGTGTTTTATGAATATTCTATAAGTAGTAGGGATAGCAAAGGTTATAGGGAACATCAGCATATAAGAGATGAATATCGTGAAGCATTATTTAATATGATTGCCGATGGTAAAACATTATATAGTTATGAGGAATTAAAAGAATTTCATGATTATCCTCAAGATAAACAAAAATCTATGATAAATTGCAGTTGGGACGATTGGGTAGATAGAACCAATGTTTTTGAAACCGATGGTTATAAGCGTGCAATGCGGCGTATAGAATATGAAATTTTAAGACATGAAAATAAAGAGTTATTTAACAATAAAGATTTTGGTAAATTACATGCAGAACAGAAAGATTTAATTTTGGAATTTACCGACTCTAAAGATGTTGCCAAAGCAGTTGTGGATACGTATAAAGGCAATACAAAATATACGGATTTAATTGCCAAGCATTTCACTAAAGACGAATTTGAAAAAATAGTTGAAGATTATGAAATTACCAAATATCGCCGTGAAAATGAGCAGTTAAAATCGGCTAACGTAGAAATATCAAAAAATATGGAACAACTCAAAGTAGAGGTGCGGGAAGAAAAAGAATCCTTGGCCAGTAGAGAATCTGAGATATCAAAAGCAAAAGCCAGAGTAGATGCTAAAGAAAAAGAACTCGGTTTCTTAAAAGATATTCACACTGTTGCTCAAGGCACGCAAAAAGAAGTTGATGCTTTTACGCCTGAGCGTAAAAAAGAACTGTTTAACGAGATGAAAAGAGAAATGACAGCAAATGTCAATCTGCGGGAGAATCATTTAACCGGTATGTGCAAAATTTATGCCTCGGCAAAAAATACGCCGGAGCAAAAGGCCGAATATTTCGAGCAGTTGCATAAAATTCGCAAGTCCGGCAAAACCAATGCTGAAAAGCGCGAAATGGCACACGCATTCGGGCGTGTTTTAGAGCGCAATCCGGAATTAGCCAAAGACGAAGCGTTGAAGGGTTTAGCAAAAATTGATTATGGCGCGGTCGGCTATACGCCAACAAAACGCGGTTTTAGCAAAAATGACGGCGGCCGCACAGAAAAATAATTTTTGCGCTTATATCCTAACGCCCTGCGGTTTTTCTTCAGGGCGTTTTTTTGTGGGGAATTTATAGCACCATGGCGCGCGTCAGCGTTTAATATGTCACCCCTCCAAACCGATAGGTTTGGATTAGGGGTCTGCGAATTATTTTATAATCGGTAGATGCCTTAACTCGGCTATCGCCTCGTGGCATGACATTTAAAACAATTCGTAGATGCCTTAACTCAGCTATCGCCTCGTGGCATGACATTCAGATTTTAATACATCACTTTGTTTAAATACAGGCCGCAGGCAGGGGCGGAAATGCCGGCCGCCGCACGATCTTTGGCATCTAACATACGTTTAATGTCTTCGGGCGCATAAGTGCCGTTGCCGACTTGCATCAGCGAGCCGACCATGTTGCGCACTTGATGATAAATGAACGAACGCGCTTCAACGGTGAAAATGATTTCTTCGCCTTGCCGCTCAATATCCAGCTTATCCAGCGTTTTGACCGGCGATAAGGCTTGGCAGCCGGCTCCGCGAAACGATGAAAAATCGTGATTGCCGAGCAGGTATTGCGTGCCTTTTTGCATGGCGGCAACGTCCAAATTATAAGAAACAAGCCAAACGCGATTGGTGCGCAGCGGACTGGGACCGCGACGATTCAAAATGCGGTAAATATAGCCGCGACCGACGGCGGAAAAGCGGGCATGAAAATCATCGGTTACTTTTTCGGCGCTAATGACGGCAACCGGCGCTTGCAGTTCGCGTAACAGAGCATTGAGGCTTTCGCGCATTTTAAATTCGGATAAATCCATATCTAAGTCAAAGTGCGCCACTTGGCCGAGCGCATGCACGCCGGCATCAGTGCGGCCGGCACCGAACACATCGGTTCTTTGGTGCGAAAAGCCAAAAACAGCATCTTCCAAAAATGCCTGAGCACTCGGTCCGTCTTTTTGCCGTTGCCAACCGACTAAGTTTGTGCCGTCGTATTCTACCGTGATTTTGTAACGCATTATAGAGCCAAATTATCCTAAATTCGGCATTAAGTTTTTCATGTTTTGATTGTAATAATCTTCGGCCCACGCACGCATAGATTCCAACACCGGCTTTAAGTTATAGCCGAAGTTTGTCAGTGTATATTCCACACGCGGCGGAATTTGCGCATATACCGTGCGAATTAAAATACCTTTTTCTTCTAGGGCACGCAAATTGGCAGTCAACACTTTTTGAGTGATGTTGCCCAGCTCCTTTTTAAGCTCACCAAAGCGCTTAGTGCCATTCATAAGTTCTTGAATAATCATGACTTTCCATTGATCGCCCATTGTTTTTAGGGCGACTTCAACCAAATTTTGCGGCATTTCAATCATTGATTTTACTCCAAAAAAACATATTTTCCTTATTATTTATCACGGTTTTCAGCGTAATGCAATAATAAAAAAATTTTTTCGCACCATTTCTCTTTAAATTATCGTGCGGCGGCATATTTATGAAATATCAATCAACATCAAACGGGGGCGAAAATGCGGCGGATTTGCTTATTGGCAGGCTATGATAAAGATAATAAAATTCAAGACTATGTGGTGTATTTGGCCAAAGAATTGGCTAAAATCAGTGATGTTTATTACATGGGTAACGGTCCAATACCGCCCGATGAACTGTTTAAAATTGCACCCTACACACAAATGTTTTACACCAAAACCCACGAATTACGCGATTTTGGTTCGTGGCGCTATCTAATTGAACAGCTCGGCTGGGAAAAAATAGCGCAATATGATGAGCTTATATTGTGTAATGACAGTATTTACGGTCCGTTATGCGATTTAAGCTCGGTTTTTGTGCAAATGGAGCGGCGCGGTTACGATTTTTGGAGTATGACGTCTGATTATGCATATAATTTTCATTTGCACAGTTACTTTATGGTGTTTGGTGCTAATGTGATTAGAAATAAGGTGTTTCGTAATTTTTGGAAGACGATTGCGTTTTATTATGATGTGAAAAATTGCGAATATGAGCTGACGCCGCTATTGGTGCGCGAAGGCTTTGTCGGTAACAGTTATGTGCGCAACTATCATCAGGACAATATTTTGCAATCTCCGAAAGATTTGCTTGAGAATTTTACCGTGCCGTTTGTGAAGGTGAAAAATTTTTTGCCGCAAAATGCTTATACGGCCGGTTCGGGTATCGGCTTGCGTTATAAAATTCGCACGCAATCGGATTATGATACCAAACTGATTAACAGCAATATTGCGCAGAATCGCTATCCGCAGACGTTAGGTCAGCGCTTAGCGGCATTTACGGGGTTATAAATGGGTGCTCCAAGCGTTTTTGATGTGACAAATTTGCCACGGCCATTTAATCAGAACGGCATCAAAGCGCATATCATAACCGATAAATTGCGGATTGTGCTTTAAAAAATTTTGCGCACCACGAATAATGCGTTGTTTTTGCGCGGTGCTGATAGCGTAAGCCGCCGTATCAAGCGACCGGCGCTGTTTGATTTCCACAAATATCAGCAAATGCCCGCGGCGCATAATCAAATCAATCTCGCCGGCGGTGGTGCCGCGACCGGTCACAAAATTACGGCAGATTAAGTGATATCCGTGCAAATTCAGATAAATTTGCGCCAAAAATTCAGCTAAATGTCCTCTATGATAATTGTTCATTTTTAATCTCTAAGGCCAGCGCATAAACGTCATTTTTATTTAAGCCGGTTTGCGCGCAGATTTCTTTGACCGCGGTTTTAAGTGAGGTTTGCTTTAACCTTTCGGCTAAAAGCGGGCGAATATCCGGCAATTCGGTCGGTTTGTTTTGCGGCGGGGCAATAACCAACACAAATTCGCCCTTGGGTTCGTTTTGGGCAAAATGCGCCATCACTTCAGCAAAAGAGCCGGTTTGCGTTTCTTCATACATTTTAGTAATTTCGCGCACCACCGATATTTCACGATTGGCAAAAATCGGGGCGGCTTGCTCCAAAGTTTTGAGCAAACGCGGTGCGGTTTCATAAAAAATCAGCGTGGTGTCAAGCGGCGCTAACTCGGTAAACAAATCGTGCCGTGCTTTGTCTTTGTTGGGAATAAATCCGGCAAACATAAAACGATTGGTGGGCAGGCCGGAAAGCTGCAACGCTGCAATGACCGCACATGCGCCCGGAATAGCCGTGACATACACATTTTGTCGGCGACATAAGCGCACCAGTTTGTAACCCGGATCAGAAATCAGCGGTGCGCCGGCATCACTGACCAAAGCCACGGCTTCGGTTGCGGCCAAGTCGGCAATTTTTTGTGCCATATCCTCTTCATTATGGTCTTGGTAAGTGATGAATTTTTTTTGCAGGCTGATACCTAGGAGCGAAAAAAGTTTTTTGCTCACACGTGTGTCTTCGCAGGCAACAACCGACGCTTCGCGCAAAATTTCCAAGGCGCGCGCCGAGATGTCTTGCAAATTGCCGATAGGGGTTGAAATGATATATAAACCGCTTCTTAACATTTTCTTAAACTTTGACTTTACAAAAGATAATTTTGAGTATAAATATAGCATAATATTTGAATATTTCGGAGAAAATTGCAAGTGCTAAAAAAAATAAATGTTCTTTTTTTGAGTTTGCTGATTTGTGGTTGCAACGTGTGGTCAAGCTCGGGGCGGCAAAGTTTTTGGCGCAGTTCACGACCTCAACAAACTTCGGCCGTTAGCGAAATGACGGATTATTCGCGGGTTGATTTGGGAAACGCCGAGAGTTTTCGCGTGGCGGTTTTGTTGCCGCTGAGCGGTAGCAATGCAACGACCGGCCAAAATATGAAAAATGCCGTTATGATGGCCATAGGCGACATCAATAACAATAATTTGTTGGTGCAATTTTATGATACCAAAGGCACGGGCAGTGGGGCGCGCGTGGCATTTGAAAATGCGGCAAACGATAACAGTCGCCTGATTTTGGGACCGCTTTTGGCTGAAGAAGTAACTGCCATAAGCGCCGGAGCGCAATCTAAAGATATTCCGGTGGTGTCGTTTTCAACCTCGCCGGCAGTTTTGCAAGAAGGCGTTTATACTTTAGGCTTGCTTAACGAACAACAAATCAAGCGAATTGTGCGTTATGCCGCGTCGCAGGGACGCACACGTTTGGCAGTGGTGTTGCCGGATAATCAAAGCGGTTTGAATATGTATAAATCTGTTATGAAAGCTGCTCAAAGTGCCGGTGTTCAAGTGACTAAAGTCGGTTTTTATGCTCCGTCGGCGATGGATTTCTCCGGTTTGGTAACGTCAATGATCAGCGGTCATCAGGGGGACGATTTCGGCTTTGATGCTTTATTGGTGCCGGAATCGGGAAATCGGCTTAAATCAATTACCTCAATGTTCAGCTATTATGATGTATCGGCACCAAATGTATTGTTTTTGGGAACGTCGGTTTGGGGTAATACAGGTCTGAGTAAAGAAACCGAACTGTATGGAGCGGTTTATCCGATGATGTCGCTTGCGCGGCAAGAAAATTTTGAACAAAAGTATAATGAGCTGTTTGCCACACGACCGCACGGTTTGAGCATATTGGCTTATGATGCGGTGCAACTTGCGGCCGAAGTAATGTTTTCGCAAAATCGTAGTTTGGAAGCCGAAATTACCCGCTTTGAGGGCTTTAACGGTATGAGCGGAGCGTTTCGCATTTTACCGAACGGACAAAGCGAACACGGGCTTGATGTGGTGCGTGTGTCGGCGGCAGGGGCTACCGTGGCGGAAGCCGCGTCACCGCAGTTTACGGATATGTCGGCACATCCCTCGGTTGATAATTTCGGCTATATTATGACTTTACCGCAGATTTACGGAAAAGATGCGGCGGAAGTTAACCGCTTTTTAAACGCTATGCAATAAGTGCATTTTTTGCTTGCAAAAACAAAAGAAATGCGCATTATAAGATAAGTTTATGAAGGGCTTAGGGTTATGATGTTGCCAACTCGGTCAGGTTCGGAAGGAAGCAGCCGTAACAACGTGATTAAGGTCTAAGTCCCTTCGCCTCAAAAGGTAAAAATATAAGATGGCAGAAACACAAAATAATAATCAATATGTGGCTTTGGCACGCAAATATCGTCCGCAAAGATTTGAAGATTTGCTCGGGCAAGATGCTTTGGTGCAAACATTGACCAATGCCATTAAAAATAATCGCTTGCATCATGCTTATATTTTAACCGGTATCCGCGGTGTGGGCAAAACCACAACAGCACGTTTGATTGCCCGCGCGATTAACTGTATAGGGCCGGACGGCAAGGGCGGACCGACAATTCATCCGTGCGGCGAGTGTGAAAATTGTAAAGCGATTGCCGCCGATCGGCATATTGATGTGATTGAGCTTGATGCGGCATCTAAAACCGGTGTGGACGATATGCGCGAAATTTTAGACGGCGTGAAATATAAACCGGTCAGCGCACGTTATAAGGTCTATATTATTGACGAAGTGCACATGCTTTCCAAAAGCGCATTTAATGCTTTGCTGAAAACGCTGGAAGAACCGCCGGCACACGTTAAATTTATTTTTGCCACAACGGAAATTCGCAAAGTGCCGGTAACGATTTTGTCGCGTTGTCAGCGTTTTGATTTGGAACGTTTAAGTATTGAAACATTGACAACTTTGTTCAAAAAAGTTTTGGCAGCCGAAAAAATTGATGCCGAAGAAGAGGCGTTGCATTTGGTGGCGCGTGCGGCAGACGGCTCGGCGCGTGACGGGCTTTCAATGCTTGATCAGGCGATTGTTTTGGGTGATGGAAAAATTACAGCCGAAACGGTTAAAAATATGCTCGGTTTAGCCGACAGACAGCAGTCTTTTGCGCTTTATGAAAAGTTGCTGGAAGGTGATGTTGCCGGTATGCTTGAGGTTTTGCAGGCACAATATACGGCAGGCGCAGCACCGATGATTATTTTACAAGATTTGATTGATATTACGCATTTGCTGGCTAAAGTAAATATTTTGCCAAGTTTTATTGAAGATGCTTCAATCAGTGAAAATGACCGCGAAATGTGCAAAAAACTTTGCGTGGCGCCAATTGGTATACTTTCAAAAATATGGCAGATGCTCATTAAAGGGTTAGCCGAAATTCAGTATGCCGGCGTGCAGATAGACGCACTTGAGATGATATTGATGCGAATCGCCTATTCGGCAAGTCTTCCAACACCGGCAGATGTGTTGAAAGACTTAAAAAAAAAATCAAGCCTGAATAATGCTCATGTGAATATGCCAACAGCCGAACAGCAGGTTTCGGCCGTAACAACACCGTCGTCGGCAACATTGGCTATGGAAACCTTTGATGATGACGCTGTAGTGCTTGAAAATACAGATGATTTGCTTAAATTGATGACGGCAGCCAAACAACCGCTTTTGTTGTTTGCCGTAAAGCACGATATGTCATTTAAACAATTTCGTCACGGCTATATGCAAGTAGCATTATCAGAAAAATCTGATAAAAATCTGATTGCTAATTTGCGCAAGTTTTTGGAAACCGAAACCAAAACCGCGTGGGTAATTGATATTGATTATGAGCCGCTGGGGCAAACATTGGCCGATTTGGAAAGTTTAAGCGGGGATAAGAAAAATATCTCTGAATATCCGCTTGTAAAAGCTATACTTAGCGAATTTAATGGTGCTAAACTGGATACCATCATACGCAAGGCGGTCAAAGAAAGCGAAGGGTCTGAATTTGAGTTTTTTGCCGAGCCGGATTTGAATGATATAACCGATGAAACAGAGGAAGAATAAATATGTTGAATATTCAAGGAATTATGAAACAAGCGCAACAAATGCAACGCAAAATGCAGGAAACACAAGCCAAATTAGGACAAGAAGTGCGTGAAGGAACAAGTGGCGGTGGTGCTGTTAAGGTGGTGCTGAACGGTAAATCTGAAATGCAGAGTATCAATATTGATAAGTCAGTATTGTCGTCTGACGATGCGTCAATGTTAGAAGACCTGATTTTGGTGGCTTATAATGATGCGCATAAAAAAATTGATTCCATGATGGAAGAAGGTATGAAAGAAGCTACCGGCGGTATCGGTTTAGGTGGCTTGAAGTTGCCGTTTTAGGTGGCCGAAGTGCAAAGTCAAGAAATTGAAAAACTAACCAAGATTATTGCCAAGTTGCCGGCGTTGGGTGCGCGTTCGGCGCGGCGTATTGTTTTGCATTTGCTCAAAAAAAAGGATACGGAATTGCCGGCGTTGATTGGTGCTTTGCAAGAGGTGGCTGCGCACATTCAAAAATGCAAAATTTGCGGTAATTTTGATACCGATGAAATTTGTTCGGTTTGTGCCGATACAACGCGCGATGTGGATTGTGTATGTGTGGTGCAGGATGTCGCCGATTTATGGGCGATGGAACGTGTCGGTCTGTATAAAGGGCAATATCATGTTTTGGGCGGTATTCTTTCCGCATTAGACGGCGTAACCCCCGAAGATTTGAACATAGAAGGCTTGTTTCAGCGGTTGCAAAACGGTGCGATAAAAGAAGTGATTTTGGCATTGCCGGCAACGATTGACGGGCAAATTACGGCGCACTACTTGCTTTCACGTCTCAAAGAATTTCCGATTAACGTGACGACTTTGGCACAGGGTATTCCGCTTGGGGCAGAGTTAGATTATATGGATGATGGGACGATACAGATGGCCCTTTCCGCGAGGAAGAAACTCGTCTAGCTGGTGCTTACTTGTCATTTTTTTCCTTGTGTACCTTTATTGTACACGGCGTCCAAAAATGACGGCGTAATCACGCACGCTATCCGAGTTTCTAAACTTGTCTAATGGTCATCTGCTTGCAATTTTTCTTCTAGCGTAGCTCTATCTACGCGTCGGCGCACTGCTTAAAGCAGCGCCGAAGGCTCTAAATTGCGGCGCATCTGACGCATTATCCGAGTTTCTAAACTCGTCTAAACTTGTCTAGCCGGTGTTTGTTTGGAATTTTTCTTCTAGCGTAGCTCTATCTACGCGTCGGCGCACTGCTTAAAGCAGCGCCGAAGGCTCTAAATTCACTGCGCATCTAACTCATTATCCAAGTTTTTTTAAACCTTGTCTTTATAAAAAATAGAGTGTCATTACCCGATTTAATCGGGTAATCTCAGCCGAATCTTTATATCCACGTCGCTTAAAATTTGCTGCGTCATAACACACGCTAGACGAGGTTTTTCAGTTTAATTCTATATATATTCTATAAAAACAAGTGGATTTTTGCGATAAATTATCTTAAATTAGGCTCAGAGGTTAAAATGTCTTATGAGTTGATGTTTCAAAAAGCAGTCAGGTTGCAGCAAGACGGCGCTTTAAACGAAGCCGAGCAGCTGTATCGGCAAATTTTAGAAACCGCACCGGATAATGCCAATGTGCTAAATATGTTGGGGCTGATTGCGCAAAGTCGCGGTATGCACCAAGAAGCTGTCGCTTATTTTTATCGGGCAGCTGAAAAAGCACCGCAACATTTTCCGATTTTTTTCAATTTGGCGATTTCTCTTGGTGCTTTAAACCGCCATTTAGAAGCCATTGAAGCACTGCAAAAAGTAATTAAACTCAAGCCTGATTTGCCGGAGGCACACTACAGCTTAGGTAATATTTATTGGCAACAAAATCGCATAAGCGAGGCAAAGGCCGCTTTTCAAAAGGCGTTGGAAATCAATCCGGATTATCTGCCGGCGCGCACCAATTTGGCCGAAATCAATGATGATATAGCAACTTTAGAGCAGATTAGCGCCGATAATCCGGATGCGCTTTATTATTTAGGGCGTCGGGCGTGGAATGACAAAGATTTTGCCAAAGCGGTGCAATATCTGGCCAAGGCTGATAAACTTACAACTTCGGCGGAAATTAAAGCGCTGTTGGCTGAAGCACTGGAGGCCGAAGGGCAGGCTGAAACAGCATTGCCGATTTTTTATCAGGCTTATCGGTTAGCGCCGCAAGATGACGTGGTTTTGACGCATATTGCCGATTTGGAAGCGTTTGCGCACAATTACGGTGAGGCTGAAACATTTTATAAAAAGGCGATTGCTGCGAATCCGCAAAATTTGCAGGCGCATACCAATTTCGCCAATCTGTTATGTGCCAAAAAACGCACGGTTGAGGCGTTGGAAGAGTATCGCCAGGCGGTATTGATTGCACCGCAAACGCCGGAACTCAGTTATAATTTGGCGTTGATTTTGAAATCTTTGGAAGAATATGAGCAGGCGTTAGATTTAATGTTTCATGCTTTTTATTTGGCGCCGGAACATTGCGAGTGGGCGCTGAATTTGGCGGAAACGCTGGTTCTATTGGAAGCAAAGGCGCCGGAAAAAGCGCTTAAAATTACCGAAAACTGGTATCAAAAAATGCCGGAACATATTGTGGTCAAGCATTTGTGGGCGGTTATTAACCATCGTCCGAGCACAGTTGAAAGCGAATATAATCGGTTGTTGTTCAACACGTTTGCACCGACTTACGAACAGACTTTGCAAAACATCAATTATGCCGTGGTGGATAAAATTGGTGAATTGTGTGCGCCGCTGAGTGGCAAAATTTTGGATTTGGGCTGCGGCACCGGTCTTTTGGCGCAAAAGCTGAAGACAACACAAAATTCGTTTATCGGGGTGGATATTGCTGAGCAAATGCTCAATATTGCGCGCGCCAAAGGTGTTTATGATGCGCTGGAAAATGCCGATATAAGCGCGTATTTACAAGCACATCAGGCCGATTTGCCACCAACGATTATTGCTGCAGATGTATTTTGTTATTTTGGTGATTTGGCGCCGATATTTAAATTATGCGCCGGTAAAAGGTTGATTTTTTCGGTTGAAAGTGATGCTTTAGCTGAAACATTTAAAATTCAACCGAACGGACGTTACCAGCACAATCCGCAACACGTTGAAGACCTTTTACAACAAGCCGGATTTACGCACATTAAAAAGCACCGTTTGACCTTGCGGTGCGAAAACGGTGCTGATGTTGAAGGTGTTTTATTTGACGCCAACTAAGAATGTTCTCGTTCCCGCACTTTAGCGTTAACCAGTGGCGAGATATTTTGATAAGCCTCATTTTTATCAATACGGCTTTCGGCATTTTGACGCCGATTGTTCTGAACAATCTGCATCTTTTTCAAAATATCAACCACGTCGGCCGGTAGTTCGCGTGATAAATCAATATTTTTGAGATTATCCTTTGTCGGTGCGGAGGCCTTATGCTTGCCTTCGCCGCGCATTTGTTCGCTGATTTTAAGCATTGTGTCCAAAGTTTCCGGACGCATCAGCTCAATTTTACGGCGAATAAGCGGCCGCTCCATATATTCTTCAAAATGTTCCAGCCGGCCTTTGGATTGAATGCGTGTTATGGTATTGGCAATTTCTTGCACGCGCGCACGCAAATCTTCTTCGGTAATTTCTTTACCATGACGCACATCGCGGTCATATTTTTTCAGCAAATGGATTAAATAGCGTTCTGGATGGTGCTCTATCCAGTCGTCGCGAATAATGCGGAAGGTTTCTCTACGGCTTTCAAGCCACAATCTGCGTTCTTCTTTGGTGAACGGTCTGTGTTTGAGGGTTTCAGCCATTGAATCACGAAATGCACGCTCAAAGCCCAACGCATTAGCCGTTTTTTCGTTGTAACCGGCATCCATAATCGGCTGAGCCAGTGAAGCCACCATAGTTGCCGTAATAACCGCACCGCTGGCTTCAAGCCAAGCATCACGCTCCTTGGCATATTCTAAGCGCGCCTTTTCTTCAAGTTCCTCCTGCTTCATGCGCGGATTTTCTTTTAACAGCCGCAATTCTGTTTCATTGTGATTAGCGGCCACTTCCAGAATATAATCCGGCACATGTCCGCCGTATGCATCAATAATGCTTTGCGGCAGACTTGACCAATATTCATATTTGCGCACAAGCTGTGAGTTTGCGGCAATTTTGGCGCTTTTTTCTGCATCTGAAAGATTCGGATCATTCAAATCTGCTAAGAGTTTATGGCCGGATTGATAGGCGGCCAGAAATTCTTTAAATCTTGAGTCATCTATATCAGCCATGGTTTCCTCCTGTTATTAGCGTGTTGTTTGCGATTTTTTATAATCGTCAACTAACTTATTATATTTACTCTGAGTATAGATTTTAACATCTATTTGTTGTTCATTCAACCCTTTCTTTTGATATTTTTCGGTCATAAAGTCTTTAAGAGATAAATCCTTATTTTTTGCCTTTGCAGCTGTAAATTCTTGCAAATTCTCAGATAATTCTTTAGCTGCAACTTCATTTGTTTTAACCGGTTTTTTACCTTTATGATCCAATATTTTGCCATCTTCATTTGATTTAATACCGTGCAAAACCAATAAACGTTCTGTCCGCGCAGCTTCTTTTTCTTCACGAGCCTTAAGAGTTCCGTTCTTTTCGGCTTTGGCGCGAAGCATGGCAATTTGTGCCGCGCGCAAATCAGTGTGCTCTTGGCTATTGGCTTCGGTGTTGCCGATTAAGCCGCCCATGGCACGACGGAACAGCGCCGGATCTTTACTATAGGCCTCAACTAAGGCAATGCGTGTATCGGTTTGTTGCTGCTTTTCGGCATCATCAAGCGTGGCGCCGCCGGCTTCTTTTTTAGCCAAATCAACTTGCGTTTGCAAATGGTCTTGAATTTTGATAAAGCTGTCGGCTTTACCTTTCAAAAAGACGGCATCTTTGTCTTCAATATCTGTTAAAGGTTCCGCAGATTCCGGCGTTGAATAAGAATATTTGCCATCAGCAGGGTTATAATCCATTTTGAAAGTCTCTTCACCTTCGTTATTTAAGCCTTCAATCACCACATGCCCGTCATCATTTTTGGTGATGCTGTAATTATTGTCTTCGGCCATTTGTTTAACTTCCGGACGGGTCGGACCTTCTTCGGCGCCGCGTGTGTCGCTGTCGGCCTCTTTGCCTTCGTGCGTATCGTAATAATCTTTTACTTTTTTAATTTCAGCATCACCGTAACCGGCGGCACGAAGTTGTTGCTCAATCAAGTCCATTTTAATTTTTTCTTTATCAACGCCAAGCATTTCATGCGGTTTGCCTTCACCGGTTTCGTTCAAAATGCTGGCGGCATAAAGCATACTGGTCAGGTGCTCGGAAGCGTTGGCCGGAAATTGCACCGGACGGTCTTTGTTGTGGTCTTCACGCAACAATGCTTCATAAACCTTATAAGAAGCCCCCGCTGAAATAGACACATTTTCTTTGCTTTCATAAGTAATAGTGCCGCCTTCAAATTTAACTTCAAATTGGTTATCTGCGCGCGTGATGTTAAAATCGGTCAGATGTTTTTCATCATTATATTTGGTATACCATTGAGCTTTTTCTTTGACCCAATCGGCCTGCTCGTCAGTAAGTGGATCTGGCAGATTTGGCGTTTCTTCACGCGGCTTGAGCGGGTGCGCGGCCATCCATGCGTTATATTTTTCGGCTGAAGTAATGTCCGCCCATTCTTCTTCCGGAATACCGGCTTCACGGAACTTGTCACGATTTTTATGAGCGTAAAGTGCACCAGATACTCCATCTTTAAATTCACCATCATCCAAAGTTTCAATGGCTTTTTTCAATTTTTCGGTCTCTGCTTTCATTAGCGCTTCATACGCTTTTTTATAGTCTGCACTTGCCTTTGAATCATTCAGCATAATATCCAGTGCCGCATACATTTGTTTATTTGCGCTCTCATCTGGCTTATCGGCCTGAGCAATACCGAAAGCGTCCTTATATTTTTTTAACGCTTCTGTCAACTCCATCTCTTTATCAGCCATGTCTCTATCTCCTTCTTTTTTAGTTTTTTTACCGCGTGTGTCATCTTTACGGTTGCGTTCATCATCTTTGCGGTCATGTTTATCTAAACCATTTTCTTTTTTATAATCGCCGATTGTTTCATGCACGGCTTTCAAAATATTTCCGCGACCGCCCCAAAGTTCAAATCCTTGCTTTTCGGCAAATGCGGTTCGCAGCTCTTCAACAAATGCATCTCGCGCAATTTCACGTTTTTGGATTTCTTCTTTGGAAATCTTATTTTTGATGCGCTGTCTTAAATCAAACGCACGCGTTTGTTGTTCAATCTCTTTTACTTTTTCCGGTGTTAAGGTCGCCTTAAATCTATCTCTGAATATTTGTAACGCTTTTTCTTCAACGGCTTTACGACAAGTTAGCAAAATTTCCTCAGCCGTTATTCCGTCCAAATTAGCACCCGCGCCAACAACCAAACTACGAATTTGTTCTGCGTAATTCTTTTCAGTTTTGTTCAATGGTTTGTCTGCAAAAACACGGTTATGCCGGACATTTTTCAGCTTTTGTTGCTGATTTTTAATGGTCTCCGGAGCATTTAACGCTTCGGCATAAACCTGTTGCAAAGCAGCCAGCTTTTGCATTCTTTCATCATCAGTCAGCGTTGTTTCCGGCGAATCTTTCTTTTTCGGTTTAGTCGTATCGTTCTCTCCCGTACTCTGCGGATCTTTTTTTCCGGAGTTCTGTGTTTTCTTAGGGGATGATACCGTATTTTCATCTTTTTTCGGAGGATTATCTGTTTGATTTTCTGCCGTATTTTTGGCAAAATCCTCTAAAGCTGTTGTAAAAGAGCGATAAAAACGTCTGTCACCGGCTTTTATAATATCACCAAGAACTTTTTTTCTACTTTCCGCATCAGCAGGCAATAAATTGGCAAACTCCTGCAATTGTTCATTTGCGGGCATCTTTTTAGTGCTCTTAAAAGCCTCAAACAAACGTTGATAAGCCTGCTCAATTTGCTTAAATTCTGCCATTTTTACCTCCAAGGCATCATTTTTTGGATACATCATAGCACGCTTTTGGCGTTTTGTCTAGTAATTTTTGCCATATTTGCGCCTGTTCGGCAATAAAAAATACCGAATGAGGAAAGCCCATTCGGTATTCAAATTTCTGAAGTCGCCTAAACTATTTTGCGGTTTTCTTGGCCGTGGCTTTTTTAGCAGCGGTATTTTTGGTCGCTGTTTTCTTTGCGACCGTCTTTTTAGCTGCAGTTTTCTTGGTTGCAGTTTTCTTAGTTGTGACTTTTTTCGCTGCAGTTTTTTTAGGAGCCGCTTTCTTTGCGACCGTCTTTTTCGCTGCAGTTTTCTTAGTCGTGGCTTTTTTCGCTGCAGTTTTTTTGCTTGTTGTCTTCTTTGCAACAGTCATTTTGACAGAGGCTTTTTTAGCCGCGGTTTTTTTAGCGGTTGCTTTTTGGGTTGCCGGCTTTTTAGTCGCGGCTTTGGTTGTTGTTTTTTTAGCCGTTGTTTTTTTAGCAGCGGTTTTCGTTGTCGGCTTTTTCTTGGACGCAGCTTTTGCAGTTACTTTTTTAGCGGCGGCTTTGGTCATAGTCTTTTTAGCGGTGGTCTTTTTTACCGCTGCTTTTTTAGCTTTTCTTTTCTTTGTTTTCTTTTTTGGCTTCGGAGCTAAACGCGCTTTAGAAACCTCTAAGGCATATTCAAGATCTTTTTCTTCACATAAACCAATGGTAATCGGGTTTTTCGGTTTAATGTTGACCATGTCGGTATGTTCGCCGTTTCTGATTTTGGCAATCGTCGGCTTGGTGGTGCCGATTAATTTACAAATTTGCGAATCCATAATGTCAGGAAAGTTTTTGAGAATCCATAAAATAGCGGCCGGCTTTTCACTGCGTTGTGTCGGTGACAATATTCTCTTGGCTTTGGCATTGCGTTCTTTAACGTTGGTTTCAAACACATTAGCCTGCAAATCGGCATGCGAATCGGCCTCGCAACGATGAATTTCTTCCCAAGTCAGTTGATTATTGTTAATCGGGCTTAATCCTACAATGTTATACGCCACATCACCATCGGCAATGGCTTGAATTTCCAGTTCATGAATTTCACAAAACTTGGCAATTTGGCGAAAAGTAAGGGTTGTGTTTTCCACCAACCACACTGCCGTGGCTTTCGGCATTAAAGGAGCAGTCATGTTATTTTCCTTTCATTTTAATTTTTCAGATGTATCTACAATAGCGCTTTGGTGCCAAGATACAAGTAATTTTTGCACTTTATAAACGCAAATAGCCCGCAAAAGCGCAGGCTATCACGATAAAACGAATCCGAATTAGCCTTTTTTCAGACCAAAAGCGGCAAACTTGTTGTTAAATTTGCCAACCTGACCGCCGTTATCAACAATACGGCGCACGCCGGTCCAAGCCGGATGCGATTTCGGGTCAATTTCCAAAAGCATTTTGTCGCCTTCTTTGCCCCAGGTTGACTTTGTTTTAACTTCAGTTCCATCTGTCATCACATATGTAATCTCGTGATAATCAGGGTGTATACCTTTTTTCATTTATATTCTCCAATTTCAATACTGCGATATTTTTTAGCCTTTATACATTAAGCAAATTAAATACGCAAGCATTATTTTTATCATTTTTTAATTTTTTATGTCTTTTTGACTTTATTATCCGATTCAGCCGTATAATAAAGTCAAAAAAAACTAGGCCATGAACTCGGCGATTTTTTGGCGCAACGCTTCATTAGTGGCAATCAAATTGCCATTGCTCAGCACTTTACCTAAATCTTCACTGCGCACATCGGTTTGACCGATTTCCACAATATAGCCGCCGGCCTCTTTAACCAACAAAAGGCCTGCCGCCAAAACATTGCTCGGCACGCCGCTGGCAATAACGGCATCGGTTTTACCGGCGGCAACATAAGCCAAATCTAATGCGGTGGTTCCGCTGATACGCAGATTTGAACTCAGCTCAAAAGCTTTGCGTAAAGTATCGGTATCGGCCGTGCAGTTAAGCAATGCGCCGGAAACGTTCTTGGTGCCGGCAACACGCAAGCGCTCGTGGCTTCTAAAGCCTTCTTTGAAAGCACCGGTGCCTTTTTCGGCAAAAAACATTTCATCGGCAATCGGGTTATAGACCACAGATGCAACAACACCGTTTTCGCTGACCATTGCAACGGAAAGGGCAAATTTGTTATTGCCGTGCATAAAATTGGCAATGCCATCAATGGCGCAAACCGCAAAATAGTTGCCGCTTGTCGGCAGCGAATCGGCGGCGTCACTAATAAACGCATAATTGGGTTTGATTTTTAAGAGCTCTTCGCGCAAAATGTTTTTGGCTTTTTCAACCGAGCGGGAAGCAAATCCGCTGTTGCTATGCACCGATGATTGCAGATGTTCCAGCTCGTTAAAGTCGCGCGCAACGGCAGTTGATGCCTTTTTAACTGCTGCAATCAGCAACGTTAAAGTCGGGGATAAATAAGCCATTATTTTGCTCTTTCAACATAGTTTGCTTCAGAAGTGCCGACCACGATTTTGTCACCCACGTTAATAAACGGAGGCACGTTGGTGCGCACGCCGTTGTCCAAAATGGCCGGTTTGTAAGACGAAGAAACGGTTTGACCTTTGAGTGCCGGTTCGGTTTCTACAACAGTGCAGACAACTTGTAACGGTAAATCTACCGAAATCGGGCGACCGTCAATGTATGAAACACGCACTTGCATACCATCGGTCAAGAACGGACGCGAATCGCCCAAAATATCGGCCGGCATGTTGAATTGTTCAAAGGTTTCGTTTTCCATAAAGGTTAAGCCCGAAGCATCTTCAAACAAAAATTGGCAATCTTTGTCTTCTACCATCAGTTTTTCAATTGTATCTTCGGTGCGGAAGCGTTCGTTGGTTTTTGTGCCGGCTTCAACTTCTTTCATTTCTACCTGCATAAAAGCACCGCCTTTTCCCGGTTTAATGTGAACGGCTTTGGTAATGGTCCACGGTTTACCTTTATATTCAATAACCCAACCAATTCTGATGGCGCCTGCGAGTTGTTTCATAATTTTATCTCCTATTTACAATGTTAAAATGTGATTTTATGGCGGTTTTATAGCCGAATTTTTTTAATTTGGCAAGTAAAAAATGCGAGGAACTTTGTGATATATTATTTTGGCAATGCCGTATCATCTAAAATGATAAAATCGGTCGGCAAAGCGGTATAATCGCAGGGTTCTTCCACCTGTGCGGCGCTTTGAATTAAAAACAGCTCATTATACCATGCCAACAGCTCTTTATTGGCATCAAATCCTTCTGCCCAAACCTTGAAAATCAAAAAATCAGGCTCACATTCACTAACCAACATGGCTTCATGGCGACGATTGCGGCAAATGGCACCTAAAATGGCTTTAGGGGCTTTTTTTTGAATTTCTTTAAGCAATTTTTGCGGCTTGTCTTCTTTTGATGTGTCAATAATCAACCCGTCAGTGTGGTGCGCCAAATAAAAATCAATCGCTTTTAAGCCTTCTGCCAAAACCAATTTATTTTTGGCGTGTGCTTGTTTGATAAATTCATCGGCAAAGCTGTTATCGGTTGTATCCGCTAAAATAAAACAGCCGATTTCCGAGCCGCTGAGTAGGGAAAAATTTTTCTGCGTAATTCTAATGATAAAGTTTTGCATTTTGATTATCTTTATGTTACTTATTTTAATAAGGCAATTATATAACATTTTTTAATAAAAGGAAGAGTTTTTATGACGGATACGCAAAATTTGGAAAAAAGCCACGCTTCACTGGGGCGCTTAAATGCGGCAGTGGAAGAACTGATCGGTGTGATAAAACAACAACGCAATCAATTTCAGACAACTTTGGAACAGCAAAAAAAGTTGACCGGAGATGCGCAAAGTAAAGCCGCCTTATTAGAATCGCAGGTGCAATCTTTGACAGCCGAAAAAAATAAAATAGCGGCCGATTTGACTGCGGCGCAAAATAATACCGAAGCAGCCGATAAAATTAAAAATTTGGAAGCACAAGTGGAAGAGCGCAATACGCGAATCGATAGTTTACAAGTAGAAATACAAAATTTAAATGCGACGCTGTCTAATCATAAAACTCAGCTTGAGGAAGCTGAAAACCAAAAAACGAGTCTGATGCAAAAATTGTCGGATGTTGAGGCAAAATTGACTGCAACTGAAGCAAAATTGGCAGAATCAGAGCGCTCGTCGGCGTCAAACAATTCGGCAATGGCGGAAATTCAATCGCGTTTAGATGAACAAATTAAGCAAAAAGAAGAATTGTCGCAAAAATATCAGGCTTCTGAGCAGAAAATCAGCGAAATGCAACAAACAATTTCACAAACAACCGAAAATATTGACGGTGTCGTGGCCAGATTAGAAAAGGTGTTACAAGAAAATGGGACAAGTGACAATAACAATTGATAAGCGCGAATATGCCATTTCTTGCGAAGACGGACAAGAGGCGCATATTTTGCAGCTTTCTAAAGTTTTAGACGAGCGGGCACGCCAACTGACCGGCGGTTCGCGCGGCATTAACGAAAATATGGTGTTGGCGCTGTTGGCGCTGACTTTGGCCGATGAACTGCAAGATGTTAAAGACGGTCTATTCTGTGTGCGACCGGAAGATATTGCGCGTGATGATGCGGCGTTGGCGCAAAAAATAGATACGACAACATCTAAAATTGCACAAATTGTTCGTGATATTAAAGAAATTGCCTAGCTGATTTTGGCTTGTTGCTTTTTTCCGGCGTAGCTTTATCTGCGCGTCATCACATCGTATAAGCATAAAAAAATGCCCGATTTTATCGGGCATTTTGTGTCATTTTACGGCTTTACTTGCCGGCCAAAATGGCCTTAAACAGCTCATGCACGCTTGGAATATGATTGTGTGCATAAAGCGGATCTTGCGAAAAACGATAAACGTTATGTCCGGCAAAGGCCAAATTGTTTTGTATATCGCCGCCGTGACCAATGTTCATCAAAGTTTGGTGAATGCAATAGGTGCGCGGATCAGGCAATTTGCCGGTAGAACCGGTGGCGCGTGACCAACCGGAGAACTGGCACTGCGACAAGCAACCAACACATTCGGCGCGTTCTTTTTGAATTTCCAGCCATTCATTCGGCGTTAAAAATACCAATGTTGAATCCGGTGTTTCTTTAATCATGCTATAACCGAGTTTACGTTGTTCTTCAACTTTGGCCTTATCTTCCGGCCGAATATATACTGCTTTGTGCGGCGAAATCGGCAACAGTTGAGTCATTTCTTCGGTTTGCGTGTCACTGTATCCAATCTCGGCTTTTTTACGGCGTATTAAGTTGCTTAAAAAATTATTCTTAATCGCCGATGAGAAAAAGCCGGTCGGGCTGAATTTTTGCAAAATCACATCGCCTTTTTTGGCGTGCATCATCAGCATTTTCCATGCGTCACTGATTGGGCTTTCTTTAGTAATCATCGGTCGTGTGCCAAATTGGAATGCCACATTACCCAGTTCCGGATTGTCAATATAATCCTGCCAATCGCTTAAGCTCCAAACGCCGCCGGCAATAATAATCGGCAATTCCGGCAGGCCGATTTGTTTTAAGGTTTGGCGCAGAGCAATTAAACGCTCATACGGGCGTTCCGGTGCTAATGGGTTTTCGGCGTTTGACAAGCCGTTATGGCCGCCGGCCAGCCATGGATCTTCATACACCACACCGCCTAAATATTCGGCAAATTTGCAAAACGAACGTTTCCATAAAATAGCCATGGCGCGTGCCGATGAAACAATCGGATAATAATAAACTTTGTGTTCAGATGCAATTTTGCCGAGATTATATGGTAATCCGGCACCACAGGTTACGCCGTGAATCAGGCCTTTGGCACCATCTAAAACACGCGCAATAACTTCTTCGGAATCAGCCATTTCCCACAACATGTTGATATGAATGCGCCCGTTGTTGCCGGCAATGTCGTGCGCAATCTGTGCTTGTGAAATGCCGCCGCGCACGGCATATTCTACCATTTCACGGTGTCTTTTAGCACGAATTTTTTCATGAAAAATTTCCGGAATAATCGTTCCTTGCAGCGAAATTTCGGTCGGACTGACCATGGAAATAGTGCCGACGCCCCCCTCTTTGGCCCATGCTCCCGAACTTTTGCCGTCGGTGCCGTTAATACCTTTGCCGCCTTCAATCAGCGGGTAAACCATAGCTCCCGAAATATTTAACTTGTTTAATGCTTTCATCTGTTTTATGCCTCATGATAAAAAATTGTCTTTTATGTATAATACTTATATATAATCACTTTTATCGGGTTTGAAAAGTAGGCACTTTTTTGCACCATAGTTTCCCAAAGGATACTAAAAGCGGTCGCATAGGCTTAATGTGTCCGTTTTATCTATTGTTTCGTGATTTTTAAAGATTATTTTCAGCCTATGAAAAAATCAAAATATGATATGAAAGAGATACTTGATATTGCCGAAAGCGTAGTGACAATCATTATGTTTTTTATGGCAGTGTGGGGAACGGTGGTTTCTTTTGAAGAAGGGTTTTGGCGCAAGCTTGACCATGTGGTTAATCATTACCATCAGCAAATATCGGCGATGGAGAAAAAAGATAAAATTGATTTTGCCGGCAAAATAAAAAACCGCCATTTTTAGGCGGCTTTTTGATTTTATTATATTGGGACTTAGATTTTTTCAACCTGTGAAAATTCTAATTCTACCGGTGTATAGCGTCCGAAGATTGAAACCGAAACTTTTAAGCGCGAGCGCTCAATATCAACATCTTCAACCACACCGACAAATGAAGCAAACGGTCCGTCAATAACGCGAATTTGCTCGCCGGTTTCAAAGTTAACATTGGTTTGCGGACGTTCAATACCTTCTTTCATTTGGTTGATAATTTTTTCAACTTCGGCATCGCTGATTGGTTGCGGTTTATTGCGGCTGCCTAAAAATCCGCTGACGCGCGGTGTGTTTTTAACCACCAACCATGTTTCATCGGTTAATTCCATTTTGACCAGAATATAACCCGGAAAGAACTTATGTTCCGCATCAACCTTTTTGCCCTTGCGGATTTCCACCACATTTTCAGTCGGCACCAAAACTTCTAAAATTTTATCTTCCATTTTTTTCAAAACGGATTGTTCTCTGATTGATTCGGCGGCCTTTTTTTCAGAACCGGAATAAACATTTACAACATACCAACGCGCTGTCATCTTTTTTTGTTCCTAACCTAATTTTAAAATTTTATCAACACCCCAGCCTAAGATCATATCAACCACAAAGAAAAAAGCGGTTGCCGCACTGACCAGCAAAATGACCATAATGCAGGAAGGCACAACTTCTTTTCTGGTCGGCCAAGTTACCTTTTTGGCTTCTTGCTTGACCTGTCTTAAAAACTGAATCGGACTAATACTCATTTTCAATCCTTGCTCTAAAATTATGATGGCTGAAACAGCCATCGCGAAATACTATTGTGTATATAAATGTTTTTATAGTTAAATGTCAAGCATTTATTTGCAAGCACGGCAATTTATCAACATTGATTTATGATTTTGTTGCAATGCCGGCATTACAGATAAAAGATTTTTTCAATTTGCCTGATATCTAGCGGTGAAACATACATGATAATTTTGTCATCGGCCGCTAAGCGATGATTGGCAATATTGTAAATCAAACGGTCATTGTTCATAATCAGCATGGCGGCACTTTCCGAAGGAATGTTGAGCTCATTTACGGTTTTGCCCAAAAGAGAACTATCGTTGCCAAGCCGAATTTCCCATATTTCACCCAAACCGCGACCAAGGGCATAAGCTTCTTCAATGCGCGCTTTACGCAAATATTTCAAAATAGCGGAAATGGTAATGACCGAACGATCAACAATGACGTTATTGCGGATATTGGCAGCCAAAACGTTATAATCGCGCGAGTTAATCAGCGAAATGGCTTGAGTATCGCGGTTTTTGGTAGCAAGCAGTGAAATCAGCAGATTATCTTTATCGCGATCGGTAACGGCAATACTGACATCGGCATTATTAAAACCGGCCTCGTCTAAAATGACGTCACTCATCATCTCACCGACCATCACTGCCGAACGATTTAAAACGGATGCTAATTTTTGAGCGCGTGTCGGGTTATCTTCAATGATTTTACAATTAGCGCCGTTATCGGTATTTTCTATGTTGCTTGCCAAATATTGCGAAATAGCGTTGGCGCCGAACATAACGATTTTTTCAAACGGATTATGGTCAACACCGAATTGCCGCATAACGTCCATATTTTGCGACGATGTGCAACTGATGTAAAGCACATCGTTGCGTTGTAAATACAGTTCATCATCAAAATGAATAAATTGGCGATTACCGCGTAAAATCAAAACAATGCGCGCATTCAGTTCGGCCAATTTGTGATTGATATGCGCAACCGAAAATTTCATAAACGGAATGTCGGTATCAAAGTGACGAAAAGCCAAAATGTTCATTTGCCGGTTCATAAACGGATAAATAGCCGAACTACCCGGAAAATCAAGCACATCAGAGATAAAACGGGCAATTTCAATATCCGGTGTTATCACTAAATCTATCGGCAGGCTTTTTTCATTATATAGTGTATTCCATAGCGGGTTCAAAAAATATTTAGAATCAACGCGAGCAATTTTTTTGGGCACGTTAAACAATGTATAGGCTACCTGACATGCCACCATATTGATTTCGTCGCTGTCGGTAACAGCAATCAGCATATCCGTATTTTTGATACCGATGGCTTCCTGCACATCGGGGTGCGAAATAGAGCCCAAAAACGGTTGCACGTCAAATTCTTTGGCAATTTCATCAAGTTTGGCAGCATCTTCATCTACCACGACAATGTCGTTATCACCTAAACTTAAATATCCGATTATGCTTTTGCCGACACTTGTTGCGCCGCCCACTACAATTTTCATTGTTTTATCCTCGCAAAATAAGTTTCAATTAAATCATTTATTTCCGACAAAGTGTTTAAGCGCGTGTATTGTTCGCGAAAAGCTTTGGCTTCATACAGGCCTTTGACATACCAACTGATGTGTTTGCGCGAAATGGCAATACCGCTTCTTTCACCGTAATATTGCACCAAAAGTTCAATGTGATGCCGCAACATTT
Organism: uncultured Pseudomonadota bacterium; assembly: GCA_902788365.1. Classification (GTDB taxonomy): domain Bacteria; phylum Pseudomonadota; class Alphaproteobacteria; order RF32; family CAG-239; genus RUG410. The sequence continues at coordinate 126,596 of CADAJN010000003.1, read as the reverse complement.
GCTTAATATCAGTCGGCGACGGTATAAACGGTGCGGCGCCGGTTGTTAAATATTGGTGCACATTATTTAAAAGCCACGGATTGCCGAGCAAAGCACGGCCGATCATAATGCCGTCAACACCGCTTTCGGATAAGCGTTGAGCCGCTTTTTGCGGGCTGTCAATATCGCCGTTGCCGATGACCGGAATTTTAACTGCCTCTTTTACTTCTTTAATGATTTTCCAATCTGCTTCGCCACTATAGCCTTGCGCGCGCGTGCGGCCGTGCACGGTTAAGCGCTTGGCACCGCTATTTTCGCACATTAAGGCAAATTCCACGGCATTGATGTGTGCATTATCCCAGCCTTTACGGAATTTGACGCTGACCGGCAGAGGAGTGGCTTTGGCAGTTGCCTCTATGATTGCGGCGGCGCGCGGTAAATTTTTCATTAGCGCGGAACCGGAGTTGTTATTGACGATTTTTTTAACCGGACAGCCCATGTTAATGTCTATACCGACAGCACCTAAATCGGCGGCTAATTTTGCCGCATCGGCAAACATTTGCGGATCGTAACCGACAAGTTGCACCGTGACAGGATAGGGCTCACCGTGCACATCGGCAATGGCATAGCTTTTGGGGTTTTTATATTGTATGGCGTTAACCGCCACCATTTCGGAAATCAGATTTCCGGCGCCGCATTCGTGAACGATGGTGCGAAAGGCTTGGTCGGTAATACCGGCCATCGGCGCCATAAAAACTTTGCATGCATCGCCGGAAGTCGCCATTAATTAATCTTTCCTAAGGCACGCGCCAGAACATAATAAACTTTGCCGATATCCGAGCCGGAAATCAAAGCCAAAAGCGTGCCGGCGCGATTGTTTTTGCGAGCCGCCGAAATCAAGCTGTTAAAGTCATCAAGATATTTATCAACCACCACGCGGAAGTCCGGTTTGCTTTCATAATCCTCGCGAATGGAGATGATTTCTTTTTTGGTCATATTCTTAGCTAAGTTACGGACAAATACACCATGGTCACCGGCATAATATTGCTTCCACAAATCTTCGTCGGTATCGGTTTTGTTGAAAATACCGTTGATATCAATGGAAATGGCTTCAAGTTCGGCCAAAATATCGGCTGAGCTCTTCATGAATGTATCAATGCTTGAAGTTTTATATTTCTGGTCAAGCAAATCAATTTGCTTTTTGGCCTTGTCGTAGTTTGCGCTCAAATCTTCAAGATGGCGATTGACGGTGCGGCTGAAACCGCCCATTTTGGTTTCATACAATGCCAAAGTTTCCCCGATTTTGCTGCCGGTTTCGGACAAAGTATCGTTAATGCTTAAAATGCGACCGGACATTTGTTTTAAGTTGCCGAGTGCTTTGCCCATATAGTCATCTTGTGCCACGAGCAAATCGGCATTTTTGCGACTTTGTTCGGTGAACAAATTGGCATTTTCAGCCATTTTATCAATATTGCCGCCAATGTTTTTATTGACACTGTCAAATTGGTCAAGGATGGCGTTGGTTTTGGTGCTGAAATTGCCCAAGCTTTGTGCCATGCCGCTTTCAATTTGACGCAGGCTGTCGGCCACAGTGGCAAACACTTTGCTGAGTTCACCGTTTTTGGTGTGGGTGTTTTCATAATATTCGCGTAAACGTTTAAGCTCTTCGTCTAAAGCTCTGACAGTGCCGTTAATGTTGCGCATAACTTCAGTTGTTTCATTTTCAAGCTGTTTGCGTTTGGCGACAATATCATTACCGACGCCATTAAACAGATCGGTTATTTCATCGGCGGTGCTACGAATGGTTTTCAGTTGAGCTTGAACGTTTTGTTCCAGTGTGCCCGAGCGCTTGACCATGGCTTCAACTTCCAGGCTGATGAGTTTGCCGTATTCGCCAAGCTTGTTATCCAGATAAGCCGAATTTTTATCAAGCATTGCCGATTGAGTATCCACCACTTTTTTCTGTTCGGCAATACTATTTTCAATGTGTGAAATGCTGGAATCTAGTTTTTGGAACATTTCCTGACAATTTTCGGCAGTGCGCAAAAAAGTGCGCTCTAAATTTTCGCCTTTTTCAGCCCATGCATCAATGATTTGGCTGATGGAAGCTTTACTGGTTTCGGAATATTGTTGGAGCTGTTCTTGAGCACGGGCAATATTGTCGTTATTGACATTTACCACCTCTTTAACGTGTTCGGCCGCGGTTACCATTTGATTAACCATCGGTGTTAGCAAATTGACCATGTTTTCGCTGTCTTCGCGCATTTTAATGGTGTTAACGCGAAAATCCGACGTGGTTGTTGAGGCTGTTTCGGCGACCTCTTGGAAATTGGCGGTCAGTTGTTGAATTTGTTCGGCCAAACTCGGCAATGCCTGTGTGGCGTATGAGGTAATGGCTTCGGAAAGCTGACGCATATCATCAACGCGCTCAACCAAATCGCGGCGAATCACATCGCTTTGGGCAAAAACATCGCGAGTGGCTTCTTTAAGGTCAATTACTTGTGATTTAATAGCGTCGGCAATCATTTTTGTGACCGCATCGCCGTTAGAATCGGGAAAAAATACCTGATTGATGGAATTTTGCAATAATTCGGTTTCATGTCGGAAGTTATTGCCGCGGTCAATATAGGCCATAATTACCCAAATAATGGCCAACGGTAAAGTAATGCTGCCCAAAAAAGCGCCAAATTCATTAGGTACCATTGAAAACAGGTTGCTCCAGCCAAAAAATTGGGTGATATAAACAGCAACCACGGCAAACCATGCCACGCTGAAAAGAATAATAAATAAGTGCAAACCGGAGGTGGAAGATTTTTTTGGCTCCGGTAAAGATATTGATTTTACGGTGTTTTTTTCTGTTTTACGTGCAGACATATTGACCTCATTTCATAAAGATTTATCCACTATTTGGTAATATAATATTCATTAAAAGTAAAAATTTTACATAAATTTTGCGAATATCAAAAAAAATAGGTTGATTTTTAAAAAGTTCTATGTATTTTGGGAGAAGATGATGTGAAAAACATCGCCGTGAATGTAAATATTATGCCGTTGTAGCTCAGTGGTAGAGCACGTCATTGGTAATGACGGGGTCGTAAGTCCGATTCTTATCAGCGGCACCATTAATAAAAAAGACACCCGAGAGGGTGTCTTTTTTATTGATACGGTATCGTTGGCAGAAGCGGACTTACGGGGGGCGACGAAAGTCCGGAGCTGAGGTCGCCGAGCGAAATATTGCGAGGCCGGCCGGAAGCCGTGACGAGGCGTAAAAAACGCCGAGGAACAATCGTTCAGCGGCACCATTTTTGAAAACCGCCTATTCAAAGGCGGTTTTTGCTTTATCTGGGCTGGCTCACAAAAAGTCCGATTGTTTACTTCCAGAAAACATCAATTTTTCAAATATTATAGGACTTTTTAAGCTAAAGCCAATAAAATCAAGCATTTTGTAATTATATTCTAGTCCGATAAAAACACTAAAAACTTTTGTTAAAAAGCCAATAAATTTTATATTTATTGAATTTCCAATTATTTTTTTTATGCATTGCAACAGATGCCTTGTTATCTTCAAGAATTTGCGAAAAAATAGGCTCTTTTCTTATCTTAAAGAGTTCTTCCTCAATTTTTGTTGCATAACCTTTTTGGCGGTACTCTGGTTTTGTGTATAAGAAACCAACACTGCCATCAATATGTATACCTACATAGGAGATAGCCTCATTGCCCTCTCTATACACAAAAATTTCATTATTTTCACGCATTTTAGCTATATCACTGATTGTTGTCCCATAAGTTTTTGCTATCCATCTCACTTCTTCTAGAGTTGGTAAATACAATTTTGCATTACCTTTTGCCGGTTTATGATAGCATTGTAAACATATTTGATGATACTTAAAATTTTCAGTATTATAAAAATAATCAAAAACCTCTTTGTTTGACGTTTCAAGTCGTTCTATTTTGAGACTCTTAATTCTATCGATGATTGTTTTCGTATCACCTTCTGCAATGTATGTATCAGCAGGTTTATTGTATATTATCAGAGTATCATTATCTTCATAAATAATTTTATTTTCTGACCTCAACGTTGCCTTAATATGTGGCATATTTCTCGCTTTATATTTTTGCATATTCTAACCTCATCTGTTTTTCATATACAAGTCGCCACAACAATAGCATTCTTTCTGAAATTGAGCACAACCACAACAGTCAATACTATGCGGATTAACTCTTTTAATACGTTGTCTGACAACCTCGTGCATATCCATATGTTTCATGACCGAATACATATTGATTTTGTCATTATCGCGAATGCGCCAACAATTACAATACAAAGGAATATGGTCATTTGGAAGTTCCGCCTCAGCCTTTTGTAACATCTGCACTATTAGCCCTTTTTTACGATGTTTATTTGAGGTGCATGTCCAAGTAACTTCGTAACCACTAAAATCGGACTTATATATCGGCAAAATCCCAGTTACTGCAACAATTTTATCTTCATAAAGGGCAACCCAATACCTGTTTGCAATTGGCTCTAAAGCTCCATGATTTAGGGCTAATGAACCAAAACTTTCTGCAAATAAATCCGCTAATTGAGATTTATCCTGTTCTATGCTTTTTCTAAACTGGTACATATCATATCTCCTAAATACTTTATTTAACATACAAAACAATAAATTTTATTTCAATATGTTTTTATACATTTTCAAATGCTTTCCCTTGCTTATACTCCCACTGCTTATAATCATCGTAATTTTCAGTCCGATATTTGCAAAGCAAAGCGCACCAATAAAAAAAGGACACTTGAAAAAGTGCCCTTTTTTTGTTGGTTATCGTTGGCAGAAGCGGACTTACGGGGTCGTAAGTCCGGAGCTGAGGTCGCCGAACGAATTTATGCGAGGTCGGCCGGAAGCCGTGACGAGGCGTAAAGACACCGAGGAACAATCGTTCAGCGGCACCATTTTTGAAAACCGTTCTGAAAGGGACGGTTTTTGCTTTGTTTGGACTGAATCTCATAAAGTCCGATTTTTCCTGTCTCAAAAATACCATTTTTTCATTTACTATCGGACTTTTTAAGCAAAAGCTAAGAAAATCAAGTGTTTTGAAAAATAAAATCCCAGTCCGATAAAAATTTGCCTACTTGTAAAAAAAACTTGACAAAATAAATAAAATAAAGTACTGTACCATTATAATTTATAATTTGTAATCGGGAGAAAAAAATGTTCAATTCTACTATCAACTCCGAGCGCGAAATATGGGAAAAGATGACTAATCCTTTTAGAGAAATAGCTCAAAATATTGTTCATAAAGCTTATTTGATATTAAGAGGTGACGGAGAATTTAAATCTGTTCCGGAAAGCGAGAAAAAAGAATATTGCCTTACATTATTTGATAATGTAAAACATGTAATGCAAAGTGAAGCTCTTGTAAATGATGGTGCATATATTGGTTTTGGGATGTGTAGCATGGCACATATTTTAAAGGAAATACCACAAGAAAAAGGTAATCTGATCCCGCAAATTATCCCTATTTTAGAAAATTATGCAAAGTTTCCGTATGATAATTCTCGTCTTTTTTGCACCGGAGGAGATTTGCAAGCCCTCGGAATACTTTATCTCGCCACTGCTATTGCCGAAACAGATACGAAATACTCTAAAGAAATGCTTAAATTCTTTGATAATAAAGAGGTTCGAGAATGGGCAATGGCAGACGATGAACTTTGCCAGGTTGCCTGCGAGTACCTTCAGAAGTTTTTAGAAATTGATGCGACTTTAGCTCCGGAAATTGACCGCATTTCCAAAAAATATATTCATAAAGGAATTGAAAGCAAAGAATACAAAGATAAGAAACTTTATTTAAACAAAGTAAAAATTAACTATAAGAATATGCTTAATAATAAAGAACATATAACTAAGATATATGATAAAATTAGAAAAACAGATGATGATTCTAAAGTTGATACTTTAGTAGATTTGGTAGCTGATTTGAAGACAAAAAATAAAACATCAAGAAGTTCTATTGAAGAAACCTATAAAGAAATCAATCCGGAGCTAGCTGCCTTGCGTGAAGAAGAAAGAAACAAGGTTAAAGATGGTATGGATCCTAAACAAGCGCAAAAAGAACGCAGAGATGCGGTTAAGGCTTATTATAGCAGAAACAGCAAGACAGAATCCGACCGTCGTTAATATATTTGGCGGCACCATTTTATAAAACCGTTCCGAAAGGAGCGGTTTTTGCTTTTGTTGGAACGTGCTCTTACCAAGTCCGATTGTGCTGTTCCCACAAATGCTAATTTTTCATCAACTATCGGACAATTGTTGTAATTTTTCTATTTTTCTTCTTATTTTAGTGCGATTTTTTGCATTAATATTCATCCCCATTCTTTCGGTAATAGCATAATCTTCAAGCCTTATTATTTTTTCTAAAGTGCAGGCCAACCGGGAGGAATCTTTATCATCTGATTTTTCATACTCAGTGATAGCTTCTTGGTACATCTGCCAGAAAAAATTGGTTAGAACTTCAGATAATATTTCTTTTGTTTGAGCAAAGTGTATGCTGTATGTCCATGTGACAAAACGCATCATCGCATCTAAAAGATGTCCGCCCTTGATATTTAGATAATTTCCGTTGATTGCCTTTACAAAATATTCATCCGTAAGAGCATAATCTTGAAGATAATGCGGATCAAAAAACTCAGCACATTTTTTTATACCGAATTTTGAACGTTCCAACAAATTGGCGGTTTTATCCATATCTTGCAATAAACGAATATAAAATTGTGCTATTGTTTTATTTTTTTCTGGTAAACTTTTGTAAATTTCATCATTTTTTGCCTCTTCAACGTCGGCGAACTCGTGATATTTTATGGCAAGCAGAATTTCCGGTTTAATGTTTGCATATTCTAAAATATCAAAGCTTATAGCAGCATGATTCTTGTTTAGCCCACTGTGTTTCATACAAACAGCGCCTTGTGTAATATCTACTTCAGATAATCTGCCAATATCGTGCAAAATTGCTACGATTGAAACATCATTGTATATTTCTTTATACGACAACGGAAAAGACGTAAATGTTTTGGCTTTTTTCATTTTATATAAAGCTTTGTGCGTACATTTTTCAACTAACGCAGGGTGCCAAACAGCTTTTTTATAAACCCACGCTTTTGTTTTTAATATTTGTGCTGATTTTTCTTGATTTTTTGTACTTTTTAATAAATTTTCCAGCAAAGGAAAAAATTTTTTTCCCATTTTTTTCGCCAATATTTTTGCGGCTAATATACTTGAAATATCAACCTTTTTACTATCAAAACATATAAATTTACGGTTAATTTTTCCGTTCTCTGTTTCCTCTTTTGTTTGGACGTATTTCACATTTATCTGCGGATTGAAAATTTGAAAAAACGATTTTATAAAAAGCATAATTAATCTCCTAAAACATTTGTTCAGAATACAAAACTACAAATTTTCTTTCAATATGCTTTTAGATATTTTCCAATACTTTCTCTATTTTATATCCCAGTTCTCTATATTCTTGCGCATTTTCAGTCCGATAGTCGCATAGCAAAAGCGCACCAATGCAAGAAACCCGCCCTTGAGGCGGGTTTTTGCTTTTGTTGGAACGTGCTCTTACCAAGTCCGATTGTGTCGTTCATCAAAACTGCATTTTTTCCTAAATTTATCGGACTTTTTATTTTTTTATGTCATTCCTTGACCTGCGCTGCGCGTCAGGTCATCAAGGAATCTGGTCTTTGCGAAGCACTAATTTTTTTAATTTGAAGATGCCTTGAATTTTGCCTGTTGGCAAAATAGGCATGACACTATTTATTTTTTCATCAATTATTTGATTTTCTATATTTTAAAAATGAAAACAGATTACTTAAAATCACTAAAATCTCTAACAATCCTGCCCAATTTTTTATACTTATTTGATAAGCCAGATATGTGAAGCAATTTAATCCGCCGACAATACGCATTTGTTGAGGAGGTAGCCACCAAATACAAAACAGCGTGATTGATACAGTTGTTACAACTAAAATTGATGAAATTCCGGCGTAAGTATAAAACAAAATGGCAAGATATAAACTCTGAAAAAAGATATATCCAAAAAGCCATCTTTTATTTAATCGTTCTTTTATGTTGGCAATTATCAACATAAAGAATACTGCCATAAAAATATATGCACCGCTTAATGAATCTAAAAAATATAGTCCAAGTGCCGTAAAAACTTTTGCTAATAAATCCAGCAACAGCATCATTTTTTTGTGTTTCATAAAACGACTTAAGCAATAGCAGGCGTAATTAAGAATAGTAAAAAAATATCCGAGCCAAATCATATAATTTCTCCTAAATGCAGAAATTATAAAAAATAATAATTAAGAAATTCATAAATTATCTGACCTTATTGTAGATATGAAACTAGATATTATATTGTCTAAGTCGTTTTGATTATCTTTTGTTTCATATATATGAGAGCAATTCTTTAATATATGCAGTTCTTTCTTCCCTTTTATCTGATTAAAGAAATCTTGATTATTTTGAGGTGTTGATGCGATATCTTTGTCACCAGTTATTAAAAGAATAGGTTTATTAAATTTTTCTATACCCTGGTAAAAGTCATAATTTTGAGCATCTTCTAAATATTTGAAATCCAAATAACATTCAACTTTTCCATTACAACGAGTGATTCCATGTCTTTTTAAGGAATTTAAGAATTCAGGAGTAAATTCTTGGGTATTATTTAACAAATCCTGCCCGCTGAAAACTCCTGCAATAGAGATAATAGCATTTATTTGGTTAGAGTTCTTAATGGCATAATCTAATATAGTAGCTACTCCTAAAGAATGACCGGCTAATATAAAGGAATTTGTATAAAAACTTTGATTCTTTGCCCAATCTATTACTGTTTTTAAATCATCACAAAAATCAGTTATGGTGGCACATTGATGATTGTTAAAACTTTTACCTCTGGAGTTGCGACAATCAAAACTAATAATGGTATATCCTTGTGATTTTAGAGATGAAACAACTTGTAAAATAACATCCTGCTCTTTATATCCGGTTATTCCATGACAAATAAAAGCTAATTTGTTTTTATAAGGAATATCAGGAAGATTCAATTTAATACAAATATTAATTTGCGTTTCCATGTTATTCTTTCAAGTATATAATTTCACTTACTTCTTCTAATTTGTAGCTTAATTTCTTAAAATTTTCATAATTTTCAGTCCGATTGTTTATTTTCTGAAAATAGCACTTTCTCATCAACTATCGAATTTTTTAATAAACCTATTGATTTTCTTCTGTATTAGTTTATTCTAACATAGAAAAGGAACAAAATATGGAAAAATATAAATTAGAAATTTTTATTCCGAAAACGCATTTGAAACAACTACAAACAACTTTGCAAAAAGTTGATGCCGGACACATAGGAAATTATGATTCTTGTTTATCATATAGCGAAGTTACAGGAACTTGGCGTCCGTTAGATGCGGCAAAACCGTATTTAGGCAAACACGATAAAATAAGTCAAGAGCCGGAAATGAAAGTAGAAGTTATCTGCTTAAAAGAAAATTTAAACAAAACAATTTCAGCCATAAAAGAAATTCACCCGTATGAGGAACCTGTTGTAAATATAATTCCTTTGCTTGATATAAATGAGATTTGAAACAATGCCGGCATACCTAATTATCGGAAATATATTTTCTCTATTGTCGGCAATTTGTATTGCTGTGTCGGTTATTAAGAAAAACAAAAAAGATTTTATGTATTGGCAAATCGGCGATCCGCTTTTCGGAATTGCAGCTTGCATTGCGCTTTCGGCATATGCGGCGCTGGTCATCAGTGTGTTTTGCCTTATTCGTAATATTTTATCTTATAAAGGCAAACTAACTAAAAATATCACCTATATTCTGCTAATTATAAACGTGGCTATCGGGCTTTATGTTAATAATCTCGGTATTATCGGCCTATTTCCCATTATTGCCTCTGCCAGTTATACTATTTTTATGTATACAACAAAAAACGAACAACAAATGCGTTGGGCTTTGGTTTCTAATCTGCTTTTATGGTTTATTCATAATTTTTATGTGCAGGCATATCCGTCGGCTGTCGCTTGCGTAGTTTTAACCGGTTGGACTTTTGTGCAAATTTATCAAAATCGGGGGCGTTACAAATAAGCAATGATAGGGAAATATGCGTCAATTTACTTGGGTAAGTTAAAAAGAAAAAGGTTTAAAAAGTTAAAAGACCGGTCACAAAGGAGCGGTCTTTTGTGTAAGAGGTTAAAAACTGTAATCATACTATCAGCATTCAGATGATAAATACTGATTGATGACCTTCAAGAATGTGCCGACGGTGTTGTCCTCGCGGGTGCGGAGCACCTCCCACGGCAGGTTGAAATTGTGGGTGCGTTGCAGTTCGGTTGCCACGTTAACAAGTCGAACATTGCCGATGTTCAAGTCCTTAACAAGGTCCAGCCGAGCGAGCTTCTCATCGCTGATGTCCTGCAGATGAAGCCCATCATTTTGGCACACATACACAATCGCACTTCTAACGTCTTTAATAGAAATCTTGTTCATAATATTGAAAGTTATATGTAAGTAATAAATGATTGGATTAAGAATACATTTTTTTGGAAATGAAGTCAAGTTTTTTTGGCAAAAATGTTAAAAGAGCAAAATTTTTTGTGAAACGCGGGTATTTTTTTGCTTGCAAAATATGAAAAAGTGGGTTATGTATGTTTTTGCTATGCCGGTTTAGCTCAGTTGGTAGAGCAACGCATTCGTAATGCGTGGGTCGGGCGTTCGAATCTCCTAACCGGCACCAATAAAAACTCCGCTCTGAAAGGGGCGGTTTTTTTATTGGTTATCGGAAGGGGAGAAGAACGCCCGACGGGCGTCGGAATCGAGTAGCATTGCGGCAAGCGTCGCAATGCAGAGAAGATCCGCAAGCGAAAGCGCAGCGCCATCTCCTAACCGGCACCAATAAGAAATCCGCTCCGAAAGGGGCGGTTTTTTTATTGATTATCGGAAGGGGAGAAGAATGCCCGACGGGCGTCGGAATCGAGTAGCATTGCGGCAAGCGTCGCAATGCAGAGAAGATCCGCAAGCGAAAGCGCAGCGCCATCTCCTAATCGGCACCAATAAGAAATCCGCTCCGAAAGGGGCGGTTTTTTTATATATTTCCCTCAATAGGTATTGTTTTTTCCGTATTGGCGTCGCCGTTGTGAACCACCACTTGCGGGAACGGAATTTCAATACCTTCCTCAATAAAGCGCTTATTTATCATATAGCGCAAATCGCTCGGCGCCGTCCAACCGGAGTTAATGTCTTTTACATAAAAACGTAATTCAAAATCCAGGCTGCTGGCACCGAAATCCTTAAACAACACATACGGCGCCGGATTTTTCATCACCAATTTATGCTCAGCGGCGCATTCCAATAAAATTTTGCTGACTTTTTCTACGTCCGAGCCGTAAGCCACGCCAACCGTAACATTTTGTCGCGACATATTGTCATCATGTGTTTTATTGGTTACGGTTGAAGAAATCAGCGTAGCATTCGGAATAATTACGCTGGTTTTATCAAAGCTCAACAGTTCGGTAGAGCGAATGTTTATTTGCTGAATTTTTCCTTCAACGCCGCCTAAAACCACCCAGTCGCCGACACGGAACGGGCGTTCAAATAAAATAATGATACCGGCAACTAAGTTTTTAATTACATCTTGCAGGCCGAAACCGATACCGACCGATAAAGCACCGGCGATGAAAGCAAGGTTAGTTAAATCTATGCCGACGGCAATAATTGCCAAAAGCGCCGCCATAATAAAGCCGATAAAGCTGAAACCCGAAATCAGCGAATGGCGAATGCCGTCATCCATATCTATTTTAGCCAAAACATTGGTGGCCAGTTTGTTTTTGATGATGCGCATTAAGGCAAGCGAGCCGAAAAAGACACCGATGCCGAGCATAATGGCAAGCAATGAAATTTGAATGCCGCCGATTTTAAACCCAAACAACAATTTTTTGAGGGCAGCCAGCATCAAATCTCCCGGCAACCCCCAGAATGTCAATAATACAAAAATCAAAGCCAGAGCCATGGCCGGATTGATAATGGCACGTAACCAAAAATCAACCTTTTCGGCCGTTTTTTTATAGTGATGAAAGCCCTTAGCCCAAGGGCCGGAAAGTATGAGCTTGCGCAAAATATCAATGAAGGAACGACGTAAAACTTCAAATAAACCGCACAAAATCAATGATAAGATGATATGGTTAAAGATGAACAATGACAATTCCGGATAACCGAGCAATGACAGCAAAAGTGTGCCAAAGCAAAAGATGTGGCTGAAAATAATCATTTTAAAGCCATGGTCTTCATTTTCTTCAATTTCACCGGCTTCTTCGGAAGTTTCCGATTTATATGTATCAAATGCCACTTTAGTAAACCACATGAGGAAAAAGGCTTTGACGGCGCAAGCAATAATCATGGCAAAATGAATAGCGTCTATCGGATATTCGGCGTATTGTGCCACAAGAAGTTGAATTGTTGCCATGGCATTGAGTAAAATGAAGGTGAAAATCATGCGTGTAAAGCGAGCGGCTTTTTCACTGGCAATATTAACTAAGCGCCATTGCGGATAATGCGGAGCAAAAGTCACTCGCGAAACTGTGGTTTCTACAATGGCCAACATGGTGATATATGCAGTGGTCATCAGAATTTTTTCCAAAAGGCTGTTTTCAAAAATTTTGGTGCTGACCATCCACAAAATACAGCCGCCGACCAAGAACATGGAAATCAAACCGCGTGCCACGGCCACGGCAATGGCGGCAACAACTTTGCGGTTAAAGCTCGGTTCGGCAATATCTTCTTTATAGCCCCAGTTGCGCAAAATCAGGCGGCGCAAAAATACGGCCAGTCCAACCGCTAGCATTAAAATGATAAACATTACAACAATGCTGAAAAGTGCATAGGAACGCTGCTCTTGTGGCAAATTCTGATACCACTCAACCGGCGATTTGGTAACATCCCAAAAATAAACGACATAAGCTTTAATACCGTTAAAAAAGACCAACGGGTTTATAAATGCCGAATGTTTGGTAATCAATTCTCCGTATATTTTCTGATTACGGACATTTAAAATGTGCACGGTTAAGTCTTCTATTTGCACAATCATCAAATCAGCTTCTTTAAGTATGCGGTCTTGCGTTGCTAACTTTTGCATCAATTCATCACGTTGCTTAGTGATAAAAGCGTCTTCCGTTTCGCCGCCTTCACCTAGGGCGTCAATTTGTTTTTGCAGAGATTTCACCTGCTTTTCCATTTCACGCCGATTTTCCATAATAGCGGCTTCGGTGCGGGTCAGATAAGAAGTGTATTCCTCAATTTTTTCCTTAGAAACAGACGGTTTTGCCAGGCTTTTGCGGATTTTTTCAATTTGCGTGGTTACGGTATTAAAATCTGCCGATTGCGGCAAAATACTTGTTTTAGCCGGTGTCGGCTGCGGTGCGGCTTTGGTTGCATCGGCCGCAAAAACCGTTGAACTGCTAAACAAAACGGCAACAGTTAAAAACAGTGCAAAGATTTTAGAAAACAGATGGTGCATTAGTTTTTCCTATTCAGATAGAGTTGCAGAATATTATAAGCATTTAAGGCTGTGCCGGCGCGCAAATCATCTGCCGCACACCAAAAACTAAAGCCGTTGTTAACTGAAACATCTTGACGCAGACGGCTGACATAAACATCGCTTTCGCTTTGCGCATCGTTTAATGATACATAGCCGCAATCAACGTGCTTATCAAACACCACAACACCTTTGGTTTCGCGCATAATGTTACGCACATCGTCAACATCAACGGCGCGGGCACATTCCACATTAACAAACGCACCGATACCGATAAATGCCGGCACAAAAGCACAGTTGGCGTGAATTTTAATATTCGGGTCTAAGATTTTTTTGATTTCAACATTCATTGCCCATTCATACTTGGTTTCATCACCGATAAATTCTCCGACTTGCGGTAAAACGTTAAAAGCAATTTGCTTGTGAAAAATGTTTTCGTCGTCTACCAACGGCTCATTCATAAAAATTTTGCGGGTTTGATTAAACAATTCGTCCATGGCTTCTTTGCCGTAAAGTGATACGGCCATATAAGTGTTAATGACCATGCGTTTGATTTTGTTTTTGGCAGCCACGTTTTTGAGCGGCAATAAAATTTGTGTAACCTGTGGTGATGGCAAAGCTACCACTTTGGCGTTATCATTGATTTGCTCATCATTTAAGCCGCAAATAATAAGCGGCACTTCGGCTTCTAAGGCATAAGCACCGGTGCCGTCAATGACACGAGCTCCTTTGGCCAGTGCGCGCGGCACATAGTGTTTGGTCAGTTCCGGTGTGGTCATGAAAACGGCAATTTCTGCCGATGCAAAGTCAAAATCTTTGAGATTATATACATCCATATCCACATCTTCGCCATATGAAATTTGCGTGCCGAGCGGGCTATCCGTTTCAACGGCAAAAATGTTATCTGCGGCAAAACCGTTTTCTTCCAACATGTTTAAGAGTTCGCGGCCGGCGCTGGTTGTAACGCCGATAATGGCAATTTTTTTCATTTTTATCCTCACAAAAAAACTAATTTGCGTCATCATAACGCAAAAAAATTTAAAATGATACAATTTTTTAGCAATAAAATGCAAAATATTGGTGGTTTAAGATTCAATAATAACAACGGCTTCGGCAAAAGGATAATCGTCGCTCAAGCTGATATGGGTTTGCAAAGATGCAGACATTTTTTGCAGATATTGTAAGGCATTACCGGAAATATGCAGCTCCGGTTTGCCGCGTTTATCATGCAAAATTTGAATATCTTTTAAGAAAATGCCGTCAATGAATCCGGTGCCGAGTGCTTTGGCAAAGGCTTCTTTACCGGCATAATATTTGGCGAGCAGACAGGCCTGTTCTTTTTCGGTTTTGATGTTTTCTTTTGCCACTTCGGCCTGTTCTTCAGGACCGAGAATTTTGTTTTGAAAATGCGTCAAAAAAGCCGCAGATTTTTCAATTCGCCGAATATTAACAATGTCGCAACCCATTCCTGCAATCATTTTTTTATTCCTTATTTGGTGGCGCGTGCCACATAGCTGATGAGTTTAGATGATTTGAGTGCCAAAATCAGTGCGTTTAACTGGTCAACATTTTTAACTTCCAAGTCCAGCAAAATTTCATAATAGCTCATGGTGCGATATGTGATGTTCAGATTCATAATGTTGGCTTCGGCTTTGGCAACAATGTTAGCTACATCGGCGAGGGCGCCGGGTTCGTTGCTGAGCATTAATTTTAAGCGCGCCACGTGCTTTTCATTTTCGGCTTCATCACCCCAATCCACATCAAGCCAGCGTTCCGGTTCCTGTTCATAATTTTTGAGTGACGGACAATCGGCCGTGTGAATTGTTACCCCTTTACCGGTGGTTACAATGCCAACGATTTTATCACCCGGCAACGGGTGGCAACAGCCGGCAAAATGCACAGCCATGCCTTCAATCAAGCCTTTAATCTTAAGCGAATCGCGTTTGGTGTTTTTCTTGAATACCGGTAACTTGATGGAGTTGACCATTTTTTCAAGCTTGTTCTGTTTATAAGCCGGATGCACGGCACGCAAAACTTCCCAACCGGTAATCAGCCCTTCGCCGACTTTGGCATAAATGTCATCAATGGTTTCGGCTTCAAAATTCGGAATAACCGCCACCAGCTCTTTTTCGGTAAAGCTCTGATCCTCCGATTTAAACAATTTTTCCAAAATTTCTTTGCCCAAAGTAATAAATTGTTCGCGCTTGTTAATACGCACATAACGACGGATGGCGGCTTTGGCCTTGCCGGTAACGACAAATCTGTCCCATTCCAACGAAGGATGCTGATTTTTGGCGGTTAAAACTTCAACTTGATCACCGTTTTGCAATATGGTGCGCAGTGGTTTGATTTCGCCGTTGATTTTTGCACCGACGCAGGTATCGCCCACATTTGAGTGCACAGCATAAGCAAAGTCAACCGGCGTTGAGCCGACCGGCAGGCCGATTAAATCGCCTTTCGGCGTAAAGCAAAACACCTGATCATTATACATCTCAAGTTTGGTGTTTTCCAAAAATTCGTCCGGATTTTGCGCCTGATCCAAAATTTCCAAAAGTTCGCGAATCCAGCGAAAGTTTTTACCCTCGGTGCGTTGCGATTGCTTATATGCCCAGTGGGCGGCCACACCTTTTTCATTCACTTCGTGCATTTCAAAGGTGCGAATTTGCACTTCAATACGCACATCTTCAGGACCGATAACGCCGGTGTGCAACGATTGATAACCGTTTGGTTTCGGTGTGGAAATATAGTCTTTAAAACGGCGTGGTACCATGTGATATTTGCTGTGAATGATACCCAAAGCCTGATAACAATCGGCAACCGTATCAACGCAAATGCGAAAGGCCATAATATCGGAAAGCTGTTCAAACGAAGCGTTTTTGAGCTGCATTTTGCGCCAAATTGAATACGGCGTTTTTTCGCGGCCGGTAACGGTGCAGTTAATGCCGTTATCAGACATATCTTTTTCAAGCTGAGCAATAATTTTCGGCACAACGTTACTGCCTTGTTCGCGTAAAAAGTTAAGGCGTGCCACAATAGAATCGTGTGCTTCTTTGTAAAGTTCGGCAAAGGCAATTTCATCCATTTCCGATTTAACTTCTTCCATACCGATGCGCTCGGCCAGAGGCGCATAAATGTCCAATGTTTCGCGGGCAATACGAGCGCGTTTGTCGGCCGGACAAAAGTGCAGGGTGCGCATGTTGTGCAGGCGGTCGGCCAGTTTTATCAGTAATACGCGAATATCTTCCGACATTGCCAGCAAAAGTTTGCGAAAGTTTTCGGCTTGCTTGCTGGAGCCTGATTTATGCTCAATCATGGCAAGTTTGGTTAAGCCGTCAACCAACTGTGCCACTTGCTCGCCAAACAAATCTTTAATTTCTTCCAGAGTGGTGTCGGTATCTTCTACCGTATCATGTAACAGTGCGGCAATTATGGACGCACAATCCAATTTGTATTTGGTTAAAATACCGGCAACTTCAATCGGATGCGAATAATACGGGTCGCCCGAAGTGCGCAACTGAGAACCATGTTTTTTTAGGGCAAATACATAGGCACGATTTAAGGCATCTTCGTCCGCGTAAGGATCGTAAGACTTTACCAAATCTACCAGTTCGTATTGTCGTAACATTTATTTTCCTTAATTTAGCGATAAAAAAAGCAAAACACTTGTCTATTATATAAGATGTTTTGCTTTAATAAAAGTTAATTTTATAATTTTTAATCTAAATCATCATCGCTGTCAAAATCATCGCCCAAATCGGTATCATCATCAAAGCCGAAATCAGTGTCGGAATCTAAATCCAAAGCATCTTCGTCTTCATCTTCACCGTGAATTTGCATGGTGCTTGACAAATCTTCATCGCTAATCATATCGCTGGAGAAAGTTTCATCCAAATCAGCCAATTCTTTCGCGGCCGAAACGATTTCAACTTCTTCATCTTCCGGCTCTTCCGTTTCAACGTATTTTTGCAGTCCCATCACTAAAGAGCGTTGTAAATCTTCAATGCTGACGCGATTTTCGGCAATTTCACGTAACGCCACAACCGAATTTTTATCATTATCACGGTCAACGCACAAATGGGCACCGGCCGAAATATCGCGCGCACGTTGCGCCGCAATTAAAACCAAGTCATAGCGGTTAGGAATTTTATCAATACAGTCTTCAACAGTAACTCTTGCCATTTTTATTACCCTTATAAGTGTTAATTTTAAAAAGGTTATACAGATTCTATTTATAAAATGCAACAGTTTTTTTCAAAAATTACGGAATAATCAGCGGTGTGCCACCGTAATGGTCGCCAAGCTCAATCCATGCTTTTTGTAATTCGCGGCGGAAAGGGGTAACGGCATTGACGTTTTCAACCGTAGAATCGTATAAATGAATTGACGCTTCAATGAAGTATTTTTGAATTTGCCGTTCTTCTTCGGTAAAATCCATATATTTCCACATTTCATACAAATAGCCTTTTTTGAGCATTCTCAGTCCCGTAATGTAGGCATTGGGCATGGTGGCCACGCGATAGGCCTTTAAGGTTTTGTCACAGGTATAAGCCCAATCGTCCAGACCAAAGCCCTGCTTGCCGATATATTCTTGAAATTCGGAGCGCATACCTTTCCATTTAATCTTACGGGCAATGGTTTGACATGGATTAACCGCACCTTTTAAAAAAGAGACATAGCGATGTGTGCCGTTTTTTTCATCCCAGTAATTTAATAACGAATCTATCAAAATCAGCTGAATTTCATTATCATTTTGATGTAAAAAGTCTTTCAGACCGTCAATAGTGCCTAAAAAAGCTTTAACATCAGCTCCCGATAACGGTGTGTTTTTGTCGGCATAAAAGTGACGAACACCCATATCCGGTTTAGGCGGGCGATGACCGTTGGTATAATTTTCTATCGGCACATTCTTTTTAAGTGCCTCAATAAATTTCGGGTTAATGCGCATTCTAAGCGGCAATTTTTTTTGGCGTTTGATTTTGGGATATTCAATCGCCGAGGCACCTTCTCCCCATAATTCCGGCATCAGAAAAATATATAATTCCGGAGAAGCATATTCAATATAAGGCTTATCCTTAAACACCGAAGCAATGTGTGCCGGAAATTGGTTTTTGGTTTCTTTAATCCCCGGTAAATCCAAAATTTTGCCCGACAGACCGCGCACGGTGTGCAACATCGGTCCTATATAAGGATAAAACTCTTTAGGCATGCGTTTGATGTCGCGCAAAAGGCTTTCTTCATCCGGATTTTCCAAACGTTTTTCAATGGCACCGAAATCGGTAATGTTTTGTTGAAAATCGGTATCAAATTGTTTGGGCATTGCCCAATTAAAATCATATCGCCAATCATAAAGCGAATGTTTTTGCTTATATTCTTTTTCCAAGCGCCAAACGAGCGGAATTTTTTCATCTGCGTCCACATCATACAAATGATTATACTCACTGAGTTGTGCCGCACACGGTCTTGTCAGCAAAAACAGACAAAGTAAAATCAATAAACGCATGGTTTAATCTCCTTCGCACCATTATATATTTAAAAGATAAAAAAAAATTAAAAAGTTTGCAAAATATTGCTGGACTTGCCATAAATATTTTTGTAAACTTGCATAAATTTTTAATAGCAGGAGTTTGAAATGGCTTGGACCGAAAAAATGGTGGAAGATTTACGCCAAATGTGGATAGAGGGCTTAACAGCCAACGAAATTGCAAAAAAATTGGGCGTGTCTAAAAATTCTATTGTCGGAAAAGTGCACCGTCTGTGTTTGACGGCACGTCCGTCGCCGATTAAAAAGAAAGAAGAAATTGAGACAGAAAAAGAAGCCGCGCCGGTTCAAGAATTGTTACCGGTGCGTGAAATTAAACCGGCTAAAAGTGCTGCGGCATCCGTTACATCAGATGCCACCGATAAGGTTCGTTTGGTTGATTTAGATAGCCATACTTGCAGATGGCCGCTTGGTGATCCGCGTGATGATGACTTTTCTTTTTGCGGCAAGAAAGTGCGTTCCGGTCAAACATATTGTGATGAGCATGCGATGATGGCCTATGTCAAAGCCACTCGCAAATAAAAACCTCGTCTAGCTGGTTCTGACTTGTAAATTTCTCGCTCGTGTAGCTTTATCTACACCACGCTCCAAATTCACTGCGTAATCACGCACGCTAGCCGAGGTTTAGGCCTGAACAGGTGTTGGAAAAATATATCCTTTTTTCTGCCCCTTTTATTTTGTTTTTTCGGTTATATATATCATATCCGTAAGCATAAAAACGAAAGGATATGAAAATGAAAAAATGGTTGTATATTTTAATCGGTTTATTGGGGCCGATTTCGGCGGCGCAAGCGGAATCGCGCACTTTGGGTGATGAATACACAGCATTCAAAAATTATCTCAGTAATCGTTACGGTTTTAGTTATAATTTGACTTATTCCGCTTTATTGCAGCGCACTTCGCCGAGTGGAGATGCCAATGCCTTTCAATCATATTTGGCACCGTCAATCACATGGACAACCTTTGATAACGAATACGGTACCGGCGTTTTAAATGCATCATATTACAGTATTTATTATGGTAATCACAATGCCAATGATATTCAAGCCAATTCGGGTTTTGTTACGCCAATTAACGATTTTGGCGGTGATGAGCAGGAATTTGCCGATTTGTATTACACATATCAATTACCGGCCAAATATAATTGGCTGACATTCGGCGTCGGACAATACAGTTTATATAATTTTGACGGCACAGATTATGATAACAATCAGCAGGTTAATTTTTTGAACTATGCTTCGGCGCAAAATGCCAGTGCCACATATTCTGATGCCGGCTTAGGTGCTTATGTGCAAGCCGAGCCGGGAAATTGGCAATTTATTGCCGGCTTTTTGGATGCCACCAATATCAATGCGCCGAGCATTCGCTTTAATCGCTTAGATGACGGGCATTTTACCACATTCGGACAAATCGGCTACAATCCGACAATCAAAAGACTCGGGCAGGGGCAATATTCAGTGTTGGTCTATAACCAACCGTATGTGAGTTTGCAACCGCAATCAACGACCGGTTGGTCGCTCAATATGCAGCAAAACATCGGAAAAAAATGGGCTCTTTTCGGACGCGTAAACGGGGTAAACGGCCACATAGCAGAAATTAACCGCTCGTATGTGTTAGGCAGTGTTATCAATAATCCGCTTGACCGCAACGAACTTGACCAAATCGGTTTTTCATATTCATATAATGAAATAGATGAAGACGCGGTCGGCGCATCGATTTATCACAGTGCCGAGCAGGTTTTGGAAGCTTATTGGGCGTGGGGCATTTCAAAATGGGCTACATTAACGCCGGATTTACAATTTTACATTCATCCGGCACAAAATCAAAAATCCGATTACGGCACGGCAACCTCCTTGCGTTTGACCGTATTTTTCTAAAAAATCCTGTTTTTACCATCCGTCGGCAATAAAAAAATTGTCGGCGGATATTTTTTTTTACTGGACTTTATTTAAAAAAAGTAGATTATGTGACATAACTGAAATTGAACAAAGCGAAAGGTTAAAAATGCGCAAATTGTTAAATTTGTTATGTCTTTTGGGTTTGGCGGCGTGTGCCAAAGAAAATACGCAAATTGTGCCGGCTATTGCACCGCATTCAGCACAAGAACCTAAAGTGGTTACCGTTATGCCTAATAACGTGATCGGTGCGGTGGAACGCATTTATTTGCCGCCGATGAAGTCGGCTTTTATGTCGCGCATAGATACCGGTGCAACCACGTCCTCATTGGATGCCGAAGATATTAAGCGCTTTGAGCGTGACGGCGAGCGTTGGGTGTCTTTCACGATTGTCAACCGCGAAACCAAAGAAAAATACACGTTTGAAAAGCCGATTGTCAAGCGTATTCGTGTTAAACGCATTATTGAAGACGAGCGTCGGCCGATGGTAGAAATGGATGTGAAAATGGGCGGTAAAACGTTTAAGGCTGATTTTACGATTGCCGAGCGTGAAAAGTTTGAATATCAGACATTAGTCGGACGCAATATTTTGGCCGGTCGTGCCATTGTTGACGTTTCGCTTTCAAATACTTTAAAATAATTATCGGGACTGTTACAAATGAAAAAGATTCTTTCTGTCAGAGGTTTGTTAACGCTGTTTTTGCTGTTAACAACAATTTTTGCCGTTTGGGCAACATATTATAAAATCACGGTTTGGGGCTTCAGTTTTAAACCGACTGAAAAATCAGATGTGTGGACTATTGATGCCCATGTGTCTTTTCAGCCGACCGGTGAACCGATAGAAGTTTCACTTTCTACGCCAAGTATTGCCAAGGAATATAAAATTTTGAGCGAAGATACCGTGGCTAAAGGTTATGAAGTGCAAAAAGACGATAAAAATCATCGTATTACCATGCGTTCTAAAGGGCGTAAAAACAAACAGAATGTCTATTATCGCATTATGATTTACGATAACGAAGATGTGACCGGTAAGGTTTGGGAAAAAACACCGCCGAAAATTAAAAAGCCGGCGTTTAATGATGAATTGCAAGAGGCGATGATTAACGAAATTTGGACGCTGGCCGATGCCAAAGAAGGCAGTGCCGCAAGGCGCATCATTGAACTGCTTAATGAGGAAGAATTAGCGCCGCAGGTAGATGCTTTTTTGCCGGTAAAAAAATCGCCGAAAATTATGGCGGATAAGATTATTTATTTGCTTTCGGTAAAAGGAATTCCGGCGCGTATTGTGCGCGGCGTGAAATTAGCGGAAAAGAAACATTCTTCGCGCGCGGATTTGATGTTGGAGGTGTATGAAGGCAGTAAATGGAAGATTTATGACATAGAAACCGGCGAAGATGGTTTACCGAAAAACTTTGTTATTTTTCAACGCGGCGGCGTTTCGCTTTTGGATGTAAGCGGTGGGGTTAATTCCGAAGTCAAATTTGCGGTGGCAAAATCAGTGATTTCATCGTTTAAAATGGCTGGTCGTCGCGCTAAGTATGAAAACAGTCGTTTGTTTAATTGGACTATTTATGATTTGCCGTCATTGGAACAAAACGCCCTTAAATGGTTGATGATTTTTCCGCTGGGTATTTTATTGGTGGTGTTGTTGCGTAACGTGGTCGGTATTTCCACTATGGGAACATTTACACCGATGCTGATTGCCATGTCGCTGATTAAAACCGGATTTTGGGCAGGATTTATTTGCTTTAGCGTTATTGTTATGCTCGGTCTTTTAATCCGCACTTTGCTAACGCGGCTCAATTTATTGTTGGTGCCGAGAATTTCCGCAGTGGTCATTTTTGTAATTATCATCATGCAGGTGCTGACGGTGTTTGGTTATCAGGCTGATTGGCGTGTTATTGCATCGGCGGCATTTTTCCCGATTATTATTACGGCATGGATTATTGAACGTGCTTGCATTACATGGGAAGAAGACGGCGCCAGAAATGCCATTAAGCAAATTGTTAACACGTTATTTGTGGCGGTTGTGACATATTTGGTCGTCAGCAGTTCGTATATTCGCCATATTATGTTTGCGTTTAACGAGTGGAACTTTGTGATTTTGGCGATTGTGATGTTGCTCGGCACATATACGGGCTATCGTTTAACCGAAATTAAGCGCTTTGCCGCACTTGTAAAGGATAAATAAAGATGTTTGAGTGGCTGCACTATTTTTCGTATGCGCGCAAATTTCATCAAGCCGGTGTCTTGGGTATGAATGCACGTAATTATAAAATCATTGCACATTATAATAAGCGTTCATTGTATCCGTTGGTAGATGATAAGGTTAAAACCAAGCAACTGGCCAACAGCATAGATATTAACACACCACACATGATTGGGGTCATAGAACACCAATATGAAGTGATTGATTTGCCGAAAATTGTGCGCGGACATAAAGAGTTTGTGGTTAAGCCGGCGCACGGCAGTCAGGGTAAAGGTGTTTTGGTAATTAAAAAATATCAAGATGGGCATTATACAACCGCTTCTGGCAAAGAGTTGCGTTTTCGTGAGGTTTATCAGCACGTTTCAAATATTTTGAGCGGCTTATACAGTTTAGGTGGCCAATATGATGTGGCGCTGGTGGAAGAATTAGTGCATTTCAGTGATGTGTTTAAGGATTACAGCTTTCAGGGTATTCCGGACGTGCGCGTAATTGTCTATAAGGGCTATCCGGCACTGGCAATGATGAGGCTGGCTACCAAAGAATCGGGCGGCCGTGCCAATTTGCACCAAGGCGCAGTAGGTGTTGGTCTGGATATTCGCACAGGTAATACACTGCAAGCGGTGTGCCACAATCAACCGATTACCCATCATCCGGATACAGGCGCTGATTTGATGGGCTTAAAAGTGCCGTTTTGGCGCGAACATCTGCTGATTGGAGCTCAAGCATACGAGCTGACGGGATTGGGGTATTTAGGTGCCGATATTGTGCTTGACAAAGACCGTGGGCCGATGATGTTGGAATTAAATGCACGTCCCGGACTGGCTATTCAAATTGCCAACGGTCGCGGCTTAATAAATGCCATCAAAAAAATTGATAAAGATTATCCGAAAAATCTTTCGGCCGAAGAAAGAGTGGACTATGTCTTGAATCACGATTAAATATTTCCTAAATAAATAAAAAAAGATAACGAAAGGAATTGAAAATGACTGATTTATTGCAAAAATCCGAAACTAAAAATATTTCAAAACCGAGCACACAAAAACTTGAAAATAAGGAAACCAAAAAAATAGGCATGAGCCAGAGCCGTGCCAAGAAAATTAAACATTCATACGCGGTGAAAGATGCTGAAAATGCTCTGCTGCTGAAAACTAAAGACGGCGATGTGATTATTGAATTGTTGCCGGATGTGGCACCAAAGCATGTGGCGCGTATTAAAGAGCTGGTTCGGCAAGGTTTTTATAACGGTTTGAAGTTTCATCGCGTAATTGACGGTTTTATGGCACAAACCGGTTGTCCGCGCGGTGACGGCACTGGCGGTAGCGGTAAAAAACTCAAAGCTGAGTTTAATCGTTTGCAGCACAAGCGTGGCACAGTATCTATGGCACGGGCAATGGATCCGGATTCTGCCGACAGCCAATTTTTTATTTGCTTTGGCGATTGTCCTTGGCTTGACGGTCAATATACTATTTGGGGACAAGTTATTGAGGGCATGGAATTTGTGGATTTGATTAAGCGCGGCAGCGGTTCAAACGGGATGGTGTCGTCGCCGGATCGGATTATTTCAATAGAAGTCATTGCCGATATCTAAAAACCTCGTCTAGCTGGTATCTACTTGTATCCCTCTTCACTTATGTACCTTTTTTTGTACACGGCGTGAAGAGGGATACGGCGTATCTACGCATGCTATCCGAGTTCTTATAATGCAGTGATTATACTCACCATATGAAGTAACTTTCATCTTGACATTTCTCTGTTTTTTGTCTATACTAAATTCGATTTCATTATAATTTACTTACTTTTTAATTTTACAATTATGGCTATACAATCGATTGCAGACCACATTGGTTTAGTGTGGAAATTTATTTTAGTGGCGAGTTTCATAATGGGAATCGTGCATATGGGTATCTGGCATCTCAAGGAAATTGATGAGGACCCGAGTAAGCAAAGCAACCCGTTGATGATTAAACTGACCTACCCTAAAGAAGAGCGGATTCTGCAAATTATCTCTCGAATGATTTTTGTTCTGATAATTGGCGCTGCATTTGCTGTTTATCCGACAATGAAAGGTATATTGCTTGCCGATATACCGCCCTTTGCTGATTATATTTTGGCGTATGCGGTTGTTTTGGTTAGTGCTTATATCTTTTATCTGCTTGGCAAGATGGTATTTTTATTTGCCATAATAGTTATCGGTATTATTTGTGTCTTATTTACCGTTCTTGCCGGCAGTATTTGGCAAATTATCCGCTGGTGTTTTGCTTAAGAGACTGTTGTTCCCCGTGTGTTTGTAAAAGAACATGCGGGTTTATTTTTTTTAAATCCCGAGTCGGTCAAAAATGGCGGCTTCATAGAAGTAAATGCTTAAATAATCCTTAGCACTGTGAATTTTTTATAAAAAATTTTAATTTCCACTTAACTATATGATTTTACGTTAAAAAATATATTTATTTTATATCGTTAAAACAGAACATTGCAAGAACAGTTAATAAAATCCTAAAAAATACCATTGAATCCCATAAAATACCATGATATACCATAAATAATAAAACGAATCCAAAGGAACCCAAAATGCGCAAAATCTTTCTGTTTATGGATACGATTTTCAACAAAGTAGACGCCAAAGGTCGCGTTTCTTTGCCGTCAGATTACCGCGCAATTGTTAAAGAATTATCAACAGAGATTGTTTGTTATCGCAGCTTATCGGCGCCGTGCATAGAGGGATGTTTGGAGGAAACGTTGGATAAACTGGCAACCGACATTGAAAATGCCACCGACTTTTTTTCGGAAACCCAAGACAATTTGACCAACTTGATTTTCGGAGATGCCAAGCGTTTTACGTTTGACAGCACCGGGCGCATTGTTTTGACCGAAAAATTATTGCGGCATGCACAAATTAGTGATACGGCGGTGTTTGTCGGAAAAGGTCGTAAATTTCAAATTTGGAATCCGGAAAATTGGGCTAAGGAAGAAGCACGTATCCGAGCCGAGGTTATGGCGCATCGGCCGGTTCTTAAAGCAGCAAAGGACGAGCAATAATGGCACAAAGAGAGCGACATATTCCGGTGATGCTTTCCGAGGTTTTGCAATATTTAAACCCGCAAAAAGGCGAGATTTATGTTGATGCCACATTCGGTAACGGCGGTTACACCCAAGCCATTTTAGATGCGGCAGATTGCAAAGTAATCGCACTTGATCGTGATCCGAATGTGCGGATTCGCGCCAATGAATTGAAAAATATGTATGGTGCGCGGTTTGAATTTAGAAGCGGTCAATTCGGCGATTTTACCGATTTGGTCAACGAAAAAATCAATGGTGCAGTGTTTGATATCGGTGTTTCTTCAATGCAATTTGATGATGCCGAACGCGGTTTTTCGTTTGCCAAAGAGGCAGCTTTAGATATGCGTATGTCGTGCGAAGGTTTGAGTGCGGCCGATATTGTGAATACATACGCTGAAAAAGATTTGGCTGATTTAATTTATCAATACGGCGAAGAACGTAAATCGCGGCAAATTGCGCAAAAAATTGTTGAATATCGGCGCAAAAAAACGATTGAAACCACAACCGAGTTAGCGGAAATCATTTATACGGTTTTGCATAAGCATGGCGGTGAAATTGATCCGGCAACACGGACTTTTCAGGCACTCAGAATCGCCGTGAATGATGAACTCGGCGAATTAGAACGTGGTTTGCAAGGTGCCGCAGGTCGTTTGCTTTCGGGCGGGCGATTGGTGGTGGTAGATTTTCATTCGTTAGAAGACCGCATTGTCAAAACATTTATGAAAGAAAACGGCTCGCAGAAAGTTCGGGTTTCAAAATATGCACCGGCTCTGGTGGCCGATAACAGCTTGTTTGCGGAAACATCTAAGGCAATAATGCCGACAGCAGAAGAATGTGCACGAAATCCGCGTTCGCGCTCGGCAAAACTCAGATATGCAATAAGGAGGTAATAAATTGAGCAACATTAAAACAGCGATGGTCATTTTATGGTTGACACTGACTCTTACAGTTGCACTGGGTTCTTCGGTGCTGAAAAATAAGGTGCAACGTTTGGAGCGCCGTTTGGCAACTATTAATACAAATATACAGAAAGATATTGAAAATATTCACGTTTTAAAGGCAGAGTGGAGCCATTATAATACGCCAGAACGCCTACGCAAATTGGCATATGAACAATTATCGCTGGAAAATGCCAAGCCTGAACAAATTATTAACTATTCTGTATTACAGTTTAACTACGAGGACGGAAACGCCGCACAACCGCGTAAAACCGATAATAAGGGTTTAACAACATTTGTTAAAGCTGTTAAGAGATAGAAATGGGTTTGAAGATAGGTTTTTCAAAGAAAAATGCAGACAGATTTTATCTGCCGGGGCAAGAGGTGAAAATCTCTTGCGGTCTGACGCACAAAACCTATACCACAGAAAGCGATAATGTTCTAATTTGTCGTCAGCGCATTATTTTTTCGTTATGTTGTTTTGTTTTGGCATATATTATATTGTGCGCGCGCGTCAGTTATGTTTGTTTAAGTAAAGGCATCAATATTGATACGGCAATTGCTTCCGAACAGTTGGCCGAAGAAGAATTTTTGCATTTGAAGAATCCGGTGAAGCGTGCCGACATTTTGGATCGTAACGGCGAAATTATAGCCACATCGTTGCCGACGGTTAATCTTTATGCCAACGCCAAAAAGATAAAAAATCCGCGTGACGTGGCAGAAAAACTCAATTACATTTTTCCGGAAGTGTCGTTTGAACGATTTTATGATTTACTGACCCGTAAAACCACATTTGTGTATTTAAAGCGTAATTTGTCGCCGGCGCAGCAATCGCAAGTCAATAATTTAGGAATTCCGGCTCTGGAATTTGAAAATTTTGAAAAGCGTATTTATCCGCATAAAAATTTGTTTGCGCATGTGCTTGGCAATACTAATATTGATAATGTCGGAATTTCCGGTTTGGAAAAATATATGAACGAACGATTGACAACCTCAACCAAGCCACTGTATTTATCAGTGGATTTAGGTATTCAAAATACGATTCGCGATGCTTTAATTGAGGGGGTTAAGCAATTTAATGCCGAAGGTGCAGCAGCAATTTTGATGGACGTAAAATCCGGTCAAATTGTAGCTTTGACTTCGGTGCCTGATTTTGATCCGAATGAAAATATTAAAGTCGGCGAGCGCGAAATGTTTAATTTTGCCACTAAAGGCGTATATGAAGCTGGCTCGGTATTTAAGGTGTTTAATACCGCCTTATGCTTGGAAAGCGGCAAAGTGAAAGTAACTGACAGATTTGATACATCAAGACCGGTTTATTTTGGAAAGGCGCGCGTTTCCGATCCGCACGGCTCGCATAAAATGTTAACGCCGGAAGATATTTTGGTAGAATCGTCAAATATCGGTTCAACGCTAGAAGTTATGCAGGTGGGTAAAAAGTTTCAACGTCAATTTTTTCAACGCATCAATATGGATAAGGAACTTTCGGCGCTTGAACTGCCGGAAGTGGCTCGGCCGTTGTTTTTGAATGCCAATCGCTGGACCAATCATACCATGGCAACAATCAGCTACGGATATGGTATTTCAACAACGCCGATGCATATTATCAGCGCATTTGCGGCGGTAGTTAACGGCGGTATGTATTTTGAACCGAGTCTTTTGCTGCAAAAGCATCGTGAAGGGCGACGTGTGGTATCGGAAAAAACCTCCGAATCCATGCGGCATTTGTTGCGTGCAGTGGTGGTGCGCGGCACCGGACGACGTGCTAATGTTGAGGGCTATCAGGTGTTCGGCAAAACCGGCACGGCCGATAAATTGGAAAACGGGCACTATAATCATAAAAAGAGTATTTCCACATTTATTTCCGGTTTTCCGGAGTCTAATCCGCAGTATGCACTTTTGGTGGTGGTTGATGATCCGAAAGGCAGTAAAGAAACGTTCGGTCATACCGAAGCCGGCTGGAATGCGGTGCCAATTACCAAAAATATTATCACTTCGGTGGCACCACAACTTAATGTGCAGGTAGATTTTGATATTGAAAAACAAAAAAATATTGTTAAAGCCGCTTATAAAAACCAATAAAAACACCTTTGCGGGTATTTTCCCAAATTTAAAAAAAACAATGTATATTCTGTTATTTAGAACTAAAAGATAAAAAATAATGCACAATTTTTAACTTTATTGCTATTTTTTTTATTTTTCTTATTGAAAAATTTACAAATATTTCTTAATTTAAGACTGTATTAGTTGAAATACATAAATGTAAAAAACCATATGGAGAAAATAAAATGAAAAAACTTTTAAGTTTGTTCGTAGCTTTAGTTGCTTTGTCAGGCTGCTCTATGTTCGGTATGGACGGCGGTTTGTTCAGCGGTGCTGACTGCGAATCCAGATTAGCTCGCAATTTTGCTGAAAATTCTACAGATACTGTATTCTTTGCTTTTGACAGCTCTGCTTTGTCTGCTGAAGCTGTTGCCGCTTTGGATACCCAAGTTAACTGGTTGAAGAATCACGAAGATGCTAACGTAATCGTTCAAGGTTATTGCGATGAACGCGGCACTCGTGAATACAACTTAGCATTAGGTGAACGCCGTGCTAACGCCGTTAAACAATACTTGGTATCTCAAGGTATTGCAGAACACAGAATTTCTACAATTTCTTACGGTAAAGAAAGACCGGCTGTATTCGGCAGCAACGAAGCAGCTTGGGCTCAAAACCGTCGTGCCGTTACAGTGTTGAGCACTGTTGAATAATTTTTGGCACAAGTCGGAAATTTGGAAAAACGCATCTGTTATTTCAGATGCGTTTTTTTTGCGCTTGTGATTTATAAAAAAATATTCTATATTTAACGCAAATTAATCTAAGGAGAAATAAATGAAGCGTGTATTAGTTTTATCGGCCTTGTTGTGGGGATTATCCGGAATGCCGGTGCAGGCCGCCGGTGCCGGTATGGAAAGCGAGTTGGCCAATATCAGAGAAGAATTACAAGTTTTACAGCGACAAATGTATCGCAATAATGATAATGCCGAACAACAAAAATCTGATGCAACGGCAGATATACAGAAGAAATTGACGGCGTGGGAAGAAACTATGCGTCAATATAACGGTCGTCAGGATGAAATTGAGCACAAAATGCGTCAGCTTGAACAAAAATTGGATAAGCTGAATCGTGATATTGAAATTCGCTTTAAAATTTTAGAAGGCCGACCGATTCCGAGCAATCTGACAAATTCAACCGTGACCATTCCGCAAACTTATAATGCACCGGTGGCAACAGGCGGCGCAAAAGCCGTGGTGGGCGATAATATTAAAACTGATGAGTTAAAGCCGTTACAAAGCGAGTCTGAGAAATCGGACGAAGCGGCCGAGCCTGAAAAAACTGAGGTAAAAGCCGCGTCAACGGCGCAAAATATTAAGGCAGATGAAATGTATGCTGCAGCCATGCAAGCCTATAACGGCGGCTATTTTGACGAAGCCGAGCTCGCATTTGAACGCATTTTAAAAGAAGCGCCAAAGCATAAATTGGCCGGTAATGCTCAATATTGGTTAGGTGAAGTATATGTCAAACAAGGGCATCCGCAAAAAGCCAAAGTAGCATTTAAGAACGGTTACGAAAAATATAAAAACGGCAATAAAGCAGCTGACAGTTTATATCGTTTGGGTGTGATTTTAGCTAATTTAAAAGAAACCAAGAATGCATGCATTGTGTTTAACAGTTTTGATGAAGAATTTCCAAAAGCAGAGGCCGATTTGAAGAAAAAAGCCGCTAATGAGGCTAAGCGATTGGGTTGTTAACCGTGCAGGCATTTTTGCAAAAACATCATATTGAAGATAATGTCTTAGCCGTCGGAGTTTCCGGCGGTGCTGATTCTATGGCACTGGCGTTGATGCTTCAAGAGCAATTAGCTGTTTTCGGCCGGCGCATTGTGGCGCTGACGGTAGATCATCATTTGCGCCCTAATTCATCGCAAGAAGCGCAATATGTGGCTGAAGTTATGCAAAAATTCGGTATTGAACATCATATTTTGGAGTGGTTTGGTGCCAAACCGCAAGCCAATGTGGAAGCGGCCGCGCGAGAGGCGCGCTATGGTTTGCTTAAAGATTGGTGTGAAGCGCATCAAATCAGGTGTTTATTTGTGGCTCATCACAGTCAGGATCAAGCCGAAACCTTTTTGCTCAGATTGCGGCGAGGCAGTGGTTTAGAGGGATTATGTGCTATGCGTGAGCTTAGCAAGTGGCAGGGTTTGAAAATTTTGCGTCCGCTTTTAAGTTGGCGACCGCAAGAATTGCAAGCATATTTACAGACTAAAAACGTGGCATGGATTACGGACGAATCCAATAGCGATAAACGCTTTGAGCGCAATAAAATGCGTGCATTTTTGCCCCTTTTGCAACAAAAAAGCGGCATTTCTGTTGAAAAAATTTGCATAGCCACGCGTTGTTTACAAAGTGCCGAAGATTATATTGAAACGCAGGTTGAAGCGATTATGGAATCATCGGTGCATTGCTATGGTCGCCATGTTTTTTATTTTAGATTCAGCGATTTTTTGAGTTGGCATGCGGAAATACAATTTCGGATTTTGGCGCGTTTAAGTCGGCAAAAATATATGCCGCGTGCCGAAAGGGTGTTGCGTTTGGTTTCCAGAATGCGACGCTTACCCTTTACAAGCGCGACCCTTGGGCAAAAAGAGTTTATTTTGGCCGGTCAAACGGTTTGGGTGGTTCCGGAAATACGGCAAAAAACACATTTTAAAGCTAAGGATTGGGCCGATTTTACGGCGCAGAATTCGGATTATCAAAAAATAAAGTTGCCGTATCAGGTGCGGCACACTTTAATGATGGAGGCAAAAGGTGATTTATAACGGTTTGCGTGCCGTGGCAGAGGCGTATGATATTTTTATTTTTGACGCGTATGGCGTATTTTGGGAAGGTAACGGATTTTACGCCGGCAGTCGTGAGGTGATGGCTGACTTGGTGCGCTCCGGTAAAACCGTTGTTGTGGTATCAAATTCTTCGGCATTGAGTTCTGATTTGGTTGCTTCATACGACAAACGCGGTCTTAAACAGGGGGTTCATTATCAATATTTGATAAGCTCCGGCGATTTGCTTAAACAGCGCTTGCAAAGCGGTCAAATCAGTTTTTCTTCATCTCCGAATCCGCAAAAATATTATGTTATTGGAAAACCGCACAGCAAGGCTTTTGCTAATACAAAATATATGCAGGTGCCAACGTTAGATGAGGCTAATTTTGTTTATATCGGTGTGCCGTTTATGTTCACCGGCGATGTGGCGCAATATCCGCAATATATGAGCGAATATTGGCCGGTGGCGCAAGATGAAAACGGGCAGATTACGGTGTGGGATACATTAACGCCGGCACCGTTTGAACAAATTGTTGATGAAGCGGTGCGGCGCAAACTACCGACACTTAACGCTAATCCGGATTGGACCGCTAAAGAAGGCCATCCGCTGGTGGCAAATTCCGGTGCCGTATTTGTGGTGCGTAACGGTATGATTGCCGAAATGTTGCGGCAAAAAGGAAGCGAGGTTTTGGAGTTTGGCAAGCCGCATCGTAATATTTATGATTATGTGTTTGAAATTTTACATCAAAACGGTATCACGGTTGAAAAAAACAAAACATGTATGATCGGCGATACAGTGCGCACCGATATTAAAGGCGGTATAAATGCCGGAATTGCGCCGATTTTGTGCGTTGAAACCGGTGTAACGGCAGAGGCAATTAGCGGTGGGCAGACGGTTGAAAGTCTTTGCGCAAAAGAAAATATTGATGTAAAACAAGTCATACAGATTAAAAGCGTGGGAGGAATATAAATGGCTTTTGAATTGGTGGCAGGATTGGCGGCTAAAGATTTTGTGCTTGATTTGAAATTGTGCCGCGTATTGTTTGAAGACAATAAGTATTATCCGTGGATTTTTTTGGTGCCGATGAAAGAGGGTGTTAAAAATATGACTAACCTGACCATGGACGAGCGCTTGCAGCTCATGCGTGAAATTGCGCTGGCTGAAAGTGTGATGTTTAAGCTGTTTCCGTGCGATCAGGATAATGTGGCAATGATCGGCAATATGACACCGCAACTGCATGTGCATGTGGTGTGCCGCAAGGCCGGCGATCCGGATTGGCCGACAACGGTGTGGAATAATGCTACAGCCAAGTATACACCAGCAGAAAAAGCGCAAACCATTGCCAAAATCAAAGCCGAATTTTTAATTCAGATGAAAAATCCGCAATATCAAATTGACTAATTAAAAGGAGACTAAAATGAGCAGAGTTATTACTTTAATGCCGGTGCGTTTAGCCGCTACACGTTTGCCGAATAAACCACTGCGCGTGATAAACGGCAAAACCATGGTGCAACGCGTATATGAAAACGTAAAGGCTGCGTTAAATACCGATATTGCGATTGCAGCCGGCGATCAGGCCATTGTTGATGAATGTAAAAAATTCGGCGCTACGGCGATTTTAACTGATCCGAATCTGCCGAGCGGCACCGACCGTATTGCCGCGGCGCTTAAAATTTTGGATCCGGAAGGCACAAAATATGATATTGTTGTTGATTTTCAGGGCGACAACATCAATGTGGACCCGAAAGTAACGCTGCCTCTGATTGAAATGGTAGAGCGCACCGGTTGCGATATTGCCACTTGCGGTATGCTGATTACTTCGGAAGAAGATAAAAACAACCCGAATGTGGTCAAAATCATTATGGGTTTGAAAGAGGGCGAAAAAGAAGCGCGCTGTTTGTATTTTACTCGCGCTACGGCACCATATACGCGTAATCCGGAAAAATGCCCGAATCAGGATTTATATTATCACATCGGTATTTATGTGTTTAAAGCGGCGTCGTTACAAAAAATGGTTTCACTGCCGACCGGTGTTTTGGAAAAGCGTGAGGCTTTAGAGCAGTTGCGTGCTTTGGAAAACGGCATGGAAGTGCGTGCAATGTTGGTTGATAATATTAAGCTGGTTAAAGAAGCTCCGGCAGACATTAACACGGAAGAGGATTTGGCCAATTCCCTGCCATACATCAAAAGCTGGTGCTTACTTGTAATTTTTTTCCTTGCGTAGCATTATCTACGCGGCGTCTAAAAATTACGGCGTAATCACGCACGCTATCCGAGGTTTTAACCTCGTCTAGCTGGTGTCTACTTGTATGCCTCTTCACTTATGTAGTATTATCTACACCGCGTGAGAAAACTTTCTTCGTATTAAGCTCATTATCCGAGGTTTTTAAATAACAAGTCATGCCTCCGCGCTTTGCGCGGTCAAGGCATCTACCGC
The DNA here is from genome assembly GCA_902788365.1 of uncultured Pseudomonadota bacterium. GTDB lineage: Bacteria > Pseudomonadota > Alphaproteobacteria > RF32 > CAG-239 > RUG410. The sequence continues at coordinate 92,072 of CADAJN010000003.1, read as the reverse complement.
TTCTTCTTTTATAAGAATAGATTAGCACGACGTAACAATCTTCGGGCGCAAGTCCGATAATGCCGTATCTGATTTATAAAACGAATCTTGTCAATAGGGATAATCTTGCGTTTGAGCTTGATTCGCTACAGAAAATCGTTATACTGACAACAGATTATGGTTATCCGAAAACCATGGAGAAAAAAATGGATAAAAATGAAACCGGTCGTTCAACACTTGAAATTTTAAGCATTTTGGCGATTGCCATTTTGCTGACGCTCGGTGCATTTGCCGGTTATTCCAAAGCGGTGATGCGCTATAAGGCCAATCAGGTTATTGATCAGGTTTTGGCATTGTCTGATAATATTCGCCGGCATTATGCCGAGCAAACCTCTTATGCCGAGCTGAACAATCAGGTGCTGATTGAGCAAAAATCGCTTTTGCCGACAGATGTGTCGGCGGATAGCGAAAGTCAGCAGATTCGTAATCCGTTTAACGGGCAAATTACGGTGGCGGCCGGTCAAATCGGCTATAGTGTTTCGGGCATTAGAAATGATCAAAAGGCTTTTTTAATCAAATATACGGGATTGCCGCGCGAGGCGTGCGTGACAGTGGCGACTTATGATTGGAATGCCGGCCCGTCATCAGGGCTTATCGGTTTAAGAGTGAGCGGTAAACCGACCGAGCAGGATTCGGCTAACACAGATGAACTGACCGATATTATCGGTTCGGACGGCTTAGAATTTCAGGAAAACAGTATTGCTTGCACCGGCGCACAAGCAACAGCCGGCTCAGTTACAGCGTGTGTCGGCGGTATAACCGGTGTGCCGTTGCCAATGGCACAGGCAAATGTGGCGTGCAACTGCGATTCGGCCAACGATTGCGCTATTGTTTGGAAATATTACTGATTTTTTCACATAAATAATAAAAAAATTCATTTTAACCGTTGACAAAAAGAAAACGGTGTGCTATATTTTAGACAAATATTAATTATTAACTTTTTTAAACATTTGTATATTATGGATATGGATCCCAGAACAGTGCTCCACTTCTTGAAGGAAGTCAAAGAGCAGAGAGAATTAACAGTGGAAGAAATTCAGCTTGGCAAGATTGCTGCAAAGCTTTTTGGCCAGCAGGTACACGAGGGAGCAATTAACGCCAAGAAGGCCTACGACAAGCAAGTCTTTGAACACCTGACAAAAGAATGCGCCTACACCCCAGAGGAAGCTCGTGCCGAGATTGCCCTTGAGGATTTCAACAGTCGTATCGTTCGTGGCTTCGGGAAAAGCAAGAGGTGCCGTGTTGGCTCAATAGACCAGACAACACGATACGAGCAAGGCCACTTCTCACCGGTGGTTACTACGGGAACACCTGTTTTCAGCTGAATGATCAGCTGAATGAACTTATAAAAAAATCCGACGTTTACACAAACGCCGGATTTTTTTGTGCCAAAATTTATATTGACAAAAGTGGCAAAGGGCGTATCCTTAATACAGTAAAACAACATAAGGAGAGCGATTATGGCAAATAATGCAGTTAAACACGTTAAAGAGCAAAAAGCTTTACTTGAAGAAAAGAAAGGTATGTCTGTTCAAGATGCGGCTGTGCTTGCAACACCGAAAGATGATAAAAATACATTTAAAACGACAGACGAAAAAGCCGGTGAACGCAAAACTTACGACCAACGCGTTAATGCCGCTTATCAGAATTTAATCTATGGTGCGACTGACTTCATTGAAAGAGATCATTAAGAATATGTAGTAAGTAAAACAAAGCCTCCTTTTCAGGAGGCTTTTTTTGTTGGGTATATTGCAAAAAGTAAAAATATTTTAACAAACAAATAAAAAATAGTTGACAAAAGAACAAAAATAGGGTATAAACTTAGCCAAATCGCTATTTTTAATTTTATACAATTATGGTTAAAAAAGTTCTGTCTTCGGACAAAGTGGTGAACCTGGTGTTTTTTGGACACATCAGCGGATTCAATTCAATTCCGCAGGTTTTGGACTATGGCCATCGCAATATCAAGGAGATTGTTCCTTGTGTCGTTGCAAATGGCAAGTATCGTGATTTGCGCACCGGTAAGGTGGTTGAAAAGACCGGAAACGTCGCCGAATGGCCTATTCTTGTGGGAGCAGCCTTGCAGTATGAGGGCGAGAATACGTTCTTTTTGCTGAGCCGACAGATTAGTGGAGATCGCGCGTTGATGCTCATCGAGCTGATGCCGTCTGATTTTCATCCGGAGACTATGCACAAAATTCCGATTAAAAAACGGAAGAAAATTTCTAACTAGCTTGTAACCCTTTTGGTATGTCGCACCCTAAAAATGCCGCATGTTCAAAAGGGTTATCGCTTTTTAAAAACAAATTTTGCCTTATAACAAGATATTTAAAACTATATAAAGTGTTATTTCTTTTATTTTACTCGTAAAAATATACACAATTTTTTTAATCAAACTTTTTTATATAAATCAAACGGTTATATGCATATTTCTTTTTAAGCTTTGTTTTTGAAGCACTTAACGATTGAAATTATATAAATCCTTAGTAAAGTAATGTATAAAAATACAATCAAAAATGGAGGCAATATGACGATACTAACGAGTAGGGTAATTTCTATTTACGATCGTAAGACGACCATGCGATTGGCTAAGGCTGAATGGACTGTTTTGGATAATATTTGCTATTTGGAAAAGATTAAGCGTAAAAATCTGTTGGAACTGATTGATCAAAATCGCGACAAAAAAATCGGCTTGACGCCTTCCGTGCGCTTGTTTAACTTACTTTATTTATACGAAATGTCGGCGCAATTTGCAACACAGAATGCGTTTTTGCCAAATCATGAGAATTTGCAAAAAACTTTAGAGGTGTTGCATTTGTAATGCGTGGTGCGGATAAAGCACTTGCCGGTGCAAATAAAGGGTATAAAAAAACCACCATAAGGGTGGTTTTTTTATATTGGCGCGCTCTGGGCGAAGTGTTGCTACGCAACGGCTTACGGCGATAGCCGCACAAGAGCGCGGCATCACCTCAGCTCCGAACGCCTGTCGGTCGTTCTTTGAGCTCCGAACGCCTGTCGGTCGTTCTTTGCCGCCTGATTACGTTAATATAAAAAAACCACCATAAGGGTGGCTTTTTTATATTGGCGCGCTCTGGGCGATTCGAACGCCCGACCCACAGCTTAGAAGGCTGTTGCTCTATCCTGCTGAGCTAAGAGCGCCTTGACTTTTATGTTAAATGGCACAAAAAACCGCGCTTGTCAACGAATATTTTTGCTTTTTTGTCATTTTTTACTTGCAATGTGTGGTAAAAACAGTTATATTAAACGAAGTTTTTTTATAATTAATATTTACAATTAATCTTTTTTACAATTATGAGTGATCTTAAGTTAGACCACGCTTTTTGCGTTGATTTTCGTGAGGAACTTTCGCGTAATGGTATTTCAGGCGTACTGACTGAATTACTTGATTCAAAGAGCACCAATGTGCCCAGCAAGAAAATGTATCTGGCACGCGAGTGCGGTAAGAAGAGCTCTTTCAAGGCACAGCTTGAAAGCACAGTATCCACGCTCTGTGCCCGGCAACCGCATAAGAAAGCACTTCTAAAGAACTTGAAGGATGAGATTTTCTTGCTTATCCCAGCAAAGAAATAAGTGGTCGCAAGTTTTGCAAAATGCTCTTGGTTGTTTCTGATTAGAAACCCCAAGAGCTTTTTTATTTGTCTTTTATAAAAGGGCATAAAAAAAACCTGCCGGATGGCAGGTTCAAAAAAAACTGACTCAAAAAATTAACCCTGACGCGCTTTGAGCTTCGGATTCTTTTTGTTAATCACATACACACGACCTTTACGACGCACGATTTTGCAGTTCAAGTCGCGAATTTTTTTAGATTTTAACGAACTATAGCACTTCATTTTCTTATCCTTTTACTTTAATGTTGAGCGCAAAATAAGCTATTTCAAAGCATTTGTCAACCTCTTTTTTTAATATCGGCGCAAAAATTAAGAGATATTTTATTTTTATGGCGTATAGCTGAGAGTATCTATGGGAGAAAAATAAATGAAAAAGTTTTTGAGTGTTGTTTGGGTTTTAACGGCGTGGTTTTCTTCAGCGCAGGCCGCACGTGTTGTTTCGTATTATGAAGAAATCTACAGTTTGGGCACGGTTGCCGGCCAAGGATTGGCTTGTCGGGCCGGCAAATATGATGATTTTGAAATGTTGGCGCGGGCTATTTTAATCGGTAAAGCTAAAAATGCCGATATGCAAAATGAGGGCTTGCAAGCCTATAATCGCGGCAAAGTAGATGCCTTTATGGCCTTAGAAGACGAAAAATTTGCCAGTTGTGCCGAAATCAATCAATCTTTCGGCAGTCAAAAAATTTTTAGCAGCACTTTATATTCCGACGGGCGCATAAAGCTTTATGACGGCACCGTTATTACACCACGTAAGCCTTACGATGTTAAAAAATTATACCAAAAAGATCCGTATGCATTTGCCAAAGCTGATGCGGCATATAAAAAATCTCTTGCAGAAGCGGAAAAAAACAGTAAAAATGCTAAAAAGATTCCGCTGAAAGATGCGAATTACAGTAAATATGCCAATCAGTTTGAATAAAGGAGTTACAATTTTATGCCAGCTTATCAATATGTTTTTGTGATGCAGAACTTGACTAAAGTTTTGCCGGGTGGGCGCGAGCTTTTTAAGGATATCACATTGTCATTTTTACCGGGAGCAAAAATCGGCGTTTTGGGTGTGAATGGTGCCGGAAAATCAACGCTTTTGAAAATTATGGCCGGGGTTGACAAGGAATTTAACGGCGAGGCCTGGGCGGCCGAAGGAGTAAAAGTCGGCTATCTGGAACAGGAACCAAAGCTGGATCCTTCCAAAAACGTGATGGAAAATGTGATGTCCGGTTTGAGCGAAACGCAGGCTCTTTTGCAGCGTTTTGAGGAAGTTTCAGCCAAATTTGCCGAGCCGATGAGCGACGATGAAATGAATGATTTGATTGCCGAGCAAGCTGAATTGCAGGAAAAAATTGACGCTTGTAACGGTTGGGATTTGGAACGCACAATTCAAATTGCGCTTGATGCTTTGCGTTGTCCGCCGGCCGATGCTGATGTAACCAAACTTTCCGGCGGAGAAAAACGCCGCGTGGCATTGTGTCGTTTGTTATTACAACAACCGGACATGTTGCTTTTAGATGAGCCGACCAACCACTTAGATGCCGAATCGGTGGCGTGGCTGGAACACCACTTGCGCGATTATAAGGGCACGGTGGTAATGGTTACGCACGACCGCTATTTCTTGGATAATGTAACCGGCTGGATTTTGGAGCTTGACCGCGGGCAGGGGATTCCGTATGAGGGCAATTACACATCATGGTTAGAGCAGAAATCTAAGCGCTTGGAACAAGAAGCGCGTGAAGAAAACGCCCGTCAGCGCACGCTTGCCAATGAGTTGGAGTGGATCAGAAAGAATCCGAAAGCGCGTCAGGCAAAATCTAAGGCACGTATTAACGCGTATGATGAGTTGTTGTCGCAAGCAACGCGTGAAAAAATTTCAACCGCACATATCAATATTCCGATGACCGAGCGTTTGGGTGATTTGGTTATTGAAGCCGAACACATCAGCAAAGCATTCGGTGATCGCGTGCTTATTGATGATTTGTCGTTCAAAATTCCAAAAGGTGCCATTGTCGGTATTATCGGTCCGAACGGCGCCGGTAAAACCACATTATTTCGCATGATTACCGGTCAGGAAAAGCCGGATTCCGGCACTATCCGAATCGGCGAGACGGTAGATTTAGGCTATGTAGATCAGTCGCGTGATGAATTGAATCCGGATAAAAATGTGTGGGAGGAAATTTCCGACGGCATGGATATGATTCAACTCGGTAAAAATGAAGTTTCGTCGCGCGCTTATGTCGGTCAGTTCAATTTTAAAGGTGCCGATCAGCAAAAGAAAGTCGGGCAGCTTTCGGGTGGTGAGCGTAATCGCGTGCATTTGGCAAAAATGCTCAGAAAGGGCGCTAATGTTATTCTTTTGGACGAACCGACCAATGATTTGGATGTTGATACGCTGCGTTCTTTGGAAGAAGGCATTAACAACTATCCAGGCTGTGTTTTGGTGACCTCACACGACCGCTGGTTTTTAGACCGTTTGGCAACCCATATTTTGGCCTATGAAGATGACGGGCATGTGGAGTGGTTTGAGGGCAATTTTGAGGACTATGAAAAAGACAAAAAAGCCCGTTTGGGAGAGGATGCGTGTAATCCGCACCGCATCCGGTATAAGAAACTCGTCTAATGGCTTACTACTTGTTGTTTTTCTCCTCGTGTAGCAGTTTTCTACACGTCGTCCACTGCGTAAGCAGCGCCGAAGGCTCTAAAACAACGGCGTATTAAGCTCATCATCCGAGTTTCTAAACTCGTGTAAAACTCGTTTAGCTGGTTCTGACTTGTAAATTTTTCGCTCGTGTACCTCTTTTGTACACGTCGCTTAAAATTCACTGTGTCATAACACACGCTATCCGAGTTTTTATAATTGATTGTCATACCACGGCTCTGACCGTGGTATCTCGGCCGAATTTCTATCTGCACGTCGTCATAACGCACGCTATCCGAGTTTTTTTAAATAAAACCTAAATTCATATAACTTAAAAAACAGTTGCAAAACAAGCAAAAAAGAATTATACTCCGCGCAGTTTAAAGTGGGTATAAAATTCCACAATAAAAAATTATTTCACGAATCTGGCTGAGATGGCGTAATTACCGATGGTGTGGCCGATTCATATAACAAAAAAAGTGTTGTTTAACCTTCTGTTGACGGGATTGAGTTTATTTCATAAGAATTGTCGCAGAATCAATGTTTTAGAAGGAAAAAATCAATGAAAGAGACTTATACGAGCAAAAAACGTGTAAGGAAAAATTTCGGCCGAATCGAGGCCGTGATGGATATGCCGAATTTAATTGATATTCAAACAGGTTCTTATTCCGGATTTATCAATAACATAGATGCTTATGGTGAGCATTGTGAATTTGGTTTGGAAGAAGTTTTCCGCTCCATTTTTCCGATTAAAGACTTTTCGGATAACGGTGAGCTGGAATTTGTAAAATATGTGTTGGAAACCCCGAAATATGATGAAGAAGAGTGCATCAGACGCGATATGACCTATGCCGCGCCTATTCGTGCGACTTTGCGTTTGGTGGTTTTTGATACCGATGAAACGACCGGAGCCAAATCTATTCATGACATTAAAGAACAAGATGTATATATGGGTGACATTCCGCTTATGACGGAAAAAGGCACATTTATTTTCAACGGCACGGAGCGCGTGGTGGTTTCGCAAATGCATCGTTCGCCGGGCGTATTTTATGACAGCGATGGCGGCAAAACCGTTTCTTCGGGTAAAAAGCTGTTTTCGGCACGCGTTATTCCGTATCGCGGTTCGTGGCTTGATTTTGAATTTGATGCCAAAGATTTGTTGTATGCGCGCATTGACCGTCGTCGCAAATTGCCGGTAACATCTATTTTATATTCGTTGCCTTCTAAAGAAACAGAAGAAAAATTGGCAAAAAATCCGGATTTACCGCCGGAAGAAATTGAAGGTATGAGCAAAGAAGAAATTCTTAATTACTTCTATGATACCGAAATTTATTTGGCAGACAAAAAAGCTTGGAAGATGAAGTTTGAACCGAGCCGTATGCGCGGCGTAAAGTTTGACTTTGCTTTGGTTAATGCCAAAACCGGCGAAACGGTTTGGGATGCCGGCAAAAAATTAACACCGAGAAGCGCGCAAAAACTGGCTGATGAGGGTTTGGAATATTTTGTGGTATCCAAAGACCAAATGTATGGCAAATTCTTGGCGAAAAATATTGTTATTGCCAAAACAGGAGAAGTGATTGCCGAAGCCGGTGACGAAATCAATGAAGAGTTGCTTGATAAATTGGCCGAAAATAAAATTAAAACCGTTGAAACGTTATATATTGACGGCTTGAATGTCGGTCCGTATATGCGCAACACTTTGGCTGCCGACAAAAACAGCAATCGCCAAGAAGCACTGTTTGATATTTATCGTGTAATGAGACCGGGCGAACCGGCTACGTTAGAAGCGGCTGATGCTTTGTTTAAGCAATTGTTCTTTGATTCGGAACGCTACGATTTATCGGCTGTCGGTCGTGTGAAGATGAATGCGTCTTTAGACATATCATTTGAAGAGGCGCCGGATACCATGCGCGTTTTACGCAAAGACGATATCTTAAGAATTATCAAGAAATTGATTAACATTCGTGACGGTAAAGGTATGGTGGACGATATTGACCACCTTGGCAACCGTCGTGTGCGTTCGGTCGGCGAATTGATGGAAAACCAATATCGTATGGGCTTGCTCAGAATGGAACGCGCCATCAGAGAAAAAATGAGTGCCGAAATTTTGAACAATGTGAAGCCACAAGATTTGGTAAACGCTAAACCGATTGCTTCGGTTATTCGTGAGTTCTTCGGTTCTTCACAGTTGTCACAATTTATGGACCAGAACAACCCGTTGTCAGAAATTACGCACAAGCGTCGTTTGTCGGCATTAGGTCCGGGTGGTTTGAGCCGTGACAGAGCCGGCTTTGAGGTGCGCGACGTGCACCCGACGCACTATGGTCGTATCTGCCCGATTGAATCGCCGGAAGGTCCGAACATTGGTTTGATTAACTCACTTTCTACGTATGCGCGCGTAAATAAATATGGCTTTATTGAATGCCCGTATCGTAAGGTTGTTAATGGTGTTGTAACCGATGAAGTAAAATATTTGACGGCTGATGACGAAGGTAAAGTGGTTATTGCCGAAGCAAACGCCAAGGTTGATGAAAAAGGTCATTTTGAAAATGATTTGATTACCTGCCGTCGTGGTGGCGAAGTGGAATTTGACAAACCTGAAGACATTAACTACATTGACGTTTCGCCGAAACAGTTGGTTTCGGTGGCGGCTGCTTTGATTCCGTTTTTGGAAAACGATGACGCAAACCGCGCGTTGATGGGGTCAAACATGCAACGCCAAGGTGTGCCGTTGTTGCGTTCTGAAGCTCCGCTGGTCGGTACCGGTATTGAAGCAACGGTGGCTAAAGATTCCGGCGCAACATTGGTGGCTAAGTATGATGGTGTGGTGAACGCGGTTGATGCTAACCGAATCGTTATTCGTTCGGATGACAGCACGGCGCATGATGTTGGTGTTGAAATTTACAAACTTTCTAAATTCCGCCGTTCTAACCAAAATACGTGCATTAACCAAGTGCCGCTCGTTAAAGTGGGGGACCATATTAAAAAGGGCGATATTATTGCCGACGGTCCGTGCACAAACTTGGGCGAATTGGCTTTGGGTAAAAACTTACTCGTGGCATTTATGCCGTGGAACGGTTTGAACTACGAAGATGCTATTTTGCTTTCGGAACGTATTTCGCGTGAAGATGTGTTGACATCATTGCATATTGAAGAATTTGAAGTGATGGCGCGCGATACCAAGCTTGGTCAAGAAGAAATTACGCGCGATATTCCGAACGTTGGTGAAGATGCTTTGCGCAACTTGGATGAAGCCGGTATTGTTTATGTGGGTGCCCATGTGAAAGCGGGCGACATTCTGGTTGGTAAGGTGACGCCGAAAGGCGAATCACCGGTGACACCGGAAGAAAAATTGCTGCGTGCCATTTTCGGCGAGAAAGCCAGCGATGTGCGTGATACATCGTTACGCGCTCAGCCGGGTATTGACGGTATTGTGGTTGATGTGCGTATTTTCTCTCGTCGCGGTGTAGAAAAAGATGAGCGTGCATTAGCCATTGAACAAGAAGAAATCTCAACTTTGGCAAAAGACCGTGATGATGAAATTGCCATTATTCGCGGCAGCTATGAAGCTCGTTTGCAGAATATGTTGATTGGTCAGACCGTGGTTGATGCGCCGAAAGGCATTGCGAAGAACAGCAAAATTACGGCTGAGGCTTTGGCCGGTGTGCCGTCATCACAATGGCGTAAAATCGTGGTTAAAAAAGACGATGTGATGTCGCAAATTGAAGAACTTAATGCCGCATTTGATGCACGTATGGAAAACATTCAAAAGCACTATGCTGACAAAGTTGAAAAGGTTCAACGCGGCGATGATTTATTGCCGGGTGTTTTGAAATTGGTGAAGGTATTTATTGCAACCAAACGTAAAATGCAAACCGGCGATAAGATGGCCGGTCGTCATGGTAACAAGGGTACGGTTTCACGCGTGTTACCGTTGGCCGATATGCCATATATGGAAGACGGAACGCCGGTTGATGTGGTGTTAAACCCGCTCGGTGTGCCTTCTCGTATGAACGTGGGACAAATTTTGGAAACACACCTCGGTTGGGCCGCTAAAGAATTGGGTGCACAACTCAATGAAATGTGCGAGCAATATAAACGCGGTGAAAAAACTGCAGCCGAACTCAATAAGCGCCTGAAAGAAATTTACGGTGCCAAACAATACAAAAATCAGGTAGAAACATTGAACGAAGATGAAAAGATGGAAATGATTTCTAACCTGAAAAACGGTGTGCCGATGGCAACGCCGGTATTTGATGGTGCTTCGGGTGATGATATTAACAATATGCTCTCGTTGGCAGGTTTACCGACATCGGGTCAGATTGATTTGTATGACGGCAGAACCGGAGAGAAGTTTGACCGCAAAGTGACAGTGGGCGTGATGTATATGATCAAGCTGCACCACATTGTTGATGAAAAGATGCACGCTCGTTCGGTTGGTCCTTACGGTTTGGTAACACAACAACCGTTAGGCGGTAAGGCACAATTCGGCGGTCAACGCTTCGGTGAAATGGAAGTGTGGGCATTGCAAGCTTACGGCGCGGCTTATACATTGCAAGAAATGTTGACGATTAAGTCCGATGACGTCGCCGGCAGAACCAAGGTTTATGAAGCGATTGTTCGCGGTGAAGACAGCTTTGATACCGGTATTCCGGAATCATTCAACGTTTTGGTTAAAGAAATTAAGTCTTTGTGCTTGAACGTTGAAATGTTGGGCGAAGAATAAGTTTAGGAGTGATAGAGAATGAATAATGAAATAATGAATATGTTTGATCAGCAACAAGTCGCTGCGGATAATTTTGATGCACTCAAAATTTCCATTGCGTCTCCTGAACAAATTCGTTCGTGGTCGTATGGTGAAGTGAAAAAGCCTGAAACCATTAACTATCGCACGTTTAAGCCGGAAAAAGACGGTTTGTTCTGTGCACGTATTTTTGGCCCGATTAAAGACTATGAATGCTTGTGCGGTAAATATAAACGTATGAAATATCGCGGTATTGTCTGCGAAAAGTGCGGTGTGGAAGTAACACTTTCCAAAGTGCGTCGTGAACGCATGGGGCACATTGAATTGGCTGCACCGGTGGCACATATTTGGTTTTTGAAATCATTGCCGTCACGTATTGCAACGCTGACCGATATTCAGGAAAAGGCTTTGGAACGCGTGCTGTATTTTGAAAGCTATATTGTGATTGAACCGGGTTTGACCGATTTGCAAATCAATCAGCTTTTGAGCGAAGACGAATATCAAGATGCCATTGATAAATACGGCGAAGATTCATTCAGAGCCGGCATCGGAGCTGAGGCTTTACGCGAAATTTTGGCCGGCATTGATTTGGAAGCAGAAGCTAAGACAATGCGTGCCGAACTTAAAGAAACAACTTCGGAAGCTAAGCGCAAAAAGTTAGTGAAACGTTTGAAATTGGTAGAAGCGTTTATTTCATCTCAGGCTAAGCCGGAATGGATGATTTTGACGGTTTTACCGGTTATTCCGCCTGATTTGCGTCCGTTAGTACCGTTAGACGGTGGTCGTTTTGCCACATCTGATTTGAACGATTTATATCGTCGTGTGATTAACCGTAACAACCGTTTAAAGAGACTGTTGGAATTGCATGCGCCGGATATCATTATCCGCAACGAAAAACGTATGTTGCAAGAATCGGTTGATGCATTGTTTGATAACGGTCGTCGCGGCAGAGCTATTACAGGCACGAATAAGCGCCCGCTTAAGTCTTTGGCCGATATGTTAAAAGGTAAGCAAGGTCGTTTCCGTCAAAACTTACTTGGTAAACGTGTGGACTATTCCGGCCGTTCGGTGATTACGGTTGGTCCGGAACTGAAAATGCAACAATGCGGTTTGCCGAAGAAAATGGCGCTGGAATTGTTTAAGCCATTTGTTTATGCCAAACTGGAAATGTATGGTATGGCAACAACCATTAAACAAGCCAAGCGCATGGTGGAAAAAGAGCGTCCGGAAGTTTGGGATATTTTGGAAGAAGTCATCAGAGAACATCCGGTGCTTTTGAACCGTGCTCCGACGTTGCACCGCTTGGGTATTCAAGCCTATGAGCCGGTGTTGGTAGAAGGTAAAGCCATTCACTTGCACCCGTTGGCCTGCACGGCTTTCAACGCCGACTTTGACGGTGACCAAATGGCTGTTCACGTGCCGCTTTCTATTGAAGCACAATTGGAAGCACGTATTTTGATGATGTCATCAAACAACGTGTTATCGCCGGCTTCGGGTAAGCCGATTATTGTGCCGTCGCAAGATATGGTGCTCGGTATTTATTACTTAACCTATGATGCGGAAGACATGACCGGTGAGGGCAGTATTTATGCCAATCCGGAAGAATGTATGCTGGCTTTGAACGCCAAAGCGGTTGATTTGCATGCACGCATTAAATGCCGTATGGAATATGTGGGTGAAGACGGCAAATGGACCAAAGGCATTGTGGACACCACACCGGGTCGTTTGATTGTTTCCGAAGTTTTGCCGAAGCACGAAGGCGTGCCGTTTGCACTTGTGAACCGTTTGGTGAAGAAAAAGCAAATTTCGCAAATTATTGATGAAGTTTATCGTGTTTGCGGCGGTAAAGAAACTTGTATCATGGCCGATCGCATTATGAGCCTCGGTTATAAATATGCATGTTTGTCGGGCATTTCGTTTGGTAAAGATGATTTGATTGTGCCGGCTGCAAAACAAAAGTTGATTGATGAAACTTCAGCGCAAGTGAAGGAATTTGAACAGCAATATCAAAATGGTTTGATTACCAAGGGCGAAAAATACAACAAAGTGGTTGATATTTGGGCATCTTGCACCGATAAAGTTGCCGATGAGATGATGAAAAACATTTCTAAGCCGGATCACGGTGTTTATAACTCGGTATTTATGATGGCTGACTCGGGCGCCCGCGGTAGTGCGGCACAAATGCGTCAGTTGGCCGGTATGCGCGGCTTGATGGCTAAGCCGTCGGGCGAAATTATTGAGCAACCGATTATTTCAAACTTTAAAGAAGGTTTGACAGTGTCGGAATACTTTAACTCAACCCACGGTGCGCGTAAAGGTTTGGCCGATACGGCTTTGAAAACGGCAAACGCCGGTTACTTAACACGTCGTTTGGTTGACGTGGGACAAGATGTGGTGATTAACGAAACCGATTGTGGCACTGAACGTGGTATTATCGTGCGTCCGGTAGTTGACGGCGGTAACGTTATTGCCTCTATCGGCGAGCGTATTTTAGGCCGCACGGCACAAGAAGATATTTTGAATCCGGAAACCGGCGAAGTTCTTGTTCATAAAGGTAAATTGATTGACGAAGACGATGTGGCAGTGGTTGAAAAAGCCGGTGTTGAACAGGTTAAAATTCGTTCGGTATTGACTTGCGAAAGCGAACACGGTGTTTGCGCCGCTTGTTACGGTCGTGACTTGGCCAGAGGAACACCGGTCAGCATCGGTGAAGCTGTGGGCGTGATTGCGGCTCAATCCATTGGTGAACCGGGCACACAGTTAACACTTAGAACCTTCCACATCGGTGGTGCGGCTTCTAAATCGGCCGAACAATCAAACATTGAAGTGCCGTTTGCCGGTATTTTGAAGTTAGAGAACGGTCATACAGTTACCAATTCGGATGGTCATTTGATTATTTTATCGCGTAACTGCGATATTGTGATTGCCGACAACCAAGGGCGTGAAAAGTCGCGTCACCATGTGCCGTATGGCGCCAAAGTTTTGGTTAACGAAGGCGCGGAAGTGACCAAAGGACAGAAGATTGCCGAGTGGGACCCGTTCATGAATCCGGTGATTTCGGAAAAAGCCGGTAAGGCTCAACTGATTGATCTCATTCAAAACGTTTCGGTTAAAGAATCAATTGATGAAACAACCGGTATCAGCTCAAAGACGGTGATTGACTGGCAATCCGGTCCGACGGCAAATGCCAGCTTGAAGCCGAGCATTACGCTGAAAGACGCTAAAGGTAAGCCGGTCACCTATGACGGCACGGATAAGGAAGTTCGTTATTATCTGTCTCCGGACGCAGTGTTGAACGTTGATAACGGTGATGAAATCAAAGTCGGTGATATTATTGCTCGTATTCCGGTGGAAAGCACCAAAACAAAAGATATTACCGGTGGTTTGCCGCGTGTGGCCGAGCTGTTTGAAGCCCGTCGTCCGAAAGATCCGGCAATTATTGCCGATATTGACGGTATGGTGGAATTCGGCAAAGACTATAAGGCAAAACAACGTATTACGGTTATTCCGGCCGAAGGCAATCCGGTGGAATACCTTATTCCGAAGGGACGTCGCTTGGTGGTTCAAGACGGCGACCAAGTTAAAAAGGGTGATTTGCTGGTTGACGGCACACCGGCACCGCATGATATTTTGCGCGTGTTAGGCGTGGAAAAATTGGCCGAATACTTAGTGCAAGAAGTGCAAGCCGTGTATCGCCTGCAAGGTGTGAACATCAACGATAAGCACATTGAAGTTGTGGTTTCGCAAATGCTGAAAAAGGTTGAAATTACTTCGGCCGGCGATACGACATTCTTGGTGGGCGAACAGGTTGACCGCGATGTCTTTGAAGCTGAAAACGAAAAAACGTTCAAAGAAGGCGGACAAACTGCAACAGCCGATCCGGTTCTGCTGGGTATTACAAAGGCCAGCTTGCAGACCAAGTCGTTCATTTCAGCCGCATCGTTCCAAGAAACAACTCGCGTGTTGACTGAAGCGGCGGTTGAAGGTAAAGTTGACGATTTGCGCGGTCTTAAAGAAAACGTGATTGTTGGTCGTCTGATTC
The DNA here is from genome assembly GCA_902788365.1 of uncultured Pseudomonadota bacterium. Lineage (GTDB taxonomy): Bacteria > Pseudomonadota > Alphaproteobacteria > RF32 > CAG-239 > RUG410. The sequence goes on along the minus strand of CADAJN010000003.1, from coordinate 76,986 downwards.
CGGCCGGAACAGGTAACGTTTTGCGTGCTTTGCGTCGTGTGGCTGCTCAAAATGATAAAGAAATCATGGAGATGAAGCAACAAGCGCAAGAGCAGAAGGCTTTGGCTGCCGCTGGTGATGAGCCGGAAGCATAAGAAATCTCGTCTAATGGTCATCTGCTAGGAAGTCTGTTGGCTTATGTAGCCTTATCTACACGTCGCCAACAGACTTCCGTCGCATCTGACACATTATCCGAGGTTTACAGCTTGAATGAGTTGGTATCTACTTGAAAGTTTTCTCACTTATGTAGTATTATCTACACCGCGTGAGAAAACTTTCTTCGTATTAAGCTCATTATCCGAGGTTTTAACCTTGAACTGATAGGTGGTTATTTAATAAAAGTTTTCTCGCTTATGTAGCTTTATCTACACGTCGCCAACAGACTTCCGTCGCATCTGACACATTATCCGAGGTTTACAGCTTGAATGAGCTGGTATCTACTTGAAAGTTTTCTCGCTTATGTAGCTATTGTTTACACCGCGTGAGAAAACTTTCTTCGTATTAAGCTCATTATCTGAGGTTTTTAAGAAAATGGTTGATTGTCAAGTTGGGCTTTTTTGCTTGCAATTTTATGTAATTGTTTTAATATCATCTTTGCCGATAGGTGTTCTGTCGGCGGAGTGTCGTAGCTCCTCCTATATAATAACTCCCTTATGGGGAGCTGATGAATATATTGAATAAATCAGACTGTATATAGGCAGTTACGAACTCCCCACCTTGAAGGAATTTAAGGTGGTTTTTTGTTGGCTTAGCAAAAATAGGGGAGTTTTGAAATGATCATAAAAAATAACTTAATCAGTAAAGAGGTATTGGCGGATATTTGCCCGCAACTTAAGCAATTTCGGTTAGAGCGTGGATTGAGTTTAGAAGAATTACAAGCTGCAGTGCATATCAGTGTGCATTTATTAAAACGTATGGAAGACGGTAAGTGCTTACCGTATAATCTTTTTTGCAAACTTATGACATTTTACGGGAAAAAATCACGCATTGTGCTGGAGTGAAGTGTAAGCAAAGCGGTTGAGATTGACCAATCAAGTCGGGCAATGACCGGATAGGTATTAAGTTAATGGGGGTGATTTCTATCCACTCTTTTCATAAAAAAAACGCCGGAATTTCTCGGTGTTTTTTCTTGCTTTTTATTTTTGGGTGCGATATATAATGATTAGCATGCGAGTGTAATTCAATGGTAGAATAGAAGCTTCCCAAGCTTATAACGGGGGTTCGATTCCCCTCACTCGCTCCAGTTTAAGTCGCCTTATCGGGCGGCTTTTGTTTTTAAAGCACTGCATTTTTGATAATCGGTCTGCCAGCGGCGGCAATGCTCAGCGTTCCACAGCGGCACAAATTGCATTTTGCCGGCATTATCATAAATATATCCGCCGGCACGCCAATCTATGGTTTGTCCGTCAATTTTGAGTTCCTTTTGCGGCTCAAAGGTTACTTTATCGCGATACCGATAAATTCCTTTTTGGCAGGAGAGCATTACTGTTTCAGGCAGTTGTAAACATCCATCAGCAGACTTTTTAAAGTCTTTTTTGCGCAAAAAGCGGACCTGCCAACGTTCCTGCCAAACTTTTTTGAGCCAACTGTCAGTCGCCAATGGCACAAGAACCATATTTTGCGCCTTATCCCGCACGGCAAACCCGGCACCGTTCGGCGCCACCAATGCCACCGGATTTTGTGCTGTCAGCAATGACAATAAACCGACCGCAATCGGTGCTAATCCCCATAGACGCCATTTTTTTTGCCATGCACAGAGCCAATAAGCGCCGCATGTTATCAGCAAAAATCCCCATAACGGCATATCCGGCACGGTCATCAAACTGTTTGGCAATGCCGAAACTTCGGCGGTAATTTTGTTTAAGATTTCCAATCCCCAACCCAACGCTTTGAGTGGCAGAGCGGCGGCATTAAACGGCAACGTTGCTAAACACACCAAAATCATCGGCATTAAATATAAACCGATTAGCGGACCGGCCAATAAATTGCCCAAGCTGGTGTATATTGCGAGCTGCTGAAAATGATACATAGCCATCGGCGCTGTGGCTAAGCTTGCCACAAAGTCGGCAACAACAATACCAACCAGATAGCGCATAATGCGTCCGAGCCAGCCGATTTGTTGTTTTTGTTGCGCCATCAATCCGGCAAATTTTTCATAAAACGCCACAAGGGCATAAACCGCGGCAAATGACATCTGAAAACTTACCGATATCAGCGCTTGCGGTATCAAAATCAGAATAACCAAAGCGGCAAAGCAGACCATGCGCATAGAAATGGCTTGGCGGTCAAACAAAACACCGATTAACACCACAACTGTCATAATAAAAGCGCGTTCGGCCGGCACAGCCATGCCGGATATCAGCAGATAAAGCGCGCTGAACAAAATGGCGGCAACTGCGGCCGGTTTTTTGCTGTCATAACGCAATGCAATGGCCGGAAACAGAGCTAAAATCCAGCGCACCAAAAAGAATATTAAACCGGCAATACAGCCCAAATGCAAACCGGAAACCGCCAAAAAATGTGCTAATCCGGCGCCGCGGTAGTTATCGGTTATTTGAGGCGAGATATTTGATTTTTCGCCGATAATCAGAGCTTCGGCAATACCGGCGGTTGTCGGCGGTAAAACAGTGCTGATTTGTGTGCCGATTTTGTGGCGCAAATTGTTCAATCGTGCCGTAAAATTTAATTTATTGCCACCGTGCGGACATTTGATTTTAAAAACTTCACTGTTGGCATAGCCGATAGCGCTGATGCCTTCATAAAAATATTTGCGGTCAAGCTGATAACCGTTCAGTAACGGCACACGCGACGGAGGAAATACGGTGCCAACCAGCTCCACGCACTCGCCGATATTAAAATCTTCTTGAACGCCGGTATTAGTTATGCGGTATTGCCCGATAAGCGGTTTATCCCAATCGGTAACATGGTCTAACATAAAACGTTGTTTGCCTTTTTCAGAAGCCGTAATATCGGTGATTTGACCGCTTAAATAAGTGATGTGTTGCGGTGCAAATTGCACATTTCGCGCCTGATAAATCGTGTGCATTTGAATGTTAATAAAGCCGCAAATTATGATTAAGCCGCTGATAAAAAGCACATTCAAATTTTTGAAACGGCAAAAATAAAATGCCAGTAACCATGCTTCCACAATAGCCAGAGTCAGCCACAAATTCGGCTCAAACGGCAAGCTGAAATAAAGTGCGATACCTATGCCGAACAAAAACGGCACAAAAGCAAACCATCGGCTTTGTTCGGCAAACACATTTTCTTTTATGGTATGAAAAAATCGCCTAATCAACTTTTTCATGTTTAATCAGCTTTAAAATGGCTTTTGCAGCGTTGGCGCTAGGGGTTTGTTTGCCCATACCGAGCAATTGGCGCACCTTTTCAAAGCCCTCCATTTGTCGGCCGTAAGGCTGCTGTTTGGCAATAAATTTTTTAATATATGATAAAATGTTATGCGGTTCACAATCTTGTTGCAACAGTTCGGGCACCACTTCGCGTCCGAGCAAAATGTTGGTTAAGTTGACGTATTGAATATGTAAGAAACGCCGTGCCAACCATTCGGTAAGTTTCGGCACCTTATAAGCAATGATATGCGGCACATTAACAATGGCCAGCTCAAGCGCCACCGTGCCGGAAGCGGCGATGGCCACGTCGGCGTCCAAAAATGCCAGATGGCGTGCTTCTTGCCCCTCAATAATTTTTATCGGTAAGCCCGATTCATCTACCATGCGCTTAACATGTGCCGCCACCGTGCTGACTGTCGGAATAACATAAGTCCAATCGCTGTGTTCTTGTTGCATCAGGCGCACGGTTTGCAAAAAATCAGGCAGCAAGCGTTCTACTTCATTATGGCGTGACCCTGGCAGCACTAGCATCAAATTGTTTTTAATTTTATGTTGCGCCTTAAACTTGCCTTTATCTTGCGCCCCGTTAACAATCATGCTTTCAATGACCGGATGCCCGACAAACACGGCATTTAAATGATATGGCGTGAAATAGCGCGGTTCGTTGGGAAATAATGTCAGCAGCAAGTCAATATATTTATACATGGTGCGAGCACGTTTTTTCTTCCAAGCCCAGACTTGCGGTGCCACATAATGCACTTGCGGAATACCTAATTGCAAACGGCGAATTTTTTTATGAATACGCGCGGAAAAGCTCCAAGAATCAATGGTAACAATTACGTCCGGTGACACATCTTGAATATTTTGCACTGTTTCTCTGATGCGGCGCAAAATTTTCGGAATGCTCGGAATAACCTCGGCTAAGCCCATAACGGAAAGCTCGCTGATATTAAACAGCGATTTGAGCCCTTGAGCCTGCATAATGTCGCCGCCGATACCAAAAAATTGTGCTTTTTTATCTTGTGCCTTTAAGGCTTCCATTAAACGACCGCCCAATGCGTCGCCGGAAGGTTCGCCGGCAATTAAATAATACTTCATCTATTTGCCTCCTTGGGGCACAATGCCCATAATGAACATACCATATTTATCAGCTAAGGCAAGCACTTCGGGTTCGTTTATCATCAAAGCGTTGCCGGCGTGAATTGCAATGCCGCGCATGCCGGCTTGATGTAAAGCTTCAATGGTGCGGGTGCCGATGGTTGGCAAGTCAATACGCATATCTTGTTGCGGTTTGCGCAGTTTGACCAAAACACCGCCCACTCCCTTACGCTGATAGGCACCGCAACGCTTAATCAGCTCATCGGTGCCCTCTATGCCTTCAACGCCCAAAACAAGACCTTGCTGCACAATGACCGATTGCCCGACATCAAGCCGGCCCAGCTCATAAGCTACTTCGGCGCCACGTTTGATATCGGCCAGAGCTTGTTTATCGGGTTTGCTTTTGGTTAAAAGTCCTTCTTTGGCGAGCAAATCCGGCATCACTTCATGAATACCGACCACGCGCATATTTTCAGATTCAATTTCTTTAACAACGGCGCGCAGTATACCATCATCGCCAAGCGATTTCATGCCGATGCGGGCAAAAAACGCCGCAGTGCGCAAATCAGGAACCAAATCTGACAAAGAGGGGCGATGAATAGTGCCGATAAGCACCACTTCGGTCACTTGTTCTTCGGCAAAACGTTTAAAGCCGGTGCCGGCTTGACCGATTCTAATCCATTGATGCGGAATGTCGGGGGTAAAAATGGCGCGGTCGGCATTATTTTCAATCGCCAACACAAAGAACGGCCGATTTTGCGCAATACAATGTTTAATCAGAAGTTGCGGCAAAATACCGCCGCCGGCGACAATGCCGAGTTTGTTATTTATTTCAGTCATATTTATACCATAAAAGTTACAACTGAACGCATTTTAACAAATTTGGCAAAAAAAACAAGTTATATGTATCATTTGCCCGCTGAAAAACTTAGTAGCATTTTAATCTGTGACTGGTGCTGTCGGCAAAAGAAATCAGCAGTTTTTGCAGTTGACTCTCCGAGATATGAAACTTTTTTTGTAATTTTTCGCAATAACCGGTATTTTTATTGTTTAAAATGAAAGAAAACGGAGGAACATCTTTGACAATGCATGACATCATTGCCGTAAAAGCTCCTTCACCGATTGAGGCAAATTCGCGGATATAGGTGCCGCTGCTTAATTCACAACCTTTGCGCACTTGCACAAATCCATTTAAGCAACAGCCGCTGCAAATTATGGTATCGTATTCTTTATCGCAATTTGCAATTTTGCCCAATCCCACTCGGCAATTATGGTGTATCGTAACATTGTTTAAAATGTAGCATCTGTCGCCGATAATGGTTGCATCTTCATAATCAGCATCTTCGGGTAAGTCAGTATTCAAATAAGGTAAAAGCTCGGGATACTTATCCGATAAATGATTATTTCCGCAATCAATAGCACAGCCGTTACTGATAAAATTATTGTTTCCGATGATAACGCGCCCCTTGTAAAAATGGTAACCGATGTGCTTTGAGGGCAAACCGATGACGGTTTTATCCAAAATATGATTATTGTTGCCGATTTGGACATTGCCTTTTAGCACAACACCTGTTCCGATATAATTATTTTTACCGATGACAACATTTGAATCAATATAAGCATAATCGCCTATGATAGTGTCTTTTCCAATTTCTGCACCGCTTTTGATAATTGCATGGTGTCCTATTTTAACACCTTCGGCAAGTTTTGCGCCATCTTCAATAATTTCAAACATTAGTTTTCCTTTATTTTTAAATCATGATTATCATAAGTATAAATCGTTTTTCTATAAAATTTTGTGGGCGCACCCCATAAATATAAGCCTAAACCGATTTCTTCAAAACCGAATTTTTCATATAAGCCGATGTGTTCGGTGGCCAAATATAAATGATTATATCCCATATTTTTAACGCGCCGGCACGCATCTTCAATCAATATCGGACTATAGTGGTTACCGCGATATTTTGCGCAAACAAACAGAGTGCCCAACCACGGTGTGTAGTCATGATTGTCTTGAACCAGTTCTTTGGCAATAAGCGAGTAGTAGCCGATAATTTCATTGTTTTCGGTTGCCACAACAATTTGCGGAAAATCGGTTAAAGACCAACCGTCCATAACATCTGTCAGCCAGCCATAAGCTTCCGGCCATTCATTTTGCAAAATATTCAATAATTCCGGTGTCAGCTTTGAATCTTTGGTAATTACTTCAAAATGCATATCTTTTCTCCTAATTTACATCTCCCAACACAACCGTTTCTTTGATGTCTTTGATATTTTTCAAATATGGAATAATCGCCTTGGGATAAAAATCGGAATCCGCTAATTTATCTAATTCTATCCATTTTATCTTTTGCGCATCGCTATCCGGTTCGCTACCGTTACCAAGCGCGGTAAAATCGCTCACCTCGCATTCAAACATCAGTTCTGCCAAATGAAAACAGTCTAAATCGTATGGCTGATTATGATTTTTTGCAATATAGTCGCGCGCCAAAACCAAACGTAACGGTTTAACATCAAGATTTAATTCTTCCTTGCATTCGCGGATAATCGTTTGTTGCATGGTTTCGCCCCATTCTTGCCCGCCGCCCGGCAATTTACAATAACGGCCGCGCCCATAGTCAACACTTTCTACCAGCAATTTGCCGTCTTTAATGATAATGGCTTTAATCGAGTGCTTAAAAAATTTATCCATGAGTTTTCCTTTTGTTGAATATGATAAAACTAGCATATTTTCAGATAAAGTAAATATAAAAAAATGAGGTGCAATCAATGTGAAAAATATTGACAAATATTAGCAACTGTGATATATTTTGTCTTAATCAAAAGATGAGGACAGATAATGACAATACAGAATAGAATTAATAAATTAAAAAGCCAGATTATTAAAGGTATGATTATTGCTTCTCCTTTATTGCCGGTACAAGGAAGCGCTCAAACGCAACAAGGTTTTGATGAAATTAAGGAAAAAACAGAACTTTCAAAAAAATTATCACCGGAAGAATTTGCCGAATATAAAGATGAGGAATGTTTTGGGGCAGAAGAATGGAAATTGTTAAACGAATTTTTTTCAGAAGAAAAAACAAAGCATATAAAATATGAATCGTTCAATAACGAAGATGAAGGGAAGGAAGAAATTTTCTATGTAAGCTATGACCCTTATACAGGAACAGCGATTGAAAAAGAAAGTTTTGATAATACTAAAATTAAAGAAGATTATTTAAATGCACAGAAAAAAATTTTTTCAAAACCGACTGAGATAAGAGTACTGCCACTTAATTTAACCAACGATATACATTATGATAATGGTATTTATTTTAGTAGCGGTGCATTTGAGTTTGATACAAACATATTAACTTTATACGAATACCATTCAGATAATCCTAAAAATGATGTCAAGACGGTGATGTCTTTAGCACAATGCTCCGAGGCAAAAGCTACTGATTTTATAAATTACATATCCAAACTATTTAGCAGAGATTGTGTGGAAAGTATTAAAGAGCACGAATTATCTCATAGAGACGACCATGTAAAAAATTTATTTATTCCAGATTTACCGAATGAATACATGAAAAGATTACGTTTTCTAAGTGAAATCAAAGCGAGTTTAGTACAAGCCGGACTGGCTTTTCAGAAATATAAAAATGACGGACATGTGTCTCATTTTGCCACTAAATCGGAAGTAGATACGCTCGCTTTACAAAAGGAATTACCGAAGATCAAAGATGAAAAACAGCAAGGAGATTATATTGTTTCATATATATACAATCAATGGCTTGAGACATATAATCAAAAAGATTCTCCGTATATGACAAAGATTAATGGAGAACTTGGTGATTGTCATCTGGAAGGATACGGTTTTAGAGCTTCAGTTGCGCCAAATGAAGAAAATAAAGAAGAATATTTGCGGCGGGCAAGAGAAATGTTTTCCGATATTCCATACTGGGGAGATTTAAGTAAAGTGATAGATTATAACTTTGAGCTTCAGGATAATAATAGCCGCGGGCTTAAAGCGCCTATTTTATATGATTTAACTGTCGGCTGTAAAACTAATGCCGAAGCGCTGTCTAGATTGACGCAATTTTTAGATGTTGTTGAAAAGTGTGATAAAAATGGCGAACGTACAAATAAAGATCAGCAAGAAATAGCCCGAGTATATAATCATTTGGTTAATGGCGGTAATGGTCAAAATTATACTTCTATGTTACAACAAAGAGATAGTTATTAAAACTTTGGTGTAAAAACTAAGAAGCCCCTTTTGGGGGCTTTTTGATTGGTTTAAGAGAAATAGATTATTTGGCACCACAACATAAATACATAAGCCCGCCTTTTTAGGCGTAGGGACGGGAAGACTTCGCTGCGCTACGTGCTCTACGCTCATCGCCTATCGGCGACCGCGATACTTCCGTCTCGCTTTTGCTTGAGTGCGAACCAGCTTCTCGCTGTTTCAAATCCCGCGCTTTCGTTTTAACAAAAAAATCCCGCCACAAGGGCAGGATTTTTTTTGTTGGTCAACGTTTAGGGATTACTTCGCTTTGCTACGTGCTCTACGCTCATCGGCAAATTGCCGACCGGCGCACCCGCGTGCGCCTTTCGCTTGAGTGCGAACCAGCTTTCCGCCGGTTCACCCTGTCACTCCGACCAACAAAAAAACCGCCTTTTCAGGCGGGATGATGGCGGGAAGACTTCGCTGCGCTACGTGCTCTGCGCTCATCGGCTAAAGCCGACCGGCGTTATTCCGCCTTTCGCTTGAGTGCGAACCAGCTTCTTGCCGGTTCAATCCGTCACCCGCCATAAACACATAAAACCCGCCATATAGGCGGGTTTTATGTGTTTGGTCGGAGTGACGGGATTCGAACCAGCGACTTCTACGTCCCGAACGTAGCGCTCTACCAGGCTGAGCTACACTCCGTTTTGTTACCTCTCTTTTAATACAAAAAAAATTTAAAGCAACAAAAATCTTGCAAAAAAGCGAAAAAAATCAATAAAATCGCGAAAACAACGCTAAATCAATAGCTTTGCAAATTATATTGTCGTTCATACCATGTGCGCAAATTGTCAAATTTTTTGCGTTGCTCCGGCGTTAATATTGCGCGAAAGTCCTGTAAACTCTTTTCTTCCAGCGATTTTGCCTGTTCTTTGAGCAAATAAACACTCTTTAATAATTGCTCTTGTTTTAAGCGACTGTCATCACTGATATATTTAGCTAAATCAATTTGTTCAGATGTCAAATTCAGCTCTTTAACATACAAGCTCATCTGATCAACGGCTGATAAAGTTTCCACTTCGGTTTCAATCTCCGGCATGTGCGCACCGTCAGAATAGCGTGCCAACGGAATTAAACGTGCCTTTTTGGTGTTGCTGTTCGCGTTCATATCTTCCAAAGCGGCTGTGGCATCATTATTGGCAGAAATCGCAACTTCGCTTTCTTCTGTTGTGCGAATCGGCTCATCTTCTGCCTGCACGGCCGGCGCCAATAAAATAATACTGCTTAGCACTGCAAACCATAATTTTATTTTCATTTTAATCTCCTCTTATTTGAAACCTATCTTATCTGCTCGTCATATCTTTGGCAAGACCATTTTGCATTTTATCACTGTTTAATCTTAAAAGTATGCTTATCAGGCGGGGGTGGTGCTTTGCGATATTGTTTGGCTATGCGCGCACGAAATTTATCAAATTTTGCTTTTTGCTTATCGTTTAATATTTGCCGAATATTTTCTTCTTCGGTTTGACGCACTTCATTTAACTTTTGATGTAAATTTTCAATTTGTTGCATAATTTCATAAGTTTGCGGCTTACTCTGATCATATATTTTTTGCAACTGAATTTTTTGGCCGTCATCTAATTTAAGCTTTTTGGCCCAATCAATTTTTTCCCATTTCATTTCCGGAAAATTCTTTTTATGTAAGCCGGCCTGACGCATTTGCTCTAAATTCATGTTATTGGGACGAATCTGAGCAATTACCGGTGCGGTTGGATAAATAAAAAATGCCGTCAGCAACAAAAAAAGATACCATCGTTTTTTCATCAAAACCTCCTTATTTAGGCGTAATATATCACATAATTTTCCGATTGCCATCTTTTTTACATGATTAGGGGCATAAAAATATTGCATAAATTCATAAATCTGTTAATCTGTGGCCGAGGTGAACAAATGCGAATTTTTTATTGCGGAGATATTGTGGCGCGGCCGGGACGAGATGTTGTGACGGCAAATTTGGCGCGCATTCGTCAAGAATATAAGGTTGATGTGATGTTGCTTAATGTGGAAAATGCAGCGCACGGTTTTGGTGTGACACCGGCGATTTGTCGCGGTTTTTTAGAGCAGGGCGCCGATGTTTTGCTGACCGGCAATCATTTTCTTAACCAAGCTGAAATTACATCGTTTTTGAACGATAACAAATATATCATTCGTCCGGCCAATATTCCGGAAGCAAATGCCGGTCGCGGATGGACTGTTTTTGAGTTGGCCGACGGGCGTAACATTTTGGTTATTCAGGTGCTCGGCCGTTTGTTTATGGAAGCCGTAGATTGTCCGGTGCAGGCGATTGATGCTATTTTGCAAAAATTTACATTGAGTAAAAATATCAGCGCCGTTTTTGTAGATATTCATGCCGAAGCTACTTCGGAAAAATTGGCTTTGGGATATTATTTGGATGGTCGCGTTTCGTGTGTGGCCGGCACGCACACTCATGTGCCGACGGCAGATGCTCGCGTTTTACCAAGTGGCACGGCATATATTACCGATGTTGGAATGTGTGGCGACTACAATTCGGTTTTGGGTTTTGATATTGAAGCTCCGATTAACCGTTTGCGTCGGCATTATGTGGCCGATAGACTTACGCCGGCCAAAGGTGTTGGCACATTATACGGCATTTTGGTGGAAACCGACGATAAAACCGGTTTGGCACAAAATATTACACAAATAAAAATAGAAGGCCGCGATAATTGACGGCCTTCAAAGTTTTAATGAATAGAAACGTTTTTAAAACAATTTCATTACAAATACACATGCATTACCGGAACATGAACACCCCTGAACAGCTGATGACGGATCAAGTGGAATTAGCGGTTTGGTTGCCGTAGAACCTGTGCAGGCAACAACCCCTCCGGTAGAATCTTTGCAGCCGTTCGGGCAGGCAACTACTTCTCCGTTAGTGATTTTGCCTTCGCAATTTAAAAACAAACTTGATGAAATATCACTCAATTTATCTGCACCGGAACCGACACCTATACCAATCATATTACTGTTTCGGCCCTTTTGCCAATCTTGCGTGGCCAGCGTCATACAGGCAGATTGCGGCAAGTTGGTATATTGAATCACATAGGCCATATCGGTATCAGTTGCTGTTAAATTAGAATTTTGAATAGTTACATTGCCGCCATAAATGTTAATCAGATCGTTTCCGGAAATCAGCTCATTCGGTGCAACCCCCATTTTGATTGCGGAAACATTTGATAATCCTTCATAAGAAGATGTTTGATCGCCAATAACCGACAGGCGTGACGATATTTCCGTAATTTGCGTGAGCGTCTTATTGATTCGGTATTGATTCATTGCCTGATTATAGCCTGATAAACCGCCGACAGATAAAACACCGACGATTGCCAAAACGCCGAGCATTTCAATCATGGAACGACCGCATTGGTTATTTTGCATTATTATACGCTCCGCTGTTAATTTTTTTCGTCAGGATCGCGCAAAAGGTAGCCGCGGCCCCATACCGTTTCAATATAATTTTTGCCACCGGAAGCTTTTTCTAATTTTTTGCGTAATTTGCAAATGAATACGTCAATAATTTTCAATTCCGGCTCATCAATGCCACCATACAGATGGTTTAAAAATTGATCTTTGTTTAAGGTAGCGCCTTTACGCAAAGATAACAGTTCCATGATGCCGTATTCCTTGCCGGTTAAATGCAGAGCTTTGCCTTTAACGGTAACGGTTTGTGTGTCCAAGTCAATTTCTACATCGCCGGTTTTGATAACCGAATTAGAGTGGCCTTTTGAGCGGCGCACCACAGCTTGAATGCGTGCCAACAATTCAGCGCGGTCAAAAGGTTTGGTTAAATAATCATCAGCACCGAAACCAAGCCCCTTAACTTTGTCATCCGGCTTTGTTAAACCAGACAAAATCAGCACCGGCGTATTTACCTTAGCTCCACGCAGATTTTTAAGCACTTCATAGCCGTTCATATCCGGCAAAAGCAAATCCAAAATGATAATGTCATAATCATATAATTTAGCGATATCCAATCCGTCTTCGCCCAAATCTGTCGTATCAACTACCATACCTTCTTTTTTGAGTATAGCTTCAATACTTTGCGACATATTGTAATCATCTTCAACTAAAAGAACTCTCATATTTCCGCCTTTCTTAAAAAAACTTCTATGATGATAATATTAACCGGATTATTTGAAATAGGAAGTCTTTGTTAATAATTATTAACAACATTCTGTAGCGATATTTATAATTATAACTTATTGAATTTGCTGAAAATATATAAAAAAGTGATAATTTGATGAAAAAAAGGCTTGATTTCTGAAATTTTAGTGTGTATAAGAACTTTACGAAAACGGGATGGGCGCTTAGCTCAGCTGGAAGAGCATCTCGTTTACACCGAGAGGGTCGGGAGTTCGAACCTCTCAGCGCCCACCAATAAAAGCCACCCGAGAGGGTGGTTTTTTTGTGGTTAGCGCTGAGGCGCGAGAACGCCCGAGAAAGGGAGTTCGGAATCAAGCGAAAGGCACACGGCAGTGTGCCGGTGAGCACAAGCGAATGAGCGCCGATGGAACGAAGTTTTTTTAGTAAAAAAACGAAGGACAACCGAACAAGCCCACCAATAAAGACCACCCGAGAGGGTGGTTTTTTGTGGCTGATAGAAAATTTTTCCCGTATATATCCACAGCTGTTTCAAATGTAACATATTGAAAGAGCGCTACTTTACTTATAATATTTTTATTATTTTAGAATTGATTTTTCTTATCTTATATAATATATTTCTTATATAAGCGAGTTTCAGATGTAAAGGAATAATAAAGATGAAAAAAATCAGAGATGATATTTATCAGGTAATGCACGGCTTTAAGCCATTGAAACGAGGCGAACGTCGTAAAGGGCAGAGCGAGTGGTATTATTTGGATCCGCGCTATAAAGATGACGATGCGCAAAAAGAGATAGATGTGCTTGACGGTGAGGCACCAAATCCGCGGCTGGGGCGAATATTAACAGACGATATGCAAAAGAATCCCGATGATTATTACATTTGGCGCACGAAGGGAGACGATAAAGTAAGAGACAGACACAAAGAACGTGAGGGCAAGATATTTAACTGGCACATTCTGCCGGAAGGCGCGAGGATAAAAACAACAGTTGCTCCTGTTGTTTTTACCAAGCTAGCATAAGCGACGCGCAGCGAATTTAGAAAACGAGTGACCGAAGCGCAGTTAATGATTGCAAACGAAGTGCAGCAAGAATTTACAAAGCAAGAAGCCCGGGAGAGGACTATAACTGTCGGTGCTGGGCGGAACCGTATGTGCCGCAAAAGAGCGAGCATAAGCGGTTACAAATAGACTTATCCGGTCTTCATCCGATAGACGAGCTGAAACCGACCAAATTTGACACCAAAGATGCTACCTTATATGCCGCAAACGATAAAGCAATTGTGGTAAGTGATACGACTAAAGCTAAAAAAGTAGATTATTCACTTTATGGGGAGGGTTTTTCTAAGGAATTATCGACCAAATGGAAAATGATGAAGATTACCAGAAAGCATTACATGAATATGTAATTCCTAATGAAAAAGGATATGTAAATAATTCGAAGGATCCGGGAGGTGAAACAAATATGGGAATTGCTAAAAGGTATCATCCTAATGAAGATATTAAAAATCTAACCAGAGAACGTGCAAATGCAATATTATACAAAGAAGTCTGGAATTGGAATGGTATTAATAGATTACCAAGAGAAATTCGCGGTTTTGTATTTGACCACGGGGTTCGAACAAGTCCTCAAAATGCTATAGAAACAACTCACCGTGCTTTAGGAATAAATCCCGTTGGGGATATTATCGGTAATACGACATTAAATCTTTTACAAAAAATTGATTATGAAGAATTTTTGTACAGGTATCAAAATTTAGTAAAGGAGCAAGATAGAAACAACAAGAATTATCAATATTTTGGAACAGGTTGGAATAAGAGAACTAATGGATACCATGTTACTTATTAGAATTAAAGAAAGGAGTATTTTATAACTCCTTTCTTTAATCTTTATAATTTTGAATGAAACTGTATTTAAGGATGTCTTGTTTGATTTGCTGCAACATTTCGTTAATATATTCTTCAATGATTTTCCATACATGAGCATTATTTTCTTGATTGCACATTGTTCCGGATGGGACTTTATATTTGTTTAAGCAATAAAGAATACCAGAAGATGCATATGTAGATTTAACATAATTATTATAATTTTTTAAATTATCATTGGTATTACCAACATAAAAATGTTTTATACTGTTTTCAGCTAAGTTGTTTATACATGATAACTTTTCTGAATTTTGGTAACATAAAGGCAGTTCTTTTTCATATTGTAGCAATAAAGTATAATCATCAATTATTTCTTTTATCTTCTCTTTACTACTCCAGTCACTGCTCTCATACACTGCATCAATATCAATGCCGTGGTAAATTTTCGCCTCTGTTTTGGCACACAAACCTAAAATAAGTTCTAAAATCAAAACCAACTTTTTCATTTTTATACCTCTGGGGCTAATATAACATAGTTTGGTTAAAATACAATAAAGAGAAGCGGATGAGATGTTTGTGCTGACGCACGAACATGACGATTTTAAATGGCGGAAGAATATTATAACTGTCGGTGCTTTACTTTTTAATGGTAATATTTAAAAACATTGATTACATTATTTTTTGCTGGACTTTTTTAACAATTACACTATAAAAGCAGACAACAAAAAAAATAAAGGAACAATATGATAAACGACCTGACCATCGGTAGTCCGATAAAACTGATTATAAAATTTGCCTTGCCGCTTTTAATCGGTAACCTGTTTATGCAGCTTTATCAAATATCCGATATGGTGATCGTCGGGCGCTTAATCAATGTGCAAGCGTTGGCGGCGATTGGCGCTTCGGCACCGATTTATATGGTGTTTTTAATGATTGCTTTCGGTTTTACCGGCGGGCTGACGGTTATTACGGCGCAACGCTTCGGCGCGCATGATAACGACGGTGTGCAAACCTCGGTATTTCATTGTTTTTTGGCGGCATTGATTTTAAGTGTGATTTTAACATTTTGTCTGACATTTTTTCTGCGCCCTCTGTTGCATTTAACCAATATTCCGCCGCAAATTTTTGAGCAGGCATATAATTTTATGTTTATCCTTTCTCTCAGCACAATTATGATTGTGATGTATAATTTGCTTTCGGGTTTGATGCGCGCGGTCGGCGATAGCAAAACTCCGCTATATTTTTTGATTTTCTGCACTTTAATCAATATCGCGCTGAATTTTTTGTTTATCGGCAAATTCGGTTGGGGTGTGGAAGGTTCGGCAACCGGCACTTTGGCGGCAAACACAATTTCGGTCATTATTTGCCTGATTTATATGTGGTATAAGTTTCCGCTGTTACGCTTAAAGAAAGAATTTATGCACTACCGATCTGATGTGATGCGTGCACACCTGCGTATGGCGTTTCCGATGGCGTTGCAATTTTCCATTTTATCGTTCAGCATTATGATTGTGCAAAGTGTGTGCAATTCTTTCGGACCGGATATTATTGCCGCTTTTGCCGCAGCGTTACGGATAGAAATGTTTGCCACACAGCCGTTGCTGGCGCTGGGTTTAGCCATGGCAACTTTTACGGCGCAAAATTGGGGCGCCAATCTGTTATCGCGTATTCGCCGCGGGGTCAAATATGCATTTTTATTGTCAACAACCATCAGTTTATTGGGGTTTTTGTTGGTGCGACATATCGGGCATGACATGATTGCCATGTTTATAGACACCGGCAAATCCGGCGGTAGCGATGTGGCGCTGATTATAGAAATCGGCAGTCAATATTTGGTTATCAGCACCATGTTTTATTTCTTTCTGGGGCTGATTTTTGTATTTCGCAACACCATTCAGGGTATGGGAAAACCATTGTTGCCGCTTCTGTCAAGCATTACCGAGTTGGTGATGCGTTCTTTTGCCGCCATATATTTGGCGCGCCTTATGGGATACAGCGGCATTTTTTATGCCAGCCCGATTTCATGGGCGGCGGCAGGCTCACTTGTAGCAGTCGGATACATCTATTATATCCGAAAATTCAGTGCAGAAACTTTGCGTTGGCAAATGGGTGCAGTCAAGCAAAAACTGCGCGAAAACTCTCCGGTAGATTAGGTTTTATCAATATTTGCCGTAATGACATAAGAAAATAATATTTATAAGATAATTTGTAGATGCCTTATCCACGCAAAGCGTGGAAGCATGACAGTTTATTGGGAAACACGCATTTTTTATAAAAACCCTATTGACAAAATAGCAAAAATTTGTTAAATTAAACTCAAGCAAGGTGAAAAGACTTGCCCGAGGTGTGAGAACCTCTTTACAGGCGTCAATGCAAGACGTTAAATTTTGCAAGCCCGATGGTTATCTTTATATGATGATCGGTGGGCGGCAAAATAAGCCGTTTTACATAGACATCATATAGATATTCTAGACAAATATATGGCTGTTAGGCCAATATGTCGCACTATTCCTGTAAATAGTTCTCAACCGCCGGTCGCTTTTCATTAAGCGACTTGTTTTTTTATGTGCAAACTTTTAATGAAAAGGAGAACGGCGATGACAGAAGAGGAAATGCAAAAAAAGGTTGAAGCCCATCGGGCTGATGAAAAACAACATAAGCTAATAGATCAATTTATTGAAGGGCTAAAAAATAATGATGCTCAAAAAGCAAATGAAAACCTAACAGCATTGAAGAAAATTCAAATCACCGAATATAACAATCATATTCTTAAAGAACGTCGGCTGACCGACATGTTGGATTTGGTTGCAAATGATATGGCTCAACCTTTTTTGAAAGAATACTTTGATATGGCAGTTAAAGACGGTGTGGGAAAACGGGCCGGAAGTGCAAATAATTTGATTCAATGGACACAACAAAGACTTAAAACTAGTATTTTTGATGGTAATGAAGATATAGTTTATTTTCTGAGGGCTTATCACATCGCCAAAAAGGAACGCACAGCGCAAGGCAAAGATATGTTTGTGCCGGAATCGTTTGCTTATAATTCGTTTTTGAAAGACATTTCTGAAGGAATCTTTCGCAATGAACATGGTCGTATTATTGAAAAACGCGATTATGAAAAAGATAAAGTGTCGATTACAACATATCATGAAGATGAATATGGTGAAACCAATCAAGTCAAAGAAAAAAGTGTATTTGAGGGTAAAGATGTTGGTGTATGGGGTTTTCACCGAGGCGAACGAACCGAATTTCAACATTTTACCAAAGACGGTAAAGACGATACACAATTGGAATTAGCGCGCGAAAAAGCCAGAATTCGTTATTGGAACAATCGCTCTCAATATCATGATAGCGGTTACGGTGTTGCAACGGCAGATGAAATTGCACGACGTCAAATTTCCGGTGAAGAAAAACGTGTTATTACACGACAAGTCGGAAATGAAATTTATTGGGAAGTGCGTAACAAAATGGCCGCAAAAATGAGCCAATTACATAAAAACCATGAACGAAAGTAGGTTTGTATTTATCGGTTAACGTTATATATTCAAACAACGCCCTGCGGATTTTTCGGTGGGGCGTTTTTTATCGTGAAACACCTATTGAGCTAAGGAGGTCATCAGCTTTTCGGCCGCCGCTTTGCCGGAAGCAACGGCTTCTACCGCGGTTGAGCCGCCGTTTAGCACATCACCGGCATAAATAATGTGTTCGTTCGGAGCTAATTCTTCGGCGCGCGTGCTGCCCAAAGCCAAAACAATCAAATCAAAACCATGTCGCGCCACTTCGGTTTGAGCTTCGTCTTCCAGTTTTCCGCCGTCATTAAAGCGTGTTTTGGCTGTCCAAATTGTCAGTTTATGCGCGTTTTGTTCAATTTTTGTCGGGCGTGTCATGGTGGTAATATTGATTTCATCAGTCAAAAGTTGTCGGCGTTCCTGCGGCGTAATCCGCATATCGCTCAAACGGCGCCGCACAAACATTTCTATATTTTGCGCCCCTTGCATTTTTGCCGTTGCGGCACAATCTACCGCTACTGCACCGCCACCGATAATCGCCACATTTTTGGTATCGGCATATTTTTGCGGCGCGCCTAAATAATCGGTCCACTGCACCGCCAAATTTTCGCCCGCAATACCTAAAGTGCGCGGTTTTTGTTCGCCGGTAGCCACAATCACGCCATCAAAACCTTGCGCCAGCAAAACGGCATAATTACTGACGGACTGATTAAAATGCACCTCAAAAAGCGGATGCTTTTGCCATTTTTGCCATTCATAAGCAATGACTTCACGCGGCAATCGCACCTCGGGAATATAATTAAGCGCGCCGCCGGCCACTGCAGATTTTTCGTATGCCGTTACGCTGAAACCATGTTTTAACAAAGCAATAACGGCGCCAATGCCGGCCGGTCCCAATCCGATTACCGCAACTTTTTTACCGTTTACCGATGCGGTTTGCGGCGCGCTGACGGTTTGTGCCAACCGCGCTTTTTGCATAATGGCGGCTTGCACTTCGGGAATACGTATCGGTGCATCTATGTGCCCACGCGTGCAGGCTTGCATACAAAATTTATCGGGGCAAATCAGGCCGCAAACCTCGCCGAGCGGATTTTGGCGCTCAATTTCTGCGGCCGCGGCTGCCCATTCATTTTTGCGCGCCAAAGCAATAAAATCGGCCGGCGAAACTTGTGCCGGACAGGCTTTCAAGCAAGGCTTGGTCGGGCATTGCAGACATTTTTCCAATTCGGCTTGCAATTGCGGTGCAGATAAATACCGATTTTTCATTAAATGACTCCTTAAAACCAGTTTTGAATATATTTAAGCATATATTTTGCAAAAAAACACCTTATATTTTAAGTTTTTCCGTTGTATTTTGTAAAAAAGTTTGTATGATAAGACCAACTAGGGATATATTGTGTGAAAAATGAAATTAACTTGGCTTAAAAATTTCAGCAAGTCACCGACGGGAGAAAAACTCATCGGCAATTTTGCCTATTACTATTTGAAGTTTGTCGGTTTAACAACGCGTTGGCAATCGGTTACCGGCGTTAAAGAAACTTATGAGGCGCTTGATAAATATGGCAGTATGATCGTTATCGGTTGGCACGGACGCACTTTAATGATGCCATATTTTTGGAATAAATCACGACCGCTCAACGCACTGGTTTCGCCGCACCATGACGGACGCTTAATTGTGCATATTTTGGCCAAATTCGGTATCGGTAATGTTAACGGCTCCACCGATAAAAAATCAACCGAAGCGGCAATAGAATTGATGCGTAATTTGCAACAAGGCAACAGCATTGCCATTATTCCGGACGGGCCGCGCGGACCGAGCATGAAGCTTGGTATGAGCCCTTTGTTTTATGCGCAAAAGTCAGGCAAACCGATTATGGGAATTACATACAGCATCTCCGGTTCTAAAATTATCAATAAAAGCTGGGATAAAATGTTGGTGCCGTTGCCGTTTCATAAAGGCATGTATGCCATTACCGAACCGGTGTTTATTCCGGCCGATGCTTCTGCGGAAGAGCTGGAAAAATATCGCCTGCAAATTGAAACAACGCTTAATGAACTGACGTGGCGGCTTGATAAAGAAATGGGATTGCCGTTTATTGAACAAGGCTCGGTAGCCAAAAAAAGTCGTAAAGAAACCGAATTTGCACCGGCACAACCTACAGGGGAACAGTAGAATGTATATAGGAATATATAACAGTTTAGTGCGGATTTTATATCCGATTGCCATTCGGCGCTATATCAATAAGCGCAAAAAAATCGGCAAAGAAGATATCAAACGTTTTAATGAACGTATCGGCCGGCCGAAAATGCCGCGCCCGCAAGGACGCTTGATTTGGCTGCATGGTGCTTCGGTCGGCGAATCAATTTCCATGTTGCCGCTGATTAACCGTTTGTTGGAACTGTATCCAGATGTGCATATCATGGTCACCACCGGCACCACAACTTCGGCCGAGGTGATGGCCAAACGCTTGCCGGAGCGTGCTTTTCATCAATATTTACCGATTGATAATCCGGTGTTTACAACGCGTTTTATTCGCTATTGGCAACCAACGATTGCTTTGTGGTTTGAATCTGAATTTTGGCCGGCAATGCTGTCAAGTATTAAACGTAAGAATATTCCGCTGATTTTAATTAACGGTCGCATTTCCAACAAATCGTTCAAACGTTGGCAACAGTTTGAGTTTATTATTAAGGAATTGCTCGGTTGTTTTACCACCTGCTTGGGACAATCGGAAGAAGATGCTTATCGCTTGCGTGTTTTGGGTGCCAAAGATGCCATGTGTTTGGGAAATTTGAAATATGCCGGCTTGCCGATACCGGTTGATGCCGATAAGAAAAAAGAAATTGAAAAGCAAATCGGTAAGCGGCCGATTTGGCTTGTCAGTTCAACCCATAATGATGAAGAGTTCAAAATCGGTCGGTTTTTAAAAGAGTTGCAGGCTAAACATCCGGGGTTGCTGACACTGATAGCCCCGCGTCATCCGCAGCGCGGCGCAGAAATTAAAGAAAAATTGCAAAAAGATTACGGTTTGAATGTGGCCTTGCGTTCGGCCGATGAAAAAATTACGCCGCAAATCGATGTTTATGTGGCCGATACTATCGGTGAAATGGGTATTTGGTATGAATTATCGCCGATTGTATTTATCGGTGGTTCGCTTATTGCGCACGGCGGTCAAAACTTTATGGAACCGTCACGTTGCCGCGATGCCGTTATTGTCGGTCCCCACATGCACAATTTTACCGATGCCATGAATCGTGCCAAACACGCTGACGGCATTATTCAGGTTAATGATGTTTTGGAATTGATAGATATTGTTGACCAGTTGCTTTCCAATAAAGAGTTATTGGAAGCCAAGCGCAGTTTGGCTTATAATTGGGCCACCAGCGAAGCCAAAGTTTTGGACGGTATTGTGGAAAAAATTCAAGGATATATGGTTAATGAAGACTCCTAAATATTGGCAATCTAATTCACTGAAATCCAAGCTGTTACAACCGCTCGGGTGGCTTTATGGTGCTATAACGCAGTTGCGTTTGAAATGGTCATGTTCGCCAAAAGCCGAAGTGCCGGTTATTTGTATCGGTAATATTACAGCAGGCGGCACCGGAAAAACACCGGTTTCGTTGTCGGTGGCAAAAATGTTGGCAACGGCACTGTGGCATCCGTTTTTTGTGACGCGCGGTTATGGCGGACGTATGCAAAATGTGCTTGTTAATAATAAAAAACATTCGGCAATTGATGTCGGTGACGAACCTCTTTTGTTGTCACAACAGGCACCGGTAGTGGTTAATGCTAATCGTTTTGAAGGTGCAAAACGCGCAGTAGACGAAGGTGCCGATATCATTATTATGGATGACGGTTTTCAAAATCCGAGCCTTTATAAAGATTTGTCGTTTTTGGTTTTTGATGGTCATTACGGTATCGGTAACGGCAAAATTATTCCGGCCGGTCCGTTGCGTGAAACGCTTAAAGACGGCATAAAGCGTGCCGATGCACTGATTATTTTAGGCAAAGATAAACATAATTTGGCCGAACGTTCACATCTGCCGGTGTTTTTCGGACATACCGAAGTTCAAACAACCATTATAAATAATCCGAATGTGGTTGCGTTTGCCGGAATCGGGCATCCGCAAAAATTTTATCACACATTGAGTGCGCATGGTTTTAATGTGATGGAAACGTTTGATTTTCCGGATCATCATTTTTACAGTAAAACTGAGCTGGAGCAAATTATTCAAAAAGCGCGGGCAAAAAATGCCGATATTTATACCACCAGCAAAGATTTTGTGAAAATTCCAACGCAATTTCATAAAGATATCAATGTATTGGAAATTGCCATAGTTTGGGATGAGCCGGATAAATTGTTGCAATTTATCAGCGAGCGCATTAAACCGCAAAAATGCTAAAACATACAGAAAACAAGAACAGTAATGAAAAAAGAAAACTTTGGTAGTCAATGGGGATTTATTTTAGCTGCAGCCGGTTCGGCCGTCGGGCTCGGTAATATTTGGCGTTTTCCGTATTTGTGCGGTCAACATGGCGGTTTGAGTTTTATTTTGGTTTATCTGTTGATTTTGTTTTTGATATGCAATCCGTTGATGGTGGCGGAAATTTCTATCGGTCGCACTTCAAAAAGTAATTGCGTTGATGCTTATCGGATTATTGGTGAAAGTGTCGGTTTAAAGCATTTGCGCTTGTGGTCATTTTTCGGCGGTTGGTTTGCTGTTATCGGTGTTACTTTGTGCCTGTCTTTTTATTTTTTGGTTGCGGGTTGGGTATTATATTATTTTTTGGAAGCGATGAGCGGTAAGTTGTTGCAAATTGAACAGTCGCAACTGGCTGCAGAATTTGAACAACTCACAAAAAGTTTTTCTATACAGCTTATATGCGGATGGATTTTTTTATTCACCACCACCTTGATAGTTATTGCCGGCGTTAAAAAAGGAATTGAACGTGCCGGTTTGTATTTAATGCCGATATTGTTTGCTATTTTTATTTTGCTTTGTTTGCGCTCAACAACATTAGACGGAGCCGAAAAAGGCACAAGCTTTTTACTGACGTTGCAACCGCAATATTTGGGGTGGACGGAGAATGGTTTTAATTTTAAGCTTTTGTCCGAAACTTTTACGGCGGCGCTGGGGCAGGCCTTTATTTCGTTGTCATTGGGGTTTGGTGCGCTATTGGTTTACGGTTCTTATTTTTCGCCCAAAGAAAATATGTTTAAAGCGGTCCGCCACATTGAATTTTTTGATACCTTGGCGGCATTGCTCAGTGCAGTTATTATTATACCGGCGATTTTTTCGGCCGGCATGTCAGCATCTTCCGGCCCGGGATTAACATTTATCAGTTTGCCGCATGTTTTTCAACATCTGAGTGGTGGACATTTCTGGGCATTGATATTTTATTTGCTGCTTATTTTGGCAACCGTCACTTCAACCATATCCATCTTTGAAGTGCTGACAAATCTGCTGATGAACAAGTTAAATATGCAACGCTATCGTGCCGCGATTGTCGTAATGTTTATTGCCGGATTTTGTTTTACGTTAGTTACGCTGTCTTTTTCAGGAGCTCTGGATATCAAAATTTGGGGTCGCGACTTATTTACATTGGCCGATTGGCTGGTTTCTACCTATACGGCGGCGATTGTATCTTTGACCATGGCGCTGTTTGTCGGCTATAAGGCAATGAAACCGATTATCCATAATATTCGCCGCAGTGCGCATGTTTCCAGTGCTTTTACGCGTTACTTTTTGGTGACGTTGCGCTATATTGCACCGCTCGGTTTGAGTATATTGCTGATTATGGCGATTTTTAGTTAAGACAGATTAGTTTTTTATATTATAAAAAAATGCTGGACATTTACGGGCATGCATCTATTATTAAAGCAAGCTAGAAAATTTTGATGTTATAAGGATAGAAAAATTTTGCCGACGGAGAACAATAAATGCCATCATTACAACAAGTTAATCAAAATCAGGTGCCTAAACTGCCGAAAAAGGCTAAAAATTCTTATCTCAAAAGATATTTGAAAATAATTGCCATAGTAATTATTGCGTGCTTAGGATATATATATTTTACGGCACCGAAAGTTGTGACAATTCCCGATGATATTTATGCCACGCGTCATGCCAGTTTTTTCAAATCGTTATTTGATTATTCATCTAACCGAGTGATTTGGTTTGATGCCAACAATCCGGTAAGCCGTGCCAAAAAAAAGGTTTTAGATGAAGTAATTAAAGAAAATCAACTGGATAAATATTATATACATCGTCCGTTTTTGCAAAATTCGTTTAAAGTTAATCCTACTGATGTAATGGGGCGTTTTATTATGGATAATTGTGCAACACGCATTTGCATAATCATTCCGTCGCTGCATAAAATTGTTCAGACCAATGAAAGAAATTTAATACGTGATATGAATAAATACAAAGATACCAAAATTCAAAATAAAAAGTGATTTATCATAATAAAAGGGAAAAATAATGACTGAAGAAAAATCCAAAAAAGATGTTGCAGCAGGTTTAATTATGTGCGACGGGTTGCTTTTAATCGCCCAACGTAAACATGGCAAAAGTTTGGAATATAAGTGGGAATTTCCGGGTGGAAAGCTGGAACCGGGTGAAACGCTGGAAGAATGTCTCAAACGCGAAATGATGGAAGAAATGCAGTTGGAAGTTTTTGTGCGCGAACCATTTATTACCACTTCTTATGATTATGATTTCGGCACCATTGTGTTGCATTCGTTTTGGGCAACCTGCAAAAGCCAAGATATTCCGGTGGTTTTAGAACACGAACAATATAAATGGATTAACCCCAAAGAACTGCCGCAATACGATTTTGCACCGGCCGATAAAGCGATTATTGAGGCAATTTTAGGTCTGTTTTAGGATTATTTTAATATTCCGATGCTATGGTGGTAGATGAAATATTTATTTTTATGACTATCTGAATAACGCAGGTTAAAATATGGCAGAAAAGAAAAACATCGGATACATTAAGGCAATTAACGGCGGCGTTTTGGAAATTGAATTTACCGAGACGTTGCCATATATTTATAATGAGCTGAAAATCGGCGATTTATCGGCCGAAGTGCAAGGCTATATTGATGAAAAAACAGTGCGTGCCTTGGCTTTTGGACCAACCGGCGGTTTGCAACGGCATATGGAAGTTGTTGATTGCGGTCATCAGATTGAAGTGCCGGTCGGTGACGTGGTTTTGGGGCGAATGTTTAATATTTTCGGTCAGCCGATAGATAAAGGCGAGCCGCTTAAGAAAAGTCCGCTTAAGCCGGTTCACGCTCAACCGTTGACATTAAATAAACGGCAAAATCATCCCGAAATTTTTATTTCCGGCATTAAGGCAATTGATTTGTTAGCACCGATGGAACGCGGCGGCAAAGCCGGTTTGTTCGGTGGTGCCGGTGTAGGAAAAACGGTTTTGATTACCGAACTGATTAACAACATGGTCGGGCGTTATGACGGTGCCAGTATTTTTTGCGGCGTCGGTGAGCGTTCACGTGAGGGCGAACAGCTGTATCGTGAAATGAAGGAGGCCGGCGTTTTAGATAAAACCGTGATGGTTTTCGGGCAAATGAACGAGGCTCCGGGGGTGCGTTTTCGGGTGCCGCTGACAGCGCTGACAATGGCCGAATATTTTCGTGACCATGAACAAAAAGATGTGCTGCTTTTGATTGATAACATCTTCCGTTTTGTGCAAGCCGGCTCCGAAGTTTCGGTTTTGCTGGGACAAATGCCTTCGCGCGTGGGATATCAGCCGTCGCTCGGCACCGATATTGCCGATTTGGAAGAACGCATTGTCTCTACCGAAAATGCGGCCATAACCTCTATTCAGGCTGTTTATGTGCCGGCCGATGACTTTACTGATCCGTCGGCAGTGCATACGTTTGCACATTTGTCGTCCAGCATTGTGCTTTCGCGGGCACGTGCGGCACAGGGGTTGTATCCGGCAGTTGATCCGCTCAATTCCAACTCTAATATGTTGACGCCGCAAATTGTCGGAGAACGTCATTATCGTGTGGCGGTGGCGGTGCGCAAATGTTTGGCCGAATATGAAGAACTCAAAGATATTATAGCCATGCTTGGTTTTGATGAACTGCCGGAAAAAGACCAACAAACGGTTTTGACGGCCCGCAAATTAGAACGCTTTTTAACGCAACCGTTCTTTACCACTCATCAGTTTACCGGTATGCAAGGGCGTTCGGTAGATTTGCAAAAGACCATTGACGGATGTGAGCGCATTTTGGCCGGAGAATTTAACTATTTAAATGAGAATGACTTTTTCATGGTTGGTGATGTTGATGAAGTGGTTGCTAAAACACAGGATAAGAAGGCCGCATATGAAAAATCTTTGGCAGAGGAGGGCAATTGATGGAGCTTTTGATTTGTTCTCCTTTAGATACGGTCGTGCAGACCAAAATTGAAAAGGTTACATTTGAAGCGGTGGACGGATATCGCACGTTGCTGCCGAAACATGTAGATTTTGTGTCGGCTTTAGGTGCTGGTATTATTACTTATGTTCCACTAAAAGGAACAGCCAAATATGTGGCTTGTCATCAGGGAATTGTGGTTAAACAAGGTGATAAAGTAACAATTTCGGCGCAAGGAACTGTTACCGGCGATACATTGACAGAACTGCAAGAGCATATTCAGCATGATTATAAGCAAAACGAAGAACATCGTAAGGAACTTTCGGCGGCCATGGCGCGTTTGGAGCTTGGTTTGGCACGAGGTTTTCAGCAGTTGAAAGGCGGCACCTATGACTGATAATTCAGAGCCGGAAAATGAGATTAACCGCGTGCTGGAGCATAAAGCCGAGCAGATTGCCAATCGGCCGTTTCGGCGTTGGCACACTAATTTTGGCATGATTGCCTCTCTTGGCGGTGTGATTATTATGCCGATTTTAATCGGGTTGTTCGGTGGTGGCTACTTGGACGAAGTTTATCCGCAACATTTTTCGTGGCGCTTATCTGGTTTGTTTTTGGGCTTTTTATGGGGCATAATCAATGCTTATTTTTGGATTAAAACAGAGGATCGTAAAATAGCCGGTTTGAATTGTTCATCAGACAAGGAGGATAAATGAGCGATAGTCAGTTATGGCAAATAATGTGGCAGCAAGCCGGTGTCGGGCGTTTTATTTTGGCGTTGGTCTGTGGTGTTATTGTCAGCGTGATTTATTTTATGAGCTTGCAATGGAGTGTTAACCGTTTGGGAAACGAAAAGGCTCGGCATCGCATTAAACTGTTTGCAGGTGCGGCGGTGTTGCGAATTGCGCTGTTTTTCGGCGTTTTAGTGTTAGTGGCACAAAAAAATATTTTGCTCATTGCCTTATATGTCGTGGCGTTTTTTGTTACCAAATTTTTTATTTTATGGCGCGCCAAAAAACAGTGGCATGCGCAAATTGATGTGAACTCGGCATCGCATAGCACCGACGGAGGCGCCGATGCTGCGGATTGATTTTTCGCACTGGTTTGATGTGCCGCTCCAAGGTCGTGAGTTGGCGTTACAAAATTATGATGCTATCAGGTTGATTGAGTGGGGTAATAAATATATTAACGTGACAATTTTTAACAGTTGGCTGATTATATTATTGATTGTTGGCGGCGCTTGGCTTGCTACGCGTCATTTATCGGTAAATAAGCAGGCTTCGCGTTGGCAAATTGCGCTTGAAGCACTGGTGTTGTGGTTGCAAAAAGAAGCCAATGAGACCAGCGGTTCGCGCACCAATCAATATTTAGGTATGGCCATGGGGCTGTTTTGCTTTATTTTGACTGCTAATTTGTTGACTTTTTTACCGTGGTTTCGACCGCCGACTGCTTCGCTCAGCACCACAATGGCATTAGCCGCTGTTGTCTTTTTGGCCATACCTTATTTTTCAATCAGAAATGCCGGTATCAAAGGCTATTTGAAAAAATTTATAGACCCGATCCCGTTGATGCTACCGATGAATATTTTCAGCGAGTTCTTTTCGGTTTTGGCAATGGGATTACGTTTGTTCGGCAATATGTTAAGCGGCGTTATGTTCGCCAGCATTTTGAGTGCATTCGTGCCGTTTGTAGCGCCGCTTGTCATGCAAACTTTGGGGCTTCTGACCGGTTCAATTCAGGCATATATTTTTGCTTTGCTTGCCGTGGTGTATTCGTCAAGCGTTAAGGAAGAAATTGTGCCGCAAGAGATAACTTAAACTAAAAGGAGATAAAAAATGGATTCATATGCATTTATCGGAGCAATTTCGGTTTTAGCAGCTTGTTTGTGCATGGGCATAGGTAGTATCGGCTCGGCCATCGGCGAGGGAAATGCCGCGGCGTCAGCTTTGCAAGCAATGGCTCAGCAACCGGACGAAGCCAATCGCATTCGTTCAACCATGTTTGTGTCATTGGCGATGATTGAAACTTCGGCACTTTATGCTTTGCTCATTGCCTTTCTGACACTTTATGCCAACCCGTTTTGGAATTATGCAATCAATCAATAAGGTAATGCACGCATGCAGATAGACTGGTGGACATTTATTGCGCAAATTATCAATCTGGTGATTTTATTGTTTTTGTTGCGCAAATTTCTATATATTCCGGTGCTGAAAGCCGTTGAGGCACGGCAAAAGGTGATTGCCGACGAGTTGGCTCAGGCGGCCGAAGAACGTAACAAAGCAAAGGCTTTAAGTTTGGAGTTTGCGCGCAAAAATAAGCAAACCGAACGGCAAAAACAAAAAATTTTGGCTGCTGCGCAAGTAGAAGCAGAAAAACTTTCCGTAAAACTTTGTGCCGAAGCCGAAGCCGAATATCAGAAACAACGCATGGAATGGCAACAAAAGCTAATCAAAGAACAAAAAACTTTTGTGACTGCAGTGCAAAATTTGTTGGCAAAGCATTTTACGCAGTTTGCCGAAAGTGCATTGCGACAAATGGCAGACGTTGATTTGAATAATTTGGTAATTACGCATTTTATGGATAAAGTTAAAAAGATGCCTGCTGCGCAAAAGGCGATGCTTAAACAAACACTGACAGAGTCGGATATGGTGGAGATACATTCGGCACAACCTTTAGATGAAGCCATAGCGCACGATTTAGAACATTTTTTGCGTGTGGAATTAGATTTGCCAAAACGTATCGGATTTTTCATCAGTATTAAGCCGGAGCTGGTATGCGGATTGGCGTTGCAAGCTAAAGAACAGTTGATATCATGGCATTTGGCTGACTATATGCAAGAATTTAATCGCCAAACCGATAAAGAAATGCAACAGTTGTTGAAAAGGAGTGCTTAAAAATGTTAGACATTGAAAAAACATTCAAAGCGATAGAAAAAAGCATTCAAAATACTGAGGCCGATATTAAGCAGGAAGAAATCAGTGAAGTGCAGTCCATTTCTTCGGGCACGGCGTTTGTCAGCGGCTTAGAAAATGCGCAGATGGATGAAATGCTGATTTTTCCGCACGATGTGTTAGGCATAGTGCAAACTTTAAACGAAGACAGCGTCGGTGTGGTATTCTTGGATCAGGCCGATAAAATCAGAGCCGGAGATCGGGTGCGACGCACCGGTCGTGTGGCCGATGTGCCGGTTGGTGACGAATTGCTTGGGCGTGTGATTAACGCGGTTGGTGCTCCGTTAGACGGGCGAGGGCCATTGGGCGCAACGCATCGGCGTCCGATTGAAGTTGAAGCTTTGCCGATTATGGACCGAGCACCGGTAACAACCCCGCTTTCAACCGGTATTAAGGCAGTTGATGCTTTTACACCAATCGGGCGCGGTCAGCGAGAGTTGATTTTAGGCGACCGACAAACCGGCAAAACCGCGATTGCGCTTGATGCAATCATTAACCAAAAAAATACGGGCGTTATTTGTATTTATTGTGCTATCGGACAGCGCTTATCGGCGATTGCCAATGTTATTGCAGATTTAGGAAAATTCGGCGTTTTAGAAAAAAGTGTGGTGGTGGCTGCCGGTGCCAACGATACTGCCGGTATGCAATATTTGGCACCTTATGCGGCAACCTCCATCGGCGAATATTTTATGCATCAGGGGCGAGATGTTTTAATTGTGTATGACGATTTAACCAATCATGCCAGAGCATATCGGCAAATGTCGCTTTTGCTTAGACGGCCGCCGGGACGCGAAGCTTTTCCGGGCGATATTTTTTATATTCACTCGCGGCTTTTGGAACGCTCTACATGCTTAAGCGCCGAGTTAGGTGGTGGTTCGTTAACGGCGCTACCTATTGTAACAACCGAAGCCGGTAATATTTCGGCTTATATTCCGACAAATATTATTTCCATTACCGACGGACAGATTTATCTGTCGGCGCCGATGTTTCAAAAGGGTATTATGCCGGCGATTGATACGGGACGTTCGGTTTCGCGCGTTGGCGGTGATGCTCAGTTACCGGCTTATAAAGCGCTGGTCGGACCGCTTAAGTTGTTTTATGCTCAGTTTGAAGAGTTGGAATCTTTTACCAAATTCGGCACTCAGTTAGATAAAGAAACAATGACACGGATTAAGCGCGGTCAGGCTATTCGTCTTGTTTTGGAACAACGGCAATATCAAACGATGTCAGCGGCCGAGCAAGTTGCGATATTTATGGCAACAAACGCCGGTTTGCTTGATGGCTTGGATAGTGAGGCTAATAAAGCGGCACAAGAAAAAATTATTCAAATTTTGGCGGCGCAATTTGCCGATGTGGCTGCTCAAGTGGAGGCTAGGCAAAAAATTGCTCCTGAAAAAGCAGCCGAAATGCTGTCGGCTTGGCGCATTGCATTAACAGACGAAGGATTGGATGCCGATGTCGCTTGAAAAATTGCAACGTCAAATAAAAACTACCCAAGAATTGCGTGAAATTGTCAGCACAATGAAGTTGCTGTCGTCGGTCAGTATTTTGCAATATGAGCAAGCCGGAGCGGCACTTGAAAAATATCGTCGCAATTTGCGCACGGCATTTCAAGCGCTTATTCGCCGCTATGGCTTGCCGCATCCGGCAAAATCAAAGGCTCAGCCCAAATATTTGTTGATTCTCATCGGTTCAGATAATGGTATGGTCGGCAAGTTTAATCAAGAAATTATCAAAGCAGTGCGTGCCGATTTGCGACAAAAGGGCGTGTCGCCGCAACAAGCGCTGTTTTTGGTGGTCGGAAAACGCCTGAATGTGTTGGTAGAGCAACAGAAATGGCCGGTTTATGCGCGTTACGGGCTATCTAATTCGGTTAAAGTCGTTAACACCTTAGCCGAAAGTATTATTTTGCGAATTGATGAGGCGACGCAAGCACCAAGAGTCAGTCATGTGGTTGCATGGTTTCATCAACGCGGTAAAAATCAGCCGGTTAAGCTTGAAAATCGTCAGCTTTTGCCGTTTAATCTCAGCGCTTTGCGCACGCTTAAAGATAAGCCGTGGCCGACCAACAACATTCCGCTTTTAACGTTATCGGTAGAACAAATGTTTTCGGCTTTGGTGCGTGAAATGTTGCTTATCGGTATGTCCGGACTTTTAAATCAGTCGTTAGTGGCCGAACATTGGACCCGTATGACAAATATGCAAAATGCCGAAAAGAATATTGACGATAATTTGGCCGAACTTGATAAAAAATATCAGCAAAGTCGCCAAGAACAAATTACCGACGAGCTGATTGACGTTATTTCCGGCGTCACTGCGTTGGAAAAGAAAAAATCCTAGTGTTTGAAGACTATTTTTCTAATCCTTAAATAAATTTTTGCACGGTTTTTACCACGTTTTCAACGGTTAAGCCAAAGTGCGCGTAAACTTCGTCACCTTTGCCCGAGGCACCAAACGAATCTATGCCCAAAACAGCACCGTTATCCCCCACATATTTATGCCAGCCGAATGTGGAACCTGCTTCTATGGCAATGCGCGGTACCGAGCCTAAAACAGCACGGCGATATTCTTCCGATTGTCGGTCAAACAATTCACAGCACGGCATTGATACAACATTAACTTCAATTCCCAAATTTCTAAGCTGTTTTTGGGCATCTACGGCCAGCGAAACTTCCGTGCCGGTGGCAATCAATGTGGCTTTAATAACCCCTTGTGCTGCCGAAATGATGTAGCCGCCTTTGGCGGTTTTATTTTCATCGGCAGTCTCGCGTAATGTTGGCACACTTTGGCGCGATAAAGCCAAAATGCTCGGTGTTTTTTCATTTAACACAGCCAGTTGCCATGCTTCGGCCGTTTCCACTACGTCGCACGGGCGGAAAACATTGATGTTCGGCATGGCACGATATGAAGCTAAATGTTCAATCGGTTGATGTGTCGGACCGTCTTCGCCAACACCGATGGAATCGTGAGTTAAAACATAAATCACACGCAGCCCCATCAGTGCCGCCAAGCGCATAGACGGACGCAGATAATCCGAAAACACAAAGAAAGTGCCGCCGTAAGGAATAACGCCGCCATGCAGAGCAAGCCCGTTTAAAATGGCTCCCATGGCATGTTCGCGAATACCATACATGATGTTGTTGCCGTTATAATCGGACGCCGTAATGGTTTTCATGCCGTCGGCAAAGGTTAAATTTGATGCCGCCAAATCGGCAGAGCCGCCAATCATTTGCGGCACAAAACGCACCAAATCATTCAGGCACATTTGCGAGGCTTTACGCGTGGCAACTTTGGTTTGTTCTTTAATGGTTTGTTTTTTCAGCTCGTTTAATGCCTTATCCCAATTTTGCGGTAATTCGTTATTGATATACTTTAAAAATTCGGCATTTTGACCGGCCAGTTGTTCCCATTGCTCATATCGGGCGGCAGCCTTTTGTCCGGCGGCGCGCCATGCGGCCATAGCGTCAACCGGCACTTCAAACGGTGCGGCCGTCCACCCCAAGTTTTGCTTCATCATTGCCAATTCGTCGGCACCGAGCGGTGCACCATGCACTTTAGATGTGCCTTGTTTGTTCGGTGCGCCGAATCCGATAGTGGTTTTGCAAGCAATTAAAGTCGGTTTATCTGATTTTTGCGCCGTTTCAATCGCCGTTTCAATTTGAGCATAATCGTGACCGTTAATGCTGATGGTATTCCAACCGACTGCCTTAAAACGTGCAATTTGATCGGTGCAACTGGCTTTATCAACGGTGCCGTCAATCGTAATATTGTTATTGTCCCAAAAAACAATAAGTTTATTGAGCTTCCATAAACCGGCAAGCGAAATGGCTTCTTCGGAAATACCTTCCATCAAACAGCCGTCGCCACAAATGGCATAAGTGTAGTGATTGCATAGCAAATCGCCGAATTTGGCGTTAATAACGCGTTCAGCCAGCGCCATACCGACAGCCGATGAAATACCTTGCCCGAGAGGGCCTGTTGTCATATCTATTCCACTTAAATGACCAAATTCCGGATGACCGGCAGTTTTGGCTCCCAGCTGACGAAAGTTTTTAATATCTTCAATTGTAATATCGCGATAACCTAACAGATAAAACAACGAATACAATAACATAGAGCCGTGTCCGGCCGATAAAACAAAGCGGTCGCGGTTAAACCAACGCGGGGCATCGGGATTCACATTTAAATATTTGCCAAACAAAACGGCGGCCACATCAGCCATGCCAAGTGGCATACCGGGATGTCCGGATTTGGCTTTTTCAATTGCTTCGGCACTTAAAAAACGGATGGCATTGGCCATTTGTTGATATTTTTGGCTGTTAAGACTCATTGTTTTCTCCTTTTTCAAAAAGTGCCACCAATTCAAAGTGGCGCGTATATACAAATTGATCTACCATGGTTATTTCTTTGATGACGTAGCCGCTGGCAATAAGTGCGTTGGCATCATTTATAAATGTTTGCGGATGGCATGAAACAGCCACTATCTTAGCCGGTTTATCGTGGTGCGGCATAGCGGCAATTTGCGCTACTTGCGCTTCGGCACCGGCACGCGGCGGGTCAAAGACAACGGCAGCAAAATTTTTTAACTCCGTAGTGTCAAACGGATATTTGAACAGATTTTTTTGCACAATTTTAATGTTCGGTATGCTGTGCGCATTAACGGTTTTTTGAAAACCGGTCAGCAATTCAGCCGAGCTGTCCGCAGACGTAATTTTGTTTTTGATGTTTTTTGACAGCGGATACGAAAAAGTGCCGACACCGCAAAACAAATCGGCAATGTTGCCTGTTGTAGAACCGATGTATTTCAACACTAAATCAACCAAGGTCTTTTCGCCGGCAGCCGAAGGTTGCAAAAACGTGCCGGCCGGAATAAATATTTGATATCCGCCGATGGTAATGAACGGTGGTGTTTTTTGCAATATGGTTTCGGGACGAGAGTTCTTTTTACCGGCTGAAAAGCGGATTGCTGCCGTGTTGTTTTGCATCCATTCGCTGATAATGACGCGATGCTCATAATTCAGCTCATTGTCAATTTCCAGCAAAATATCCACGCCGTTTTCGGCCTCGGTAAGCCAGATTTCACCTTGCAAAATTTGTTCAGTCAGCACTTTGTTTTTAACCTTTTTATGCGATTGCACGGCACATAAATCTGCCAGCAGCCGACGCACATCAGGGAGCATAGTGTTCAATGTCGGTGTTAGAGCCAAACATTTTTGCAAGTCGGCAATATCGTGGCTTTGTGCGGCATTAAATCCTAAAAACAATTGACCTTTGCGGCGCAAAAAAGTTAATTCGGCGCGCCTTCTTTGGCCGTCGGTAATAAATATCGGTTGACCGCGTGTAATATTTTGTTGTTTAACAGCACCGAGCAATTTATCAAATTGTTCAAGTTTTTGTTGACGATACTGCGCTTCGGGTAAACAGCGCAACGGACAACCGCCGCATATATGGTTTATTTCACAAATCATGGCGCACATTATAAAAACTTACTGTCATAATTGTCAAGCAAAGAGATTTCTTCGCTTTCTTCGTTTTCAAAAACCGGATGAATGTTGCGATTGACGTTACCTTGCTTATGCGCCATTAAGGCACCGACCTGCTCTTCATTATATAAAGCCACGCAGTTACGGCCGTTGTTTTTGGCCAAATACATGGCATCGTCCACTTGGCGCAACAATATCTCTAAACTATCTGTTTTTTCGGAAGAAACTACGCCGATACTGACCGTAAACGTGATGGCGTTGTTTTTATCATCAAAAATTTTATCGGCAGCAATATTTTGTCGCAGTCTTTCGGCGACTTTAAGAGCGGATACGCTATCGGTGTTGTTTAAGAAAATGACAAATTCTTCGCCGCCGAATCGCGCTACCACATCATCTTCACGCAATGAGGAACGGCAAATTTGCGCCAGTTCAATCAGCACTTTGTCACCGGTTTTGTGCCCATAGGTGTCATTGATGTTTTTGAATTTATCGGCGTCCAGCAACAGCAAACTGAAATTTTGTGATTTTTTGATACATTCTTTAATATATTCCGGCACCAATTTTTCAAAATAACGACGGTTCCATGTTTGCGTTAACGGATCTTTGTCGGCTTGTTGTTGCAAATGCGTTTCACGTTCTTTGCGCAAGGTAATATCCTGAAACGCCATATATATGGCCATTTCGTTATTATATTGAATGGTTTTGGCACTAACCGAAAGCCAAAACGGTGCGGTGTTAATCAAATCGCAAACCAGCAAATCAAAGTCATGCACTTCGTGTTTGGTTTCCAGTAATGTAAAAAAGTTTTTGCGATTGACTTCATCAATAAAAAAATCGCTTATTTTGTGATAGTGGGCTTCTTTTTTACTGATACCGAAAAGGGCAGAGGCAGTGCTGTTAATCATCAAAACTTTATCACCGGTGATTTTAGCGATAATAATCGGAAATGGTGACAAATCAATCATATTGTTGATTTGGATGTTTAAATTATCAATAGTATTCCAACTTTTGCGTAAGTCATTTTGCAAAATAGAAAATTTGGTGAAAATTACGGCGGCAACGAATACATAAATCCACAGCCAATTCAAAATGTTTAAGTTCAACCAACCGTATTTATATAAAAATGCGGAAATCAACAATTTGCCGAGTAAAATACAAATAGCCAAGCAAAGTAAACCGTTACCGATGTTTTTTTGTCGGTTAAAACGCAGTAAACTGCTTAAAAACAGCAGGGCTAAGCAAATTTGTGCAAAAGCGGCACTGACATAAATCGCCGTAGTTTGATTATAAAATATAAAGGCATAATAGACGCATGCCGTCAGTCCGAGCGAAATATACAGAGTCAAAGACTCGCGATTAGCCGGTCTGTTGTCATGTAATTCCGACGCGGCGTTAATCCACATAACCGAGGCCAAAAGCGTAATCAGCATTTCAATAAAAGTTACAAAGTTATAGTTTAAGCCGATTTTGTAAAGCAAGTGTTCATTGCCGGTCAAATAAGTGGCCGAAAGCAAACATAATCCGCCGATTTGAAAAAACAAAAGGCCGCGAAAATCTTTGTCATCTTTAATTAGAAAAACCGATGCAATCCCGATAAACAAAGATAAAATTGCAAACAGAATATTGTATTCAGAATAAAAAATATTGGCTCCGAGCATTCTTTACACCATTTTTAACTAAAGTTAGCCTATAGTATAATCAAAATCCGATAAAAACAAATATTATTTAAAAAAAATGATGAAAAATTTTTTTAAATGTGTAAAATAACAGTGTTGTTTTTGTGACAAGGAGAAAAAAATGACGGAAGCCGCATATAATCATTACAGTTATAAGTTCAAATTTAACATAGATAAATTACCGACCGTGCAAACCGACAGATTATCGCGTCGGTTGGCATTTTGCGGTATTCTTTTCGGTATGATTTTTATTGCCCTCGGCTTGTTTGAAGCGGCTGTTTATTTTTATTACGGTGCCGAGCAGAATTATGATTTTGATTTGCCTAATCAGTTATCAACAAGCGATTTGATGTGGCGGCGCTATGTTTTTGATGCGTTGGTTTTGATTTTGGGTATTTTAATTGTCACAATTTCCGTTTTGGTGTGGCGTCGGCATAAAACCATTTTTTTTGACGGAGAAAACATTAAAATTGATTATCGCCCGATGTTCGGCAAAGAACACACGCAAACCGAAGTGTTGCACAATTATTTGGGGGTGCTTTTACGGGTAGAATATTATCAACTCGGTTTAATGAGCCGCAACCGCTATATTATTGAGCTTTATCACAAAGACAGAAATAAACGCGTGCCGCTTTATATTTCTACCAGCGGACAGCAAGTGCGGCAAATGTGGGAAATGTATGCGGCAAAATTGAAAATGCCGGCGCTGTTTATGACTGATCACGGCCTGATTTCACGTCATCATGGTGAACTCAATAAAACACTGAAAGACATGGCGCAAAAGTGGCACCTTAATTCTTTGTATCGTGCGGAAGACCATGTGCCGGCCACCATTAAATATAGAAAGAAACAAAACAAGGTTATCATTAAGGAAAGACGCTTGTTTTTTGATATCTACAGCATTTTAGCGGTTTTCGGGGTAATGATTTTGGCTTCACTGATTATCGGTATCGGCTTGAATTATCAGTTGTTGTTGCCATATATAAAATGGAGCGGATTTATCGGCTTGTTATCGGTGCTGACGGCGGCTCTTATTGTGGCAATTATTGTCACGTTCAGTAAAGATGTTTTGATTATAACGCGCGAAGGAATTGTGCTGGGGCATAATTGGTTGTTTTTGCGAATGGATGTGGAATATTTGGCCAAAGACAATATTGCCGCGGTTGATATCGGCCACAATCCGACCACAGATCGCTATTATTTAACCATTATTGCCGATGAGCGCAGTATTATTTTCGGTAAAAATATGCCGCTTGATGATTTACGTTGGGTGCGCGGTTTAGTCATTAAAGAAGTTACCGAGTAAACGTAGCAATAAACAAATGTAACAGACAAAAAAAATTGTTTGCTTTCGGACGTTTTTTTTGTTAAGAACAAAAATAAAGCAAATTTTTATAAAGGAATAAAATACCATGGCTAAGAATGTAAAAAAATCAATCAACAAAACAGCAACCGATAAACCGGCAAAAAACAAGTCAATGACTGATAAGTCGGCAGCTGCCAGAATGCGCCGTTTGGCAAAAGATACGGCCGATATCAATCCGGAATATACCGATGCGTTTATTCAAGAGATTGATGAAGATGTTAAAAACGACAATTTAAAATTGTTGTGGAATAAATATGGTATTTTAATTATTTTATTTGTGGTGCTGGCCGTGTCGGCAACGGTATCTTTTGAAAAATTCAAAAGTTGGCGTGCAGCGCAAAATCAGGCTGCTACCGAAAATTATATGATGGCCGCGCAACTTAGAGAAAATCCGGAAGAAACCATTGCCGCTTTGCAGCAAATCAACCAAAGCAGTCAAGGTATTTTCGGTGACTTTGCCAAGTTGCAGATAGCCAATGTGTTGTTTAACCAAAATAAAGATGAAGAGGCTAAAGCCGCTTTGCAAAGTCTGTTGGATGATACGCAGGTTAACGAAGAGGTTAAAAATATTGCGTTAATCAAGCTGGCTACTTATAAGGTAGATGAATTGCCGAGAGCCGAATTTGAAGCAATGTTAAAACCGATTTTGCAAGCCAATAATTCTTGGACGCCGTTGGCACAAGATTTGTTGGCAATGTCGGCAATAAAAGACGGTGATGTTGATACGGCACGCACCATCTATGAAAATATTTTAAAAATCAAAGATTTGCCGGAGTATTTTAAAACAAAAATTCAAGACATGTTAACATCATTGAACGATATGTAAGCTGAAAAGATAAAGAGGTAAAATATGATTATGAAGCAATCTTTCGGACTTTTTTGCGTTTTATCGGCCACAATATTGATGAGCGCTTGCTCAAAAGATAAGGTTATTCCGCAGGGCAAACGTGTGGCAATTTTAGAGCAAGCTGCCGCGGTTAAATCTGAAGTGGCAAACGGAGCCTCGCAAATCAATTTGGGTGAAGCGGTGGTTAACCCGTATTGGCGGCAGGTTGATGCCAATGCTCAACATCGCATACCAAATGTAAAAATGACACCAAAATGGCAAAGAATTTGGAAAGCTGACTTCGGGACCGGTTCTTCCAAGCACGAATTTTTGATTTCCGAACCGTTGTTGAACGGCGATCATATTTATACATTAGATGCAGATGGTTTTTTGCGCGCCTTTAAATTAACTGACGGTGAAGTTGATTGGGCAGTTGAATTGCGGGTGCCGGAGCGCAATGTTAATGATACGGCGATTAAAGGTGTCGGTTTAGCGACAGACGGCAATGCAATTTATGCCACGACCGGTTTCGGGGCAGTGTTTGCTATACGCGCTAAAGACGGGCATCCTCTGTGGTATTATGATACCGAGGTTCCGCTCAGAATTGCACCGGTTTTGGCTGCCGGCAAAGTTTTGGTGCAAAGTGTTGATAATAAGTTTTGGGCTTTAGATGTGAACAGCGGTGAAGTTTTATGGCAATATGATATTGCCATGGAAGATACCACCATGGTCGGCGGTGCAGCTGCGGCTTATAATGCCGATTTAGATATGGTCGTTACCGGTTTTTCCAACGGCGAATTGCAAGCATTTAAAGCCAATATCGGCACGCCATTATGGTCAGATATGTTGATTTCCGGTAAATATGCTTATTCTTCTACGGCTTTGCATGCCGTTAAGGCCGCGCCGGTAATTGAAGGCAACAAAGTTTATGCTTTGGGTGCCTCAAATGTGATGGCGGCAATTGATATGCGCACCGGTTTGCGTGTGTGGGAAAAAGAAATCAGCGGCTCAAACACGCCGCTATTGAGCGGTAATACGTTATTTGTCATTACCGATAAAGCCGATTTGGTGGCGTTGGATAAAAGCAATGGTCGCATCTTATGGGTTAAATCGATTGATTATGGCGAAGACGATAAAATGCCGCGTATATTCGGACCGGTTATGATTAACAATCAGTTGGTAGTCGCCATGTCAAACGGATTTGTTGTTTGTTATGATGCCAAAACCGGCAATGAAATTCAACGTATTGATACGGATGAAGAATTGAACGGGGCGCCGATTGCGGCCAATAACCGCATTTTGTTGGTTTCGGCTAATGCCAAGCTGATGGTTTATGAATAAAGGAGACTTTTGTGTTAACAGTGGCGATTATCGGACGGCCGAATGTTGGCAAGTCTACTTTATTTAACCGTTTAGCCGGCAAAAAGCTGGCGTTGGTGCATGACAAACCGGGGGTTACGCGTGACCGCAAAATGACAGCGGCAAAGTTGCGTGATTTAGAGTTGATGATTATAGATACCGCCGGCTATGAATATTCTACTACGGATAATATGGAAAGCCGTATGTGGCGACAAACGCAAATGGCTATTGAGGAAGCAGATGTCTGCCTGTTTTTGTTTGATGCCAGAGCCGGTGTGCAACCGTATGACGAATTTTTTGCCGATTTGGTGCGCAAAACCCATAAGCCGGTAATTTTGTTGGCCAATAAATGTGAAGGAAAAGCACAGGAAAATGCCATTGGTGAAGCCTATAAATTAGGTTTGGGCGCGCCGCTGATTTTTTCGGCCGAACACAGCATAGGTTTTGATGAACTTTATTTGGAATTACAAGAACTGAATGAAAAAAAACAAGCTGCTGAGGCTTCAATGGAGCCGAAACCGGAAGATGAAAACACGACCGAGACGGAATCTAAACGGCCGATTCAAATTGCGTTTGTCGGGCGCCCGAATGTTGGTAAATCTACACTGGTGAATGCTCTTTTAGACGATGAACGTATGTTGACGGGGCCTGAAGCCGGTATGACGCGTGATGCGATTACGACCGAATGGCAATGGCAGGGACAAACCTTTAAGTTAGTTGACACAGCCGGGTTGCGTCGTCAGGCGCGTGTGAATGATACGCTGGAAAAAATGTCGGTGGAAAGCACAATTTATGCCGCCAATATGGCGCAGGTTGTGGTTTTGGTTTTAGACGCCGATGCGGTTTTGGATAAACAGGATTTAACAATAGCCCGTAAAGTGGTTGATGAAGGGCGTGCTTTGGTTATTGCCGTTAATAAATGGGATATAGCCCAGCGTAAAGAGGCATTAGAGAAGCTTAATTACAAGTTAGAAACATCTTTGACACAAGTGGCAGGTGTGCCGACCGTGACAATTTCGGCGCTTAAAAAGGAAGGTTTGGATAAGTTAATGCGTGCGGTTTTGAAAGTGTATAAGCGCTGGAATACGCGCATTCCGACCGCACCGCTCAATAAGTGGTTTGAGGCTGTGCAGGAACAGAATCCGGCACCGCTCGGAAAAAATAAGCGCCGCATTAAACTTAAATATGTGACGCAAGCAAAGGCGCGTCCGCCATCATTTTACATTTTTTCAAGTAATCCGGAAGGTTTGCCGGAATCGTATTTGCGCTATTTAACCAACAGTTTGCGCCAAACATTTGATTTGGGCGGTATTCCTTTGCGTCTAACGGTGCGCAAAGCAGATAATCCTTATGCCGATAAGAAATAAGATTAAAAAAAACCGCCTGACTGAACAGACGGTGTTTTTCTGTGTTAATGATTGTTATTGTTTTTCATAACGCAGGTAAGCGTCTAATTTATCGGTA
The DNA here is from genome assembly GCA_902788365.1 of uncultured Pseudomonadota bacterium. Lineage (GTDB taxonomy): Bacteria > Pseudomonadota > Alphaproteobacteria > RF32 > CAG-239 > RUG410. The sequence continues at coordinate 35,233 of CADAJN010000003.1, read as the reverse complement.
AATGCATAGTTATAAGCAAAAATAATCACGCAAGTTAAAGCTGTTGCAATTAAAATGCTGAAAAATTGCGTAAACGAGCTCATAAATGTTGCCCACCAATCTACTGTTTTGCTGTTTGGCTTGTATATATGTTTAACCAACATAACATAGAAAAAGGCTATGCCATACATTATAGCATATGGCACGAACGTTTGAAATATGAGCAAAACAACATTTATATTAAATTTGGTCATATAATATGCGGCTAATCCGATACCGAAAATAATTGTCGGATTTCTGAGAAAGACGCGAATTATGCCAGCAAGAATGCCACCCATAGTATTTTCTCCTTAATGATACATTATAACTGGAACTGATTTTATGCAAGAATGTTTAATAAATGATAAAAGTCTTTATTATTCCTTTAACAGCGGTAATATCTTTTGTGCGGCCGCTTCGGCAATGGCTTCATTTTCGTCCTCTATTTTAAGACGAATGACCGGTTCGGTGCCGGATTTACGCACCAAAATTGTGCCATGTCCCTCTAAATCGGTTTTGATTTGCTCAATGCAGCGCTCAACTTCCGGTTTTGCCAATAACGCGCTGATGATTTCTTTGTTTTCAAATCGCAGATTATAGGCTTTGGCCGGAAACGGCTGAAATACCGGAAAAATGCGGCTGACCGGTTGCGCCAATTCTTTAACGCCCAAACAAACCATGACGGCGGCAATCAAAGCATCGCCGGTCAATGCATAGTCAGATAAAACCATGTGTCCGGACTCTTCTCCGCCTAAATTAGCACCAATTTCGTGCATTTTTTCAATCACATAACGTTCGCCAACGGCGGTGGCGTAAAAATCAAGCCCGAGCGAGCGGATATATTTTCCCAACCCTAAATTTGAATAAATTGTGGCGACAACTGCTTTGTTTTTCAGCAGACCATGTTTATGCAAATATGTGGCTAAAAAGGCGATAATTTGGTCGCCGTCCAAGCGTTTGCCGTTTTCATCGCAAATGATGATTCTGTCACCGTCACCGTCAACCGCTATCCCTAAATCATAGCCGTTTTCCGCAACGACACGGCTCAGATTTTCGGTGTGTTGCGAGCCGCAGTCTTGATTGATGTTGGAGCCGTTCGGCGAATCGGCTAAACTGATAATTTCGGCGCCTAAAGCAGCAAAAATTTGTGGCAGAATGCCTGAAAATGCTCCGTTAGCGCTGTCTAGAGCAATTTTCATGCTGTGCAGGGCATTTTGTGGTGCAATTTTTGCGATGGTTGTCCGATAGTTTGCCAAGCCGGTTTCATGTTGTGTTATGGTGCCGATTTTGGCGCTGTCATAAGCCGGTGCAAAGTCGGCGGCCAATGCTTCTTCCAATGCCGCAGTTTGCGCATCGGAAAATTTGTTGCCGTCGGCTGCAATCAGCTTGAGCCCGTTGTCCTGATACGGATTATGCGAAGCCGTAATCATAATGCTCATATCCACGTTCAGCTGCGGTGTTAAAGTGGTGCATAAAGGAGTCGGAATAACACCCAAGTCCAGCACATCTATGCCATGTGCGGTGAAACCGGCGCAGAGAGCTGAAAATAACATCGGGCCGGAAATGCGTGTGTCGCGCGCAATAGCGACTCGGCGTTGTTTGGTGCAAATTTGGGTACTCAGTGTTGCGGCTAAACGGGTGCAAAAATCAATGGTCAGCGGATAAATGTTAGCAATGCCGCGCACGCCGTCGGTGCCGAATAATTGTTTGTTTTTCATATTCCATTCCTTTATTTCTATTATGTGATAATTTTAATTTGCTGAGGTCCTCGTGTCAAGCACGAGGATGACTTATAAAATGGAAAAGCACGAGGATGACGTTATAAAATCATTTTCTCTGTCATACCACGGCTTTGACCGTGGTATCTCGGCAATAAAAAAAAAGCCGCTAAAGAGCTTAGCGGCTTTTGTAAAGCTAAATAATTTTAGAATACGTAGCGAACGCCGCCGTAAACTTCGTGAGCTTTCACACCGGTTTTTTTGCCGCTTTCATGTTTAATGTCGCCCATGTCATAGTAACGATAACCGGCATCAACATTGAAACGGTTGGTGACTTTAACACTCAAGCCGCCGCCCAAAGACCATGTAAAGCGCTTTTTATTAAAGCTTTCATTACCAGAGGTCATGCCTTCCGGATATTTAGAGCTATATTTCAGCTTGGTGTAACCGATACCACCGCCAATATACGGGGTAATCCAATAATACGGTGCCAAGTCAATATATGCATTTAACATATAAGATTGAGTTTTGAATTCTTGTCTGATGGTATCACCATCCTCATCGGTCAGATTCTGGTTAACTTTGTTACGCCAAACATATTCCAACTCGGTGCGGACATAGTTATAACGATAACCCAAAGCGCCGCTCATCATAAAACGATTTTTATCAAAATCATCATTGCTGTTGCCGGTGCCGCCAGATTTCGGATTGTCCAATTTGTGTTTGACAACGCCGCCACGTAAGCCTAAATAAAAGCCGTTGCAGTCGGCCAAAGCGTCAGCTGTAAATGCCAAGCCTAAAACTAAAGCCGTGGTTGTTAATAACAATTTATTCATACTTATGCTCCTTTTCTACAGTATTTTCAGTTGTTATACAAAAAGTTATAGGCTAAAAAGCTTAATATTTAATTAAAAGTGTGAAAATACTTAAAAAGCATTGATTTTGATATTAAAACAGTTTAGCCTATGGCACAAGGCAGCCGGATAGCTGCGTCATGGAAGGTAAAATCCAATGATGAGGAAAGTCCGGGCTTCACGGAAACAAGATACCGGATAACGTCCGGCTGGAGAAATCCACGGGAAAGTGCCGCAGAAAATTACCGCCGATTTATATGTCGGTAAGGTTGAAAAGGCGAGGTAAGAGCTCACCGCGCGGGCAGTAATGTTCGCGGCTTTAGGTAAACCCTATCTGATGTAAGACCAAATTAGGGGACGCCGTTAAAAGCGTAAGGAGTGTTTCCGATCCGCCCCAGAGGTAGGTCGCACCAGCCAAGCGGTGACGTTTGGCGCAGATGAATAGCTATCAAGCAAAATCTTTGTCGGTAACGATAAAGCAAATTGTGAACAGAACTCGGCTTATAGGCTGCCTATTTATATTACTGTTATTCTCGCATCAAGTGCAAGGATGACAGAAAATGAAAGTTTGGCGATGACAGTGAAAGAAGAATTATTATGAGTATCTTTTTTAGGAGGAATAATGCAAAAAACTTTGAGCCACAGCGTTGAAATTAAAGGAATCGGTCTGCACAGCGGGCTTGAAAGCCGCTTAAAATTTTTGCCGGCGCCGGAAAATACCGGTATAGTGTTTGTGCGTTCCGATATAACCGGACAGCCTGAATTTCCGGCGCTTTACAATCATGTGGTTGATACCAGAAATTGCACATGCTTAGGAAATCAAGATAAACAAATTGTCAGCACTATTGAACATATTATGGCAACGTTATATATTTTAGGCATAGATAATGTCAGAATAGAAGTTAATCAGCCGGAGGTGCCAATTATGGACGGCAGTGCCAAAGTTTTTTATGAAGAACTTAAAGATGTGCCACTTAAAGAGCAGAACGCGCCGCGCAAATATTTACGCATTAAAAAACGTGTGGCTTTTACCGATGACAAAGGCAATGAGATTGGGCTTGAGCCAACGCAAGATAGCATGCTCAGCGTGTATTTTGAAATTGATTTTCCATCAAAAATTGTCGGTCATCAGGTGTTTGAAGGTAATATTAACAAAGCTGTTTTTGCCGATAAAATTGCACCTTCTCGCACGTTTTGCGAAAAATATCAGGTTGACTATTTGCGCTCAATCGGCCTGATTAAAGGGGGAAGTTTGGAAAACGCCGTGGTGCTTGACGGCGAAACAATTTTGAACGAAGGCGGTTTTCGTGTGCAAAACGAATGTGTTAATCACAAAGTGTTGGATTGCATTGGCGATATGCTCACTTCAGGCTATCGGTTGGTCGCAAAAATAACGGCCAAACGCACAGGGCATTTTCATAATAATGAAGTGTTGAAAGAAGTGTTTGCCGATGCGGATAATTATGAAATAGTTGAGGAATAAACATGAAAAAAATATATGGTATTTGCAGTGTTCTAATGGTTTTAACGGCGTGTTCGTCAGGGCCGGATTTAGATAAAATGTCGGTGGAAGAACTGTATAATCATGCGTTTGATGAACTTGAAGCTACGCGCTATAAAAAGGCGGCGGAGGCATTTGAAAAAGTGGAAACCGATCACCCTTATTCCAAATGGGCTGTTAAATCTAAGTTAATGGGCGCATATGCTTATTACAAAGATGAAAAATATGATGATGCGGTTATTGCCGTTGATCGTTTCTTGCGCTATCATCCGGGCAACAAAGATGCCGCTTATGCTTATTATCTGAAGGGTATGTGCTATTATGACCAAATTTCGTCGGCAGATAAAGATCAGGGGGATACACGGTTAGCAGAAGATGCTTTTTCACGCTTGGTGGCATTGTATCCGGAGAGCAAATATGCGCAAGATGTGCGCAACAAATTGCACTTGGCCGAAGATTATAAAGCCGGCCAAGAAATGATTATCGGGCGTTTTTATTTGAAAGAAGGCAATTATTTGTCAGCGCTTAACCGCTTTAATGTGGTATTGAATGAATATCAAACCACCATTCAAATTGAAGAAGCTTTATATCGTCAGGTAGAAATTTATGCCATTTTCGGTATGAACAACTATGCCAACGGTTATTATAAAATCTTAAAGCAAAATTATCCGGACGGTAAATGGACAGCTAAAGCTGCAAAGGTAATGGAAAAAATCGGCGGTCCGGAAGTGACCGGTGAAAAGAAAACTTCATGGTATTCCAAGTGGAAAGATAAAAAAGAAGCCAAATCGGAAGTAGAAGAAAAGGCTGATGAGGGTAAATCGTGGTTCAGCGGTTGGTTCGGCAGTGATGAAAATGCCGAAGAAGCTGTGGCTGAACCAGTAAAAGAAGCCAAAGTAGACGCAGAAGAAAAGGCTGATGAGGGCAAATCGTGGTTCAGCGGTTGGTTCGGCAGTGATGAAAATGCCGAAGAAGCTGTGACCGAGCCGGTAAAAGCAGCCAAATCGGACGCAGAAGAAAAGGCTGATGAGGGCAAATCGTGGTTCAGCGGTTGGTTCGGCAGTGATGAAAATGCCAAAGAAGCCATGACCGAGCCGGAGCCGGTAAAAGAAGTCAAGGCAGACGCAGAAGAAAAGGCTGATGAGGGTAAATTGTGGCTCAGCGGTTGGTTCGGCAGTGATGAAAATGCCGAAGAAGCCATGACCGAACCGGTAAAAGAAGCCAAAGCGGACGCAGAAGAAAAGGCCGAGGAAGATCGTTCCGGTTCAGGGGTTAAATCATGGCTTAATTCTTGGTTTGTTGCCCATGCCGATGACGGCGCTAAATAAAAAAGGCTAAGCCGACGGAGAGTAAATCTGATGTTGAAATCGCTGTCTATTCGCAATGTGGTGTTGATTGATAAGCTAGATTTGGATTTTCAGACAGGATTTAGTGTTTTAAGTGGTGAGACGGGTGCCGGTAAATCTATTTTATTGGATAGTGTCGGCATGTTGCTCGGACGACGGGTTGAAACCGATATGATTCGTTCCGGATGTGATAAGTTATCAGTTATCGGCTGTTTTGAGGTTGACGATGATGCAAGCGAGTTACGACATCTATGTCAGGAATATGAGCTTGAATTTTCACCGGAAATTGTGATTAAGCGCACATTGTCAGCCGACGGCAAAAGTAAGATTTTTTTTAATGACGAGCCGATTACGCAAAAATTGCTTAAAGAAATCGGTGCTTGTTTGGTAGAAATTCACGGTCAGTTTGATAATCAGGGGCTGCTTAATCCGGCAACACATCGTGCGGTGTTAGATAATTACGGCGGTTATGCGGCGGCGTTGCAGGAAATGCGAGAGACTTATCAAACATATCAAACACAAAAACGCGCGTATGAAACAGCGGCGGAACAATATGCTATTGCTCAACAAGATGAAGAAAATCTGCACCATTGGGTGGCGGAGTTGGAAAAAGTTAAGCCGCAGGAAAATGAAACGGAAGACTTGGAAAATCGTCGTCGGCAAATGATGAATGCCGAGAAAATCATAAATAATTTGAATACGGCACATCAAGCACTGAATAATTCCGGAGTCGGATCATCACTCAGACAGGCACAAACAGCGGTGGCGCGGGTTAATGCCATTTTAGAAAACCGATTTTCCGGTTTAGCTGAGGTTCTGGATGTGGCTCTGATTAACGTTGAAGAAGCCGAGACACAAATCAATACCGCTATTTCGGAAGTCAATTTAAGTCAAAATGATTTGGATGCCATTGAAGAACGCTTATTTACTTTGAAATCATTGGCGCGCAAACATCAGGTGGCGGTGCAAGAGTTGCCGCAATTATGGCAGGATATGGCGCAAAAATTGGCGCATTTGGAACATGGCGGAGAAAATTTGGCAAAGCTTGAAAAACAAAAGCAGCAAGCATGGGCTGATTATGCTAAAAAAGCTGAGCAAATTACAGCCAAACGGCAAGCGGCCGCCAAAAAACTTGATGCCAAGATTATGGCCGAATTGCCGGATTTAAAAATGGAAAAAGCGCGTTTTGTGACGCAACTTAAAGCCAAACCTGCAGAGCAATGGAATGAAAACGGAGCCGAAGATGTTTGTTTTGCGGTTTCTACTAACAGCGGCACACCGCTCGGACCATTAAGCAAAATTGCCTCGGGCGGTGAATTGGCGCGTTTTATGTTGGCCATTAAAGTCAATTTGGCGCAAAATATGGCGGCCGGCACAATGATTTTTGATGAGGTTGATACCGGAATCGGTGGCGCAACGGCGCAAGCGGTCGGCGCCAAATTGGCCGAGCTCGGACAGAAAACGCAAGTTTTAGTGGTTACCCATTCACCGCAAGTGGCGGCACAAAGTGCACATCATTTCAAGGTTGAAAAACGCACCGAAAATAATGTGACGACAACGTATTTGCGCGCACTTGATGCTAATCAAAAACGCGAAGAAATCGCGCGTATGTTGTCGGGAGCTCAAATCAGTGACGAAGCGCGTGCGGCGGCCGAAGTTTTAATCGGCGCATAACGGGTAGGTGCCAATGAGCAATATTAAGCACGGCATAGAGGTTATTCAAAGCAATGTTAAAATTGCACCGCTTAAGCCAGGTGTTTATCGGATGCTTGATAAAAACGGCAAAGTTTTGTATGTCGGCAAAGCCAAAAGCATCAAAAAACGAATCGTTGCCTATACGCATTTTGATAAATTGCCAGACCATATTAAACGTATGGTTTCCGAAGTGGATCGTATGGAATTTATTGTGGTTGAAAATGAGGCTAAGGCATTGTTAATGGAAAATGATCTCATCAAAAAGTTGGAGCCGAAATACAATATTTTGCTTAAAGATGATAAGACTTTTCCGCATTTGACAATTAATCCAGATGAAGATTTTCCAGCTTTGCGCAAGTGTCGCGGAGCCCGCAAAGATAAGGGTAAATATTTCGGGCCTTTTGCCAATGCCGGCGCTGTTAACGATGTGTTGGATATTGTGCAAAAAACTTTTAAGTTGCGCTCATGCCGCGACAGTGTTTTTAAACATCGCGAGCGACCGTGTATGTTATATCAAATTAAACGTTGCTGTGCGCCATGCGTCGGTAAAATCAGCAAAGCCGCATATCATGATTTGGTTAGTGAAACGGTGCGCTTTTTGGAGGGTAAAAACAGTGAATTAAAAGAAACGCTTTCAGCACAAATGGAAGCGGCCAGTCAAGCGCAAAATTATGAATTGGCGCTTATTTTACGCGATAGAATCCGTGCTTTGAGCAGTGTGCAAAGCGGCGCTAATGTAGAATATGCCGATATCGTTTCCGTTGATGCGGTAGCAGCCGTCAAATATAAAAACATGGTGTGTATTCAGGTGTTTTTTGTGCGCGGCGGGCAAAATTGCGGTAATCTGCCGTTTTTCCCAAAACAGGCGGCCGAAACAAGCGAGGCCGAGATTTTAGAAGCGTTTTTAAGTTCATTTTATGCCGAACATGCGGCACCAAAAGAAATTTTGGTATCAACGCCGTTGGAAAATGCCGATTTTTTGCAAAATGCCTTGGGATGTAAAATCAACTTTTATCAAAAAGGTAATAAAGCTAAGTTAATCGCTCGTGCGGTAGAAAATGCAAAGGCGGCCATAGAACGAAAGTTGGCCGAAACGGCCTCGGTTGAAGAAAATTTGTTTGAAATGCAACGAGTGTTCGGTTTGGCACATCTGCCACAGCGCATTGAAATTTATGACAATTCGCACAATCAGGGCAGTTTTGCCGTTGGGGCTATGGTTGTAGCCACGCCGTCCGGATTTGATAAAAAATCGTATCGCACGTTTAATATCAAATATACTGAAAACACACATGACGATTTTGCCATGATGCGCGAGGTTTTGTTGCGCCGTTTTGAGCGGATGAGTGATGAGAATCGGCCGGATGTGATTTTGCTTGATGGCGGTTTGGGGCAATTACATGCAGTGCACGAAGCGCTTCAAAATTATGATTTAAGCGGTATAACGATTATTGCCATATCCAAAGGACCGGAGCGCAACGCGGGTAAGGAGTTTTACCATGTCATTGGGCGTGAAAGTTTTGCATTGCCGTTTCAATCACCAATAGCGTTTTATATGCAGAATTTGCGTGACGAAGCACACCGTTTTGCCATTGGCACACATCGTAAAAAGCGTGCCAAATCCATTTATAAATCGCAAATTGACGAGATTGAGGGGATCGGCGCCAAGCGTAAGCATGATTTGCTTAATTTCTTTGGTTCGGTAGAGCAAATTAAAGGCGCCTCAATCAATGATTTAACCAAAGTGGCGGGAATCAGTAAAAAAGTGGCGGAAAAAATATATAATTACTTCCATAATTAAAAATAATGATTATACTAAGAAAAAAACAATATTTTGGGGAGAAAACGCGTGTATAATTTACCTAATATCTTAACTTTATCACGAATTGCGGTTATTCCGCTTATTTTCGTTTCTATTTATTGGACATCTTATGCTTGGGCAATGTTTGCCGGAGCATTGTTTATTGCTGCTTCAATTACCGATTATTTGGACGGTTATTTGGCGCGTGCACGCAATCAAACATCGGCGTTCGGGCGACTTTTGGACCCGATTGCCGATAAACTTCTGGTGGCAACCGCACTGGTGGTTATTTTGGCTAAAGGTGAGGGCAGCATGTATAACTGGAGCTTGTCAGTTATTCCGATATTTGTGATTTTATGTCGTGAGATTCTTGTTTCGGGGCTGCGCGAATTTTTGCGTGAGGTAAATGTCGGACTGCCGGTTACAAAGCTCGCTAAATGGAAAACAGCGTTTCAAATGACGGCATTGGCGATGATGCTGTTTCGCCAATTATGGATCGGTTGGAGCTATTGCGGCGAAGTTTTATTATGGGTGGCTGCGGTTTTAACCTTTATTACGGGGTATCAATATTATCAACGCAGTCTTGATTATGTGCGCGGCACCGAAAGCAAAAAAAGCGAAAATCGTATTCGGATGTTGATGAATAATGTGTTGCAAAAAATTCAAAGTAAACGCAATGCCGAAAAAGAAGCGGCAGTTGTAAAATCTGCGCCGAAACCGGTAGCTCAAAAAGTAGCAAGTGATACCAAAAAAACGGCTAAAAGAACAACGAAAAAATCGGCGACAAAGAAAAAAACTGCCGCCGGCAATAAAACCGGCAAGAAAAAAAGTGCAGCTAAAAATACGATAAGCAAAGCTTAATTAAGGCGTTGTCAGATGAAAACGGACTGCGCGCATATTCTGGTAATTGACGATGATTTGCGATTGCGGCATTTATTGCAACGCTATCTGCAAGAAAACGGATTTGCCGTATCTGCTGCCAAAGATGCAGAAACTGCACGCCTGTTTTTAACGCAATATCAGTTTGATTTGCTGATTATAGATGTGATGATGCCAAATGAAAGCGGCATAGAATTTTTGCAAAAACTGCGTCAGGAAAGTATGGTTCCGGCAATTTTATTAACGGCAATGGGTGAAACGCAGGATCGTATTGCCGGTTTGGAAGCCGGCGCTGATGATTATTTACCAAAGCCGTTTGAGCCGAAAGAATTGGTATTGCGTATCAATAGTATTTTGCGTCGTGTGCCGCAAGCCGAAAAGAGCCAAAATAAAATTTTGCACTTCGGTGATTGTTATTTTGATTTAGACAAGAAAGAATGTCGTTATAAAACGGGTGAGATTATTCACATTACGCCGATTGAACAAGCTATTTTGAGCGTATTGGGGCAAAAAAGCGGGCAAATTTTCAGTCGTGAAAGATTAGCTGAATTGCTTGGTGCCGGACAAGGAGCGCGTTCTATTGATGTGCAAATTACGCGTTTGCGTAAAAAAATTGAAGCAGATTCAAAAAATCCGCGCTATTTACAAACCGTGCGCGGCAAAGGGTATATGTTATTAACGGAATAGGAGAAAAAAATGCATATTAAGTTTCCGTCAAAAATTGAACGAGGTTTGAATTTTTTAAAAAGGAAGTTGTTGCCGCGCTCATTGTTTTTTAGAACCATGTTGTTGATTTTTGTGCCGCTAATTGTGGTGCAGATTGTTTCAATTTATGCTTATTTCAACAGCAGTTGGGAGCGAATCGGTCATCGTTTGTCGGATAATTTGGCAGCCAATATGGCGTTTGTAATGCAAATGCATAATGAAACGGCCGATTACGCGCACGTGCAAAAGATGTCCGAAGCCTTATATGGTCTTCAGGTGCAATATTATGACAATGATGTAAAGCATTCGGCTTGGCGCGAAAATAAGAAAAAGCCGTCCTTTATGACAACATATTTGGAAGAGGCGCTTAAACACCAATTTCCACTGGCCAATACTGAAATTTTCTTGAGCAATCATCATTCTGATTTGGTTATTTTGGTTGATACCGATAAGGGTTTATATGAATATAAAACATCAATAAAAAATATATTCAGTTCATCTATTTTTGGTTTTGTTTTGTGGATGGTCGGCACATCATTGTTGCTGTTTATTGTGGCGGTTATGTTCTTGCGCGTGCAGGTTCGCTCTATTGCACAGTTGGCTGAAGCGGCCGAAGATTTCGGTAAAGGTATAAACACCAAGTTTAAACCGTATGGCTCCATTGAAGTGCGGCGTGCCGGATTAGCCTTTACTAAAATGAAAGAGCGTATTTTGCGTCAAATTTCCGAGCGCACGCAAATGTTGGCCGGTGTTTCGCACGATTTACGCACGCCATTGACGCGCATGAAACTTCAGTTGGCAATGTTACCGGAAAATGAGGAAAATAACGAGTTTGTGCAAGATATCAATGAAATGGAAAAAATGCTTGACGGCTATTTGGCGTTTGTCAGCGGTGAGGGTGGTGAAAAAACATCGTTTGTTGATATGAATGAGATGGTCACCAGCATCATTAACAAATATCGCAAAAACTCAAATGCTATGATTCGTTATTCCACCAATTATGATGTCAGCGCAGTGCAGGGGCGTGAGCAGGCTTTGCGGCGTGCCGTGACTAATATCATAGAAAATGCCTTCCACTATGGCAAAACCATTGCCGTAAAGTTAGAAAGCGATAACAAACGTCTGGAGCTTTCGGTTGAAGATGACGGGCCGGGTATTCCGGCTGATAAACGCGAAGATGTGTTTAAGGCGTTTTATCGTGTGGAAGGTTCGCGCAACAAAGAAACCGGCGGAGTCGGTTTGGGACTTTCCATCGCTAAAGATGTTATTGTTTCGCATGGTGGTTCAATTCAGCTGGAAGACAGCAATTTAGGAGGTTTGAGAGTTCTCATCAGCCTTCCCTTATAGGGCGTTGAGTAAGGTTATTCGTCGTTCCTCTTACTCATGGTAAACCTCGGCTAATGGCTTACTACTTGAAAGTTTCTTCACTTATGTAGCTGTATTCTACACCGCGTGAAGAAACTTTCTTCGTATTAAGCTCATTATCCGAGGTTTACAACCTCGTTTATCAAGTATTTACTTACACTTTTTTCCTCGTGTAGCAATTTCTACACGTCGCCAACAGACTTCCGTCGCATCTGACTCATTATCCGAGGTTTACAGACTCGTCTATATAAAAATGAAAATCGTCATGCCTCCGCGCTTTGCGCGGATAAGGCATCTTCAAATTTAATATATAAACCCCTCATTATCCAACTTTGACCGTGAAATTAGGTTACGCGTTGCTTATGCGGTGCAACCGAATCTTTTTCTGTTTTATCTTGACAAAAACTTGTTATTTGCTATATTGAAAGTTAATTTTATATTATTAATTTAATTCTTACGTTTATGGATATTTTTAAGATTTATGATCAATTATCCGACGCTAAAATTGCGCCGAATGAAATGAGAAATTTGTATGAAGGTTATTTGACACACTTAGCTCTTAAAAATTGTGAGTGGATAAGTATGCCGTGCCGTCTTGTATATCACCAGCCAAACTCGGTTTCTATGGTGGTGTTGCCGTTTTTTGTGCCGCAACTGAGCAAACTTATTTGGGGAGTGGAGGTTGACGGTATTTATCTCTCGCTTGAAGAGCGTAAATCGGAAGAGCATTTTAACGGCTATATGGTTACGCAGGCTTTTGGTGATTCTGCTTTGTTTTTCGGACCGGAATTAGCCAAACAGCGTTCGTTTAATCTGCCAACAGCCAATGATTTGACACTTTTGTGGAATCCGATGCTAATGGAAGATATTGACGATACGCTGACAATGCTGGCTCGCGTCCAATATACTTACGGCATGAAGATTAGCTTTTTTCATGATGATGCGCTGTATTTCGTGAAGACCTCACCGAATGAAGCTCAACAAGCTTATAGCAGCCGTGAAGAGCAGCCTTCTGCAGCAGCATCAGCCCTAACGCGTTATGTGTTGTATGCCGATAATGATGTAGATTGCTTCTGTTCTATCAATCGTTTCGGCGTGCCGTGCTGGGGCGCTTTGCAAAAGTGTATGACGCAGCTCGGTATTCCGGATAATGAAGCTTATCGGCAATTTACAAAGCTTCGCAATCAATATCCTTTTATTTGAGCAAGCATTTTGATTCGGGTATTAAAAAACGCCTTTCCGGTTTGGATTGGCGTTTTTTTGTTACTTTGTTTAATATGATGACAGCGGCGGAATATTGATTTGTGCAATATACCCCGGTTTAATGCGGACACTGCTGTAGTTCATATTGCCGGTTTCAATCAAATAGCGCTGACGTTTGGTCCATTCGGCCGCTGTGGTATAAAACGTTTTGCCGGTCACTTCTTGGCGGCTGGCATTCATGATATATAGCACACAACCTTGATGCGGTTCCACCAAACCGCAACGACTGCGGCCGGCCGGAACATCGGGATTAACCACCACACCGTCTAAGCCGCGGCTTTTAGTAGTTTGTTTGCCGGCAAAAATAAACGTGCCTAAAATCATACCGATAATGGCTGCCAAAATCAGCATTAAAATTACGGTTTTATTTTTGAGCAAATCGGCAATGGTTTCTGTTTTAGCTCCTTGCAATTCTTCTTCGGTCACAAAACGAATGTTTTCCGCATCTCCGTTATTGGCATAGTAATTTTCGTTGGTTTCTACCTGCGGCGGTAATTCCGGCTCAAATCCGACCGGACCTTCCGGATATTGCGGCTCACTTGGTGTCGGAGCGGCATTTACTTTGCTTGGCATACCGTAAGAAGTCGGAGCCTGTGTAATTGGCCGCACACGTTTTATTTTGCGAATTTTACGCGGTGCATTAGGATTTTGTGGCGTTTGCATTTGTTCCATTTTTTATATCCTCTATAATTTATTTTTAATTCTTTCATTGGTTTTCAAGGTGCGTACCAAACGCGGCACCATAAATATTACGGTTTCCGATTTTGGCGATTTAATACCGAAAAGCTCGTTTGGCAAGCCGATAATCAAGAAATTTTCGCCCAATTTGTTACGGATTTTAAAGCTGGTAATTTGGCCGTTAGTCTCTTCCAATGTAATATCGCTGAAAATGTTGTTATTGCGCTCAAGTGAGGCTTTGGCTAAAATAGACATGCCGTAATTGTCGCGGTTTTTCTTATTGCTGCATTTGCCGATATCAAAGCGCGATAACCACAAATTCGGCACCACGAATTTTCCTTCGGCAACCGCTTCAATCTGCGCTTGCGAACCTAAGAATTGTTGTAACTTTTCAAGCGTAATATCATTTGTAGTGGTCAAAATGCGACCGATAATACCGGTTTGAGCAGTGGTAATGGTGCCAAAATCAAAGGCTTTGAGCATATCAATCCACTCAATATCGTGCTGTTGATCATACGGATATAAGCGGAATACGCTAACATCATAGGTCACCAAAGTCGGGCTGTTTTCAAAGAAGTTAATTAACTCAATCATTTTATTTTTGGTTTCAACATCGGCATCAAAAGTCAGTGAAAAATCGGCCCAATTGGCAACGATATTGGTGATGCCGGCGCCGCGAATGACGTCAAGCAAACCGAGCATAATCGGTTTGGCGTGCGGTGTATACAGTGTCATATTGGCATGGCGGCTTAAAGTTAAAATTTTGTCTTTGGCGTTATAGGAATAATAAATGCCGGCCGAATCGGTAATCATCTTTAAAACGGCAGACAGCTCGCCCTTCAAATCATTGGCGGAAATACTGGTATAAGGACCGTCGGCCGAAGAAACGCGAATATCCGCCTCTTTTAAGAGCTTCACAATAGCACGTTCTGCAGGCATCATATCAAACGAAAAACCGGTCACGGCATAGCGTGGCAGAGGGTCATTTTGACCGTTGCGTTCTAACTTAAATGCGGATTTTGAATACGGAAGGGTAAGCACCATTTGCTGAGTTTCCCAGTTTACATCACAACGCAGAGGGGTTTCCAAATCCAGCTCATTTGCTCCTTCCGGTGTGCGAATAATCGGTTGATTTGGATCTTCCGGATCGCGGCGCACAACCGGTTGTTCGGCCGGTGCGGTTACAATTTGCGGTGCGTCAATAACCACATCGGTAATGACCGGTGCAGGCACTTCTGCCGGTGCATTGGCATTCATAATTTGTTCAGCCGTCATTGAAGTGTCAGTTGCATCTTCGGATGAAGCTTCTTCACCTTGCGCCGACATCCAAGCGCAAGCGGTTAACCCGCCGAGAATAAGCAAAAAGCTTAAAATTTTTAGCATATTCAAATATTTATTCATAGCCACGACTTTCTTTGATTCATTCGTTATTCTGTTCATTACTTTGCTCGCTGTTATTTTCAGCCATCAGTTTTTCCATCAGTTCATCAATGTTCATGCCGGCACCGGCCGTCGGATCAACAGCTTTGTCAAAATTGCCCAACGCTTCATTGATTTTTTTGGCCTCATTCGGATCGGCACGCACCATATCCGGTGATTGATTGTTGGTCAACTCTTCCTGATAAAGCGCCAAATTTTTGCGCAAGGCTTCAACACCGCCGGCAATGCGTTTTTCAACATAAGGATATAAAGCTTGATGCTCTAAGATATAGTTACCGGTGTCGCAGATTTCTTCCAAAACGTCCAATATGTAAGGATAAAATTTATATTCTTCTAGCGCAATATTGCCGGAGCGCACACAACGTGCGGCAATGCGTGAAATGGTCCGGTCATAATAATCTATCAGCACGATATAATTATCAACATACCAGAGCATTTCTTTTGAAACAACGGTGTTATTTTCTTCGGCCATTTTCTTATCCTTTTTTTGCTATTTTAATCAAGCGGTGCGCGTTTGTAAATAATTTTTTGTGTTTTTACTTATGGGGTTTTAGGAACGTCAGGTTGGTTTGTGGAAGCAGCGGAATCATCCGGCAACGGATTGCCGTTTTCATCTACATATTCCCAATCTTGCTCAGCGGAATCCTCCGGCAATGGGTTGCCGTTTTCATCTACATATTCCCAATCTTCGTCTACAGAATCCTCCGGCAACGGATTGCCGTTTTCATCCACATATTCCCATTCATCATCAGCAGAATCGTTTGGCAACGGGTTGCCATTCTCATCCACATATTCCCATTCTTGCTCAGCGGAATCATTCGGCAACGGATTGCCGTTTTCATCCACATATTCCCATTCATCATCAGCGGAATCGTTTGGCAACGGATTGCCGTTTTCATCCACATATTCCCATTCATCATCAGCGGAATCATCCGGCAACGGGTTGCCGTTTTCATCTACATATTCCCATTCATCATCAGCCGCTACAGGTGGTGTCTCATCAAACAAAGCTGCAAAATCGCTATTTTCTAAAGGCACATCATTAAAGGTTTGTTCTATTTCCTCTTGCGGTTCCGGCATATCATTATTGAGTGAAACGGCATTAATATCATCAAGCTCGTTTAGTGTAACAGACTCATCGGATTGCAAAGCATCTTTGATTTTTTGCAACGCATCATCATACTTGCTGGTCATTGCTTTTGATGGCTGATATTTGGGTTTCGGTTTTGGTTCGTTTTTTTTCGGTTTAGGTTTGACCTCGGTTGTTTTAGGAACCAAAGTTTGCTCTGGTTTGTTTTCCGATTTAGTTTTCGGAGTTGGAACAGGCTCAGGTTTAACTTCCGGCTTTATTTCCTGTTTTATTTCCGGTGTCGGCGAAGATGTGTGCGATTGACCGGTTAATTCTTCCGTCATTTGCAAAAACTCGGATAACAACTCATTTGTATCTGCGCGTTTGGTATGCTTTTGCGTTTCTTTTTGTTTTGCTTGCGGCGCATCTTGTAATTGAGTTTCCGGTGTTGGCGTATCGTCTATAAACGCATCCGCTAAATCAGGCTCATTTTGCTGTTGCGGTAAATCTACCGGTTCTGTAACAGGTTCATGGTTTACTGTCGGTTGTTCGACTATATTTTCGTTTGTCACATCAGTTAAAAAGGCGTCCGCCAAATTCGGCTCGCTATCAAGTTCTTTATCATCAAAAATAGTATCCAACAAATTTTCCGCATCATGCTCTTCAATAATCTCTTTAGTATCCGGTAACGTTAAATCTGTTATTGGTTCCGGTTCATTTTTAAGTAGAGCTGCTAAGTCAATTTCTTCTGATTCCGGTTCCGACTTTGTTTGCGTTTTTGATTTGGTTTCAGCTTTTATCTTCACTTCGGGTTTAAATTCAGATTTTTCCTCTGACTTTTTCTGGTTTTGTGCTACCGGTTCGTTTTTTTGCTCGGACTTGGCTTTTTGTTCTTGCTTTTGCGGCGCTTGCTCTTTTTGTTCCGATTTTTGTTCTTGCTTTTGCGGCGCTTGCTCTTTTTGTTCCGATCTTTGTGTCGGTGCATCAACTTTGTCTTTCTTCGGGGCATCAACTTTGTCTTTATCTTTCTTCGGTGTATTCAGGTTTTGCGCCAATTTAGATGTTGTCTCCGAAATTTTATCGCCGATATTTTTGATAAAATTGCTCTTACCATGGTTTTGAGGTGTTTCCTGCGGCGCGCTCGGTTGCGATGTCGGCGCTTGAATTTGTTCGGGTAACACATAGATTTTTTCTTTTGCGGCATTTTGGCTGAGTGTTTTGGCCAGTTCTTTTTGCGTTTCGCGCAATGAAGCGGCTAAAATATCGCCAAATGTTTTAATAGCAGCCATTTGCTGTTTGCTGTTTTCGCGAAGAGCTTCGGTAATAGAATCCGTAATTGCCGTAATCGGTAAATTTTGCGGTTTATTTTGTTGGGCGAAATTTTTGTTCAGCACTTCTATAATCTGTTTGAAATCTTCATTGCGCTTCTCTTCGGCTTCTTTAATGGTTTGAGTTAGGCCGTTAAAGCATGAAGAATCCACATTGATATTGTTTATGGTTGTAGAATTGGCATTGTTGTTTTGCGTATTGAGTTGAGCAGCAGCTTGCGGCACGGCACTTGCAGCATTGGCCGCTGTCATGGACAGCGATTGCATTTGGTTTTGCACCTGAGTTTGCCACTGATTTTGTAACTCCATGTTTTCGGCAAAGCGCGATTGAATCAGGTTTTGCTGATTAACCTGTTCGGCAAAGCGCGATTGAATCTGATTTTGCTGATCCACCTGTTCGGCCAAACGTGATTGAATTTGATTTTGTAACTCAATTTGTTCGGTAACCTTGGTTTGCAGCTGTTTTTGCCAATCCTCTTGTTTTTGAATATTGGCCAAAAGATGGTCATTCCAATCGGTTTGCATTTTATTTTGCAGACCGGCTTGTTGGTCTAAACTGGATTGGATTTGCTTTTGGGTTTGGTTAAAATGTGCCATATTTTGGTCAAGCATTTTCTCCGTTAGCTGTTGCATATTGCTAGCATAAGAATTAAACGATTTACTCAAAACGTCGGAAAGCTCGCCCAAATTGCCTTCGCGCGGTGTTAAATTGTTACTGCGAAAAGCCGTGGCTAACGATGATGCCAGATTTTTTGCAAAATCCGGATCTAAGCTGATGGGGCCGGATACGGCAACCGGAGCAACAGCAACTTGCGCTTCCGGTTGTGATTTGTTTTCTTCCTCAGATTTTGCCAGTAATGCAAATTCGCTGTTTTCGTCTTTTTTACCGATTAAACGTTGTAAAAGCTCGGACTTAATACCGCGGGCACGCTCTAAATCGCGCACATGCTCAAGCAATACGCGTCCGCCCGGCATATCAACCATGGTAATGCGCACTTTGTCGGGCATTTGCACGAGGGATTCATCAAATTCGGCACGACGGTCGGCGTTAAAAATATGAATTTGGTGGAAAATATTTAAATAACGCTGAGCAACAAGAATAATGCTTTCTTCTTCTTGTTCTTCGTCATCGGCCTCAACATTCGCTCCATCCGCTTTTTTTTCTTCTTCTGCCATCAACGTCCTTATTGTTTATAAAATTACACCCTCTATTTTAGGATAGAGAGTGTAAATTTCTTATTAAAATTAGCAATAAATTGCGCAAAATTAAAGATTAATTACCGCCACTTTGTGCAATTTGGTTAAATCGCTGTTATTAAAGTTAATCCGTTCATCAGGATTCCAGCGCAAACCATAGAGCTGACCGTTTTCATCTTCACGAATGCTGAGCAATTTTGTTTCGTTTTCGGAAATATAATACAGAGCAATATCACCGGCACTGACAACTTCGCTCGGATCTATAATCAGCACGGCACGACTGGACAACAATGAGCCCAAACGACGCGTGCATAAATTAACCGCATAAACATCTTGTTTGTTTTGTAAATGGTGCGGGCAGGCAATTTCTTTAAAAGTGCCGTTGCGGTCAATCACAATATTACCTTCGGCGTTGCCGATGCCGTATATCGGAATCATTGCCGCATCATCATCGTTACCGATGTTTCCGCCCAACTGAGCATAACGCGTGTTGTTCAAAACTTTATAGCGGTTATCATTGTGTTCAATAATGTCGCTTAACTGGCCGGCCGAATCTAACTTTTTGATTTCATTTCTGAGTTTTTCAACCGACATTGACAGCGCACGGGCAATATTTTTGTATTCCAAATCGGAAACTTCACGTTGGCCCATTTCAATACGGTGATAAACCGATAAAGTCATATCGGCATGTTCCGAAACCTCAATCAGAGTTAAGCCTTTTTCATTACGGATATGGCGCAAGCCGGCACCCAAAGTTTTTAATCCGGCAGATTGGTTAATTTTGCTGCGGCGATCTTGTTCGCGTTTCCATGCCTGAACAACGTCCTGCTCGGAATTTTGCTCGTTAACGTATAAGTCTTGCAACGCGCAATCCAAAAGCTCTGCCACTTGAATCAGTTGTTCCTGATTTAAACGGCGATAGCCTTTTTCTATCTTGGAAATAGCTGATAAGCTGACACCTAAATGGTCTGCCAAAACCTGCATCGGCACACCGCGCAGTCTTCTATGCATTCTGATTTGGTTCGGGAAAATAATTTCTTCCATGTTAAGCCTCTATATAATAACCTGATACACTAAGCGTTATCATAGGCATTATTTTACAAAATGCAAGACAAAAAAGAAAATTATATACAGAAAGTGCTGTTTTCTGTCAGAAAATAAGGACAGGTAAAGTGCTTATCAGCCGCAATATATAGGGCTATTTTATCTCACGGTTATGCGCATCGCGGCGCTTTTGCCAATCAGCCAACCATGTCTGAGTTTCATTGATTTGCCGTGTAATCTGCTCGTTCAAAGCGCCTATTTGTGATTGCAATGCTTCATATTCGTGTTGTGCTAAGGCTCGCTCTTCTGCCGATAAATCTGTGCGTTCAATTTTGCTTTTGGCGTCAGATAATTTGTGATTAAACTCATTTATTTGTGCATTGATTTCGGTAATTTTGTTGTCAATTTGCACTCCTTCCGCATTACCGTGCGAAGCTTCGGCGTTAAAGTCTTCGGTAGCTTTGTGGGCATCGGTTTGCGCCTCTTTTTTGGCTTTTTCCATTTCGTCTTGCAGATGTTTTAAATCTTCATTTTGCAAACGTTGTAATTCCAGTTGCTGTTGCTCAGGTGTTTTCGGCTCAGTCGGAATTTCCGGCTGTTGTGGCGGTGTTAAATCTTTACCGCTGATACGCGAGGCAATTTGCTCAGCCGACAGCGAAGATGTAATCACACTTGATTTTGGATTTTTCAGAATCTGTAGGTGTTCTTGAAAATCTTTGTCGGTAAAGCCTTTCATAACTTTTGCGGAGTCAATATCCGTGCCCCATTGACCGTTTGCACTTAATGCACCAAGATATTTGTTGCGGTTTTTCCAAAAATCGCTGATATCATGACGTGTTTTAGTATCATATTGACCGGTTTCGGCGTTGTAGTGATAGGTTTCTGTTTTGGTGCGCATACCGTTGTTTTTCTCATAGCGGCTGACATATTCTACTTTTTGTTTAATGTCTTTACCGGTAGTGGCATCTTTGCCGGTTACAATTTCGTGCGTATCTTTGGTGGTGTTTTCAATCACAAATTGGTCGTCCATTAATTTGGCATTCACGATGGTTTTGGTGCCGTCCAAATTGACCTGTTCTATTGTCAGACCATCTTTTGTCATTTGGGTTTTACGACTCTGATAATGGTCGTCCAACCGCATGCCGCGTTTTTGCATGGTAAAGGCCACCATACCTTCCATGGCTAATTTTTTATCATGGGCACCGTTAATAATTTGGCTGACTGCTTGCATATTCATTGTGCCATCCGAATTTTGCAAATTTGCTGCCGTAACATTACGGAAATCAAATGTGCGGCCCACCGAGTTACCTTGTGCGTCGGTTAGCTCGCGCGTTTGCATAAAGGCATCGTTTGTGGTGCGTGTGCCGCCGTGATGCAAAATTGCGTGTTCTTTACCGCTTTTATCGTGCAAAGCGCGGGTAAGGGCATTCTTTTCATCTAAATTTTCATATTTATTAAAACTTTCCACTTTTCCATCGGCGCCAAACACAATGTTACGCTTACGATTTTGCACGTTGCCGTTGCTGTCTTCATCTTTGGTATGCCAGATGGTGCGTCCGGTTTCATCGGTAGAAGATTCCATTTCCTGCGTGCCGAGTGCGCCGAATAGGGTCATACCCATAAAGGTCTTACGGGCGGCCACGTGTTGTTTGCCGTTTTCGTCAGTGGTTACTTTAAAATATTTCTCATAATTATCGCGCTCGTGCGTTTCTTTATCTTGGCGATAAATACCGTCTGCGCCGCGGGTAATGCGTCTTGTGTGGCGGAACCCCAAAATATTAAAGGTTTTTTCAACATATTCTTCGCCGTTTTCGTTAACACCGTGTTTACCGCCCAATGCGCCTACGGCTTTACCGCGTAAGTAGTTTATGCCGTTGCGGGTTTGGTTACCCAAAAGCGAATTAGTGGCCTGACCGACACCTTTGGCAGCCGACCATGTGCCTTTGGCAGCAAGTTGCGCGCCCGGAACAATGGCTTTGTTAATTGCCGCCGAGGTAACGGTGCCACCGATTTTGCCGCCGATGTTGTGTAAGCCGATACCCGAAGTAAAGTGATTGGCCATTGATTTTGCTTCGTCAAAGAATGACCAAGACAGCAGGCATATGGCAAAGATTTTTAAGCATCCGATACCCCACC
Source organism: uncultured Pseudomonadota bacterium (assembly GCA_902788365.1). Taxonomy (GTDB): domain Bacteria; phylum Pseudomonadota; class Alphaproteobacteria; order RF32; family CAG-239; genus RUG410. The sequence goes on along the minus strand of CADAJN010000003.1, from coordinate 13,199 downwards.
AAGCCAAACCTTTGGCGCTATATCCGGTTACGAAAATTTTGTCGTTCGGGTTAGTGCCCGGTTCATACCCAATCCACTCTTTTAAGTGCGTATTGATGATATAGATAATAATCGCCATAAACACAAAGTTAAACATGGCGTTCATAAACATACTCCATATCAGGCGCAAATATTTGGTGGTCGGCTTGAAGGCATAGGCTGCAACCGCACACGGAATCAGCGCCACGGCAATGCATAATTGCAAAATACAATCAATCAAATACCACGGGAAGGAAATGAGCAACATTAAACCGGTAATCCATAGAACAATTCCGGTTGTCAGATAACCGAAATGCGGCAAAACAACAGCCCACGGATAACGATCCCATGCAAGACACATGCTGTATTTACCCAAATTCATCAAAAAGCCGGTGGTGCCTTCCAAAGTTTTAATGTTGCAGATAATTGATTGGCCGATGCCTTTGGACAGACCGCCGTTGGCTTCGCTTGAGCCTTCATTTAATTTCGGAAATCCGGTGTTGGCATCATAACCGATAATCCCCTGCATATAAGGTTGCGTTTCATCACATGAATTGGTTGAATCTTGATTTACGGTTCGGGCAAAGTCTAAGCCTGTTTCAATTATGGGGTTTAAAGTTAAATCCATCAGCTGATAAATGGCGCCGTTAAGAGCGATAATAACAACGGCCACGCGAAAGCCTTGAAATAAAATACCTTTGAGCATTTGACCGGTGGAAGCACGCGAAAATGATGAAATTTGCTTTAAAATATAAACCGCAAGCCAAATTAAAAAGGCCACACTGACAACATTTTTGCTTGGAATTGCAAGGCCGTCATTGGAAGCTTTAGCCATTTTACTGGCAGCATTAAAAAGTTTTTTGAACAGTTCACAGAAAGTGCAATTTTGGTCATCTAAATAAGCGCCGAATTGGCAATCATCTTGGAAAGATTGTCCGCCGTCTTCGCCGCCGTTACCGTTAACACCGCCAACTCCATCCATGGAAGTTGCCGAGCCGTCATTGACCGCGCCGAATCCTTTACATTTTGTGGTATCAACCGGACAGCCGCCGCACAAAGTTTGCAAACCGCCGCAGTTCGGATACAAAATGTTATTTTTTTCGCCGCCAATCCATGTGGAACCGTTCATGGCGCTGTTAACCACCTCAAAATGCAAATGAATGTCATAGGCGTGGCCGCAGGTTCGGCCGCCATAGCCGTCGGTGCCGAGATTGCGCTGTGACGGGTTGTCGCAAACCGAAGCGCCGGCTTTGGTGGCGTTAGAGCCGCCTTCTATACCGATTTCCGTTGTTTGATTAACTTTTTGCCCCGGCGAAACTTTGATACGAAACAGGTGACGATAAATGGTTTTATATTTGCCGCCGGCACCTTTGCCCGTGCATTTTCTTTCATGTTCCACCACCACGGTGCGTCCGCCGCCGCCTGATGTGCCTACCCACCTCACAGTGCCTTCGGCTGCGGCATAAACGGCAATATCTCTTTTTCCGCCGCCGCCGATATCTGCACCATAGTGGTTACGCGGGGTAGCATTGCCACCGGCGCCGTTCGGACGATAACCTAGACCGCCGTAGGAGCCGGAAGAACTGGTCGGATTAGAGTTGAAACAGCCGCCTGATTTTACGGTGTTGTTTTTAATGCAGTTGCCGTCAATTTGGTTAGATTTTGATGTCCATTTGAAAACTTTACTAGAATTTAAGTCTTTTGCAATACCACATTTCATACTACCGCATTCTTGCGGACCGGAACATGAGTCGCCGGCATAACTGCTGATTGGCGTAACCAGAGCAAATAAAAAGGCAAAAGCGGTGATTATTATTCTCATTATCTGCGCTCCTCAAATTGGTCGGCCAAAGTGGCGTCGGTTTCGCGTTGTTCTTGTTCGGCGAGTTTTTGTCTTCTTTCTTCTTTGTCTTTTTCATCCCAATATTTTTTCCAATACCCATTATCGCGCGGTTTGTTTTGTGTCAGTTTCTTGCCGAATTTCTGCAACAGTGAGCCGGTTACGGCGGTGGCGGTTTGTGCGGTATCAACACCGGTGCGGACAAATAATCTGGTAACACCGCGTGTTGATTTCATAATGATGCGTTGAGCTTTTGTGCTGTTCGGCAAAATTTGTGCATCGGCGGCTTCTTTGTCTTTTTTGCGTGCATCTTCCGCTTGTTGTTTTTCGCGTATTCCTTCGGTGCTCATTCGCTTTTTGTAAAGCTCCGGCAGTTTAGCCAGTTGTTGATACGTTTCTTTGCGCAAAGGTGCCGTTACAATTTGGGCGGCATTGCCTAAAATGGTGCCCGGCGACAATGAATATGAACCTTTATCATAATTGATTGCACCGTCTTTCATACCGGCCATAGCAGCTTTTCCCCAACCTTTAACAGTCTCTTTAGTGCTTTCTTTTGCATCATGCAGTGTGGCGCGCATATCTTCGGTGCTTACCTCTTCATCGGACACGGCATTTAATACGGCCGCCGCACCGGAGGTAATTTTATCTTTAGCAAATTCTTCGGCAACTTGAGCGCTCTTAACAGCTAAACCTGCCGCACCGACTGCTGCAACCTGTGCACCGTGACTGAGGGCTTGTGCACCGGCAACGGCCGCTTTTCCAACTTTTGAATTTGCCACTTTGGCTGCACCGGCGGCCGCCAGCTTTTGTGCCCCATCGCTTAAAACATCAATACCGGCGTTGGTAAAATCGGCAGCGGCTCCGATAATTTCTCTTGCCTTATCTTCACGGCGTTGACTGTTATTATCATATTCCATTTTTTCTGCTTGCCGTTTTTCTTCGGAATATATTCCTGGCCTAATCAAACGACCGACATCAGTCATTTCGCGATCTACTGCGGCAATTCCGGAAGCGGTCGCTTGAGCGCCGCGGCGCAGGATATTAACGCCGCCTTGAACTATTTCGCGCGGATGAGTGACTTTATGACCGACATAATTACCGGCTTTTTTACCGAACGAGGCGATATTTTTCAGCGGTGTAAAATTACCTTGCGACATTTTGGATAAGCCACTGCCAACCCCCATCATCAAGTGGCCGGCCCCGTTTTTGGCCATATCACCGACCAAAGCTGCCGCCGGTGTGACGGTGCGCGATTGCACATAACCGAAGGCTTGCGTGCCCATGTGGTGCATCGGGCTGGATCCGCCAAAAAGATTATCCGGAAAGATTTTATTCAAATAATCGGTGACGCTTGAAGTGATAATTTTTAAGCCGAATATCAGACAGAAAAGAATGACTAAAATACGCATGGAATCAAGCGAATAATCTTCGGCCATCATACGGCTGTTTTCGTCTTTTAGGGCAGCATTAAATGCTTCTTCATCAATGCCGTGCAGCACTCCTTGTTCAATGAGGATAACGGCAAATGATACGCCGATGGAAACCAGTGCAAACAACATGGCGTTACGAATGATAATGGAAAAGTTTTCACTTAATTTGCCGCGGGTTACTTCAAACGGCCATAAGGCAATACTAATCGGTAACATCAACAGGGCAAAGCCGATTTTGAACGACACATCAATGAAATACATACCAACACTCATGCTCATGAAGAAGGCGGTCAGGAAAATTGCAACACCGCACAACCAAACTGTCAAGTTGACGAGTTTAATCGCGCATCTTTCAACTCCGAAGACCTTTAAGCCGACACAGTGGTAACCGATATCGGTGGCATAACACATCAGACTTTGGCCTAAAGCATATAATGCGCCTAAAGAGGTATAGATTTTTTTCATCATCAGTTCAATACCGGTTAATATTTTGGTATTGAACACATTCGGCGGTGTTTCAAAGGACGAATCACCCTCCATTTTGGCATTGACGCAAGCGTCAATATAGGCCTGATCTGAAAGTGCTAAGTCGGTAAAACCGCCGCTGTCATAAGCCGCCATGCCGGAACCAACGCCGCCTAAATCGCCCCAACCGCCACCGCTGCCGCCGCCTTCGGTTGAGCCAACGTATGTGCCGCTGTTATTGCCGGTTAATTTACCTTCAAGAGCAATGGTTTTGCCATTTATTCTTAAGGCGCCCATTTTAATGTTTTTGAAGAAGCAGTGCGGGCCGTTATGCGACAGATTTAAGGCTGAAGCTCCCCAGAATGTGGTGTGGGCGCCGGTTTTGCGATTACAAGTGCGGTAATGTGTCGCACCTTGAGTAATATCGGCAAGCTGACCGGAAATAGCCAATTTGGCAATTTTCATAGATTGTTCCCAAACACGCTGACTAGCCGCATCTTTTGGAATTTTAGCATAAATTTCCGCATCGGTCATGTTGCGGTTTAAATATTTTTCACTGAAAGAAAAGTTCCATTTTTTGGTTAAAATATCGCCGATTTGCACATTTTCGCCGCCTTTACCGTTGCGGAAGATGTTATATTGGTTCATCACAACATTGGCAACCTGTTGCATATCGGCTTCGGAATAACCGCCGATTTCGTGATAAATTATGGTGGCCAACATAAACGCATCACTGCCGCGATAGGTGCCGGATGATTGAAATGCATGCGCCGATAAAGAGCATATGCCGACGAGCATTAAAATAAGCAAATATGCAATATGCAGATATTTTTTCATTTTATTGCTCCTTTCTTTATCCAATCAATCCCGACAGCATCTGCGAACCGTATTCTACACCGGTCATCATTACGGGGTCTAAAAAGTAAGTGGTTAAAACCGGAATGCCTTTATGCACCGCCTCGGTGGCAATCAAAACCTTAAAGCCCATAATTGCGACTTCCTGTAACATTTTTCCCGGAGTGGTCGGTGCCATAGAACTGACCTGTTGCAAAATGTAATAAGCCAGCCAAACCAAAAAGCCGTATTTCAAAATAATGTCACCCATGGTCTGAACGACTTTCATCGCCGTATCTACCGCCGTCAAATAAGCGTTCGTCATAATGCTGACAATGCGGCAATACCAGCACAAACTGGTGCTGCCGTCTTTTAAATATGAATTTTTTATATTGGTAAAATTGCAATGATCTTCACCGTCACAAAATGAACAATTTGCACATTTTTCCGTGTTACATTGTGCGGCATCGCAACCGTCCGGACAGCTGTATGCCTGTGCCGGCGTAACGGCAAAGAACAGGCTGCTTACGCTCAGCATAATCAGAAAAACAATGTGCGATAAATATTTCATCATTGTTCTTCTCCTTCTCCTGAGTTATCGCGGCCTGCCAAATGCTGAATACGCGAATTGATTTTTTGTAATTTAGCTTGCACTTTGCGGCTTTTTTCAACAATGGCACGCACGCGTTCCGAATAGCGCATGGCAACGGTTAAAGCTTTACCGGCACCGGCGGTAAGCAGTCCGAACGCCGTGCCGGCAACAAGTTGCACCAAAGATTTAAGCTTTTTCTGCAAACCGGCTTCACCGGAATATCCAGTAACGCTTCCGGCCAGTTCTAATGCTAAATCACAGGCTTTAATAACAATAAAGCCAATAAAAATCAAAGCCATGGCAACGATACCAAATCCGCTATAACTGCCCGGATCACCAAACGAAAACCCCATACTTTTATCAAGCAAAAGTTTTTCCATGGCAAAAATGGTCATGGTTACAACAATGCCGAGACACATCATAATGCCGGCTGAGCTTAGAATAATTTGAAAACCTTTAACGGTCCACTTTCGGGTTTGTTCAAACGGATAAAACAGTATAAGGAATGGCAAGCAGATAATCATGACATTTAGTCGGAAAATGCTGTCTATTAAATATAGCGCAAAACAGAGCTTAGCAATGGTAAAGGCTACCAGCAAAAAGATTCCAACCATGGTGCCGGTTAAGCCCTTTGCAAACAAACGCGCACCGATGCTGTAGCCCATGCCTAAATGGTCGCTGACCACGCAGGTCATACAGCTCATCAACTCAAGCGGTTCTGTCGGAAAACTTTCGGTAGTCATCTTGATGTTATCCATGTTTGGAAAATTGCATTTTTTTAAGTTATGAACGTAGGCTTCGCAAATTTCTTCATTGGTATCATTACTCGGCCATTTAATGGCGGTAGTCTGGGCTTGCGGTGAGGCTTCTAACTCATGTAAAACCGTGGCGGTAAATTCCAAAATCGTCACATATACCGGAAAGATAAAATTGTTAATAGTGTAAAGTAAATTAGCCGGTGAAGATGCCAGAGTGCCGCAAACAATGCAGATGGCGGCTTTGCGAATAATCTTAGTCCAAAAATCGCCAATAGCTTCCGGAGTGGGTGAGGCCACGTGTTTCAAAATTTGCCAAGCCATCCATACCGAAAAAGCAAGAATAATCAATGGTAAAAGTTTTTCATCGGTCAGGGCTTTATATACGCCGGTGGTCATTTTGCCAATGTCTTTGTATAATAAGCCTAAAAGAGAGCCTTGCCAGCAGGTTTGTTGGGCACGTGCCAAATCTTGGTCATCGGCCGGTGCACAGGTGGTGGCACCGTCTTCGGGAATGCATTCTTCGTGCATTAAGTCGCCGCTTCCGTTATCGCCGCCGCAGGCTGTAAGTAAAAATGCCGTGCAGAGCAATAAGCAAAAAATCTTGCATATGTTCCCAAAATTAATTTTTTTCATCGGCATAGTTCCCCGAAAAAAGCCCACATTCGTCCATAGATTATTGTAGCATAGATTTTATGAAATAATTGTTACAATATGGTTAAATTTTACAGCTATAATATACGTTATGCAGAGGAACTTTTTCTCATGACAAAGAAGCTTATCTTGTCATTATGAGGAACGAATGAAATGAGTGACGTAATAATCTCCGAACTTCAGTTCGGCAAATCCACTCAGTTGTCGCACTGGCGTGCGGTAAAATGAAAAAAACTGTCAAGCCTCCGTGCTTTGCGCGGTCAAGGCATCAGAAGCTTCGCTGCTGCTTACGCAGTGCAAATTCTTTATTAAAGAAACGGTAGACCCCTTGACCAAACCTTGCGGTTTGGAGGGGTGACTTTTATTGTTTTTTACCGCATAGTGTGGCGCATTGTTTTTTGCGTCATTCTGAGGACTTTTGTCCGAAGAATCCAATATGGATCCTTCGCTTATCGGCACAGGATGACGGGGAAAGGTAAACGCCTTAGGATGACAACGGATGGATTATTCCTCTGTTTCGCTTGGCGGTGGTGTCGTCGGTTGCGGATTGCCGGAACCTTCATTATTTGGCTCTGAAATCGGTTCAGGCTGTCCCTGACCGGTTAGGTTATTCAAATTTTCCTGTGCCTGATCGTCCAGTTGTTTCGGAGCCTTATTGCCACCGCCTTGTGTGCCGCGTTCTTGAAAACGGCCTAAGCCGGCTTTACGACCAGCCCATGCCGGTGCGGTTTGGGTAGCAAATTTGTTAATGGCCTTAAACGGTTTGGAAACCACTCTCCCCACGGTATTTCCTGCATCTCTCAAAGTGCGTCCGGCTTGAGTTTCATTAGCTATGGTATGCACCATATTATTTGCAAAGGTTCCTCGTGAGAATGGGTTAGCTTGTCTAACAGGTTCTGCGACAGTCTTGTGCATTGCCGACATTGCCGTGCCACCCATTTTGGCACCAATACCAGAGCCGCTGCCGGCCGAGAATTTATTGGCTGCACCGTTGGCAATGGCAATCATTTTCATTGCCATAATGGCGCAAACCACTAAAATCAAAATGCCTTCGCCGTCCAGTTCGCCCATTTTTTTCAAATCTTCCAGTTTCGGGTCGCCCAAATTCAAAATAGAGATATATTTGGTCATATCCGATTCCGGGTCGCCGCCCGACAGCGCAAAGCTGACAATTTCCAGTCCGACCAAAACGACAACCCCCATCAGCACAAAGTTGAAAAATGTATTCAAAATCATTTTAACGCCGGTGGTGGTGTAGCGCGTGGTCATCTTAAACGGCCAACACGCTATAAATAAAGGTATTAAGGCACAAACCATGCCAAGTTGAACGGTGCAGTCTATCAAATAAAACGTAATCGCCAGCCAAATCATCAGGCCGAAAACATACATCACAAGGCCGGAAAACCACATACTTAAATCGGGTAACCATTCGGCATTCCAGCCGTGACAAATCAGAGCGCGGCCGACTGACGGCATAATGACTGACGAGTTGTTAAAACAGCGCACGGTGGATAAAATGTTGCTGAGTATCTCTGAATCCAACTCGGTGCCGGCCACTTCGCCGAAGTTTCCTTCGGTGCCGTTCATCTGGCAGCCGCCGCTGTTTTCCGCCCCCATTTGTAAAAAGACTTCGCCCATTTCAAGCCCGCCTTTAATAACCGGTGAGATGAAATAGCCGTAAATATAAGTTGAATTGCTGAGCAAAATCAGAACAATCGCCACTTTTAAGCCCTGAATCAACACAGTTTTTAAATATGAACTGATGGAAGAACCGGCTAACGCCCCGACCGCTTTTAAGGTTTCTATCGCCAGTATAACGCCGAAAAATATAGTTACGACATCTTTAAGCGGTTCGGCAATGGTGTTCCATGCCACATGAGCGACGCGGGCATCGGTATTTAAAATAACCTCAAAAACACTGCACAGCGGACAAGAAGCCATACCGGCCATATATTCCGAAAAGGTGTAGCAACCGTCTTTGGTTTCTGAAGGTTGAGTGCTTTCTTCATTATAGCTCAAACATTCGGTATTTTCATTATCTTGCGAACACAGACAGGCGCGGGCTTCTTTTTTGCCGCGCACCACCGCCAAAAAGGAAGAGGTGGTGGTTTTGGCTTTGTTATAGGCATCTAATTGAGCTGAGGCTTGTTGCGCAATAGATTTACATTTTGGTGGTGTGGCGGTTGACCAAACAACGCCAGTGTATTTGTTGTTTTCCGGATTTATCAGTTTTGCGCCTAAGCCGGCATCAACTTCATTGGCGGCCATTTGTGCTTCATAGGTCCAAGTTGACGGTGAGCCGACTTTTACTTTGCCGCCGCAAGATTCAAATTGTTGCACCAAATTATTATATTTTTCCAGAGCTTGCACGGTGGTATCAATGGAATCTTTAGCGTTTTTATCAAAATCTTCTTCTATTTCTTTAATTCTTTCTTCGGTGCATTCTTCGGCCACGGCAAAGTTTGGCTGCCACACGGCACACCCTAAAAATAACGCCCAAAATAAAGTTCTCAGACTATTCTTTAGCGTCATCTTCCCTCTCTTTCGGCTGCGTTTTGCTCAAAATATCGGTTTTATCCGATTTCGGAATGCCGACAAAATACAGCGCGCAACCTATTACACCGATGAAAAAGACAAGCGAGATATAAAGCAAAATGTTACCGTCCAACAGCTTTAAAACATTCAATTTCAAAGCCGCGAAAACAATGATAAATATTAAAATTGATAACAATGTTGACTTCATTTATATCTCTCCATGCCTTTATGTGCTTTTTTATTCCTTTCGGTTATCCGTTCAAAATACTTCTATGCCTCGCCATCGTCGTTACTACCACCTTGATTGCGACCTTTGCCAACGGATTCTAAGGCGTTACCGGCCCTATGCGCGGCAGAAGCAATTTTACCCATACCGACTTTTTCGGCTGCGTTACCGAGCTTGTTTAGACCTTTACCAGCAGTGTCGGCAATACCTCCGGCTTTGGCCTTTGACCCTACGCCCAGAGCGCCACCCACGTTTTTAAGACCGTTGCCGACCGCACCTTTTAATGCCCGAGCACCGCCGGCCAAGCCGGATGATTCGGCCATGGTTCCGGCCGCACCTTTAACTCCGGTCCATGCTGTGGCGGCTGCTCCGGCGGCCGCTTTATTTACCGTGCTGGAAATGGTGCTGCCGATTTGCGCACCGGCATTGATACCCAAACCACCTGAAAGCTTGTTGGTAATGTTTTGCACTTCGCCGGCAAGCTTAAAGGCAATCAAACAGCAAATAACCAGCATCACCATTTGCATACCACCAAAATCCAGTTCATTTGTCAGTTCTTCAATGTTGTTTGAATTTAAATACGTTTCCAGTGTTTCTGCCGATAAGCCGGTGGAAATGGCCTGTTGCATAATTTCCGATGATGCCGTAATCACCACACCCATAATCACAAAGTTAAAGAAAGTGTTTAAGAATATATCCCAGCCCTGTTTGGTATAACTCTTGGTCAGTTTGAACGGCCAACAAGCGATAAAGAACGGTATCATGGCGCACACAATGCCCAATTGCAAAGCGCAATCAAGCATATAAAAACCGATGGCAAAAGCGATAAGCAGGCCGAAAATGTAGAAAATAACGCCGATTGTCAGCATTTTGAATTGCGGAAAAATTTCAAAATGTTTCTCAACAAATGCGTTGCACATCATTGAGCGACCAATGGCCGGAATTCGGACCGCCGCATCATTAAATGCCGCGGCCGCACCAACGGCATTTTGCAAAACCTCGGCTTTCAAATAAGTATCGGTTTCATCTGCAAAGGTATAAGTTTTGCCAAAATCTTGAATTTTTGCTTTATCTTCGCCGGTCAGCGTAATACCAAACTCAACACCGCCGTCAATAAGCGGACCAATGGCTAAGTTATATATGCTGTTCGGATTAGCCAACAATACCAGTGCAATAGCTACCTTAAAACCCTGAGAGCTCAAGTTGGTTAAATATTGGCTGATTTTTTGAGTGGCCGGCGTGGCAACCGCAATTAAAGTGATGTAGGCAATATATAGGCCAAAGCCGATGCTGACCAGCGAACGCAGCGGACCGGCCAAACTGTCAAATGCTTTTTGGGCGATGTTTTGCACCGCCAATAAAATGGTGTGAAACAAATTACAAACAATACAGTGCGAGCCGCCCATTTTGGCTTGATATTGCGCTATAGTCGGACATTCGGAATGCACGGTGTCTTCAACAAATTCATCATCTTTGGCCATACATTCTTTGATTTTATCGGTCTTCACCACTTTGCCGTTTGTTACCTGCGATTCGCAAGTGCATGTTACCTCAGCTTGCTCGGAAAGAGTGGCTAAAATTTTTGCCGCTTCGGTATAAGGTGTCGTAATATCATCACGCGTTTTAGCTAAATCTTTCAGAGCTTCCGGACATTCAACCATAGCCGCCACGGCAGCACCGCTTTGCATTTTTTGGGCAAAATCCTGCGGATTAGATGCAAACGCCGAACCTGAAATCATATTTTGATAGCATACGAAATTCTGCTTATCATCAATAACAATGACTTTGGAGCAATCGGCTTTGAAATTAAAAACTTGTTCCAATATTTCCGAGGCAGCTTCGTCAATTTCAAACTCGCTGCCTTTTTTTGAAGTCATTAAAAAATTTTGCAAACTTTTAATGTTGTTAGCCCCTTTTTGAATGCGTCTTGAAATAGCGTTAATATTCCAATCGGTGCGGTCGGCACGCTGATTGAAATTGTTTACAACTTCGGCAATGGTTAGCTCTTTGTCGCCATTTTTTTGTTTCAGTTTAGCCCATTGGTTTTTATCAATAGCTTTGGCTCCGTCCATTGCAAGGTCGGAAAATTTAAGCGAGTCGGTCAGTGCTTCTTTCCATCGTTTGGTAATACTTGTTCCGGCTAAAAAGTTGCAGGCACCGTCGCTATTATCCCAAATTTGCTTTAATTTGTTATTATAGCCGATTAGTGCATTAATGGCTTTGGGTAATGCCGCAACAGCTTGTTGCGCCGAATTTTTGCGGGCCTCATCATCAAATTCGCAGTTGCCGTCGGTGCTCACAGAACCTTGCTTGGGTTCCAATGGCGTTTGTGCATTTTGCCATTGTTGGGCGCTCATATATTGACCATATACGACAGGCTGCCGGCACATTAAACAAATACCGACAATAAATAATAATTTGAGCCAATAACGCCGTTTTTTCATATAAAAGTCCTTACTGATGCGCCAAAACTTTTATTCAGTATAGCACAAATTTTTTAAAATTTATATTACAATATGGTTAAATATTCGTAATCAATTTTTTTGTGATTTCATTGGGAATCGGTATCTGTGAAGTTCTCGGTTTCTTCGCTGTCTTCCAAAAAAGTGCCGGTTAAGATAAATTGGCGGCAGTTCAAAATTAAATCGCGATTTTCAAGCGGAAAGAAAGTCGTTTCCGGTATGGTTTTTATGTTTTCGGCATACGATTGTTCGCTTGGCGGTGTCAAAAACGGAAAACTGTCAAAGCGCGAAAGAATTTTTTTGGTCAGCTTTTTCATGGTTGACGGGCAAAAAATTATACCGTGCTCAATGTCTTGCGGAATAACCGGTATGGTGATGGCACGCCGTGTGGAAATATCTGATAGCATGGGCCCGAGCAAGGCTCTGAAAAATCCGGTATATGCCAAAAGTTCGCAAAAATCACTGCCTGAATTAATCGGATTAACATCTAAAATGCGTGCAATTTTATAGTTGCGATAGTTATTGCTGCTGCTGAGCAACTTGCGTGTTAAAAGACAGGCCGCTCCCACGTTAATGATGTATAAATTGCGCTTTATTTCAATGTTTTTCAAAAACTGGGTCAATAATTGAGCATGTGCATATAAATTGTTGTGCAGCGAAGCGTAATTAACGGCAATTACGTTTACCTTGGCATCGTCAAACGCTTCGGCGATGTATTGCACGGAATTTTTGGTGCGGGCAAAATTATGAATAATCAAAACCGTATCTTCGTATGGTTCATCAAGCTCAAATGCATCTATATATTTTAAAAGTGTCTCTTTGCAGTGATTAAAGCTCCCCGAATCGCGACGAATATCATTTGGATCAATCAAGCGGTAATGTCGTGTGCGAATATGGCGTTGAATGCGCCAATTTTGGTAGTTATAAATATCTTCCCAAAAGAATCGGCCACCTAAAGTAAAAAAATCAAATCTCATGTTTTTCTCCCGCGAATCTATAACGAATCTTTGCTAAAATAAATTAAAAAAGTGTTAACTTTTTGATTTGTTGTTATTTTTTAGAAATAGATAAATATTTTTTTGCGGTATTTTGAATATTTTTAAGGAAATACTTTAAGAGGCTCAAAGTGGAGTGAATGCAAATTATTCCAAATAACTATTCACGCAAAATCAATGACTTACCAAATAAAATAAAAAAAATAGAAAAATAATAAAAAAAGGTGTTGACAAGAAGGAAAGGATAGATTATAAGACACATCACCGACCGCGAGACGGGGAAGTTAAGCGGGGTAGCCTTGCGGGGCCGAAAGGTTGGAGGGGCAGTTATAAAACATCGTGGATAAAGAAAAAGAGGATATGCGGACGGTATATGAGCACATTAAGAGTGCA
>CADAJN010000002.1 GCA_902788365.1 uncultured Pseudomonadota bacterium | reverse complement strand
TCTTCGAGTTTTTTCTTGTTGTGGTGGGTTTTAGTTTTTATACGCTATCCGTCATTTCCGATGGAATGTATTTTGTATATCCTTTGACTTATATAGCTCCGTCTACACCGCGTCAAAGGACTTTCTTCGTATCTATATCGTTAATCGCAATTTTTCTTGTTATAGCGTGTGCGTTTTGAAGTGCAATTTTTCTTGTTACGGCAGACTTACATTGCTAAGCACTCATCTTCAAAATTCAGCTTATATTTAACTTTCGGATCAAGTTTATCCACTAATGTTGCAAAATCAGAACAATTAATGGTTTGCATTAAAATGGCGTGCGCCGCTTTCGGCTCATAATGAGTCAAATAATATTGATAATTAGCCCCTGTCATTTGCATACGCTTTTGAGGATTTGCCAATAGTTCTTTAATACCGGCATAAAAATCTGCCACCGTTTCATACATATACGGAAAATCAGGCGATTGATATTCATGAAAAGACAGCGCCGAATTTTCGGTATTGATTTTTACCACATACGGCACTTTTAACCGCATTAAATCAATCATTGCAACGGCCGAACCCATCGGAAAACTGTCAATAAACAAATCCGCGCACTTAAATGCAAGTTCATAATCCTCTTGGTATGGCAGCAAAATAAGTCTGTTTTTAACCGGAGAATCCGCGAACATTTTATCCACCAATGCTTTTTCATGTTTTTGAAATGCCGTTATGACAACGTGATAAACATTTTCATGCTCTTTCAGCATTTGTTGAATCATCTCAAAATAGCGAGAAGCCGTCCCTTTCTTATCAAAAAATTTGTAGCTTGCCGCGCCGGACATGGTGCATATTGCCCCTTTCGGAATGCCGATGGTTGCTCGCATATTTTCTATTTGCTGCTTTGTATATTGCGGATTATCTGCTTCGCATTTAGAAATCAGGCCGATAATATGCGTTTTTTGCAATCCGCGCAATTTTTGCGTTACATACGCCGAACTCGGCGTTTCTTCCAGCACCAAATCGCATAATGACATTGCCAATGCCGGACGATGCGTGGCATGATTTACAAAAAAGACCTTTATGTTTGTGTGTTGTCTGATCAATGCGATAACCGCTGTTGCAATAAAATCATCGGGATGAATAAACACAAATAATGCCTGTGGCGCATAATCCACAATGCTGTCATATATTTCCCGAATATTGTGCTCGCAAGAACAAGAAAACTGATTAAAAAACTTAATATCCGAAAACTTTTGTAAATATTCTATTGTCTGCGGCGCCGCTTTAATAGACGTTTTTTTGGTGGTTAGAAACAGCGTTTGTTCATAATCATCACATAAAGTTTTTTCCATATCACGCAACCATTTTGTATGTCCACCCATGTCATAAATTTTGGTTGCTAAAAAAGCCAAACGCTTTTGGGGCTGTTTACCTTTTTGAATATTTTGATATTTCGAGACTATTTGTTCTACTTTTTCATCATAACTTATTGTGTTAAAATCCGTTTCTTTTGCAAATTTACGGCGCAAAGCATCAAAAGGGTCTTTTACCTGAAATAACGGCACTCCGAAGGCATAGAACTTGGTTTGGCCTTTTTTATATCTGACTTTGCATACAGCCCAATCAAAAATTTTTAAGTTATTGTCTTCAAAGTGGATAATGCTCATTTATTTCTCCAAAAATCCATACAAACATCAATAACCTTATCTTGCTCTTTTTCCGTTAAGTCGTAATAAAGCGGCAAACGCACCAGTGTTTCCGATACCTTATCAGTTACCTTCATATCGGTTGCCGTGCGGCAAAATTGCTCACCGGCCGGTGCCGAATGCAGCGGAATATAATGAAACGGAGCAGCAATTTCATGCTCTTTCAAATATGCGATAAATGCCGTCCGCGTTGCTAAATCTTGGCAAAGCAGATAGAACATATGCGCATTGTTGGAGCACTCTTGCGGAATAATCGGACGGCGTATTTCTCCTTGCTTTTCCAAATCGGCAAAAGCTGCATAATATTTTTGCCAGATTTTCAAACGTTTTTGTTGCACTTTGTCGGCAATTTCCAAAACCGAATACAAATAAGCCGCCACAAGATCGCTCGGCAAATAAGAAGAACCTTTATCAACCCAAGTATATTTATCAACCTGTCCGCGGAAAAATTTACTGCGGTTAGTGCCTTTTTCTCTGACAATTTCTGCTCTTTCGGCTAAAGAAGTGTTATTGGTTACAAACAATCCCCCTTCGCCGGACATAATATTTTTTGTTTCATGAAATGAATAGCACCCCATATCGCCCAAAGTGCCGAGAGGCTTTCCTTTATAATATGAGTCATAGCCCTGTGCGGTATCCTCTATTACCAGCAAATTATGCTTTTGGGCAATGGCATTGATTGTATCCATTTCACAAGCCACGCCGGCATAATGAACGGGAACAATGGCTTTCGTTTTGGGCGTAATTGCCGCTTCTATCAGTTTTTCATCCAAATTTAATGTATCGGCTCTTATATCAACAAAAACAGGAACTGCTCCTTGTAATACAAAAGCGTTGGCTGTTGAACAAAATGTATATGACGGCATAATCACTTCATCACCGACATGCAAATCAGCCAATATGGCCGACATTTCCAAAGCTGCCGTTCCGGAATTGGTTAACAACGCTTGATGGCAATTCAGCTTTTGCTTAAAATAATCATGACACAGTTTTGTGTATTTTCCGTCACCGGAAACGTGTCTTTGCTCCAGGGCATCAGCAAGATATTCTTGTGATTTTTCTGTATATAAGGGAAGATTAAATTTTATCACGTTTACATAGTCCTTTTAAAAAACGAATCAATGCTCTTGCATATTTATAGACTTAGTTTAGTAAAGTAAATGCGTATTAGCAATAAAAAATAATATTTATTGAACAACTACACAAAAAAAAGCCCGCCGAACGGACGGACTTTTGTAATAATAATATTTTGTTGATTGTTTATTTTTTTGTTGTGTTAGAAACCGGAAAGACCTGAACACCTCTATAGTGGTTTGACAGCTCGTTATTTTTCTGTGCTTGTTCGGCCTGTTTTTTACTATATTGCGCCGCCGGATGATTATATTTTATCACCGCTTCCACATTTGGGGTAATACCGGCTTCTTTGGCATTGCGCAGAGCATCTTTTTGTCTTTGTGCGGCGCGGCGATCATCGGCTTCGCTGATGCCTGCATAATCGGTTGGCACCAACGAAATATCTTTCGGAAAACGAAGCATCATATAGCCGTTGCCACCGCCGTATGCCGGTCCGGAAACACCGATGGAATAAAACCCGCCGACGTAACCATAATCTAAATCAATGTAATCTATGGCAAACAAGGTTTTAATCGTGCTTGAACCGATTGTGGTCATTTTGCAATCATAGCCGTTGTCTTCCAAAATCACGTTATTGACATTCTTGGCAAATACCACTGTTTTGCTCGGGCGGCAAACCGGTGTTTGTCCGTTATCGGAAACGCCCCAATTCAGCATTAAATTCAGCGCCATGGTGTTTTGTTCGTTAAACGAAACATCGCTGATTTTGACATCATCAATATAAACGAATCCCGGCGTTACCCCGATGGTTACCGGAATAGGAACATATTGCTCGGTGCAGGCGTGCGAATTAGAATCGGCTTCGCAAACCAAAGCTTTTTGCCGCGCATTGCTGTCAAACAAATTCAACAGCGAATTATAGATATATTCCTTAGACATTGAAATTTTGGCCGGTGCACATTGTTTAGAACGGCAAACCACCACCGATGCCGGCATTTTTAAGCGCGGCTGATGAAAAATCTGCCCCATTTCCGACGCTCCGACAGCTTGCTGTGGCGGCACTGTCGGCAATTCATTATTATACTCGTTTGACGGCACATAATAGCACCCAAATAGAGCCAAACTTGCGGCAAATATTCCTAATTTTTTTAACATCGCGATACCTTTAAATAAATTAGTGATAATTCTTTAACATACACCTTAACAGGATTATATGAACGAAAAGTAAAGATTAGCGAAAAAAATACGTCCATGCTTGACTTTTAACAATTTTCTTTATTAAATTATTGTCAATTATAGATAAGAACGGACTTTCTATATTATGCCACAATGTTTTGAGCCATGGATTGATGAAAATACGCGTTTGCTGATTATCGGCACAATGCCGAGTGAGGCTTCTCTTGCTGCCGGTATGTATTATGCGCATCCGCAAAACAAATTTTGGCCGTATATGGCGCGAATATTAAATAATAGCACTCCGGTTTTAACGCCAGATGAACGACGGCATTTATTGCTTGCCAATAGAATCGGATTATGGGATTCTCTTGCGTTTTGCGAGCGCAAAGGCAGCTTAGATTCCGATATTAAAAATGCCAGACCGAATGATTTTTGCCACTTTTCACACATACAGCATTATCTTTTCAACGGGCAAAAAGCGTTTCAATTTTTCAAAAAATATAACGGTTCTTTATTGACGGTTGAAAATCATATAATTTTACCCTCAACAAGTCCGGCAAACGCTTCCATAAAAAATGAGATTAAATTTGCCCGTTGGCAATCTGCCATTTTGACGTGTTTAAAATCCATATAAACTATTGACGTTTTCGTTTGAATGTTATACATTAGTTCCAGTTTTTTTTGATTAAGAGGAAAAGATGACCGATTTTTTCATATATTCTGTTTTTCGTATTATCCCTTAGGGGATTAGGGCATCTTTTTACATAAAAATTTATAACCATATAACAAATTAAATTCATTTATCATTTTTTAGGATATCGGAAATATGACGAAATATTATGCTGAAGTAAAGGCTAAGCCTGACTTTGTGGAATTAGAAAAAGAAGTTTTAAGATTTTGGGAAGAAAATCACACTTTTGAAAAATCGGTGCATAACCGTGACGGTGCGGCCGAATTTGTGTTTTATGACGGACCGCCGTTTGCCAACGGCACCCCGCACTATGGCCACATTATGGTCAGCTATGTCAAAGACGTAGTGGCACGCTTTCAAACCATGAACGGCAAAAAAGTTGAGCGCCGTTTGGGGTGGGACTGCCACGGGCTTCCTGCTGAAATGTCGGCCGAAAAGCAACTCGGCGTTTCGGGACGCAAACAAATTGAAGCTTACGGCGTGGAGAAATTCAACGATTTTTGTCGCAAAGATGTGCTGAAATATTCCGGCATTTGGGTAGATATGTTTAAACGTATCGGTCGCTGGGTAGATTTCAATAATGACTATAAAACCATGAATCTGTCATTTATGGAATCGGTTATTCATAACTTCAAAGAGCTGTATGATAAAGGTTTGGTCTATGAAGATTATCGCGTTTTGCCATATTCTTGGGCTGCAGAAACACCGCTCTCAAACTTTGAGGTAAACTTGGGCTATCGCGATAAAACCGATAATGCGATTACGGTAATGTTTGAGTTGGAAAACGGGCAAAAAATTTTGGTATGGACCACCACACCGTGGACATTGCCTTCAAACTTGATGCTGGCTGTCGGCAAAGATATTGACTATGCCGTGATGGAAGAAAACGGAGAGCAATATATCATTGCCAAAGCACGGCTCGGCAGCTATAAAAAGCAGCTGGAACATGCCGTTCAGGTCGGCGAAATTAAAGGCGCCGATTTACTGGGCATGAGCTATAAACCGATGTTCCCGTATTTTGCAAACTTAAAAGAAAAAGGCGCATTTAAGGTGCTTTCCGGTGAATTTGTTTCTACCGAAGACGGCACCGGCGTGGTGCATATTGCTCCGGGGTTCGGTCAAGACGACTTTGAGGCTTGCCGCGCTTATGACGAAAATTTTCCGGTGGTTTGTCCGGTTGACGAAGCCGGCAAGTTTACCGCTGAAGTGCCGGATTTTGAAGGACAACAAGTGTTTGAAACCAATGAGCCGATTTTGGCTTGGCTGAAAAGTAACGGCTTGCTCGTTAAAAAAGAGCAATATACGCATACTTATCCGTATTGCTGGCGCACCGATACCCCGCTGATTTATAAGGCGATGAGCTCGTGGTTTGTGCGTGTTACCGATTTCCGCGATGAAATGGTGGCAAACAATCAGCAAATTAACTGGATTCCGGGACACATCAAAGACGGACGTTTTGGTAAATGGCTGGAGGGTGCCAGAGATTGGTCTATTTCACGAAATCGTTTTTGGGGCACACCAATTCCGGTGTGGAAGTCGGATAATCCGGCATTTCCGCGTGTAGATGTATTCGGTTCGGTGGCAGAAATTAAAGCCGCAACCGGCGTTACGGTAGATAATTTGCACAAGCCGTATATTGATGATGTGGTATATCCGAATCCGGACGATCCGAGTGGCAAAACCATGATGCGTCGCGTCAGTGATGTGTTTGACTGTTGGTTTGAGTCCGGCTCTATGCCATATGCGCAAATTCACTATCCGTTTGAAAACAAAGAGTGGTTTGAGAATCATTTTCCGGCAGACTTTATTGTGGAAGCCATTGATCAAACCCGCGGTTGGTTCTATACGCTGACGGTGCTTTCAACTGCTTTGCACCATCGTCCGGCGTTCAAAAACTGCATTTGCACAGGACTGCTGATGGCTGAAGGCGGGCAGAAACTTTCTAAGCGTTTAAAGAACTATCCGGATCCGAATGAAATTTTGGAAACCGTCGGTTCCGAGGCGTTGCGTTGGTTCCTTGTTTCTTCTCCGGTATTAAAGGGCGGTAACGTGGCGGTTGATAAAGAAGGCAAAGAAATTGCCAAGGCTTCACGTGCGGCAATGATTCCGTTGTGGAACGCGTTTTATTTCTTCACACTGTATGCCAACGCCGAAAACTATCAAGCCAAAGAAATCAGCGTTTCTGATGAAGCCATGGATAACTACATTTTATCTAAGCTGAAATTGCTGGCACAAAAGATGAAACACGGGTTTGAAACTTATGATATCGCCGAAGCCTGTGTTGAGTTAACCGACTTTATGGAAATTTTGAACAACTGGTATATCCGCCGCACCCGCGATCGTTTTTGGCGCGGTGAAGCTTCGGCTTTTGATACGCTTTACACGGTTTTGGTGAATGTGGCCAAAGTTGCCGCGCCGCTCATGCCGTTTATCAGCGAATACGTATATAAAAATCTGACCGGTGGCGAATCGGTGCATTTGTGCGACTATCCGGCGCTGAATACCATCAATATTGATGAAAAGTTGATGGCGGATATGGATTTTGTGCAAGATTTGTGCCGCGCCGGTAAATTTATTCGCGAAGAAAAGAACTTGCGCAATCGTTTGCCTTTGGCCAGCTTAACGATTATCGGTGCCGACTTGTCGCCGGCATATCAGGAAATTGCCAAAGATGAACTTAATGTCAAAGAAGTGAAATTTGACAATAATCTGAGCAATTATGCCAGTAAGAATGTTTATTTATATACCCCGCTTTTGGGTAAAACACTGGGCAAAGATATGGGCGCCGTGATGGCCGCATATAAACAAGGCGACTGGACGCTCAATGCCGACGGAACTTTGGATATCGGCGGTAAAACGCTGACGAATGATTTGTTTGAAGTGCGCTTGGATATGAAAGACGGCGTGGCCGGTTTGGCATTTGATAACAATAAAGCCGTTTTAACGCTTGATACAAACGTGACCGAAAGCTTAAACCGCGAGGGTATGGCGCGCGATTTTGTGCGCTTGGTGCAAACTTTGCGTAAAGATAAAGATTTCAACATTTCTGACCGCATTGAATTGTGCTATACCACACAAAATAGTGAGTTGGCAAAAGCTCTCAAAGAAAATGAGCAATATATTGCCGAGCAGGTTTTAGCAGTGAAAGTTTTGCCAAATTGCACAAACGGTGGCACCTGCGGAGAAATTGACGGCGCCGAAGTTATTTTTGACGCAAAAGTCGCCGCTTAAACAAACAACAAAAAAGCCGCCGATATAAGTCAGCGGCTTTTTTTTTCGTCATTTTCAGCGGTGGTATATTTTTGCAAAATGCGATACAGTGCCGGCCGCATGTGCCTTCCCTGCCAAATGCCGCGCCGGTGTTCGGCAGCATCATCTTCGTTTGCCGCATATTTATCGCTACGATAAACCCGCGCCCAACCGTCATGCACCATTTTTTGATTCAATAAGACATCACCGACAAAACATTCACAAATACGGCGATTATATTTATCGGGTTGCGGTTCGCATTCGCAGCGCGGTGTATCCGTGCCGATTAAATCGCGTAAATAAGCTGCCGAATCTTGACCACAATCATATTTTTTGGCATTCTTATCTTCACAAACCTGAAAAAACTCCGGTGCATCAATGCCGTCCAGCCGAATGCGTGTGCCGTCAATTTCAAGCGAATCGCCGTCAACAACTTTTACTTCGGAAGCCAAACAAACCGAACACCATAAAACACCTGTAATAAGCCAAAGTTTTTTCATTTTTATAGCTCAAATAGCCGCAAAAATTATACTTACAAAAAATGCTCCTTAGCGGAGCATTTGAAAATGGGGCGGATGATCGGATTTGAACTGACGACATCTGGTACCACAAACCAGCGCTCTAACCAACTGAGCTACATCCGCCATAAGCAAATATTTTAATAGCCGTAAAAAAAACAAAAGTCAACCCTAAAATACGTTAAAATGTAAAAATATGCATCATCCAAGCGCTCAAATGTTAAGATTGATTATTTTGTATTATTTTTTTTATCAAAATACATTTTCAGCTGGATTGGCGACATTTTCTTATTTTGCGGCAAAACTGACGGACGCACGGCCTCTATGGCATCTCTAAGCTGCGTTTGTTTTTCTTTGGCTTTTTGATTCAGCACTCCGGCCGAATAAGCCAAAACATCGGCATTTTTCTTTTCAACGGCCGTCAGGCTTAGCTCACAAAAGCGTTGCACAAACTCATCTTGCGGATATATTTCGCGTAAATCTTCAATACCTTTAGGTGTCAAATAATTGATATGCGCCATTTTTTTAACAATTGACTGACAATCTTTGGCGGCTTCTTTAATTTTTGCCGCCGTATTTGCCGCACCCGGCCCATAGTGGTTACATGATTCCAAGTGTGCGCCTACCGTTTCAATTTTTAAGCGATCTTCAGGCTTTAACACACGATAAAAAGCCGATTCTTTGGCTTGCGCCATATAAACGCCGCGCACAAACTGTGATACAGCATTGCAAAATGTTTGATGGTGCTCATTATCAAATTCTATAATTTTTTGCACACAATTGTGCGTGAAAAAGCGATATCCGGATTTTGTAATCTGATACGGAGCAGTTGGTTTTAAAACCTGACCGGCTTGGTTTTCACAAATATTTCCGACCTTAATTCTCAATAATTTTTTGGTCGCTTCATGGCGATTTTTCAATACACTATCCGAACCAAATTGCAGGCTTCCATCGGCATTGTAAAGCATTGGCCCTGCTTGCGCCAACAGTGCTTTGTTGGTAGAATCGTTCATATCAACAAAATTGGCAGCAAATTTTTGCAGTAATGTGTCGGGATGACAGGCAAAAGCAGCCATTTCCATAGCCCAAACCGTCGGATTTGCCTGATTTATTCCCACACGCACAATGCGCGGAGCTTTATTACCCTTTGAATATACTCGCCGCGGATTAAGCATATTTTCGCACAAATACGACTTATAATTTGCCTGATCGTTATATACACGTTCACATTGTTCGCGAAACTCGTGTTTGGCAATCGGACCGGCTTCATCATAATAAGCCTTTGCACCGTCCGAAAGGTTATGATATGCTTCCTCAAAGTCAAATCCAATGCGCCCATGCCGACCTTCCACCCAAAGCATCGGTTCGTAGCTGCGTTTTTCAATCACATCTTGCGGATTAACCCGCTTTAGGGCAATAGAGCCGTCTTTCAAATATTGATCCACACTGACAATGCAAACCGACGGTGTCGGATCTTTATCCGAAAGTTCCGGCACATCTTCAAATTTTTGCCGAATAAAATGTTCACCGAAAGGCCGCGACAAAGAAGCTAAAGAAATTTGAGTTGTTGTCGCACTTTCGCTTATTTGCGGCACAATTTCATTTTTATCATTGTTTATTATTTCGGTCACCGGTTTATGCGCAGATTTATCTTGTGCCTCGGCTTTTTGTGCCGAACCGCCAAAAAAATGCAAAAATACTGCCGTTTTAAGTGCGAGTGAACGCCAATCCATTTTTTCTTTCCTTTTTTGAACTATTTGTCAAAATCTTAACACAAATAAATCACAAAATCCAGTTTTTTATTGCTTTTTTATTGAAAAAAATATTTGCTCGGTTTATAGTTCTAGCAATTATGCATAACGGATAAAAAATAAGGAAAAATAACATGGCAACAGAAACAAATATTCACAGAGAATCACGCTTGGCTAAACTGAAAACCTTGCAGGAAAAAGGATATAATCCTTATCCGTATCGCTTTGTGCCGAACATTTATGCGGCCGAGTTGCAGGAAAAATACAAAGATTTGGAAGCCGGCGTAGACACCGAAGACCGCGTTACCGTCGCCGGTCGTGCCATGGCGGTGCGCAATAGCGGAATGTTTGTTGATATCAAAGATAAAACCGGAAAAATTCAAGCCTTTTGCTATAAAAAAATATTACCGGAAGCCGATATGGAAATCTTAAAATGTGTTGATGTCGGTGACATTGTCGGGGTTACCGGTTTTGTGCGGCGCACACCGCGCGGCGAATTAACCGTGGCTGCCGAGAAATTTGATATTATTTCCAAATCGTTGCAACCGTTGCCGGAAAAATTTCACGGCTTAACCGATGTTGATGCGCGCTATCGTCAACGCTATGTTGATTTTATTATGAATGATGACAGTAAGGATATTTATAAAAAACGTTGCCAAATCACTTCGGCCGTGCGTCGCTTTTTTGAAAAAAACGAGTTTTTGGAAGTTGAAACGCCGATTTTACACCCGATTATGGGTGGTGCAAATGCAAAGCCGTTCATCACTCATCATAATGCACTAGATATGGATTTATTCTTGCGTATTGCGCCGGAACTTTACTTAAAGAAATTGGTCGTCGGCGGTTTTGATCGTGTGTTTGAAATCGGCCGCAATTTCCGCAACGAAGGGCTTGATAAAAAACACAATCCGGAATTTACCGGTTTGGAAGCCTATCAGGCTTATGCCGATTATAATGATATGGCTGATTTGATTGAAAACCTCTTGCGTTTTGTGGCGCAAGATGTTTTGGGAACCACTAAAATTACCGTTTGTGAACAGGAAGTTGATTTAGCTAAACCGTTCCGCCGCATTTCTATTGTTGACTTAATTAAAGAAAAAACCGGCATAGATTTGCTTCAGGCTGATACCGTTGAACAAGCACGCGAAATGGCAAAATCTATCGGTGTTGATGCTTCCGGTTGCAGCTGCTGGGGTAAAGTGGTGCAAGAAGTATTTGATGAAAAAGTTGAAGCCTCTTTGGTTGAGCCAACTTTTGTGATGGATATGCCGCGTGACATTTCTCCGCTAGCAAAAACGCATCGTTCTAATCCGCGTTTGGTTGAACACTTTGATGTTTATTTGGGCACCATGGAAATCGGTTGTGCCTATTCCGAATTATCAAACCCGTTAGAACAACGCGAACGTTTTGAAGCGGAAGTAGCCGCACGCGAAAACGGCGATGATGAAGCGCAAATGCTTGATGAAGACTTTATTTGCGCCCTTGAAAACGGTTTTCCGCCATCCGGCGGACTTGGAGTCGGTATTGACCGGTTGTCTATTTTATTAACCGGCGCCGAAACCATTCGCGACGTTATTGCTTTTCCAACCCTGAGAAAGAAAGACTAAGATATGAAGCCAATCAACAAAAGTTTGCTTTTTACTTACATTATTTTGGCCATTGCCGTATTAGAAGGTCTGGTTGTCTTTTATGATATTGTGCACCCGTTCAAAGATCGCTTTGAGTTGGCCAGTTTGGAATACGATGTGCCTTCACGCGACACGACAGTTCAACCGTTTTTGTTTGAAACACATTCGGCACAAAATACCGAAAAAGTGCTTAATGAAATTGTGC
The DNA here is from genome assembly GCA_902788365.1 of uncultured Pseudomonadota bacterium. Taxonomy (GTDB): domain Bacteria; phylum Pseudomonadota; class Alphaproteobacteria; order RF32; family CAG-239; genus RUG410. Next base: position 120,843 of record CADAJN010000002.1, on the reverse strand, counting down.
AGCAAATCAGTTACGCATTTTTGCCGAAAGTTGCCGCTATTGCAAACTATCAAAAATTAAATAGCGAAAATGAAATTACTGAGCCGGAAAGCCTGCCGACAAATGATGAAGCAAAGGAATCGGATGATGATTGGCTGACCGAACCGACCACAGAAAAACAAATGCCGCAACCATCTTTGCCGGCGCAAGAAGAAAAAGCTCAAACCTCTGATGCAACGCAAAACAATGATAAAAAAGCTTTCCTAGCCATAGTCATTGATGATATGGGGGTTGATGTGCGAAGCACTGATGCCATTATCGCTCTGAAGAAGCCGATAACGGCTTCTTTTTTAACTTACGGTTCTGCCAATAAAGACTTTGCCCTCAAAGCTCAGCAAGCCGGCATGGAAGTTATGCTTCATGTGCCGATGATGCCGCATGTTCCGGCTTCTTTGGCACCCAATACTTTATCGCCGCAAATGAACAAAGAAAAAGTGCAAACATTATTTAATGAGATGTTGGCACGCTATGACGGCGTCAATCTGCACGGCGTTAATAATCACATGGGCAGTGCTTTTACCGAAAATGCGCAAAGCATGGGTTATGTTATGGAAATTTTGCGTGACAAACGTCTTTATTTTTTAGACTCCAAAACCACCGGAAAATCTGTGTGTAAGCGTGTGGCTGCCGATTACGAGGTGCCATATATTGCGCGCGATGTGTTTTTAGATAACGAAAACGATTACGATTATATTATCGGACAATTACGGCAGGCCGAAAAGATTGCTTTGAAATACGGGCAAGCCGTTGCCATAGGTCACCCGCATTCACAGACTATTCGGGCATTGCAGGATTGGCTTCTGACAGTTGAACAAAAAGGCATTACATTGGTGCACGTTTCTGACTTGGTTTACCACAAGTTGTAATTTTTCCCGTTTAATTCTAAAAAACGCTTGCATTCGCTTTTTTTTTGATGTAAAAGACAGACACTTACAGCACCCCTGGAGGTTGTAAGGATGTTAATTTAGTAAAGGAAATTAAAATGACAGAATATACTTTTAATGCCAAAAAGCGTGAAAAAGCAGGTAAGGGGGCAGCTCGTGCTTGTCGTCGTGAGGGCCGTGTGCCTGCCGTTATTTATGGTGGAAAGAAAGATGCCGTCTTAATCAGCTTGGATCCGGTTGAGCTGGAAAAAGCTTTGAACATGGTTGATTTTTATCAGGCCAATATCACGATTGATATTGAAGGCAAAAAGACCAAAGTGGTTTGCCAAGACGTGCAATTTCATCCGGTTTCGGATCAACCGATTCACGTTGATTTTATGCGCAAATAAGAGGCTGAAATGTTTTTGGTGGTTGGCTTGGGTAATCCGGGAGCGGAATATGCGGCTACTCGCCATAACGTTGGATTTATGGCGGCAGATGAAATTCATCGCCGCTATAATTTTGCGCCGTTTCGTGCCAAATTTGACGGGCTTATTGCCGAAGGCACAATTGACGGTGAAAAAGTTTATCTTTTGAAACCGCAAACGTTTATGAATTTATCCGGTAACAGTGTGGTTAAAACCGCTCATTTTTACAAAATTTTACCGCAAAATATTGTTATTATTCATGATGATATGGATTTACCGTGTGATAAAATTAAAGCCAAACTCGGTGGTGGCTCAGGCGGTCACAACGGCATAAAAAGCATTGATGCCGCCATTAGCCCAAATTATAACCGTGTGCGCATCGGCGTGGGACATCCGCAGAATCATGCCGGTGATGATGTCATTAACTATGTGTTGTCCGGTTTTTCAAAGACCGATAAAGAAAATATTGATGGCAACATTGATTTGGTTGCAGAATTATTGCCAATATTGTTCAAAAAAGGCATTGCCGAATTTTCCAATCAGCTCGGCATGCGTTTGCACCGAAAATAAAATTATTTTGCGGCTCGGCTCTTAAATATATCTTAATTTTTACTCCTTAAACTGACCCCAAAATGCAAAATTAAAGCAAAGGGGATAAACAATGAAAAACATACTTAAAATGATGTGTGCCGTAGCCATGATTTTAACGTTCGGCGCATGCTCAACGTCATCAATGAACAATAATGAAGCTACACCGGAACGCTACAGCGATTTGCATTTTGACAACAAATCCCCGATTGCTTTAAATGTTAAAACCGTTGAAATCAAATCGGAATTTACGCCATCGTTTACCCGCCCGAATGTGGAACATATGTTTCCTGTTTCCATAGAAAAAACCGCCAAAACTTGGGCAAAAGAACGTTTGGAAGCAACTAACTTTGCCTCTAATGCAAAAGCCGAATTTATTATTCAAGATGCCAGTGTAACTGAGCAAGAAATCAAAGCGGAGCAGTTGTTACAAAAAGACGGTCTGAAATATCATGCCAACTTAAAAGTTTTGTTGCGCATTACGGAAAACAGCGCCTCAACACAAACTTCGGTTGAAGCTTATCGTGATTTAACCATGCCGATTGACACCAATATTGATGACAAAGAAAGACATTGGAACGAAATGGTTATCAATTTATTTAAGGCCTTTGATGAACACATGGATTCAAATATTCATCAACATTTAAATATGTATATCCAAGACAACAAGGCCATTGCCACTTATTAGTATATTAGTGGCGCACGCCGGTTTGCAGCGCCTTATATTGGTTTGAATTCAGCTGAATAAGCGGCAATTTAACAGCAATTTCCTGTCCGGATTCACTTTTGGCACGACAAAAGCCGTAAAGCACGGCGGCATCGCCATCTATGGTGATTGTATCTTCAAATTCAAAACATTCACCGGCCTCCAAATCCGGCAATTCGCCATGGAATCCGAGCGATTGTTCATAATGATTATGACCGTGATTGTCGGTAATACAAAAATCTTTACGCATCAGGCGAATCTTTTCATTTGAATTATTTTCTATGCGCAAACAATAAGCCCACAATGTGCGCGCTTGATCTTCTTGCTTTTCCAGCGGCTCCTGATATGCCGAAACCATAATATTATCCGTTTCTGCCGTCACAAAATCAAAATTCTCATCAGCCATAATAAATCCTCTCAATTTCTTTGTTAAGGATTCATTAACCTTTGCAAAAGTTCAAGCAGATTTTGTAATTATCCCACGCTTTATGCACAAAATTCAAATAATGTTCTAAAAATACTGAGAACATCGTGATGATGCTTAGGCGATAACATTCCAAATATTCTAAACACTTCAAGAGCCAATTTTGCTTCTTCCTTATGAATTATCCAGCAAGCTGTTTCTTTAGCATTCAATGTGCGCCCTATAGGTGGTGTTTGAAAGATTAAAGATGTTATTGGCAGACAAAGATAAAGCATTGCTTGGGTTCCTACGGCACGTTGCTTTTCTTTAATAGCAATTTCTGCCAAAATATCATAGTTTCCAAATTTATGAACAAGCAACGGATAAGATATTGTCATTTTATAGTATTGAAGGCCATTAATGATTGTTTCACGTGCATTCGTGCGTGAAATATTCATTGTTTCTAATTCTTCAAAAGTATCCTTATCCTCAATTGCTTTTATTTTCTCATAGCAATCTTTAACTTCTTTTATAGATACAAGACTTTTTTGAACCGCATAATAGATGATTTCACATAATTCATATACAATTTTAGATTTTTCCTTATAATTTATATATGTAAATTGAGGAATACTTGTTTTAGAAAGATTATCTGCATTCTTTTCCAAGTCATACCCTATTTGCCATTCAACATAACATTTTTGGTTGACTGGTGTTTGCCTTGTTGCAACAGGTATTCCATATTCAGAAAAATAATTTCTTGCTTTTACTCGAATCTTACCTGTTGGTTGCACCATTGGCAATTCAACGAAAAGCTCTTCTTCTGTATTAACAACTTTTGCTTCTAACATAACTACTCCCTTATGGATAAGTGATAATATTATTTATATAATTTCGTACTCTATCTATTTGCTGTACAGTTGGCTGAGGTGAGTTACCAAAAATATTCTGATGAAAATATTTTGCTATCGCCATAACATCGTCTTTTATAGAATCAAATGTTTTCTTATTAAAAGGAACATTAAAATTACCTAAAAAATAAGGGACATCAGCATATCTTTTAAAACAATCCAAATAACAATAAAAAGGTAATTTTTGAGGCTCAACATCTACAGAAGCTGCTGTTCGTTCCTGCATAAATGTTTTTCCTCTCTTCAATGCATTAATATCGCGTTGGGTGTAAAACAAAATTTCTGGTGTATATCGATGTTCATGAGGGTATTTTTCGATAAAATCAGAGATATAATCATTATCTTTTAATGAAAAAGAAAATCCCTCTATGGTTTTAAAGGTAAAATTTTTAATATTCTCATAAGATAATCCTTCAAATATTGTTTTTTCGTATAGCGCGACAATAACTGGGAAACCAGTCATTTTTGAAGTATTTGCAAATTCTTGGCTATTAAAAACAATATGTTGTTTTATCTTGTAATTTTTAAAGAATTTTTGCCCCAATTTAAAATTTGCAGGTTTAATGAGGTATGAAAGAGGATGCAAAACCGCGACATAATCCGCATTTAATTTTGCATATGAAAGTAATGCAGTAATTCCCAAATCACGTGTTTTGATATCTGTATCAATTTTTACGTTATCTTTCTTTAGAGAGTTATTTATAATAGAGGTTGTATCATTATATGGCGGATTTCCGACAATAATTAGTTTATCATGAAATTTTATGCCATAATGTTCTCGGCAAACATTGGTAAATGCATTACTCTTAATATAGTGAACAAAAGGAAAGTTTTGCTGAGCACATTTAAGGGCTATTTCATCTATATCATTTCCTATATAAATGTTATCTGGAAAAACATTATGTAAATCAAAAAAAGCCCCTCCGCCACAACTTAAATCGGCAATAATCCATTTTGAATCAATTTTTTCACTTTCAAGCCATTGACTAACAAGATGTACATATTTTGCAGGTGTATAATAACTTCCCAAATTTATACGATCTTGAAAATCCAAATGATTAGACATATGAATATTTATTGCATTCAACATTATTAACCTCTAATTTTGATAATATTCTTTTTTTTGAATAATATTTTTAATACTATTACTTATACACAGGAAAAACCTAACTTTTACACCCTGCCGTATTTGTCCTCATAGCGCACAATATCATTTTCATCTAAATTTTCGCCAACCTGCACCTCAATAAAAGTCATCGGATTTTGTGTATTATTTTGAATGCGATGTTTGGTTTCCAACGGAATATACACATTTTCGCCGGCTTTTTTAACCAGCTCCTGATTGCCCAGTGTTACGGTTGCCGTGCCGCGCACAATAATCCAGTGTTCAGCTCTGAAATGGTGCAGTTGCAACGATAAAATACCGCCAGCATTTACCGTGATTTGCTTAACGCAAAACCCCTCGCCGCAATCTACCACTTCCCATGTTCCCCACGGCCGCGTATCTTTTTGGCCACGCGCGTAATTATTTGCCATTTAAATCTCCTTTTTTATGTTTACATATTTTGAAAATTAGTATAAACCATAAACAATATGTTGCAACAATAATAATTTAAGGTATGTGCACAATGCAAACATTGGATGTGGTAAACGAAGCTTTGGCAATTCAGCGTAAAATTATGGCTGAGCTGACAAAACAAAATGTGATGTCCGATAAATTAGAAAACATTACGCGCGCTTTTGCCGATTCAACCGGCTCGCGCGAGGCACTTTTATATGCCACAGTCAACGATAACTATTTGGAATATATGGGCGGTTGGCATGCTGAAAATTATAAGACCAACATTCGCTTTGAAGACGATGCCATCGGCAAAAGCGCCGCTTACAAACGCGCCGTGCGTGAAATTGATGAGGTACGCAACATATCCGTCTTAAGCGTGCCGGTGTTGCGCTTAAATAATACAGTCGGTGTTATTGTGCTGATTAAGGGCGGCACCGAGGGCTATTCGGACGAACAAACCGAGCTGGTTGAAACATTGGCCTTGGTGTTGCCGGATTTATATGCCGACAAACAATTTACCGAGCATCGCAATCAAATTATTCGCGAAAAAGGTATTGTGGTGCGTGATGTTCTGCATGGCACCAAAATGCACAAAGGTTACGGCGTCGGCAAAGTCGTTTTGCATCGCCGTCACCGTGAACTGACGAATATTTTTGCCGAAAACATTGAATTGGAAAAATCAAAATTAACCGAAGGACGCCGCCGCATGGTGGAATATATTGACACCAAATTGCAACAAGCCGGTAATTATTTGGGTAATACCACCGATATCATGGAAGCCTATAAGCTTTTTGCGCAAGACAAAGGATGGTATAAAAAAATTATTGCCGATATTGAAAAGGGTTATACGGCTGAAGCGGCGGTTGAACATGTTTACGAAGATATGTGGAATAAGCTGTCGGCCACCAATGATGCATACTTAAAAGAGCGTCTGTATGATTTGCGCGACGTTTCCGATCGCTTGCGCAATTTTATTGCCGGCGGCGAAGAACTTAATCCGGTAGCGCCTGATGAAGATATTATCATCATTGCCCAAACCATGGGACCGGCCGATTTAATGGACTATGATTACGATCATATTCGCGGTCTGATTATTGAGGATTGCACCCCGACAATGCACGTTGTTATTGTTGCCAAAGCCTTAAATATTCCGGTGGTTGCTAAAATTCACGGTATTGTCAAAGAGGTTAAATCCGGCGAGCTGATTGCCGTTAACGGCAACGATGCGGTAGTTTATACACATCCGTCCGAAACGCTGATTCATGATTATAAAAAGAAATCGGTCAGCCGCAAAAAGGTATTTGCCGATTTGGAAAGTTTAAGCAAAAAGCCGACTAAAACGCTTGATGATTTGAAAATCAATCTGGCCATGAATTACGGTTTAGACATAGATTATGAATATATCAAACCGACAAATTGCGACGGTATCGGTCTGTATCGCACGGAAATTACTTTTATGACGGCCGATAAAATGCCTGATGTGGAAACCCAGGAACGCCAATACAAACGCCTGTTTGATGCGCTCGGCAACAAAAAAATTATTTTCCGCAGTTTAGATGTCGGCTCAGATAAATTCTTGCCGTATTGGGGCGAAGTTAAAGAAGACAATCCAGCCATCGGATGGCGTGCCATTCGCATTACCTTAGACAGACGCGCCATTCTGCGTCAGCAATTGCGTGCTATGTTACGAGCCAGCGCCGGCAAAGATTTGTATGTTATGTTTCCGATGATTTCAACGGTGCAAGAATTTTTAGATGCAAAGGAAACTTTGCTGATTGAATATGAACACGAAAAGCAACGCGGAAAAGATGTGGCCAGAGATGTTAAAGTCGGTATTATGATAGAAGTGCCGTCAATTCTGTTTCAACTTGATGAAATGTTTCAAGAGGTAGATTTTGTTTCGGTCGGCACCAATGACCTTTATCAGTTTGTGTATGCCTGTGACCGCGGCAATCCGCGTTTATCAGAACGTTATGACGTATTATCGGCACCGTTTTTGAAATTGATGAAAAAAATTATTGATAAGGCCAATCAATATAAGGTTTATTGCTCGGTTTGCGGCGAAATGGCCGGCAACCCACTAGAGGCCATGTGCCTTATCGGTTTAGGCTATCAAAATTTATCGGTATCAGGCGCTTCTTATGCGCAGGTAAAAAAAATGATTATGAGCATGCGCTATGAAGATGTATCCGATTATGTCAAAAGTCTGTTGAAATCAAACAAAACCAGCCTGCGTCCGCAGCTGACGGCTTATGCCTATGATCACACTATTGCAATTGATTAAAAATTGTGTTATAAGCACCATTTGGGAGAAAAAAAAGTGCAAGAAGAAAATCAAAACGAAGAATATGAAAACGCCACCATGGGCGAAATTTTGCGTCAGGCGCGCGAAAAACAAAAGAAAACGCTGCGTCATGTTGCCGATGAACTCTGCATCCGTCGTTCTTATCTGGAAGCAATTGAAAACATGGATTTTGAAAACATCCCGCCTGCCCCTTACGGCACCGGTTTTATCCGCAGTTATGCCCAATATTTGGGCTTAAACAGCGAGCGTATTCTGCTTTCATATCGCAAATCCATCGGCGCCGTTGAAAATGATGAACCCTTTTCAAATAATGAACCGCCGGCCGCACCGAAAATACATCATATTGTGATTGGTGTTTTAGGCTTGGCCGCAATCGGCGCGGTGTGGGCGTGGCAAGCCGCCCAAACCAACGAACCGGTGCTTGAGCCGGAAAATTTTGAGAGTGAAGTTTTAGTGCCGGAACCGGAAATTATTGATACACCGGAACAACAAAGCGTGACTGCTACCGCGTCAAAAGAAGAAGAGCACACCCAAAAACCGGAATCGGAAAATTCACAAAAGGAAAACGAAGCGCCACAAAAAGAAGTGACAGAAACAGCTGTTTTATCGCAAGCTGAATCTTCGGCAAAGGCCGAGCCTCAAACCCAAAAGCCGCAGGAAACAACACCGGAACCTGCCGCAACGGCCAGCAAAATGCAAATGAAATTGGTTGGTCCAACGTGGGTGGAATTGCGTCAAGACGGTCGCATTCTTATCAGTAATGTCTATAAAAAAGGCTTTACTTATGATATTCCTAGTGAAGGAAATATCACGGTTTCGGTCGGACGCTATTATAATGTTGAATTTTGGCGCGACGGACAAAAAATTAAGGTTGTGACAGCGATGCGCAAGAAAAATGTATCGCTCAACCCGTTTATGCAATCTTCAGAAAAGAAAAATTAAGGTAATAAAATGGCAAAAATACAAAGTGTGCGCGGCACCTATGACTTATATGGTGACGCTAAAAGAAAAATGAAAAAAGTAACGGCGACAGGCGCCTCTGTGGTTGAAAAATACGGCTTTGAAGAAATTGAAACTCCTATTTTTGAATTTACGGAAGTTTTTGCGCGCAATTTAGGTGACACGTCCGATATTGTCACTAAAGAAATGTATTGCTTTGAAGATAAGGGTGGTGAAAGCCTGACCTTGCGCCCGGAAGGCACTGCCGGTGTTGTGCGCGCGTTTGTATCTGAAGGTATGCAACAAAATTTACCGGTTAAGTTTTATTATCATGGTCCGATGTTTCGCTATGAGCGGCCGCAAAAAGGACGTCAGCGTCAGTTTACACAATTTGGCGTAGAGCTTTTGGGTGTTGAAACACCGCAGGCCGATATTGAAGTTATTGCTATGGCTTATGAGTTTTTGCAAAAACTCGGTTTAGGCAATCAAGTTACCGTAGAAATCAACTCTTTGGGCGATGCGGAAAGCCGCGATGCTTATCGGCAAAAATTGGTAGCCTATTTAAAACAGCATTTTGATGAGCTTTCCGAAGACAGTAAAAATCGCTTGGAACGCAATCCGCTGAGAATATTGGATTCTAAAGAAGAATGTGATAAAGCGGTAATTGAAAATGCCCCGCGCTATGCCGACAGCTTAAATGAAGCCTCGCGCCAATTTTTTGCCGATGTATTGCATGGACTTGATTTGCTTAATATCAAATATCGTGTCAATGATCGTTTGGTGCGCGGCCTTGATTATTATTCGCACACGGTATTTGAGCTGACCACCGACAAACTCGGCGCGCAGGGCACGGTTTTGGCCGGCGGTCGCTATAACGGTTTGGTAGCACAAATGGGCGGCGGTGATGTTGCCGGTATCGGTTGGGCTTGTGGCGTAGAACGCCTTTCCATGCTTTTAGATGAAGACGTAGCTTTACCACGTCCGATTGCCGTTATTCCGGTGGGCGAAGATACCAATGACAAAGCTCTGGAAGTTGCCTATCAATTACGTTTGGCCGGTTTCAGTGTGGAACAAAGCTATAGCGGCAACATGAAAAAACGCATGGCAAAAGCCAACAAAGTCAACGCCTGTAAAGCAATCATTATCGGCTCGGACGAAGCGGCAAATAACACCGTTATGCTTAAAGATTTGGACAGCGGCGAGCAAAAAATTGTAGCGCAAACCGATTTAATTAAGGAATTAAACTGATGAATTTTGAAGAAAAACTGGCCAACGTGGTTAATCGCTTTGAGGAAGTGCAAGCGCTTTTAACATCAACAACCGCTTCCGATGAATTGGTTAAGCTCAATAAAGAATTGGCGGTTTTGGAACCGGTGGTTGAGGCTATTAAAAATTATAATCACACTCTGCAAACCATGCGCGACGACGAAGCTATGATGAACGACGCCGACTTGGATAAAGAAATGCGTGATATGGCTGAAGCCGAATACTATGAAACCAAAGAAAAATTGCCGGAACTGGAAAAAGAAATCCGCGTTTTATTGTTGCCGAAAGATGCCGATGATGAGAAAAACGCTATTTTAGAAGTGCGTGCCGGCACAGGCGGTGATGAGGCGGCACTTTTTGCGGCGGTGTTGTTTGAAATGTATCAACGTTATGCACAAAAGCAAGGTTGGCGTTTTGAAATGTTAGACGCCAACGAAAATGGTATCGGCGGTTATAAAGAAGCCAGCGCCAAAATTACCGGCAACAATGTGTTTGCCAAGCTCAAATTTGAATCCGGCGCCCACCGCGTGCAACGCGTTCCGGTAACCGAATCGCAAGGTCGTGTGCACACCTCGGCTGCCACCGTTGCGGTTTTGCCGGAAATAGAAGAAGTGGATATGTATATCAATCCGGCTGACTTGAAGATAGATGTTTATCGTGCTTCCGGTGCCGGCGGCCAACACGTTAACCGCACCGAATCGGCCGTGCGCATTACCCATATTCCAACCGGCATTGTCGTGCAATGCCAAGACGACCGTTCACAGTTTAAAAACAAAGAAAAGGCAATGAACCACTTGCGTGCTAAGCTTTATGACGAACAAAAAGCCAAAATTGACGCCAGCTATTCGGAAAAACGCAAACTGCAAGTCGGCAGCGGTGATCGCAGTGAGCGAATCCGCACCTATAATTATCCGCAAGGCCGCGTAACCGACCACCGCATTAACCTGACTTTATATAAATTGGACGAAGTGGTTTCCGGCGAGGCTTTAGACGAGATTATCAGCGCTTTGATTATGGAAGATCAGGCCGAGCGATTGGCGGAAATGGATTAGGCTTTGCCGTAAAATATTTAATTTTCTCTTGCGTTTTATTGAAAAATCGGCTATTATAGAGCCGATTTTCAAGTATTTATATATTTTTCTAAAATTTTACCGCTTATGGACATTGTTTATGATGAAACCCTGATTGGTATGACCACCAAATGGGACGGGAGTTGCGAAACCGGAGCCCAAATTGAAATGGCTGTGCGCACTTGTCTTCTTCACCACGAAAGAAATGCTCGCTGGAATTTTCCGCGGCCAAAGTTGGTGACAGTGTTTATTAAAAACATTAAAGACCTGCCGCAGCAGACCAGACTTGATTTGCTCACTCCGGGGGCCGAGGTTGAACTGCGCATACGCGCTTCGGATAGCGAATATGATGTGCAAGTGCTCTCTGTTAAGGTGCAAAAAAGCACGCCGTTGCTTGACTTTTTGCGGTCGGTCAGCGGACTGATGAAAGGCATGCATTCCTAGCAAAAATGAAAACTTAAACTGAATTTTTATGCAGGTATCAGTTTCCTTTCCAGAGCTTTTCAGCTACCTTTTTATGGTCGGTGCAGTCGTGTTATTGCTTTATGGTGTCGGATTTGAAATATTTGATGCCGATAAGCGTCGCCTTGTGCCACAAAATCGTTTCTTGCGAATTTTGCGTTGGTTTGTGCCGTCACTTCTGTGTTTTGAAGACCGCAAAGACATGCAGGCCTTCAGCCGGTTTACTGCAGTGCTCGCCGTCGGTTGTATGCTTTTATCGGCTTATATGCTCGCTCAAAGTTGGTATGGCGCCGAAGAAGCAATTCCATGGCAAGCGTATGCTGTTTCCGCTATGACGGTTACAAAGGCAACGTATGTAGTGACCATGGTCATCAAATTGGCCTTGTCTCTGATTAAAGCGATTATCAACTTTATTAAAGGTTGATGAAGCAAAAAACCGCCTGCAGTTTCATACTCAGGCGGTTACGTTTTTATATGTGATATTTTTTACTTTTCAGGCTTATCTTCCACCGGCTCCACATGCCAAATATTGCGGGCATATTCCATCACCGAACGGTCGCTTGAAAAGTAGCCGATGCGCGCCATATTCATCAATGCTTTCTTAGCCCATTTGTCTTTATCGGCAAAATCTTTGGCTGCTTTTTGAATAGCATTGTTAAAGGACTCTAAATCCGCCAAAATAAAGTAATAATCGTTATTTAAGAGCGAATCAAAAATCGGGCGGAACAACTGCGGATAGTTTTCATCGGCAAACATATTGGAATTCAGTGCATTCAAAATGCGCTTCACATATTCCGAATTTTCATAAATTTCACGCGGATTATAGGTCATCCGGCGACTGCGAATTTGCTCTTCGGTTAGGCCGAACAAATAGAAATTATCGGCACCGACCGCATCATAAATCTCAATATTGGCTCCGTCATATGTGCCAACCGTAACCGACGCATTGAGGGCAAATTTCATGTTGCTGGTACCCGATGCTTCAAAACCGGCTGTAGAAACCTGACAACTTAAATCAGCCGCCGGAATCAGATATTCGGCCACCGAAACCTTATAGTCCGGAATGAACACCACCTTCAAAAATTCGTTGGCTTTTTCATCATTGTTAACCACATTTGCCACATTGTTAATCAGTTTAATCACTAATTTTGCAAAAGTGTAAGACGGTGCGGCTTTACCGGCAAAAATATAAGTTTTCGGTGTAATCGGATGTTTATTATCACGCACAATTGATAAATATTCACCGATAACTTGCAAAATAGTCATCAACTGGCGCTTATATTCATGAATGCGCTTGGCGTGAACAATATACATACTGTCTTTATTTATCATTACACGCGTCGTTTTATACACATGTTGCACCAAACGTTTTTTATTGTCGCGTTTAATGCGACGAAATTCCTGAATAAAATCATTATCATCGGCATATTTTTCCAATTCATGCAATTTATCCAAATCGGTAATCCAATCCGTGCCGATTTTCTGAGCCAAAAAGTCGGCCAATTCGTGATTGGCATGCACCAGCCAACGCCGCGGCGTAATACCGTTTGTCACATTGGTAAACTTTTCCGGCCACAGCTCAAAGAACTCAGGCACCAATGAATGTTTAACCAGCTCAGAGTGCAATTTGGCCACACCGTTAACTGAAAACGAACCGACAATAGATAAATTTGCCATACGAATCACTTGGTTATCGCCCTCTCCGTCAACAATGGAAACGCGTCCCAATTTATAAGCATCATCGCCAAAACGACTGCGGGCAAACTCCATAAAACGGCGGTTAATTTCATAAATAATCTGCAAATGGCGCGGTAAAATCTTGCCGATAATGCTGCTGTCCCACTTTTCAAGCGCTTCCGGCAACAATGTATGGTTGGTATAGGCAAAAATTTTGGTTACAATGTTCCACGAATCGTCCCATTCCTGACCATAAACATCTAAAAGCAACCGCATCATTTCAACAATAGCCAACGCCGGATGCGTGTCATTAAGCTGAATGCAAACTTCGTCCGGTAGTTTGATAAAGTCATTATTCTTTTCCAAAAAGCGACGAATAATATCCTGAATGGCACAAGAAACAAAGAAATATTGCTGAATTAACCGCAATTGTTTACCAGAAACGATGTTGTCGGACGGATACAAAACTTTGGAAATGGTTTCGGTGCGAATTTTATCGCGCACTGCTTCCATATAGCCACCGCTGTTAAAAATATTGATATCCAATTCTTCATCGGTTTTGGCTGAAAACAAACGCAGATAATTGACCGATTTGCCATTATAACCGACAATCGGAAAATCATACGGCACGCCATATAAGCGCTGTGTATCAACCCATGTATAACCCACCTTGCCGTCCGGCTTATGATACATTTCCACATGACCGCCAATCGGAATGGTGACGGTGCGGTCATAGCGCGCAAATTGCCAAGGAGACATCTCTTGCAACCAACTGTCGGCCTGCTCCACCTGATAACCGTTTTCAAATTTTTGCTTAAACAATCCGAATTGATAGTTAATACCGTAACCAAACCCCGGTATACCCATTGCCGCCATTGAATCCAAATAATCAGCTGCCAAACGCCCCAAGCCGCCGTTGCCGAGTGCCGGATCATATTCGGCATCAAAAACATCCTGCAAGGAAATATCCGGCCACCCGTCAATTTTGATATCTTTCAAAATCTCATAAAGTCCTAAGTTATACAAATTGTTCTCAAGCGAACGACCGATTAAATATTCAATAGATAAATAATAAACACGTTTGGTCCCAACTTTGTTATAGCGCGCCATGGTTTCATACATTTTATCCATGGCAAATTCGCGCACAGCCAAAGCAATTACCGTAAAGGCCTCTTCTTTGGTAATTTCGCATGTGCGTTTACCTATAAAATATTTAATATGGTGTTCAATCGATAATTTAAGGCGTGCCGCGTCCATTTCCGTCAGCTTTTTTTGATTATTTTTCACAATTTGTCTCCCATAAAGATATGCTTCACTAAAACTTAAGATTAAGCTTAAAGAAAATTGATTGAAAATTATTTAACATATAGCAATTTTATTTTCAAAATGAAGATAGCCATAAAGAACAACTTTTATACATACCTTTAAGTTAATTTTATTGTTTAATAACTTGAAAATCCGTTTGCGTTTACTTTCAATTAGCGCTATACAAAATGCAGTTAAAATTAAAACATAATGGTGAGATTCATGACTAGAAATATGTTGTTATTGGCAACCTTTGGCGTTTTCTTGTGCGCCAACGCCCATGCCGAAACGATTTTTGATGCAATGAGCAATGCATATAATACAAACCCGATATTGCACGGCGAACGCGCGGCAAGCGGTGCCATAAATGAAGATGCGGCATTGGCCCGTTCCGGTTTTCGCCCGACTGTAGCTTTGCAAGGTAGCTATACCGACAATCACAGTAACGCCTCGCGCACCGGCGGGAAAGGACCTACCGTTGATGGTCATAACAAAAATTACGGTGGTGTTGTTAAGCAATCGCTCTTCAGCGGTTTTCAGACTTATAACTCGGTTAAATCGGCGGACTATGCCGCCAAGGCCGAATTATTTAACTTAGCCGATGTTGAACAAGCGGTTTTGCTGAGTGCATCTACTGCCTATCTGGATGTGGTGCGCGATGAAGCCATTGTCAATTTGCAAAAAAACAATGAAAAACTCTTAAAAAAACAGCTTGACGAAACGATGGCTCGTTATAATGTCGGCGAAGTCACGCGCACCGATGTGGCTCAATCACGCGCCAGTTATTCTCAAGCTCGCTCGGATTTGGTTTTAGCCGAAGGCAATTTAGCCATCTCACGCGCAAACTATCTTGATATTGTCGGCAAAGATCCGCAAAAAGTGCAATTTCCGGAAAACCTGAGTAAATTATTTCCGATCAACTATGCCGATACGCTGCGCTATGCGGAAGATAATAATTACGCTTTGCAGGCGGCAAAAAAAGCACTGAAAGCTGCAAAATACAATGTAAACAGCAAAACCGGCGCGCTGTTACCGGAAGTTTCCTTCACGGCGGCTACAGCCAAAAACAAAGCTTCAACGCACACCGGTTATGATCCGACCACAAAAAGCACGGAATACACTGTAGATATGAATATTCCTTTGTATACCGGCGGCGCAACCCGTGCAGCCATTCGTAAAAGCAAATATCAACGCTGGGCAGCCGAAGAAGACTTGCGTGCCGCAGAAAGCAATGTGCAACTGAGTGTGACCAGCGGTTGGGAAATGATGGAAACATCTAAGGCCAATATTGTATCCATCCGCGAACAAGTCAAAGCCTCGGAAGTTGCATTGGAAGGCACGCAAAAAGAAGAAGCGCTCGGTAACCGCACGGTTTTAGATGTGTTAAACGCGTATCAGGCTTTGTTAGTGTCACAAGTGGGTGAAGTTAAAGCACGCCACGCTTATTACGTGGCAGGTTTGCAACTGATGCAGGCTATGGGCAAATTAACAGCTCAGCATTTGGGACTGAAAGTCAAATATTATGATGCCAAAGAGCATTATCGCAACACTAAAGGAAAATGGCTGAGCCTGTCTATTGATGAAGATTAAAACATAAGAGGTGAATTATGAAAAAGTGTGGATTAACAGTTATTTTTTTCGGTATTTTATTTTTAAGTCTGTCAACAAAATCCGCACTTGCAGAAACTTCAACAGATGCCATAGCGGATACACTTTCTGAAGTTTATGGCGCACCGGTTGAAGTTAAAATAGACAACGAAAAATGCCAGATTAACTATCCGGAAACCACAATAGAGCAAGAAGAGGTTGAATACAAACAATCACCGACCGATAAAGACGAAATGATTGTTGAAACAAAAAACGTTACTTCAACCATTCCGGCCACCTCTTTGTCCTGTGAACGCACAGACGATTTTTACGGTCAACCGCAATATAGCATTGTGAACAAATCACCGAATAAGCTTCTGGCGCAACTGTATAATCTGTCTAAATTGGCGTTTTTTAAGGATGTTATAATTCAAAACTTCTCAGAAGAAACAAAAATAGTGCCGGTTCTCGGGCTTGTCAGCGGCGAAAAAATTCAGCTCAGCGATGCAATCTATGTTGAAAAAAATCCGACTACCGGTTTAAAAAGCGAACTCGGCAACCTTAAAAAGTTTACTTACGAGCAAAAACTTGAGCGCGATAACAATGTTGTCAAATATCGCGTAGACAGTGACTTACAAGACTTTAATTTGGCATTACCGATGTTCTCGGTGCGCATTGCTTCCGAACGGCAGGCTGCTGCTTTTGATTATAAAACCGAACCAAATCAGGCCGTTGATCGGGCAAATAGCCTGCAAAACGCCTCGCTTGATTGGGTAAACGGCTTGCAAAATCTTGATGATATACTCAGTTTTACATCACGCGCTGTCGGTAAGGGCATTCAAATCAACGCCGATATTTTTAATGCCGGAATCGGTTTTGATATAGATGTTAAAAACTCTCTGACCCCTAACAAATCAGGCAGTTTGGATATGGTCAGCAAAGTGCTTATGCATCATATTGTATTTCATGGCGATCTGATTGAAAAAGCAAAACAAGCCAATACACTTCTTATTAAATATACTTTGCAAAATGTTGATTTATCCGGTTTGACGGATTTAAGTAAATTACAGCAATCCGAAAACCAGAACGACAATGATGATTCGTCGTTAAGCAATGAAGAAATGGCAAAGATTTTGGATGAAATCTTAGATAAAGCAAAGCTGCGGGTTGATTTTAAGGTTAAATTTGCAGCCGCCAGCATGACCGGCCATTTTGATTTTTATCGTCTGAACAATTATCTGCACGGTTCCGGAGAAGTTTATATCAAAAATTTATTCGGTATATTCCCGGCACAAAAGCAATGTGTCAACAATCCGCAAGCAGACAAATTGCAAGAATGTCAGGATCCGATGTATTTAAGCATCAAAGAATGGATAGATGTGAGCCAAAATGACCCGCTCAACGTTTATCAATATAATGAAAAAGGTGTCTTCAAAAACGGTGAAAAAATCGGCGAGCCGATAGAGATTGATGTTCAGAAAATAATGCAAGAACAAGATGAAAATGAACAACCGGAAGACGATGAAGCCGCCGATGATGAAAATATAGGCGACGACGACAGCGATAACGACGACAGCGATAACGACGACGATGAAGATGTAGAAAGTATGATGCGCGAGATTGACGAAGATACCGACACATTTATCAATGACGTAGCGGCTGAAGACTAATTTGACAAATTTTCCCAACTATGCTATAATGCTTGCCATAGATTTGCGGAGGGTGTCAACATGAGCAATGTTTCGGTTATTTTACCGGTTTATAACTGCGAAAAATTTCTAAGCCACACCATTCAATCGGTGCTCAATCAAGAATACAGAAATTGGGAGCTGCTGATTGTTAATGATGCCTCAACCGACGGCTCATTGGCCGTGGCGCAGGAATTTGCACAAAAAGACGCGCGGATAAAAGTGTTTGATATGCCCAAAAATCAAGGCGTTGCCGCGTGCCGCAATTATGGTGTGGCACAGGCAAAAGGTCGCTATGTTGCTTTTATTGATTCCGATGATTTGTGGTCAACGCAAAAGCTCAGCAAACAGTTGTTGTTTATGCAACAACACGGCGCCGCTTTATCGCATACCGCTTATGCCTTTATGAATGAAGAAGGGCAGCTGATGAATAAAGGCCGTGTCAATGTTGATGAAAAAATAGATTTGGAGCGCTACTTAAAAACCACACAAATCGGTATGTCTACCGTCATGATTGACCGTCAGCAAATTAAAGATATTGAATTTCCGGCCGACCGCCGTTTGTGCGAAGACGCACGACTTTGGGTAAAATATTTGCGTGCCGGTGTGCCTTTTTACGGGCAAAACGACGTTTTAATGTTATATCGGGTGCGCAATAACCAGCTTAGCAAAAATAAAGTCCGCATGGCGCTAAATACATTAACCCGCTATATCCATGAAACCGGTCTGGCTCCTTATAAACGCTTGGAATGTTTCGGTTATTACGCATATAACGGTATAAAAAAACGCAAGCAAAAAAGCCATTTAAATACGGCAGAAATCTACGCCCAATTTAATTGCAACCAAAAATAAAAACAGTCCTACCAAGCGGTAAGACTGCTTTTATGAGGTTACTTATCTATTGTGAATTATGCGGCTTTGTTCATTTTTGAAGCGGCAAATTCGTTCATTTTTTCAATAATATAATCCATCTGTTCTTTGCTTAAATACGGCGTCATCGGAATACTGCATACCGTTTTAGAAAGTTTTTCACATACCGGCAGAGAGCGCGTATTCCATTTTGCATAAGCGGTCTGCGTATTCACCGGACGCGGATAATATGCACCACATGGAATACCATTGGCCTTCAAATAGCTCATCAGTTCGTCACGATCTTCACAAGTAATGGTGTAAAGCGCATACGCCGAGCGACAATTCGGCAGAACCTTTTGCTTGCCGAAATAGTTGCTCAATTCGTTATCATAACGCGAAGCCACAGCAAAACGATTTTCAAGCTCTTGCTTAAATTGCGTTAATTTTAAGAGCAAAACGGCACCTTGAAAAGAATTCATACGGCCGGTCATACCCAAACGCACGTTATCGTAGTGATCTTCCGGCGACATACCGTGCACGCGGCAAGATTGCACCAGTGCATTTTCATCGCTGTTGTTGGTAAATACGGCACCGCCGTCACCATAACCGCCGAGCGGTTTAGTCGGATAAAACGAAGTTGCAGACATATCAGCGATAGAACCGGCATTATGTCCATGATAAACCGAGCCGAAGCTTTGGCACGAATCGGAGAGCACTTTCATACCGTTTTCATGGGCAATTTTAATGATTTCATCATAATCGCACGGTGAGCCGAAAATATCTACGGCAATGACAGCCTTCAAATTCAGCTTGCCTTCGGCTTTAACCTCAGAAATTGCACGTTTCAAATCGGCCGGATCCATGTTAAAAGTGTTAGGGTCCGAATCAACAAAAATCGGTGTTGCACCCAACAAAACCGGAGCTTCGGCCGAAGCTACAAACGTAAATGACGAAACAAACACCGCATCACCGGCTTTTACATCCCATGCCATTAAAGCCAAAGTCAAGGCATCGGTGCCCGAACCGCAAGTTGAGCAATATTTTGTGCCGGCATATTCAGCCAATTTGCTATCCAGTTCTTTGGTTTCCGGTCCTTGGCAATAAGCGCCGTGATTTAATATATTTTTGAATGCTTCCAAAAATTTTTCTTGCCCGATTTTCTTTTGCGTGGTAGCGCAATCAAATAACATAATCGGTTCACTTGGTTTGTTTGTCATTATAAAATCCTCTCAAAATGTTAATTACTGCACGCAATTTAGCATTTATTTTAATGCCTTGCAACACACAAAAAGTTACGACCTTGTAACATTTATCGCAATGAACTTTTTTTATGCACATAATCCACAGCAAAAAAAATATTTTGCTATTCTAAAATTGCGAATCATTTATAACAAAATCATTGAACGTTAACTGATGAAGGACGATATGGAAAAACCAGATATTACCAAACTGCCGAAAAACATTGAAGCCGAACAGGCTTTAATCGGTGCTCTTTTGGCCAATAACAAAAATTATGAAAAAGTGGCCGATATTTTAAAACCGGAATATTTTGCCGATGCTACACATAAAAAAATTTTTGACGTGATGGCTAAATTGATTGTAAAAGGTCATGTGGCAGATGTTATCACACTTAAAAACTATTTTGAACAAGAAGGCACGTTGAATGAAGTCGGCGGTATTGCTTATTTAATAAAATTGGCCGAAAGCGCCTCTCCACTGACAAATGTGGAATATTATGCCCAATTTGTTTATGATAAATATCTGCGCCGTGAGCTGGTCGGCGCCGGCTATGAAATTGTAAACGCCGCCATGGTAGAAGACGCCGATTTAACCGCTGAAGACCAAATCAGCCAAGCCGAACGCGTATTGTATAATCTTTCCGACCGTGGCGACGCTCAGGGCGGATTTATTGATTTTTCCAAGGCACTGACTTCATCGGTCTCAGTTATTGAAAAAGCCTATCAAAAAGGCGGCGGTATTTCCGGTGTGCCGACCGGATTAGCTAAATTAGACTATCGCATCGGCGGCCTAAACGATTCCGAGCTGATTATCTTGGCCGCACGTCCGGCCATGGGCAAAACCGCACTGGCCGTCAATATTGCCTATAATGTGGCATCCTATTTTGCCGAGCATCCGGAACTGCCGGCCGAAAATCGCGGCGTAGCGTTCTTTTCGCTTGAAATGTCGTCCGACGAATTAGCCGCGCGTATTTTATCAACCACCACACATACACCGGGGCAAAAATTGCGCAACGGCGAGCTGACCGAATCGGAATTCACACGTATTTCGGCCGCCGTGCGTGAGCTGGAAAATATTCCGTTTTATATTGATGACACACCGGGAGTTAGTATTAACGCCATTCGCAATCGCGCCCGCCGCTTAAAGCGCAGCAAAGGTTTAGGGCTGATTGTTATTGACTACATTCAACTTATCAGCGGCACCGGCGATCGCAAAAGCGAAGGCAACCGCGTGCAAGAGCTTTCCGAAATTTCACGCGGCCTAAAAATTTTAGCTAAAGAGCTCAAAGTGCCGGTGATTGCTCTGTCACAATTAAACCGCGGGGTAGAAGCACGCGACGACAAACGCCCGCTGATGTCTGACTTGCGTGAATCCGGCTCTATTGAACAAGATGCCGATATTGTGATGTTTATTTACCGCGAAAACTATTATATTCATAATGCCGAACCAAAACCTAAAGAAGACGAATCGCCGGAAAAATTCCAAAAGAAACACGACGAATGGGTTATCCGGGACCGCGAAACCGCCAATGTGGCCGAAATTATAGTCGGCAAACAGCGTCACGGTCCAACCGGCACGGTCAAACTTTATTACAACGGCGAATATACCCAATTTGATAATTTGGCGGAAGCAGATAAATTGCCGGAACAAAGAGGTTAGAAATGGGGCATCCTTGGGATCATTTAAGCAAAGAAGAATGGGAAGCCATCTGTAAGCGTTGCGGCAAATGTTGTCTTTATCCGTTACAAGATGAGCAAACCGGTGAAATTTATCACACCAATATTTTATGCCGATATTTTGACTTAGAAAAATCGCTTTGCACTGTTTATGATAAGCGCTGTGAGTTGGTACCGAGCTGTCTTAAGCTCAATAAAGACAACGTTGATAAATTGCCGTTTATGCCAAAATCGTGCGCTTATCGCCGCCTGTTTGACCCGACTTATCAAGATAAGCCGACTCCGAGCATTAAAGGGCGCGTGGTGCGCGAACAAGACGTTGATGAAAATAACCTTGAAGATTATATTGTGGATTGGGAAGACCTATGAGCGACGATCAGAAAGATGATTTGCAAACCGATTTCAATCCGCAAGAACGAGTAGATGAGTTCAAAAATCTTGAGCCGGAATTTTGGCGGCATAAAAAACTGGAAGAAATGAATCATTATGAGTGGGAGGCGCTGTGTGACGGTTGCGGCAAATGTTGTCTCAACAAAATTCAGATTAAAGGCAAAATTAAATGGACCAACACGCATTGCCGTTTTTTAGACTGCCAAAGTTGTCTGTGCAAAATTTATAAGCACCGCTTTGCCGTGGTGCCTGATTGCCGTGATATAGATATTTATGCCGTGCGCGAAAAGCCGCGTTGGCTACCGAAAACCTGCGCTTATTGGCTTTTGGATAACGGCTATGATTTGCCGGATTGGCATCCGCTTATTACAGGTCGCGCCGATAGTGTGCACAAAGCCGGTATGGCTCTTTCTGGGCGCAATTTAATCAATGAAAGCAAGGTCAAAGATTATGAAGATTACATTGTTGACTGGCAAGACCTTTGATATTAGTGAATCTGTGGGAATGGACATTAAGGTTGTGCCGTCGCGCACAGGACGAAAATTGTCATTACATATTGATTCTAAAGAGCGACGGCCGGTGCTTTCGGTGCCGCGTTTTTGCAGCCGCAAGCAAGCCATCAGCTTTGTAAACGAAAATATGGATTGGATTATCAATACCTTAGGTCGTTTACCGCAATTACAATATTTTACCGACGGATCTGTCTTCAGCCTGTTTGGTGAAACATTAACCGTTAAACATTGTCCGAGCGAACGCGGCGGCGTATGGCGTGACGGCGATTTTTTGTGTGTTTCCGGCGGTGCCGAATTTTTACATCGCCGCCTTAAAGATTATATCAAAACAGAGGCGGCAAAAATATTTTATGAAAAATCGCGGCTTTTAGCGCAAAAAATCGGTTGCCCACTCAAAGGTGTCAGCATTAAAGACACAAAATCGCGCTGGGGCAGCTGTTCTTCGCTGTCACACATCAATTACAGTTGGCGCATTGCCTTGGCACCGCTCGCCACCATAGATTATTTGATGGCGCACGAAGTGGCTCATCTTAAACATCCTGACCATTCCGCCGCATTTTGGCAGTGCGTTGCAAATTTAGAACCAGATTGGCAAGAAGGCCATGACTGGCTCAAAAAGCACGGCAAACTGCTCTATGCTTATCCCTGATATATACTATACTAACAATTTGTTTTTACGTTATTTATACTAAAGTTTGACCTTTTCATAAAACATTAAGACTTTTATGGTATTGTATGTCCAGATACAAAGTATTGTATCTTGTTGTTCAACAAGTAATATAAAGGAATATAACATGAAAAAGTTTTTATTATTGGCCGGCGTGGCTTGCTTATTTGCCACCAGCGCTGAGGCCACTCAATTCAGCCCATATGTTTCGGGCAAATTATCTTATGATTTCAATCGTGTTAAGGTAAGATTTGCTAATGAGGCAACCAAAGGACAAGGTAAAATCAAAAAAGATTTGATTGGCACGCATTTTGCAGCCGGTGTTTCTGCCGGTTACCTTCGCGGTGAATTGGAACTCAATAATTCTAATTCCATTAAATCTCATCACGGTCCGGCTCACGTTAATTTGAAAAAATATTCGGTTATGGCCAATGTTTATTATGATTATTTGACCTGCACACCGTGGACACCGTATGTTGGTGCCGGTTTAGGTTATTCTTGGCTGAAGGGTGTATGGCATGCCAATGGCGAAAAGATTCAAGACAAATCAGTTTACAATTTGGCATGGCAAATTATGGCCGGTGTTACTTATGATTTGAACACTAATTGGAAACTTGATGCCGGATATCGTTACGCCGATTTAGGTCGTATTCGTAAAAATGAAGGCTCTTATGTTACCAAAACAGCCGTGCGCGATCATGAAATTATGTTAGGTGTTCGCTATACTTTCTAATTTTATGATGCAGCATACTCATATTAAAGGCGGTGCCAAACGGCGCCGTTTTTTTATTGCGGCGCGACATCTTTTCGGCGCCAAATATGCGTTTCTTTAATGTTTTCATAGTTATTGCGCAAATACTTGTCATCTACCGGCCAAAAAGACGGGACCGGCGGCATCATCACGGTCAAAAATCGCCTTTTTGCCGACGGATCTCTTTTAATACGCTGCAGAATCATAAAATTGCGTCCCGCAAACCAATGAAAACTTTCTCTTTCCGCGGTTTGAGGAAACCACGAATACAATATATAGCGAGGTTTTTTGGCCATAATGAGTTGATTAAAATCAAAATCTTTATTGGCCGGATTAAACAACACATCAATCTCTGCCACATCCTTAAATCCAAACCAGTAATAATGCGCATCAGGTTGATAAATGTTGCTCGGCGGAAAAGATAAAACAGCAACTTCTTCCGTAGGGCTGAAATTTTCTATGATAAAAGACATCATATTCACATATTTTTGCATTGCTTGCCGTGCAACCGGTGATGGTATAAGTGCCCACATGCTTAATATTATACAAAGCATAAGAACAATATATTTACGAGAGGTTATAAATATATCTGCCACCAAATTACCCCAATATGGTGCCATAAAAATAAAAATCGGATACAAATATTGCGCATGCGGCATAAATGAAATTGTAGCCCCTAGTGTTGTAATCGTGCACCACAACCACACCAAAGAAAAATTATTTAATTTTCCATGCTTCTTATAAAAGAAATACCCAACTCCGCAGATACCAAACCACAAAAAACAAACAGTTGTTTGAGGTGCATCACAGTAGCCGTTATAAAAAAACGGAATCAAACTGTTTAACAAATAGTTATACCACCAATATTCGGACCAAATGTTTTCATGATCTATCCATCCGAAAAAACTCAATAATGGAATTAACGCAATTGCAAATGCAATAATAAAGTCTCGCCAAGAACATTTTTTTTGTAATAACAGCCATAAATTGGCAATGCCGAAACCTAAGATAGTTAACGCCGCTTTTTGCAAAAATAAAAAGGCGACAATCTGCAGTATATATGATAGAATTAAATATATAACCGATTGATTACGCAAATAAACAAAGAAAAAGGCCGAGCCTCCCAAAACAGACAGCAACATCAGTATATCGGGGCGCAAATTGAAAATATCATTCCATAATTCAGGAACACTCATCAAACAAAGAAGGGTAAAAACAGCTGAACGACGATTGAATAGAAACTTATCCGTAATAACAAACAATAACCAGAGGCAACCGGCAAAAAATCCCAAAGCCAGAAAACGTGCAAAATAAACAACTTTGATTGACGGATAAAACCATTGCATTGCCGGCGCCAACAAATACCACAGCAACGGATGATGATGCTCAAAAAAATCTTTATACGGCACCTGCCCTATACTGACCAGATAAGCTGCATGCAAATGCTCAGTTTGATCCCACACAAAACCATAGTCCACCGCAGCTTTGTAAATTATCAACATGCCAAAGCCAAGTAAAAACAAGCTACTTAAGCAAAGCAGTTTTTTTTCTGTAAACGTCGCAAACTTTTGACATAACTGTTTTTCAAAATACGAAATTTTTTTTATCATAACTACTCCGTCCTTGTTTAAAACTACAGGACAGATTTTTTTTTGTAAAGTTCAAGTTACTGAATATAAACAATATAGCTTCAATAGCTTTATCTTCGGCTGATTGCAGATTGATATAGATGATAAGGTTTGTAAAATATTATCTTTGTCCGTATATTATTTTTTGGTAACAATAACCATCGCTTCGCGCAAAATTCGGTCGTTAATCGTCCACGCCGATTGCAATTCGGTTACAATCGTTCCGGCCGGTTTTTCCTTATCTTCCACTTCTTGCACCACACGCTCCAAATTCGGATCAAAAACTTTGCCCAGACAATCTACTTTTTTAATGCCGAATTTTTCAAACACATGGAAAAGTTCGGTTTGCGTCATTTCAACGCCTTTAATAAAAGAAGCACACTGTTCAGCCGTTTTATCATCAACGGCACTGAGGGCACGTTGCAAATTATCAGCTACCGAAAGCAACTCTTTGGCAAAGGATGCAATGGCGTATTTAGAATTTTTTTCAATTTCCTGTTGGCAACGGCGTTTGGTATTTTCCGCCTCGGCATAAGCACGCAAAAATGCATCTTTTAACTTGGCGTTTTCAGCTTGCAACGTTTCAATATCATCAGCTGATTTTTCGGCGTTGCTATCTTCAACAACATCTTCCGTTTCGCTGTTCTGCACATCGGCTGTTGCGTTTAAATCGGCCTGTGGCTCATATTTTTGTTTTTGATGACTCATTTCATCCTCTTTAAATTTTTATATTCTTTCTTACATATTATAAAACTTAGTGATAATTTTTTATTAAGTCAAGAGCAATCCCCATTAAAAGTTATGAGATGTTGTTTTTTCTGTTGAAGGTTTAAAAAAAACGCGCTATACTTTAAACGATTTGATATAATTAATTGAAAGGCACCCGATGTCTACAAATTCTAAAGCACACGAAAAACGTTTTAATTTTTTGCCCTTTGATTTTAATAAACACAAGTTTACTCTGCCATATGGAATTCCGCAAGATGTATGGCTTAATCAGTTGCAAAACATGGCAAAAAAACAGTGTTTAAATGAAAATTGGCCACATATTGACCACATCAATGCGTGGATGATTACAGCCGAAACGGCTACTTTTATGAAATGGGGCGGTTTGGGCATGGTGGCATCGGAATTACCGGAAAATTTCAATGAAGTATTTCAAAGCGGCGGGCATAAAGTCAGCATTGTCTGCCCAATGTATGTGGGAAACACCGGCAAAAAAAGCGCCGAATTAAAAAACAGCATTTATAGCGGCGCCGAAGGAAAATCCGTGCCGGTAAAAAAAATCAAAACTTTTCAAGTTAACTTTTTAAAAGGCAAAGATAAACTACACGCCTTTAATGTTGAAGTTTATACCGGTGATTTGCACGGCGTAACCTATTACTTTTTGCATAATGATTACTTTTTTGACATCAATCCATCGCCCAAAAATCCATCCGGACAAGGCGGTTGTTATGTCTTAAATGAAAACGGTATTGATGAAGTTGAGCGATTTGCATTTTTTTCAAAGTGCGTCTATACGCTGCTTGAAAGCATTGTTATTTTGCCTGATAAAAATATTACCCTGCCGAATATTTTAATTGCCAATGATTGGCACAGCGGTGCGCTTTCCGGCCTTACCAAATATTTGACATTGGCTAAGGTTTATGCCGGCCGACTTAATACGACAATCGCCGAGCAAATTAAAAATATTCCGGTTGTTTATATTGTGCACCACATGGGGTATCAAGGCTGGGATTATCAAAACACTTCACGCATTCTTAATTCACTATATGAAGATTTGGCTACCGTTGTTTTTAAGCACGCCAAAGCGGTCAAAAACAGCAACCCGCGCACCGGACATACTTTAATTGTTTCGGATACATACAACCAAGCATCTTCAAACATTCACTTGGCTGACCGGATTATTACGGTTTCTAAAAACTATATGGAAGAAGTTTCCAAAGAAAAAAGTTTCGGTTTTGATTTCCGCGATGTGCTGAAAATCCGTAAAAACTATCGCAACTTTTTTGGTATTGTCAACGGCTATGAAAAAAAGCTGATTTCGCCGAATGCAGAGAAAATCGCCGAAATCAATCGTTATTTCAAAGATACAAATTTTATGGTTTACGATGGCGATCACTTAAATGTGAAACTGCAAAACAAACAGGAATGCATTAAGCTGTTATCGCGGTTAGCCAAAGACGAAGCCTATAAAGAACAGGTGGTTCCGCTGATTGATTTATATAAATTTGACGACATTGCGGCGTTGGCCACTGATGCCGAGCGCATTCCGTTTATTTGCATGACCAGTCGTATTGTTGAACAAAAAGGTTATGACGTAGCGATTAACGCCATTTTGAAAATCAGCTATAAATACCAAAATTCGCCGGAAAACTTCCCGATTTTTGTGTTAGGCGGCGCCGGCAACAAAGATTTATACAGCGATTTGATGACCTTAAAAGACAATGCCAAACAAATTTGTCGTGACTTTGCCAAACGCATTTTTGTGTTTCACGGTTACAAGGACGAATTTGCATACGCCGTGCAATTGGCGGCCGATTTTTATATGATGCCGTCATATTTTGAGCCTTGCGGTTTAACACAAATGGAAGCTATGGCTAAAGGTTCGCTGCCGATAGCCACTTCAACCGGTGGCTTGGTAGATACCATTGCCAACAACGTGGACGGCTTTCGGACCGAAGCGTTTTTTGCCGGCGGTGAGCGTGTTTACGGCACCAACCTGATGGCGCAACACCTCAAAAATAACTTAAACGCCTATGAAGACGCTTTGGAACGTGCACTACGTTGTTTTTATGCCGCACCGCGTGAATTGCGCAAAATGCAACAACAGGCTATGGCCGATGATTTCAGTTGGTCTAACCCGAACAGCGGCTCGGTTTATAAGTATTTTAAGCTGTTTATGACCGGCACCATCTAAAAATAAATGTGTCCAGTTCAATAAAAAAACTTTACCTTTCATTTCTTTTAATGTTACATATATAGTTATAAGAATTATTGATTTATGAAAGGATTTTGAAATGCTGAAAATTGTTCGGACAACACCGTATACCGACCAAAAAATGGGCACGGCCGGCATACGTAAAAAATCAACCGTGGTGGAACAACCAAACTACATTGAAAACTTCGTGCAGAGCATTTTTAACGTGCTTGGCGGCGTTGAAGGCCAAACTTTTGTTTTAGGCGGCGACGGACGTTATTATAACAAAATCGCCATTCAAAAAATATTAAAAATGGCGGCAGCCAACGGCATGAAAAAAATCATTGTCGGGCAAAACGGCTTTATTTCCACCCCAACATCCTCGCGGGTGCTGTTAGATAATCATGCCGACGGCGGCTTGGTGTTGACGGCATCGCACAATCCGGGCGGTCCGAAAGGCGATTTCGGTATAAAATATGCCACCAAAACAGGCGGTCAATGCTCATCGGCGGTCAGCGATAAGATTTATGCCGAAACCAAGCAAATCAGTGAATATAAAACACTGGATGCGCCGGACGTTGATTTAAGTAAAATCGGTGTGCAAAAACTCGGTAATATGGAAATTGAGGTGATTGATTCTGTTACGCCTTATGTGGAAATGATGCGCGGCATTTTTGATTTTGAGGCTATTCGCAAGCTGTTTGCCGGCGGTTTTCGCTTTGTTTTTGATGCCATGAACGCCGTAACCGGCCCGTATGCACAACGCATTTTTGAGCAAGAATTGGGCGCGGCAAAAGGCTCGGTTTTAAATGCCGTGCCAATGGAAGATTTCGGCGGCTTGCATCCGGATCCGAATCTGATTTATGCCAAAGAGCTGGTTGATATTATGTATTCGGATAATGCGCCGGATATGGGCGCGGCCAATGACGGCGACGGCGACCGTAACATGATTTTGGGTAAAAAGTTTTTTGTAACACCGAGCGACAGTTTGGCCATTTTAACCGACAATTATAAATATATTCCGGCCTATAAAAACGGCATTTACGGCGTGGCAAAATCGGCAGCAACTTCTACTGCCGTTGGGCGTGTGGCCGAAGCATTAAATATCGGTTATTATGAAGTGCCGACCGGTTGGAAATATTTTTGCAACCTGATGGACAGTAAGCGCATCACCTTTTGCGGCGAAGAAAGTTTCGGCACCGGTTCAAGTCACATCAGAGAAAAGGACGGCATTTGGGCAATTTTATTCTGGCTTAACATTATTGCCGCCACCGGTAAATCGGTAGAAGAAATTACCCGCGAACACTGGGCAAAATACGGACGCAGCTATTATATGCGTAATGACTATGACGGCATTGACGTTGATTTGGCAAACAAGTTGATGGCCGATTTGGAAGCGCGTTTGCCAAGCCTTAAAGGCAAAACATTCGGTCAATTTACCGTTTCGGAAGCCAGACCGTTTATTTATAACGATCCGGTTGACGGCAGCTCAACCCAAAACGGCTTAGTCGTATATTTTACCGATAAATCGCGTATTGTTTACCGTTTATCGGGAACCGGCACAAACGGTGCCACGTTGCGCGTTTATTTGGAACGCTTTGAAACCAACGATTTTGATAAGAATATGCAAAAGTTCTTAGAACCGCTGGCTGACGTATCGCGGCAGATTGGTGAAATTGTTGAGCGCACCGGCAAAGCCAAAGCCGACGTTTTAACCTAAAGCTTATGAGGGCATAATGCTTAAAGACATAAATAATCGCCGACCGGACCGACAACTGGAACGCAACTTAGTGTTTCTGGCCTATGCGATTATGTTTATGTCTTTAAGTTTGTTTGCGCTTTTTATTTATCCGCAATACTCAATTTATACCGTTATGTGTGTGGCGGTGTGGAATGTGCTGTGCATTTTGGTAACCATCCGCATTTTGAAGGTTAGCGAACACGCCATCGGTTTTGGCGCAATGGCGGCAGAGATTTTGAATGATAAAAACAAATATTGCCGTGTTGATAATGCCAAGGGTGAAGCCATTATAGCCAACAAACCGGCACAAGAATATTTTCAGGATCAATCAGTGCTGGCATATTTGGAAAAAAACATTATTCGCACCGATGCCAATAAATTAGACTTGCAAAAACTGACGGCGGCGGTTAATAAATTGCAGGCCGTTACCGTTAATTTATCGGTGCGTCCGCATCAAAACAGTGTTTTTGTGGCCGAAGAATGGCTCCGTGTCAGCGTTAAACCGATTTATTTGAATAAAACAGATATTTTTGAAGGAGAATACTCACTTAAAAAAATTTGCAAAGAAACCTATATTTTATGGACCGTGGAAAACATTACCAGTTATAAAAATATGGAACAAATTTTTACCGGTGAACTAACATCTTTGCATAACTGTTTAGACTTTTTACCGGTCGGACTTTATACCTGCGACAGTAACGGCAAAATAGAATATATCAATAATGCGCTGGCCGATTATTTGCATACCGATAAAAATGCCGCCATCGGTAAAACCATTGATTTTTTTGTGGCCCATCAAGCCGAACTTTTGCATGCGGCGGGCGGTTCATATAGTGGCAATTTATTATTTAAGACCGCACGCGGTAATGCCGAAGTTTTTGTAAAACAACAAAATGTGCAGGAAAATAATGAGCAAAAAACACGAGGGGTTGTCATTTGGGGATTACCGAACGATGCTGAGTTAAAAGAAAAATTACATTGCATCGGTGATAATTTTGAGCAACTTTTAAGCAGCGCTCCAATCGGCATTGTTTTTGCCGATAAAAACGGGCAAATTGTGCAAGCTAATGCTTATATTGCCAAATTATTCGGTTGCAGTGCCGATGCTTTGACGCGGCGGAAATTAAGTGCTTTATTAAATGATGAGGCCAAAGCCAAACTTAAAGAGGCACAGGACGAATATAACCTTAACAATGAAAAAGAATATCATTTTGAAACAACATTTAAGCCGACAAGCAAAGTGCCGATGAATGTGCATATTCACATTTGTCCGCTCAAATCATATTATGGCGGATTGTCTGGTGAAATTACCGGTATGGTGGTTTATTTGGAAGACACCACCAATAAGCGTAATTTGGAAATGCAAGTGGCTCAGGCGCAAAAAATGCAGGCTTTTGGGCAGATGGCCGGCGGTGTGGCGCACGATTTCAATAATTTGCTGACCGCAGTTATTTGCCAATGCGAATTATTGCTACAACGGCACGGTATCGGCGATCCGTCGTTTTCGGACTTAATTCAGATTAAACACAATGTCAATCGCGCCGCCGGTATTGCGCGTCAACTACTGGCCATTTCGCGCAAACAGCCGCTGAATCCGAAACTGGTTGATATTTCCGAAGCATTTATGGAAATCAACAATTTGTTGTCGCGTATGGCCGGTGAAAGCACCATATTCCAAATTAACCACGGCACAGATTTAGGGTATGTGCGCATTGATCCGGTGCAATTTTCGCAAGTAATGATAAATCTGGTGCTAAACGCGCGTGATGCCATGAACGGCAAAGGAAAACTCACCATTTCCACACGTGCCGAGCGACTGAATGTGCCTTTTCATTTCGGCGCCGAGGTTATCCCTCCGGGGGATTTTGTGGTCATCAGCGTCAGCGATACGGGGTGCGGTATTAAGCCTGAACATCTTGAACACATTTTTGAACCGTTTTTCACAACCAAACATAACACCATTGATTCCGGCAGCGGTTTGGGATTGGCCATGGTTTACAGCATTGTGCACCAAATGTCAGGCTTTATAAAGGTAGAAAGTCAGGAAGGTGTAGGCACTACTTTTGAAATTTATTTGCCGTCATACGAAACGGCCGATGAGGAGAATCTGCCGCCGCAACAGCCTGAACAAGATGTATTTTTGGATAAATCGGGCAAAGCTGCCCTGACAGCACAACCTTCGGCTGTTCGGATGGCCGATGATAAATTGATTTTAGATATGAATATTGCTGCATTTGACAGCCAACGCAAAATTTTGTGTGCGCCGGGCGAAATTAAAATTATTTTTGTGGAAGATGAAGATGCCGTGCGCATTGTCGGAGCTCGCGGCTTGCGGCAAAAAGGCTTTAATGTGATAGACTGCGTTTCAGCCGAAAATGCATTGGAACATATTGAAAACGGCGAAAAATTTGATATGATGATTACCGATATGGTTATGCCGGGAATGAGCGGTGCCGATTTGGCTAAGGTTATGAAGCAAAAACAACCGAATGCGCTTATTATTTTAGCTTCCGGCTATTCGGAGGAGATTGCGCGTAAAGAGCTGGCCGGTTCATCTGACTTTTTCTTTCTGAGCAAGCCATACAGTTTAAGTAATTTGAGTAAAAAAGTGATGGAAGTATTAGCAAATGGCCGAAAATAATACGGATTTTGCCCTAAATCAAATGTCATTTCCGTTTAGCGTGCCAAACCTTATGCGGCGCGAAGATTTTATGGTATCAGAATGTAATGCCGAGGCTTTTGCCATGGTTGAAACATGGCCAAACTGGTTGGCCTCGGGATTGGTCATTTACGGACCGCGCGGTTGCGGTAAATCGCATTTGGCACATTTGTTTGCGGCCCGTGTTCAACAGGCTTTGCAAACACCGATACGCGTTTCTATTTTAAATGCCGAACAAATAAAAATGCGACAAGTGGCGCGAATTGCTGCCGATAATCAATGTTTGGTTGTGGAAAATCTGACCGCTAAGATTGATGCCGAAGCGCTGTTTCATTTGTTTAACCTTTTTAACGAGCCGACACGGTGCATTTTGTGGACATCTGAAACAGCTCCGAGCCGCTTACATTTGCCGCTAAAAGATCTACAATCTAGGCTTAATATGTTACCTAGTGTGGAAATCAGCGCACCGGACGACATTATGCTGCAAACATTGATTGTCAAGCTGTTTGCCGACAGGCAGATTATTATTTCACCGGAAATATTAAATTACATCATGCAAAATACCGAACGTTCGTTTGCATATGTGCGTGATTTGGTTGAAGAAATTGATGCCTTATCGTTGGCGTATCAGTCAGCGGTTAATCATCAAATAGTTAACCGTGCTATGGATATTTTGCGGCAAAAAAATGATAAAGAGCCGGATTTGTTTGACGAATGGTAATTATTGTATTATAAAATAACAAAAATTTTAAAAAGGAGATTTATTGATGAAAGATTTTTTGTTAAATAAGAAATGGGTGGGCTTTTTTGCTCTGTTGATTTATGCACTGATTGTGGCAGTGTTTGTTTCTAAAAGCAGCAAAGAAGCCGTATTGCGTTATGGTCCTACGGTAGCAGCGGAGATTGAATATTTTCTGCCAATTACAGTAGAAAACGGTGAAATTGTTGAGCCTCAAGATACCATTATCAGCAAAACCTATGGCGAAGGCTGGCAATCGGCCAATGTGGTGCTGAACACGCGAGTTGACGAACTGGAGCCGTCTTCTTTGCAAGGGCAAGGTATCTATTTGAGCCGTAAATATATGTATACGGTTTCCGGCAGCAAAATTGAAATTCACAGTCTAAAAGACTTGCCAAATGCCACCTTTGATAAAGAGGGGCTGGACAGCGCTTTGGATTATGTGGAGAAAAATGTCGGACGCTATATCTTTCCGTTTATGTTTTTCAGTGTTTTAATCGGCGGAATGTTGGGGGCTTTGTTATACACGGTGGTTATGCACTGGTTGATGGCGATTGTATTTAAAGTTGGTTTTGCTCATACACTGCGAATTAACACACTCAGTTATGTCGGTATATCACTGATAATTTTATTTACCAGCATCAATTTAGGCATTCTTTTAACTTTGCTGATTATGCTCGGCATTAACTTTGCCGTTAATTTTGCCCTTAAAGCAAATGCTTAAACCGATAATTTGTGAACTTAGAAACGCCTTACTTCTGTAGGGCGTTTTTTTTATAATCTGCTTTGATTGATATAAATGATAGAATCTGTTTGCTGTTTATATATGTAAAAAAAGCTCCAACCGCGAATCATAACATAATGTCGCCAGCCCAAACGATAATAGCACGAAATATATGATCTAAAAAACGCCATCATTTTCCATAATCTGTCATTTACAACTGATTAGTGGCATATAAAAAATATGTCAACCTTAAAGTGTCTTTTTATAACAGCATTTATTTTTGAAAAATATGTTTTCTATGTCACTTCGGTAATAGCGCGTTGATTGCCCATACGTTGAATTTGCACCACATGAAGTTTGCGTTGCATTTCATCAAGTGTTTGTTCTACGTTTACGGCGCCGTTGGTAGATGCCATAATACGTTTTATGAATTGCAAATAGGCTTCCTGTGCACTCTCGGCGTGAATGGTAGCAAAGCAATTATCGTGACCGGAACCCATCAGCTGCCAAATGCCGCTGGCATTACTGGTTGAAATTTCGCCACCGATAATAGCATCCGGCGTAAAACGCACGACTAAGTCAATAATGCCGGAATAATCAATTTTGTTGGTCTGATCGGTACGAGACATCACGAGGTGAACACGATTTGGATGCGGCACAATTAACTCCCGAGTATCCTCTACTGTAATAATGCGTTTATGAATATCCAAAATTTTCAGTAAATTATTTAAAAATGTGGTTTTACCGGTTGAGGTTGCACCGGATACCAAAATATGTTCACCTCGCTTTATATACAAGAGCAATCTTTCATACGCATCATCCGGAACCTTAATATCTTTAAGCGGATTAAGCTTTTTTAAGGCTTGCCCTTGTTTCATTCCGTAATCTTCAAGCCCAAATGCAACATCATCTGAATGCAGACGAATGGCAAGCGCAACGCCGCCGGTTAAATCGTCTTCATCATACATTACATTGCGCCCGCAGATTGCGGAAAAACGGTGGTCTCCCGGAATTGTGGCATACACAAACGGGGAGCCCTGTAACGGATCAAAACTGAGCTCATAGGTGTTTGCTATGATATACAATAAATCCGTTAAATACTGTTTTGATAATTTTTCATCTTTATACATTACCCACGGATAGGCTCGTTTGCCACGCATTCTGAGCCAAATTTGCCCTGAACGGTTAATGGCGACTTCTTCCAAATTATCCTGATTATACCAATAAGATAATGGCCGTAAAACTGATTCTAAAACCGAAAAATCACTCATCTGTGCTCTCCTATAGTAAATCCGGAACATCATCTGAGCCGGAGCCGGACGTGGTATTTTGTTGTGCCGTGGTTGCCGGCGGAACTTTTACTTGCGGACGCGGTGCAACGTTGCCGCCAGCACCACCAACCAACGACGAAGATGAACGACTGCTGCTTGAAACAGGTTGAACGTTTTCTTGAACATTACCCTCATAAACCACTTGTCCGCCATTATCGGATGGTTCATCTGCCAATGGTTTTTTAACCGGCGTAGCCTTGTCACCGAGGTTTGCTTCTTGACTGCGTGTCTCGCTGTTAAGCCACAAATCTTCGTTCGGGAAAATAATGATACGTGTGCCGGCCGGAATATACGTTACTGCACGAATATTGGCTTTCATTTGAATAATTTCTTCAAAAATTTCATCCATTTTTTCAATGAAGCTCCGTCGTGCATCCTTGGCGGCTTGACTGCGAGCCGACTCTGTTGAGCTGCCGTTTTCGGCGGTTGATTCGCCTTTGCCCGATGCGGTAATGTAGGCCAATCCGCTTTCAAAGGCCGTGGTTAATAACGGCATTGAATAACGCTTTAACAACTGTTGGTCCAAATAACCGATGGCTCCGGAACGACCTTGCGCATCGGCGGTTTGAGCATTACCCAATTTGAACTGTGAACCATCCGGACGAATCAAACGATTCCACTGAATACCGATTTTAACCGCGCCTCCGGAATTACCGCCGGAATCGCCGCCGCTCATTTGACCGATTACACGCGAACCGGCCGGAATTATAATATTACGTCCCTCTTCAGCATAAACATTGCGCTCAACAATTGCGGTAACCGGAATATTATCACTAAACCCTTCTGAGGCATATACCGAACGCGCTAAAACTGCAGGAATCGGTTTATCTTGCAAAATCATCTGGCTCATATCCACGCGCCAGGTAGAAATGTTTTTACCCTCGTTTGGCCAGCCATCTTCCTCATAGCCGGTAAAATTAGACGGTGATATATTGCTGTGTATCTCTGACATCATTGAGGCGGAGCGATATTGATTTTGCAATTGCGCCAATGCTTGTTCTTTTACCGGATCATAGCGCTCATTCTGTCCTTGACCGCCGCCCGGTCCCAAATTTGACGGCTTTGAACCGATACCGTATTGGTTACCGCTGCCAAAGGCATTTGCCGGCACAAACATATTTTCAGCCGAAACCCGCTTAATTTCTTCAATCCCTATCGGATTGTGTTCCATATCAACAATAATGCCGTCAGCCGTGCGATATCCGACTTGTTGACCGTTTTCGTTTTCCACGCTGTCATCGTCATAAATATTACCGATGATATCGCCGTCCGGTGTCAGTGCAATACCCACCACTTTACGATTCAAACCCTGTTGCCGTATTTGTGAAACATCTGCCACCGGTTGTTCAGCAGAAATTTTTGCCTCTTTTGTTTTTTTGGTTTTTGTGGTGTCGGCCCAATCTGCCGTTTTTCCTGTTTCGGTTGGCTCAGCACCGGCAATATAATATTGTAACGGCGTGGCATGGGCAATTTCTTTACCGCTGTCGGTTAAAACTGCACCGGTTTCGTTCAAATAGCCCACATTTTTACCATCAAAATCCGTAACACTGCCGTCTAAGTGCAGTTCGCCGACGGCGGTGTTATTCACATCGCGCACAACATAATCACGATTGCCGCGTGCCACCACATGACCGGCTCGGTCAACCATAAAACCATGGTCAATTTTGCCTAATTTGCTTCCCACCGGGCTGAGAACAGTGCCGTCTTTGGTTAAATAACCGTATATAGCATAGTTTTCATCATAAACATAAAAATCATATAAGGCATAACCGATGACTTCATCGTTATTTTGCACACTGCCGTCAAAAGCTACTTTACCTATAACTTCACCGGACGGATTATAAACTTCGCCTGAATCTTGCACCAATCCTAAAAAGTGATTGGTCTGGTCATAGGCAACGGCGTATTTCATTGCATTACCCAAAATGCGTTGTGCCGATGACATCACATTGCCATTCGGTTGAACATAGCCGATGATTTCATTTTTGCCGTTTATCACCTGACCGTTGGCGATAATATAGCCAATAATGTTTCCTTCAAAATCAATAACCGGATTGGGCTCAATCACACCATACAGAACCTTATTGTTTTCATCGGTAATTTGACCGCGCTTATTAACACACCCCAACAAATTGCCATTGCCGTCCAGACCTTGCCCCGAACTGATGGTGCCGGAAAAACGACCGTCAAAATCTATCAGACCTTGATTAAAATGGGCATAGCCGATATAGCTGCCGACATCAGAAACAGCCTGTCCGTTTGGCAACAAACGCCCGATTAAAACATCACGATTATTTATAATATCGCCGTGACCGTTAACCCCACCGATAACCGCGCATTTGTCATTATAAACCGCTGCAAACGGAATCATGCGACCAATGATATTTTTATTGTTGTCTTCAATATAATCACGATATTTTACATGACCGAGAGCATTATTGTTCAAATCCAAAACTTCGCCTTGTGCGGCGGCATATCCGATTAGGTCTCCGCCGGTGCTGAGCGCAATGCGTTTATCGGCGCTGAAACCGCGAAGCGGCATGATGTTTATTTCATTTGGCTCTGCCGCGATATTTGCCGCCACATAATTTGCCGGAATAATTTTATAAGCTATCTGTTCTCCGTTATCGGCAATCAAATTATTTTGTTGCGGTTTACCCAATTTCTGCCCCGTCCAGCTCAGCGCATAAACCGAAGAAATCATATCGCCGACATAACCTTCGCGACCGACCAATATGCCGCTTTGAGTTAATTTTATATCACTGTCGGCACGATATAAATCGCCGTTTGGCGTAATATAAGAATACAAACTGCCGTCTAAGCCGTATAAAGCCGATAACTCATAGCTGCGACCAATCACTTTGTTTTCGGCATTCAATAAATAACCGAACGGCGAAACTTTTTGTGTTTCGGCTCCGTCTTTCAGGGTGGCATTAAAATTAACGTTACCCAATACTTTATTATTTTGATTAACGGCAAACATGCGGCCGGCTATGGCGCCTAACATTTTACCGTTTGTATCATAGGCAAATCTTTCTTTCATTTGACCGATAACACTACCGCCTAAAGACACCACCGCACCGTTTGGCATACCTTGTCCGCGCAGATTTGCTAAAATATCAAATACCGGTCCGGTGCCGACCAAAGCGCCAATCTGATTATTGTTGGCATCATAAACATAACCTTTTGCCCCTACATAACCGACGACTTTGTTGCCGCGCACAATTTGTCCGCCCAAAACCAAGCGCCCCAAATAGTGACCGGTTTTATCATTTGCCGTGGCGGTTAAAGGCACTGCAAAACCGATAACTTCAT
This sequence comes from uncultured Pseudomonadota bacterium, assembly GCA_902788365.1. Taxonomy (GTDB): domain Bacteria; phylum Pseudomonadota; class Alphaproteobacteria; order RF32; family CAG-239; genus RUG410. Next base: position 81,901 of record CADAJN010000002.1, on the reverse strand, counting down.
CTTTGTCGTTAACCACATTACCGTCCGGCCGATAATATCCGATGACACGTTCACCTTTGTTAATGGTTCCGTTATAAGAAATAATGCCCATATATTTTCCGGCCATATCAAACGCATATGCCGTGCTCACCACACCGCCGATAATTTTTCCTTCGCTGTTATAAACATAACCGTTGGCATGAATATTACCTATTTCCTTGCCTTCAAAGTTCACAACCTTGCCCGACGGAGCAATACTGCCCATAAAACGTCCTTCGGTTGAAACAACCATTTTGGCCGACATTAACCGACCATCTAAAACATAACTGTCGCCGGATTTTTTATAAGCATAACCATTGGCTGAAACATAGCCGATTTCCTGACCGTCTAGGTTAATATATGTGCCGGCGCCCGTTACACGACCTAAGGTTGTGCCGTCTGCCGAATAAACCAATCCCGGATATAAAATTGCACCGATGATTTCTTCATTTGGGCTGACCACCAATCCGTTAGGTAATGCGCGTCCTAGCGTGTTTCCGCCGATGCTGCGCACTATGCCGTCGGTGTGCACTTTTCCAAGCAGACGATTGTCCATACCAATCACAACGCCTTGCGGCACAACACCGCCGATAATTTTATCTTCGTCATTTGTAATTAAGCTGTCGGCCGTGATGTAACCAATACTTTCGCCGTCCGGACTGATAACCATACCGGTTGAAATTACTTGTCCGAGCGGTTGACCGTTAAAATCAATTGCAGTGATTTCCGCGGCTTGCGCTGTTTGAATGAACCCACAGCCCATCAGCGCGACCAAAATTTGATAAATATAATTTTGCAGCCGTTTCATCTTAATTCCTCCGATTTCGGGCAACTTCAGGCAAACTGTATCCCGACACACGTTTATCCGTATCTATAAACGAGCCGTTGCTCTTAATGTAGCCCACTTCATTGTTGGCATTATCCAAAACCTTGCCTTCGGCCGACAAACGACCGACATATTCGCCATGATTTGCTAAGACCGTATGGCCAATATTATAAACATGACCAATGATATTATTTTGCAGATCTACCGCCAATCCGTCGGTAATCGCTTGACCGACAACATTACCGCGCAAATATATTTTGCCGTCAAATCCGACACGGCCTTTCACATTGTCATCATTGCCGATGACAATTTCGCCGCTGATAACCTCGCCGAGCAATTTACCCTCATTACTTATTACCTTGCCGTCTGAAAGCACACGACCGCTGATTATTTGCCCGTTATCCATAAATTGACCGGTTGGCAGAACAACCCCTATAAGTTGACCCGAAAAATCTATAACCAAACCGGTTTGCAACGGCACAATGCTATTGTTGGTGCTGCCTCCCGGCAACAACATGGTCAAATATGAACCGTTTTTATTAACAATCACACCATGGTCATTTGAAAATCCGATATAATTACCCAGAACATCTACCATCAAAGATTGCGGCAACACCTCACCGATAATCTGCTTATTGGCCATAACATGACCATCCGGCACCACATTACCGGTAATTTCGCCGCGTTTATATTCGCGACTGCCGGCATTTATGTCTTCCAGCTCTATCACACGACCGTCTTTAACCGCATAACCGAGATAAACACCGTCATATCCGCGCACACCGCCTTGTTTAACCACACCGCCGATTAAGCGGTTATTTTTATCAAACATCTGACCTTCGGCATTAACTTTACCGACCACTGCCCCTTTATAATCCACAACATTCATATCATAATTAACTTTGCCGAGCAATTTGCCTTCTAAGTCTACAACATAAAGCGGTTGTAAAAACTTAGCACCGATACCGTTATAATAACCTTGCAGACCGCCGTTTAATTTATCCACCTGAGCACCGACATTATCATATACATTGCCGTCGGCAAATAAGTGGCCCACTTTTTTGCCGGCCGAATCCACCAAAACACTGACTTGCGGCATGGCAAAACCAATGATATTTTTGTTTTTATCAGCCACATAATGCCGCATAAATACTTGTGCGCCATCTGCTCCGGCCACTTTTATTTTACCTGTTTTATCAAATACACCCAGCAATTTTCCTTCAAAGTCAAACGCATATTTGGCATCAGTAACTTCTCCCAAATAAGCCGAGTATTTATCATAAACTTCGCCATTGTTATTCATGCAACCGATAATTTGACCTTTTTCATCGCGCAAAGTGCCGTTGGCTTCCAATTTGCCCAGCTCTTTCCAATCACTAGACATCACAATTTTTTCTTCAACCAAGTGCCCTTTAATGCGCGGTTCTTCTAAATCAAGCACCGTGCCATCCGGATTTAAGCAGCCGATTTCCTGATTGCGACTGTTGCGCACATAGCCGTCTGCCGATGCTTCACCGATATATTGACATTCATTGTCATAAACACTGCCGATTTTCAGAGTTTGTCCCATATATTTACCGTCATCGCTCCAAACCGTGCCATCCGGATATATATGATAATCGGTTTCCGCGCCTTCTTTACGGATGACGCCGTCTTTATCTAATTTTAAGCTGAAATCGCAACCCCAGTTAACAATAAACCCTGTCGGCACACCGACTGCCAGCACTTTATTGCCGGAAATATCGGTTACCAAGCCGTTTGGCAATATTTTACCGATAACTTTTTGCCCGTTAACAACTTCTCCACGATTATTAATTGTGCCTAAAACAGAGCCGTTTGGCGCAATCGGTAACAAGTTTTTATCAATCATGCCGCCAATCACTTTCATACCAAACGTATGCACATTACCGACCACATCGGTTAAACCGATAATTTTTCCATTTAAGGTTCTAACCACACCTTTAGAATCCATAATGCCGATAACACGACCGTTTTTATCAAGCGCCAAATTTACTGTTTCGCCCTTACGCCCGATAACGTTTCCGTTTTCATCAACAATATTACCGGCCGAATCTGTTTTACCGATAATTTTGCCGTTTTCATCAATAACATTGCCGTCTTCGTCCACATATCCTATAACTTTTCCATTCTCATTTACGGCTAATTCAACAGACTTTCCTTTTTGGCCGATAACCGGCATTTCGCCTTCGCTTTCCACACCCACAATATTACCGTTTTCATCTATTGCGCCGACAATTTCGCCATTTCTACGCACCAGGCCGTCATCGCCAATAACACCAATCACGTTGCCGTCTTTATCAAAGGCTAAGCCAACCTTTTGCCGTGTAGAACGACCGATAACTTCTCCGGCAGCGTTCACCACATTACCATCCTCATCCACATGTCCGATAACTTGTCCGTTTTCGCCGATGACATCACCTTGGCTGTTTATCACTCCGATGACATTACCGTTTTCATCTAATGCCAATTCCCCGCGCGAACCGATAATTTCACCGCCCACCGAAACAACATTGCCGTTTTCATCAACATGACCGATTATGTTACCGTCTTTATCACGCACATTGCCGTTTCTATCTATGTTACCGATAATATTTCCTTGATCATCAACCGCCACGTTATCAATTTTGCCTAAAATTTCACCGCTGACTTCCACAGCATTGCCGTTTTCATCCATGCGTCCTTTTATATTACCGTTTTCATCTATCACATTACCTGCGGCATCTGTATGTCCGATGATATTGCCGTTTTCATCAACTACCACGTCACCGGTAAAACCAATGATGTTGCCGTTTTCATCTACAACATTACCTTTTTCATCAAGATGACCGATAATGCGCCCGCTTTTATCATGCACAATACCTTTGGAATCAACGTAACCTATTGTATTTCCGTTTTTATCAACAACAGGGCGACCGCGCATACCGATAATATTTCCTTTAGCATCAACAATGTTGCCGTTTTCATCTACTTTACCGATGATGTTGCCGTCTTTGTCAATGACGTTTCCGTTGGCATCTATTCGGCCGATGACGCGGCCGTCTTTGTCAAGTGCCACATCACCGGCATAACCGATAACATTACCTTGTGAATCTACAATATTGCCGTTAGCATCCAGTGTTCCGATGACTTTACCGTTTTCATCTACAACATTACCTTCCGAATCAATAAATCCCAAAACATTACCGTTTTTATCAATCGCCATCTGTTTTTCGGTGCCAATGATTTTCCCACCCAGCGAAACCACATTACCGTTAGCATCTATAATACCGACTATGTTACCTTTTTCATCAACGACGTTGCCGTTTTCATCAATGGTGCCGATGACATTTCCTTTACTGTCAACCGCCACTTTATTTTGCCGTCCCAAAACGCGCCCGCCGGTTGAGATGACATTACCGTTTTCATCTACCGTGCCAATGATATGACCTTTTTTATCAATCACCTGCCCTTTAGAATCAATATATCCGATAATTTTGCCGTTAGCATCTACTGCCAAATTGCCTCGGTGACCGATAACGTTACCGTTTTCATCAACAATATTGCCGTCTTCATCCGCATATCCGATGATTTTTCCTTGAAAATTACGCACAGTGCCGTCTTCGGCTATATATCCTATAACGTTTCCGTTTTCATCTAAAGCCACACTGCCATTCATGGCGTGCCCAATGATTTTTCCATCTACCCCGATAATGTTACCGTTTTCATCCACATGACCGATAACTTGTCCGTTTTCATCTATCACATTACCGTTTTCATCAATGTAACCGATTTGCCGTCCTTCATCATCAACCGCTATGCGCACATTTTGCCCCATTTTGCCGATAACTGACTTTACCGTTCCCAAATTACCGACAATTTCGCCGTTTTCATCTACATAGCCGATAACTTTTCCATTGCGCGAAACAATACCTTCAGAATCTATAATACCGATTACGTTACCGTTTTCATCAACAGCTAAATCGCTCCATTCTTCAGATGCACGACCGATAATATTACCATCACTGTCTGTAATTGTGCCGTCCGCTTGCAATTGACCGATTTTTTTGCCGTCAAAATCAAATACTTCCCCGTTGTCACCGATATAGCCGATAACGGTGCCGTTTTCATCCACCGCCAAACGAACAGTTGAACCGCGCTTGCCGATTTTTTGCTTTGTCACGGCATTACCGTTTGCATCCACATGCCCCACAATGTCGCCGTTTTCGTTCACAATGTCGCCGTTCGGCATCACAATTCCGATAGCTTTGCCGTTTTCATCAAACACCACTTCACCTGATTTAGCCACTTTACCGATTATGTTACCGTTAAAATCTACGGCCTCGCCGTTTTCGTTCACTCTACCGATTACGTTATTATTGATATCTACTACAGATCCATCCGGCAAAACACGTCCGACGATGTTGCCGTTTTCATCATAAATATACCCTGTTTCCACGGCCTTGCCGATAACTTTACCTGTTTCATCTACCACTGAACCGTCGGCCAACATGGTGCCGATAACATTTCCCTCTAAATCATGCGCCATGCCCTGAGCATCAACATATCCGACAACATTTCCAGCTTCATCTAAAACAACTTTTCCGGTTGATGCCACGCCGATAACATTACCGTCACGGTCTACAATTAAGCCGTCTGCTTCGCGCACTCGCCCGATTTCATTGCCATTGGCATCACGCACAATTCCATCTTCGTCAATAACGCCGATGACTTTTCCGTCCGGTCCAATGGCATAACGCATTTTGCTCGGATCCAACGTTGCACCGGCGACACCGGCTTCGCCCGATACACCGTTTACACTGCTATCACAGAAATTACAATCTTCTTTTTCAATCGCCACACCGTAAACCGGCACTTCATCATGCTTAGAATCCCGATCACTCAGGCGTGTTTCGTGCCATACAATTTTGAAGTTATTCTGCACGTTTCCGATAATGCTCGGTTTCCATAGCATATTTACCGCGCATGTAATTTTACCGCGCAATTCTTTACCGTTACAATTTGATTCAAAACTGAAGCCTTCAAACGGGGCGTCTTCCAAATCTACCGAAATTATCTTAATTGCGCTTTTGCCGTTTGTGCCGATGGTTAAAACATTTGTGGCTTCGCTACCTAAGACAACCTGTCCGATATTTATCGGATTTGGCATTAGCGTAATCGGTTTTTCAACCTCATCAGCTTTATCAAATTCAATTTCACTTTCCGTATTGGCTTCGCCGGCAATATTTAAATCTGTTTCGGCTTCAATGGACGATTCAACCTCATAAGTCTGTTCTTCTTGCTCTTCGCCCGTATCTATCAGCAATAACCCAAACAAAAACAGAAACAGCGCAATAATACCGATAATCAAAATGATTCGGTTGGTTTTGCGCACATATCTGTCTGAATGGGTTAATGGCTCTTTACTCATTTATTGCACCCTTATTACACTGCAGAACACGCCGTTGCGACCAAGCTGGCTGCATACAGAATCTCCGCTTTCTAAGTTTTTAATCGGTCCAACACGCAAATGGAAAAGTTCCTTTCCTTGGCCATCTGCCGGCGTATCCACCGAATAGAACGGCTCATACCCGCCCAAAAGCGACGAATATTGACCGGATAAATTTTGCCATAAGCGTTCCAAATTGTTCACATTGGCATCAGTCCCCAGTTCAATTGACAAACTGCCGCCGTTGTCAGCACTGAAACCGCTGCCGTATTTATATTGGGCATACGGATTATTGCCACCGCTCATCACATCTAATTTAGTCATTTTATTATAATCTAAGTTTTGACAAGCAATACCTGTTGTGCATGCGCCGGTAACGCCTGCAGCTGCACCACCGGCCGCACCGCTATAATTTCCGGCTCCGGCCGCATTTGCAGAGCCTGCTCCGCCAGCACCGTTTCCACCCGATGCGCCTCCCGATGCACCGCCTGACTTTCCGGCACCGCCCGGTATTTTCGGTCCGACATCCCATTCCTTACTGGTATCGGCATATTCAACATATTGTAAACCATCTTCATCAGAACGGCGCAGTTTTAAGCATACCATTCTTTTACCGTTACGCAGCACCATATCACCGATGCCTTCAACAATAATCAAACGGTTATTCGGACCCTTGGTTCTGAAACCGACCGGCGTTTCCACACGCTCCACAATCAATGTCACAATCGGCCGTTGAATCATGTTTAAGGCTTTTTCTCCTAAATCAATATATGTAAAAATATCGTCATGCCAAACTCTTTCCGGCGCAATTACCACATCGTCCGGATTTGGCACATAGGTTTCAATATCAAATTTGAATTTAGTCGGATCAAGCGGTATGCTTTTAATCCAATCTTCTTTTAAAAACCGTTTTGTAAAGGTAGAATCCACTGATGGCCCGTTTGCCCCATAATATTTGTTGGCGTTTATATGTCCGGAACCGCCTACCGACCCCATTGAGCCGCTACTGGGACTACCTCCCGATGCGCCGGCGCCTTCGACGACATCAATATCTATTATGGAGTTTGTCAGGCGCTCCGTATTTACACCTTCGCTTTTAATATAAAAGACATATTTATTACCGGACCGGCCGAAGACCAGCACGTTACTGTCAACACCGATGGCTCCCGGCGTTGGTTGCAAAATTAACGTATTCGGTCCGCTGATTACGCCCTTAAAGGCATTTCCGTTACCGATAAACACATCTTGAATGAGTTCCCATTCCGGAAAATTGACTAAGGTTAACATTGATTCACGCACGCGAATCGGCAACACCAAATCCGGCGTCCAATAATATTTGGAATAAGCCGGCTTGCTTTGGCCTTCGCCCAAATTCTGCAACGGGTCTTGCCATGCTTCCTGTATCATTCCCAATGAATTAAAACCGGCATAACCTAAATTCATTGCTTGATAGTCACCGTTTTGTTGGTTTGCATATTGGTCCATTGTTGTATCATCCAACAATTTTCCGGCCTCTGCCGAATGAGCCAATAACATGCTCAAAACAACAAATATCCAATTTTTAGCCTTTATCTTCATTTTAATGTCCTTAAACTGTTTATTCTTTTATTTGCTTTGTCCCGTATGAAATTACTTTAAACCCAACCGGATTCTTTAATCTTTCCTTGAATTGAACACGCCGGCGCTGATACTGAATCTTCAATGTTGCACGATATTTTATAGTCTGCGGCTGATACGCCGACGGTAGAAAATAATCTACCGCATATTCCACTTGCCACAGTGCATCACCGATTTCGTTAACGGTTAAAATACGCACCGAACTTGTTAATCCGTCTTGTTTCATGCGTTGCATGAGCTTACTTCCGGTATTTTTAATAAAATCCTGATAGACAATATTAGACGACATTTCCTGCAAATCGCCGCCATTCTGCCAACGAGCCTGCATTTCATCTATATCCGACAACAGAGTAGTGCGCAATAAAACATACTCACGCACAAATGTTTCGGTAATGGATTTTTGCGCCTCCATATCACGGCTGTATGGTATAATATTGTAAACTTGTTCTTCTTTATTGGCCAAGGTCAACAAATACGGCTCCACACGATACAGCGGTAAGATATTGGCAATTGTCAGCAACAAAATTAAATTGCAACAAATACTGATAGCCGTCACAATCGCAAATGCACGTGCTGTCCACAAATATCTTTTTTCACTGGCATTCACAACCAAGCTGTCTTCATTGCGATTAACACGGCGCGGAGCCGCATTCGGTGTAGCACCGTTCGGATGTGTCGACGGTGTGGCCGAACCGATTAATCGCTGTTGTGAATTTTCTATTCCCAGTTGATCTGCCATAATATCCTCTTTAAATCGTTTCCAAGAACCAATCCGGAACTTCTTTAATCAGTTCAATTTGCATACATGCGCATGGTGATAATTTAAGCTCGTTAATATCTTTACCGATGCCGACTGTTTCCGGCTCATAATACGAACCGAACAAGCTGCATGAAGCCAATATCAACAAAGCAACCGCAATAAAAATTTTTTTATACATTGTCTTACCTTTGCTTTATTTTTCACAAAAACGCTTAACCCTAGGAATTTTCTGCATTTTTTCTATTTTGAAAGAACGCGGAATACTCCTTTGGCTTTTATCATAAAGCAAAAAGATTAAAATAAATTAAACAAATTACTCTCTTATTTCATCTTGGCTGTATTTTATCACCGTAAAGCCGAGCGGGTTTATCAGACGCGGAAAAACAACTGCCCTTTCCGGATAAAATTTAGGCGTTACGGAAGCCTTATAACGAACGGTTTTAAGCACCAAAGCACCATCTTTTCCCTGATGTGAGCGCGACAGATTATAAACCGTAAAGGTGACTTCCCATGCCGGATTATTTTCACTGATTTTACCAATTGTATCAATGCGCACCTCACTGGAATATTCATCATTGAACATTTTATTGACCTGCCGCGCATTTTGCCCGACAAAAGCGCTATATACCGCCGGAAGCGAATAATAATGCACCAAACCGCCCGGTCCCCAACGAGTGCGCATTTCATCAAAATCATTTATAACAGTATTGCGCAAAATCACATATTGTTTAATATACATTTCTGTAAACTGGCGCAATGACGGCATTTTGGTTGTAATCGGCTCATATCGCACCATTGTTTGGGAATCGTTCTGGTTGATAATCAAAAGCGGCTCAACAATAATTTCCGGCGCCAAACGAAAGATAACCAATGTGGCGCATAAGAAAAATCCCAATGACAAAACCGCACACAGCACCACCAAGCGCGACAACCACCTGAAATAAACTTCCTTTGATGATGTTGTTGTATTCTCACCATCCGTAACATATTTCGGCTTATATTGCGGTTGCGCTGCTTCACGTTGCGATGCCTTGGCATCGGTCAAATATACTTGTTTATTACCATTTTCAAGTTGAGCCACTTTGCACCTCTATTTCAAATATACCGAACAATACGGCGCCGGCAATCGTTTGATTTTATCTTCCAAATCTTCTTTGCGCTTTTTCTCATACTCATCGCCAATATCTTGGTTAGCTTTGCCTTCTTTTATTTTTTCCTGCAAGTCTTCCAAATCTTCGTCTCCGGAAATCAATACATCTTCATCAACATCTTTTTTCAAAACTTTCAATGTATGATCAACTTTATCATATTCACCTTTAACATGCTCTGTAGCTTTGTCTTTTTCCACCGGAACGGTTTTCAGTGCGCTCTCCGAGCTGCGCATATAGTTTTCTTTGAAGCCCTCCAATGTATCTAAGGCCAGTTTATAGTCGCTCTGATTAAGCAGGCTGAAGTTCTCGCCAATACCGTCAACTTGTTCCACCTCTTTACCATCTTCGGTTTGCGCTACGCCTTTCAGGGTGTATCCGAATGCATTAAAGATTTCCTCCAAATTATCTTCCAATTCCATAATTTTCTTTGATAAATTGGCCATAACTTCGGTCGCTTTGGCTTCTGTATCAATATTATCCAGATAATCCCCAAATTGGTTACGATCAAGAAAACTGCGACGTGCTCCGTGATACTGCCCGTTATTTTCATCTTCCTCGTCTTTATAATTATTCACAATTTCCACTGCTTTTTGCAACATCGGATTAAATGTCAGCTTATAGCGTGGAAACCTTTGTGGTATCGGCGTTTTGAAGAACGGATTATACACTTCAAAATCCGGATCCGGAATATAGTCTATAATTGCCGCCAATTCACTGCTGGAAGATGCGGAACTATCATCTACCAAATCTTCCGGCGGAAATTTACAATGGCGATTGGTCGTATCACAATGTCCGCAAACACCCGATTCAATATCGCACGGCCAAATCACTCCATTTTTTCCCTGCTCCAATTTTACTCCACGGCATTCCTGAATCCGCATATTATCATCTTTTTGCACAAACGACAACAAAAAGTCTTCAGCAGTGCGCACAAAGTGACCGTCTATCAAACAAGGATAAGTCCCCGAACGCAGATATGCCTGACTCGGCGCACCGCGCGACACCAGTTTTAACAGATCAAATTCGCGTTCTTCAAATGCCAACGGTTTTAAGATATAATACCAAATTTTCGGCATCATGCCTTCGTTACGGGCAATGTTTTCCGGATCGTAAATAAACGGCAAATCTCCGCCCAAGCTCAAAAAGCTTTCACCCGTAATTGTCACCAATTTATTATCACTCAAATCGGCATCTTCATCATCGTCATCATACGGCGTATATTTATCTACATTGTCATAATCTCCCATGTCAAAATGGAAAATCTCACGCAGCGGCGCCGAAGCAAAATTTACCGGCGCAGTCGGTGTTTTAAAATCGCGTCTTTTACCTTGTGAACCGACAAAATAGACATCATCAGCTTCCGGTGTGGTGCAATAATCATCTTTGCATAATTGTGCAAATATTTCACTCATTGCTTCAATCATTGAGCTTTGCATAACAATGTCCAAAATATCTTGATCTAAGTTGCAATCCGAACTTTTGAGAACTTCTTCAATATCCATATCTTGCGTGATTTCTTTTATCATATTATTATGAATATTACGCACTTTCCCGATATTTGACGGAGAATAAATCTCATAGGAATCTTGCATTTCTTTAATTTTTTCCATTGCCTCGTCAACTTTTTTCACCGCATATTGACGCACACATTGTAAAGCACTTTGTGCCGCAGAGAGCGCAATAATATCCCCACTTCTGCCGGCAATAAATGAAGTCAGTCCTTCTTCGCGCCGTTGTGCCACAGCCATATCAATCTGCTGTTTCTTTTCCGACAGCTTATTGCTGTATGCCCGCACATATTCGCTGCGCAATTTTTCAATATCTTTTTTGAGTTGCTTAATTTCCTGCTCGGTTTGAGTTACCTTTGCCTGATTGGTTTCCACATTAATTTTTGCCGTGCCTCGGTCTGCCAAACCTTTGCTACCGGTTTCTTCATTGGCTTTATTGTTATCCGAGAAATCTTCATCAATCGGCGACGGCTTATCGCTTTTCAAACTTTCCGAACGATCGGCATACATTTCTTCACCGATTTCAATTCCCTCGGTATTACGCGGAGTTGTTTGTTTAGAGCCGCGGACTCTTTCATTGGCATCATTATAGGCCTTCTGAGCCTCGTCCAATTTTGCGCTATAATCATCCAAACGACTATATGCCTCTTCAATCTTCTGACGTTTGTTTTTAATCAAATCTTTATATTTCTTACTGATGACAGCTAACTCTTTCTTTTCTGCCGCTATTGCCTTATCAATTTCGCTGATTCTTTGTTCATCTTTTTTGATTTCATCATCAACTTCATCTTCAAGATCTTTCAGAGCTTCACTGTCTTCAACCCTCAAATCCTTTAGCGGATCTTCTTCATATTCATATTCGGCATTTATTTGATGAGCCACTTCCAGTAAAATATCGGTAAACGGTTCTTTTTCAAAATATTCTTTAATATTTTCATATTTGCCGTCAATGTATTGGTCATAAAACTCTTGCTGGTCGTTCCATAGCGGAAAGTTGTTTTTCTTAGCACCAAAACTGAACGGTGCGCCGTGCAAATCATCAACCATGGCTTTGGAAACAACTGCACCGATGGTCCAGTTCAGCAGGCCGTTTTTTCGCGCCTCTGCTTCCATGCTTTCTTCCAACGAAGGTTTTTTCATTGAAGCACGCGCTGTGCCGGCATCATAGCTGTCTCTATCAGCATTTGCCGCTCTGTCAATATCATCTTGCGATGAAGCATTTGTTTCATCATTTGGATCATCGCTTGATGTTTCTCTGTCTAATGTCGTGATATATCCTTGATTGTTTACCGATGAATCTTCGGCAATTTTATTTGAAATTCCCTCATCTTCCAACAGATAGGCATCTTGGTCTTGCAATGCTTCTTGTTTTCTGGCTTCCAAATATAAACCCAATGTATAGCCGGAAAGTCCGAATCTCTCACTGGTATCGGTCATTTCCAACAGATAGCATTTATATTTTTCCATACCCGGACAGGCAATATCTAACATACCTTTGCTCGGCTGTTTATCTTTTATGCTCTTTTCCGGTGAATAGTGGCAATAAATATTTTGGTTGTAATAACCGCAATCTTTGCCTACCCAAGACTTCAGCGGATTTTGATAGTATTCGCGCATATAATTTTGAATACATTTTTCGGATATCCGTAAATTTTCCACAATTTTATCGTGATATTTCAGCATATCTTCATACGAATCAAAAACTTTTTTAGCGCCACGCAAATTTTGTTTCATATTATGTGCGCGTTTAGCCATCTCGGCCTGCTCTGAAGCTTTTTCAATAATCGGCAAGGCAAGAAAATCCTCCTTCTTTCCGGCCATTGCGCCTTCAAAACCGCCGGTGCCGTCCATCATTTCAAAACCATCCTCGGTTACCACCGCTTCTTTTTTCTCATTACCTTCAAACCAATCTTCGGCATATCTATTGTCATCAGCTGCAATCTGCTGAGCAAAACTCATTTGCCAGCTGATTTCTTGACGAGCAAAATCCTGCGTTGGAATAATCTCTATAGCCGACGATTTTTTTTCTTTAGTTTCTTCTTCAATATATTCCAATATTTCCGGCCGTCTGCCAATGGCCATCACTGCCTGATATTGGGCTTCCAATATACCCAAATATTCAATATTGCGCATAATAGAATCATATATGTTTGCCACTTTCAAATTATTGTTCCATAAGCACACTTCATCTTCTTGGCCGTCTTTTTGACAGTTATATTGTTCCATGCCGAGTCCGCTGCAATCTTGTCCGCCAACAATACATTTTTCAATTTTATCCAATTCAACCAACTGCTCATTGAGTTCTTTTTCCAATTTACGAACCGTTACATAAACCTCAATGGTAGTATCAATTTTTAGCTGTTCACCCTGAGCTTGATACATTGCCTTGATGCTGTTTTTCTTGCTCGGATACTGGAGAAAACGATCTTTCATTACGTCTTTGACTTCATCTGCACTGTTCAGATTAACTTTCATCTTTTTATCTAACAGAATAGATGTTGAAACCACTTTATTTTTAGAAGTCAATTTTTGCCGCAAATTATTAAAGACGGTTACCCCTATGCCTGTGGCATACGATACCAGTGCTTGCTTGATTTTACTGATATCTTTATATTTTTCAAATTTTTGCCGCATTTGTTCAACTTGGTCAATAGCTGTTGCCACCTCGGTAATCGCCGAAGGTGTGCACATGGCGCAAATTTGCGGTGCCACCGGAATCAGCGGCGTATAGTCAAACCACACAAACGCCTTTGACGTATGTGCATAGGAGATGCAAAGTAACACCAAAAATATTTTATAGACCAATTTTCTCATTTTGCCCTCCTAAAACTTAAAATTATTTATTGCGTCTTGAGCCTTATCCTTGGCCAAACCTTTAATTCGTGCAATTTTACTGTCATTCAAAATATAGTCATCTAAGCTGAACAGAATTTCATTTTTCGTATATTTTGAATAATCTTTCAACTTGTAATAATCTGTCCAGCTTTGCAGTGTGCGTGTAGTGTCCAAACGTAATTTGGCAAGTAACAACTGCATATATCGTGCAGCCGCTTTAGCTGTTTCAATATCTGTTCCGATTTCCATATCTTTTGCACCATAGTTACCTTCTGCCACCTCTGTCATGGCTTCTTTCATATTTTGTGAATCATCGGCAATTTTCATGGTATGTCCATCGCCTTCAAGTGCAACTTCCAACATATTTATCACCGCATTATAATATTCTTGTTTACGATTTTTCATAATGCGGCTGACATTTTCGGCATTTACCAACTCATATTTACCCAAAAACAGCTTGGCAATATTCTGATTATACAAATCTTTGGTATCAGCATCGTCGGTTTTTTTACTGAATAAACCGGAAATCATATCATCTGTTTTGGATGTCAAGTCCTTATACATCTGCATATCCATAATTTCTTTGTTGTTTTCGCGAATTTTCTTATTCAAATCAGCCATTTCGTTTTCAAATTTTTTTGCTGTCGGATTGACATTCGTGCTTTTTTGCTCTTCCAATGCTGCAATTTTCTGCGCATATTCTTCCAATTTATCATCATTCGGATTTTCCACCAGCAACTGTTGCAATTCATCCAAATTATAAACATCTTTTTGTTGCTGATATAAATTTACCTCGGCATAAAGCTTGGTTAATTCGGCATCAATTTCCTTATCTTTGGCCAGTTTTTCCGCTTTTAACGCACGATCATAATCCTGTGACAGTTGTTTAAACGAAGCCCAGTCTAATTTCATATTGGCCAGATTCGGTAATGCCCCTTTCAATAAGCTATTAAAATCCCATTCGCCGGCCAACAATTTCTGCACAATACCTTTTCTCATATCCCCCAAATTTTGCGGCACAACAGCTTTAAACAAAGCCGCGCCTTCGGCACCGGTTGCTTTTTTAATTTTTTCATTTTGCTTTTCCAAAACAGCCGTATACTTCTCTTCTACTTTTTCTTTAACTTTTTGCACCTTGTGCGCAAAGTCAACAATCGGGTCCCAAAATCCCAGTTTATGAATGGCTGATGCTTCCGGCACAAATAATGTGACAGATAAGATGATGGCTGTTGCTATTGCTATATTAACTTTCTTCATTTTTCATCTCCTTTATCTGTTTACCGCGAACATTAATGTGCCTTTAAACTTTCTGTGTCTTTCATTGCATCTTCCATTGCCTTTTGCCAATCATCGGCAATTTTCTTTCTTAGCTCATCTTCCTGACGCTGTCTTTCCAAATCTGCCTGATTGGTTTCTTGTCCGGAAGCGCCGGAAACAACTTTCGTTATATTATCTATTGTGGTGTTTGTATTTCCTCCGCCCTGAGCTAATCCGGCCGCACCGGATGCGGCATTGGCAATATCTTTTAATTCTGATGTGCCACTGGTATTACCGATTGAGCCTGCGCCTTGAGCCAACGAATTTAAAGCACCGGCCCAGTTACCGTTCGTTCCGCTGCGACCGGCATTGGCCACGGCACCGGCACCGGCTCGTAACATAGAACTCAAGTCTGATTGTTCGCCACTGATAATACCATACGAACCACCGGCATCATCAATCATTTGCCACCAATTATTTGTATTGATATCTTGAATTCCTTTAGAGCCTAAATCCATCAATTGACCAACCGTCGGACCTTTTACTTTTATTGTAACTTCCTCTGCTTTATTATCTTTATTTGCCTGCTCTTGCTCTTGTGCGGCTTTTTCCAATTCAGATTCGGCTTCTTCTTCACTGGAAATGGTATTTTCGGCAATAACACCGTTAATGATCAACCCCTTAAAGTCTGCTGTTGATTGCAAAATGGTTTTCCAACGCCCGTTAGCGCGGTTTTTAACTTTGACATATGCCTGTTTAATGGTTGGTAATTGTGCGTTTTTTAGGGTTTCCGCAGTTTCATCCGCTTCTTTTTCTAAAGCCTTACTTTCGTCTTCTTGCATTTCATAACGTCTAACCAAAGCACGTGCGTATAAAGTTGCCACATTTTCTACCAACATTTTATTCATTTCGCTCTGATGTTCTTTTACTTTTTCAAAATCTTTCTTAGCATCTTTCTTCTTGGTATATTTACTTCTGGTTGCCGCTACTAAATCGGCACCGACAAAGTCGCCCATATTTAAATTAGAGCCAATACCTTTCAATGACACTGTCTGCGCCCGCACGGTTTGAATAAGTTTGGCCTTGCGAGCGGCAATTTCCTGTTTGGCTTTATCTTTAAGCGTATTCAATATATCGCGATTATTACGAAATTCCTGAATATGAACCTGAATATTCGTATATTGCTTCAAAACTTTATTAACCTCTTCTTCAACGGTTGACAACTTATCCGGAAAAATGGAACCAAAGTCTCTATCCGCTTTTACCGCACACGGAAGCAGAAAAAATACTGCGCTAAGCAAAATTCCTAACTGTTTATTCATTTTCCGCCTCCTTTTAGTTCATTCTTGCCAATTTTTCCACAACGTTTATTGCATCTTTGCTTTTGCCTGATCCACTAAATTTGAGAAAGTTTTATACGCTTCTTCATACTCTTGAAATGCCGCTTCATAGCTATTTTTAATCCGCATATACTCTTGCTGGTCTTCCGGTGTCATGTTTTCAATGTAAACAACACCAGAGATATCTCCGTTTTTAATATATTTATTACGAAGAGCCTCATATTCTGCGCTATATTTTGCAACAATTTGCTCTTTATCCTGCATAGCTTTTTTCGCTTGTTCCGCTTCTTGTAAGAGTTTTTCCGCTTCTTTTGATTTTGAAGCATCGCCGACCACTTCTACATCGTCGATGTAGGCTGCACAGGTGCCGTCATCAAAGCAAAGCATTTTTTGGTTGCCGTATGTATATAAGCCGTCTTGGCATTTTTCCGGTTTGCCGTTGACAATACATTGCCCTGTAGTCGGGTCATATTCGCCTCTGATTTCTTCATTAACATAGTTTTCCGTTTCCTGTTCGCCTTCCTGTTCGTTGCCGGCCGGCACAGCATTCGGATCTTCCTGATAATTAGTATCGGCATCATCGGCGTCATCACCGGTATCTCCGCTACTTGAAGTTTCTGTATCGTCTTCTTTGCCCTCAACATGGGTTTTAACAACAGTCAAGTTTGTCGGATCTTGCTCGCCTTCTTTGCTCTCTTGTTTTTCTTTTTCTTCTTCGGTCATCAGCACTGCCGGATCCACACTGTTTAAGCCCTCAAGCGCAATATATTTCATCTCTTCGGCCAAAAGCGCACGTGTGCTGTTGATAACATCAGTTAAATTATTATCCACGTTGGCAAGAGCTGTTGAATCTTCCACATTCGTTTGCCCTTCGCCGGCAGCGGCTATGGTTTGTTGTTTTTCTTTGGAATAGGTTGACATTGTCGCACTCTTACTGACCGCTTCCGTCATCATCTGTGCTCGCTGTTCTTGCAATATAATTTGAAATTCTTTAACACCTTCGGCACGCGTAATTGCCTCTTTGTGATGAATTTGTGTAATAATTTTATCCAGACATTTTTTCAAAGCAGATGATTTTGTTTTATCCGCTTCTTTTTCATTTTTGGTCATCTGCTCAATTACCATGGTTTCGCCATCGGTTTTGCAGTAAATAGCCATTGAGTCAGGAATAACATGTTTGCCTTGATATATACCGCTGTATTCCACGTCTTTCGGATCTTCTTTTGCGGCTTCTTCCGCCAGCGCCGGATAAATTGTTGCACCTGCCGCACTTAATAAGAGCAAGCTCAGACAGATGTTTCTGCTTAATTTTGATATTTTTCGCATTTCAGTCATCTCCCGCTCCTATTTTTTATCGTCTTTGTTGTCTTTTTTATCTTCTTCGGCATCGTCTTCTTCTATCGGCAAATATGTTACCGAGGACAATGTGCTGAGCACCGTATATTTAACTTCCTCAGCATACAACGAGCGCAAGCTGTTAATAACATCTGTCATATTGGAGGTTACCGAAGCATGCCCCACGTTATCCGAGTGATCGTCCTTGAGCGCTATTTCACTGGCCTCCATTGTTTCCTGATTTTTGGTATAATCATTTACAACCACACTTTTAGCCAATGTTTCCGGCGTAAGTTGGATAATTTGCTCTTGAGTAATGACTTTCCAATCTTTATTACCCTCGTCACGCGTTTGCGGATCCGCATTCAGCATTTTCTTTAACATTTTGCGCAAACAAGCTTTTACGGCTGTCGCACCGGAAACTTCTTTTTTACCGATGGTGGCTTTTTCCTCACCCACCATAACCGGGCCGCCCATCTGGCAGAAAATCGCCATTGTATTCGGTATCACCTGTTTACCGTTATATGTGCCGCTATATTTGGTCACATCTACCTTTTCTTCTTTCGGCTTATCTTCTGCCGAAGCCACATGAGCCGCACCCAGCAAAAGCAAACTCAGTGAGATGAGGCGTAATATTTTAAATTTTGCCGATATTCGCATCATAGTTCATCTCCTCTGGTTATTTGCCCTGATGGGTAAAGAAGCCGGCCCAGCCATTTTCTCTTTGTTTTTGCAATTCTTCCATATATTTAGCAGCTTCTTGGCGCTGGCGTTCCAACTCTGCTGCGGCAGCGGCTTCGGCTGCTTTTTGTGCTTCTTCCTCTTGCTTTGCTTTATTCACAGCCGCTTGATTGGCGGCATTCATATTATTCAAGCCGCTGTTGATATCGCTGTTATTGGCGGCATTTGTAACAACATCTTTAAAGCTGCCACCCTGACCTGCCACATTGCTGGCGCCGCCGATAATGTTACCGGCTCCTTGAATAAACTGACTGGTTTCGCCATCACCGCTGGAACCGATGATTGAGCCTGCCGACGAGCCGACACTTTTAACAATGTTGCCAACGCTGCCGCCGTTGTTTACCTGATTAACTGCATTTGAAATGTTGGCACCTTTCACCCAGCTGTAAACATTCTTAAATTTAACTTTGCCGCCTTTTTCTTTATTTTCCTCAGCGGCTTTAGCTGCTGCCTTATCACGATTATCCTTGCGAATTTGAGCAATTGCTTCACCGGTTTTCTTATTAAATTCTTCTTCGCAAATTTTTAATTCTTTCTTGGCAATCTCCTTTAGAGCTTTTTTCACATCTTCCATGCATTGTTTTAACTCATCGGCAGTTTTCTTATCACTGTTGCATTCCTGTTTATATTTTTCCAGTGCGTCATCTTGCGCTTTTTTTGCACGCTGTTTACATTCTTTGCGCGCCGCGGCAAAACCTTTTGCCTCGGTCAAATTCACATCATAACTTTCTTTTAAGCCTTTCACATTACCGGTCAGGCGATCATAATCGCCGCGTTCAATCTTAGAAAACAACATTCCGGCGGCTGCGCCATAGCCGCCATTTTGAATTTCGCGCAATATCATTAAATTACTGTCAATTTCCGCTTTGATTTCGGTAATTTGACTGATGGTCTTTTTCACGTTTTCGGCAATACGCGAAAAGTCTATTGACGGCAATGGAATCAAAGCATTCGCCGTTCTTGGCGCAGCGGTTAACATCATGCTCGCCAAAGCCAAAATCATAAGTTTATTTGCGTGTTTTTTCATGACATTAACCTCCTTACAGTTCTTTTATTATAAAGTGTAACATCAGTTTTTGCAAAAGGGAATACTTTTTTAAAAACCTAGGCAATATTTAAATATTTTGTAACAAAACCGTCTTCGCCATATTCTTTTATAAGCTGTTGCACCAACAAAACATTTTTACGGCTTGAGTTATAAACGCGCAAATAGCGTCCCAAGCCGCTCAAATCCACGTCCAAAATAACCGATTCACCGGTGGCCGGACGCGACAACAATATAGCATACGGAAAATCACGATATGTTTTACCGAAAATGAAATCCAGCTCGCTTTGGTTCAAATTCCAGTTAGCATAATCATCCATTTGTGCTTGCGGATTTCTAAAGAAAATAACGGTTTGACATTGACCGCGAATAACCTCGCCAACACCTAATTTATCAACAATATTCGGTTGTTGGAAGGCGCACAAATAAGCTTGACGTTTTTTACGTCCTTCTTGCAAACCGATAATAAAATAGTCACGGAACATCGGGTGCTTTAACATCGGCGCCGTTTCATCAATCATAATCAGCGACGGCACGCCGGTTTCTCCGGTTTCAGCCTGAATACGGTGCATGATGTAACTAATCACGGCCGGTGCCAAGTTTTCATCTTCAAAAATATGCGTAAAGTCAAACGCCATAAAGCGACGGCTCTTCAAGTCCAAGCTGTCGTTCTGACCGTTAAAAATGTTGCCGTATTGGTCCGGATTAACCCAACGGAACAACTCGCGGCGCATATTACCGGTCGGCGAAAAACAGCTTTTATACAAGTTTTTAAGCAAACGCTCTTCCGGTCGCAAATAATCAAATGCCGTTGTTACCGCACGCGCCACTTCGCGATCAGCTAATGCATCGTCCACCATGGTAATAGATTTCAGCCAGCGCCGCAAAAATGCACGGTTGGTCGGTGTATTGGCACAGTCAAACGGGTTTAATGACACATTTTTCTCATCGCCATCAAAACCGACATAAGCACCTTTTACCGCACGCGTAAAGATTTGTGCACCCAAATAGCGGTCAAAGAAGAACACGCGTAAATCGCCGTGGCGCATAGCTTGTCCCGCCAAGAACGTTAACAATGTTGTTTTACCTTGACCGGTCGGGCCGATAATACAACAGTGAGCCACCGCAGCTTCTTCACTTGAAACATGGAATTGAAAACGATAAGCCGAACCGGACATGGTGCGAAAAACCGTAATTGCACCCTCGCCCCAGTCGCTTTTGCCAAAACCTTCCGCCGGCTTATCTAAGGTAATCGCCATAGCAATCACG
This sequence comes from uncultured Pseudomonadota bacterium, assembly GCA_902788365.1. Lineage (GTDB taxonomy): Bacteria > Pseudomonadota > Alphaproteobacteria > RF32 > CAG-239 > RUG410. The sequence goes on along the minus strand of CADAJN010000002.1, from coordinate 60,753 downwards.
CGCGATAAATAGCGATATGTTCTCGGATATGTATCATAGGTCGGAAATTGCGTGAAGAACACAGCTTGCGACACCCAGCCTTCGCGCACCGGCGTTACACCGAACGAGCGACAAATGCGTTGCACTTCCGACTCTCCAAAATCTATTTCTTCTTTAGAACGGCCTTTTAAGATAATTGTCATAGAATAATCGCACAAAGCCTGATAGTCGTTATCGCTGTCATCTATTGAAGCCAAAGCCTGAGCATATTGGTCTACCACACCGCTAGAAAAACTTGTTACCGCCGCCATGCGTTGCTGTTGCATTAACAAACCGCGAGCCATGGCACGAAACATCGGCCGAATGTTGTGCAAAATAACAAGCTCACAATCTATGGCATTAAGCGAATAAATCATGCTTTCGTCCATTGAATCACCGCTGACGCGTATGCCCATGGCAATTTCATAAAGTTCGTGATCGCCCGAAAAAATCTTAATAATACCTTCTTCACCGGTAAAATGAATATGGTCGCCGGTCAGCATCTCGCACAAGCGCGCACCTTCGGTATTGCGCACTTTCGGAGTTGGTTTACTGACCGGACTGCACAGTTGCGCAAACAAATAAAACGGGCTGTCTTCGTTGCGACTGGTATCGGTTTCATACATTGGGCTGACACCATATTCGCCCAAAGTAGAAAGCAAACTTTGCGACGCATAATTCAAATCTTTTAATGCATCTTTGCGATCAATAACCGATAAAATAATGTAGTGCTTATTGCTATATACGTGGTTCATGTTTTGAAACCACACTTCAGACACCGTTTCCAAAAATTTATTGCCAAAGTCACGTTTTTCGGCCTCAAGCGCCACCCGATCACGCGTTGTAATCACGCGGCAAATCACCTGCATATTGGCCATATCATCAATCCATGACTTACGTGCGCTCATCATTGAAAATACTTTTTCCGGCGTGGCCGAGCCCAAATCGGCGCCCTCCAGCCTGAACACGCGTGCATACGAATTATTGCTGCACATAATCGTTACACCGTCGCTCATCAACTTTGTAAACGGTAAAAAGTCCGAAACACGCGATTCACGCGGTTGCGGCAAAACCCAGTTGCCAAACTTGGTAGAAAGCAAAATTGCAAATGACGCGGCTGAAATAATGCCTATCAGCGCCACGGCAACTTCAATGTTACTCAAACCGGTTGTAAAAATTTCAATAAAGTTAAAATCATTCATGGCTCAAATTTGTTTCCTTTAACCGTATATAAATTTGTGCTGGTTTTATGTGTTTGCCCGTATGCCTGCATCATGGTTGACAAATGCGGCTCCTTTACGCCGGCCGCCACCAATGCACCATGCGCCAACAATATGCTGACAATAAAAAACAACGGGTTCATATTTGCCACACCAATACCCATGAACAACATCGGAAATTGTATGCCCAGATTGATTACCGCCGGCACAAACGGAGCAAATAAAAATTTCGGCGGTGCCGCCACAGCTTTTAAAATGTCTTCTCTCATCGGCGTGTTCCTTTAATTTTTTGCAGCAAAGCAGCGGCCACGGCGGCATCACGCGTATCTTGTGCACATAATCCTGCAAATCGGCGATATAAATCATTATCCGGTGCCGCTTTCAAAGTATTCGGTTGTTGCAATGTCTGTGCAATCCGCTTCAGCATCAGGGCCATGGCCTTTTTATTTTCATCTTCGTTGGCGTCAATCATTTCCACAATGGCCGAAACACTCTCGGCTGTAACTTGTGCTTTGGGATTGCGTGCAATCGCATCATCTATTTTCTTGAGTTTTTTCATGGCAATAGACCCCATCGCATTAAGGCGATACAGGTTGGTATTTTGCTCACCGGCGGTCACTTGGGTTTCGTCTTCGCTATAAGTTTCCAAATAGGCGTGCGCCTCTGCCGCGCCCATTAAAAACATTGCTGCTAAAACCCATAATAATCTCATCTTTTAATACCTTTAATTTTACGTTATTTCGTTGTTTTATTCACTTGCGAGCCACCCGTGCTCGGCGTGCCGTTTTCGGTAATGTCATATTTTTGATCATAGGATAAATTGCCGTCACCGCCAATCCAATCAAAATCACCGTCCTCTTGCACCGAACGAATCACAAATGTCATTGCCGATAAAACAAACACACTGGTCATAATATAGGCCAAAGTAGACCACTTGATTTTGTTAAAAATAGCCATAAATGAAAACACTACCAAGCCCAAACCGGCAATCATATAGCCGGCATCGGCCAAACCTTCGCCCACGGTTTGCGCTTTTTCGGCCAAGGTTCCCCAAATATCGGCATCGCCGCCTTCAGCGGTGCCACCGTCGGCCGCCGGATCAGCAAACGCCAAACGCGGCAACAACATTATTACCGCAAAAAATAACATTTCATATATTTTTTTAAGCTGTTTCATTTTGCGTCCTTTCTTTGTTTTTATCCGGCTCCGTCCAAATCTGCGCCGTTGCCGCCGGCCAAATCTGCCACACCGGACGCATAAGAAATCACAAAAATGCCGATTAAAATCGCAGCCAACCACTTCCAGTTAAAACTGCCGAACATACCGCCGATACACACACAAGCCACACCGATGGTGGCCGCCGGATAAATGATTTTACGCAGTCCGTGAAAAATGTTTTGCCCCGCTTTTTTCAAGCTGTCAAACACGGCAAACGCATCTGTTGTGTATAAAAATAAAGACAAAAACAACATGATGGTATATTTATTATCCCACAGAAAATTCTTTATTTTAATAAACAACATAATTTTTCTCCTTTGTTTCTGCACATTTTGCCTTCACAATACTCACATAATTCTTAACATGCTTTTCTGAGGGGGCATTTGTCCCCCTCAGAGCATACAGACTTATTAGTCGGCAGTATCACCAGCTGTTCCTGTTAAGCTATCACTAAATTTAGCATAAGAAGAGGCACCATCCGTAGAAGCGGCGTAGTCAACGATTGCACCTGCAGCAGCCACAACGGCCAAGCCGAAACCTAAAGCTGCAAACCACGGCCATTTTACCTTGCCGAAAATGGCTTGGAAGGCCAAGGCGATTAAACCGAAGCCGCCGATGACGAAAATAACCAACTTTGCATTTTTGAAAAGTTGCACCAACTTACTTTTAACTGTGGTAAACACTGTAGCAGCCGAAGCCGGCTCCATCATTACCAACATAAACAAAAAAGCCATTGCGGTAATGGTCAAAATATTCTTTTTAATAAATTTCATTGTATTTCTCCTTAAGTAGAATTTCTTTTACAATTATTATAATAGCGCAATTTTTCAAAAATTACCAGCTTTTTATTTTTTAATAACTTATTGTTTTTACAATAAAAAGTCCCTTGTAACAAAAATTTCACATTTATAAAATTGCATACGCTATCCTTTTTAACACCAAAAAGTAAATAAATTGATAACAAGAAAAACATAAAATAAACTCGTTTTTCATTAACTGTATTTTAACTCAATTTGTTGTATGTTCAAACAAAAGACTAGGCTATCTGTGCCCGAAAGCGCCGATATTCCTAATATTTAATAAGGTTTGAAAGATGCCGAAATTTGGTTTAAAATGCTTCTTGGGGAGCTTTGCTTTTTCGTTGGCCGCCGTGGTTGCGGTCACTAAGACGTATTCTGTGATGAGCAGCGAAGACGCCACGCCGACGTTTGAGCTTGATGCACTGAAAACAAAGAACATTGAACTTTTTGCACACAATGAAGAAAACGATGTGCTATATGAAAAAGTAAATCGGATGATAAGCGCAACCCAAGTGCCTGAAACAAATACTTTATCCGAACCTCAAGAAAAGCCGACCGAGCTTGCAACAAATCTTGCAACAAATACCGACACGTCAGACGAAGCACCGGTATATTATGCGCCGCGTTCGTTACCGATAACAGATGATGCCGCGCCGGAAAATTCGGCTTTGCCAACTCAAAATTCCGTGGTTGAATTAGAAGTTCAGTTGCCGCCGGAAAATAACGACAGCTTAAAAATTGTTGACGCCAGCGAAGCACCGACATTTAAAATTCCACTTATTCATCGCAATATGGCAGCGCCGCAAAACAATGTTTCCGTTTCCAACAGTGCCGAAACCCATCAGGTGGCGCTGGCTACCGATGATATGGATGTTGACTTGCTCGGCACCGATAAAAAGACCACATCTCAAACCCAACCGGTTGAGGACGATTTTGATGATGACCCGTGGGAGGTTGCCGAAGTGGCCAATAAAAACATTACACGTAACAAAAACGCTGAAATAGCGGAGCCAGAGCCGTCCGGCAATGCCGTGCCTTATAAAATGCAAGACAACTTGCTGGTCCCGATACCTGACGACATCAAAAAAGAAAAGAATTTAACCCCGCAATTTTCAACTTCGGCAGAAAATAAAAAACTTGAAGAACAATTGCGCCGCAAACGCAGTGGCCAACCAACCGAAGACATGGCTGAGCCTAAAGTTGAAACGCCGCAAAGTCTGGCACAGAAAATGGCCGAAGAAAATGCCAAATCCGCCAACGACGACAATGGCGATGACGATGATGATGAATTTGCAGGCGATAAAAAAGACAAAAGCGAATCAGAAAGCGGTGCCGAACAAGAATCACAAAGCTTAACCGATAGTATTGCCGCATGGTTTTCCGGCGGAGATAAAAAAGCCGATTCAAAATCTCAAGGCAGCACCGCAAAAGAAGATGAAGACGATGACACTTCCTTTTTCGGACCGTCATCTAAAGCTCCTAAGGGTAAAAAGCAAGAAACATCCATGTTTCGTAAATTGCTCGGATTGAGCTCCACTTCCAAGGGTGGCATTGCTCCGTCCGAACTGAAACTTTCGTTTCAAGCCAATCGCGCCGAAATTTCCGGTCAAACCTTAGAGTGGATTAAGGCGTTTTCGGAAAACGTTACAAAATACGATGACGTAGCGATTGAAATTCGTATTGATCGTGCGGCGTCGTATGAGTTGCAACAAAAGCGGCTCAAGTTATTATACAAGATTTTGGCTAATAACGGTGTAGAATATCAAAAAATTAACATAATTTTTACCGATAGGGAGCCAAACTCATTTATTATTAGAAATGTGCGTTATGTCACGCGCGAAGAAAGAGCTCAGGCCACCAAAATGGAAAACAACCCATGGAAATAAACTTGAGCTTGCTCTTTTAATTTTAACATGTATTATAGGAAAATACGATGAAAAACAGTTTAGAAAGTTATTTGATGCAAAAAGGATATGTGATCAGCAGTCTGTTTATTTGTCTGGCTACATTGTCCGGTTGCGTTACTTATCAACAACCGCCGGCTGAAGCAGCCGCTTATGGTGCGGAATGCGCCAACGGCATTTGCACCAGCAATCAGGAATACACCGCCGTATGCACGGAAAACGCGGATGGCTACAGTGAATGCCATGACGGCGCACCGGTCAGTTATACCCGCACGGCGGCCGATTTCCGCGAATATGGCGAGAGAACGCCGCGCGATCATCGTATTACACAGGCCGGCGCCGGCAATAACATTTCGGCGTCAATTCCGCCAAGCATAGACAATGAAGTGATTGACTATGAAGCCCAAGTCGCGGCTGATACCACCAATCCGAGCGGTCTGCAATCAAGCGGTGTTACCGGTATGCAATCGGTTGAAGAAGACGAAAACCGCGATTGGTTGGCAGAAGAAGGCCAAAGCTTAAAAGAATTACTGACGCAATGGTGCGACGAATCCGGCTGGCGGCTGATTTGGAATACCAACCGCAACTATACTTTAAATGCCGGTGCTATGTTCCGCGGCAGCTTTGCCGATGTAGCCTCTGCTTTAGTCAGAGCTTTTGCCCGCGCCAGACCGGCACCGATTGCCACTTTCTATAAAGGCAATCGCGTTCTGGTTATTCAAACAATGGAGGATGAAAATGCGTATGATTAATTTGTTAAAATTAGCCGTTGTCGGCATAGTAGGCATTACTGTTGCCTGCTCCATCTCGCCGGAGTTGGATGATCAGATGGCCAAAGAGGCTGAACACGCTTTAGACTTAAAGCAAAAAGCGTCTATGCCTGGAGAGCCTATACCGGACGATGTCGTTCGCGTTAAAAACGATATTTGGCTCGGTGATACGAGTAGCGTTGAATTTGAAGGCGAACCGATCCCGTCTTATTTGGAAGCCAAAGACGGTATTACGCTCATCAGCAACCGACCTATTACATTGTTTGAAATCGGCAGCATGATTAACAAAATTACTTCTCTTTCGGTCAGATATGCACCGGAATTGGAAGAAACCGTGATTGCCAACGGCGATAACAACGAACCGGCCATGTCCGATTTGGGCGCACAATGGACCGATTCAACCCGCATGCTTGTTAATTATAAAGGTCCGATCAGTGGCTTGTTAGACGAAGTTGCCAACCGTTTCGGTGTGTGGTGGAAATATGAAAAGAAGGAAATTTACTTTTACAAATACATTACCAAAACGTTTGTGTTATATTCGTTACCGACCAATCCGTCGTTAAGCGTTTCCGTGGGCGGTGAAGGCGGCTCGGCCAGCATTTCGCAATCCAGCTCGGTTGATGGCATGGATATGTGGGGCAACATTGAAAACACTATCCGCTCTATGGCCAGTGAGAACTCTACGTTAACCTTGGATAAGGCGGCCGGCACAATTACCGTAACGGCAACCCCGACCGATATCAAACGTATTGCTAAATACATCAATGAGCAAAATGCGCGCATTTCAAAACAAGTAGCCATCAGCGTTAAAGTTTTGCAGGTTAACATTTCTAACACAGATAAATACGGCTTAGATATAGCTACCGTATTTATGAACAAAGGATCACTCAAACAAATTGCCGCATCTTCATCCGGTAATATCGGCGATGCCATGAGTAACTTAACCTTGGGCATCAGCTCTAAACACTGGACCGTTGATGCTGCCGTAAATGCTTTGTCACAAGAAGGTCATACCAATTTGGTTACCAGTGGCACGGTCACGACCGTGAATAACAAACCGGCGCCGATTCAGGTGGTCAGAACACAGAAATACATTTCGCAGTTGACCAAGACTAACAGCGGCGATTCTGATACCTATGATATTTCGGTTGAAACTGAAGAAATTGAGACCGGCTTTACCATGAGCGTCTTACCGCGTATTTTGGACCATGGTCGTATCTTAATGTTCTTTAACTTGACTTTGGCTGATCTGCTGGATTTGGAAACCGTTCCGTTGGTATCATCAACAGGCAGTAAAGACGAAGAAAGTAGCAGTAATGACGACGATGAAAAGAGCGAATACATTCAAAATCCGAAGATTGAAACTCGCGGCTTTACACAAGAAGTGGCTATGAAATCGGGCGAAACTTTGATTTTAGCCGGCTTTGAACGGGTTACCGAAGAAGCCGACAAGCAAGGTGTCGGTTCGCCGGATAACATGATGTTGGGTGGTTCGCAAACCGCAGCGCGCGACAGAACAATTTTGGTTATTATGTTAACACCGGTGGTTTTGGAATCACCGTTATCACCAGAATCAAGAATGAACGACTAATCTGTTAAGGAGAGCACCAGTGGCTGAGCAAGAACAACAAACAGAAGAAAAGGCGTGGAAATCGTCCTTCGTTATTGACGGCAAGACTTATGCTGCCAGCCTGTTTTGGCAGCCGCTGCTAAACGAAGACAATCCTCTGCCGGAAGTCAAGGAAGCCGCCGAAAATATTTTGGAAGGCGCAGACTTGTATGTGGCGCGCAAAGGCAAATCTTCGCAATTTGGTCTGGCCGCTTCATCGCAAGGTTTTACACGCGGTATTCCGTCGGCCGCCGTTGCATTGGTCAGCAGCCTCGGCAACGTTACCTCCTTTTTAGGCGTATTCAAAGTTGAAGGCGGATGGTGGTATATCTGTTTCAGAAACGACGTTATTCTTTCTGACGGTGATACCCTGTTCGTTAACGAAAAAGACGCTAAAGATCAGTTTATTTCAATGCTTGCCGTGCCGGATTGGGATGCTTTGTTTGCGCCGGCCGAATGGGGTATTGATGAAACACGCGATGATCCTCTGGCGCCAATGCTGGAAAAAGGTTTACAAATCAAACTTACCAGCATCAGCGCAAATAACGATATGATTATGTTGGCGGTTATTATTGTCGGCTTTTCCATTATTTTATGGTTTGCATATTCCAGCTTAAAGAGTATGTTCTTTACCGCACCGACTGCACCGGTTATTGCTCCAGTTCGGCAAATTGAAATACCTTCATATATTCCGCCTGAACCAAAGCCATGGGAAAAACTATATAATCCGGTTGATGTGATGAAAAACTGCTACACCGGCATTAAAAAAGTGGTTTCCATTTTGACCCCCGGTTGGCAAATTGAGGGCGTTACTTGCACACCTGACAGCGGCATTGTTACCTCATGGCGACGTCGCGTGGGACGTATGACTTGGATGGAACAGGCCTTAAACGTTTCCGGCGTAGAATTTTCTTCACGCGCCATTTCCAGTGACGGCAATACCTTTATGGTTACATTACCGATTGAAGAAGTCAGCACATTGAACTCGCCACCGGAATACAGCGAACAAGATTTAACCAATATTTTGAATGACTTAAACCAAACTTTAGGCATTCGCATCGGTGTGGAACACAAAACATGGGTTTCGCCACGAGGCACCAGTTATAACTTGGTCGGCATTCGTATAGACTCAAAAAATGATCCGCTTAATTGGATTGAATTATTAATGAAATTTTCGGGATTAACCATCAATTCGGTGACATATAACCCTGTCAGCGGTGTTTGGAATTACATAGGAGATATTTATGAATTATAATCTGAAAAATAAATATTTAGTCGTTATTGCTCTGTCGTTTGCGGCAACAATGGCTATGACACATGCCGGTTACGCTGAAGATAACGCGGCGCCAACACCGGCAACAGTTCTTGCTGAGCAAGATGCGGGTGCCCCAGATGCTCAGGCGGCACCACAAGAAGATGCGTCTTTCTTAGATGATATTGCAGCAGAAACCTCCGATGTTGAAGCTGACCCGCAACAGCAAAAATCCGACGTTAAAATCAATGTTTCGGTATCTGACCATATGGCACCGACTGACGATTTTTTAAATGAAGATGTAGATGATGAAGAAGATATTGATGTTACGGACTTGGTGGAAGATGAAACCATATCTTCGGCCGATGATACCCCAGAAGCCGAAAATGACGGACTGCTTGCCTCTATGGAGGGGTTTGATGAAGAAGAGGATTTGAAAACCGATATCAAAGAAACTCCGGCCCCGAAAACAGCTGCATCGCAAGTCATAGCTTCCGCTCCACAGCAAATGCAAGAGACTTCCGATGATGCATTGGCTACGCCTGATTCACCGTTTGAAAACTTCGGTAATGCCATTCTTTCAAAAGTTGATAATGATTTATTTAATCAAATGTCAAATATTGAAAAACAAACCACTATTTTGAACTTGGAATTGAAGCGTGAAGAACTGAAAAATCGTGTTGAAGCTCTGCGCAACGCACGTCAACAGGCGCGTCTTGAGGCTGAAGCTCGTCGTTTAGCCGAAGAGCAAAAACTCAAGGATATGGAAGCCGAACGCAAAGCCAAACTGATTGCGGCTCAAGAAAAATTAAAAGAAAAAGAAATTGAACTTGAAAAAGTGCGTCAGAACAGATTGCTGAATGACTATATGAACGAAATGCTCGTTATGAATCAAAAGTGGATTGAGAAAAACGCGCAGTTACAAGGTCGCATCCACGAGCTTGAAGATGAACGCAAAGAGCTGATTGCAACCATTGAAACAAAATTGGCCGATTTGCAAACAAAATCAGTTACTTTGTCTGACACGGCAAAAGATGCTATGCAGAATCACCAAAAATTATTATCGTCTCTCAATGCGCAAATCAAACAACTCAAAAAAGATATCTTAGACAGTGAAATGCGTATGCGTGACTTAAAGAGCAATGCTGCAGCCGCAGCATCGGCAAATGCTAACCCGTTTGCGGCAGCCGGTGTGGGTAATTTAGCGCCAACTCCGCATTCTGTTGATATTTCCGAAGAATATGCTATAATGGATATTACCGGTAAAGGTAATGAAATTGTGGCCAAAATTGTGAACCGTGAAGGCACAACCTTTACCATTCACAAAGGATCTGTTTTGAAAGGGGGCGAAGTCGTCTTGTCAATTACCGAAAAATATATTGCCTTTGACAGTAACGGTTCCAAGACTTACTTGTATCCGGGCGGTTCAATCATGGAATACGAACCTCGCGCAACCTTTACCGATTCTGAAAAAATGCAGGAAAATATTGAAAAAGAACCAATGCAACCGATGACCATCGGACTGAAAAACAAACAAACGGAGAGCGAATCGGAGGCTGAACCTGTATCTTTCGGAAAACCGAAAATAACTCCGGCTGCAAATGACGGTAATAAAAAGCTTCATAACAGTAAGGCAAACAAAAAGGTTTTGGACAGTCGTAAATCAAAAGCTTCTACATCCATGTCCTTTAGCCAAGGTATGTTTGTGCAATAGTGGAAAAGAATGGCAGATGAGATTGTAAATTTATCTAAATCACAACAGGCGACGTCGCGGGTTAACGCCGCCCCTTCCGATTCTGCCTCCGTTGTTGCCGCAGCTGCCGCCGCGGTTGTTGATACACCGCCTCCGGAACAAAAACAATCGGATATTATTCAAGAAAAACGCCAAGAAGTTAAAGCAGAAAATATTCTTGAACGTTTATTTGCCAACGACAATAAACTTGTTACAATTGCCGACGGTGAAATAACCATTGATGAAGAAACACGCCACATGTTGGCACTGTTCTCCGATGGCACTTATTTAATTGATAAAGAGCACCGTTTTGACGGTAAGGTGCTGAACTTTACCGCTATTGCCAAACGTCGCAAAATTATGATGAATCCGCCGGAATATGTTTCGGCGCAGGTTATTTCGGCTATTTACGCATTTGCCGAACGCGGCACCGGCCAAATCAATATTTCGGCCGAGGAAACCTCCGAATATCAAATGCAGATTGACTTTTTGAGCGTGATTACACGTGCTGCCGCCAAAAAAGTATCAGATATTCACGTGATTGTCGGTGACTCATCTGTGGTTTTGTTCCGCTCTAACGGCATGATGGAGCGCGAACTTGAATATTCTAAAGATTGGGGTGAAGCTTTTGTGCGTGCGGCATTTGCATCATCTGATATTTCCGATGCCAACTATGCTCAAAACGAATTTCAAGGTGCCCAAAAACTGGGGTCCACCCCTCTGCGCGGCACCGACGGCAAGCTTAAACTACCGCATAATGTGCTCGCCATTCGTTTGCAATTTAACCCTGTTGCGTTTGGCTCGCAATATTTAGTTATGCGTATGTTATACGCCGATGATAACCCAAATGGTAACAGCGACTTGCGCTCTCTTGGCTTAGGCGACCGCGAATTAGAGCTTTTTTATCGTTTACGCGCCACTGCTGTGGGCTTGAATATTATTGCCGGTCCGACCGGTTCCGGAAAATCCACAACATTGCAACGTAACCTGATTAAACTTATTCAGGAGCGTAACGGCGAAATTAACGTAATTACCGTGGAAGATCCGCCTGAATACCCTATTCCCGGCGCGCGACAAATGCCGGTAACCAATGCTAACTCCGAAGAAGAAAAAGATGAAGAATTCAATAAAGCATTGGCTGCTGCATTACGTTCCGATCCAGACGTTATGATGGTCGGTGAAATTCGTTCACTTTCCGCCGCCGGTTTGGTGTTTAAGGGCGCATTGTCCGGTCACAGTGTGTGGTCAACTTTGCACGCCAACTCGGCACCGGCAATTGTTACCCGTTTGCGCGATATGGGCGTTCAACCGTTTATGTTAAGTGATCCGGAAATTATGAAAGGTTTGATTTCACAACGTTTATTCCGCACCATTTGCCCTTATTGTCGCGTTTCCGTAAAAGAAAGAATGAATGATGCTTCATATAAGCGCCTTAAAACCGCGTTGGGTGATTACGGTATTGAAAACACATACTTACGCGGTCCGGGGTGCAAATATTGCAAACATAAAGGGGTGACCGGTCGTATTTCCGTGCCGGAAATCATTATTCCCGATGCTCACTTTTTGAAGTATATGGTTGAAAATAACGTTAAAGAAGCGATTGACTACTGGGTCAGCGAATTAAACGGTCGCCCGTTGCGTGAAGCCGCTATTGAGCGCATGCTCAAAGGCTATTTGGATTTGGATGAAGTTGAACGTTGGTGCGGTTTGTTAGACCAACGCCCGATTTATTAGAGGAGAAGATAATGCCTGAAATTACAAAACAAACTGCGTTTAATAAGGCTATGCGTAATACCAATCACTGGTTGATTACCTATGCCAAAATCATGTGTAATCTCTCCAACAAAAAACGGCTTAAAGTCTATCGTAAACTGGCTGCTCTGCTTCGCAACCGTTTTTCGTTAATGAATGCGCTGGAAATGATTTATAACGGTCTATCCGAAGAAGGCCGACGCCCTAACGAACCTATGGCTGTTGCTTTGAGTATGTGGGGACGTGCCTTGCAAGAAGGTCATCCTTTCTCTGACTGCTTAAAAGGTTGGGCTCCGATTCGTGAACGTTTAATGCTTTCCGTGGGCGATGTATCAGACTTGGAAAGCGCTCTTTTGAACTTGATTAAAGTGTCGGAAGGTTCTACCCGCATGATTCGTCCGATTGTAAACGCTATTGCTTATCCGTCGTTTTTAATGATGATGTCCGTGCTTATTTTATATGCCATCGGTGTTTACATGGTGCCGCCAATGCTTAGTGCAGCACCAAACACGCGCTGGACCGGTACGGCAAAAACATTGATTGACGTATCTGAGTGGATTCAGGTGCACTGGCGCATGGCATTTGCTGTTTTGCCAACCATCGGTATCATCATTTATTCTACCATCGGCATTTGGACCGGCGGCATTCGGGTTAAATTTGACCGCATTCCGCCTTGGTCACTGTATAAAATCTTTACCGGTATTACATGGTTATTGGCACTGTCAGCGTTGGTCAAAGGCGGCGTTCCGGTATCCATTGCTTTAACTTCGTTGCGTCGCGATTCCAACAAATACCTCAAAGAGCGTATTGACGGCGCGCTGATGTTCATTAAAAACGGTGACAACCTTGGTCAAGCCTTAGATAAAGCCGGTCAGGAATTTCCGGATAAACAGGTTATTGCCGACTTAAAAATTTACTCCGAATTGGATAACTTTGAAGAGGCGCTTGATAAGTTGGCCAATGACTGGCTTGAAGAATCGGTTTACGTTATTGAACAAAAAGCCGAAATTATGAACGCCTTTGCCATGTTAATGGTTTCAGGTATTATCGCATGGGCCGTGTTTGGCACGTTTGATATGCAAGATCAAATCACCAGCTCAATGGGGAAGATGTAATCATGAAACTCTATCTGCTGACGCAAAAAACAAAGCTCGTCGTTGAAAAACTTAAGCCGTTACATTTGCCGCTTATTTTGTGCGCGCTGATTATTGTTTTGGCGGCACTGAGCTATATTGTGTTTCATAATCCGCACCAACAATTGCAACACGACATTTTTGCCACCGCACAGAAAATTCATCATTTTTACCGCGACCGACCGGGATATTGGCAACTGGCCACAAATACGGCTATTGAAGATAAGCTGGTTGTCGGCACATTAGCAAAAAAAGAAGAATTTGATGTGCGAATCGGTCAAGGTTTGGACGGCGATACCGGTCTGCCGAGTGATATGAGCTTTAATATTGTGTTGCGCCACCTTAATAAATCGGCCTGCATCAATTTAAGCGAATTACCTGTCAGTGAAGAAAGCAAGCTGCTTTTGCAAAAAATAACCCTGATCAATGATAATGAGTTGATTGAATATGCTTGGGGAGCCGAAAATCCGCTACCGATTGCACGTTATTCCATGCGGCAAAAGTGCCAACCGCGCGAGAATACTTTGGTTTGGACTTTCCAATAGCATTTACCGCTTCTTCTTTTCGCAGTGCAGCAAATATACCTTATCGCGCTTAAAATTAAGCCGTCCTTTCAGCCACCCATTAGCCGCAGCCCTCTTTATCACAAATCTTTTCACAAGCCGTCTTTCTTCTTTTGGCAAGGCCTCTAAAAAGCCCAAAATATCATACGTCAGCGCGTCCATTTCTTTAATCGGATGCGTTAATTTCACAGTATCATTTGCCGTCGGCAGGTCATATTGCATCATTAAAAAACTCCGGTCTATAAAAACAACAAAACCCACTTAAAAAAGTGGGCGGATGTTCAAAGACCGATGTAACTAGCCGGCTCGGCACTTTCGCGCGAAAGCCTTATTATGCCGACATCCACCCTGAGGCGTATGCCAACATATACTTATTAACCGCCTATGCCGAGGCGGCAGTTACAATCAGACCTTTGAATGTCCGGCGATGCCCTTTTCACATCACACTATCAGCATATAAAAAAACGCCGGCAAAGTCCAGCGTTTTTTTCAAACGTTTCTACGCGTGTCTATTGGTTATTAAAGTTACGTTCTATCACATCAAACAGCGACCGACCTTGCGCAATTCGCGTCATTTGCATTTCAATCGTGGTTGCCAAATTCAGCTTACCGGTTTTAATAATGTTACGGGTTTGATCGCCTTGCGTGGTTATCGGATTAGCAAACAAATATTGCACCACCGGACGCTTGCGTCCCGAGCCGATAAGGGTTTGATGAATAACGCCCAAAATACCGCGTGATAACAAGTCAAATGCCAATTCTTCACTCATTTCACCGGCCGACGCGTGTTTTACCAATGCGTCTAATGCGTCAGTCACATTGTTGGCGTGAATGGTGGACAGCACCAAGTGACCTGATGTGGCCGCACGCAGACACTCGCTGGCAGCTTCCGGCGTTCTGATCTCGCCTACCAGAATATAGCGCGGCCGCGAACGCAACGCCGAACGCAATGAGGCGCCCCAATCATCGTTAATCGGCTGAGTTTGTTTACATACCCCTAGCGAACCGTTTAAGGCGGTATATTCGCCGTCCAACGGCATTTCAAACGGGTCTTCAATGGTATACGCAAAACCACCGTTTCTGATTAAAAATTCGCGCAACAAACTTGAAATTGTCGTAGTTTTACCGGAACCGGTGGCGCCGCCGAGCAAAATCAAGCCTGACGCATGCCCCAAACCGGCAAGATAGTTAATCAACGCCGGCGGATAGCCTAAGCTGGTTAAATCCGGCACCTTGCGCGGCATTTTACGCATACAATACATATCGCCAAACATTGACACCGTGCGCTCCACACGGAAGAAAAAGCCCTCGTAAATTACCGAATAACTTGATTTACCTTTATAATTACTGGTCACAAGCTCATAAAACTCATCAAAATCTTCCGGTTCAAACTTTTGCAAACCGTTTTCCGAATGTCCGTCCGGCACAAATACGGTTTTATCCGGCATAATATATACATCTGAGTAAAAAACGTCATTTATTCTGGCCATATTTTTTCTCCCTTATTCCAATTTGCCTAATTATAGCCACAGATTTATTAAATTCTACTTAAGATTTTCAGGATTTAATCCTTGCAACTCAGGTAAAACAAAACGGCCGTCTTTGCGCACTAAAACACCATCAAGCCAAATTTCTCCGCCGCCATGCTCCGGTGTTTGAATCTTCACCAAGTCCCAGTGAATGGACGACACATTGCCGTTATTGGTTTCGTCTTCATAAGAATTACCGATAGCCATGTGAAACGAACCACAAGTTTTTTCATCAAATAAAATATCCAAAATCGGATGCGTAATATACGGATTGACACCAAAAGCAAATTCACCCATATATCGGCTGCCGGCATCAGTATCAAGCATTTGTTGAAATTTATCATTATTGGCCAACGAGGCGCCTTTGACTATGCGACCGTTTTCAAACTCCAGCCGAATATTAGAATAAAAAACGCCGCTATATGTTGTATCGGTATTAAATTGCACATAGCCGTTGATTGAATCCTTAACCGGCGCGGTATAAACTTCGCCGTCCGGAATATTCATCGTGCCGTCACAAATTATTGATTTTATCCCCTTAATTGAGAAACGTAAATCGGTATCCGCACCCTTAATATGCACTTCGGAAGTTTTATCCAACAGCTCTTTAAGCGGGCGCATCGCCTGCCCCATTTTGCGATAATCCAGCAAACAGGCGTTAAAATAAAAGTCTTCAAATTCTTTTAATGACATGCGCGACATTGCCGCCATAGCGCTGTTCGGATAGCGCAAAACACACCAGCGCGTGTGTGGCAAACGCTCACGCATATGCACCTGCTCTTGAAAAATTTTGCGATACAAATCCTGTGCCTTAAGGTCAACTCCGGAAAAAGCAAACATATCTTCATAGCCGCGCACGCCCACATAGCAATCAGCCTTTTGCATCAGATATTTATGCAAATCTGCCCAACCTTGAACCTGCATGGCGCTTGCGCCTTCAATAGCATCAATTACAAATGCATTATCGTTAAAATAATAAAACGGCACACCGCCAGCCTTCACCACCGCCTTAATCAGTGCTTCAAACATATCACGCGTGCCGGCACTGAATGCCTCAATATAAACCGTTTCACCTTTTTTTAGCTTTAACGAATTAACTACAATATTTTCCGCCAAACGCGTTATTCTGTCATCAATTTGCATTACAACCTCCCTTTTGAATTTGCCGTTATGATAAAAAATAAACCTTAACAAATTGCATATATGTCATATTCTTATTGCCTCGGCTTAAAAAATAATTTAGATTAGCAGAAAGTAAAGAACTGAGTATAAAAAATGAAACGATTAAAACAAATAGCTCTGATGTTGTGCGGGTTGGCGGCAGTGGTCGGAATCAGCTTTAAACTGTGGTATAATTATCCGGCCGGAAAGTTGTCTTTTTTTATGAGCGGTGATGGCGCACCGCAGGTTGAAATCAGCTATCGCGATGTCAGCGGTGCCAAATATACGGACTATGTTTTTCCGCAACTGACACATAAACCGCAACTTATAGAAAAAACACTGCAAACTGCTAAAGTGCGCAATTTACGCCTAAAAATCAGCAAATATAGCGGCACGCTGAATTTGGCCGATGTATTTTTGAGCGGCGAACATTTAACCGATGTGCAAATTGAACCGAGCGAAGGATTAAATGTCTTAAACTCAAGCGCCAATAACGTTTCAGCCATTTTACAAAATGAAACATCTTATAAAATCTGCAAAAAATGCTACACCCCGGCGCTTAAAAAAGTGTTTTGGCCATGGCGCTTAGGTTGCATTATCGGACTTTATTTATTGCTATGTGCCGGCTTATGGGGCGTGTATTTGCGCCGCGATACAATTAAAGCCAAATTTATGAATATTTATGCCATTAAAAATTATGCCCTGATTTTGCCTTATGCCAAACCATATTGGTTTCGCGCATTGCTGGCGGTTTTGATTACCGCGCCGGTCGGTATGATGGATGCCGTTATTGCTTGGTCATTGAAGCCGTTTATGGACGTGGTTTTGGTTGAAAAACAAACCGGCTGGACCATGTATATTCCGCTGTTAATCATTATTTTCAGCATTTTGCAAGCACTGTTTACTTATGTGGCAACATATATGAACACATGGGTAGGTAACAAAATGGCGATGGACTTGAAAAAGCAGCTCTTTGATAAGCTGATGCACTCGGACGCCGCTTATTTTGACAAGACCAATTCCGGCGACGTTTTGTTTACCTATAATAATTGTGCCGATTCTGCCTGCAGCGGCTTATTAAATAACCTTAAAATGTTTTCAACACGGCTGTTTTCATCTTTGTCTTTGCTGGCGGTGCTATTTTACAACTCGTGGCAGCTGGCAATTATCGCGTCATTGGTCATGTTTGGGGCATTTTTGCCGCTGACTAAGGCACGCAAACGCTTGCGCTCTATTTTTACGATTGATATGAATGTAATGGCCGAACTTTTGAACCGCTATAACGAAACTTTTGCCGGCAATCGTATTATCAGTGCCTATAATTTGCAACAATATTGCAAACAAAAATTTGTTTATGTCGTTAATATGATTTTTTCGCTAAGTTTACGTATGGTGCTTAAACTCGGCATTTTAACACCGCTTATGCACATTATTTCGGCATGCGGCATTGCGCTTGTTATCTGGTATGGCAGCTATTTGATTGTCAGTCATCAAATTACGGTCGGTAATTTTGCATCATTCATCACTTCGCTTGTGATGCTCTATAACCCGATTAAATCAATCGGCAACAACTTTAACAGCATGCTGATGAGCTTGATGATGATTGAGCAGGTCATGGGCACCTTAAAATCGGAGCCGCGCATTAAAAATGCCGAAAACGCGCAAAAACTCGGCGAATGTCACGGGCAAATTTGTTATAAAGATGTCAGTTTTGAATATATCGCCGGCAAGCCTGTTTTAAAAAATATCAATTTAGATATTCAGAGCGGGCAAACTGTTGCTTTGGTCGGCAACTCGGGCGGCGGCAAAACCACCATTTCGGCTTTGTTACCGCGATTTTATGACGTCAGCGGCGGTGAAATTACATTAGACGGTATCAATATTAAAAATTTGGATTTAAATAGTTTACGCGAACAAATTGCCGTGGTGTTTCAAGATAACTTTTTATTTGGCGGCACTATTCGCGAAAATATTGTGTTCGGCCGTCAGGAAGTGACGCCGGAACAGTTACAACAGGCTGTTAAATCGGCCTGCTTAGAAGAATTTATCGCTTCCTTGCCTGATGGTCTGGATACCGTTATCGGCGAACGCGGCGTTACTCTTTCGGGGGGGCAAAAACAGCGTGTAGCGATAGCGCGTGCTTTTATAAAAAATGCGCCGATATTGATTTTGGATGAGGCCACTTCGGCACTGGACAACAAATCTGAAGCCATTGTGCAGCAAGCCATTGATAATTTGATGAAAAGTCGCACGGTTTTAGTAATTGCACATCGGCTTTCAACGGTTCGTAATGCCGATAAAATCGTTGTCATAAACAACGGCGAAATCGCCGAAATCGGCACTCATGATGAGTTAATTGCCAAGAACGGGGCTTATGCGGCACTGTATAAAACACAATTGGTTTAAATGTTGGCCCACAAAAAAACGCCGACATTTAACCGGCGTTTTTGTGTTTTTTATTATGCTATCTTTAATAAAAATAATAGCGGGCACCAAGTGTAAATTCCTTAGAATTTTTATACACATCGCTGTCTGACAAAGAATAGCGGAACATTGCACGAAGTCCCCAATCCGGTGTCGGATTCAATTCACCGCCCATACCTAAACGCAAGGTGTTACCGGTATCTTTTTTAGATTGACCGTCATTTTTTAATTTGCCCGATATGCGACCATAACCGATTGAGCCTAAAATGGCGCCTTCGCTGAAATTCCAACCGTTAATCAGCACATCGGCACCATAACCGTAAAAGCGGCCGCGTGACGTAGCATCACCGATATGCTTTTTTTCGCGCATTGAGCGTTCGGCAAATATTTCCAATGAGCCCTTTTCCAACAGCTTTACACCGCCGGTAATGGCACCAATATCATAATTATCCGGATATATATCAACCACATTCGGTGTCATGTTAACATAGTCAAAACCGACATACGGCACATATTCACCGGCATTTGCGGCACCGACACTTAATAACATAGCTCCGGCTGCCAAAACTAAACTTTTTTTCATAGTCATATCTCCTTTAGTCGTTATTTTCCTATAATATAACGGCTAAAAGATAACTTTTCGTTAAGGCTGCATATTTTTAGCAGTAAATTTATTTTGACAAAAAGTGTTTTTTAGCTTATATTGATAGCAATTTTCTCAATTATTAATTAATCTGTATCATTATGAAGTGGACTTTAGAAATGTTTGGCAAAAGACTGCTTGTGGTTCTGGGAATCGCTGTAGTCTTCAGTTTGTTGCTGTTTTACGGCAAAATGACTAATCTGCGCGCGCTGTTGTGGGGCACCGGTATTATGGCTCTTTGTGCTTATGGCTGGTATATGGAATCAGGCCATTCATATCGCACAAAAGTTTTGAACAAACTTATCGGCACAGCTTTATTCTTGCTTTATGTCGCTTTTTCGGCACTGGTGTGCTTTACAGGCGGTTTGATTGTGGAATATCTGTTCAACTGGCATGCGGTTTATTGGGAGTTGACCGCCGCAAAAGGTTTTGGCTTGTGTTTTGGCTTAAAGGTTCTGTATGAACTCGGCAAAGCCTCTGCTTGGTGGTTCAATGTGTCGCAAATGGTTTACACCTGTTTCATGTGGCTGTTCATTTTTGCCGTATGCACTCTTATCGGTTGGGGTTTAATGCTCTTTGTCTGGCCCCTGTTGCCGTTTTAATTCTGATTTTCTAATTTTATATCATTATGGAATACGTTAAAAAATTTTTAAGGCACCATTTTTCCGCTCAATTCTGGTGGGGTGTCGGACTGATTTTTTTAATTGCGTTGCAGATTTGCACCGTCATTTTGGGATTTTCCATTTCTCCGGCTTGGGGTTGGCGAATCTTGGGAGCCAATGTATTCTTCTGGTTTACATGCTCCGGTGTGACTGATGGTAACGGCGTATCGGTTAATGCCTTAAAATGGGCAACTCTCATCACATTCTGTATGCTGGTCGCTCTTGGTGTGCTGTGGCTTATCGGTTGTTTGGTTGAGCTTATTGTGCCGCCAGCCAGCGAACCTTCTATTGAAAGCACAATGTTTTTCGGCTTTATGGGTATCGTTGTTATAGGCATAATACTCGGATGCTTGTTTGCTCTGTTACATGAAGGCATTTGGGAAGGCAAATGGCAAAAGCCGTTGGAACGTCTGTTTATCGGTTTCAAATGGTTGATTGTATTAGCTTTGGCCTGCACTCTGGTTTGGGCGTTTGTAACTTACCTGTTACCGCTTCTGCATTAACGTTTACATCTCAAAAAAACCGCTGACTTTTGATGGTCAGCGGTTTTTGTTTATCCCAATATTTTTATTGTTCTCTTGGCGGACGTGCCGGTGCAAACACCTGAACGTCGTCTAAAGTGCTGTCGGTGCATTCGCTACCGTTACAGCTCTTCATCACCGTTGTTTGGCGACTGCGATTAAGGCCGCGCACGTTAATAGACGGCACATATCTGTCCACAATCGTCAGTTTGAAGGTCAAGAAAGCAATATTACTGTTTTTATCCATGGCGTAAATCTTGATCTGATATTCGCCATCATCACCCGGCATTGCCACGCCATCCAGTGTTCTGGTGGTGGCATTATAGCGCAACCATTTCGGCAATGGCGAATCGTCAATCAAGCCGGCTTTGGTCACAAATTGACCGGCACGCCAACCCATTTTGCCAAACACAGCTTCCGGAATTTCAATTTTTATGTGTTCACCAGTCAAATAGGTCACATCCGGCAACAATTTATCCGAAGACAAATTAACCGGCGGCCGACGAGTCGGTAAATTAAGCAAATACGGACGCGGTTCAGGCGAAAATTCACCTTTACGCCATTTTTCCAGTGTAGCACGCAAATTGAGAGCAATCGTTGCCGGCGACTCGTTTAACATATAATACGGCACCGCATCTAAACCGATGGTGGCATATAAAGCCCCCAGTGCATCTTGCAAATCAACATACGCAAGCGAAGCTCTGGTTTCATCAGCAATGGCACGCGCCGCTTCAAGTTTGCTCTTAGACGATTTTGTGCCTTTGGCGGCCGTAATATCTTCGGCAATATTTTCCGAAGTGCCGGCAATTTCCATGGCAATCTGATAGTCCTCGGTTGCTGAAGTATAACGCGCCCAAGCAATATACACTTGGTTCAAAATGAGTGATGTCATGCGTTGACGACGAAGTGTGGCCAGAGTTTGTTCGTCGGCGCTACGCACCTGTTCATAAACCGTCATAGCCGTTTGATTGGCATCATGACACCATTTTTTGTTATACGCCGACTGATTATTCATATAACTGCCGGCATCATCGTTGCGGAAGTTATCAATAATAATCTGCAAATTATCTGATGTGGTCAACAAGTCATGCACTTTGAGCTCCGGCCGATTGGTCAGTGCCAGCCATTCCAATTTGCCGAGTTCAGATTTTAATTCCGGCAAAGCAAAATTGCCATATTCTTTACCGACCAATGTAAATTCGGTAGCCGGATGCAAGCCCATAATTGAAGCTAACTGCTCGTGCGCGGTTTCCATATCACGTTTCAAATCAGAGAGCTTTTGCACGGCTTCCATATAATCACGCTTTTTAACCAAAGCTTTGGTGTCCGGCATTTCGCCGTTTTTCGCCAAATCTTTGGCATTGGCATTCATTTCATCAACTTCCAAAGTCATGTATTCAATGGTTGAATCAATAACCGGCAATAAGCGTTGCGCCGTAATGGCTTTCCAATACAAAACACGTGCTTCCTGCATAATATTTTGAATAACTTTGCGGCTGACTTCAACCGAAACATTTTGTTTGAACAACTGGTCATGATTCATATAATACAGCGTTGAGATATCAAGTAAGTTCCATGCCACCTTCAAATCCGGACTGGTATCGCTGTAATTGGTATTGATATAGCCCGCCTTAGAAGCAATATCCGGCAATTCGGCATAAGCAGATTTACCGGCTTTGAGCAAACTTTCCTGATAGCGAATCACGCGACCGGTGTAGTTATATTTAAGCGCCAATGCAATAGCCATATACATGTCTATCGGCTTTTTAATCTTTGTCGGCGTTTTAGCATACATATTCTGCATATCCGAATCGTAACGAATGGCTTTATCCCAGTCTTCGTAATAAGCGGCGTCCGGTCCGCTGATATAGCTCATCGTTGCCGGCTCAACAACTTCCTGCTTTTGGTTCATGCATGAAACCGCAGCTAAAGCCCCGCATATCAAACAAAACAATTTTTTCATGTTTGTCCCCTTTTATTCGTCAATAATCTATGGTTATAATAATCTGTAAAAATTAACATTTTATTACACTTTTGCTTTTATTATAATAAGTAACAAAAATTTTGGGATATCAGACTATGGTTTCAATTTTAGGCACATTATTTAAATATAAAGAAAAAGAATCGCCGGACGTTCTGGGTTATTTTCCCGAACGCGTGCACGTTGACGCTTTTCCGGAACGGCGCTATTTGTGGACGTCGCGGTTTTTGGTTATTGTAACGTGTTTAAGCATTTGCTTTAATATGATACTGTCGTCGGTGATTTTTTTGCTGTTACCTGAGCAACATGTAAATCCCAAACTCTTTCGCATCAATAGCGACACTAATTTACTGGAATTATTGCAAAGACGTGAAATTAATTATTTTGCCGCCGATTTGATCGCCGAACAATATTTGCGCGATTATATCGTTTTGCGCTATACCGTTACCGAAGACTATGCCGAGCTGCGTGATCGCTGGCGCAAAGGTTCCATTTTATATTGGTATTCTACCGATAAAGTTTTTGATGAATTTATTGCCAAAGATGTTTCCACCGTTGATAAACAGTTCAAGTCCATCGGACTGCAACGTTATGTGGAAATTGACTGGACCAAGCACGTCTCCCGCTCTATGTGGATGGTGCAATTCAAAACCTATGATATCACACGCGATAACCCGAAACCCAAAGTTGATGTTTGGCGCGCCACCGTTCGTGTCGGATTTTCTCTCAGAATGCAATTTCGCCGACCGGAAGACCGTATCTTAAACCCATACGGATTTTTGGTATACAGTTATA
The DNA here is from genome assembly GCA_902788365.1 of uncultured Pseudomonadota bacterium. Lineage (GTDB taxonomy): Bacteria > Pseudomonadota > Alphaproteobacteria > RF32 > CAG-239 > RUG410. The sequence goes on along the minus strand of CADAJN010000002.1, from coordinate 37,066 downwards.
CGCTTTCTTACCAGGGCGATTATCGCCGCGGACCGGACGAGGTGCCAACAAACTTAAAATACAACCTGATGATGTATTAGCCGGCAATAATACTGCTGATTAAAATGGTAATGTTGGAAGTGAACAATTTCACGGCCAACGACAGCAAAATAATGCCAAACGCTTTCTGGAAAATGCAAATTACGCCCGGCGAAAGCCATTTTTCAAGCGTGGAAGATAATTTCAGCGCCACATAAACAACCATTACATTGGCAATTATAGCCAAAATAATGTTAAAGTCATTATATTGCGAACGAATTGATAACAGTGTGGTAAATGAGCCGGCACCGGCAATCAGCGGAAAAACTACCGGTGTAAATGTGGCATCATTGCCAACTGTGTTGTTAGAACGAAAAATTTCAATATCCAAAACCATTTCCATGGCAATAATGAAAACAATGATGGAACCGGCCACGGCAAAAGATGAAACGTCAAGGCTGAACAGGCTCAAAAAGGCTTTTCCCATATACATAAAACCAATAAATAAAATCAGTGAAATAATGCTGGCGCGCAAAGCGCTGACTTTACGCCCGTTGTGTTGCAAATTCATAACCACCGGTAATGTGCCGACAATATCAATAATAGCAAATAACACCACAAATGCACTGAAAAACTGCGTCAAATCAAATTGTTGCAAAACTTCCATTAAATTCATATTTTCCTCCACAAAAAAACGACGGCGATTACTTCACCGCCGTCGTTCTAACAAACTAAAATTGACTAGTCAATCTTTTTTGCTTCAATACGCATCGCATAAAACGAGCGCCATACAAAAATCAGACCAATCACAAAGAAACCAACGCCGATACCAAGCGCTAATTTTTCGTTTTGTTCGGCCACTTTTACTGCCATTTCGGCGGCAAGCAAGCCAAACAATGTCGTAAATTTAATAATCGGGTTCAAAGCCACCGAAGCCGTATCTTTATACGGATCGCCAACCGTATCACCTACCACCGAAGCAGCGTGCAATTCCGAACCTTTTTCATTTAAATCAACTTCCACTACCTTTTTGGCGTTATCCCAAGCGCCACCGGCATTAGCCATATACAGCGCCTGATACAAGCCAAAAATAGCAATTGAAATCAAATAGCTGGCAAACAATTCCGGTCCGAAGAAAGCAAACGCAATGGCGAACGAGAAAATCACCACAAAGATATTAAACATACCCTTCTGTGCATATTGTGTGCAGATTTTCACCACGGTCTTAGAATCTTCTACCGAAGCAGCTTTTTTAGTATCTAACTTTATGTGCTCTTTAATGTAGTTTACTGCGCGATAAGCACCGGTTGAAACGGCTTGAATCGCCGCACCCGAGAACCAGTAAATGACTGCGCCACCCAAAAGCAGACCTATCAGAACGCGGGCATCCAAAAGATTTAATTCCAACTTCAAGAGCAAGATGATTGAGAAAATCATGGTTGTGGCACCGATAACAGCCGTGCCGATTAACACCGGCTTAGATGTAGCCTTAAAGGTGTTGCCGGCCGAATCGTTGGCTTCCAACAAGTGTTTGCCGTGGTCAAAATTCGGTTCAAAACCATACTCTTTATTGATTTCCTTTTTAATACCTTTTATGCCTTCAATTTGTGACAATTCAAACACCGACTGAGCATTATCGGTTACTGGTCCATAGCTGTCCACCGCAATTGTTACCGGTCCCATGCCGAGCATACCGAATGCCACCAAACCAAAAGCGAACACGGTCGGATAAATCATGATATCATCAAGCGCACCTTGTGAAGCAATGTAAGCCGCAGCCATCAAACCGGCCATAACCACGCCTTGCCAAAAGCCCGAGAAATTACCCGATACAATACCTGACAGAATGTTCAGTGATGCACCGGCTTCACGGCTGGCATTTACCACTTCTTCAACGTGCTTAGATTTAGATGATGTAAAGATTTTGGTAAATTCCGGAATGATTGCCGCAGCCAAAGTGCCACAGCTGATGATTGTAGCCAAACGCCACCAAATCAAACGACCGAATTGCGTCGGCGGCAACATATAATAAGAAACCGCAAACGTTACGGCAATTGAAATGATTGAGGTCAACCAAATAAGGCTGGTTAACGGCTTTTCAAAGTCAAATTCTTTTCTTTTACCGAAAATCAGCTTAGAGAAGAAACCGTTTAAGCCATAGGCCACCACCGATGTCATAATCATCAGAATGCGCATGGCAAAAATCCACGTAATCAGACGAGCTTGCAATTCCGGCGCATAAACATATTGAGCCAAACCACCGTCGGCCGTCCAGTGATAACCTGCTGCCAAAACGATAAAACTGATCAAAGCCACGCCGGTCACGCCGTAGGTTTCAAAACCATCAGCCGTCGGACCGCAAGAATCGCCGGCGTTATCGCCGGTGCAGTCAGCAATCACACCCGGATTTCTGGCATCGTCTTCGTCAATTTTGAAAATAATCTTCATTAAATCTGCGCCAATATCGGCAATTTTGGTAAAGATACCGCCGCAAATACGCAACGCCGAAGCACCCAAAGATTCACCGATAGCGAATCCGATAAAGCAAGCACCGGCCAAGTCACGCGGCACATAAACCAAAATAAACAGCATTACCAAAAGTTCAACACAAATCAGCAAAACGCCGATAGACATACCTGAACGCAACGGTAAATGCATTACCGGATACGCTTGCCCTTTAAGCGAAGCAAACGACGTGCGCGAGTTAGCGTATGTGTTAATGCGCATACCGAACCAAGCTACCGTGAAAGAACCGAGAATACCCAAAATTGACCATAACAGAATGTAGGCCACTTTTGACCACGGCGTATTGTTCAAACCGGCGAAGTAATATACGATACAAGCACCGATGAACAATTCCAACACAAATAACAATTTAGCTTGTTGCTTCATATATGTTGTGCAAGTTGCGTAAATCGTTTCCGAAACTTTGAGCATTGATTCATGAGCCGGCAATTTTTTAATACCGAAAAATTCCCATAAACCGAAAATCATGCCCAATACACAAATACCCATGCCGCCAAGCAGCAACTGATTACCGGTTATTGTATATCCGCCGATATTATATGTTGCTTCCGCCAAATTCGGAATCATCAAATCCAATTCCGAAGCAAAAGCGCCATTAACGGCAGAAAACAAAACCGCAACCGTGGCAAGAACCATTTTGCAAATTTTAGCTTTGCTGTTAAACATTATTCTTTCCTTTATAAAAATTAAAACAATGGCCGAAATAAGTTCTCCCTTACTCAACCGGTTAGAAACATACTAAAACATAATATTTCAGATTGCACGATAATTTTTTATTTTTTTATTTTTCGGGGATAAAGTGTCGCTTAATCTTCTGATTCATTTTCTGCTTCGCGCGGCAAAAAATCGGCTTTTTGCGCATCCATGTAAACCTGCCCCGAACGGTCGCGAATATCGGTTGATGCACCGGCTCTTATCAGTTGCGTTTCAATATCATCATTACCGAATGCATGAGCATAAAACAGTGCTGTGCGCCCTTTTTGGTCGGTTTGATTCACATGAGCACCGCTTTGCAACAACATTTCTATCAACATCGTATTACGCGCATTTGCCGCAGCCGCCATCAGCGGTGTTCCGTGCGGTGTTTCCTGATTAACGTCAGCACCGGCCACAATTAGAAGTTGCAACATCTTTTGTGCCCGCTGCATTTGTATTTGTGCGGCCTGATCAAACCTATCCTGATAAGTTTCGGCGTTACCGGAATGTGTTTGATCTAAAATCTGCCGATAATCATTATCCATATCTTGCGCCACCGAAACAGCCGCCAACAACGGCGTTGTGCCGTCCAAACAAGGTGCATTCACATCTGCACCGGCGTCAATTAGCTTTTGCGCCACCGTTAAATCAGCATTGTTTTTCAAAACATATACCAATGGCGTTATTCCGTTTTCATCGCGCTTATTAACATCAAATCCCTCGCCGATTAGCGTTTCCAGTTTTACAACATCAACCGCACCCAAATCATCATTTTCCGGTGCAATTTGCTCTGCCGGTGTTTCAATTTCTTCTTGCGATTGCGGTGCTTGCGTTTCTGTTTTTTCTTGTGCCGTATTTTCAGTTATCACCTCATTTTCGGTTGGCACATTCGGCTCATCAATCAAAACCTCCAAAGCCTGTGCCGCATTAACAAGACCGGCACTCAGACTTATCATCATCCAAAACTTTTTCATTTTACCTCCTTGTTGTTGGGGGTATTTTATATGGCTGAGATTCTCGTGTCAAGCACGAGAATGACATTATAAAAGCACAAAATAACATTGGTGGTAATATAAAGTATAAAATTTGTGCGTGAAAAACACTCTGCACTTGTGTCGGTATATAAAATCCGCTATACTGCGACACATCATAACAAGGAGAGAATAATGGCAACTCAAAAAACATCACAACAAATTCGTTTTGAAAAAGAGGCCAAAGCGCTGCAAAAAAACATAGCCAAGCGCAAAAAACAACAACAAGAATTAGAACGTATTAAAAAAGAAAAGGAGCAACAACGTGGACAAGATTAAGATTATCGGCGGCAATCCGCTGTTTGGAAAAGTTTATATCAGTGGCGCTAAAAATACGGCTTTACCGATTATTTGTGCTTCACTTTTAACCGATGAGCCGGTAACCATTAAAAACATCCCTTTTCTTTCAGATATTAAGTCGCTTAATAATTTGTTGTTGCAACTCGGCACGCAAATTAAAACTCAAGAAGAAGATTTTAACGGCCATAACACACAAACCATTACTTATCATACGCCAAAGCCGACCAGCTTAATCGCACCGTATGACTTTGTGCGCAAAATGCGGGCTTCATATTATGTTTTAGGACCGCTGCTTACTAAATACGGCCATGTAGAGCTGTCACTGCCGGGCGGATGTGCCATCGGCGCACGACCAATGGATATTCATCTCAGTTCATTGGAACAGATGGGGGCACATATTGAAATTAAAAACGGCTATGTCGTGGCCGATATAGACGGCCGTTTGAAAGGCTCACATGTCACATTCCATTCGGCTTCGGTGGGCGCCACTTGCAATATTTTAATGGCCGCAACTTTGGCCGAGGGCACGACGGTGATTGAAAATGCCGCCAAAGAGCCGGAAATTGCCGACTTAATTGATATGCTTAATAAAATGGGGGCCCAAATCAGCGGTGAAAACACGTCAACCTTAACCATTGAAGGTGTTTCAAGTCTGCACGGCATCACTCATACCATTATCAATGACCGTATTGAAGCCGGTTCTTATGCCGTGGCTGCCGCCATTACCAAGGGACGACTGGAACTGATTAACGCCAACGCCGAACACCTTAAAGCTCCGCTGGATATTTTGCGCAAAATGGGAGTAAAAATTGAAGCCACGCCAAACAGCATTATTGTTGACGCGCAAAACACTATCTTACATGGCGAAGATGTGTTTACCGATTATTATCCGGGCTTTCCGACCGATTTACAGGCACAATTCATGGCGCTGATGTGTGTTTCCGAAGGCGCGGCTTTGGTTACCGAAAATATTTGGGAAAACCGCTTTATGCATGTGCCGGAATTGATGCGTATGGGGGCAAATATTAACGTGCATGGTCATGCCTCGGCGATTGTGCGCGGGGTTAAAAAGCTGTCGGCGGCGCCGGTGATGTCTACGGATTTGCGCGCGTCTTTTGCACTTATTTTAGCCGGCTTGGTGGCCGAAGGTGAAACCATCGTCAATCGTGTTTATCACTTAGATCGCGGCTATGAACACTTAGAAGAAAAATTTAAGGCCGTCGGCGCCAATATTGAGCGTATTAAAGAAAGCGATTGGTAAAAATATAACAAGGAGTAATCTAATGAAAAAATCTATGATTTTCGCCGCTTTGTTGACTGCACCGCTTTGTGCAAATGCACAGATGTTTGATTTTTCAAATTCCATGCAACCGATTCAAATGTCTGAAGAATTTGTAAATCACTTAGAAAAATGTGAAGCATTCAGTGAAGACAAAAATACCGACTTTATGGATTTTGATATGAATGTAACATATACCATTAAAGGTCGGAATGCCGAAGGTGAATGTGAAGTAGAAATGTTCAGTGAAACCATGGGTATTGATTCGTTGCAGCGCTGTCATTTTTCTGACGACGATATTGCCATGTATGTGCCGGCCATTCGCTACGTGTTGAAAAACATGGATTATACGGTTGAAGGCTCGCAAAAAATGATGAAAAACGAAAAGTGGCAACTGGCTATGAGCATGATGATGGATGAGGAAAAGTGCAAATATTTCCGCTCTGAAGTTGATATGACTAAAGGTCTGCGCGCCAAACTACGCACTTGCAGTCCGTATTCTGATACACAAGAAACCGGTCCGACCACAATTACACGAAACATTATCGGCGAACAGAACGGTCGTTGTGCCTTTGAAGAAAATATTATGCAAAAGGCGCAGGATATGAGTTCCATTATTGGCAAAGATATGCCGGAAAATCTGCGTGACGCCATTACCAGTATGCCGGAAATGCACGTTAAAATCAAATGCAAATTTGATGCCGCGCAGCTCAGTCAATATGAGGCTGTTTTAAAATCTATGATTATTCCGGCGGCCGAAAGCATAGAAGATGCCATTCCGGATATGGACAGCATTAACCCGCGCGCCGAAGCCGAATTTTTGCAACAAAACTGCGAAATGGACATGGATGAATAAAAAAAGCGCCGGTTTAAGCCGGCGTTTTTTCTTGCTGAATTTTTTATTTGCCTGCAGGCGCTTCATCTGTTGCAGGTGTATCCACAGCATTTTTGATTTCTGTATTTACTTCATCTTGCAAGCTGTCAACACTGTTGCGCAAATCCTTTAAGGTTTGCTCAATCTCGGCCTGAATTTCTTCGGCCGGACGCGTATCAATGTTTTCTTCGGCATTATCAACCGGTGCGACAATTTCGTTAGCGGTGGTCTCCCCGTTCATCAGAGCTTGTTGTTGTGTCGCTGCGGCTTCGGCGGCCAATCTTTGTTCATATTCCTGTTGCCGTTTGGCCATTTCTGCTTCACGCGCTTCTTTTTTGGCCTTAAAATTTTCATGCCGCACTTGGATTTTCTTTTTATGTTCAACCTTATGTTGTTTAGCCTTGCTTTTCATTTGGCTCATAGAAACTCTGCCACCTTCTTCTGCCGAAACAACACTCACCGAACTCAAAAGCAAAAACGCCGACATCACGGCCACTAAAATTTTTCTCATTTTGAAATAACTCCTTATTTTGTTATACGCTGATATATTATACTAACCGATTTTGCAAAAATCAAGAGCCGTCTTTTTAGACGCCAAAAATTTTCAATCAACCTTTACCAATGCGCCGTTCTGATATTGATAGACGGCATAACTTTCATTTTTTTGCGGCGTTCCGTTATGAAACATAAAATGTCCCACACCTGTTTCTATTTTTTCATTTTTTGCCGCCTTTGAAAGCTTAGTATAATCAAACGAACCGGCTTTTTCTACCAAGGCCGCCCACAACTTAATTGCCTCATAACCATAGAGGGCCAAACCGTCGGTTTCAAAACCGCTGAGACGCAATTTTACCAACGCCTCGGCAAATTCCGGATCATCTCTTTTGCCGCGCAAAGCCAAAAAGTAGGTTCCTTCTGCCAGTTCTTCCATATCTTTCAAATATTCATCAGTAGCCTGATATTTGTTGATAAAAATTTTCATTTCATCATCAAGCAAACGCAGTTGACGCGCCAATTTGTAAATATTTTTCGGGGTGCCGGTTAAAAAGGCGATATCGTTTCCGGCTTTGATAATTTGTTTAGCTAATGCTTTATAATCGCGACCGGTCATATCATAGGTATAGTTTTGCAATACCACCGCTTTACCGTGTTTGGCAAACTGGTCGGTAACGGTTTCGGCGATTTCAACGCTTTGCGGCTGTTGTATGTTGCTGACCATTGCCACTTTGTCGCCGGCAAAATGAGCATTGTAAAAATTAAAAAAATCGGCGGCTTGCTCAGTGGTGTAACCCAGCATTTTAATTAAGCCTTTTTGCATCACTTTAGCATTTGCGGCGTCAACCGTGGTCGGAATAATCTGAAAAATTTTAGCCTTAGCATAAATTTGCGCCACCTCGGCAAATGCGTTGGCGCAATACGGACCGATAACCAAACTGATTTTATGATTTTGCCCCAATGACAACATTTGCGCCGTAGATACGGCTGTGCTGTCGCGACATTGGTCATCAATATCCAGCACCTTAATTTTCTGTTTTTTAAGCCCGCCGGCGGCGTTAATTTCCTCCACCGCCTTTTGGGCACCACGGGTTAATTCCTGCCCTTGGACGGCATAATCGCCGGCTTTTGGCGTAATCACGGCAACCGTCACTTCGGCCGCTGCAAAATGCGTCACCGTGCAGAAAAATAATGCAATGTATATTCCCCAATACTTCATAACCGAAATCATAGCAAATAAAAACAAATTTGCAAGCGTTTGCACTGTTTTGCATTGACAAGCAGTGGACAAAATGCTATATTTACCGCGACTTATGTATAATGATAGTAGATTATTGATTGTTTATAATTATTGACGAATAGGGATTAATCACCTGAAAACGTAAATACGCGCAATCATAAACGTCGAATCCGTTAGACGTAAGCTTATTGTTCCATTTTAATTTTTAATTTTATGGCTAAAGCTATTTCCAGTCTGCTTTCTGACGCATTTATCTTTGTGTTCAGATTGCTCGTGTTTATTGTGTTCGGCAATCCGTTGTCGATGTGTGTTCTTAATCTTCTGGCGCCGCGTAAAACCGCCAAGTTTGCCCGCAATCCGCATTATTTCGGGCCGAAGATCAGCGCTTTTTATGAGCGGCAAGCTCTCAAATGGCCGTTTCATCGTGCCAAATGGTGGATGAAGCTGGAAGATCTCTCTAAGTATTCGGTCAATCGGCAGATTAAGTATTTCTTTAGGGTGGCGTTCAAAAACAAAACCGAAGTGGAAACACTGAAAGCGATGCAGAAAGATCAGATTTTTTGGCCGAAGGCTTATGACAGACTGTTTTTTCACTATGGCAAAAAGTGCCTGCCGATTAAAGAATCGCGTGAGCTGAAAAACAAAAACGGCGCAAGTCGGAAAACATGGTATATCAACACCACCGTGGCTGAATTTATGATGATGCACGTGCGGCTCAGCTATGATGCTTTGGAAGCGGTCATCAAACAAGCGTCCGATGTTAACGATTGCACAATGAGGTATGCTTTGAAGCAATATCTGGACAGCGGCAAAATCAACGATGCGCAATTAAGACTGTTGCTCAATGGTGTGATTGCCGCAGATAAGTCTGATAGCGGTTTAGATATGTGCAATGTTCTGCGAAGCTATATCAACCACTTCGGCTTGAGCGATGAAAACCTGATATTGCTTGAAGCAGCGTTGTCTAAAGACCATTTTGCGCGAATCAAAGAAGAAGCCGACTGCTACAAAAACTTTAAGGCGGTACGTTCGTTCAAGGATACCGAAGACGGGCGCAAAGCGTGGCGCAATTTTTGCAAAGAAACACCTAAGATTTTGCCCGCCGTGCAAGGTGAGATGAACCTTCGCCAGTATTACATCTTCCACAATGTCGGTCATGCGCTGGATAAAGAAGCCGCGATGACTTTCCTGCACCGGCCAGATAAAGAATTGTGGCGTGCGATGTTTGAACGCGAACCGAATTTCGGCTATATCAGTGACGATGTGCGCCGCTGCATAGAGTTTAATCCCGAAATGAAAGCTCTGCGCAAAGAGGTTATCAAAAAAGCCAACGGCAAGTAACCTTTGCGCCGATTGTATTTCTAAGGCTGACGGATTTATCCGCCGGCCTTTTTTGTTTTAAAACAAATCTGTCATTGTGAGGAGAGCGAAGCTTGACGTGACAATCTTCGGACGCCAGTCCGACAACACCGCACTTTGTGCGGAGATGCTTACGGGGCTAAAAAGCCCCTCAGCATGACAGTGTGCTCCTCAAGATGACACAGAACGGATGGCCATGGAATTTAGAATGGTATAAAATATTCTGACTTTTTCCGCAAATAAATTATTGCTTTAGAGCGCGAAATGATATATAACATGGCAGTTTGGAGCAGAAAAATGGCAGAAAGTAAATTCATTGAAATAAAAGGTGCGCGACAACATAACTTGCGCAATATCAGCGTTAACATTCCCAAAAACAAATTGACGGTGATTACCGGTATGTCGGGCAGCGGCAAATCGTCACTGGCGTTTGATACGATATATGCCGAAGGACAGCGCCGTTATGTGGAAAGCCTGTCGGTTTATGCGCGTCAGTTTTTAGATTTGATGAGCAAGCCGGACGTTGATTCCATTGAGGGGTTATCGCCGGCCATTTCAATTGAGCAAAAAACCATATCGCACAATCCACGCTCCACGGTGGGGACCATTACCGAAATTTATGACTATATGCGCCTGTTATGGGCGCGCGCCGGCACTCCGTATTCGCCGGCCACCGGGTTGCCGATTGAAGCACAATCTGCTACCCAAATTGTTGATAAAATATTGGCTTATCCGGCCGGTTCAAAGCTGATTCTACTTTCGCCGATGGCTCGCGGTAAAAAAGGCGAATTTAGAAAAGAATTTGCCGAATTGCAAAAAAAAGGCTTTCAACGTCTTGAAATTGACGGCGAAATTTACAGCATTGATGAATTGCCGAATTTGAACAAAAACCAAAAGCATAATATTGAGGTTGTTATTGATCGCATTATCGTAAAAGACGGTATTACCACACGCTTGGCACAATCGGTGGAAACGGCGCTCAAACTCAGCGACGGCCTTTTGTATGTGGAAAATACGGCAGACAAATCGCGTGCCACGTTTTCTTCAAAATTTGCCTGTCCGTTTTCGGGCTTTACCATTGCCGAAATTGAGCCGCGCCTGTTTTCATTTAATAATCCGGAAGGCGCATGCCCGCATTGTGGCGGTTTGGGCGCCAGTTTATATATGGATCCGGAGTTGGTGGTCCCAAATGAAAATTTGAGTTTGGCAAACGGTGCCATTGCCCCGTGGTCAATCAGCAGTCACTCCATTTTTTATCGCCAAACATTGAACAGTTTGTGCGATTATTTGGGCGTTTCCAACAAAACGCCGTGGAAAGACCTGCCGGCCTATGCACAAGAAACAATTTTATACGGTTCGGGCAACAAATGTGTGCCGATGGTTTATTCAAAATGGGTATCCGATAAGCCTTTTGAAGGCGTGATTCCAAATATGGAACGGCGCTTTTTGGAAACCGACTCAGCAATGGTGCGTGACGAATTGGCACAATATCAATCGGCAGCACCGTGCGAAGTTTGCCACGGCAAACGCCTAAAGCCGGAAGCTCTGGCAGTTAAAATTTGCGGTAAAGACATTATTGAGGCCTCAGATGTTTCAATCAAGCAAGCACTTTCGTGGTTTCAGGGGGTTGAAGAACAATTAACGCCGCAAAAACGCGAAATTGCCCATAAAATCATCAAAGAAATTGTTGAGCGGCTGAGCTTTTTAAACAATGTCGGGCTTGATTATCTGTCTTTAATGCGCCAATCCGGCACCTTGTCGGGCGGCGAAGCACAGCGAATCCGCCTTGCCTCACAAATCGGCACCGGTTTAACCGGCGTTATGTATGTCTTGGATGAACCGTCAATCGGTCTGCATCAGCGCGATAATGATAAGCTTTTAGACAGCTTAACCCGCCTGCGCGATATCGGCAATACCGTTATTGTGGTGGAGCATGATGAAGACGCCATGCGCGCCGCCGATTATTTGATTGATATGGGGCCAAAAGCCGGCTCCAAAGGCGGACAGGTAATTGCGGCCGGCACGGTTGATGAGGTATTAAAAAACAAAAAAAGCCTGACAGCACAATATTTAAATGGCGAAAAACAGATTGAAGTGCCGGCCAAACGCCGCAAAGGTAACGGTAAGTTTTTAGAGCTAACCGGCGCACGCACCAACAATTTGAAAAATGTCAATGTAAAAATTCCGCTCGGCACGCTCACTTGTGTTACCGGCATTTCCGGTAGCGGCAAATCATCGCTGATTTTAGAAACATTGTTCAAAGCGATTGACCGTGAGTTAAACGGATCGCGCGTGGCGGCCGGTCCTTATGATAAGCTCAAAGGTGTTGAAAACATTGATAAGGTTATTGATATTGACCAATCGCCGATTGGGCGCACGCCGCGCTCAAATCCGGCCACATACACCGGCGTATTTACCAACATTCGTGACTGGTTTGCCAATTTGCCGGAAGCCAAAGCACGCGGCTACACATCGGGTTATTTTTCGTTTAATGTGCCGGGTGGACGTTGCGAAGCTTGCAAAGGCGACGGGGTGATGAAAATTGAAATGAACTTTTTGCCTGATGTCTATGTGCCTTGCGATGCTTGCCACGGCACGCGTTATAATCGCGAAACGCTGGAAGTTAAATACAAAGATAAATCTATTGCCGACATTTTAGATATGACCATTGACGACGCTTACGTCTTTTTTGAAAATATTCCGGCGATTAAGCGGCGGCTTGATGTTTTGCGCCGTGTCGGTTTGGGCTATGTTAAGCTTGGGCAACCGGCGCCAACACTTTCCGGCGGTGAAGCACAACGCATTAAGCTGACCAAAGAGCTGAGCCGTAAAGCCACCGGTCGCACACTTTATATATTAGACGAGCCGACCACCGGTCTGCATTTTGAAGACATTAAAAATCTGATGAACGTGCTGGAAATGCTGGTTGAAGAGGGTAATACAGTCGTCATTATTGAACACAATTTGGATGTGATAAAAATGGCTGACCACATCATAGACGTCGGGCCGGAAGGTGGTGACGGCGGCGGCGAAATTATTGCCACCGGCACACCGGAAGAAGTGGTTAAAAACAAGCGTAGTTGGACGGGAAAATATTTGAAGGGTAAGTTGGCATGAGTGAAAACGAAAAAATATTGCTGCTTTCGTGTTGCGCACCATGCTCTTGCGCGGTTATCAAAACTTTGGCCGAACAAAAACGTAATTTTGCGGTGGTGTTTTATAACCCGAACATTCGCCCTTATGCCGAATACGTTAAACGCCGCGACGAAAATGCCCGCTTATGTGAAAAATATAAGGTTGACTTTATTGACTTGGAATACGACAATGAACGGTGGTGCTCGCTGACAAAGGGCTTGGAAAATGAGCCTGAACGCGGAAAACGCTGTTCTTTATGCTTCCACATGCGCCTCAAACGCGTTATGGAATATGCCAAAGCCGGCGGTTATACGGCAGTGGCATCGGTTTTGGGGGTTTCGCGCTGGAAAAATTTAGCACAAGTCAATGAAGCGGCATATGAAGCGGCACGTGAAGTCGGCATGCCGTATGTGGAAATTGAAGGGCGCAAAGGCGGTATGCAAGAGTTGCGTGCCGAGTTGATAAAAGAACTGAATTTGTATAACCAAGATTATTGCGGTTGCAAACCGCGCGAAAAAAGCTAAAATATCATTATCCGATTTAATCGGATAATCTCGGCAAAACAAAGGAGAATAAAAATGCAAAAGATTATTCCGCAAAAATTGCAAAAAGGCGATAAAATTATGATTATTGCGCCATCAACCGGCCTTAAAATCATCGGTCAGGACTGCCGTGAAATTGCACGCGAACGCTTTAAAAAACTCGGACTAACTGTTGAATTTGCCCCGCATACCACCGATGAAAATTGGAACAAAATGCATACCGGCAGCCTGCAAGATCGCGTCAGTGACATTATGTATGCCTTCCAAGATAAATCGGTAAAAGCGATTTTTACGATTATCGGCGGTTTTAACTCTAACCAGATTGTGCCGCATTTGGATTATAATATTATCCGCGCAAACCCGAAAATCATCTGCGGTTTTTCTGACGTGACGGCACTTTTGGCGGCAATCAACGCGCAAACCGGTCTGCAAACATATTACGGCCCACACTACAGCTCAATCGGTATGAAAAAGGGCTGCGAATATACGCTTGAATATATGGAAAAAATGCTGTTTGGCGATGCGCCTGTTGCAGTTGCGCCGTCTGCCGAATGGAGCGATGATTTGTGGTTTTTAGACCAAGAAAAGCGCGATATGATTAAAAACGACGGCTATTGGAATATTCATAACGGCAAAGCCGAAGGCACCATTGTCGGCGGCAACTTGTGCACCTTTAATTTGCTTTTGGGCACACCGTGGCGACCGGCATTTAATTCTGATACGATTTTGATGATAGAAGATACCGCCGGTTCGTCTGCTGAAATTTTTGACCGCAATTTGCAAGCGTTATGTTATCAGCCAGACTTCGCAAATGTTAAAGGCGTTGTTATCGGGCGCTTTCAAAAAGGCTCAAAAATTGACCGTGAAACGCTGGAATTTATCATCAATAATAAACCGGAATTGAAAAATTTGCCGGTGCTGGCTAATGTGGATTATGGTCACACCACGCCGATTTTGACCATTCCTTTCGGCGGCACGGCACAACTGGAAAACGGTAAGTTAACGCTGGAAAAATAAGGAAAAGCTATGTTTTTTGGCATTTTATCACTGATTTTGCTGTGGGCCGGCTATAAATTATATGCACCGCGGCTGGAAAATAACTGGCAAATTGACATTCATCGCACAGCCAATATCGCAGCCAAAGGCACTTTGATGTTAAGTTATCGTCATGCCCAACTGGTTCAACTCGGCATTATTGTTACCATTCAATCACTATGGAGTGCGGTTATGGGGGTGGTTTACGGCCCGTTGCAAATGATTTGGATTGTGCTCGGCACAACCTTTTTAGGCGCTGTGCTCAATTATTACGGCGGCATGTATGCCCTTACACATCAGGGACATTCTCTTAACTATATTATTAAAGAAAAAAACAAGCGCGCCCACCTTATATCCTCGCTGTGTTTAATGGCGGTTTTTGTTTTAGGCACAGCCTGCGTTTTTTCAATTTCGTATCACATTGACTTTTTGTTCCACAAGCACTCGCCGATTATCTATTTTTACTTTGTTGCCATGTTATTGCTAAGCTTCTGCAATCAACGCAAATTCATCATCGCATACAGCATTTTTGCATTCTTATTTTTGGCCGGAAGTTTTTATTTTATAATGCTGACTGCCGGCGAATTTCAATTTGCCACACTAAACTTAAATTTGGCCTATTATCCTGAAACAAAATTTACCTATCCGCTTTTGTTTATGGCAGTTTCAGCCGGTGTAATGAGCGGCATGGACGGCTTAAAGGGCGTGCTTTTGGCGCCGCATATCAAAAACGAAAAAATGGCCAAAGGCATTTATTTCGGTGCAGCAACCGCGCAGGCCACTCTGGTAATTTTGTGGGCGCTGATGCTTTTGGCATGGAATCCGGAATTTACTTGGCTAAATAAATTTATGCAACGCGCGGTGAATCCTTATGAGGTATTGCAATGCCGCCTTTTAAACCACTTTAATTACTGGTCGGCATTGCTGTTATATCTGATGACCAGTATTTTGTGTATCGCCAGCGGCGGCACATTGTTGCGCTTGACCGGCGTGCTGGGACGCGAACTCGGCATTGAAAAAGATGCAGCGCGCGATTTTGTGCCGCTCGGATGTTTCTTTTTGGCATTTATTATCTATTATCTTTCGGCCAAAAACTGGACGGGTGACGGTTTTTTCAGCCTGCTTGGTAACAACATGCGGCAAATTTTTGCCATCGGCATGAACAGCTTTGATTTGTTTAATCTGTTGATAACCGTTTATGTGTTCGCCTTGCTGACCCTTTATTGGCGCAGTCGGCAAAAGCCTTTCCGAAAATATGTTTATATTGTCGCGGTGTTGCTTGGTCTTGCTTTGGCATATATCATCATAATGTGGCTGCGTTGGCCTTACGGAATCGGCGTTATTTGCGGATTAGCCCTAAGCTTGGGACTGATGGCGGCAGACTTTTTTTATCGTCGCCGCCAATTCCGATAGTTTAGTGGGTTTGCCAACCTTGCATAATGTATTGACTCAGCTTTTCACTAAAGAATGAACTGTCGCTGATGGCCTCACCTTCGGCAATTTTAGCTTGGTCTAGCAACAGGCGGCAAATTTCTTCAACCGTCGTGCGTTGAGAATCATCAAACATACTATCGGCTAAACGAATAATCAGCGGGTGGTATGGGTTGACTTCCAAAATGCGCGTGCTGGCAAAAGCGGTTTGTTGCTGATGGTTGCGCATTAAGCGCTCTAAGTGAATACTCATCTGGCCGTTTTCAACCGTCAGGCTGACCGGACTTTTCGTCAGTTTTTCGGTTGCCTCCACTTTGCCGACTTCATCTTTGAATAATTCGGCCATAAAGTCGGTTAATTTTTTCAAACTTCCCTCATCGGCACGCGGCGTATCGCGTTCCATTTTCAAATCCAACTCTGCCTGCGACACATGTTTAATCGGATAGCCTTTGAAGTTATTAAGCACCTGCACCCAAAACTCATCAATCGGGTCTACCAACAGCAAAACTTCAATTCCTTTGGCTTTAAATGCTTCTAACTGCGGATTGTTGCGCAAAGTTGCCACATCATCGCCGGTAATGTAATAAATTGTTGTCTGACCTTCTTTAACGCGAGAAATGTATTCGTCTAACGAGGTCAAACGTTCGTTATCATTAGTTGAATAAAAGCGTGATAACTCTGCCACTTCGGCGCGGTTAGCCACATCTTCGTAAATACCTTCCTTAAAGGCAATACCGAAGGTCTTCCAAAATTTCATATAGTCATCATAATCTTCCGAACGCTTTTTCAGCTCTTTTAAAATACGCGACACAGTGCCGTTTTTAATCTTGGCAATCAACGCATTTTGCTGCAACATTTCGCGTGAAATGTTAAGCGGCAAATCGGCACTGTCAATAATACCTTTGACAAAGCGCAAATATGCCGGCATTAAATCATCTATTTTATCGGAAATAAAGACACGATTCACATAAAGTTTAAGGCTTTGCTGGCGGTCCGGCTGAAATAAATCATACGGCGCTTCCGACGGAATATACAACAGACCGGTATATTCAATACTGCCTTCGGCCTTAAAATGTAAACGCATCCACGGCGTATCAAAATTACGCGAAATATGGTGGTAAAATTCATTATATTGTTCATCGGTAATTTCAGCCTTATTCTTGGTCCACAATGCCGAACCGGTATTAACGGCTTCCTCGCCGGCTTTACCCAAATCCAAAACAATCGGGTAGCCGATGTGGTCGGAATATGTGCGAATAATGTGGCGCAGATAAATGGTGTCGGTATAATCTTTACCGTCTTCGCGCAAATAAAGTTTGATATCGGTGCCGAATTTTTCGCGCTCGGCCTCTTCAATTTCAAAACCGTCCACACCATCAGAAATCCACTTATAAGCCTGTTCTTCACCGGCACGTTTGGTAGTTACCTCTACTTTGCCGGCCACCATAAATGCCGAATAAAAGCCAACGCCGAATTTACCGATTAAATCTACGACCGAGCCGTTATCTTTGGCGTTTTTCACAAAATCGGCGGTGCCGGATTTGGCGATTGTTCCCAAATGATTGATTAAGTCGTCTTTGTTCATGCCGATACCGTTATCGCTGATGGTTAAGGTATTTTCTTCGGCATTCGGTGTAATGGTAATTTTAAACTCGCCGTTATCTTTGGCCACCCCCGGATTCATCAATGCATAATAGCGCAATTTATCGCAAGCATCACTGGCGTTTGAAATAAGCTCTCGCAGAAAAATAAATTTTTCGGAATACAGTGAGTTAATCACAATATCAAGCAATTGACTGACTTCGGTTTTAAACTTTTGTTTACGGCTCATTTTAATTCTCCTTATCCTTTATATGCGACGCGAATTGGTTATAAAACAGCGCCGTTTTTGCACTAAGGTATATATGGGAATTAAAATTACCCATCGCAAGAGGCAAAACAAAAAAATTCGGCTTATGTCACAAACTTCTAATGGCTTCTAAGGCAGCACGCGCCCCGCAACCGGCGGCAATAATTGCCTGCCGATACGGGTTGCAAACATCGCCGGCGGCAAAAACACCTTCAATTTCAGTGGCTGTGCTGCTCGGTTTAGTCACAATATAACCACCATGATCCAAATGCAAATATTTGCGGAACATCTCGGTATTCGGGTGGTGCCCGATGGCCACAAACACCCCTGCCACCTCTAAAATGCGTGAGCGGTCGCTTTTAACGTTGCGAATCTTGATGCCGGTTACTTCAAGCGGATTTTCTTTACCCAAAACCTCGTCCACCACATTGTTCCAGAAAATCGTAATTTTACGATTTTCAAACAAGCGTTTTTGCATAATACGCTCAGCATTAAACGAATGGCGACGATGAATAATATAAACTTTATCCACATAATTGGCCAAATACAGCGCTTGTTCCACTGCCGAATTGCCACCACCGATAACCGCCACTTCTTTACCGCGATAAAAAAATCCGTCACAAGTAGCACATGATGACACACCATGGCCGATATATTTTTGCTCACTCGGCAATCCCAACCACTTAACCGAAGCACCGGTGGCAATAATAATGGAGCGCGAGGTAAATACATTACCGCCGGCCGAATTACAAACAAACGGTTGATCATATAAGTCTACTTCGGTAATTTCATCATCAATGATTTTAACACCGAGATTAACTGCCTGTTGATGGATTTTTTCCATCAATTCAAAACCGCTGAGCGGATCGGCAAAACCGGGGTAATTTTCCACTTCGCTTGAGCGAATCAGTTGTCCGCCTTTTTGTGCACCGGCCACTATCAACGATTTTATGCCAGCTCTGGCGGCGTATATACCTGCCGTATAGCCGGCCGGTCCCGATCCCATAATTAACAAATCTGATGTATATTCGGCCATAAACTTCTCCTTTTTTTCCAAAATAATGAGCAGGCTTTTAATTTCAAGCCTGCCATAAAAATAAAAATCGCATAAAAAACTCTTGATTTTTGTAATAAATCAGCTACATTGTGAAAAGTTAAAACTTTTAATCAGGAGATTTATTATGCCTTCAGTAATTCATGATAATTGTATTAAATGCGGCACTTGTGCTTCTATTTGTCCGGTCAGCGCCATGCACTTGTGCGATGCACAAATGGTAATTGATCCGGATACCTGCATTGATTGCGGCGCTTGCATTGCCGAATGTCCGGTCGGTGCTATTAAAAATGATGCCGAATCTGATGCCGCTGCCATCAAGTTTAATGCCGAGCAAGCAAAAGTTTGCCCGAATGCAAATGACTAATTATGATTTAAGGCTTAAAGCTCAGGCTTTTGCCTGAGTTTTTTTATATCTGCGGCAAATATGTTACCAAATTACAGCGAAGATTATTTATTAGACAAGCAAGTCAAAATTTTGCAACCGATTGACGGCTATCGCGCCTCAACCGATGCGGTTTTACTTTCAGCCATGCTAGATGATGTTGCTGTGCGCGACAATGCCCGCATTTTAGACGTCGGTTCCGGCACCGGTGCGGTTTCACTGTGTTTGGCGCAGCGTTTGCAAACCCGAAAAGTGCAAATCATCGGTGCCGAAATTCAACCTGAGTTAGTGGCGCTTTCCAATGCCAGCGCCCAAGCCAATGGTTTTGATTTTTTGCATTATCTGGAAACAGATATTCGGCAAAAACCTGCAAACGAAATGCTGGCACCGTGCTCGTTTGATGTGGTTATCAGCAACCCGCCCTACAGTGCCGACGATTTGCCTTCGCCCAAAACAGGCAAAGCCACCGCACATAATATGCAGGCTTTTGACCTTGGCGGTTGGCTCGGTTTCTGTCTGAAAATGGCTAAGCCGTTCGGCCGTCTTTATCTGGTGCATCGTGCCGAAGCATTGCCGCAAATTTGTTATTTTTTACAAGCAAAAGCCGGCGGTATTACAATTTTGCCGATTTATTCCAAAGTCGGTCAAACTGCTAAACGAATCATTGTGGCAGCGCAAAAGGATTCTAAAGCGCCGTGCCGCATTTTGCCGCCGTTTGTCACCCATAATGCTTCAGGCGCTTACACACCAATGGCCGAACAAATTTTGCGCGGCGGCAAAACTTTTGCACAAATATTGACAGGACTTTAATTTTTTTTTACTCTTTAGGTTGTATGTTGTCTTCATATATATGAGGTGTGTCATGAAAAAATATTTATTTTTAACTGTCGCCATTTGTTTTACGGCCGGCGTTGCCATTGCCGATTTGCCGCAATATGAAGATGACGCCGAATTTGAACAATGCACACGCACAACCAGCATTTGGGACCCGTGTGTGCAAGAAGAAACAACCCGCTTTTTGAATAAAATAAAGCAACAATATCGCGATGTTTTATATACACCGCAAATTACGCAATGGAAAGGTGATATGAAAACCAACACCGAAACCATGCGTGATATGTATGAAAGCTGGATTGCATACCGCAATCGGCTGTGTTCGCTGGCAAATGCGGCGGCACGTTACTTAGAGCCGATTGTTACCGAGAAATACTCTTGCACATTATATCACACTTTGCATCACCATGATCACATGGGGCAAATTTTGCAACTGTTACGCGGCGACAAAACCACGCGCGGTTTGCCAAATCAACAACCAAAGCCGGTCACACTGTTTCGCATTTACGAACATGATGCCGAATTTACCCAATGTTTGAACGATAAAAAGGCTCCGAAAGAGTGTTGGAATGCCGAAAATGAACGCGCGACCAAACGCATTAAAGATCTTTATAATACTTTGTTTGAAGATGAACATGTCGGACAATGGAATAACAGCCCGAGCTTAAAAGGCGGCAACTATCGCGATCTATTTGACAGCTGGATTGCGTATCGTAACCGCATTTGTTCGCTGGCCGATTTTGCCTATCGTCAATCTAACGCTCCGCACAAAATCAGCCTCAGCGGTTGCATTTTGTTCCTTAACAAAGAGCATGTTGAAATTTTGGAATCCCTTTTGGTAATGGCAAATTCGGCTATGGACGACGGCTTTGAAAATGTTTATGATGATGAAGGCAATGAAACCGAAATGCCGGTGGCGGAAAACGACGGCGGTCTGTCCGAAGGTCAAACCATTACACCGCTGGAGAGTCGCGTTGACGATTCAAATCTACCGTTTGATATTCAGTTGACCGACGAAGAAAAACCAAGCGCCCCAACAACGGAAACGCCTTCTGATAAAAAAGAAGTCCAATCACAATTGCCGGCTTGGGCGCGCCAAAATTAAACCGCTTGTTAATTATACATACCTGAATGTATAAAAAATATATTGCATATTTTTAATTTGGAGTTATATACATACTTATGGGTATGGGCTTTACATACCTACAAGTATGTATGGAAAAAGATACGAGAACAAAATGCGACGCACAAAAGAAGATGCAGAAAAAACCAGAAAAGCCATTTTAGCTTCGGCGATGGATATATTCTGCGAAAAAGGCTACTCTAAAACCACTTTTGACGAGATAGCCAAACGAATTTGTTTAACCAAAGGCGCGGTTTACTGGTATTTCAGAAACAAACCCGATATTGTGGCTGCGTTAATCAACGATTTTGCCGCCAAGCATTTTGATCTTGTGGAACAATACATTAACTCACCTGAAAAAATGGACTTTGACGACATTATCAATGTAGAATTACTGATTAACAAACAAATTCGCGAGGATAGTGAATTTGCCAAGTTTTTGTTTTTTGTTTCGTGCCAGATGGAATGGAGCGAAACAATTATCAGCAAGGTGCATCCGGCCATAGAGCAAACCAAAAATGTCGGACATAATCTGCTATTGAAAGCGTTACAAGGCCTGCAAAAGCGTGGCAAAATCAAACCCGAAGTTGATGTTGCCATCATTACCGAAATTTTGCGTATGATGTATAGCGGCATGCTTGAAGGTTTCTTTTCCAAACGTTTGGAATATGACTTTGACGATGTAGTAAAAACAGGATTTAATCTAGTATTTAACAGTATAAAAACACAAGGAAACAGTGATGAAAATTAATTATCCGGATTTAAAAGAAGTTTCAAAAAGAATCGCGCTATTTGTTTTATGCGTGGCAATCGGTTGGTATTTAAAAGGTCGGTTATCACCGGCACCGAACATGATGGGCATGGGCGGCGAAGTATATGTTTTGGCGCAAAAAGCCGTTAATAATGATATTTCGGCTTTTAATAATAAAATTTCATATATTGAGGCTATTAACGAGGTTAATGTTTTGCCGCAAGTCACCGGCACCATTGAAAAAGTTCTTTTCAAAGAAGGCAGCCTGGTGCAGGAAGGCGATGTGCTGTTTGAAATTGATCCGGTAAAATATCAGGCGGCCTACGAACTTGCTAAAGCTCGGTTAGACAGCGCCAAGGCAAATTTAGTTAAAGCCGAGCGTGATTATAATCGCCAAGTAAAACTGAGTAATGAAAAGTTTGCATCAAAGGCTACGTTTGATACTTCGGAAAGTGCTTTTTTGCAAGCTCAAGCCGCCGTTGAAGAAGCCACCGCCAACTTAGATATGGCCAAAAAAGATTTAGATGAAACCAAAGTTACCGCACCAATTACCGGAAAAATCGGTAAAGCTCTGGTTACAAAGGGCAATTATGTCGTTGCTTCAAACGTTCATTTGGCAAAAATCGTGCAAGTTAATCCTATGCGCATCAGTTTTTCGCTAACCGATAAAGAAGTGGCCTCTTTGCAAAAAAAAGACCTCAACGATAAAAATTTAAAAATGCATATTACGCTTGCAACCGGCGAAGTCATCAGCGAAAAAGTGGTCAATAAATTTTATGACAATGCCGTCAACACAAACACTGCAACCGTCACGGTTTATGTTGATGTCGCCAATGAATCCGGACGGCTTATTCCGGGTAACTATGTGCAATCTGCCGTTACCGATGACAAGCCGCAATATTCTATTGTTGTGCCGCAAACGGCCGTTAACTATGACAGTGACGGCGCCTTTGTATATGTTGCCAAACTCAATCCGGAAAAAAGCAAGGAAAATGATTGGCACGGCATGGCCGAACAACGTCGGGTAGTGTTGGGTAACACCGTCGGCGAATCGCACCAAGCCGTCAAACAGGGCTTAACCACCGATGATTTGGTTATTGTTCAAGGTAATGTAAAAATTCAAAACGGCGCACCGATTAAAGTCGGTATCTTAGCCGATAAATAAGAGTAAAAGGACTCAAAGAGATGTTTTCAAAGTTTTTTATTGATCGTCCGCGTTTTGCTGTAGTTATTGCCATTGTAATGGCTTTGGCAGGTATTGTTTCGGTTATCACCATGCCTATCGGCATGTATCCGGAAATTTCTCCGCCGGAAATCCGCGTTTCAACCAACTATATCGGCGCCAGTGCCGAAACGGTGGCAAATAACGTCGGTATTCCGCTTGAAAAAGCCATCAACGGTATTGAAAACATGCTGTATATGTCTTCAAATTCTTATAATTCCGGCGCTTATGATCTTTCTATTGCTTTTGAAACCGGCACCGATCCGGATTTGGATCAGGTTAAAGTGCAAAACCGCATTCAGCAGGTTCTTGCCACATTGCCGGCCGAAGTGCAAAACGTCGGTGTAACGGTGCAACGTCGTTCGTCCGACATTTTGGCGTTTTTACAGGTTACTTCGCCAAACGGCACTTATGACAGCAACTTTTTGAACAACTATGTTGAAAATAACATTAAAATTTCATTGAGCCGCGCTTATGGTGTGGGTGAAGTGATGGTTTTGGGAGCCGCCACCAGCATGCGCGTCTGGATTGATGCCGACAAAGCCACTGCCTTAAATATTCCGATAGAAACCATCAAAGCAGCGATTCAAAGCCAAAACATGCAACCGTCACTGGGCTCCATTGGTTCGGCACCGGGCGACGGAAAACAAGCATTGGTTTATTCTTTGGAAACTCAAGGTCGTCTTAACGATCCGAAAGATTTTGAAAATATTATCGTGCGCACGGCTGAAGAAGGCGGTTTGGTGCGCTTAAAAGACATTGCTCGTGTTGAACTGGGCTCGGAAAATTATTTGTTTAATTCAACCGTAGACGGTCAACCGGCTGTTTCCATCATCATCAATAAATCATCCGGTGCAAATGCCGTAAGGGCAATGAAAGCAGTCAGAGCCGAATTGCAAAAATTATCCCGTTTTTATCCGGAAGATTTGGATGTTAAAATTTTCGTAGATACCACCGATTTTATTGTTGCTTCTATTGAAGAAGTGTTTTTTACCCTGTTTTTGACTTTCGGTTTGGTGGTGTTTGTATGCTACATTTTCTTACAAGATTGGCGCGCCACATTGGTGCCGGCCATTGCCATTCCGGTGTCAATTTTAGCCACTTTTGCGGTAATGAAGGCACTAGGGTTTAACTTAAACATTTTAACGCTGTTCGGCTTGGTTTTAGCTATCGGCTTGGTGGTTGATGACGCCATTGTGGTGGTAGAGCGCTCGCTTTTCTTGATGCAGGAAGAAAAACTTTCGCCGCACGATGCCGCGATTAAAGCCATGGAACAAGTGTCTTCCGCCGTTGTGGCTACAACATTGGTTTTGCTCGCTATTTTCGTGCCGATTGCTTTTATGGGCGGTATTACCGGTAAAATTTATCAGCAATTTGCCATCACGATTTGTTTTGCCATTTTATTTTCATCCGTTAACGCCTTAACGCTTTCACCGGCGCTGTCAGCTACATTTTTAAAGCCGTTTGAAGAGAAAAAGACCGGTTGGCTTGGTTGGTTTAACCGACTTATCAGCGGAACCACAAATAAATATTTGGTCGCCGTCAGCTATCTGGGACGTAAAATCAGTGTTATTGTGTTTATTTTAGGTATTATTGTCTTATGCATCGGCTTTTTCCTCAAAATAACAGCCACGTCATTTTTGCCGGCCGAGGATCAAGGTGTCATTATGATTAACGTGCAGTTACCTGAAGGTGCTTCAAATGTGCGCACTCATGAGGTTAATAAAAAGATTTTGGAAATTGCCAAGACCGAACCTGCGGTTAAATCGGTTATGAATCTGGAAGGCTTTAGTATTATGGCCGGTCAGGGCGAAAACGTCGGCTTTGGTGTTTTAAGCCTTAAAAACTGGAATGAGCGGAAAAGTAAGGCAGATTATTCTACCACTATTTTACAACGTTTGCAGGGGATTTTAAGCCAAATATCCGAGGCTAAAGTTCAGCTGTTTGAGCTGCCGGCCATTCCGGGTCTCGGCTCTACTAATGCCATGGATTTCAAGATTCAATCCGTAGAATCGACCGACATGAACGAGCTTGAACGCGTTGTTAACACCTTTACTCGTCAGGCAATGGGACTGCCGCAAATTATGTTGGCATATTCAACCTATAATGCACAAACTCCGCATGCCTATATTGAGATTGATCGCGAAAAAGCCGAATCGCTCGGTGTGCCGATTGGCGCCATTTATTCGTCGTTGCAAACCTATGTCGGTTCCAGCTATGTCAGTGATATTAACATCGGCACGCAGGTCAACAAAGTTAAATTGCAGGCAGATTGGAAGTATCGCAAAGACTTAAGCAGTCTTGATAAAATTTATGTTCACAGTAATAAAGGCGTCATGGTGCCTCTGGGTAGTTTGATTCGTATTAAAACCGTGTTGTTACCGCGCGGCATTCAACGCTATAACCAATACCCGAGTGCCACCGTCAATGCCTTATCAAATTCCGGATACAGCACCGGCGAAGCCATGCAAGCCTTAGAAGATTTGGCAGTCAAAACACTGCCGCACGGCTATACTTACGCGTGGTCGGGCGCCAGTTTGCAAGAAAAAAATAACCAAGGCCAAATCTTTTACATTATTGCCTTTGCTATTTTGTTTGCTTATTTATTCATGGTGGCTCAATACGAAAGTTGGATGATTCCGTTATCGGTTATGCTGTCGGTTACGGCGGCCATGCTCGGTGCCTTAATCGGTCTGTTTGTTATGCGTATGTCGCTCAGCATTTATGCACAACTCGGCTTGGTCTTGCTGGTCGGTTTGGCTGCGAAAAACGCCATTTTGATTGTTGAATTTGCCAGCGAAGCACATCATGGCGGTGCGCCGATTTTAAAAGCCGCATTATACGGCACAAAAGAGCGTTTCCGTGCGGTTTTGATGACGGCTATGACATTTATTTTGGGTGTGGCACCTTTGGTATGGGCAAGCGGGGCTTCGGCGGGCAGCCGAATTGCCGTCGGTGTTCCGGTGTTTACCGGCATGATTATCGGCACAATGGCCGGTCTGATTCTAATTCCACTGATGTATATTCTGATTCAAACCATTACCGATTATAAAGCCGAAAAGAAACATGGCAAACATCAGAATTAAATGCGCTCAAATTGTGCAAACCGTTTTAGAAGACAAGGTCTTTTTCGGCGATTTAAAAACACAAATTGCCGCAAAAGACTTGCCTTTTGCCAATATGCTGATTTTGACGGCTTTGCGCCATTGGGTCGGTTTAAACCGTTTGCTAAACTCATTTTTAAATAAAAAAATTCCCAATAAGCACCGGACGGCACGATATTTAATTTTGCTGGCAATGACTGAGTTGCTGTTTATGCAAACCGCGCCGTATGCCGTAATTAACGAAACAGTGAAAAATGTGCGTCAAACAACGGATTTATTTTTGAGCCGGTTGAGCAACGCCGTGTTACGTCAAGTTGCGGCGCAAGCCGAAGAACTGCGGCAAAAATTAGCCGGCGAATCGCACTTGCCCGAGGATTTTACCGCAATTTTGAGCGGCTATGATGCTGCCACGATAAAGCAAATTGATGATTGTATTACCAATATACCGGCACTTGACTTGAGTGTTAAAGAAAATCCGCGAATCTGGGCACAAAAACTCAGCGCCGAATTATTACCAAGCGGCAGTTTGCGCTTATCCGCAAATGCCAATGTTCCTTTGCTTAAAGGTTATCATGAAGGGGCTTGGTGGGTGCAAGATGCGGCGGCCGCTCTGCCGGTTTTGGCTTTAGGCAATGTGGCCGGCAAAAAAGTGGCCGATTTATGCGCCGCACCGGGTGGCAAAACCGCACAACTGGCCGCCAAAGGCGCTGATATTGCAGCCATAGACATTTCTGCCGACCGCTTAAAAACATTGCAACAAAATATGCAGCGAATCGGCTTTGAAAAAGTGCAAACGTTTTGCGCCGACGCTATTGATTTTTTGCAAAAAACACCAGAACAATTTGATGCCTTATTGCTAGATGCTCCTTGCTCGGCAACCGGCACTTTTCGTCGCCACCCCGAAGTTTTGCACCTTAAAACCATCGCCGATGTGCAGGCACAGGCCATGCTCCAACGGCAAATTCTTGACCACTGCGCCTCAGCCTTAAAAATCGGCGGTATTCTGGTTTACAGCGTTTGCTCCCTTGCCCAAGCCGAAGGCGAGCAACAAATCAAAACTTTTTTGGAGCAAAATAAAAATTTCCGACTAATCCCTATCAGTGCCGCCGAAATTTCCCCTTTCGGCACATGGAATGCGCCGCTGATTACATCTGAAGGTTTTGTGCGCACATTACCTTTTTATCATGGTGGCATGGATTCTTTCTTTATTTGCAAAATGCAAAGAATAATTTAATCTTTTTACGTTATCATTCTTCTTAATCAAATAAGGAGATTATAATGACTTCTGCTGTTATCATATTTTTATTGTTTTGGCTTTTCGGCTTTATCGCAATGTTTGCCGTATATTCACCGCTAACCAATAAATATTTGCAAACCCTTGACTTTAAGGTCTATATGTTACCGTTTCCCTACATATTGTTGTTTGCGGCAATCGGCGGAATCGGCGGCTATTTGGTTGCCGGCAACCGCGATTTTATTGAGCCTCTTAATATGCTACGGTTATGCCTGCCGCTGATTTTAGCCGGCGCCATATATCTAATGTCCTTGGTTGAAGGCGGCAAGTGGCTATTTTCGGTCATGGTTGCTTGTTGTGTAGCGGCTGCAGTATATATTCAACCGCTTGGCGGCGGCAATCCTTTTGTGCAATTGCCGGAGATATATTTTCGCACGCTTTTAATTTTATTTGGCACCCTCTTTTGTTTGTTTTATTACATTATGAACAGCACCCTGCAAGCGCTCATCATTCCTTCGGCCATGACCTTATTCGGTCTTTGCATTTTGAGCGGGCTTGGTGCCGCTCCGCTGTGGACGGCATTGAGCTCTGCCGTATTACTCGGTGCATTGCTTGCTTATTTAAGCATCAATTTTCACGGTGCCAAAATTGATATGGATAACGGCGCTTGCACAGCTCTGGCATTTTTGATTTTCAATCTGCTGATTATGCATATCGGCGAATATTCTTTTCCTTCCTGCCTTATTTTTTCCAGTGTTTTCTGGGCTGAACTTATTTTTGCCGTTTGGCACAAATTCACAATAACGCGCGCCGGTTCATTGCAAGAAAATACCAATTATTATCTGGCCGGCACAAAATATTCGTTTCATGTGTTGGCACTTAACATCTTGAAAATTTGCACTGTCAATTTATTTTTAGGTTGGTTTCAACTGTTTTCCAGCAATCAATATTCACTATTTATCATTTCACTGGCTATTGTTTTGTGGCTTAATTGTGCACTCGGCAAACAAGAAAATGAACCGCAAACCTTAAAAGAAATCAATCATGAATTTGTAAAAGATTTAAAGCAAAATATTGCCGAAGCCAAAGAAATTTTAACCCAAACGCGTCAAAAGGATAAAAAATAATGTCATTAACGCCGATTTTCAAATCTGCTTTGCCCGAACAAAAGACCTTAGAAGGCTTATTTCGCGTCACGGTTGTGGCGTTTGAAGACAAATGCAGCCTAAACTGCGGCTGGCGCTTTGCCGAGCTTTTGCAACGCAATCGCTTGTTTGACGTGCGTTTTTTTAATGAGCCTTTTTCAAAGAGTTTTCTGAACTTGCAGGGGCGTAATTTTTATGACTTTATAGACCACGGCAATAAAATATTGCAGTCCACTCGTGCCGATATTTTGGTTTGGGGTTATGAGGAAGACGGCAAAATTCGCCTTAATTTTCAGGTCAAAAATCAATATGCCGTGCCAAATGGGTTGGCTTTTTCGTTATTAGACAGTTTATTTGTGCCTCTCAGCTATTTTGCCGCACCGGAAAACTTTTCCGAATCGCTTTTAATATTGATATTCGGCATAATCACCGCGGCAATTGTGCCGGTTACCAACGACCAGAAGCACCACCAACCGAAAATCCTGCAAGAACTTTTGGAAACACTGTCGGCAGACACCACGCCAAAAGATTTTTCACGCGAATTTATGCCCTATATCATGAATATGCTCGGTAAAATTTATCTTACCAGCGCCATTGCCGCAGGTCTAACTGCCAAAGATATCAAAATTATTGAGACTTTGTTTAATGAAGCGCTGCAAAGCCGCCAATATATGCGTCTACCGGTTTATTACGGTTGCATATATAACAATCTCGGCCAACTTTATGAAGCCGCCTATCAATCGGAATTGCCGAACAAGTTTGACTATTTAAAAAAATCGTTGGCGCATTATCAAACGGCGCGCAAATATCTAAACCGCAATTATCCTTATGATTACGGCCTGATTTCTTATCATTTGGCACAACTCAATCATCAATATTGGAAACATACGCTTGATATGCAAGCTCTGCGCGATGCCGTATCGCAATTGCGCGAAACCGAAAAGGTCTATTCGCTGGCGCAATTTCCGCAATCGTGGTGCCATATTGAAGGTTTGCTCGGTTATTATTTGGCTTCACTCGGTTTGACCACTCACAGCAATACCATTATGCAGCTGGCCATTGATTGTTACCGCAATCAACAACAAATTTATGAGCAAAATACCCATCCGATGGAGTGGGCTCAAGTGCAAGAAAAAATCGGCAAAATTTATTATTTGCTCGGCAAACATGATGAAGATGAAAAATTTATGCTGGAAGCGCGCAACTATTTTAATTCGGCCATTAAAATTTATGAATTGCTAAACGCTAAGACCGCACTTGTTTCTGCCAAAACACTCCTAGCAAAAATTAACGATTGGATTGATTAGAATTTATGCTTTATTCTTGTCTTTGATACAATCTTATGCTTATCGGCTGAAATGTTTGATGAAAATCTTCACTGAATATATGGCGCTGCAAAATTTGCCGTTGCAAATCGGTTAAAGGAAGCAATGTTTTCACTTGTTGCTCAAATTGAGCATATTTATCCATTCCTTGAGAGAGACAATAAAAACGAATCTGCTCATCATGAACAAAATCTGTCAGCCGATAGTCTGGAAAGCGATTATAATATAAATTATGCAGTGTTTCCATATCTATCATCATCCAATAATATGTCTTACGCGGCTGATAAATGCCGCAATCTAAACCGTAAGTTTGCTCCAGCGGCACTTGTCTGGTTTCTAAATAATAAAACGGCTGTTTGGAAAAAGAATATTTGAATAGGCTCAGTTCGTTAAGAATAATGTGCAATACTACAAAAATTGCAACGGCACTATAAGTCGGAAGAGGATTTTTTTGACCTATTTTATAAATCATTGGTGCCGTAATCATGGCGGCAAAAGCAAACAACATTACAAAATACTGGCTTAAGATTGAAACCCAGAATATGCGTTGCAGCAATTCACTGAAAAACAAAAGTATCAGTGCCATTCTATAAATATTTATCTTTGGCGTCGTTTTAAGATAATATATGCAACCGGCCAAAGCCAAAAAAATAATATCCGCAAACAAAATCAAATATTTACTTTGTGAAATTCGGTGCAAAAATACTGTCATTTTGCTGTTAAAATCCCAGTTAAGCTCAAAATATTGTCCCCATGCATTAGCATAAAACAATACACCGCAAAAAACTGTCAGTAGCAACAGCGGTAGAATTGCCGCAATGGCAAAATCTTTAATCACATATTTTTTTCTACATATAAACCACCCCACAGGCAAAACCAGTGGCAAAATATCCAACGTGATGGTCTGCAAAAACAAAAAACCGATAACCCATGCCACTCCGCATGCACATAAATCGCGCCGTTTCTGATAGCGGAAATACAAAAACAGGTAATACAAGCCCATAAAATAAAAAAAACGCATATAAATATCGGGCTTAATGTTAATTAGTGAATACCATGCCGGCATACTGGCAAAATAAAGCACAATCGCCAACAACGCCACTGTTTTTCCACCAATAAAACGCCGCATAATCTGATAAAAATAATATCCGGTGCCAAACGAAACCAGCAAGCTCAGTGCGCGTCCGATATATATGCTCCAAATGGTGCTATGCGGCAAAACCTTAATCAACGGCCATAAAACATACCACAACAGCGGGTGATGATGTTCAAAAAAATCGCGATACGGCACATCTCCGATGCTGACAAAATAGGCTGCACGTAAGTGTTCTATGTCATCACAAACAATAATTGCCGAATAAAATAACGTCCATAACACAAATAATACGTTTATGCCTATTATACTGCATAACAGCAGATTCAGTCGCTTATTTTGCACATTAAATGTCAACATTTTCATCTCCCGCATATTGATTTTATTGTAAAATACGTCATAGTAAAAAGCAAAGCATTTATTTTAATTGTTACAAAAAAAATCCCGCCGAAACGACAGCCCCGACAGGATTTTTTAGGAAAATCAATCCGTTTTATACATTACCGAACGGATTAACTTCTTCTTCACGTGCAACTTTGCGTAAATCAAAGAAGTTCAAAATAGCCACCGAAACATAAATTGAAGAATATGTTCCGACAATTACACCGGCCGTAATTACAAAGGCAAAACTGCGCAGTGCATCACCGCCAAACACCAGCAATGCCAACGAGGCAAATAATGTGGTTAAGCTGGTCAAAATCGTGCGTGAGAAAATATCGTTAATACTTTTGTTCAGCAAGTCGTATTGCGGCATTTTCTTATATTTTTGCAAATTTTCTCTGATGCGGTCATAGGTCACCACCGTATCGTTCACCGAATAACCGGCAAGCGTTAAAATAGCGGCAATTGTCGTCAGACTAAATTCAAAGTGCATCATTGAAAGCAAGCCGACCGTAATTAAAATATCATGAAACAGACCAATCAATGCACCTAACGCAAAGCGCCATTCAAAGCGGATCCAAATATATAAACTGATGGCCACACAAGCAAAAACCGAAGCCAAAATACCCGATAGTTTTAATTCTTCGCCCACTTGCGGCCCCACCGATTCAATACGCTCAAAGGTGAAATCTTTACCCAAAATTTCTTTGATTTGGTTTACCGCAATACGCTGACTTTCTTCATCGGCATTATTGGCCTGTGCTCTAATCATCAGCTGTTCGTTACCTTCGCCGACAGATTGTAGTGTCAATTCATCAAGGTTTAACACCGACAAATCTTTACGCACTTGGTCCACATCAACCGCACCGTTTTTGCTTTTCACGTCAATCAGCACGCCGCCGGAAAAATCAATACCATAGTTAAAACCTTTTATTGCCATACTTGCCACTGAAGCCGCTATCAGCAAAATTGACAACGCATATCCCAGTTTACGCAATTTCAAAAAATCAAAGGTTGTATCTTTTATAATCCAACTAAATATTTTCATCTGTTTTATCCTTTTCTTTTTATAACGGCAATTTTGTCGGTTTAACTTTTGCCATCCATGCTTCCACCATTAAGCGGCTGACCGTCACCGACGTAAACATAGATGTCAAAATACCAATCGTTAATGTTACGGCAAAGCCGCGCACCGGCCCACTGCCAAAGTAGAACAGCACCGCGCCGGCCACCAATGTGGTTAAGTTTGAATCCACAATTGTGCGATAAGCCTCAGTAAAACCGACGGTTATGGCATCGCGAATTGAGCGTCCGTGATTTACTTCTTCTCTGATGCGTTCAAAAATCAAAATGTTGGCATCAACCGCCATACCGATGGTTAAGATAATACCGGCAATACCCGGAAGGGTTAGAGTGGTGCCGATAAAACTCATCACGCCAAGCATAATTGCCAAATTCAAAAACAGCGTAATGTCTACCATGGCACCAAACAAACCATATGCCAATAACATAAAGACAATAATTGCCACAAAACCGACAATTGCGGCAATCACACCATCGTGAATTGAATCTGCGCCCAAACCAGCGCCAACCGTGCGTTCTTCCATGACTTCAAGCGGCGCCGGCAACGCACCGGAACGCATCAAAAGCGCCAAATCATTAGCCGATTTGGTGGTAAAATTGCCGGTAATAATACCGCTGCCGCCGGTAATCGGCCCGTTAATATTCGGCGCCGAAATCACTTCGTTATCAAGCACAATCGCCAATCTTTCACCCACATGATTGCTGGTTACTTCGGCAAATTTGCGACCGCCGGCCGTATCAAAGCGAAAGCTGACCACCGGTTGACCGTTTTCAAACGAAACGCGCGCATCAGACAAACTGGCGCCATCAACCACCGGACGCTTAATCACCACATATTGTTCGCCTTCCGAGCCGCTCATCACGCGCGATGTTTTGCTGATTTTACCGCGACGCGCTTGCGCTAAAGTTGTGCTTTCATCTACTAAATGAAATGACATTTTTGCGGTTTTACCAAGCAAAATTTTCACGCTTTCCGGATTTTGCACCCCCGGTAATTGCACCAAAATACGGTCAGAACCTTGCCCTTGCACAATCGGCTCTTTGGTCCCCAGTTCGTCAATACGGCGACGCACAATACCCACCGATTGGTCAATCACGCGTGCTTTTAATTGCGCCATCGCCGGCTCGCTGTATCTAACGGTAATCAAGCCGCTACCGTCTTCACCATCAACCGTTTCCAGCCCTTCGTCCATTTTGCGAAATGCTTCTCTGGCTTTGTCACGCGCCAAATAATCGGCAATTTTAACCGTTACGCCGTCTTTGCTTGAGCTCAAATCCTGATAGCGCACTTTCAATTTGCGCAATTCCTGACGAGCCACATCTTCAAGCGTGGCCATCTTTTCTTTCAATACATCGTCCATTTTCACTTGCAGCAGCAAACTGGAGCCGCCTTGCAAATCCAAACCCAGATTAACCGGTTGCCACCACTTCGGCAACTTTGTTTTATCCGACACCACATTCGGCACGGCAAAAAACACACCGACCAAACAAATGGCGATAATTATCAAAATTCGTTGCAGTGATAATTTATACATTATTTTGTTCCTTTGTTTTTGTTGTTTGTTTTTTTAGATTTTGCCACCGACTTTTTCTCTTCTGCCGGCAAAACGGCGCTGATGGCCATGCGGTCAAAAACGATATTCACATCAGGCGCCACTTCCAGCGAAATTTTCAGACCGTCAATTTTTGCCACCGTGCCGTAAATTCCACCGTTCGTCAGCACTTTATCGCCGATTTTTAAGGCCTCAACCATAGCATTATGTGCCTGTTCACGCTTTTTCATCGGTCGGATCAGTAAAAAATAAAAAATCAGTAAAATCAGCGCCAATTGCATCAATGTGCCGGCCAATGAGCCGCTTTCAATCATTGCCGGCGCTGCGGCATAAGCATCAGTAATAAACATTTCATTCTCCTTTTACTGCTATTATGTAGGTATTTTTATACCATAAATGCAAGAGAAAAAACTAATTTTTTGACTTATTAACGGCTTTTTAGATTCTTTCTTACTTGCATTATGGCATATTTGCCTTAATATAATTTTTGCCGACGGGAGACCGCCGGCGGAGTATCAAAGCTCCGCAAAAGAAAAAAACTCCCTTTTGGGGAGCCGGTGAAATATATAGAATACACCGGACTGTTTATCTTTTGGCAGCTTTGAACTCCCACCTTGAAGGAATTTAAGGTGGTTTTTTATTAAATAAAGCCTTGTCATTATGAGGAGTGCTAAAAGCACGACGTAATAATTTCCGAACTTCAGTTCGGAAATCCGGCTCAGTTGCCGCACTTTGTGCGAAATTGATAAAATTTTATGGTAAATAGC
Source organism: uncultured Pseudomonadota bacterium (assembly GCA_902788365.1). Classification (GTDB taxonomy): domain Bacteria; phylum Pseudomonadota; class Alphaproteobacteria; order RF32; family CAG-239; genus RUG410. The sequence goes on along the minus strand of CADAJN010000002.1, from coordinate 2,202 downwards.
TGCGCGGATTAACGGCTTTTTTGCCGGCGCGCACCTCAAAATGCAGCTGCGGCGTGGTAACACTGCCGGAACTGCCGACCGTAGCGATTTTTTCTCCCCGCGCCACTTTCTGACCTTTCTTCACAAATAACCGGTCACAATGCGCATAGGCCGTAATCCAACCGTCCGAATGCTTGATTAAAATCAAATTACCGAAACCCTTCAGCTCATTACCGGCATAAGCCACCGTGCCGGAATCGGCCGCTTTTACCGCTGTGCCGAGCGCCGCCTTAATGTTAATGCCATCGTTTTTGCGTCCGCTGCCCAAATTACCGAAACCGGAAACAACCGTGCCGTTTACCGGCCACATAAACTTGGTTTTGCGGGTTGATGCCGGCGGTGTGTAACTCTCTGCCGGTCGTTGATACGATGTTTGTTTTGATGTGTTTTGAGCGGCGTTTGCCGTTGCCTTTGACGATGCAGCCGTTGCAGAACCGGCCGCCGAAGACACCGAAGCCGGTAAGAGCAATTTCTGCCCCGGCGACAGAGAATACGGTGTTTGTAGGTTATTCACACGGCTCAAACTCGTCACATCCACATTGTATTGCCGCGCAATGCCATATAAACTTTCACCGCGGCGCACAATATGATATTGCTTGGTCGGCAATCGCAATTTTTGCCCCACATAAAGCGTGTATGGCGGCCGCAAGCGGTTAGCGTTAATCATATCTTTAATCGGCACATTATAGCGGCGCGAAATACTATATAGCGTATCACCTTTGCGCACAACAACCGAGCTTGAACCCCAGCCGTTAAACCAGTTCATACCGGCGCACCCGCTTAACAAAAACACCATCAAAAATGTGCCTAAAATCTTTTTCACGCTATAACTCCATTTTTATACTTCAGTATAGCTGCAAAAGATTTATTTTTGATTAAGGCAGAAGCTATACCAATACATTTTTGTTGACTTTAATGCTGATTTTTCTTAAGTTGTAACCAGTGAACTTATAATTATATGTTAATTTTTAATGTCTTACAATTATGGAAAAATTTAAGCTTTTTCACGAAAAGTATTGGCACGAAATTTGGCTGCTTATTGCCACTTTTGCGCAAATCGGAGTGTTTTATGTAGCCTTAGCTCCTGATCCTCGCCCAATTTATTGGCTTGGCTTCGGATTTCTTGGAAGTGTCGCTCTGGTGTTTATCAGCAGTTGTCTGGTTCCCAAAAATACGACTGATGAGAGATGGGGAATTTTCGGCACCTGTTGGTTTTTATGCACGTTTTTGATTACATTGAATGCCATTATTTGGGCATATCATTTGCAAAACACGCAAAGCACGGGAATATTTGTTATTTTGGCCGGATTGAGCGGTGTGCTTGTATTTCTGTTTGGTATTATATGGCAAACGGCTGTTCGTCATGCTGCCGCTAATACCCCGCAGAACCCCGCTCTTCTGTTTGATCCGCAAATGGTTTTACGAGTTGTGCAAGGCACGGATGAAACTCGTCCGGATCAAAGATTTTGCCGCGTTGTGCCATATATCCATTTTGTGCCGCAAGCGCTTGAAATCGTCAACAAATACGGAAGATTGAGCCTTGCTTATGCCGAAACGCTGTATGCGTTGTATGGTTGCCACTTTCCGACGGAAATAGAGATTGCCGTTATTAAACTGAAATATAACCATCTCATTTATTACTTAACGGAAGAAGGTATCCAGTGGTCCCAAAATGCACAAGCCTTGATGAAAATAGAGCATCCTGAGGCATATCAGCAAAATGTGCTCAAAACCAAAAACGGTATGCTCTACTTGTCTGAACAAAAGCAAGGAAACTGGCTTGAAGCTGAAAAAATCGTCGGTGTTTCCGAACTTAATCGCTTTGAGCGCTTGGGTTATGTGCGTCGCACCGGAATTCAGTGGGAAATTACAACGTCCGGTTTAAAGCAGGCCGAGTTCTATCGTGAGCCGACAAAAGAAGAAAAGGTTGAAGGTTGAACAGAAAAAGTCTGAGATTGAAAACCTTATAGTTTAAAATTATATCCCCCTTATCTATCGGATAAGAGGGATATTTTTTTGTATGTAGACAACAAAAACCTCACCTTAATCGGTGAGGCTTTTTTCCTATAAAAATAAAACAATAAACAAGGAGTAGTAATCAGAAGAACTGGCAGCTACCGACTCTCCCGTGTCTTAAGACAAAGTACCATAGGCGATAAGAGG
>CADAJN010000001.1 GCA_902788365.1 uncultured Pseudomonadota bacterium | reverse complement strand
CTGCAGTCAACGTCGTTTTGCCGTGGTCTACGTGACCAATCGTGCCAATGTTGCAGTGCGGTTTCGTCCGCTCAAATTTTTCTTTTGCCATATTTATTATCCTATTTTTATTTTGTTAAAGACGTTATCAATATTAAGGGAATGGAGCGGGTGAGGGGAATCGAACCCCCGTAGTAAGCTTGGAAGGCTTCTGCTCTACCATTGAGCTACACCCGCTTGAAGCTTAATATTGTTAATCAAAAACCCCGAAAGAGATTTAAGTGGTGGAGGGGGATGGATTCGAACCATCGTAGACTAAGTCGACGGATTTACAGTCCGTTGCAATTGACCGCTCTGCCACCCCTCCATAAATTTCTTCAGGGGCTTTCATGAAAAACCGCCTGTGCGATTTCTCAATAGCTATCATCAATATTTTTTGCCTAATGTCAATCATTTTTTTATTTTTTATTAAATTATGTGCGTTAAGATTTGTTAACGCATTGAAAAGAGGTGAATTATGCCGATAATTACAGAAAAAATAAATCCGGCTACGGTTGACATAGATTTGGCGAACGGCGAGAAAATTGCTCGTTTAATCAACGATGAAGATAAAAAAGTGGCGTTGGCGATTGAAAAAATAGTGCCGCAAATAGGTGTGGCTATTGAAAAAATTGCGGCGCTGCTGCAAAAAGGCGGAAGAATGGCCTATTTCGGCAGCGGCACCAGCGGGCGTATCGGTATTTTAGATGCTTCGGAAATGCCGCCGACTTTCGGTGCGGCACCGGATTTGATACAGGGCTATATTTCAGGCGGAGAGAGGGCGATTCGCTTTGCTGTGGAAAACGCCGAAGACAATGCGCGGTTGGCAGAAGACGATTTTGCCGACTTTAATGCGCAAGCCAATGATGTGATTGTGGCTATATCGGCCAGCGGCAATCCTCAATATACTTTGCATGTTTTGGAATTGGCGCGGAAGAAAGGTATTTTGACCATTGCCATCACATCCAATCCTGAGGCTAAGTTTAAGCCGCTTGCCGATATATTCTTATGTGCTGAAGTGGGGCCGGAAGCCATCTCCGGTTCGTCGCGCATGAAGTCGGGCACGGCACAGAAAATGATTTTGAATATGCTTTCCACCGGTGCCATGATTAAGATGGGTAAAACTTACAAAAACTATATGGTTGATGTGCAGATTCATAATCAAAAATTGCACGAGCGCGCCGTTCGCTATGTGTGCGAAATCAGCGGCGCAAGTGCGAAAAAGGCGGAAGAAATCTTAAAAATTGCCGGCAACGTAAAAGTCGCCTGCGTGATGATTGCCAAAAATTGTAATGTTGAAGAGGCAAGGCGTTTATTAGCCGAAAACAAGGGAATCCTGCGTCGTGTAATATAAAAATATTGACAAAATATCAAAATAATGTATAATACAGATAAATAAAGCATTATAAGGAGAACGAAAATGGAAGAAAAGAAAAACTTCTGGCATACGGCAAGAGATTGGGTTATGGGTGCAACTGCTGTTGTTTTAACAGCTGTCGGCGCAAAATATGTTGCCGAAAAAATCCAACAAGATAAAAAACAGCAAACGTCGGAATGGCTTCAGAACGGCTCCGGTGCAAGTATTGAGAAAGGAAAATATGTAGATGATGATCCTTATTGGGCGGATAGACCGACACCAGGTTCCAAAGAAGATCTCATGGTAAAAGCTGCAAAGGAATTTATAGATAACATAAAAGTAGAGCGTTTGTATGAAAACAAATCAAAAAAAGACGGATTAGATAATCTTGATTTTGTGGAAGAAAAAGGCGCTTATACCGTATATGATGAACAAGGAAAAGAAATAACCAAACTAAGTAGACACCACTTAGTGAGAAAAGATGAAGGTATGTCAATAACACTTAAAGGTAAAACTTTGGATTTTAGCGATGCGGCAGATGCATTACGGGCAAAAAGTGAAAGATTGCAACAAAAGAAAAACGACATACCGGCTCCGGAATCAAAAGTAGCTGATGACAAAAATAAAGAAGCTGTTTTACCAAAGCAGCCACAGCTCACGAGCGTCCGCAGTAAAGGGGGTCGCAAAGGCGGTGAGTCGCTGGGCGCGTGATATAACCGGAGAGGTTCGCCATGAGTGAGAATAAACCGACATTTTGGGATAGAGCCACCAAATTTATGGTGGGTACTGCCGCAGTGGTTTTAATGGCTGTCGGCGGTAAATCGCTGATTGAAGAAAAGTCACAGGACGTTAAACAAAACACCATAGAAAATATCAATCAGAAACAAGACGATTCTGCTCATCACAGAACATCTTTTCGCCGAAATTCTCCAATACGTATGTTTCGGGAGGCACAGCAAGCTTTAAAGGAAAAAGGGGCGCTTGAAACAACCGGCTCGCAAACACAGAAAAAAATTGATGAAGTAAGAAAGAAAAGCCAAAAATTGCAAGAAAGAAAAAGCGATACAACGCAGGATATCAAACAACAAAATACGCATTCTGAAACCGGCGCAAGAACGGCAATAAATCGTGGCGTATCCAGTCGTGCATCATCAGAAGGACAAAGCTTATAATAAAGCATCAAAGTCCGTTCAAGCCAAAACCACTTTTAATGCGTGCAAATAAGCAGAAAGTCCTTTGACGTAGTGTAAAATATCGTGAAAGTTCATAGAACGGAGCTAATAGAAAAAGGCTTCTTGCCGTGGTGTAGAAAAAACTACATAAGGCAAGAAACCTTTGATTAGTAGCCCGTTATACGAACTTTATTAGTTGGCCTTTTTGAGAGCTTCCCCTAAAGCCTCGCCGAGCGAAGAACCGCTGGTGGTGTTAGAATATTCTTCCAAAACCTTCTTTTCTTCGTCAACTTCTAAAGCTTTGATAGACAAGCCGACTTTGGCGTTTTTCTTATCCACCGAAGTCACTTTAGCTTCAACCATATCGCCTTCGTGGAAGTTTTCCGGATTTTGCGAAGCCTTATCTTTAGACAGGTCTGCCTTTTTGATTGTCGCGGTTAAACCTTCAACTTCAACGGTAATGCCGGTGTCTTCAACCGATTTTACAACGGCTCTGACCACATCACCTTTTTTCAGGCTGGCCAAAGCTTGGCTGACGCTGTCTTCAGAAAGCTGTTTAATACCAAGGCTGATGCGTTCTTTTTCCACATCAACATCAATGATTTTAGCTTCAATTTCTTGACCTTTGGTATAGTCTTTAACAGCTTCTTCACCCGATTTTTCCCAAGAAATATCCGACAAGTGAATCATGCCGTCAATTTCATCGGTCAGGCCGACAAACAAACCGAATTCGGTAATGTTTTTAATTTTGCCGCTGATAACCGAACCGACCGGATGCTCATCAACATAAGCAGCCCACGGATTCGGTTGGCATTGCTTAATGCCAAGGCTGATACGACGTTTATCGGCATCAACTTCCAAAACTTTAACTTCAACTTCTTCAGAGGTTGAAACAATTTTGCCCGGATGAACGTTCTTTCTGGTCCAGCTCATTTCAGAAACGTGAACCAAACCTTCAATACCGTCTTCTAATTCAACAAATGCACCATAATCGGTAATGTTGGTAACTTTACCTTTATAAACTTGGCCAACTTGATATTTATCGGCCACAGCTTGCCACGGATCGCTTTCCAGTTGTTTCATACCGAGGCTGATGCGTTGTGTATCTTCATTGAAACGAATAACCTGAACTTTAATGTTTTGGCCAACACTCAAAACTTCGGCCGGATGGTTAATGCGCTTCCAAGAAATATCGGTAACGTGCAACAAACCGTCAACACCGCCAAGGTCAATAAACGCACCGTAATCGGTAATGTTTTTAACAACACCGTCCAAAATAGCGCCTTCTTTAATGCCATCAATCAATTCGGCACGAGCTTCGGCTCTGGTTTCTTCCAAAACCACACGACGCGAAACAACGATGTTGCCGCGCAGTTTATCCATTTTCAAAATTTGGAACGGTTGCGAGATGCCCATCAACGGCGTAATGTCGCGGATCGGGCGAATATCAATTTGCGAACCCGGTAAGAAAGCAATAGCGCCGTTCAAATCAACGGTGAAGCCGCCTTTAACGCGACCAAAGATAATACCGTTAACACGTTCGCCGGCATTCATTGATTTTTCCAAATCAGCCCAAGCTTCTTCGCGACGTGCTTTTTCACGCGACAGAACAATGTTGCCGTCTTTGTCTTCATAGCGATCAACCAAGACTTCAACAGCGTCACCGATTTTCAGCTCCGGATTGGTGCCGAATTCGCGCATCGGAATATTGCCTTCAGATTTCAAACCGACATCAACGGTAACATAATCATCGCTGATTTTTACGATTGTGCCTTTTACAACTGTGCCCAAAATGCCGTTTTCGCCGAATTGCTCATTGAGCAAGTCTTCAAAATTTTCAGTCATTTCAGGGATTTTAAATTCTGTATTTGTCATATAAATTTTAATTTTCAAAAATGCCAACCCCATGGCGGGCGGACTTGTGCGAAACTCTAAAAAAAGATTGTGAAAGCGCACCCTTTCAGACAACTGCCTCTTTTATACATAAAAAATATTATTTTTCAAGTGTTTTTTCACAAAATCCGCGGCGATTTTTACTTTATAATGCGCGGGAACGCTCCAATAACGTCGGCATGGGCATAAATTGCTTGCTTTTTGGCAATATCGGCGCTATACTGAAAGTAGTTTTTAATTAAGTATTATAGATGGTATTGTGGAGGTTGCAATTTTTATGATTTTGCTTCTTTTTCTTCTAACAAGGGGGAAGATTAACACAATACCAACCCGAACTTTCTAGATTATGGAAGCAAAGACAAACAAGATTCCAGTTTTTTCAACAATGTGTTTCACAGCAATTATCCTGCTAGTCGGTTTTGTGATTAACATCATGATAATACCATCTAGCATGGAAATTTCTGATGACACCTTCTGGATATGCAGCATACCTACACTTCTCATCATGCTCGGTGTTGTTATATCCACTGTGTTTGGTGATAATAACAAGTTAGCAGAGTTTTGTGGCGCAGGCTCCCTCTTTATATCTTTCATTATGATGATACTGGGTGGAAGTTACGTTGCCATTATTTTTACAGGAGGTGCAATCGGCTGGCTGTTGGTGTTTTTCAGTTATAATCCTCTCTGCCGCAAGCAACTGCAAAATTGGCTCAGAGGTATTATTGCTGAAGAAAAGCCGGAAAATGCCTGAAAATGACGTTGTAGAAGATTGGAATTAAAAGAGTGTTGTCAGGTTTCCTTTAACAGGGAAAAACCGGCAACACTTTTTTTGTGCGCAAAAAGGGGAAAATAAAAAAGGATTCCCTACTAAAGGAAATCCTTTCATAACAATCTTAAATGGAAAAAAGTTCGGATAATGAAATTAGTGCGTAGTGATTTTTGAGCGCGGTGTAGATGAACTACATAAGCGAAAAAATTACAAGCAATAAATCGTTAGCCGAACTTTCATTAATTATAAGTTGTTTGAATCAACACGAACGCCAACACCCATCGTAGAGCTGATTGAAATTTTCTTCAAATATGTGCCCTTTAATGAAGCCGGTTTGGCCTTCATAATTGTGTCAATGAACAATTTAGCATTATCATAGATTTGATCTGCGCTGAATGATGCTTTAGCAACACCGGCATGAACAATACCGTTCTTTTCCACACGATATTGAACTTCACCGGCTTTGGCGTTTTTAACTGCCGTTGCCACATCAGCCGTAACGGTGCCGAGTTTCGGGTTCGGCATCAAGCCTTTCGGACCCAAAACGCGTGCCACACGACCGGCCAAGCCCATCATGTCCGGTGTTGCAATGCAGCGATCAAAGTCAATTTTGCCGGCCAGAATGGAATCAACCAAGTTTTCGGCACCGACAATATCAGCACCGGCAGCTTTGGCTTCATCTGCTTTGGCATCTTTGGCGAAAACAGCTACGCGAACGGTTTTACCGTTACCGTGCGGCAATTGGCAAACACCTCTGATCATTTGATCGGCATGCTTCGGATCAACACCTAAGTTAATTGCTAAATCAATGGTCTCATCAAATTTTGCAGTCGCATTTTGCTTAACGAGCTCAATTGCCTCTTTTAAGCTGAAAACCTGATTCTTATCAAAGTTTTTGTATGCATTTACTAATCTTTTTCCGCTCATCGACTTACTCCGTAACCTTAATACCCATTGAAACTGCTTGACCTTTAATCATGTTCATGGCCGATTCAACCGTTGCACAGTTCAAATCCGGCAATTTGGTGGTGGCAATTTCTTTGACCTGAGCCATAGTAATTAAAGCTCTTATCATCATAAGCAGTGATGATAACCGGTACCGGAATACCCGGTTCCATTTTTTGCGTTTGCGCATTAAATGCTTTACAAAATTCCATAATGTTCAAGCCTTTTTGACCCAAAGCAGGACCAACCGGCGGAGACGGATTCGCCTTACCCGCAGGTATTTGCAGCTTGATCAGACCTAAAATTTTCTTTTTAGATTTAGCCATTTTAATACCTCTATTTGTTAGGTTTGTGGTGCGGCGATGGCTCGCCCTCCACAAAATTATTAAACATATTCAACCGCCGCCGTTTGGCGCCGATTGCCCGTTATGTATAACACAAAAAATGCAAATTGCAAGTGTTTTTTATTTTGACCGGAGTTTTTGCTAAAAGTTTTTCTTGAGCCAAGTTTTAACGTTGTTGTCATTGATTTTTTCAAACGCTTCATTGATATGCGCTTCAATCAAAAGCTGTTTTGCCGTTTCTAAATCAATACCGCGCGACTGCATATAAAACAGCTGCTCGGCATCTAAATCGCCGCAGGTATTACCGTGCGAGCATTTAACGTCATCGGCAAAAATTTCCAGTTCCGGCTTAGCGTCCACTTCGGCATCGTCGCTGAGAATGAGGGCTCGGTGCAACTGGTATCCTTCGGTTTGTTGAGCATCCGGTGCAATATGAATTTGCCCCTGAAAAACACCTTTTGCCGCACCGCCGACCACACCTTTAACCAGCTGATTGGAGACGGTATGCGGTGCCAAATGGGCAATGTTGGTTGTAATGTCCGACACGCCGCTGTGCATAAGCCGATACACGCCGTTAACCTCTGCCGCGGCGCCTTCTTGTTGCAGACGAATATAGCTTTCATGCCGTGCCAACACACATTCACTTTGTGCGCAAAAACAGTTATATGTTCCGTCTTTGCGCACTTCCACGCTGGTCAGTGCCACATGCCGCGCTGCGACAGCCTCATTTTGCCACACATAGTGCTGCAACTGCGCCGCCTCGCGCACATAAATTTCATTGACGAGGTTGTTGAAATATTCAGCGTTGCTTTCCGCTGTAAAATACTCAATAATTGTTGCTTTAGAGCGATTTTCCAAAACAAAAATATTGCGTAAATGATTGATTTGCGGGGTGCCGTAATGTTGATGATAATGCAATAAAATCGGCCGATCTAAAACCGTGCCGCGTTCCACCGTCAGCATCACACCTTGCTCCAAATAGGCCGTATTCAGTGCGGCAAACGGAAATTTTTCCAAGTCAAACGATTTGCCGAGATAGGCTTTGGCATCACCGTCAAAAATGGCCTCAACCAAAGACTTAATCGTAACACCGGCCGGCAAATCAAAATGTTCGTTTGCCAATTTACCGTTGCAAAATTTAATGTAATAGGCGGCAAACGGCGTTGACGCTTTTTCGTCATGGCAATGGCAATTTTCATCACAATGGTGCGGCGTTGTATCAATATGATAGGTATCCAAAATTGTCGGTGCAAAGTGCGAATATTTCCATGCTTCGGTTTTGGCATTCGGCAAGCCGATAGCCTTTGTTGTCTGCCGTCCTTTTTCGCGCAGACCAAATAACCACGGAATGTCTTCGCCCCAAAGCGTTATGTTGTGATTATCCTCCACCATTACACTTCTTCCAAAAAGGATTTGTAGCCGCTTTGTTCAAGTTCAAGCGCTAAGTTGGCATCGCCCGAGCGCACAATGTGTCCGTCGGCATAAATATGCACAAAATCCGGCTTAATCAAATCAAGTAAATCGTTGTGGTGGGTAATGATTAAAAGCGCATTGTCGGCTGTGCGTAGTTTGTTGACACCCTCAGCCACCACACGCAATGCATCAATATCCAAACCGGAATCGGCCTCATCTAAAATGGCTAATTGCGGCTTCAAAAGGCTCATTTGCAAAATTTCCATACGCTTCTTTTCACCGCCGGAAAAGCCGACATTAATTTCACGCTTTAACATTTCGGCACTGATACCGAGTTCTTTGGCGGCACTGCGCAACAACTTCAAAAATTCGGCAGCGTCAAGCTCCGGCAGACCTGCATATTTACGTTTGGCATTAACGGCATGCTTTAAAAAATTGCTGACGGATACACCCGGAATAGCCACCGGATATTGCATACTTAAAAATAATCCGGCATTGGCGCGCTCTTCCGGCTTCATTTGGAGCAAATCTTGTCCGTTCAACCACGCTTTGCCGCTTGTAACTTCATAATCGCTCTTGCCGGCCAAAACATACGAAAGCGTAGATTTTCCTGCACCGTTCGGTCCCATAATGGCATGCACTTCGCCGGCGTTAATCGTCAGACTGAAGTTTTTGATAATTTCTTTTTGCGCCACACCGGCAGTCAAATTTTCAATCTTTAATAATACCATTATCCTACGCTTCCTTCCAAACTTATATTAATTAATTTCGCAGCTTCAATCGCAAATTCCATCGGTAAATTTTGCATCACTTCTTTACAAAAGCCGCTAACGATTAACCCGACAGCTTCTTCGGCACCAATACCTCGTTGCTGGCAATAAAACAGTTGCTCATCGCTGATCTTAGAGGTGGTTGCCTCGTGCTCCAAAATTGCCGATTTGTTGCGGTTGCGGACATACGGCACGGTGTGTGAACCGCAAGTAGAGCCAATCAGTAAGCTGTCGCATTGCGAATAATTACGGGCACCGTTGGCTTGTTTTGCCACATCAACCAAACCGCGATATGTCTGATTGGAATAACCGGCCGAAATACCTTTGGAGATGATTTTTGAACGCGTATTACGTCCCAGATGAATCATCTTTGTGCCGGTATCGGCTTGTTGATGATGGTGCGTAATGGCAACCGAGTAAAATTCGCCGATTGAATTATCGCCTTGTAAAACGCACGACGGATATTTCCATGTAATTGCCGAGCCGGTTTCTACTTGTGTCCATGAAATTTTTGAATTAGCGCCTCGGCAGGCTGCCCGCTTGGTTACAAAGTTATAAACACCGCCTTTGCCGTTTTCATCGCCCGGATACCAGTTCTGCACGGTAGAATATTTTACTTCGGCATTGTTCAGCACCACAATTTCCACAATAGCCGCATGCAGCTGATTTTCATCACGTTGCGGCGCGGTGCAACCTTCCAAATATGAAACATAACTGTCATCTTCGGCTATAATCAAGGTGCGTTCAAATTGTCCCGTTCCTTTGGCGTTAATGCGAAAATATGTGGAAAGTTCCATCGGACAGCGCACGCCTTTAGGAATAAATACAAACGAACCGTCGGTAAATACTGCCGAATTTAAGCAGGCATAAAAATTGTCGGTATATGGCACCACGGAACCAAGGTATTTTTGCACCAAATCAGGGTGTTCTTTAATAGCCTCGGAAATAGAGCAGAAAATAATGCCTTGCTCTTTGAGCTTGGCGCGATATGTGGTAGCTACCGAAACGCTGTCAAATACGGCATCAACTGCCACCACACCTGCCAGAGCTTCTTGCTCTTTAAGCGGAATGCCGAGCTTGTTATATGTTTCAAGTAAGCTCGGATCAACTTCATTAAGGTTTTTCGGACGCACTTTTTGTTTCGGCGCGGCATAATAGCGCAATGCCTGAAAATCAACCGGCTCAAAGTTCAACTTTGCCCAATGCGGCTCAGTCATGGTCAGCCAATGGCGATAGGCCTTTAATCGCCATTCTAAAAGCCATTGCGGTTCATTTTTTTTTGTTGAAATCAAGCGAATAATATCTTCATTAAGGCCGAGCGGCACCGTATCGGCTTCAATATCGGTGATAAAGCCGTATTTATATTTTTCGTTTGCCAGTTCTTCTAATATTTTCGCTTGTTTGGCCATATTTTCTCTCATTAAATTTGCCGCATCATAGCAGATAAATGCAAAAAATCAAGCCTTATCCGCTTTAAAAATGATTGACTAAACAAAAATATTCGGTTATAGTCAGCCGAATTTTTTAATTATTTTAGGTATGAACAATTATTCTTTAACAGATTTAGAAGCCAGAATGGCTTCGTTGCCGCCGGCATCTGCGGAGTTGGCACGGTATCACAAAATTTTTGAACGCTTGCTCAAAATAGCGGCCAAGCCCCGTTTGACCGAGCAACAGCTTTTGCCTTTGGCACAAAAAGTCCGTCCGATTTATCGGTTTAATCACTCGTTTTTGTATTGGTTAACGCCGACTGACGCTGCTTTTCCGGGGCACTATGGCTCTTTGCCGGTTATGATGGATAGCGATGCACAAAATTATTTGGGTATCAGTCGCGACAGTAGAAAAGTTGTTAAACGCTTTGAGTGTTATTCCTTAGATCCGTGGCGTCTGATGTTTTTTGACTTGGCCGAACTTTTCCGCCAAATGCCCGAAGATGTTGATTTTTCAGATTGGCAAGCCGGTGCTTTTGAACTGCGCATAAAAACCAATATGGAAAGCAGGTATGATGAAACCTTGCGTTTGTATGTGACACCGGTGATCTTATATAAGATTAGCGAAGAAGTGCCGGATTTAGTGCAAAACCATAATCCTTTGCCGCTCAACACCGGTTGGACACCTCTGTTTTGAAAACCTTGCTTAACCGCAGGGTTTTTTATTTTGCTTCTTGTTTTTGCAACAGACGGTAAATGTCATCAGGAGAAAGTTTTTCCAAATTTTGCGATGTTTGTTGCCATTTCATCCATAGAAATGCTTGAACTTCCGGCCGGCACATCGTCTGCACACTAAAATTTTCTGCCAACATATCCGTCCAGTTATCAGCGGTTAACAAGCACACATCACCGGCGCCCAAAAACGGAAGTCCCAATTTTTCCACCACCGGCAAATGTGTTACAAAATGATAATATTGCACGGAATGGTCTGTATTGGTCAGCACATTGTTTACAAACTTTTGCACCGTGAATTTTGGCGTGCTTTCTGTTAAAAACTCGGTTTCCAGAAGATGAGGGCAGTTCATTCCCAGTGCTTCAAAACGAGCCGTTTCTGTCGCACGTTCCAATGGCGAATGATACACCGTGGCGCATGGTGGCAAAATCTGTCGCAAATGCACTCCGGTCAGATATGCCGCAACCATATCCTCACGCAAAATCGGCGTATCAAAACCATAGCGCTCATGACGTCCGAAGCTCAAATAAACCTTTGTATCAGCCATCAATCTTTTCCGGCTTCGGCTGCTTAATCAACGATAACAGCATACCGGCCGCAAGCAGACCGACCGTTACGGTTAACGATAACCATTCATGCACTTCAAACGGCGTGTCTTTCAAGAAAATCTTTGCGCCGATAAAAATGAGAATAATTGAAATAGCCGGTTTCAAATAAGCAAATTTGCTGATAATTGCCGCAAGCAGAAAATATAATGCACGCAAGCCCAAAATGGCAAAAATATTGCTGGTATAGACCACATAAACATCGGTTGTTACCAAGAAAATGGCTGGAATACTGTCAAGGGCAAACACAACATCCATTGTTTCAATAATAATCAATGCAAAAAACAGCGGTGTAATATAATGTTTGCCGTTTTCTTTAATAAAAAAGTGTTCGCCGTGTAAATGTGGCGTGACATGAAACAGACGGCTCATCAGCTTATATATTTTAGTATCTTGGATATCGCCTTCATCTTCTTCTTTGGTAAAAAGCATTTTACCGCCGGTATAAATCAAAAAGATTGAGAACAAATATAAAATCCAATTAAATTTCAGCACCAAAACATCGCCGACGCCGATTAAAATACCGCGCATAACGAGCGCCCCCAAAATGCCCCAAAACAACACACGATGCTGATACATTTTCGGCACCCCGAGAGTGGCAAAAATCATGGACATCACAAAAATGTTATCCATGGACAGGCTTTTTTCCAAAAGATAACCGGTAAAATAATCCATGCCCATTTCCGGTCCGTCTTCAATCCAAACAAACGCACCGAATAATAATGCAACGGCAATGTATGCAATGCAAATCCACAATGTGTGCCAAAAGTGCGGTTCTTCGTTTTTGCGGTTAAACCAAAATAAATCAGCGGCAAGCAGCAGAACGACGACAATGCCGAAACAAGTCCATAGCCAAAATGGCGAAAGGTGTTCACCGCCGGCAAAGTTAGCCAAAAGTTGTTGTAAAGTTTCCATTATTTATCCTTTGTTTCCAAATTCCAAGTAGTTTGAATAATTTTATCTATATCAGTGTATTGCGGGTGCCAGTTCAACACTTTTTTTGCCATTTCGTTGGTGGCCACAATAACAGCCGGATCACCGGCACGTCGCGGTGCAAAATCATAAGGCAATTTTTTGCCGATTACGCGCTCGGTTGCCTTAATAATTTCTAAAACAGACGTCCCTTTGTTTGTGCCCAAATTAAGGCAGTATGATTGCGGCTCTTTCAGTAGCTTTTGCACGGCCGCCACATGAGCCGTCGCTAAATCCGTAACATGCACATAATCGCGCACGCAAGTGCCGTCCGGTGTGTCATAATCATTACCGAAAACGTGTAATTTATTGCGTTTACCGGTAGCAACCTCCATAATAATCGGCAATAAATTTTGCGGATTTTTTTCACGACCGGTAATAGAGCCGTCCGCCGCATAGCCTACCGCGTTAAAATAGCGCAATGCGATGAAATGAAAATCTTTGAGCCGAGCAAACCAATGCATAACTTGTTCAATCTGCATTTTGGTATAACCGTAAAAGCTCATCGGATTGAGCGGGTGTTTTTCATCAACCGGCACATATTGCGGGGCACCGAATACGGCGGCTGATGATGAAAAAACAATATTTTTGATGCCGTTATTGACCATGGCGTTAAAAATATTGACAGAGCCGTTCAGGTTATTGGCAGCATAAAGTTGCGGATTTTCCATCGATTCGCCGACGGCTTTTTTGGCTGCCAAATGCACCACGGCATCAAAACCTTCGGCCATTACCGTGTTTAACTTTTCTACATCTAAAATATCGCCTTTAATAAAAGCGGCATCGGCAAATAAATTACAGGTTTGCCCGCTGGACATATTATCATAAACGGTAACACTAAAACCGCTTTCCAACAAAGCTTTTACGACATGACTGCCGATATATCCGGCACCGCCGATAACCAAAACTTTTGTGTTTGCCATTTTGTTTTTCTCCTTAATGCTATCATATAATGCCACTCGCAAACAAATTGTAAATAACGGATATTTATTTATGCACGACTTTGATATGGAGTGTAAAAAGGCAAATAAAAAGATTGAAAATTATTTTCTCCGGTGGCATATTTAATTAAAACGAACATCAATTCAGAAAAGGAAAACATAAATGGAAAATAAAGTTGTTGCGGCAGCACTGATTGCGGTCGGGTTAACGGCCGGCGGATTTTTTCCGGGATATTACTATTACAAAACCCACGCCGACGCTCGTTCGGTTTTGGTAAAAGGCTTGGCTGAACAAAATGTAAAGGCGGATTTGGCAATTTGGAACCTTAAAATTGTGGTAAGCGGTAATGATTTGCAGGAAACTCAGCAAAAAATAGCCGCTCAGGCAAAACAGGTAACGGCGTTTTTACAAAAACGCGGTTTTACCGAGCCGGAAATAACCGTCGGCGCTTTGGAAACCAATGATTTAATGGCCAATCCGTATCGTGATAATACGGCGGCCAGCACATCGCGTTTTATTTTGAGCCAAACTGTTTTTGTGCGCACCGATAAGGTTGACGCCGTGGCCGATGCCGTGTCACAAACCAATGAACTGGTGGCACAAAGTATTGTGCTTGAAAATCAAACCGCGGCATATTTTTTTACCAAGCTGAACGAGGTTAAGCCGGCAATGCTCAAAGAAGCCACCGAAAATGCTCGCCAAGCCGCACATGAATTTGCGCAAAACAGCGGCAGTAAAGTCGGTAAAATCAAAACGGCCAATCAAGGAGTGTTTTCAATTCAGCCGCGCGATGATCCGAATGCCTATGAACCGTCGCAAATCAATAAAAAAGTGCGGGTAGTGGCAACCATAGATTATTTTTTGGAAGATTAGGTAAAATCTGACAACTAATTGTTTTTCCATAAAAAGTCGGTCAATGTCAAAATTTCACGACGCGCATAAACGTCGGCCATTGTCATTTTAAAAAACTGCGGCGCAAGCAACATATCGGCGGCACAAAAGCCATCTTGAATGTGGCAAAAGGCTTCACGAAAATGTAAAGGAGTAGCCACACGAAAGCCAAAGCGTTTGGCCTGTGAAGCCACTACATCGGCAAAATCATTGCTGGCCGCAGTTAACTGATTTTGCACCAGAATCCAGTTCAAATATTTTACGCCGCGCACTGCCGCGCTTTTACGCACTTGCCAAATCAAATTGGCATAAGGATGATTAAACTCCCAATCCAAATCCGAACGACGTGCCGCAACCGTAATCAGCGTGTGCGCAGTTTCAAACAATGCAGCATATTTCGGGTTATCACCGGCAGCAATATCAGCAATAATGACCTGTTTTTTATCGGCGACGGGCAACATTTGTTGTGCGCTGTCCAATATTTGCGGAAACGGCAAATCCAAATGATTTTCCTGACATAAAGCACGCCGCTTTTGTAAAAAGTTTTGCCAATTTTGCTGCCGCGATGCAATCAACCCGACTTCAAACCCGTCAGCCCATAAAGCCGCGGCCAAGTTCAAAGCCAGAGTGGTTTTTCCGGTGCCGTCGCAGGCGCTGCTGATGATTATGACAGGAATCTGAACCATTATTTTTGTGCCAGTTTAAGTGAATGATTGTCCGCAATAACCAAGCAAGATTTTTTCTGCCGTCTCATATTCTGGCAGATTTTTTGTGCATCATTCTTAGCCAGCCCCACAACCTTTGAACGATACAATGTGTTGCTTGCGGTTTGCACTTTTTCTACCTTAATATTATAAACGGCGAATTGCTTGGCTAAGTTGTTTTTAACCGAAAGGGCATAGTTTTTGGCGCGTTTATAATCGGAAAAAGAGCCGACTTGCACGGCATATGAACCGCTATGCACAGCGGTGGCAGAAGCCGTTTGTTGCTTTGTTATAGGCGCCGTTTGAGCTATCGGTGCCGGTTTAACATTCGGCGTGTTGCGAGAAGCCAGCTGAACGGCCGGTGCCGTGCCGTTAATTTGTTTGGTTAATTCGGCAACCTGCACGGTTTTGTTATTTTTCAGGTGTTGCAAGCCTTTATCCATCATCAGTGCGGCTTTTTTGTCGCGCTCGTGCAAATATTTGTGTCCCATGGTTACGGCAATCACGCGTTTATTGTTGCGTCGTGCCGAGGTAATAATGTTATAGCCCGAAGCTGCGGTATAGCCGGTTTTCATACCGTCGGCACCGGCAAATGTTTTGAGCAAATGGTTGTGTCCGGTAATGGTTTTACCCTGATAGCGAAAACTTTGCACCGAGAACCATTTGTAATATTGCGGAAAATGGTGATACACCGCCATCGCCAGTTTTGACATATCGCGTGCCGTTGACTTTTGTGCCGAATTCGGCAAGCCGGAAGCGTTTTTAAATGTGGTATGATTCATGCCGAGCTTGCGTGCGGTTTTAGTCATCAAAACGGCAAAATCGGCTTCGGTTTTGGCAAAGTGTTCGGCTAAAACGGTGGCGCAATCATTGGCTGATTTTACAATCACGGCCATAATGGCATCTTTTACCGTAATGGTGGTGCCGGCTTTAACCCCGAGTTTTGAGGGCGAACGGCTTGCGGCCACACGCGAAACTTTTAAGCGATCGGTCAATTTCAAATGTCCGTTTTCCAACGCATTAAAAGTGATATATAAGGTCATCAGCTTTGTCAGTGACGCCGGATAGCGCGCCTCGTCGGCATTTTGTTCATACATTACTTTGCCATCATCGGCGTTAAGCATAATAGACGAGGTCGTTGCCTGTGCCGTGCGCGCGCTGAAACCGCATAAAAATCCCAAAATTAAACATAAAACCGCAGTTTTTTTAAACATTCTTTCCTCCAAAACACCATTGTTTTATTTTAAGCGTTTAAAGGTAAATAAAGTCTAAAGAAATGCTAATTTTATCCCCCATTTTTAAGCTTAAAAAAAATTTTTTTCTGTCGTCTTGACTTTGCAAATTTGACTCACTAACTAAAGTATTAGTCAATTTTAGTTAGGAGAATAAACTATGAAGATTAAACCTTTACACGACAAAGTTCTTGTCAAACGTGTGGATGAAGAAAATAAAACGGCCGGCGGCATTATTATTCCGGATACGGCCAAAGAGAAGCCTTCGGAAGGCATTGTAGAAGCGGTGGGTAACGGATTTCGCGCCGAAGACGGCAAAATTTTGCCGATGACGGTTAAAGCCGGCGATCGCGTATTGTTCGGCAAGTGGGCCGGCACCGAAATTAAGCTCAACGGCGAAACCCGCTTAATCATTAAAGAATCAGATATTTTAGCAATTATAGAATAATAAAGAGAGGAAATTAAAATGGCAGCAAAAGATATTAAATTCGGCGGCGACGCTCGCGCAAAAATGCTCAAAGGCGTGGAAACATTGGCCGCAACGGTAAAAGTTACCTTAGGCCCTAAAGGTCGTAACGTAATGCTTGATAAGTCATACGGCGCGCCAAAAGTGACCAAAGACGGTGTTTCGGTGGCTAAAGAAATTACGCTGGCAGATAAATTTGAAAATATGGGCGCTCAACTGATTAAAGAAGTGGCGCAAAAAACTGCGGATAAAGCCGGTGACGGCACTACAACGGCAACGGTTTTGGCCGAAGCCATTATTCGCGAAGGCTGCAAAGCCGTGGCCGCCGGCATGAACCCGCAAGATGTTAAACGCGGTATTGATATGGCAGTATCTAAAGTTGTAGAAGACGTTAAATCGCGTTCTAAAGCCGTTCAAGGGTCAGCCGAAATTGCTCAGGTCGGCACCATTTCGGCTAATGGCGATACCACCATCGGCGAATATATTGCCAAAGCGATGGAAAAAGTCGGCAACGAAGGCGTCATTACCGTAGAAGATGCCAAAGGTTTGGAAACCGAACTTGATGTGGTTGAAGGCATGCAGTTTGACCGCGGCTATTTGTCGCCATATTTTGTGACCGATGCCGAAAAGATGAATTGCACGTTTGATAACCCATATATTTTGTTGTATGATAAGAAAATTTCAAACTTACAGCCGATGATTACCATTTTGGAAGCCATTGTGCAATCCGGCCGCGCATTGGTAATTATTGCCGAAGATATTGAAGGCGAGGCATTGGCAACATTGGTCGTAAACCGCATTCGCGGCGGTTTGAAAGTTTGTGCCGTTAAAGCCCCTGGCTTTGGTGACAGACGTAAAGCCATGTTGCAAGATATTGCCACATTGACCGGCGCTCAGGTGGTTTCCGACGAACTCGGCATGAAGCTGGAAAATGTTACACTTGATATGTTAGGACAGGCAAAGCGCGTTGAAATTACCAAAGACGACACCACGATTATTGACGGTGCCGGCGATAAAGCGGCCATTGAAGGCCGTGCGGCTCAGTTGCGTCAAGAAATCAGCCAAACCACATCTGATTATGACCGTGAAAAATTGCAGGAACGCTTGGGCAAACTTGCCGGCGGTGTGGCTGTAATTAAAGTCGGCGGAGCTTCAGAAGTTGAAGTTAAAGAAAAGAAAGATCGCATTGATGACGCTTTGCATGCCACACGTGCGGCCGTGCGTGAAGGCATTGTGGCCGGCGGCGGTGCGGCTCTTTTGTATGCAACCAAGGCATTAGAAGGTGTTAAAACCGCTAACCAAGACCAAAATGTCGGCATAGACATCATTCGCAAAGCTCTGCAGGCACCTCTGCGTCAAATTGCCGAAAATGCCGGTGTTGACGGCGCGGTAATTGCCGGAAAACTGCTGGAAAGCAAGGATTATAACTTTGGTTATAATGCCCAAAGCGGTGAATTTACCGACATGCTGAAAGACGGTATTGTTGACCCGACCGAAGTTGTGCGCACGGCGTTGCAAGACGCGGCCTCGGTTGGTGGCTTGCTGATTACGACCGAAGCTATGGTTACGGAAATTCCGGAAAAAGAATGTCATTGTAACCAAGGCGGCGACGCAGCCGGCATGGGCGGTATGTATTAAACATATTTTTACATGGCAAACACAAAACCCGCATCTTTATCGGTGCGGGTTTTTGCGTTACCGTCATACGGCACTTGTTAATTGCTCCAACGCTTCGTCAAAATTAACCCGTCGCTTAGTCAGTTTTGTAATAAAATTCATCACCATGAGCCGTTCAAAATCGGTTAATTCGGCGGCGGCTTCTTCTAAGTAGAACTGCAAAAAGGGAATTTTGCGCGTATGCTCAATTTCTTCAACCACCGGTAAAATACCGCCTATAACCTTGCCTTTTTGTGCGTTAGCCGCCAAACTGCGTTTCCACCAATCATGCCATTCGCTGTCTTGCGGTGCACATTCTTTGCCGGCAAAAAGCGCATTTGCCCAGTCCAACAGTTCATTTTGCTCTTTATCCATTTTTATCTCCGTGATTTTTGCAATAAAAAAAGACCGCAAAAGCGGTCGGGTGAATTGACAAATCTGCTTTCAAGAGAGACTCTCTTAACCTTTGGGATATGTTTTGCAACATATCCTTGGACATACGCTAAGAGTTCCCCGACCGAAGTCGGGATAATTACCATCGGTTAATGACCGATAATATTTTGGCGCTTATCCGGCGCCACTTGAAAGCAAGACTTGTCACAGTCCCAAGCCGTTTCTGGCTCTGAACGCTGAAAAACAGCATCTGCCAAAACCATAACAGGCTTTTTTATAAAAATCAATATTATTTTTTTACGATTATTTTTATTTTAAATAAATTAAAAATTGAAAAATAAGTGCTTTGATAAAATATTTTTGCTTGAAATCTGCAGTAAACAATTATATTCTGATAATGTGTCAAAATGGAAGAAAAAATATGAATAGCGAAGAATTTAGTATTGATGCGTTAAAAAATGCTTTGGCAACCTTAAAAAGGTGTTGGGAAGTTTATAACCAGAAGAAAGATGATACCTCAATCGCTGATATTGTGGCTGATTCTTGCGTTAAGCGTTTTGAATATACAATGGAAACTTCGCTGAAATTAATGCGTAAATACCTCAAATTGGCTTATGCTAAAGATGATAAAGAGTTGACAGTTAATAACATTTTTCGTCTTATGGCCGGTTATGATATGATTGAAAATTGGGAAAATTGGAAACTTTATTACGCTAAACGTAATGATACTTCACACGAATATAATATTGAAAAAGCAAGAGAACTATTGAAAATTATCCCTCAATTCATTGCCGATACAGAGTTTTTGGTAAATAGTTTTGATAAAGCCGTTGCTGGAGCTTAAAAAATGATAAAAGGTGTTTCAAAAGCCGAAGAAAGCATTGTTAAGTCAATCTTGGAGCCGTATTCAGCGACATATACCTTTTATTTTTATGGTTCTCGGGTGAAGGGGAAATATTCCAAAGTTTCAGATTTAGATATACTGATTAAAGGTGATGCTGAAATGCCTTTAAGTGATGTTGAATACTTAAAACAGCAATTTGATGCGAGTTCACTGCCGTATATTGTCAATTTCAGCGACTACCATAAAATTGATGCCGGTTTTTATAAACGAATTGAAAAAGACTTAGTTTCGGTGTTTTAACAAAAAAACGAGGAGTGTATCTCCTCGTTTTTGTGCATATTAAAACCAAAACTGCGGATAGCAGGTCAGTTCTTTGTTGTTAAAGCACAGCGGGCGCTCAAGACGGGCAAACCATTTTTGCACCATTTGCTTAGAGGCCCAATTACGCAACTCCGGAATCATCATCTTAATCAACAGAACAAGGAAAATCAAATCAATGATACCTTGCACCAGATACATTTCCGGAATTGCCAGCCAGCAGAACAGCGTTACCGCAATCCAACACATAAAGAACATGCCAATATGCGGTGTTTGCACAAATGCCACCACAAAGCGCACGGCAATTTCCAGCAGTTTGACAATCGCATACTTAACGGCATAATACACTGACAGCAAAGCGTCTTTAATGCCGCAAATCCATACCAAAAGCGCAAACAGCGCCGCGGCAATACAGCCTAAAACGATCCAACCCATAATAATGAAAGATTAAGTTAATATATAAATTGTAATAAAATCAACGCCATTTTAGCACGAAAAAGCCAAAATGCAACCCTAAAAAATATGCTTTATACTTATAAGCTGAAGCTAAGAAGCAAGTATATCAGTGCGGCATAAACAATTGCCGGTCCGAACGGTCCGACCCGCATACGGTTAATCAGGCAGGTAAAGGCAAAAATGACGCAGGCGCCCAAAATAACGTAAGAAATGCCGGATATTCCCATCCATGAGCCAAGCGCCGCCAAAAGTTTAACATCACCGGCACCAAACGCTTCCGGATATTTCCACACCACAAAAAGACTTGCTAAAACCGGCATCAAAAAGCCAAACGCTGCACCCAAAGCGCTATATTCGGCCGGCGATAAAATCGGCCAGATATCTTGCATAATCCACGGCCCGCTAAATGAAGCATAGGTAAATCCCATAATCAAAAGCGGCAGAGTCAGAACATCAGGCAGCAACATAAAACGCTTATCGGTTTCAATAAGTAAAAGCAAAATCCACAGAAAAGCGACATGCCAAACAGCATAACCGCTTGAGCTTGGCGCAAATACATTGGCAAACAAATAGCTGGCCGCCGCCGTAAAAATACCCCAACCGACGGCGCGCATTATATAGCGCTGCAGCAATCCCATATATTTCGGGTTTGTTTTCAGCTTAGCCCACGGCATATAATGCGCCGGCCACCACATTTTCAGCAAGATGTAGCCGAACGAGGCCGGCATCAGCTTACCGATGCGCCGCGCCAAATACGGAATCAAACATCCGAATAAAAAACCGCTTAAAATATATGTCATGGCTGACCTCCCGATGATTGTGTCGTGTTTTTTTCTTTAATATCGGCAAAAATATTTAAAGAATCGTTATTTTATTGTTGACAGCGACAAAAAGTTATGTATATTACAAGCCATTGCTTTATGTTTAAATTAAAGGAAAAGGATATGTATGCAGTAATTAGAACAGGCGGCAAACAATACAACGTTACCAAAGGCGACGTTGTAAAGATTGAAAAAATCGCCGGTGAAGAAGGAAAAGAAGTCGTTTTTAACGAAGTTTTGTCTTTGGGTGAAACTTTCGGCACGCCGCTCGTAAAGGGCGCCAGCGTAAAAGCTTTGGTTGTTAAACAAGCCAAAGATGCTAAAGTTATTGTTTTCAAAAAGAAAAGAAGACAAAATTATCGTCGTAAAAACGGTCACAGACAAAATATCACGATTGTAAAAATCACGGATATTTTGGGTTAATCATTTGTAAGGAGACAAGGTTATGGCACATAAGAAATCTGGTGGTAGCTCCAATAACGGTCGTGATTCGGAAGGTCGTCGTTTAGGCATTAAAAAGTTTGGTGGTGAGGCGGTTATTCCGGGTAACATCATCATTCGTCAACGTGGCACCAAATATCATCCGGGACAAAATGTCGGATTGGGCAAAGATCATACCATTTTTGCAACATCTGAAGGCAAGGTTGAATTTAAGACCAAAGCCGATGATAAAGTTTATGTATCTGTTGTTGCAGAATAATTTTTGCGGCAACTGAGTATAAGGGGCTTCGTGCCCCTTTATTTGTATGCACGGCAGCAAGGATAAAAAATGAAGTTCTTGGATCAGGCAAAAATATATATTAAGGCGGGCGACGGCGGCAAAGGTTGCGTTTCGTTTCGGCGCGAAAAATTTATTGAATTCGGCGGTCCGAACGGTGGCGACGGTGGCGACGGCGGCAGTGTTTATTTTGAAGCGGTAGAAAATCTTAATACGCTGATTGATTTTCGCTATCAACAGCATTTTAAAGCGCAAAAAGGCCAACAGGGCATGGGTTCGGAAATGACCGGCTATAAAGGCGAAGACCTGATTATTAAAGTGCCGGTCGGCACCGAAATTGTTGCCGATGACGGCGAAACCGTTTTGAAAGATATGGTTAAAGCCGGCGAGCGCTTTTTAATTGCCAAAGGCGGTAAAGGAGGCTTAGGCAATGCACGATTTAAAAGCTCAACCAATCAGGCGCCGCGCTATGCCGGTCCGGGAACCGAAGGCGAGGAACTTTGGGTTTGGTTGCGCCTTAAAATTATTGCCGATGTCGGCTTAATCGGTTTGCCAAACGCCGGAAAATCAACGTTTTTATCAGCAGTTACCGCGGCACGTCCGAAAATCGCCGCATATCCGTTTACAACATTGCATCCGCATTTGGGCGTGGCGTGGATTAACGGTCAGGAAATGGTTATTGCCGATATTCCAGGGCTGATTGAGGGTGCTCATGAGGGGGTCGGTTTAGGCGATCGATTCTTAAAGCACGTTGAACGTTGTTCGGTATTTTTGCATCTGATTGACGGCACGGCCGAAGATGTTGTAGCCGATTATACGGCGATTCGTCGCGAATTGGAATTATACAGTGATAAACTGAAAACCAAACCGACGGTGGTGGCGCTCAATAAGTGCGATGCCTTAAGCGAAGATGAAATCGCCGAGAAAAAAACTGCTTTGCAAAAAGTTTGCGACAGCGAAGTGTTTGTTATTTCGGCGGCGGCTAATCAAAACTTAAAACCTTGCTTGCAAGCGGTAAATCAATATATTACACGTTTGCGCATAAAGCCGACAGAACAAAACAATGAGGAAAAGCCGATTGAACCGAAAAAATGGTCGCCATTGGACTAGGTTGTTAAAATAAAGGAATTTTGAAAGTGACAGAACAAACAGATCAAAAAATTTTGCAAATCATAACATCATCGCTGGAAGATATGAAGGCTGAAGATGTTGTTACCATTGATTTGGCAGGCAAAACTTCAATTGCCAGCTATATGGTAGTGGCCAGCGGTAATTCTAATCGCCATGTGGCGTCAATTGCCCAAAAAATAGAGGAAAACCTTAAGGCAGCCGGACATCGTTGCACCATGGAAGGCGAGGTTAAGGCTGATTGGGTGCTGATTGATGCGTTTGATGTGATTGTTCATATTTTCCGTCCGGAAGTGCGTGAATTTTATAATTTGGAAAAAATGTGGCAATCGGCCGCCAATTTGCGCAAAGAATAGTTATGAAAGCCACAATATTAGCCATCGGAAAATGCAAAAAAAATTCGCCGGAAGCAATGATAATAGCCGAATATGTGAAGCGTTCCGGCTGGGATATTGTGATTAAAGAACAAGACAATTCCACCCAAGAAGAAGAGGCCAAATTTTTGCAAAATTCAATTTCAAACGGGGCAAAAGTGGTGGTTTTAGACGAGCGCGGGGTAAATATTTCAAGCTTGGATTTGGCAGCCAAAATTGAAAGCTGGCTTAATAACGGTTGTTCGGAAATCTGCTTTTTAATCGGTGGTGCCGACGGGCACTTGCAATCTACCCGCGATAAAGCCGATTTAATCTTGTCATTTGGCAAATTGACTTTGCCGCATATGTTGATGCGCGCAGTTTTGGCAGAGCAAATCTATCGCGTTCAAACCATTATCAATCATCACCCGTATCACCGCGCATAAATCTCGTCTAATGGTCATCTGCTTACAACTTTTCTCCTCGTGTAGTATTTTCTACACGTCGTTCACTGCTTAAAGCAGCGCCGAAGGCTCTAAAGTTGCTATGTCATAATGCACGCTATCCGAGACTTATAATAGGGGCTTTATAATATAAACTGTCATTACCCGACTGGATCGGGTAATCTCAGCTGATTATTTCCAGAGCAGTTTTTTGCGTTTAAGCTCTTCTTGCGAGGCGGTCACGATGGCGCCGAAAAGCACAACCGCCCACCACGAATACATCCACACCAACAAAAGCGGGATGGCGGCCAAGGCGCCGTAAAGCGTTTTATATGTGACATTGAGCGCCAAAAAATACCCGAAACCGAAGCGCAATAAAGCCATTAAAATAAACGCCGTAGCCGCGCCCCAAAACGCGCTTGAAAGGCGCACTTTTTTGTTCGGCACTACCACATAAGATAAAAACAACGCGCAAAATGCCAGCGCATTATGCAACAACAAGGTAATAATGTAACCGCTGCTGGTTTCATCTGGATTAAAATATTTAATGGTCAACATATAGCCTCTAAGCGAGAATGCTGCACCCAAAAGCAACGGGCACAATGTTAATATGGTCCAATACATCGTAACTTTGGTGGCAATGCGCCGATGCTTTTTAACTTTGAAAATAAAGTTGAAGCTGTTTTCTATGGTAGAAAGCATTAAAATGGCGGTCACCGCCAAACCGACCACGCCGATGGTGGTTAATTTGGCTGCCGCACCGACAAATTCGCCCATATATTGTTGCAGATTCGGTCCTAAATCGGGTACCATATATTGAATTAAAAATTCCTGCACTTGCGCGCGCACATCGGCAAACATCGGGAATGCGGCAAAAATCGCCAAGGCAATTGCAATCAGCGGCACAAAAGCAATCAGCGATGTGTAGCTTAGCGCGGCGGCCACCCGCAACAGCGCCGTATCACGCAGATGTGTGTGTAACTGCTTAAAGAAAATCTTGTTGAATTTTTTGTAATCTGACCACTTTTGCCATGTTATCATCTTCACAACTTTCAAAAAAAGGTTTACAAAGTAAATAAACTTGTATACATTCCGCTCTAAGTATCGTTTTGGAAACTTAGTATGTTCTAAAGCGTAATATAGTAAACTTAAAAAAGGATAAACAAATGGCACTACAACAGCTTATGAGCGGCAAAAAAGGCTTAATTATGGGCCTTGCCAATGATAAATCAATTGCTTGGGGAATTGCTCAGGCCTTAAACGAGCAAGGAGCTCAAATCGCGATTTCGTATCAAAACGAAATGCTTGAAAAAAGAGTGAAGCCTTTGGCAGAACAACTCAATAATCCGCTTTTGATTAAATGTGATGTGTCCGATTCGGCCTCGGTAGAAGCTTGTTTTAAGGAATTGGGCGAAAAATGGGGAAAAATTGACTTTGTGGTGCACGCCATTGCTTTTTCGGATAAAGATCAGTTGCGCGGTCGCACCATTGATACAACACTGGATAACTTCTTGAACACGATGCACATTTCCTGCTATTCGTTCTTAGAAGCTTGCCGTTGCGCTTCGCCGATTATGAACGAAGGCGGCTCTATTGTAACGCTGACATATTTGGGCTCCGAGCGTGTATTACCGAATTACAACATTATGGGTGTGGCAAAGGCCGCGCTGGAAGCTTCGGTGCGTTATGCCGCTATGGATATGGGTAAACAAGGCGTTCGTGTTAATGCTATTTCTTCGGGTCCGATTAAAACGTTGGCGGCTTCCGGAATTGGCGATTTCCGTATGATTTTACGTTGGAATGAACTGAACGCGCCGCTTCGTCGCAATGTTCACCAAGATGAAGTCGGTAATATGGCTTTGAGTTTGTTGTCTGATTTGGGCGCGGCTGTAACCGGTGAAGTTTTGCACGTGGACTGCGGCTATAACACAATCGCGATGATAAATGCCGAAAATGCGCATGAGAGCGCTGAAGTTCTGCAAGAATTTTAAGCTTGCAACCTGCTTATAAACAATAAAACCACCGATTTTTCGGTGGTTTTATTGTTTAGCCTTTAGAGTATTTCCTCGTTGAGAGCCAGCAAAGCGCGGAAATCCTTAGCTTCGTCTGCTGTAAAACGAATGTCTGTTACGCGCCATTCTTGCTTATCTTTTTCAACGGTGACGGTCACATAATTGCTGACCTCCAGCCGGATAAAAGCGTTCTGCAACTTATAAGGCGCCCGTGCCGGACAGCTGAACCTGAGCGGCTCCCAGTAACTTTTATCCGCTTTGCGCCTATGTAACTCCATTGTGCAGCTACGCACCATAAGCACAAAGTCAACCTGCACAATAGCACCCAGCTGAGCACCTTCTGTCTTGTTCACACTGAGGATAAATCCTTCAAAAACAGCCTTTGCCATAATTATAATTACTCCGCCTGTTCGGAGGCTTTAAAAAATTAATAATATAATGCTAAATATATTCTAGGTTGATTTTATTTTTTTGTCAAGTAGATAAAAATTTCCGAGTTGTTGATTGCTATATTTTTTTATTGCAAGGTTGTGTGAAATGTTATAAATTATCATGCGAAAAAGGGACGTAAAAATGGTAAAATTATCAGCATATATTGTGACATTAAATGAAGAAAAACGCTTGGGACGCACGTTGCAGGCGCTCAAACAGGTTGCAGATGAAATCTTTGTAGTAGATAGCGGTTCAACAGATAAGACTAAAGAAATTGCGCTGGAAAACGGCGCTGAGTTTGTGTTTCACGAATGGAAGAATATTTCGTCACAAAAACATTTTGGACAAGAGCTGTGCCATAATGATTGGGTGCTCTCGCTTGATGCTGATGAGGTGTTGTCGCCGGAGCTGATTGCCGAAATAAAAAAAGAAATGGAAAATCCTTCGGCCGACGGTTATATTATAAAAATTCGCGATATGTTACCGGGCGATAAAAAACCGCGCCGATTTGCCAGAACCTATAGCGACTTAGTGCGGCTTTATAACCGCAAAAGATGTAATATGCCGATAGATTTGACTAATGATCGCGTGGTAGTTGGTGACGGTGCCATCATTAAAAAACTGAACAACATCATATATCACTATTCATACGTTTCGCTGACGCAAATTTGGTTTAAGCTCAATATGTATACCGACGAACTGGTCAGAACAGCCGTAGAGCAGGGACGTTATTATACGCGTTTACGTCTGTATACCGAATTTCCGCGTCAATTTCTGATTTATTACTTCAAAAAACGCTATTTCTTATATGGTACCTGCGGTTTTTGGATGGCCACAACCTATGCATATTTTCGCTTTCTGAAAATTGCCAAATGGTTTGAGTGGCGGGCATTAAACCAAGATAAATAAGTAAGAAAAATATAATAAAACGCATATTTTGTTCAAAAAGTTAATAAAAAGGGGTTGACTTATGATTTTTATAGGTCTAAAGTGTCCCTGTTACAATACGAAAGTATATTGTTGTTCAACAAGTAATAAAGGAATGTAATATGAAAAAATTTTTGTTATTAGCTGGTGTGGCTTGCTTATTCAGCGCTAGTGCACAAGCTGAAGTTAGCCAATATGTATCTGGCAAATTGTCTTATGACTTCAACAAAGTTAAAATGAAAGTCGGCGGTGGTGATATGGCTTCCGTTGAACATATGAAATTAAATAAAGTTTTGGTTGCTAATCCGCACCTCGCTTATGGTGTTCGTGCCGGTTATGTTCGTGGCGAATTGGAATGGAACGGTTCTCGCGACATTAAACGCAACTGGGTAAAAGATGGCGATTTGGAAATTGACCACTTTAGACTTTATAAACATTCGTTCATGGCTAATGTTTACTTTGATTATTTGACATGCACACCGTGGACACCGTATTTGGGTGCTGGTATGGGCGTTTCTTATTTGAAGGCTGATTTGGGCGAAATTGCTAAGTCTGGCTATCGTTTGGCTTGGCAAGTTATGGGCGGTTTGACCTATGACTTCAATTCTCACTGGGCTGCAGATTTGGGTTATCGTTATGCTGACTTGGGTCGTATCCGTTTTGGCGGCGAAGAAGTTGCTAAAATCAACGCTCGTGACCACGAAATTTTGCTCGGTGTTAGATATACATTCTAATCAGCGAATAATAACGCAAAAATTAAAAGCGGTGCTAAGTTGCGCCGCTTTTTTTATTGTCTCTGTATTGCAAAATAAGTATTATCTTATATATCACGCTAAGAAATTTTTTATTTTTTTCTGCTATTTCCCGATTAAATCGGCTTATTTTGATATCTTTGTGGCTATCTGTAAGGGCTTATGCGAAGCATTGCACGTTTTTTTCGTTGTCGCGTTTCTTGCGCATACATGGATAATGTGTTATAATATATTGATAACGCGGGCAGTCCGAACCATGGTCGTTAATCATGCCGCAAGCTTGCAAATGCGAATAAATGACCACCGGCCCTAAAAACTTAAACCCACGCCGCCGCAAATCTTGGCTGATTTTTTCCGACAGGCCGTTGCTGGCCGGAATATATCCCTCGCCATGTTTGTCATATAAAATTGTTTTACCGCCGCAATAAGCCCATAAATAGGCTGAAAAACTGCCATATTCGGCACGAATTTTCTGAAAACATTGCGCATCGTGAATAACCGCCGCAATTTTGCGCGGGCTTTTAATCATACCTTTGGTGTTCATAATGCGCGCAATATCAGTGTCATTATAAGTTGCCACTTTATTATAATCAAAGCCGTCAAAGCAGCGGCGAAAAATCTCTCGCTTGTTAATCACAATACTCCAACTCAGGCCGCATTGCATTACTTCCAACATTAAAAACTCAAACTGTTTGCGGTCATCATGCAGCGGCACACCCCATTCTTCATCATGATATTTGGTGTTCACGGCCGAGTCGGCACTCCATTTGCAATAAACCATATTTTTTTCCTAAGATTTAAGAGTGATATATTTTGGAGGAATAATCCCTCCTTTGACCACAATCAAATAATAGCGCACATACGCAAAACGGCGGCCGAGTTCATCATCGCAAATACTCCAATCAATCGGCGCATAGTCTATGTCTTCAACACCTTTCAACGGCCACAAAATTTCGTCGCAATCTTGTTGTTCTACCAGTCCCACCACGTCCAACACCGACGGACTGACATATATTGCTTCAATCAATCCATCGCGTGCCAGTGCCGAAACATCAATGGCAAAACAATCGGCATTGTCCACAAAATTTTTCAAACACTTTATGCTGCGTTCGGTCCATTTAATCGGTTCGGAAAAGGCGCGAATGCCGCGTGAACGCCCCTCAAAGCAACTTTCCATCCATCGGCAAATTTCGCTATGTGTAGTTTTACCGCCGCTACGCTTAAAATAATAACTCAAATCGGCGTTGGGGTTAGCTGCAAATGAGAGAATACCTTTTTCTAAAGCATTATTTCCTTTGCTGATATAGTGATAGACTTGCATTTTAATCCTTTTACTGATACATTAACATAGCACCGAAAGCGCACGTTTGTCAATCAGCAAATGAAGTGTGCAAAATCAAGGAGTAACAGTGAAAATACGCATCATATCAGATTTGCACTTGGATGTGAATGCCGCTTATCCGTTTGAGTTGGCGGACAAGCAAACGTTTACGGTTGTTTGCGGTGATATCTGCGGAGATTTTGCCAAGGCTTCTGCATGGCTGGATTGCAATGTGCAAAAAGGTGTTTTCATTGCCGGCAATCATCTGATTTATAATCACAGCCCGCATTCGTTGCAATTTTTGTCGGCGCAATATCAAAAACGTTACCCGCTGACGGCACCGTTGTCATTTTTGCAAAATGAATATAAGGTTATTGACGACGTCGTATTTGTCGGCGGCACTTTATGGACAGATTATGCGTTGTTTGGGGCGGCGCAAAAAGAGATGGCAATGTGGTTTGCAACGCGTCATTTAAACGACTTTTATTTTGGAAAATATAATCAAAACGGTGAGGAAGAAAATGAAAATACCGAAGATTTATTGCCGTTGCAACCAAAGCACTGTGCCGCAATGTTTGCCGCTACCGTGTCAAAAATAGATGAAGTGAGCCGCCAATTTCAGAACAAAAAAATCGTGGTTGTCACACATCATGCGCCAAGTTTGGAATCTGTTCCGCCGAAATATCAAAACAGCGTTTTGACGCCGAGTTACGCCAGTGATTTAGAAGATTTTATAGCATTACGGCCAAATATCAGGCTTTGGTGTCACGGTCATGTTCATCTGCCGTCCGATTATAAAATCGGTCAATGCCGTGTGGTGTGCAACCCGCGCGGCTATGTTTCGGCGCACGAAAATCCGAGCTTTAATCCGGACTTAACACTGGAAATTTAAGCTATATCAGCTTTATATATGTTTTTTCAAACGGCTGACATAGCGCTTTGCCATAGCCACGGCTTTATCATAGTTTGATGCCGTAGAAATATCCGAAAGTTGAATATGCGCATTAGCAAACGCTTGGTGCAAAATGCGTTTTGGCTGAGTTTTTATGTTTGAAATAATCACTTTTGTATGATTTTTATGCATTTTTTCAATAAACTCAACAATTAGGTTGGCACCGCTGGCATCAATCATTGAAACATGCCCCATACGAATTATTACAACGTTTGGCCTCGATTCTATTTGTCGGAAAAATTGCGAAATTTCAGAAACAACACCAAAAAACAGCGGACCTGCCACCCGCACAACCACAATCTTTTTGTCGCGCAAATCTTGGGCTACGGCCACGTTGATGTCTTGCACCATATTTTCCATATTGGCAAGTTCTATTTCTTTGCTCATGCGGTGCATAAAAATCACCGCTGCCATGATAAATCCGACGGCAATTGCGGCACTTAAATTGACTAAAACGGTCAGCAAAACTGTAACCATCAGAGTCCATCTGTCGCCGGCTTGAGATTTGCAAAGTCCCCACATTTTATCCAGATTGAGCATATTCCACCCGATAACAACCAAAATCAGCGCTAAAGCAGCCAACGGAATATATTTTACCAACGGCGAGAGACCGAACATAAAGGCAAACAAAAACACCGATTGCATCATGCCGGAAACCGGAGAATAAGCGTTGGCGCGATAATTTGTGGCCGTGCGCGCAATGGCGCCGGTGGCAGGAAGTCCCATAAAAAACGCTGCTCCGATATTTCCCAAACCTTCGCCAATCAATTCGGCATTCGGATTATGCGCATCGCCGCTCATGCTGTCTACAACCTTTGCACTGAGCAATGATTCTACCGCCGCCAAAAAGGCAACCGTTAAAGCGCTGGTAAAGACACTGCGAAACAACTCCAAACTGAGTTCCGGTAATTGCGGCATCGGCAATGTCTTCGGTAAATCGCCATATTTGCTGCCGATTGTTTCAACCGGAAGATTTAAGCCGACGCTGAGCAATGTGGTGACCACCAAAATTGCTAAATAAACCGGAATTTTTGGGGTGAATTTGCGAATAAAAACATACAAACCCAATGATACAATACTGATAAGCGCCGAATATATATTCGTATTCGGCAAATTACCGATATATGTCCACCATTTATCAAGAAATCCCTTTGGCAGGCTGTCCAAATTCATTCCCAATAAGTCTTTGATTTGTGATGTAATGAGCGTCAAGCCGATACCGGCCGTAAAGCCGATAACCACCGGATACGGAATATATTTAATATAGCTGCCGAGCTTGCAGATTCCGGCAAAAATCAAAATAATGCCGGTCAGTAGCATGGCGGCAAGCAAGCCGTTATAGCCGTGAGCTTGCAAAACTTCCAAAACCAGAATGGCAAAAGCGCCGGTCGGTCCGCCGATTTGATAACGGCTGCCGCCGCAAAGCGCAATAATAAAACCGGCGACAATCGCTGTGTATAAGCCTTGTGCCGGCGTTAACCCGCTGGCAATAGCCAAGGCCATAGCCAGAGGCAAAGAAACAATGCTGACCGTTAATCCGGAGATGCAGTCACGCCGAAAATTGCTAAACGAATATCCTTGTTGTAAAATTTCTGCCGATTTCGGCATATAATCATTTTTAATTTTATTCCATAGTCCGTGCATATTTAGTCCTTTCTGTAATTTGCCGTAACATAAAGGCAAATGTTTAAGAAAGAAATAATATTTGGTGTGATTTAGCAAAAAATATTGATAAATATACCAAAAGGATGAAGTATTTTTCGGTCTGTTGTGTAAAATTATTAGCACTGATGTAATAAGTGTGGTTGCGTCTCACCAGACGATTAAACCCGAACATTGGTGTCACCTTTCTTTTGGCGTTATCAGTGTATCACCTCGGTGTACCACCTTGGTGTATCACCCCCAAAAAAACACCTCTGCTCGGATATTTTGTAAAAAAAATGACGTAAGAACAACATCTTACGTCTTTATTGGAGCGGGCAATGGGATTCGGACCCACGACATCAACCTTGGCAAGGTTGCGCTCTACCCCTGAGCTATACCCGCATCATATCCGAACAAAGTATTTAATATCACATAAAAAATAAAATGCAA
Organism: uncultured Pseudomonadota bacterium; assembly: GCA_902788365.1. Lineage (GTDB taxonomy): Bacteria > Pseudomonadota > Alphaproteobacteria > RF32 > CAG-239 > RUG410. Next base: position 145,888 of record CADAJN010000001.1, on the reverse strand, counting down.
GCACTTTTTTTATTTTTTTGCATATTTTTATGCGCAACTTTACCGTTTTTTTGCCAAAGTATTTGAAAAACAAAAAAAATCTGCTATAGTCGCTTTGTAAATTTTATGTGGCGTATAATATAAAGGGGGCACAAATGTTTTCAGAAAAATGGAATTATCGCTTTTTGGCAGTAGCCGAGTTGGTCGCAACATGGTCCAAAGATCCGTCTACCAAAACCGGTGCGGTTGTTGTCGGACCGGATAAGGAAATTCGTGCCACCGGCTATAACGGTTTGGTGCGTGGCGTTAATGATGATGTGGCCGAACGCATGGAACGCCCGACCAAATACGATTTTTTTGAACACGCCGAGCGTAATGCCATTTATAATGCCTGCTTAACCGGAACATCGTTACGTGGTTGCACCATTTTTTGCACCTTAACGCCTTGCACCGATTGTGCCAGAGCCATTATTCAGGCCGGCATTAAAGAAGTAGTCACTTACGAATACATTACCACTGATAGCGACCCGAAAAACACATGGCGCGATAAATTGAGCTATTCGGCACAAATGTTTGAAGAGGCCGGTGTTAAATATGTTGCATTACCGCACCAATAAATTGCTATTGTTGGTATGCGATTCATTTTTCTTGCTTTAAATGCAAAAGTCGGCTATATATGCGGTTACATTATTTTTAACTTTATCAAAGGAAATCATCATGACAAATAAATACAGCGGAACACAAACCGAAAAGAATTTATGGACGGCTTTTGCCGGCGAAAGCCAAGCTCGCAATAAATATACTTATTTTGCCAGTGTGGCTAAAAAAGAAGGCTTTGAGCAAATTTCTGAAATTTTTACCAAAACTGCGGCAAATGAAAAAGAACACGCCGAACTGTGGTTTAAGGAATTGGGCGAATTAGGCGATACTGCGGCAAATTTGAAAGCAGCCGCCGAAGGTGAAAATTATGAATGGACCGACATGTATGAAGGTTTTGCCAAAACAGCCGAAGCTGAAGGTTTTGCCGCATTGGCCGCAAAATTCCGCGGTGTGGCGGCTATTGAAAAATCGCATGAAGAAAGATATCGTGCACTTTTGAAAAATGTTGAAACGCAAGAAGTCTTTAAGCGTTCTACGGTTAAGGTTTGGGAATGCCGCAACTGCGGACACATTATTGTCGGCACCGAAGCTCCGGCGGCTTGTCCGGTTTGCGCTCATGCCCGCAGTTATTTTGAATTACGCGCCGAAAATTATTAATATCGGCTAAAAATTCAATTTTTTATGCAATTTAGTTAAATAAAGCTGTTGCGTAATCAAATAAATTTTGCTATCATACCCCAAGTGAATTTTTTGACTTGGGGTATTAAATTTATGGAAAATATGGCGGAAGCTTCAATAGATGATATATTAAAGTCAATTCGTGAAGCTATTGTTGAAAAAGAAAGAAAAAAGTATTTTAAATCATTTTTTACGGCGCAGGAACTGCAGCCGAAAGACGAGGTGTTTGAACTTTCAAAGGCTATGCTGGTCAAGCGCGAGGATATTCCTTATCGTTTAGGGGTGTGGAATTTTGATGATGTGGCGCAAAAAATGATGAAAAAATATAAAAATTATTTCAATCGCCGCCCGCAAGTTTTAGGTGTTCGAGTGCGTGTAAAGGAAGGCAATAAAACCTCGCTTTAACAGGTGCGCTTCCTCACGTTTATTTTTTCTGACCGAACACGTTAATCATAAAAAAAATAATGGGAAATAACTATGCTTGAAAAAAATTATAATCCGAAGGATTTTGAAGAGAAAATTTATGCCAAATGGGAAAATAACGGTGATTTTAAGCCGGATATGCGTTCAGACAAAGATGCTTTTGCCATTGTGATTCCGCCGCCGAATGTTACCGGTTATTTGCACATGGGACACGCGCTGGATAACACATTGCAAGATATTTTGATTCGCTATAATCGTATGCTGGGCAAAAAAGTTTTATGGCAACCGGGCACCGACCATGCCGGTATTGCTACCCAAATGGTGGTTGAAAAACAGCTTGCCAAAGAGGGTATTTCGCGTCATGATTTGGGTCGCGAAAAGTTTATTGAAACAGTATGGAAATGGCGCGAACATTCGGGCGGCACCATTTGTAAGCAGCTACGTCGTTTGGGCGCTTCGTGCGATTGGAGCAGAGAGCGCTTTACCATGGATGAAGGATTGTCACGCGCGGTGCGCAAGATTTTTGTATCGCTATACAAAGATGGGCTGATTTATAAGGCCAAAAAGCTGGTAAACTGGGATCCGAAGCTTGAAACCGCCGTGTCGGATTTGGAAGTTGTGCAGACTGAAACCGTCGGTAAAATGTATTATTACAAATACCCGTTGGAAGAAAATCCGAGTGAGTTTATTCATATTGCCACCACGCGTCCGGAAACCATGTTTGGCGATACGGCAGTAGCTGTTTCTAAAGATAATCCGAAATTGGCACATTTAATCGGTAAAAACTGCATTTTGCCGATAGTCAATCGCGTTATTCCGATTATCGGCGATGACCATGCTGATCCGGAAAAAGGCACCGGCGCGGTGAAAATTACGCCGGCACATGACTTTAACGACTTTGAAGTCGGCCGTCGCCATAATTTGCCGATGATTAACATCTTAAATCCGGATGCCACGCTTAATGAAAATACGCCGTATGCCGGATTAACCACGCAAGAGGCGCGCGTGAAAACAATTGAGGCATTGACCGAACTCGGTTTAATGGAAAAAATTGAAGAACACCCGATGGTCATTCCGTATGGCGAGCGTAGCGGTGCGGTTATTGAGCCGTATATGACCGACCAATGGTTTGTTGATGCGCCGAAATTGGCGGTGGAAGCGCGCCGTGCCGTTAATGACGGTGAAATGGAATTTGTGCCGGCAACCTATAAAAAGACTTATTTTGAATGGATGAACAACATTCAGCCGTGGTGCATTTCACGCCAACTTTGGTGGGGACATCAAATGCCGATTTGGTATGGTCCGGACGAGCATATTTTCTGCGAAGAAAATGAAGAAGAAGCACAGGCGGTGGCCGATAAATATTATGGCAAACATGTTGAGTTGCGCCGCGAAACCGATGTTTTGGATACATGGTTTTCATCGGGTTTATGGGCGTTTTCAACCCTTGGTTGGCCGGAAAATACCGAATATTTGCAAACATTTTATCCTACTTCGGTGCTCGTAACCGGTTTTGACATCATTTTCTTCTGGGTAGCCAGAATGATGATGATGAGTATGTATATGATGAAGCGGGTGCCGTTCAAAAAGTGCTATATCCACGGATTGGTTCGCGACGAGCAAGGACGCAAAATGAGTAAATCCAAAGGCAATACGGTTGACCCGATGGAAACCATTGAAAAATATGGTGCCGACGCCTTACGCTTTTTCATGGCGGCGTCTGAAACGCAGGGCCGCGATATCAACCTTTCGGATTCGCGTATTCAGGGCTATCGTAATTTTGCTACAAAGTTGTGGAATGCCGCTCGTTTCTGCGAAATGAATCAGTGCTATTCGGTATCCGATTTTGATGTAAAAACCGTAAAATTCCCTATCAACAGATGGATTGTTGCCAAGGCCAAAGAGGCCACCAAAAATGTAACCGATAATTTGAATAACTATCGTTTTTCCGATGCGGCAAATGCGGTATATCAGTTTATTTGGGGAACTTTCTGCGATTGGTATATTGAATTGACCAAGCCGATTTTTTATGGCGACAATGCCGAGAAAATTAACGAAACCAGAGCTACGGCCGCATGGGTTCTAGATAGAATTTTAGTGATTTTGCATCCGTTCATGCCGTTTGTAACGACCGAGTTGTGGAATAATCTGACAACCCGTAAGGTTGATTTAATTAAGGCAGAGTGGCCGCAAGGCGAAGTGTTTGGTGAAGAAGACAAACGCGTTATTGACAGAGCGGTAGAATTTATTACGGCCGTGCGTTCTTTGCGTTCGGCAATGAATCTGCCGGTAGCAACAAAATTGACGGTTTACGTCAAGGCAGCTGAAATAGATTTGGCGCCGCTTCTTGCCCAAAATAGCCTGATTTGTAATTTGGCGCGTTTGGATAAATTGGAGCCGCTCGGCGATAAGGAAATCAGCAAAGATATGGTGCAAACGGTTAGCCGTGATGCCACAATCTTAATTCCGCTCAAAGGCGTGGTAGATTTTGCCGCCGAGCGCGAACGCTTACAAAAAGAGCTTGATACTTTGAATAAAAATTTGGAAGGTTATGCGCGTAAATTAGGCAATGAAAGCTTTGTTGCCAAAGCGCCGGCGCAGGTGGTGGAGCAAGAAAAACGCCGTCAGTCGGAAGCGCTTGAAAATAAAGCTAAAGTTGAAGAAGCCTTGGCGCGTATTGCTAATTTTTAAGGAGAAAATAAATGAAAAAATTGATGTTATGTCTGGTGGCTTTAGGATTATTAAATGCTTGCGCCACCGATGCCTATACCGGCGAAAGCAAAGTTTCTAAAACCGCGTGGGGCACAGGTATCGGTGCGGCAGTTGGTGCCGGTTTAGGTGCAATTGTCGGCGGTGAAAAAGGTGCCTTAATCGGTGCCGGAATTGGCGGTGCGGCAGGTGCGGCCACCGGCGGCTATATGGACATACAAGAAAGAAAATTGCGCGAAAAATTGGCTGGCACCGGTGTTCAGGTGGCGCGCGACGGTGATAACATTCGCTTGATTATGCCAAACAGCATTACCTTTGATACCAATAACGATGTAATGAAAACAACGGCCAATGCGGCTTTAGATTCGGTAGCGATTGTGGCGAACGAATATGATAAAACCAAGTTGCAAATTGTCGGCCATACCGACAGCTCCGGTAACGATAAAATCAACATTCCGTTGTCGCAACGGCGCGCAATGACTGTGGCTAATTATTTGGCAATGCGCGGTGTAGCGGCAAATCGTTTGCATGCTGTTGGCGTCGGTGCTTCTCAGCCGATTGCATCAAACGCCACTGCCGAAGGCAAGGCGCAAAATCGCCGTGTTGAAATTATATTGATAAACGCTCAGTAAAACCAGCGTTAGTTTCAAACAAAAAACAGCCGCCCGTAAGAGCGGTTGTTTTTTTAATCTGTTATGTTGAGTGAATGCAGCAAACGAGAGCATCTCTGCCGCTTAAAAAATATTTTGACAAGTTTCAAAAAGTGTTTTAATTTTAACACGAGTGCAAAATACTGCACTTAGGGTGTCACAACCCTAATACTTAAACACAGTCGCATAGCGATATGGCGATTAATAAATTATATGCCGGCCTCTGTCCTTTATAAAAGGGCGGATGTCGGCCGAATAAGGCTGTTTGCCAAATAGGCCGAGCCGTTTTTTTGTGTTTAAGTACGGTTGTGAACATCCGCCCACTTTTTTGAAGTGGGTTTAATTTTTTTGAAAGGATGTTTAAATATGAGCAGTGACAAACTTGTTTTCGGAACCGATGAAGTTGAAATAATAGAATATATCAAACATGCGCGTTATGTGCCGCGCAAGGTCTATGAGCTGTCTGCGGCTGCCGAAATGCTTTCGGACGAAGAAGCGGAAAAGGTGAAACGCTACATTGAACGCATCACCAATAAGCGTGTTAAACCGTGGTTTTTTCCTAAACCGCAAAATTCATCAGCCAGCCACCTAGCAAATACGCTGATAAAAAAATAATCACATAAAATAAAACGATACCTAAATAGGCGTAAATTGGTTTGAAGCGGTTATATTTTAGTATCCACGGATAGCAAAGATAAGTCAAAGTAAAAGCCACTGCCGCCAAAATTTTGAAATAAGCTAAAATAGATTTTTTTTGCAGATACAAATCTATCACCAGCTTGTCTTCATCGGCTTGTGCTAAAAACCAGAAGAAACTATAGGATGTAGCCTCGCAGATTAACCACAACAGCAAAAAGAAGATAAAAAGCCGCTTTATTTGTTGTAATAACTTTTTCATTGCGATTCTCCTTTTATAATTTGTCATAATAATACTAAAAAATATGAAAAACAATCAAAATACAAATCTTGTGGATAAGATAAGAGAAATATTTACAAAATAAGAAATATATTATATCTATTATTATAGAATTCAACATATTTTAAAGGATAACACAATGACAATACATACTTTTCTGATAAAAAAAGGGCTTCAACAAGCCATGAAAACAGGTGTAAACAAATCTGTTCCATTTTTAAATGATAACTCAGGTGTTTCTTCTCTAAATGAAGGAGAAGATGAATATATGGAAACTTTTCGACATTTAACAGAACCTTTATATACTAAAGATGTGTCAACATGGACAGAGATGGATAAATGGCGTGCGCAAAAACTAATAGAACATAAATATGACGCACAGCTACAAGATAAAATTATGCAATACGATCAATGGGTATTACAAAACAACCTGAATAAACTAATGCAGAATAAGTAGAAATCGGCTACTTGTTCTCATCATTCGCTGTATCATCGTTTGGCGAAATCTTGGCTAAAATATCGCGCAGCAAAACATCTTGAATTTGTAAAACCTGATTTTCTACGCGATTATTGTCAATTTTTTCCTGCACGGCAGTCTTATCCAGCAATTCAGAATCTTCTTTCAGCACCAGAGCATGCTTCCATTGAAATACTGCTTCATTTTTGCGCCCGCCAAACCAATAAGCATCACCCAAGTGGTCACTGATAACGGCGTTACCCGGATTCATATCAGACGCCCGCTCTAAAAAGGCAATGGCCTTGTCATAGTCGCCGAGCCGATAAAATACCCAACCTAAGCTGTCAATAATATGGCCTTCATACGGCGCATGGCGATACGCCTCAACAATCATACGCACGGCGTCGTCCACATTTTTATTTTCAATCAGCCACGAATAGCCCAAATAATTGAGCACATTCGGGTTACGATTGCTCAAGTGAAGCGCCATTTTTAAGTTATCTTCGGCTTTGTTTTTTTGATTGATACGGTCATAAGAAACCGCCAAAGAGTAATAAATCGGCCACATTGAGTTGTCTACAACGTGAGAGCTTTTAAGCGCTTTTTGATAAATTTCAATGGCCTCATTATTTTTGTTCATACTACTGGCAATGTTGCCCAAATCGGTCAGCAGTTGCGTATTTTCCGGATAGTCTTTAAGCAACATGCGTAAATTACGCTCAGCGCCGGCAAAATCCTTTAAGGTGTTCATATTTTCAATCATTTTCATGCGCGAAATAAAATATGAACCGGAATCCTTAGGCACTTGCGCATAATAGCGATTGGCTTCCTTTAAAAGTCCAAGCTCTTCCAAAATATTAGCCATGGCAATCTTGGCAATTTCATAATCCGGATTTAAATAAGATGCCGCAGCAATATAAATTTGCGCAAATTCCATGCCGCCGTTAGAGGCACGAAACAGGGTGCCGATATTAAACAATGCTTCGGCCAAACCTTTTTGCGGCGTGTTAATAATGGCTTCGGCATTTACTTGTCCGGCATCAATTTTTTTATCAATATCCGACAGCAAAACGGTCAGAACCGAATTATCATTATAGCGTTGCGAAATTTGTCGTGCCATATTTTTATCGCCGCCGCGAACATAAAAATCGGTAATAATTTCCAGCATACGATAAGAAACATCACTCGGATATTGTTTTACCAAGGCAGCAAAATTTTGCGCCGCCATCAGGCGATTGCCCAAATAGTCATAAATCAGTGCTTTATGATAAAGTTTGGTGGCAGCAAGTGCCGGATCGTCCAAAATTTTATCTATGCAGGCAATGGCTTCGGATTCTTTGCCTTCGCCGGCATAAGTCCAAGCATCAAACCACGGATTAACAATGGTGGTATAAGCTTTGTCAGTCATTTTATCCATGATCTGTCGTGCCGCTTCATATTGTCCGCGGGCAAATTTTTCAATGGCCACAATCAACGGTGCCAAAGTATTTGGCACATTGGCATCAACTTCGGCTTGGGCATACGGCGCCGCTTGTTTAATCTCTCCGAGAGAAGCATATATGATGTAAATAGAGCGATTGACACCTTTATTTTCTTTATCTTTTTCCAAAACAATACGATAGTATTCGGCCGCCTCATTAAAATCCTGCCGCATATGCGCAATGCGTCCGGCCAAATAAGCTCCGTATAATGATTGTGTGCCGTAATATGAAATAGAATTGTCTTTATTGTGGCGTGCCAAAAAATCGGTGCCGCGAAAATAACCGTCATTGTCAAATGCAACCTGAGGCAGAGCCGTGTCTGAAGTATATTTGCTGAGCAAATTTTGAGCACAAGCCCACAGCACAAGGCAAATAATCAGTAATTTACCAATCCATTTTATCTTAAAGCACTTCGTCATAATCTTTTCCCGCTAATTATTTTATTTTTTTGCTCATTATAATATTAAAATATTATCAATGTGTAAAGACTCTCTTTATATTGCAAAAAAAACTGATTATGGTATATATAATGGAACGGAAGTAAAAATGGAAGACGCACAAAACATATTAAATTGGTATATTTTGGCCGGAGTTGATGCAATTTGCGGTGAAGAAGCACCCAATTATTTGGCGTGTAAAGAAACAGCATCAACAGAAAATTCGGCAACGGTGCGTCCGGCCACATCATTGTTGGCGCAAACGTCTTCGGCGGCTTGCATGCAGGCGCGCGACTTGTGCCAAAAAGCCCAAACTTTAGATGATTTAAAAGCACTGGTAGAAAGTTTTGACGGCTGTGCCCTTAAATTTTCGGCAAATTCAACGGTTTTCGGCTATGGAAATCCTAAAGCCGAGGTAATGATTATCGGTGAGGCTCCCGGTGCCGATGAAGACCGAATCGGCGAACCGTTTGTCGGCCGCAGCGGTCATTTGCTTGATAAAATGTTACAGGCGGTCAATTTGCCGCGTGAAGATTGCTATATTACCAACATTTTACCATGGCGACCGCCCGGCAATCGCACACCGACCGATGGCGAAGTGGCTGTCTGCTTGCCGTTTTTATACCGCCAAATAGAACTGATAAAACCGAAAGTGATTTTGCTTTTGGGTGCCAGTGCGGCCAATGCGGTGCTTGATAATCATGACAGCATATCGCAAATGCGCGGTCGGTTTATGGAATATACGACGGCAAACGGCGAAAAAATTGCGGCTTTAGCCACATTTCATCCGGCTTATTTGTTGCGTAGCGCCGGTCAAAAGGCAAAGGCTTGGAATGATTTTTTGCGCTTGCAAAACAAACTGGCGGAATAATAAATCGGGAAAAAGCAAAAAAATTAAGAAAAATTAAATAATAAAGCGTTAAGCTGAACACAAATTTAACACTGTGGAGCAAAAAAATGAGTTTAACAAACAAAATAATTTTATGCGGTTTAAGTGCCGGTTTTTTATGGGCATCGGCCGCTCAGGCAGAAGTTAAAAACGGCGCCGATTCGGAAGTTACCTTAAATTCGGAAGCCAATCAAGTCGGCAAAACAACCGATTCGGCAACAGCAGAAGAAACATCTAAGCCTGAAGCCATATTATTTCGTGTTGAAAATATTACGCCGATTGCCAATAAAGAAGGGGTTACCGATGAGTGCGGCTATATTCTGACGGTTTATAATCGCTCGGATCGTCCGCTGAAAGAGGCCAAATTGGTTCTAACTTGGGTTGATAATCTTTCCGGCAAATATAAACTGGAAGAAAGTCAGCTAAAGGTTGTCAGCGGTGAAAAGGCCGTGTCATATATTAACAGCGAAATCACACTTGACGGTGTTGCACCGCACAAGCAAAAAAGTTTTGAACAAAAAGTCAAAACCGATAAATGCTATTTGTTGTTAGATAACACAAAATTTAATGTAACAAGTTGTAATGTAGAAGGTTTGAGTAAGGCAGAAGGTGAAACCTGCCAAAGTTTGTTTAACTATATTGATTCCAAAAATCCGGAATATTATTCCGAATTTAAGGATGTTCCGGCCAGCGTTTTGGAAAAGCAAGCCGAAGACGAGAAAAAGCAGGAATTGTCCAAAATTGATGAAACAATCGGCAAAATTACTCAAAATATGGATGAAACAACGGACCTTCTTCGTAAGCTGAAATAGGGGAGAGTATGATAAAAAAGCAAAATATATTTTGGCTTTTTCTCATAACAATGGGATGGATAATGCCGGCCGGCGCACAGGTTTTTTCCGGAGCACCATCGGCACCGCAACAAATTGTTCAACCCCAAAAGCCGACGGCTCAGCCGCTGGGCGCACTTGATGAGCAACCAACGCCGTCACAAACATCTGCGGAAACGGATAAAAATACCGATACGTTTTCACCGGTTGAAAAAAATTTTAATAATGAAAATCAACAAAAAGAGCTTCAAAATACCGCATCTAAGGTTGTTCATTTTAGAATTGTGGACGGTAAAGTAGATTTTGACAGCGACGATAAACGCAGTATCTTGGTTTATTATGATAACTATCAAATCCATCGTGGTTTTGATAAAATGGTCAAATGCACAATTCGCGTTTATGTTTTGAATGATTTTAAGGAAAAAATTACTTCTTTAGGCTTCAAACTTAAGTGGCCGGATATTGCCACCAGTGTTGAAATGAGCCAGCTTAAACCGGGCGTTTCAACATATACCGACCTTATGCTCTTAGGTGAGGGGTGTTTGCACCTTGATAAAACACCGACCATAGAAGTAAATCGTTGTCGTATCCGCGGTATCAGTCAAGAAACTTGCGCCGATGCCATAAAGTGGTTTCCGAAAAAACACTGACGGAAAATTTTGAAAAGCACTATGAAAGCGCGCCATCTAACGTGCGCGTTTTTTTTGTGTGAACAAACAAAAATTTTTTTGCCTTATCTTTAAATTTATCTAATGGCACATATATAAAGGCAAAAGCCAAGTGGCGTTTGTTTTTAAGGAGATAAAAATGAAGATTCTGATTGCGGACGATCATGCGCTGTTTCGCGACGGGTTGGCGTTGCGTTTGGAACAAATTGTGCCTGACGCGCTAGTGTTGCAAGCCTCCAATTATGCGCAGATTTTTAAAATCATTAAACACGACACGGACGTTTCCGTTATTGTTTTAGATATAGAAATGCAAGATATGCCGTGGCAGGAAGCACTGCACGAAATTCGCAAAATGGCGCCCAAAGCGGCCGTTATTGTCGTTTCCGCCTCAGAAGACAGTCGCACGATTCGCAGTGTGATGTCCACCGGTGTGCAGGGCTATATTCCCAAGCGTTCGGACAGTAAAGTTTTTGACAATGCGTTTAAGCTGGTGTTTGACGGCGGAACTTATGTGCCGCCAATCCTCATTTCCAACCCGCCGCTCAATAACTTAAGCACCAAAAGCACCGGTCTGAAGACATTGACCAATCGCCAATCGCAAGTTTTGGATTTAATCGCGCAAGGCAAATCAAATAAACAAATCGCTTATGATATGGGGGTTTCCGAATCAACGGTAAAACTGCATATAAACGCGCTGTTACGCTCACTTCACGTCAGTAACCGCACACAAGCAGTCATTACGGCCCAAAAGCTGGGGATCATATAGCCATTTGTTGCAAACCCAAAAAAAGAGTGCTCGGTTAAGAACACTCTTTTTTGCAAAGCCTAAAATTTAATCTGAATTTCATCGTTCAAAAAGCGCACCGAGGCATCCATCACCATGGCCCATGTCTCACCAAGGGGAATTTCCACGTTTATGCCATATTCGGCATAGTCATCGGGATAATGGCCGAAATGCCCGACCGAAAGCGGCAAATAACCGATTACTCTTTCACGGGCAACCGAAATACATCGCCACCCCAAACAAACCGTGCCGCTGCCGAAAAACACCGGCGCACATACCACAGGCTCGCCAAAATATTGAGCGGCCGCCTTAGTTACTTCTTCTTTTGACAATGTCCATGCTTCAATGTTTATTCGCGCGCCGAACATTGTGACAAACTTCACTTTTTTACTCATAAGCGTATCAATTTGAATAATAAATACAATAATTCCTGCATAATTAAAAATCGCTTGGATTACTAACACAAATCGCCGCTAAATGCAAGTAGAAATATGCCGAATTGATATTTTCTCTAATTTTCCAATCATTATCATAAAGCGCGCTAACGCCTAAACTGTCATCCTCCGGCGCCTTTAAAAAAATGTCATCCCACGGCTTTGACCGTGGGATCTCGGCCGAATCCTTTAATATTCTCTCAGTTTTTTTTGACAGCTCCGCTTGACATCATCTGACAAATCTGTTATACTCCACCAGATTTTTAATAATTAATTATCTACATTTATGGCACAATTTATTATTATCTTAATCTTAGAGGTGGTGGCTGTCGCCGCGCTTATCTTATTTGATGGCGTGCTCGACAGTAAGTACTATGAACGAAAACCCATCAACGGCCTCAGCACTGAAACTTTCTGGGCTTTAGGTCTGATGATGCTGACCGGATTTGTTTGGTCCTCACAGAAATACGGCAACATGATGACTGATGTTTCAAGTTATCTGCTTTTGTTAGCAGCAACCCAACTGGCATTTCATATGTGGCTGATTTACATTCTGGTAAAAGCATACAAGGCGTTTTTTGCGATGGAATTTAAGTATGATTTCCAGTATTACGGTGCCCGCTTTTTCCTGTTCTTATCAATCACCATGGAGGGTTTAGCCATTTTCGGCATATGCTTTTTAGCACTGTACTACTACCATACCACCGGTATAACCGCCGGTTTCTAACTATTTTTTTTTAACTCTAACTAATTTGAAGAGCCTCAAATTCTGTCATGTGCAGATTTGGGGCTCAATTTTTTTAACCAAGTCAGATAAATATAACAGTCATTACCCGCGCAGGCGGGTAATCTCGGCAAATTCAAAACTATTTATCACCAAGTAAAAGTTTAGTATTTATTTTGACAAAAAATTCTTGACAAATATTTTCTTTCTACCTATACTAATCTCAATTAGTTATTATTAGTATTTATTTTAAAGGTTTACGCTTTATGGATTATAAAAAGCTCTTTATCCACATTGGGTTAGTTGGAGGTGCAATGTTTGCCTTCGTGTGTTTAATCGCATTTGTTGTGTTCAACACATTCAGCTGGACACAAACAGGCATCTTTGCCATCATCATGGCTGTGGCCTTTCCGGTAATCTATTTTATTTTCGGAACAGGAACCGCTAAGAACAGGGCGCAGATTGCCCTTGCCGGAGATTTTCTGTTGGCTGAGCTTATTGTTATCGCCGCCGGCGGCTATTATTTGTTCAATCATATAATAGCTTAGTGTGCGTCCTCTCTCTTGCCAAACCGGATAAAATATATTCGGCTTGAACTATGGTTGAAAAAAAGTTGACATAATTGCTCAGACAATATGAGTCAGAAGTATTCTTTTGCTATCGGCGCATCACTACTGGTGATTGCTCTTGCCGATATTGTCCTGACCGCTTGTGGGTTTGACCTGGCATTGTTTGGCCCCCAATACGACCAATTTGAGTTTGGTCTGATGTTGGCCTTAGGCTTTGCAATAGGCATAAAGCTTGTGTTGGCGTTTGATGCTTACGGCAAAACGCCGGAAGAAAAAGCTAAGTTGCGTCACAGCCAAAAATTGCTGCGCTGTCTGATGCTCCCATGTTTTGCCATGTTGGCATATTGCTTTGTGGCATATAGGTTTGATTTCGAACAGATGCCGCAGTCCATCTTAGGCGTTGCCGGTTTCTGCTTGGGTTACTTCACCACCTTGTTTATCATGAGCGAGTGCGTGCTTGACCACAAGCGTCACCGCATCATTTGAAAAATATTTTTATTTTATTTGCCTCATTATCGGTTTTGCCACCGATTTTGAGGCTTTTTTGTTTATAGCACCCGTCATTTCTTTTCGCTTGACAATCGGCAAAAATAAACTAAGTTATAGCCAACACTTAATATAAGATTAAAGGAGAAAAAAATGAGTGCTATTGTTGATATTCATGCAAGAGAAATTTTAGATTCGCGCGGCACACCGACTGTTGAAGCCGAAGTTGTGTTGCAATCAGGTGCATTCGGCCGTGCGGCAGTGCCAAGCGGCGCTTCTACCGGTGTGCACGAAGCTGTTGAATTGCGCGATGGCGATAAAGCTCGCTTTGGCGGCAAGGGCGTTTTGAAAGCTGTTGAAAATGTAAACGAAGCCATTTATGACGCACTGGCCGGTTATGATGCCGAAGATCAAATTGATATTGACAGCCGCATGATTGAATTAGACGGCACTGAAAACAAAGGCAAACTCGGCGCCAACGCCATTTTGTCGGTGTCTTTAGCCGTTGCAAAGGCTCAGGCCGAAGAAGCCGGCTTGCCGTTATATCGCTATTTGGGCGGCACTATGGCACGCACATTACCGGTTCCGATGATGAACATCTTAAATGGCGGTAAACATGCCGACAATCCGATTGATATTCAAGAATTTATGATTATGCCGGTTTCAGCAGGCTCGATTCGCGAAGCGATTCGCATGGGCGCTGAAATTTTCCAAACCTTAAAGAAAAACTTGAAAGCTGCCGGTCAAAACACCAATGTTGGCGATGAAGGCGGCTTTGCTCCGAATTTGCAATCTGCTGACGAAGCACTGACTTTCATTGTTCAAGCTATTAAAGATGCCGGCTATAAACCGGGCGAAGACGTTGTTTTGGCACTTGATGCCGCTTCTTCCGAATTCTATGAAAACGGTAAATATGAAATGAAGGGCGAGGGCAAATCTTACACCAACGCACAAATGGTTGAATATTACAAAGGCTTGTGCGACAAATTCCCGATTTTCTCTATTGAAGACGGTATGGCTGAAGATGATTTTGAAGGTTGGAAATTGTTGACCGACGCTTTAGGCAGCCGCATTCAGCTCGTTGGCGATGATTTGTTCGTGACCAATCCGGCTCGTTTACAAATGGGCTTTGATAAAGGTATTGCTAACTCAATCTTAATTAAAGTGAACCAAATCGGCACCTTAACCGAAACCATGAAGGCGGTTGATATGGCTCAGCGCCACGGCTATACGGCTGTTTTGTCGCACCGTTCGGGTGAAACCGAAGATACGACCATTGCCGATATTGCGGTGGCTACAAATTGCGGCCAAATCAAAACCGGTTCAATGTCCAGAACAGACCGCATGGCCAAATATAACCAGCTGATTCGCATTGAAGAAGAGTTGGGAGATATGGCTGTATATGCCGGAAAGAGCATTCTGAAATAATTAAAGACAGCGTATAGCTGGTAACTGCTTGAAAGCCCTTTGCTTATGTGCTACTTTGTACACCGCGCAAAGGGCTTTCGTCGTATTTACACACGCTCTCCGCAGTCTTGCGTTGTGCCGGTTATTTGGCTCGTGTATCTCTTGGTACACCACGCTTAGAAATCACGTCGTAATCACCTCGTTCTTCAAATTATTTATTGCAAAAAAAAAGAGTCTTCGGATTGTTGAAGGCTCTTTTTTTTGTTTATGTACTATTTTGTACGCAGTGCCGGCTATTTTTGCCAACCGCGTGCGGCTTGACTCAAAAAATCATCTACCTGACCGGCAAACGGAAAGCGGGCATTACCTAAAATCAGCTGTTTACCCTGCAATTCCGGTAACGGCCAGCTTTTTTGTTCCAGATAATAACGTGCCAAATCGGCAAACAAACGCGCCTCCATAAATGCGCCTAAATCCGAATATTTGACGTTCGGCCGTTGTGGCCAACGCGCCGCCAGTGTTGCAAAGTGCGCCTGATGTTCCGGCAAAATAAACGCCGCTTTACCGCTCAGACATTCCTTAAAAGCCTTTAAGGCAACCGGATTATGCCAACCTCCGCCAAACAGCACAATGTTTGGCGTCAGTTCAATATGCTTAGGTGTTTGTCCGAGTGCATAAGCGGCAATATAGCCGGCAAAAATTTCCAATGTGCGCATCACATTACAAAACAGTCGTTCGTCGGTTTGCGGATTGCTATATTCGGCACAAATTTGCGCAAAAATTTCATTAGTGTGATAATAGGCCGGATCCCCTGATTTCGGAGGCAAAAGCTCATAATAAGCACGACCGACATCAAACAACTTTTGCAATAAATCGGGCATTAGTCGTCCTTTTTTGCCGTATGCGCCGTCAGTGTCCATGGCTTCATTTTTATAAAGTCTTATCCAGCTGTCTACATATTCATTAAACGGACCGGCATCCCAACAAATTTGCGTCGCGCCGTCTTTTATCCACGCCAAATTAGAGGTGTTTCCGGCATTAAAATAACAACCGTCGCCCTCGGTTTTGGCAATATGAGCATTGTGCGGACCGGCAAGCGGCGCACCTTCATAGCCGTTCATAAGCAAAGCCGAACGAAAATCTCCCACCACCGGAATGCCTGTTAAATTGGCCAAAAGTTGAGCCGACCCCATTTGCGTTGTAAATGGTGGCTCACCGTTATATGCTGCCATTGATGGCGGATTATGGTCCAGTGTTTTGCCATGAAAACCGATGGCGTCAATTTGTTTTTTTTGCAGACCGAATTTTTCGCACATTTTATTAACGGCATTTGCCACACCTTCCACATATTGCCAATGCGCATTCATAAACAGCGCATCTTTAAGCAGTTTTGCAGCCGTCATTTTGTTTTCGCAAACCCGCCGCCTTAGCCCGTTCATCATTTCTTTTTGGGTAGAGCTGTATGGTTCGCTGTAATTGCAAATATCGCGAATTTTTTCACCATCAAACTCGCTTAAAACCATATCAATCGCGTCCATAGAATTACCGGTCATAATGCCGATAATGCGCCATTTAGCCATGGTTTTTCTCCTTGAACAAGAGTGCCGCGCCGATTAACCCGGCTGCTGCCCCGCATTTTGCCGATAAAATTTTCAGCGGATTATGATAAGTGCGGGCATTAACGGCCGTTTCAATATGAGTATAATTAACGATTTTGGCCAAACTGCCGGAAAGTGCGACGGCTTCAATATCAAGCAGCTGATTGATTTCAATAATCGCCGTTACCAAACTTTTTTGCCAGTTTTCATAAGCGTGCATAGCACCAAGTTGACCTTGGCGAGCCAATTCATAAATCTTGAAACAATCACTCTCATTTAGCCCGTTTTGTTGTGCCGCTTTGGCCAAATCACAGCCGGCAAAAGGGTATCTCACTTCGCCGGACGCACCGGTTTTGCCGTAATAGAGCGCACCGTTTAAAATAAGACCACATCCCACGCCGGTGCCAAGTGTTAATATCATGGCGTGTTGCTTATTTTTCAGCGCCCCGATTTTATATTCGGACCAAGCCGCGGCATTGGCATCATTTTCAATCAGCGCCGGTAAACCGGTCAATGCGGAGAAATCTAAGTTTTCATATCCGGTCGGTAAATTGTTCGGTTTGCCCAATACTTTGTTATTAAAAACCACACCGGCGGTGGCCACGGCTAAACCGTCAGCCTTATATTGCCGTGCTGCTTGTTCAAAAACGGCGGCAATAGCCGTGCTGTTTTGTGGTGTTCTAAGGGTTGTAATTTCGGAAGCCAAAAGGCCGCGACCGTTGACTAATCCGTAAGCAATTTTACTGCCGCCAATGTCAAACGCTAAAATTTTCATTGTTTGATTCCGGTATTTGAACGATGCAAAATCTGCCAGATAATCAGCAACGCAAAAATCAACGCCGGTGCATTAAAAATAATCATTTGCACCGATTGCAGCGAATAGCCGTAAATAATCCAACACAGCATGCCGAGGGCATAAACAATATAACTGAGCAAAGACAGTCCCGCCACATCATGGGTGCGAATGGTCTTAACGGTTTGCGGCAAAAAACAGACAGCCGTGCAAATGCCGGCGATGTAGCCGCAAATTTCAAATATTAACATCATTTTCCTCCGTAAAAATTTGTTTTATTTAAGCGCAAAAAACCGCAATCGTCAAGCCAAACCGCGGTAGTCTTTGATATTTTTTAAATTTAGATATCAAGTGTTTGCAATAGTTCGTTGCGTGTTAAGGTAAAATCACTGTCAATCCAACGTTGTTCCAGCTTTGCCAAGGCTCGTCCGATTTGTGCACCGTCGTTGATTTTAGCGGCCACATCACGGCCGCGCAACGGAAAAATCGGCACCACGGCATTTTCAATCTCACGCAACACTTCCCCCAGTCGGTTAATGTGTAAATTACGAATGGCAATTTCCAGCAAAATCTTGTCAATCAGCCATTGTTTGCCATAACGATAAACATATTTCAGGCGCTCTTGCGGCGAAATCATGCGTTCGGCATCCAAATTGATTTTTGCCCACTTAACAAAGGTTTCTTTTTGCTTTTTGGTAAAGCGCAACACACCGGCAATGTTTTCGGCCTCGCTGGCATTCGGCTGATATAGCACAAACAATCGGCGCAAAAAGTTACCTTGATATTGAGCGTCGGCCACAATTTTGGTCAGCCGCCATAAAGCATCTAAATGTTGCGACGGCGGCAAAAAATAGCCCAAAATATCGTTATCAAAAATAATACGCAACGTTTCGGTAACATTCGGTGTTACGAGCAGCTTAAACAGCTCATCACGCACCCGCTCAATGGCTACACTGCGCAGACCATCTTTAAGTTTTATGCAGGCCTCTAAAGCCTCTTTATCCATCGGCGTTTTGGCAAATTTTGAATAAAAGCGGAAAAAGCGCATAATACGCAAATAGTCTTTTTTAATTTGCGATTCGGCATTGCCGATAAAGCGCACAATGCCGTGTTCCAAATCATCTATGCCGTTATAATAATCAAATACGTTGCCGCGCAAATCGGCATATACGGCGTTAATGGTTAAGTCGCGCTCGGCGGCATCGGCACTCCAATCATCGGTAAAAACTTCTTCGGTGCGTCCGCTGTCAAGCAAAACATGGCGTTTCAAGGAAGCAACTTCTAAGATTTGATTATCTATCACCACACCGGTAGTGTCAGATTTCAGACCGATCGGCATGGTTTTAAGCCTAAAATCCATGCAGGCTTCAACCAACTCATCGGGTGATAAATCGGTGGCTAAGTCCAAGTCAAAGCCGCTTAAACCGGCCAATGTATCACGCACCGCACCGCCGACAAAACGCAACGTGCCGCCGTGTTCTTCCACAGCCTCAAATAACTTAACAATGTGCGGTGAACGCACAATTTTACGCATATCCAAATAACCGGACTTCATCATAACAGCAAAAAATCCTTTTAATTTTTATAATTTTTTAATAGTTTATACATAATTTTTTGCTACAATCCAAGCAAATTAATTTAAAAGGGGACAGAAATGTTAAGATTTTTATGCGTATTGAGTGCATTGATTATTGCTTTTGCCGCACCGGCACGGGCCGAACAGCCGAAAGTGCTGGGCGAATACGGTGATTGGACAGCGTGGACTTATAATGAAGGCGGTAACTTGATTTGCTATATGTCCTCAACGCCGAAAAAAGACGAAGGAAAATATTCAAAACGTGGCGACATATATGTGATTATTACACATCGTCCGGCCGAAAAGGCGTTTGACGAAGTCAGTTTTGTTGCCGGTTATACTTTTAAATCTGGTGCGCCGCTCGTAATTAAAATCGGTAACAAAAGTTTTCGCAATACTTTTACCGACGGCGATAAAGCGTGGATGGTCAGTAATGCCGAAGATAAAAACGTGATTGCCGCCATGAAACGCGGCAGTCGCATGATTGTAGACGGAACCTCCAGCCGCGGCACGGCCACCAAAGATACTTATTCGCTCAAGGGCTTTACTTCGGCCTATAATGCAATTTCGGCCAAGTGCAAAAGATAGAGTATGAGCAATAAAACCGAACTCATAGGACTGAGCAAAGAAGAATTGACTGCAGCGTTGACGGCGCTCGGCGAAAAATCGTTTCGTGCCAAGCAACTGTGGCAATGGCTTTATTATTTCGGCGCTGCCGATTTTGAGCAGATGACTAACCTTTCCAAAGTGTTGCGGCAAAAACTGGCCGAAAATTTTACCATTACGCGTCCGAAAATCGTAACCGAACAAATATCAAGCGATAAAACCCATAAATGGTTGTTGGAATTTGCTGACGGTCAGCGTGTGGAAATGGTTTACATTCCCGAAGAAGACCGGGGCGCCGTGTGTATTTCCACCCAAGTCGGTTGTGCGGTGGGGTGCCGATTTTGCCACACCGGCAGTCAGAAACTGACGCGTAATTTAACCGCCGCTGAAATTGTCAGCCAATTTATGGTGGCACGCGATTCTTACGGCGAATGGCCGAGTCCGACCAATGAAACGCGCTATTTATCCAATATTGTCGTCATGGGTATGGGTGAGCCTTTGCATAATATGGAAAATGTCATAAAAGCGCTCAACATTTTAACTGACGGCGACGGTATTGCCATTTCGCGTCGGCGCGTTACCATGTCTACTTCCGGTATTGCACCGCGCATTGTTGAGGCGTTGCAAAGAACCGGAGTGCGCTTGGCGGTTTCACTGCATGCGCCGAATAATAAGTTGCGCTCACAAATTATGCCGATTAACAACGTTTATTCCATTGATGAAGTGCTGAGTGCATGCCAAAAATATCAATCCGGTGACGGCAGCCGTTACATCACATTTGAATATTTGCTGCTTGACGGTATCAACGATTCGCCGGAATGTGCGCATGAATTGATCGCACTGATGAAAAAATACGGCTTGCGTGCCAGTTTTAATCTGATTCCGTTTAATCCGTGGCCGGGATGTGTGTTTCAACCAAGCCCGAATAGTCGGGTTAAGGCTTTTGCTCGCGAATTGGAAAATGCCGGATTTGCCGCACCGGTGCGGGTGGCTCGCGGTCAGGATATTTTAGCGGCTTGCGGTCAACTTAAATCTAAAAAAGATATTGAAGATAATAAATCTGAAGCATAAAAAAACGCTTGCATTTACTTTTATTTTATGTATATTAGCGCTTGTCCCTTGCCGGATTCTATGCTAACGGATTCGGCTATACATTAACCGGTTGGCGGCATATCGGCCAGATGGCGGCTGACCATTTGTTGAGATATCCATAAGGAGATGAAAAATATGGCAAATTATGAAAGCGTGTTAATCGCTCGTCAAGACTTAGGCGCCTCGCAAGTTAATACGTTGGTTGAAGAATTAACCGGCGTTATTAAGGCAGAAGGCGGCGAAGTCGTAAAAGTTGATAACTGGGGTTTGAAAAACTTAGCTTATCGCATTAAGAAAAACCGTAAAGGTTATTATGTTTTACTGAATATTGTAGCACCGGCAACGGCTATCAGCGAATATGAACGTCGTGTTCGTTTGAACGAAGATGTTATTCGTTATATGACCGTTAAAGTAAATGAATTTAACAATGAAGTGACTTCTGACGAAGACCTCGCTGAAGTTGTTGAAGCATAATCGTAAGGAGAATATACAATGACAGCAAAACAAACATTTTTCAAAAGAAAGTCATGTCCGTTCTCGGGTGAAAACGGTCTGAAGATTGACTATAAAGACGTGAAGTTGCTTTCTCGTTATATTTCGGAAAAAGGCAAAATTATTCCGTCACGCATTACATCTGTTTCAGCCAAAAAGCAAAGAGAGTTGGCTCGTGCCATCAAACGTGCGCGCTACATTGCTTTATTGCCTTATGTTGCTATGTAGGAGGGTATCATGGAAGTCATTTTACTTGAACACGTTGAAAAATTAGGCAAAATGGGCGACAAAGTTAATGTAAAGAACGGTTATGCCCGCAACTATTTGTTGCCGCAGCAAAAAGCTTTGCGCGCAACAGACGCCAATATGGCTTATTTTGAAGCTCAAAAAGCAGCTTTGGAAGCACATAATAAAGAATTATTTGAATCGGCCTCCAAGTTGGCTGAATCGCTGAACGGTTTTAGTGCGGTTCTGATTCGTCAAGCGGCGGAAACCGGCCAGTTATATGGTTCGGTGACCATTCGCGACATTGCCGGTGCCATAAAAGATGCCGGCTTTGATGTAGCTCGTCGCTTTGTTTATCTGGAAAAACCGATTAAAGATTTGGGAATTTACCAAGTTAAAATCAATCTGCATCCGGAAGTGAGCCAAACCATTTTGGTTAATGTGGCCAGAAGCGCAGAAGATGCTAAAAAACAAGCCAAAGCTTACAGCCAAGAATAATTTTTGGCAGACAAGCGCAAAATGCTTTAAGAAAACACCGCTCAGCAGCGGTGTTTTTTTGCGCCTTCAAAGATTCAAAACGTCAAACAGTGTATTTTTTACGTTTTCGTAATATTTTTGCTTGACTTATGTTTCAAATTAAGGTATTAGTCCGTAACAATATTGTTAAATTTAACTTAAGGAAAATTAAAAATGTCAAAAAAATGTGAAATTTTGGGCACCGGCGTTCAGAGCGGCAACAACGTTAGCCATGCCAATAACAAAACGCGTCGTCGTTTTATGCCTAACTTGCAAGTTGTATCGCTGTTCAGCGAAACATTGAATAAAGTGTTTAAACTTAAGATTTGCTCTAAAACTTTGCGTTCAATTGAACACAATGGCGGATTGGATTCTTATTTGGCAAAAACTTCAAATACCAAATTAACCGAAGAAGCTAAGCAAATTAAAAAATCTATTCAATCAAAACAAGCTAAAGCATAATCTTGAGAATTATAAAGTCATGAACTTTTAAGTCGCCGCAGAAAACGGCGACTTTTTTTATTTTTGTGGTATATCTTGCAAATATTTATTTGCATTCACAAAAATGCCGATATAATCAAACCTATGAGAATATTAACGCGATATATTGCAAAGCAGGTTTTTATAGGCTTTTTGTTGGTGTCTTTCTCGCTGTTGACCATGTTATGGCTCACACAGTCGCTTCGTTTTGTGGAAATGGTTACCAGACAAGGTTTGCCGGTTTATTTATTTGCGGAAATGACGTCGCTTTTGATGCCGCGTATTTTTAATGTTTTGTCGCCGATTGCCGTCTTTGTTTCTGTTTTGTTTGTGTATAATCGGCTGAATGCCGACCGCGAACTGGTAGCCATGCAATCGTCGGGCATCAGCCCGTGGCAAAACGCCAAAGGGGCGTTGTTGGTTGGTTTGCTGTTGGTGTTTTTCAATATTTATGTGATGAATTGGGGTGTGCCGATAGCTGAACAACGTTTTCGCGATTTGGAGTGGCGGGTTAAAAATAATCTGACACAAATGATTTTTCGTGAAGGTGAATTTACTACCCTAAAAAACGGTTTGGTGATTTTTATTGATAAGCATAACGATGATGGTTCGGTTAACGGTATTTTTGTCAGTGATGAAACCAAACCGGATATAAAGACTACATTGACTGCGGAAAAGGGCAGGTTAATACAAACCGATAAAGGTTCGCGAATATTGTTTATTAACGGTGTGCGTCAAGAAATAAATAAAAAAGATTTCAAATTTAATACTTTGGTCTTTTCACGCTATTCGGCAGAATTTAATAATATTGACAAGCGTCAAAAAAAGAACGCCAGCGTGCGCGAGAAAAATTTTTGGGAATTGTTACATGCCGCCAAAAATCCGAATCTGACTCCGCAGGAAGTGCGTAAAGATATTGTAGAAGCGCATCGTCGCATTGTGGCACCGCTTTATAATTTGGTGTTTGCGTTAATGGCCTGTGTCGGTTTGTTGGTCGGTTTGTTTAATCGTCGCGGTCAGGCAAAAATTATTTCTTTAGAAGTGTTGGCAATGATTGCCGTTAGCGGTGGCGATTTAATCTGGACGAATTTGGCCGGCCGGTCGCTTTATGTGTTGCCTATGTTGTATATAAATTGTTTGTTGCCGTTGCTTATTTGTTTATATCTGCTATGGTTTTATAGTCCGTTTTATTGGCATCGGCATATAACCGCGAGGAAAAATTTTGATGAAATTTAATTGCAAATTGTTTGTTTTAACGGCTTTGTTCGGCGGTGCGTTTTTGGGCGTTTGCCAACCGGCAAGCGCGGTATCTGAGGCTGGAGAAATTCAACGTAAATCGGAACATAAGCCTAAGGGTAATTTATATGTTACAAATAACATACTGGATGTTGATACCAAAGTGCCCGAGGCAAATGAAGCAACTGATGAACCGGTCAATTTCAGTGCCGACGAAATGATTAACGATGATAAAGCCGATACCGTCATGGCTAAAGGCAACGTAGAGGTTGACTATAACAATATGCATTTGGAAACCGACGAGCTGATTTATGATCGGCAGACCGATGTGATAACGGCCAGAGGTAATGTGCGCTTGTTTGCTTCGGACGGCTCTATCGTTTATGGGCAAGAAGTGTCGTTGGCAGACAAGATGAGTATCGGAGAAATGCATTTTGTGAAAGCGATGTTGAAAGATAAGTCGCAGGTAACGGCAAAAAGATTTCGCAAAAAGGATAATAACACAAAAGTAATGTATAACGCCACATATACGGCATGCGATCTTTGCGAGGGCAAAAAGCCGCTGTGGTTGGTTAGTGCCCGTAAAGTGCAACACGATGAAATTGACCAAAATATGAACTATAATGATGCGGTGGTGCACATTAAAGGCGTGCCGGTGTTTTACACGCCGTTTCTATCGCATCCGGACCCGACGGTTAAACGCCGTTCCGGTTTTATGATGCCGACTATCGGTAGCTCCAATTATTTGGGCGCACTGTTTCAGCCTCGTTATTTTTGGGCGGTGAACGACCAAACCAATGTGTTTTTGGCACCGATTTTTTCATCAGATAAAGATCCGGTGCTGATGGGCTCATATAAGCAATATTTTTATAATGCATACACCAGTATAGACGCCAGTTTCTTGAAAGATAACGAAGGCAAACGCAATAAGAACAGAGGACATTTATTTGCCAGCGGTCTTTATGATATCAATGACTATTGGCGCATGAGCTATGATTTAAAATATGTGTCGGATTATGTGTATCTTAAAGATTTGAGCTTGCCGTATGAAGATGATGCATGGCTGAACTCAGAAATTAAATTTGAGCGTTTTAACGGTCGTAACTATGCTTCAATAGAAGCCTTTTATTATAAAATGTTGAGTTATAATTTACACCGCGGTAACGCTAATCAATATCGTGCCATTAACAAGCGCAAGCCTTTTGTGGCGCCTTTGGTGGAAGCCGAGATTTATTCTGACCCGAATAAATATGGTGCTTATTTTAAAACCAATTTAAGCACGGCCTCGGTGTATCATCAAAACGGTTCCGAAACTCAACGCGTGACATCTATCAATTCTTGGGAATTGCCGATGACCAGTCGCTTTGGCGAAAAATATCGCTTTGTGGCTTCTTTGAAGTCGGATGCTTATTATATCAATCGCTATCAATATATGCCGAATGATTCTTATACCGGCACCACGGCGCGCTTTTTCCCGCAAATGGGAATGGAGTGGCGCTTACCGTTTGTGCGTGCGACCGAAACATCGCGCCAAATTTTAGAGCCGGTTGTGGTGGGTGTGATCGCGCCGAACGGCAATAATAAAACCGATAAAATTCCGAATGAAGACAGTGCTGATGTTTATTATGATGACACCAACGTGCTTGATTTGAATCGTTATGCCGGATATGACCGCAACGATACGGGCAGCCGCGTGAGTTATGGTTTGCGCTGGAGCACATACGGCAATATTATCGGCCGCACATCATCGTTCATTGCTCAGACTTATGAAAAAAGCCGCGATTCAAGCTTTTTGAAAAATCTTGATAATGATGATAAATCACATTTCAGTGATTTGGTCGGTCGCATCAATGCCGAACCGAATCAGTATTGGAGCCTTGATTATCGCTTCCGCTTAGATAAAAAAACACTGGATGCCAAATATAGCGAGTTAGGAACAACAATCGGACCGAATTTTTTGCGAGCCACAGCCTCATACATTTTTTTGCAAGGAAATACGTATTATAATGATTTGTATTCTGAGCGTAAGGAATTATATACATCACTGAGTGCGAAAATTTCGCAGAATTGGTCGGCCAGCGTATATAATTTGCGCGATTTGACCGCCAAGAGTAAAGGTAATTTGGAACACGGTGGCACGGTGAGCTATGAAGACGAATGTTTTAAATGGGATACGGTGTTTAAAAAATATAATTCATCAAATCCTGATTTGAAAAACGATTACGAAGTCGGAATGACGTTTTATTTGAAAACCTTGGGCAGTTTCGGCTCATAACAAAAGGAGAAAAAATGAAAAAATATGCTCTGTTAATAGGTTTAGGCGCTGCAATTTTGCCGATGATGGCGGCAAGTGCGGCAAATGTAGATTTGCAAGCTTTAGATGCCGATTCGCGTGCAGTAATAGATCCAACCAATAATTCCATTATGTTTCGTCGCAACGCCGAGCAATATCGGCAATTATCGGACGAAGAAAAAGCCGCTATTGAAGCACAACGCGAAGAAGCGCGTCGTCAGGCCGAAGAAATGCGCCGTCAACAACAGGAATATGCGCGTCGTATGGCTGAACAACAAGCCAGAGAGGAAGAAGCGCGCCGTCGTGCCGAGGCTTTAAAGCCGATAACCTTATATGGCAACAAACTTAAAATTTATGCATTGGTTAACGGCGAAGTCATCAGCAGTAATGATATGCAAAGCCGTATCAATGCGTTTATTTTAACCACCGGTATTCCGTATAATGCGCAAACCAAAGGCATGATTACCGAAAAAGTTTTGCAGGCAGCGATTGATGAAAAGCTCAAAGTTCAGGAAGCCAAAAAGAATAACATTCGGGTTAGCCGCGAAGAAATTAAAAGAGCCGTGCGTGCATTTGAACAGGAAAATAAAATGCAGCCGGGGCAGTTGCAACAAATTTTGGCCGAAGCCAATGTTAGTATGACAATTTGGATAGCGCAGATAGAAGCTGATATTGCTTGGCATAAGTTGTTGCAAAGCAAGGCCTTTTCGGTGGCACACGTCAGCGAAAGCGAGATTAGCCAAGTTCTTAAAGACATGAACAAAAGCATGAAAGTGCAAAAGTTTATGGTGTCGGAAATTGTGATTAACAAAAAGGACGCCAAAAACATCAATCAGTTGGTAGAGGTTTTGCGCAAAGATCCGCGCTTTGAAATGTATGCCATGCAATTTTCACAAAGCCCGAGTGCGGCCAACGGCGGTAAATTGGGTTGGGTGCCAAAGGGCAAAATGCCGGCGGCGCTGGAACAGGGTTTTGTAAACTTGAAAGAAGGCGGTGTATCTAAGGCGATTTCCTATGGAGATGATTATTACATTTTCAAACTTGAAAAAGTGTTTAATCCGAGCTACGACAAAGATGATATGCCGACGCGTCAAAATGTGCGTAAGTTTTTGGAAAATAAAAAGCTTGAAGAATACGCCACGAAATATATGAAAGATTTGCGCAACCGCGCGCTGATAGAAAAGAAAATTTAATGGCCGAAATTCCATCTTTACGCGATACGGTAGAAAAATATGAGCTGTTGGCCAAAAAGTCGCTGGGGCAAAATTTTCTGCTGGATATGAATATAACGCGCAAGATTGTGCGCTCATCACTGGCGGCACGACATAAGGCTGATTTTGCCGGCGAAAATGTGATTGAAGTGGGGCCGGGGCCGGGCGGTTTGACCCGCGCGATTTTGGAGGCCGATCCGCAAAAACTGACGGTAATTGAAATGGATTCGCGCTGTATTGAAATTATGCGCGAACTAAAAGCGGCAAGCACGGTAAAAATGGAAATTGTGGAAGGCGACGCACTGGCGTATGATTTTGCTGCGGTGCCGACGCCGGTTAATATTATCAGCAATCTGCCATATAATATTTCGGTGCCGCTGTTGACCGGTTGGCTGAAAAATATGCCGCATTATGCCAGTTTGACACTGATGTTTCAAAAAGAAGTGGCTGAGCGCATCGTTGCCGTGCCGAATCATAAAAATTACGGTCGGCTTTCGGTTTTGGCACAGCTGACGAGCAAGGTGACACCGCTGTTTAATCTGCCACCGACGTGTTTTGTGCCGGCACCGAAAATTTGGTCCAGCGTGTTACTGTTTGAGCCGCAAATGCGTGCCGATGTAACGCCTCAAGTGCTTGAAAACGTGGAGAAAATTACGGCTTTGGCGTTTGGACAGCGGCGTAAAATGATTCGCCAAAGTTTGAAAGCGTTGCCGAATTTGGAAGCTTGTTGCCAAGCCGCAAACATAGATTTAACCGCCCGCGCCGAAAATTTAACTCCCGAAGACTATTTGCATTTAGCGTTGACAAAAGTGGTAAAATAGCTTATAATAAAAGCAATTCACCTACCTCATTATGTATAACATTCTGTTTCTTATTATGCGAAAATCAATCGTGTATCTAAGGAAAAATCAGAACATCATCATAATGAGGTTTTAATTTTTTTCGCACATGATTGTTAATTTAATTTTAAGTATGGATTGGTGGCTTCGCGCCCTGATCCTGGCTGTACCCTTGATCATTGGCATAGTCATGACCCAAGGTGAATACATGCCTGTGATTGTAATGACATTAATTATGACTGCAATAATATTTGTAGCCACGTCATTAACAAAAGAAGATCCGGGAAAGTTGAGCCTTTGCGGCGACTTTTTTGGGCTCTATCTGTACCACAAACTCTTATATCAAGATTGGTGGTTACTTTACTTCATCGGACTATTTCTTTTAATTGTTCTAATTTAGAGAAAGTTTGATGAATAAACTAAAAAAACACTTCGGTTGTTACAAATTTTTCCAGCGGGAAATTTTTGCGGCAATCGGAGTGTTTTTTTATGTCCGTGTTGTGCCAAAAATGCTTTGATTATAAACATTATTTTAATCTTTTTAGTGTATTTTACAGGCAAAATAGTATCAAAGTGTTGAGGAAACATGAAGAAAATATATCAAATTTTAGGCTTGCTGAGCGTGGTTTTGTTGACCGGCTGTGTTGGCAAAGCACAATATCCGAATGAGCAAATGTATGGCATGTCGCCGCATTGTCGGCGCGAAACTTCGGTGGCGGTATATACCAAAGACGGTATGTCCACCTATCCGGGCTGTGTGGAATATGAAATGATGCCGATAGACCGCGGTTATCCGGATGTGCCGAATAACAAATATTATCCGAACCAAGTGATTATGGAAAATTTGAACACGCGCGTTTTGGCATATTGTCGCGGTAGTGAAGAAGAAATTGATTCATGCGTGGAAACGCTGGAGGCTTCGTGCTATACGCGTTTGCGCGATGTGCCGTATTTAACGGCCAAACAAGACTTTTTGAAGCGCGGGACCTATCCGACACGCCGTTGGCGCGAAGGCGAATTGGTTCCGAGATGGTAGAATTTTAACGGGGCAATAAAAAATGTTGGCACGCGTAAATACCATAGCTTTTAACGGATTGGCAACACTGGATGTGGATTTGCAACTGCAAATTTGCGCCGGTTTGCCGTCGTTTACGATTGTGGGACTGCCGGATAAAACCATTGCCGAAAGTAAAGAGCGCGTGCGTGCGGCCTTAAACACCATGGGGGTTGAGCTGCCGGCCAAACGCATTACGATTAACTTGGCGCCGGCCGATTTGCTTAAAGAAGGTTCGCACTTTGATTTGCCGATTGCTATGGCGTTGCTGGCCGGTTTGGGAATTGTGCCGGCTGAAGAAATTGCCCATTATGTGATTATCGGAGAACTGGGCTTAGACGGGCAGATTATGCCGGTTAACGGTGTTTTGCCGGTGGCTATTCATGCCGCACGTCGGCAGATGGGGTTGATATGTCCGGCCAATCAGGGCAGTGAAGCGGTTTGGGCCGGCTTAAAAGATATTGTGGCGGCACCGAATTTGCTCTCTCTCGTCAATCACCTCAAAGGCGTGCAACAGTTGCCGATGCCGACAGCCAAACAAGCACCGAGCCGCACCTCAAATTTAGATATGGCCGATGTGAAAGGTCAAGAAACCGCCAAGCGCGCAATGGAAATTGCCGCGGCCGGCGGGCATAATATGTTAATGGTTGGCACTCCGGGGGCCGGAAAATCTATGTTGGCGGCGCGGATGACGACGATTTTGCCGCCGCTGAGCACCGAGGAAGCACTGGAAACTTGTATGATTCATTCAATTGCCGGCGAGCTGAAAGACGGCGCTTTAAGTTTTGATCGCCCGTATCGTGATCCGCACCACAGTGCATCAACACCGGCGTTAATCGGTGGCGGTCGCAAAGGTGTGCCGGGTGAAATTTCGCTGGCCCATAACGGCGTATTGTTTTTAGACGAGTTGCCGGAATTTAATCGGCCGACGTTGGAAGCCCTGCGTCAACCGCTGGAAAACGGCTATGTTACAATTTCGCGCGTGCATTGTCATACAAAATATCCGGCCAATTTTCAGCTGATTGCGGCGATGAATCCTTGTCGGTGCGGTTACTTGGGCGTTGACGGGCAAGAATGTTCGCGTGCGCCGAAATGTGCTGAAGAATATCAAAGCAAAATTTCCGGCCCGCTGATGGACAGATTTGATATTTATATTCAGGTGCCGCCGGTCAGTCCGTGGGATATTGCCGAAGCAAAAAGCGGTGAGACTTCGGCTGTGATAAGAGAACGTGTTATAGCGGCACGCAAAGTTATGCGTGAACGTTTTATTAAAATGGGATATAAAGATTTATATACCAATTCGCAACTCAAAGGCGAGGCGTTAGAACAAGCAACCGTGCTTGACAATGATGCCAAACAATTATTAATTGCTTTTGCCGACAAAATGAAATTGTCGGCCAGAGCTTATCACCGCACTTTAAAACTGGCAAGAACAATTGCGGACTTGCAAAATGAAAAAAATGTGTCTAAAATGCACATAGCCGAGGCATTGTCATACAGATATGTTATGCCGTCCAAACATGTTTAGGAGAAATAATAATGAACAAACAAAAGCAAATAATCTATATTTTAGCCGCCGTTATGGGAGCAGGTGTTGCGGCTGAATGTTTTGCGCAAATGGCTGAGGGATATTATACCCCGACCGGCGCATATCGTGATTCGCACTCATACGGTGTGCATTATGCCGGCCCGAGTGTGCCGCAGCAACCGACTGTGCCGCAGGTAACGAATTTGCCGCCGAATATGGCAATATACCAAAGTGTGCCGGCGTATGCACCGCAACAATATACCTCTTATGAAATGTCACCGGTGGCACAAGCCGCAACTCAGGAAGTGGTAAAAAACGACCGTGACGGCAGTTTGTTTGGCGGTGCGCCTTGCGAGAATTGCAGAAAAGACAAAGACGGCAGCTTGTTTGGCGGTGCGCCGTGCAAAACATGTTCTAAGGACGGCAGTTTGTTTGGCGGTGAGCCGTGCAAAACATGTTCTAAAGACGGCAGTTTGCTGGGTGGTGCGCCGTGCAAAACATGTTCTAAAGACGGCAGTTTGTTCCCGGGACCGTGCAAAAAATGCGAAATGCGTCGTCAGGAAATCGTAATGGCGCCGCCGGCCGTGCGTAATTACATTGCTTATACGCCGGTGGTGTATGAAGCCATGCAGCATAATTGCTGCCAACTGGCGCCGCTTGCGCTTGACCATGTAGACTTCCGCATTAAAAATAAGAGCGTTGATGCTCCGTATACCGATCATGTCGGTAATTATCGCTTCCGTATTTTCGGTTGCCGTCGTTTCAACAAAGAAGCTCGCTTAAACAGTGGTCGTGTTTTGGAAAAGAACATAAACTTTAATACGGTATTTGAAGAAGTGGTCAGCGATTGCTATAAAGTGATGGATATGCCGAAAGATTTATGCTTGCAAACCATGCCGACTCCGTTGCCGGAATATGCTTTGACAGCAGAAATTACCGATTATTTCATGAATGTATGTGATGAATATGATTGGGATGAGGCTAAAAAGAATAATTTGCGTCACGGCACCTCGGAAATGACGGTTGTTTGGCGCTTAACCAATCTAACAAAAACAAAAATTTATTGGCAAGGTGAAACTACCGGTTACGGCGAACTCTATCAGGGTGAAGTAAACGGTGAAGTGAAGCTTGTTGAACGCGCTTTTGCCGATGCTACCAGTAATTTGCGTGCCGCATTAGGTTTTGAAGACCAATTGGCTATGCGTGTTGACCCGATTACCATGGCAGCCGAACGCAATGCGTTAGTTGAAGAAGAACGCGCATTAAACCCGATTAAATGCGGCTATTTGAAAGAATATGAACAAGTGAAAAATTGTGAAATCAGCCGTCCGGGTGTGGATATGGGACAGTGCCAAATACCGGTTATGACGCCGGTGGAACCGAATTGCACTTGTCAGCAATATGTATGTGATGAAGCCGGCCAATGTGGCTATGTCAGCAACATGTTTGTGTGCCAGAATAACGACTGCAGTATCTACGGGGTAGAGCAAAAGAGTTGTGTTTGCGCCGAACCGATTGTTGAGGTTGCGCCGGAACCGGTGATTGAAACGCATGATGTGGTGGAATCGTGCATTGATGAAAACGGTAACGTTCGCGAAGACGGTCAATGTCAGGTGGTTGATGATACATGGATTGATACCGGCGAAGTGATGACATTGGATAATTTGTGCATTACGGCGGCAAATACCTGCTCGCAATTAACCCCGGAAGCGGTTTATCGCATGCGTTCGTCTGTGGTGCAAATTGAAAGTCCAAACGGTCGCAAAGGTGCGGGGTTGTTGATTTCGGATCGCTACATTTTAACCTCGGGCGATTTGGTGGATAGAGATAACAACACCTATAAGATTAAGACCATTCGCGGTGACGAATTAACCGCCACTGCAGTGCGCCTCAATCCGAGCAAAAATACGGCTTTGTTTATGCTGGATCAAAGCACCGAATATACGCCGCTCGCGCTGAATTTGACTTTGCCGGAAGTGGGCCGCAACGGCTTTTTGACCTTAGGCTTGCTTGATGTCAAAGACTTTAAAGATGGCGAAAACTATCTTGAAAACAGCGCCCGTATTGAAGGTTATCGTTATACCGAAGATCGTGGGGCCGAAATTTTGGCGAACACATTTATTCAAAACGTAACGGTCGGCGGCGCATTGTTTAACCAAGATTGCTCGGTTCACGGTATGGCCCATTCGGGTATCAGAACCAATGACGGTTTGGATGTATTTATTCCGACCGAAACGGCATTGCGCAGCTTGGGTATTTGTATCTGTGGTCAGGAATACATAGAAGAAAGCCCGTGGCAGCAAACCATCTATAAACCGGTAACGGAACAAATTAAAGTTGTTCAAAAAGCACCGGAAAAGATGGCGCCGAAAGAAAGAAAATAACAAAAGGGGGCTCCGTTTAGGAGCCCTTCCCCTATATATAAAGGAGATAAAAATGCAAAATAAATTTAATCAGAATGGTCGTTCAATGATAGAAATGTTAGGAGTGCTGGCGATTATCGGTGTTTTAAGCGTCGGTGGCTTCAGCCTTGTTTCCAAAGTGCAGGAAAATCAGCGTATCAATGAAACTACGGATAATTTGACTTCTTTGGCGCGCAAAGCGCGTCCGGTGGCACGTGATTATCGTGCCGGTGATTTATGCGGTGCCGCCGCTTGCACTTCTTTTACCGAATATTTGCATTATGGCATGGCATATCCGGAAGGCATGGATTATGAAGTTGTGGACGGAACGGCGCAGTTCAGAGATCGTAACGATGTTGTATATTCTGCATTTCATAATGGGGTAGGAAATTCGGTATTATTTGTGGTTTCAGCCAAAAATTTGTCGGAAAAAATGTGCATTCAATTAGCCACATCAAATTATGGTTCACCGGCATCAAGCGGTTATATGGGTATAAATATCGGTGCGGCATCAGGAGATGTGGCGCTCAGTTCGTTAAATACCAATCAGAAAACCATTGGCGCGGCCGTAACGGAATGTGGCACGGCGTGTTCGGCTGGAAATTGTAACATTCATCTCGGTTTCAGATAAAAATATACAGCTCAAGAAAACAAAGGCGGCTGTTTATCAGCCGTTTTTTGTTTATCCACAATGTAACAATTCGTAACATAATGTTAAATGCCAAACGTCCTAAAATATGATATATATAACACAACTTTTAATTAGCTAATAAAGGATTTTTTTATGACAAACACAATTAAAGTGGCGGTTATTGGCGCCGGCATGATGGGCAAGAACCATATTAAAACCTACAAAAATATGCAGGGCGTTGAGTTGGTCGGCGTTTATGATGTGATATCCGATGCGGCAAAAGCAGCCGCCGAAACATTTGGCATTAAAGCGTTTTCTTCCTTAGAAGAAGTTGCAAAAAACGTTGATGCGGTTAGTGTTGTAACCACGTCAATCACCCATGCCGATGTTGGCGAATTTTTTATGAATCACGGGATTCATTGCATGATGGAAAAGCCGCTGGCTACCACCGAAGAAGGTTGTATGCGTCTGATCAATGCCGCAAAAAAGAATAATGTGGTTTTAATGGTCGGACATATTGAACGCTTTAATCCGGCAGTGGAACAAATGGGCAAATTGTTGTCGGATACCTCAAAAATTCGCTCGCTGACGGCGCAACGTATGTCGGCGGCCAGCGGTCGTATTACAGATGTTGATGTGGCGATGGATTTGATGATTCATGATGTGGAGGTTATTCAGTCTTTGGTGCAATCACCGGTAATAAATGTTCAGGCCGCTTCGGTTAAAACCAAGGAAAGCCCGCAAGGCAAAGATTATATTTCGGCATTGTTGGAATTTGCAAACGGCGCCACGGCCAACATCACGGCCAGCCGCATTACGCAATCGCGTGTGCGCACTTTAACGGTGACAACCGATACCAACTATATTGATTTGGACTTTATCAATCAAAGCATTAACGTGCATGCACAAGGCCGTATGCCGTATGTTAACCAAGAAGAAATTCCGGAGTGGATGAATTACGGCTTAAAAGGTAGTGTGGAGCAGTTGTTTATTCCGACGAATCAACCATTGCAAGCCGAATTAACCCACTTTGTAAAATGCGTTAATGGTGAAGCAACACCGCGTGTAAATGGCGAACAGGCGTTGGCAGCATTGCGCGTGATTTGGGAAATTGAAGAAAAACTCGGTTTTTTGGAAAGCGGACAGACAACAGTTAATACCACAGCACATGTGGCGTAAGAAAAATTGTAAAACAACAAAAATGGCCGCAAAAGAGCGGCCTTTTTGTTGGCGTATCCGGCGAGGCTGGAGGAAACAAAACAAGCCTTAATGCTTGTTTTGTAACGACAGGCACAGACTACTTGGTGAGCCGACACGGCAGTGGAGGCAAACTTAGTAGGCCAGTGTCCGCAGCGCAGTTAGCAAGCGCAACAAGCGCGAGCTTACGGAGCAAGAGAACGAGCAACCAAGAGCATCAATAACAGAAAACAGACATTCCATAAAGGAAAGTCTGTTTTTGTTTTTTATGGCGTATCCGGCGAGGCTGGAGGAAACAAAACAAGCCTTAATGCTTGTTTTGTAACGACAGGCGCAGACTACTTGGTGAGCCGACACGGCAGTGGAGGCAAACTTAGTAGGCCAGTGCCCGCAGCGCAGTTAGCAAGCGCAACAAGCGCGAGCTTACGAAGCCAGAGAACGAGCAACCAAGAGCATCAATAACAGAAAACAGACATTCCATAAAGGAAAGTCTGTTTTTGTTTTTTATGGCGTATCCGGCGAGGCTCGAACTCGCAACCTTCGGCGTCGGAGGCCGACACTCTATCCAATTGAGCTACGGATACATAAAAATATAATGCTCATTATGGCTGCTCAGAGGCCGACTTCTTGCAATGTTAGCATATTGTTTCGGTCACTCGGCTACTAAATGCGCCACAGCTGCCGCTTTGGCTTATTAAGTAGCTTTCGCCCGTCGCTGAAAAACAACATTTAGAGGTTGTTTTTTTCGCTCCGGCTATCCAATTGAGCTACGGATACATAAAAATATAATGCTCATTATGGCTGCTCAGAGGCCGACTTCTTGCAATGTTAGCACATTGCTTCGGTCACTCATCCACTAAATTCGCACAAGCTGTCGCTTTTGCTCATTAAGAGGCTTTCGCCCGTCGTCAAAAAACAACATTTTGAGGTTGTTTTTTTCGCTCCGGCTATCCAATTGAGCTACGGATACATAATTCTTTGCATTTTCTACCTGAAAATACGACGCTTGTCAACCTTTCAATCTAAATTTTTGCACGCGGGAGACCAAATAAGCTCTTTTGTGCCGCCAAATCTGATATTTATACTTGAAAAATATTTTTTTGCGGTCTAAATATGGTAAATAAATTAAAGGCAAAACAAATGTTTGATGTGTATCAGATACGTAAAGATTTTCCGCTGTTGAACCGCCCGTTAAACGGACGGCCGGTAGCGTTTTTGGATACGGCGGCTTCGGCGCAAAAACCTCAGTGTGTGCTTGATAAAATGATGCAGATTTATCAAACCTGTTATGCCAATGCACACCGCGGCTCATATTGGTTCGCCGAGCAAATAACAGAGGAGTTTGAAGCAGCACGTCAAACCGTTCGCGCTTTTATTAACGCTCGCGAAACGCGAGAGATAATTTGGACGCGTAATGCTACAGAA
Source organism: uncultured Pseudomonadota bacterium (assembly GCA_902788365.1). GTDB lineage: Bacteria > Pseudomonadota > Alphaproteobacteria > RF32 > CAG-239 > RUG410. Next base: position 109,573 of record CADAJN010000001.1, on the reverse strand, counting down.
TCTATCAACTTGGTGGCGGCAACTTGGGGTATGCAAAATTTGCGTGCCGGCGACGAAGTGCTGATTTCTGAGGCCGAACATCACGCCAATCTGGTGCCGTGGCAGCAAATATGTGCTAAAACCGGCGCCACTTTAAGGGTTTTTGCAATTGCTGACGACGGCAGTTACATTGAAGATGAATTTTTGCGCGCATTAAATTCCAGCACCAAATTGGTCGCCGTAACTGCCATGAGCAATGTTTTAGGCACGATTTTTCCAATAAAAGAAATCGCCGTGGCTGCACATCGGGCTGGTGCTAAAATATTGGTTGATGCCTGCCAATTTGCCGTGCATCATAAAATTGATGTCCAAGACATGGATTGCGATTTTTTGGCGTTTTCCGGCCATAAAACCTATGGCCCGACCGGTATTGGCGTGCTTTACGGCAAGGCAGAAATTTTAAGCACCATGCCGCCGTATCAATTTGGCGGGGATATGATTGAGCATGTGACCTATCAGCACACAACTTTTGCTGAGATTCCGGCGCGTTTTGAAGCCGGCACTAGCGCTTCGGTGCAGGCTATCGGTATGGCTGAGGGGCTAAAATATATGCAACATCTCGGCCTTGAAAATATTATGCAACATGAACGCGAGTTGACGGCTTATACAACAGCACGCCTAAATGAGGTGCCAAACCTCAAAATTATCGGCACTGCACCAAATAAGGGCGGGGTTTTCAGCTTTATTGTAAACAGCATTCATCCGCAAGATTTGGCCTTTGTGCTTAACAAAGAAAATGTGGCGGTGCGCACCGGCCATCATTGTGCCGAACCGTTGGTAAACCGCATGGGATATACTTCATTGGCGCGTGCTTCACTGGGACTTTACAGCACCAAAGAAGATATTGATGCGCTGATAAATGCACTTTTAAAAGCAGAAAAATTCTTTAGAGAAAATTGATGACAGATAATGCAGTAAAAAAAGGAGATGAATTTGTGACCGAATGGCCGGAAGTGAGTTCCGAAGATGCCATTGGGGCAACAGAAAGTCGTTTGTTGCAAGCGATGAGTGTGAGTGATGATGCAAATGAGGCACCGACGCCGGTGGAATATTCCGCTTATGCCGGTGAGGCGGTTGCCGACGGCACCGAAAAAGCCAAAATGATTGATATTGTAGAGCAGATTCGCACCGTATCTGATCCGGAAATTCCGCTGAATGTGTATGATATGGGGTTAATTTATAAAATAGACCAGCAAGACAGCGGCGATTTGTATATTGAAATGACGTTGACAGCGCCGACCTGTCCGATTGCCGGTGTTTTGCCGCAACAAGTGGCAGATGCCGTGGCGCAAACGACCGGTGTCGGCAAGGTAGAAGTAAAATTGGTGTGGGAGCCGGCTTGGAGTCCGGATAAAATGACTGATGAAGCCAAAGAATTATTGGAGTTGTTTTAATGGATATTGACGAACTGATTGAAAATTTCAGCTTTTTTGAAAATTGGGAAGAAAAATATCAATATGTAATTGACTTAGGCCGCCGTTTAGAGCCGCTGGATGAGGCTTTTAAGACCGAGCAGTGGTTGGTAAAAGGTTGCCAATCGCAAGTTTGGTTGGTGCCGCAGTTTAAGCCTGATTGTATTCATTTTTGCGGCGATAGCGATGCACTTTTGGTAAAAGGGATTATTGCTATTGTGTTTACCATTTATAACGATAAATCTGCCGATGAAATAAAAAAGGTTGATGTTCAAAAAATTTTTGCTAAACTCGGATTAGAGGAAAATCTGACACCGAGTCGTCGTAACGGCATGATGTCAATGATTGAGAAAATAAAACAATATGCGCAAAACGCAAAGTGAGCGGACCAAAAATGAACATTCACGAATATCAGGCCAAGCAAATTTTGGCGCAATACGGAATTGAGGTGCCGGCTGGCGGAATTGCTTATACGCCGACAGAGGCTAAACGTGTGGCGCAAAAAATCAGCGCCCGCGGGCCGTGGATGCTTAAAGCGCAAATTCAAGCCGGTGCACGCCACTCGGGATATTTTTTGGAGCATGCGGCAAATTCTAAAGGCGGCATTCGTCAGGTCACACAAATTAAAAATGTGGCTTATGAAACATCGCAAATGCTTGGTAATACGCTGGTAACCGAGCAAACCGGCGCCAAAGGAAAATTGGTCAGCAAAGTTTATGTTGAAGCTTTTAAACATGTAAAGCGGTTGTTTTATGCCGGCATTATTATTGACAGCTCGCTACCGGCAATGGTGTTGTTGGTTTCGGATGTGGTTGATAGGGATTTGCTTGATTTTAAGACCGGTGAAGATGATAAAATATTGCGCTTGCCACTTTCGTATAACGAGCCGATAAATGATAGCCGGTTAATGCGGATTCTTGACTTTTTATCGCTGGATAAAACGCATTTGGAAGGCTTTAGAGAGTTTTTCAACAAACTGCGCGTTACCTTTGTGAACTTAGATGCACAGATGATTGAAATCAATCCGGTCGGTGTGACTCGCACTAAAAAATTGTTAGCACTTGATGCCAAAATCAACTTTGACGATAATGCACTGTTTCGGCATCCGGATATTTGGCGTATGCATGACGATTATGAAGAAGAACCGCGTGTATTAAAAGCCAAACGCAACGGTTTTCACTATGCCGAGTTTGACGGCAATATCGGTTGCATTGTTAACGGCGAAGGGCTGGCTTTAGAGGCGATGGACGTGATTCGCTCTAAGGGTTGGAATACGGCGTGCGCGCTGAATGTTAAAGGCGGTGTTGATAAAGATAAAATTGCGCAAGGTATTAAAATCATTATGACCAATCCGCGTGTGGAGGGTATTTTAATCAATATTTTGGGCGGATTTTTGCGTTGTAATTTAATTGCCGACGGTATTATAGCCGCCACTCAGGAGGTGGGTTTAAACGTGCCGATGATTGTGCGTTTGGAGGGCACTAATAAAGACGAAGCCCGCACAATTTTGCGCCAAACCAATTTGCCGATTGTGTTTGCCGAAAACACCAATGAGGCGATTGATAAATTGATTGAAAAAATGGAGATAAATGACTGATGTCTATTTTGGCCGATAAAAATACACGGGTTTTGGTGCAGGGAATTACCGGCATTCAGGCATCATTTCATGTGAAGCGTTCAATTGATAACGGCACAAATGTTGTGGCCGGAACATCGCCGAATTATACGCAAGGTGAGCATTTGGGGGTGCCGGTGTTTGCCAATGTGCGCGAAGCGGTGAAAAATATGCCCATTGATGCCAGTGTGCTTTTTGTGCCGGCTCGTGCCGTTAAACAAGCGGTGCGCGAAGCGGTTGAAGCCGGAGTGAAGTTGGCGGTTTCAATCGCCCAAGGGGTGCCGGTGCACGATATGCTGGAGATTAAAGCCATGCTGAAAGGCTCACAAACCATGTTAATCGGTCCGAATACACCGGGGCTGATGACGCCGAATGAAGCGCGTTTGGGAATTTTTTCGGAAGATTTGCTGCACCAAGGTTCAATCGGTATTATTTCACGTGCTTCTACCCTGACTTATGAGGGAATACTGGAAACAAATGCCGCAGGGCTGGGGCAATCAACTGTTATCGGTTTGGGCGACGATATGATTATCGGCACAGATTTTTGCCCGCTTTTGGAAAAATTTATGGAAGATGATGCCACTAAAGCGGTTGTTTTAATTGGTAAAGCCGATAATGCTTATGAATTGCAAGCAGCCGAATGTTATGCAAAATTGCCGCATAAAAAGCCGGTTATTGCGTTTGTGGCCGGCGAGTCGCTGCCGTTTGCTTCAACCATGGGTTATGCCGCCGATATTTTAACTCACGGTTTGACTTCGGTGCAAGATAAGAAAAAAGTTTTAAGTGCGGCCGGAATGACGGTGGTTGACCGCATGAATTATATCCATCAAGCATTGGCGGATTTGCACTTAAATGATTGATTTTATTGCTGATTTTTGTCGTTTAATGGTTAATGCCGTGTTGCCGCCGCGTTGTATAAAATGTGGCAAAATTTTGAGCGAACGTAATAGTTTATGTGCCGAATGCTTCAATAAAATACGCTTTATCGGAGCGCCGATGTGCGCATGTTGCGGCCGACCGTTTGACAATGAGATGGCACAAGAGGCCGGAAAAAAGCAGATTTGCGGTGCTTGTTTGGCACAAAAACGACCGCTGTTTGCGCTCAAACGATTCGCTTTTATCTATGATGACGATTCCAAAAATTTGATTTTGGGGTTTAAATTTGCCGATAAAACTTCATATGCCGCTGTGTTGGGCGATATGCTATGGCGTGCCGGTCGTGATATTTGGGATGACGAGCCGGATTTGATTATACCGGTACCGATTCATCGTCAGCGTCTGTTGGAACGGCGCTATAATCAATCGGCACTGTTGGCACGGCATTTGGCGAAAAAAACAAATATTGATGCCGATTACTTTTCATTGCAACGGGTGCGCTACACCATTCCGCAAGTGCAACTGAGCGGTGCAGCCAGACGCAATAATTTGAAACAGGCATTTGCGGTCATTAAGCCGCAAAATATTAAGGGGCGCAAAATTGTGCTGATAGATGATGTTGAAACCACCGGCTCAACCTTGGCGGAATGCGCAAAGGTGCTTAAAAAGGCCGGTGCCAAAAAGGTTTACGCGCTGACGTTGGCGCGACCGGAATATTGATAATATATAAAAGAGCCCGACGATAATTTATCAGCCCTTTTGTTCCCATTTACCGCTATCGTTTTGTTGCCAATAAAAAATTTCCAATCCGGCTTCTTTATAAGCCTTCCATAAGCGTCTGGCCTGAGCCAATGCGTCATTTGAATGACCGTCAAACAAATTGAACACACGCTCAAAATCGGCACATTTGGTCGGTTCTATTTCTGCACCGTCAACCAAAAATAAAAACGAGGCATGATTGGCATTTTCATTTTCTGCGGTTAAAAAAATCGGCTGTTTTTCGGTAAATCCGTCTTTTTTTGAGCCGTGCGGCAAAAAGCTTTCATCATTATACGTCCACAAATAGCCGTTCCAATAAGTCACCCGTTCTTCCGATATGGTTTTAAGACAAATTTTGCAACCCGCAGCATAGGCTTTATTCAGCAAAACCGGTAAAACTTCTTCCGGCGATTGTTTTTGTAAATGATAAAAGTCAACGCGGCTCATTGTTCTTCTTTCATGTCAATAATGACAGTATCAATTTCGCCGTTGTTGTCAAATTGCAAAGTCATACGGCCGATATCGCGTGCTTCTTTAATTTTAACACGCAAATCTTCTACGCCGAAAACTTTTTTATTATTCAGCGAGAGCAGGCTTTGTCCGACCTCAATGCCTTTTTCGGCCAACACTCCGTTCGGGTCAATTTCGGTAATAATGAAGCGTTGTTTGCTGTCGCTATAAAAACCTTTGGCATCTAATTCGGTTAGGTGCACCCAATTTTTATCGTTGACGACGATTGGTTCCGCCGGTTGATTTTCTTTTTGTGCTTGAGGCATTTCTGCAACTTTAATATCGGCGCTGATTAAAACGCCGTCGCGCCGCACAGTCCACGGCAGAATCGTATCAGGTTTGGTGGCGGCAATTTCGCCGGCAAATAAGCGGGCATTTTTCAAATTGATATTGCCCAATCGCTCAATAACGTCGCCCACTTTCAGACCTGCGGTGGCAGCCGGAGAATCTTCACTCATTGAAACAATCGCCAGTTGCTTGATTGTCGGATCTTCTTTAGCCTTAACCAATCCCACATCAATACCGAGCCAACCGCGCACCACACGACCGTTTTTTTGCAGCTGATTAACAACCCATTGGACAATATTGGCCGGTGTGGCAAAACCTAATCCTTGATTACGACCGTCAGTAGAAAAAATTGCCGTATTCATACCGATGATTTCGCCTTGCAGATTAAACAGCGGTCCCCCCGAATTTCCCTGATTGATGGCCGCATCGGTTTGCAAAAAATTGTCATACGGACCGCTGGAAATATCGCGTTCTTTGGCCGAAATAATACCAAGCGATACGCTGTTGCCAAGCCCATAAGGATTACCGATGGCAAACACAGTGTTACCGACGCGCACATTATCCGAATCGGCAAATTGCGCCGGTGCTAACCCGAGCGGTTGATCCGCCTGCAACAATGCAATATCGGTTTTACTGTCTATACCGATGATTTTGGCGGAATATTCATCTTCATTAGTTGTGATGATTGTTGTTTTTGCGGCATTTTCAACCACATGCGCGTTGGTTACAACATATCCGTCTTTGCCAACTACAAAGCCTGCGCCGGAAACCTGTTCGCCATCGGTTGTCGCGACGGCAATTTTCACCACAGCCTGACTGACGCTTTCAATCACATCTTCCAGCGACAGCTCTTGCTGTGCAGGCTCTTGAAGCGATTCGGCACTGCTTGGCATTGTCCACAAACATAGCAATATAAGTAAATAAAGCGGTTTCATCAATGTTCTTTCATCATCTGATTAAAATATTTGAAAAATTCCGAGTCCGGTGACAGCACTAAAGACGTGTCATCATCGGCCAAAGATTTGCGATAAGCCTCCAACGAGCGATAAAATTCGTAGAAATTAACGTCTTGACCGACAATATTGTTCCATAATGTCACCGCATCTTTATCGCCTTGACCTCGCGTAATTTGTGCATTTTTTTCTGCTTCGGCCACAATGATGGTGGCTTCTTTATCAGCGCGCGCACGAATATTTTGAGCTTCCTGTTGACCTTTAGCACGAAACTCTTTGGCGTCACGTTCGCGCTCGGTGCGCATGCGGTGGTTAATGGCCTGCATAACCTCAATCGGCAAATCGGCACGGCGAATACGCACATCGGCCACACTAACCCCGATGGCCTCGGCATCTTTTTTTACCGTGGCGCTGATATCCTGCATAATTTGATTGCGTTTTTCCGACAGCAACTCAGTCAGAGTAACGCGTCCCAAAACTTTACGCAAAGATGAATTAACGATTTCTGCCAATTTGCTTTGCGCTTGTTCTTCGGTGCGCACGGTTTGATAAAACTTGAGCGGGTCAACGATTTTATAACGGGTGAAACTGTCCACATCCAAACGCTTTTTATCATTAAGCACCACTTCTTGCGCCGGCGGATCTAAGTTTAACAGGCGTGAATCATAAAACACCACGTTTTGAATGAAAGGCACTTTGAATTTCAGCCCCGGTTCGTTAACCAAACGCACCGGCTCACCAAATTGTAGCACAATTGCCTGTTCCGGCTGATATACCACATAAACCGAGCTGAAAAACAATATCAGCAATGCGCCGCATACCACGATCAATCCTTGCAACCAACCATATCTCGTCATCTTTTTTCTCCCTTATTTATTATTACCGAGCGGCAGAACCGGCAGCATATTGCCTTTTTGCGACGGATCAATAATAACCTTATGCGATTTTTGTAAAACTTCTTCCATAGCGTCTAAATACATTTTGCGCACGGTAACGCTTTTGCCGTTTTTATAGGCCTCATACACAGATGCAAAGCGCTTTGCTTCGCCTTCGGCCTTATTGACTGTGGCCGAACGATAGGCTTCGGCGGCTTGCGAAATTTGCGCCGCTTTACCTTTGGCATTCGGAATTACTTCATTGCGATAGGCTTCGGCTTCGTTTTTGAAGCGTTCCATATCGGCTTTGGCACGTTGCACTTCATTAAACGCATCAACCACTTCGCGCGGTGGGTCGGCTTTTTGCAACTTTACACGCACAATTTGCACGCCGGCATCAAATTCATCTAAAACGCGTTGCAATTCTTCTTTTGTGTCATCTTCCACTTTGCCGCGATCACCGGTAATAATCGGTTGCATTTCCGATTGACCGACAATTTCGCGCAAAACTGATTGTGCCGCAACGCTGACGGTTTCGTCCGGCGAGCGCATGCTGAAAAGATAATTTTTGGCGTCTTTAATTTTCCACACCACGGTTAAGTTAATATCCACAATATTTTCGTCACCGGTCAACATGTGACTTTCCGTGAAAGCAGTATTGCGCGCATTGCGATAGCGGTTATCCATGGTGCCAAGGTTGATACTGCGCTCTTGCGTAACGTTAACTTTAATCACTTCTTCAATCGGTGCCGGCAAATGATAATGCAGGCCGGCATCAGTCGTTTGCAAATATTTGCCGAAACGCAATACCACACCTTGTTCGCTTGGTTGCACCTGATAAAAACCCGATGTCAGCCACAGTGCCAAAATCAGCAATAAGCCGTATTTTATATAGCCGTTCCAGTTGTCTTTCGGCGATTGCAGCTTACTGATTTTTGCAAAATCAATAATTTTACTGCGCTTTAAAACATCGCCTTCGGCGGTCCAAATACCGTCGTCATCGCCATTATCCCACGGATTAGTTTTTTTTGCCATAATCTTTCCTCTTGCTAAAAGTGAATTTATAGCATAAACATAATGCAAAGCATAAACAAAAACAATGTGATATCGCATAATATCCACACGGAGAAATGAAAATGACACAGGCAGAAATTCAAGCATTGGTGCAGCAACATTTTGCGGCTGAAAATATTGCCGATATTAAATTACTGGGCAATCGGCTGATTATTCAACTGCAAAATATGCACGAAGATGCGGCACAGGTAAATGCCCTGAAACAGGACATAAATAAGGTGCTGCCCGAGGTTAAAATATCGGTTGTTTTTGTGCAGGCGCAAAATGTTAATATCGGTGTGCAAGCTATTGAAAAATGGCAAATTAAAGGGGTTAAAAAGATTATCGGCGTAGCGTCGGGTAAGGGGGGAGTCGGTAAATCAACCACAGCGGTAAATTTGGCTTTGGCACTGGCTGATTTGAAACAGCGCGTGGCATTAGTTGATGCCGATATTTATGGCCCTTCCGTGCCAACCATGCTCGGCTATGAGGGCACGCCGTTGAGCTCGGCTGACGGTCGGCATTTTACACCTTTTTTGGAATATGGCATAAAGTCGGTATCCATCGGGGCGCTGATTGACCGCAACACACCGCTGATTTGGCGTGGCGCAAAAGCGTGCGGTGCCATTGAACAACTTTTGACTGATACTGATTGGGGCGAAATTGACGTTATGGTTTTGGATATGCCGCCGGGAACGGGAGATATTTTAATTACATTATCGCAACGCGTTGATTTCGCCGGTATTGTGATTGTTTCAACACCGCAGGATATTGCATTGATAGACGCTATAAAAGGCGTTAACATGTTCAAAAAAATCGGCACACCGGTGCTTGGAATTATTGAAAATATGAGCTATTTTGTGTGTCCGCACTGTGGCGAGCGTAGCGATATTTTTGGTCACGAAGGGGCTAAAACTACGGCCGAAAAAATGGGTGAAACATTTTTGGGTGATATTCCGCTTGATATGCAAATTCGCAGCGGTTCGGACAGTGGCGCACCGATTGTGGCGGCTGCACCGGATAGCCAGCACGCCAAGGTTTATCGTAAAATTGCACAAAAGATTTTACAGAAGATATAGTATTTTTATTCCAACACAATGCGCATTTTAACGCCGTAAAATTTTGCCAACCGCTCAAAATAGCTGTTGAAATTTGCAAACAAGCATAAACAATCGGGCATAAAGCGCAAATAAAACTTGCCAATAAACAAAAAAATCGTATGATTTACATAAATAGATAAATAGGAGAACGAAATTGACTGAAATTTCTGATATACATGTGGCCAGACAAACCATTGACCGCGAAATTGAAGCGCTGAAAACTATGGAAAACAGTTTGGATGACACACTGGGAAAAGTGTTGGATATTTTACAAAACACGCGAGGCCGTGTCATTGTAACCGGAATGGGTAAATCAGGGCATATCGGTAATAAAATAGCCGCAACAATGGCTTCAACCGGCACACCGGCGTTTTTCTTGCATCCGAGTGAAGCCAGTCACGGCGACTTAGGCATGGTGACTAAAGACGATTCGGTTATTGCCATTTCAAACAGCGGCGAGTCTAAAGAATTGCTTGATATTTTAACGTATTGTCGTCGTTTTTCCATACCGTTAATAGCCATTACCAAAAATCCGGACAGTTCATTGGGGCGCAACAGTGATTTAATTTTGCGTCTTCCGGATAATAAAGAAGCTTGTCCGCTCGGTCTTGCTCCGATGTCTTCCACAACGGCAACTTTGGTAATGGGCGATATTTTGGCGGCGGCTCTGATGGTGCGCAAAGGCTTTACCGAAGACGATTTTAAATTGCGTCATCCGGGCGGTAAGCTCGGTTCCATTTTGCGCCATGTGTCGGATATTATGCACACCGGTGATGAAATGCCGCTTATCAGCAAAGATGCAATCATGCAAGATGCGTTAATAACCATGTCGGAAAAAATGCTTGGCTGTGTTGGTATTGTTGATGACAACGGCGATTTAATCGGTATGATAACCGACGGCGATTTGCGCCGTTGGATGTCGCCAAACTTAATCAGTGAAAAAGTGTCTAAAGTTATGACCAAAAATCCGCGCACAATTACCAAAGATATTTTAATTGCAGAGGCTGTAAATATAATGAACACGACCGGTAACGGCATTACCAATGTTTTTGTGGTTGAAAATAAAAAACCAATCGGTATTGTGCACATTCATGACTGCTTAAAAGCCGGAGCCAGCTAGACAATGGTTGATTCACGCAAAATTGACGATTATTTTGACAACGACAAAATTTTTGCCGATCGTTTTGCATCTAAAAAAAATCCGCCGGTTTTATCGGGTTGGATGCGTTTTGTAAAGCTCGGGTTTCCGTGTTTTGCGGCTTTGCTTTTAGGGGTGATGGTGGTTATGCCGAACATCAGAAAAAGCGTTGATTTGCAAAATAATGTGACCATGCCGCGCAAAAATGAGATGGAACAGTTGCACATGGAAAGCACGGTGTTCAGCGCCACCGATTCTAAAAACCGAGTCAATCGCATTACGGCAGACAGCGTTGATGAAACTGAGGCCGGTTCGCAAAAATACAAAATGGATAATCCGCGCGGCACCATTCTGACTGATGACGGTGAAATTGTGATAACCGCGCCGGAGGGTTTATATGATCAAAATGCCAATACATTGGATTTAATGCAAAAAGTGCATGCGCTTGTTAATGAAAAAACAACGATAGATACAAAGAGCGGTTCTTACGATTTTAATGCCGAATATGGCCACGGACAAGATGCAATCACGGCATCCGGCGATTGGGGCAATTTAGAGGGCGAGGCGTGGACTTATTCTAAGCAGAATAATGAACTGACTTTGCTTGGTCGCTCAAAGGTGGTTAATGAACGCGGTGTTTTGACGGCGCAAGAACAGAGCAAATATTTTTATAACGACAACAAGCTTGAGGCCGTTGGTAATGTGGTGCTGCAGAGCGATCAAAAAACAATTTATGCCGATAAACTGGTGGCTTTTTTAACAGATACGCAACCGCGTGAAGTCAAACGCGCCGAAGCTTATGGTCATGTGCGTATTAAAACAACCGCCGAAACCGCCAATGCCGCTGTGGCAATTTATGATGTTAATCAGCGCACAATAGAGCTTTTCGGCATGAAATCCGGCTATAAAAACGCTCATGGCGGCTTGGTAACGGTGCATAAAGATAAAAACGAACTGCGGGCCAGACAGATGACGATTTATCTGGAAGCAGGAAAAGAACAAAAAGTAAAATATATTAAAGCGCTCGGCAACGTAGAAATTATTACACCGAAAGGCAAGGCTAAAGGTGATCGCGGTGAATATAAGCCGAATGATTCACAGGTGGAATTGTGGGATAATGTGGAAATCAGCCAAGACGGCAATTTTGTGCGCGGCGGTCATGCCACAACAGATTTGCAAACATCGGTAAGCCGTATTATGGGACGCGAAAAAGGCGAACGCATCAGCGGCACGTTTTATAAAAAAGGAAACAAAAACAATGGTCAGACAAAAAAATAATGATACTGATATTTTAGAGATTTTTAATATCGGCAAAAAATATAAAAAGCGCACGGTTTTGAAAAATGTGTCATTACACGTCAGAAAAGGCGAAGCTGTCGGGCTTTTGGGACCGAACGGTGCCGGTAAAACCACTTGTTTTTATTGTGTGACGGGGCTGATTACGCCGGATTACGGCGATGTGTATATTAACGGCCAAGATATTACCGAAATGCCGATGTATAAGCGCGCCAAAATGGGCATCGGCTATTTGCCGCAAGAGTCGTCCATTTTTCGCACGCTGAGTGTTGAGGACAATATTAAAGCGATTTTGCAGATTGTAACGGATGACGAAAGTATGCGCGAAAATATGCTGGAAGAGTTGCTCAATGAATTTTCAATTGCTCATTTACGCAAATCTCCGGCATTGGCGCTTTCCGGCGGAGAGCGGCGGCGCTTGGAGATTGCCCGTGCGTTGGCAAGCAAGCCGAGTTTTATTTTGCTTGATGAGCCGCTGGCCGGTATTGATCCGATTGCGGTGGGCGAGATTCGTTCATTGGTGGCGCAGTTGAAAAATCGCGGTTTGGGTGTTTTGATAACCGACCACAATGTGCGTGAAACACTTGATATTATTGATCGCGCATATATTTTGCACGCCGGAACTGTTTTAATGGAAGGCACACCGGAAGAAATTGTGGCTAACGAAGAAGTGCGCAAAGTTTATTTGGGTGATAATTTCTCATTGTAAAAATAGCTGCTTTGATACAAGGAGGCATTTTAGTCTCCTTCATTTTTGCCGGAGTAATATGATTTTTCATATTTTACATAAATATTTTTTGGATTTTTCTTATTTTAAACTTGACATATGTTAAAAAATATGTTATGACTGTTATGGAATTGGATGTCTGATTCCATTGTAAATTCTTAATTCTGTTTTGCTCTTTTATCAGCCGTATTAAATTTTGCGGTTTAATACGGCACTCCCTTAAATAAGAAATATATTATGTTAGCTTATTATTATGTCTCTATCCTTTCTTATAAAATGAACATTACAACTTGAACAATAATATCAAACGGAGTAACAACTTATGTTAAATGACAATCACACCAACGCCAATGACTGGGCACGACAAACCGTCAACACTTTAAGCGACACATTGGCACAAGCAATCTTTACGCCCTTATGATACTTATAATCCGGAACAGAATATTGAACTAGGTGTGCAAGTCATAAAAAAGTTGCAAAATTCCATTCATAACCCTACAATAGAAAAAGTTGCGACGCTCTATAACTCAACAGGGGCTATGCAAGTTAATGACTATGGTGCCAGAACAAAAACAATATATGAGGAAAAACCATGGAATCTGAAGTTCAAGCTAAGATAAAACAAACATCATACATACAAAGTAATGTTTCATATATACTTTATATATGTTGGTTTCTGTTAACAATAATCATTATAAGCTTATTATTTCAAGTCCTTTGGGGACCAAATTCGCAAGGTGATAGCTGTGATTCATCAGTTTGGAATTATGGTAAAAAGTATCAATGGATTGATGGAATAAAACCATGTATATTTACATTTGAGTTTTATTTTTCAGCATATATCTGTTACTTTATAGTATATCTGCTATATGATTTTATTCGGTATAAAATAATAAGAAAAAATTTATCCCTAAAATGGCGGATAAGTGAAATAGGCAGCTGTCTGATGTTCTATTGGAGTTATTTATTATGGCTCATAAAATCAGACTATGGAATTTTAAATTGGACAATGTTGCAAACATCGTTTTTAGGAATGTTTGAGCTTTTTATGCCTTTGTTTTTGGTATCAATTGTCATATACTTTATATACAAAAGAGCCCTTGATTGAGAGGTTTTCCTTTTCTTGCTTCTACATAAATATGACACCGACGCAGTGGGGAGTTGTCAGAAATCCTGCAGTAAGGAACCCAATCAGAGATATCTTAAAGAAAACGGGTCGGTGGCCGACAATAGAAGCAAATGTGGAAACGTGGCAGATAGAAAACTGCAAAATGAATTGCAGCAGCGGCATCCGTATATTTATGAGGCATCAGAATTTGTAGGCGCAATGACCACACCGATGCATTTAGCAAAAGATACCACATTTGCTAACAAAGCATTGAATGCTTTTACCGATACACTGAACGCTTCTGCCGGATATGCCGAAAATTGGAATGATTTTGCCACCAATTTGGCAGTGAACGGATTTGCTAATGCAGCGGGATTACCTATTGATGCGATACCATTTACAAGAGCGGTAGGCAGACCTCTTGTGAAGTTTGGTAAGAAATTTATCAAGCAAGGGATAAATTCTTCTGCTGACAAAATGAAAAATATGTATTATGATAAATATGAAGATGAAGATGAAGAAAAATATCACTATTAGTAAAACATAACAAAGGGGCAGAACATGGAAAAAGGGGCTATAATCAAAGAAATAAATGATTTAACCTTAAAAACAATAAATGCTATTCTTTCTATATTCTATATATTTGGTTTATTTGCTATTTTAGCATTTCATAAAATAGTGCCGTTTTTCCCTGTTCTGTTCTTGTTTGATTTTTGTGGACTAGTCGGATATCCACTATTTTTGCGTTATACGATCAAAAAAAAATGGTTTGAATGCACAAAAGATATATATCTTAAGATAAAATATATTTTATTGCCTTATGTTATGATGGAACTTATAGTATTGTTATATTATCATAAAATAACGTATTTTATAATCAAGACTGCTATGGAAAACAGCGACTGACAAATTGAAAAATATATTTTATGACGCAGACAATGAATAATGCTAAAACACAATAGAAAACCGGCATAAATATGACACCGACGCAGTGGGCTAGTGGCAAAAATCTGGTAACATTTTACACTAATACTTTTTATTAAGTGTTTACTTTTGCTTAAAAGTATTATACTATAAACAAAACAATTTGGCGATGGTGCCAAAAACTTAACATTATGAGGTATATTATGAAAATTACATTATCAGGAAAACAGGTTGATATCAGTGACAGATTGCGTAATCGCGTTGAAGAAGGTATGGAAAATTCGGTTAATAAGTATTTTCCGGCTCCAATCAGTTGCAACGTCTATTTCTCTAAAGAAGGCGAAGATTTTCACGCTGAAGTTACCGTGCATCCGGCCAAAAATATTGTCTTAAAAGGCACCGGCGTGGCCGGCGATCCGTATTCGGCTTTTGATGATGCCAATAATCACATTGCTTCACGTTTGCGTCGCCAAAAAAATAAGCTTAATGATCACAAAGGTAAAAGCGGCTTAGTGGAAATGGCTCATGAGTCTGTTTTTCCGCTGACGGAAACCGAAGATGAAATGAGTATTGATGAAAGTGCGCCGCTGACTATTGCGGAAACCGATGCCAACATTAAGGTTTGCACGGTTAGCGAAGCTGTAATGTATATGGATTTGGCAGATGAAGCGGCTTTGATGTTCCGTAACAGTGCCAACAATCGCATCAGCATGGTTTATCGCCGCAAAGACGGCAATATCGGCTGGGTTGAACCGGCAGAATAGGATTAACTGCATAAGGTAAAAAATATGAATATTTCTGATATTTTATCGGAAGATATGATTCTGATTGATGTTGATGCGGATAATAAGCGGCATTTATTGGAAAAAGTGGCCGATTTTATTGCTACCAAAAAGGTGCTTGATAAGAATGCGGTATTTGATGCTTTAAATGAACGCGAAAATCTGGGATCAACCGGTTATGGCAACGGTGTTGCTTTTCCTCACGCGCGAATTGCCGGAATTGATGAATTGATAACGGTATTTGTTCGCTTAAGCAAAGCGCTAGATTATGAAGCGTTTGATGGAAAAAATGTTGATTTACTGTCGTTTTTGATTTCACCGGAAAAAAGCGGAGAGGATCATTTGCAGGCTTTGGCGGCATTTTCACGACCGCTTAAGAATGCGGCAATATGCCAAACCTTAAGGCAAGCACGCAATGCTCATGAAATTTATGTGACATTGCAAAAATAAAATCATATGAAAAGAAAGAGGGCCGGCAGCAAATAGCCGGCTCTTTTGCGTTTAAGCAAATTGTGTTGTTTCTAAAAATTGCGCGAAATTGTGTAAAACGGCAAATTGTGTCGCATCGGTTGAAGTAATCCATGCCTGTAATTGTAAATCTTTAATTTTGCTAAGCAGGGCGTCGCGCTTATTATCATCTAGATGCGTTGTCACTTCGTCCAACAACAAAACCGGTGCAAAACCTTTATCTAAAATTTGGCATTTTGTTTGCGCCAAAATAATGCTGACCAGCAGAGCTTTTTGTTCGCCGGTTGAACACAATTCGGCCGGCATATTTTTTTGCTGCATATAAACCTTAAAATCGGTGCGATTAACCCCATCAGCCGAGTCGTTATAAACTATGTTACGACGTTGCTTTTGCAAATTAGAGGCATAAAAATCTTCTACTTTAATGGCCGGCGCGTTATTGAGCATTTTTTCAATGGTGCCGGCCAATTCCAACCGCACACTCGGAAAAACATCGTCCGGCTCTTGTGTAATAAATGTATTCAGGCGCGCAACCAGCTCGCGTCTGGCCGCGGCAATTGCCACGCCCAAAGCCGCCATGTCGGATTCTATGGTTTGCAACCAATGGTGATCATTACAGCCCGATTTCAAAAGCTGATACCATTGCCGATACAAATGCTCAAAATTAGCTGTGCGCTTAGCGTGTTCCAAATCAAAAGCATAGACCAAGCGGTCTAAAAAGCTGCGTCGCGGTTGCGGACCGCCCAAAAATAATCTGTCCATTTGCGGGGTAATCCAAATGGCGGAAATATATTTGCCGAGCTCGCTTTGTTGGGTAATTTTTTGCCCGTCAATTTTAACGATTCGCCGTTCATATACGCGTAATTCATCTTCTTTTGTGTCATCTATATTTTCACGGTTAATTTTGCTTAAAGCCGTGCCAATGGTGTGCGGTTCATCATTTTTCAGAACATCGGCAGCCACACTCCATGTATCGGCAGATAGCAAATTTGTATCCGAAACACTGTGAATACGTTTGATGTCGGCCAAGCGCGCACTGCGCAAGCCGCGTCCCGGCGTTAAAAAAGATAAAGCTTCCAATATGTTGGTTTTTCCCGTGCCGTTTGCGCCACTGATTACAATCGGAGAAATCGGCACTTCCAAGCGCAAATTTTTATAATTTCTGAAGTCAGTTAAAGTCAGGCGTTCAACGCCTGACTTTAACTGTGTAATTTGTTGTATTTTTTCATTTGGTTGTTGCACGTCTATACCCGCATCGGCATCAAAACATAAATAGCACTGGTATCAGACGTGTCATGAATGACAGATGGCGATGAGCTGTCGTTAAAACTGATTTTAGCTGTTTCGCCTTTAATTTCTGCCAATATATCCAACAGATAGCGATAATTATAACCGATTTCAAGCGATTCGGATTCATAGCTTGCTTCCACTTCCTCTAAAGCACTGCCTAAATCAGGGCTGGAAGATGTAATCATAACATGATTTTTGTTGGCGATCAGCTTGATGGCTCGGGTTCTTTCCGCCACTACCGAAACGCGGTCTACCGCTTTTGACAGCTCTTTAACACTGATTTCTAATATTTTGTTGTTGCCGGTCGGAATAACACGTTCGTAATCCGGATATGTTCCGTCAATCAGTTTAGACGCTAAAGTAATATCGTCCATTGTAAAACGCACTTTGCTGTCAGATAAAGCAATTTTAACCGATTCGGCAGATGTGTCATCAAGTAATTTACGAATTTCCGCCACGGTTTTGCGCGGCAAAATCACTCCCTGCATTGAAGCGGCACCTTCCGGCAACGGCGATTCAACGCAAGCCAAGCGGTGGCCGTCGGTAGCTACAATGCGCAAAACTTTGGTTTCGCCTTCATCTTTCGGATGAATGTATAAACCGTTCAGGTAATAACGTGTTTCTTCTGTAGACGCGGCAAATTGCGTGCGATCAATCACATCTTTTAATTCTTCACGCTTCATTTCAAAATTGGTTGGTAATGTGTCTGCCGAAATCACCGGAAAATCTTCAACTCCGATGGTAGAAAGCGAAAACTTAGAACGTCCCGAAGCAATACTGAGTTGCTCTTTTTCATCAGGATAAGTTAATTCAATTTCCGCATTATCGGCCAATTTGCGCACAATGTCATACAACATATGAGCCGGTGCGGTAATGGCACCGTTTTCCATAATTTTGGCGTCAACAATTTCGGTAATTTCCGTATCCATATCGGTTGCCTTAAAGCTGATGCCGTTATTATCTGCTTCTATGCGCACATTGGACAACACCGGAACAGTGTTTCTTTTTTCAACAATGTTTTGCACGTGACTTAAGGTTTTTAACAAAACCGCTTTTTCAATGGTAAACTTCATTTTCTTTACTCTCTGTAATTTTCTAATAAGCCCAATCTAGCAAATTTAAAGTCTAATCAGAAGTTAAAAGAGCGAGTCTTCAACAGTTTTTTGTATGCTTTGAAACGCTTTGGAAGTTAATTTTCCAATGTGCGTCGCAAAGCCTCAATGCTTTCAGCCATTGAAGTATCTTCTAAAACTAGCTCTTCAACCTTGCGCACCGCATGCATTACCGTGGTGTGGTCGCGGTCAAATTTGCGGCCGATTTCCGGTAATGAACGCGAGGTAAGCTGTTTGGCCAAATACATCGCAATTTGCCGCGGTCTGGCGACATTGCGTGCCCGACGCGAAGATTGCATTTCTTTAACGGAAATGTTGAAATATTCTGCCACTTTCTTCTGAATTTCATCAATCGTGGTTTTGCGGTCAATAGAGCGCAACATATCTTTCAAAACATCTTGTGTCATATCTAAAGTAATTTCGCGACCGGATAAAAGCTGTGAATGTGCGGCGATTCGTTTGAGCGAGCCCTCTAATTCGCGAATGTTTGAGGCAATTTTCTGAGCCAAAAATTCAGCCACGTTTTGCGGCAATGCAATGCCCAACTGTTCGGCTTTTTTATGCAAAATGCCTAAACGCAAATCAAAGTCTGTCGGCATAATATCGGCCACCAAACCGCTGTTTAAACGCGACTTTAAGCGGTTTTCAATGCCGTCTAAATCATTTGGCGATTTATCTGCCGATAAAATAATCTGCCGTCCGCCTTCCATTAAAGAATTAAAGGTGTAGAAAAATTCATCTTGTGTCTTTTCTTTGTTGGCTAAAAATTGCACATCATCAATCATCAAAACATCTACGGCACGGAATTGTTCCTTGAATGCCGCCGTATCTTTATAACGTAAAGCGTTCACAAATTTATATAAAAATTGCTCGGCCGACATATAAAGAACATGACGATTCGGATCATTTTGCTGAATGTATTGAGCAATGGCGTGCAATAAATGTGTTTTTCCCAAACCGACACCCGAATACAAAAATAACGGATTAAACGAAACACCGCGCGATTCGGCAACTTTATGTGCCGCGGCATAAGCAAATTCGTTGGTTTTACCGACTACGAAATTTTCAAAGGTATAGGCCGGATTTAACTTAGTTATCCATGCATCATCATTTTGCGCCAAAGGGCTGTTAAAAGTGCGCGGACCATAAAAGGAATGCGGTTTCGGTGATGATTTGATTTTATCCAATAAATCACGCGAAGTGGTGTTTTCAACAATGAATTCAACTTGGCGAATATCCGGATTCTTATGCTCCCAAATCTTATGAATACGATCGGAATAGTGCGCAATCACCCAGTTTTTCATGAATGCTGTCGGTGCGCAGATTCGCATTACACCGTTATCAAAAGAACTGACACTGAGCGGTTTAAGCCAGCTGTCAAAAGCGGTAACGCCGAATTCCATTTTTAATTGATTACAAATTTCATCCCATTGGTTATGAATAGATAAGTCTTCATTATATCTTGCTTCTTCAGCCATTTTTCTTTCCTGTTTCATAATATATTTGTTCTTTGGTGCTCAAAATATTTTATGTTCAAATATTTGTTCACACGCCGGAACTCATTTAACCAAAAGATGTCACGATAACTAAACCGTTTCTATCGGCTTGATAAGATAAATTTCCATTATCTGTCAGCCCAACAAAATATCACGACTTAAAAATCGTTTTTCATCTGCCCAATTCGCTCAACCTGTTTATGTTTTGAAACTTGTTAAAAACCACAAAAGCCGACTATATAATAAAGTAAAAATACCAATTATATAAATACAGATTTCAATTTACAGTCATTTAAAGTTTCCAAAAAACATTTTTTCCAAAGTTGAATTATGAATAAATTGTTAACAGGAAAAAAACAAAATTCAATAGAACTTTTTGCGAACATTGTAATTAATTTTCTTGACAACGGATTCTTGCAGAGTCGCGGTATTTGGGCATATTTTATCACAAAAAAACGCACACTGAATCCTGCAAGGAAACAATCTGCGTTTAAAGAAAAATAAATGTAAATTCTCTATAAAAAATTAGAGAGCTTTAATTTTTTGTGCCAAACGAGAAATAGTGCGTGAAGCAGTGTTTTTATGGAACACGCCTTTTTGAGCCGCGCGCATCATTTCGCATTCGGCAACGCGCAAAGCAGCAGTAGCTGCTTCTTTATCGTTGGCATTGATTAAAGCGTCAACCTTTTTTACAAAAGTTCTGACACGGCTGCGGCGTGCACCGTTAATCATGGCACGCTTATTATTTCTAACTATTCTTGTTTTTGCCGATTTATGATTGGCCATATTATTTATTCCTATTCTATATATATTGTTAAAACAAATTTTATTCTGCTAGATGTTATAAACACCACAAGGGGTATAAGTCAACAAAATTTTTACATTTTTTTTATTTTTTACCGTTTTTTGCGTTTTAAGAGCCTACGGCTTGGTTTTTACCGTAATCCGCACCAATAGCGGTTGGTGGCTTTCTTTAACCACTTCCAGCGTTTCACCTTCACGATAGAAAATCAAGTCATTGCCGCGATTCCCTTGATATATCCACCCTAACTGCGGTAACGATTCTTTATAAAAATCGCCGATTTTTGCAAAAGAAGTTTTTGTTTGTTTTGCCGCAGGTGTCAAATAAGCTTCCAACAAACGCGTTTCTTCGTTACCGAACGAAAAATCGTCCTGCGTAATTTGTGACATTCCTTGCGGCAACGGCACGTCGTCCATGCCTTCAATAAAAGTCGTCGGCTGTTCGGCGGCCCGTAAACAGCCGATTCCCAGCATAAAAACAAACATTAAAATATACTTTGACATTTTGTTAATCTCCTACTTTTGCAAGGTGTCGCAATAAAACGTTGAGCGGCCGCCCAAAACGATTTTTTTTATGCCGCCGGTTTTTGCAAAATTGCATCTGCACTGCGGACAGCGTAACCCGATTTTGTTATAAACACAATGACTTTCTTGAAAATACCCGATATCGCCGTCGGGGTGAACATAATCATGAATGCTGGAACCGCCGGCTTCTATGGCTTGTTGCAACACTTGCCGCGTTAGTTTTATTAACCGTTTAATCTCGGTTGCCGATATGGATTCGGCAGTTCTGTCGGGACGGATTCGCGCCAAATATAAAATTTCCGAAGCATAAATATTACCGATTCCACAGACAATAGTTTGATCTAAAAGAGCAACTTTAATGGTTGTTTTTTTGTGTGCCAATTTAGCGGCCAAATAATCCGGCGAAAACGATTCGTCCCACGGATCCGGACCAAGGTTTATAAACAACGGATTTTTGCGCCAATTTGTGGTATCACACAGTGCAATAAGTCCGAAGCGGCGCGGATCATTATAAATCAGCCGGCCTTTAGAAGTTTCCAAAATCACATGGTCATGCTTTTGCGGTTCATTCGGTGTTGTAGCGGATTCTATTTTAATTTTGCCGCTCATACCAAAATGCCAAATCACGGTTTTGCCATTATCAAGATGCATTAACATATATTTGGCCTTGCGTTCAAAAGTGCGGATTCGTGCACCGGTAATTTGCTTGGCAAAGTCAGTCGGAATATTTTGCCGCAAGCACGGTTGTTTTACCGTAACACGTTCAATCACAGCCTCTTTCAGGGCTGCTTCAACGGCGCGTTTAATGGTTTCAACTTCAGGCAATTCCGGCATTTAAAATCTCCTTTACCATAATTATAATAAACAAAAAATTTGTTTGCAAATGACTTGCCATGATTTATAAACAGCGTTAAAATAAAACGTTTTTGAAAAAGTAACGAAAAAATGACTAAACGCACTAAAAAATATTATGCCCCGCAAAATGACCGAGTTGCACACACTTGTGACCATCCGGGGTGCACTGAAAAAGGCGAATATCGCGCACCGAAAGACCGACGCTTAAAAGAGTATTATTGGTTTTGCCTTAAGCATGTGCAGGAATATAATGCCAAATGGAACTATTATGCTGATGAAGGGCTGGAAGAAGAAGCCGAGGAAATAAAACGCAAAATGCACTTTCGCGGCGGATTCTCCTCAAAAGTTCATTATCAGTTTGGTTACGATTTGTGGGACGAGGCGGCTTTTTTTGATTCCGGCTACGGTAATAACACCGATTCCAATCAGGAATATTCCCGCGACGGCATTTATTTTACGCTGGAAGAGCGACGCCATATTAAAACCCTTGAAATGAATATTCGTGACATCACACCGGATTCGCTGAAAACACAATATAAAAAACTGGCTAAAAAATATCATCCCGATATCAATAAAGAAGATGTTGATGCCGAAGAAAAGTTTAAACGCATATCTGCCGCCTATCAGGCGTTGAAAGAAAAATTTGAACGCTTACCTAATTATGATTGGAGTTAAATTGTGGCAAGTTTACGGCAGATAAACCGTCTGATTAAATACGTTTGCCAAGAAAAATAAGCTGACAAAACAAATACCGAGAGCCATTAGCGGTGCGGCAACCCAACCCACCGTAATTTTGCCGATAATTCCCCAGTCAATGGTGCGTCCGCCCTTGGCTAAACCTAATCCGACAATGGCGCCGATGACAGCTTGTGTGCTTGAAACAGGCACCAAAGGCAATGCCGGCAATGAGTGTGCAATCAGCCAGTTATGTAAACTGACCGAAGAAAAGAGCAACAAAACAATGGCTTGTGCTAAAACCACAATCAGTGCCAACATCGGTGTCATACGCATTAAGCTGTTGCCAAGGCGCATAATCACTTTTTTGGAATAAGTCAAAATACCGGCGCCGATGGCCAGCGAACCGAGCAAAAACAACACCTGCTGAGGATTTAAGGTCAGCACCGAACCGATGTGCACCGGCTTAAACGGACTTGAAGGCACAAAAACCCCGACCACATTGGCGATATTGTTGGCGCCCAAAGCGTATGCCCCGAGCGCCGCAGTCAGAATCAAACCGGTGCGCGTCAGTTGATCAAGTATTAAAAGGTGCATACTGGAATATTTGAGCAATTTTTTAATGATAAAATACAAAATAACCGCAACCACACCGGAAATCAGCGGGCAAATAATCCATGTCAGGCAAATTTCGGCCAATGTTTCATAATCGGTAGGTTTTCCGGCATATAAGTTCCAGCCGATAATGGCACCGACAATGGCTTGAGAGGTAGAAACCGTTACCCCCATGCGCAGAACAAAATAAACGGCCAATGCCGCCGATAAAGCCACCATAAAAGCACCGGCTAATGCGTTAACTGCACCGAGTGCGCCTAATGTTTCACTGGTTCCGGCACCGCCGAACACAGCACCCAAAATCACAAATACGGCAGCCACCATGGCAATCGTGCGAAATCGCACCATTTTGGAACCGACCGCCGTGCCGAAAATATTGGCGGCATCATTGGCACCGAGCGACCAGCCTAAAAATAAACCGCTGCTGAGGAAAAATAAATAGCTCAAATCCATCAGATATCTCTTTTAATGGTGAAAATTAACACGGCATCAATGCAATCTTCGGCCTTATCGGCGACATCGGCCAAATCTTCAATAAGGGTGTTCAGCTGAATTTTGTGCGCCAATTCCATATCCGAATCAAAAACGTCTTGTTTAAGAGCTGCCCAGGTTTTATCACTTTCATGTTCCAAAAAATAGACTTTGCGTGAATAGTCACGCACGGTTGCAAAATCGCGGAAAAAGGCGCGTGAGCAAATCACCATATTTTCGGAACATTCGCAAACTTGTTTTACCAAAAGCCGAAATTTGGCTTGAAAATCGGTTGGAATTTCCGGCTGCTCAATATAAAACTTGTGCGCCACTTCATCAAATTCGTTAATGACTTTATCAATATTTTCCACCAACATCAAAACATCGGCGCGCAAATCCGGAATCAAATTTCTGATATATAAGCGGCTTTCAATTTCGCGTCGCAAATCATCGGCTTTAGCTTCTATGTTTTTAATCTTTTTGCTGGCACGGCGATAATTTTGGCTGCGCCCTTCTTGCAAATATATTTCAAAAGCTTCTTTAAAATAAAGAGAGCTTTCCAACACTTGATCGTGCATTTCATCAATTTTTTGTTCCAGTTCATGTGCGCCGGAAAACAGTGAAAATTTTGCATTAAACATTTTTTTCTCCTTAATAATATTATGTTGTAGCGAAAAAAATAAAAATGTCCATATCTTTTTGCAAATCTTTGTTTAAGACTTGCAAAATGTAAAAAAGCGGATTATGTTAAAGCTGTTTAAACAATAAATAATTAGAGGAATAAAACTGATGAAAAATTTTTCTATTCTTTTATCAACGGTGGCTATTATTTTAGCTGCTGTTGCAACAGTGAAAACTTATAAACCTGCTCAGAGCGTTTCTCAAGATTTTGCCGGCGAAGTGGCAGAAGCTTTGAAAAGCAATCCGCAAATGATTATTGATGCTATGCAAAAATATCAGGATGATATGCGTGCGGCAGAGGAAAAGGCCGCCCAAGAAGCTATGGCAAAATATATGGATGAAATCAACAACAGTGCCAATGCTCCGTTTATCGGTCCGGATAATGCCAAAATTGTTGTGGTTGAATTCTTTGACTTCTCTTGCGGTTATTGTAAACGTTTGGCTCCGGAGCTGGAGAAAATTGTGGCTGCTAATGCCGATGTTAAGTTTATTTTCAAACCGCTGACGTTTGTATCTCCGATTTCCGATTATCAGGCAAAAGCCGGTTATGCGGCACACAAACAAGGTAAATTTGCCGAGTTTTATAAAGAAGTAATGGCATTTGGCGGTCGTATGAATGAAGCCGCCGTAGATGAAGTTGCAAACAAAATCGGTTTGGATATTGCACAATATAAAGCCGATTTAGCATCTGATGAAGTTGCCGCTAATATGAAGGCGGTAAACGAATTGGCGCAAAATATTTCCATTAACGGTGTGCCGGCTGTGTTAATCAACGGCAAACACGTTCAAGCGATGAGCGCTGCCGAATTGCAAAATGCAATTGATGCGGCAAAATAAATGAAATAAAAGTAAGAAAATAGCCCTTTGCAGGGCTATTTTCTTGTTTTGGGGAAAAATATGAACGCCAACCCTAAAGTTTCAGTTATCATTCCGGTATATAACGTGGAAAAAGATTTGCCGCGTTGCTTAGATTCGGTTTTGTGCCAATCTTTGCCTGAGATTGAAGTTATTTGTTTAAATGACGGCTCAATCGACGGCAGCGGTGAAATTTTGCGCCGCTATGCCAAAAAAGATAAACGCATTAAAGTTTTCACGCAAAAAAATAAAGGGTTGTCTGCCACACGCAATCGCGGGCTTGATGAAGCCAGAGGTGCATATGTGTTTTTTCTTGATTCGGATGATTATTTGCATCCGCAAACATTGGAAATTTTTTATACGGTGGCTGAAAAAAGCAAGCAGCCTCTGGTTATCAGCACAAAGTTTTGCCGCTTGGGTAAACAATCTCCGAATGTGAAAATATATGCACCGCAACAAGTGCATTATAACATTGCAACTCGCCCTTTGAAGAGCTTATACACCAACAAAAACCGCTATGTGTCGGCGGTGGCGTGGAATAAGCTTTATCGGGCTGATATTGTGCGCAATTATCGCTTTATAGAAGGCATATATTTTGAAGATTGGCCATGGACGGCTTGTTTGGTCGCTTCGGTCAGTTCTTATGCCTACATCAACGAAAATTTGTATCATTACAACACAACTTCGCCGTCCATTATTCGCAGTCGCTTTTCCACCAAAAAAGTGGCAGATTATTTCACCGGTATAAACTTTGTTTATCAATATTTTATGGTGCATAATAAAATGGCCGAATGGCCGTTTGTGCGCCGTAAACGCATTGCTCAATCATTAAAAATGGTGCTTTCAAAAATCAGCAAAAGCACACAAAATCTTGATGAGCTGGAATATTTTTTCAAGCAAAAATATTTGGCGCTGGCACATGATAAAATCATCAAATTCAGCGAATTATCACTGAAAACGCAATTTCGTCTGCTGCGCCTGCTGTGGCATCAACGCCATAAATAAATCTTTGATATTTTTCTTACCAACTGTGCAAAGGGAGTCGGAAAGTGCCCATATATATCCGAACTGAAGTTCGGATATATAATAAAAGTGTCATTACTCGGCAGACTGCGTGCTGCTTACGCAGTGGACCGAGTAATCTCGGCAAATTTTTCTTACATACAACCGTGTGTTTCTTTGGCGTAACGCGCATAATCGGCATAAAAGGCCTGCAGATTATCTTGCACTAAACGGTTAATTGAACCTTTCGGATATTCGCCTTTGGCATTTTTCTTACCGGCCTTCATGCCGGTCAAAATCTCAATGCCGTCGTCTACCGAATCAATGGCATAAATGGTAAATTTTTTCTCTTCCACAGCTTGCACAATGTCGGCTCTGAGCATCAAGTCTTCAACATTGGTGCGTGGAATAATCACGCCTTGCGTGCCGGTCAAACCTTGATGATTGCACACATCAAAGAAACCTTCAATTTTTTCATTAACACCGCCAATCGGTTGAATTTCGCCAAATTGGTTAATTGAACCGGTAACGGCAATATTTTGTTTAATCGGCACCCCGCTGATAGCAGATAACATACAGTAATATTCGGTAGAAGATGCACTGTCCCCGTCCACACCGCCGTATGATTGCTCAAACACGATTGAGGCCGATAACGACAGCGGCATATTCTTGGCAAACCGATTTGAAAGCAGTGATTTCAAAATCAGCACGCCTTTGGTGTGAATAGGTCCGCTCATGTCAATTTCGCGCTCAATATCCACAAAGTCACCTTTGCCGATACGCACTTGCGTGGTAATTCGTGTCGGTTTGCCGAATGAATAGCTGGAAAAGTCATAGACTACCAAACCGTTAATTTGTCCGACACGTGCACCTTTAACGTCCATTAAAATCGTGCCGCGGTCAATCTGCTCAAGCATATCTTTTTTAACGCGATCAGCACGATAAATCTGAGCCCCGATAGCTTGTTCTATGTGATTTTTGCCGATTTGTTTGGAATTAGATTGACGTGCCCAATAATCGGCTTCGCGCAGCAAATCGCCGATAGATGAAATGTGCGCCGTTAATTTATTTGAACTGCCGGCTAAACGCGAGGCATATTCAATCACGCGTGCCACAGCTTGTTTATTGAGCGAGCGCAATCCTTTTTTCTTAGAAAGCGAGCCGATTAGCTTGGCATATTCAATTTCATTTTCTTCGGTGCGATCCATGATAATACCGAAATCAGCTTCCACTTTGAAGAAATCTCTGAAATCCGGATCGCGTTCGCACAGCAAATCATAAATATCAAAATCGCCGGTCAAAACTACTTTTACGTCTAAAGGAATAGGTTGCGGATCAAGCGAAATGGTCGTAAAGCTGGTTTCTTCGCTCGGAGCTTCAATTTTAATGCACTTTGAAGCAATGGCGCGCTTAAGCGAGTCCCATGCAAAAGGCTGTTCTAAAACTTTGCGCGCATCAAGCAACAAAAAGCCGCCGTTGGCGCGATGCAAAGCCCCGCCTTTAATTAACGTAAAGTCGGTCAATAAAGCACCGTATTGTTGGATTCGTTCCACTTTGCCGACCAAATTGCCTTGCGTCGGGTGGTCAAGTATAACAATCGGCGCACCGGCATCCGGCTTGTTTTTAACAATAACATTAACCTTAAGCTTGGAAAACTTATCTTCTTCCGGTTGTTTCATGCGGCTCAAAAGAGCGGTCAGCGGGTCATCTTCGCTATTTGCCGTCGGGGTTTTATTTTCCGGCAAATATTCATCAATATTATCTAAGATATTGTTTTGAATAGACTTCAAAAAGTGCGCCGCCGCACTGATTTTGCGATATTTTTGTCGCAGATTATCAATCGGCTCTTTAACGGCTGCTTTTACAAATTTTTCACGCAACGCATCAATTTCGTTTTTTTGCTTTTCTTCCCAATGCGGCAAAGTTTGCGTGGCATTTTCAATTTCTTCCTGCATGGCGTTCAAATCGTCCATCACCAGTTTTTTTTCGTCTTCCGGTAATTGGTCAAACGCATCCGGCGATAAAACCTCACCGTCTTTCATCGGTGCTACCACCAAACCCATCTGCATATGCAAAAGTGACACGCGCTTGCCTTTGGCCTTGCGTTGCAATACGGCTATATATTCATCTTTTTTAGATTTATACTTTTGTTTGATGATACCGAGCGCCGCCTTATATTCTTCGGTTTCAAGCAACGCCGGCAAAGCAGAGGAAAGTTCTTCAATCAACTCGTCCACGTCTTTGGCAAAATCACAGGCCACACCGGCCGGAAAATTTATGGCAATCGGTTTATACGGTTCTTCAAAATTATATACATAAGCCCAGTCGTCCGGTGTTTTACGCTTTTGAGCTTCTTGTTCCAAAACACGTTTAACCAAACTGGTTTTACCGGTGCCTTCCGGTCCCAAGCAAAACAAATTGTAACCGCGCGATTTAATATGAATCCCCAATTCCACGGCACTGATGGCGCGATCTTGTCCCAAGGCGGACAAACGCTCTTCCAAATCAGCTGTGCTGTTAAAATCAAATTTAGACGCATTACATTTACGATAAAGTTGGTCAGAAGTCAATTTTGTGATAGCCATTTTAAAAATATCCTATATAATTTTGCTTAAACTATGTTTGAATATATAAACCAAAATGCTAATATAATGTAAATGTTGATGAAAAATTTTGTATGGGGTTTCATTATTTTTTTATTTTTGACGGCACCGATTATTCTGATTTTTGGGCAACATTGTCGCATACGCCTGAAGCATTTGCAAAAAATGGCCAAAATAAATGTTTTGAAACGTCAACAATATACAAATGCACATGTGTTTTATGCCTCATATATTATTGAAAAAAGTGTTTGTGCCTTATTTTTTATGCCTAATAAAGCGGCAAACACGGCGTTGGCGCAATTAGCCGGCGGTCGTGTCAAAAAAGCGGCACAAGTTTTGCAATCTTCGCATTTGTGGCTCAGTTTACTGCTATTGGCGCATAGTGACTTGCCAAGTGCCTATAAACAGATAAACCGCCGCGGTAATCTGCCGGTAAAAAACGCTCAATACGCCGTTTTTAAGCCGCAATTGGCACATTTATTGTTTAAAATTCCGCGTTTTTTAGAACTGATTTCAACCATCAAACGCGCAGATTTACCGCACACTGTTCGTCCGTATTATGATCACATGGCCGCATTTGCTTATCTGCAAGATGCCGATATGTTGTCGGCTTCAAAAAGCGCCGATGGTGCCCTAAAAGCATTTCAACGTCGCGGTTATGTGTTTGAAGAAGCTCAGTGCTATTTGCAATTGGCAGAAATTTATCGTCTCAGTTGTATCAATGATGTGGCGCAAACCATGATTGAATCGGCACTGAAAATTTTTGTGCGCTTAAAAAATCGTTTATGGCAGGCGCAAACCATAGCCGTTAAAGGAATGCTGATGGTTTATGAAAATCGTTTTGATGAGGCGCAGGATTGTTATCAAAAAGCGTTGCAGCTGGCACCGACATCACTGTTAAAAGCCGATATATTAAATCAATATGCACTGTTACAAATTGTGCAAAATAAATTAGCGGCGGCTCAAGCCAAAATTAAGCAGGCCCAACAAACATATAAGCGGCCACAAAACAAAATCGGTCAGGCCTTTTGTTTTCAGCTTTTAGGGCAAATTGCTCTGCAAAAACGGCAATTTACATCTGCTGCCAAATATTCTTTGCAGGCGGCACAGCTTTATGAAACGCTCAAAAATCATGCTGCACAGGCCGAAAGTTTGTATGTGGCGGCAGTTGCTTGCAGCCGGCAACAAAAATATCAGCCGGCCGAAAAATATTTGCGCCAAATTTTGCACATCAACGGCAAATATCCGAACAGCTTTCACAGCGCCAACGCCTACACGTTGCTGGGTTTAATATATTTACAAACCGGTGACATATCGCGTGCCAAAGTTTTATTTCAGCAATCATTACATCTGGAACAACGCTTTGAACGTTGCGAAGGTTTAGTGACCGACTATGCCAATTTGGCGCTGATAGAAAAGCTTGGCGGCGACGAAGATGCCGCGCACCATAATTTACAAATAGCGTTGGAATATGCGCAAAAAACCGAAGATAACGATTTGATAAAAATGATAGAAGAAAAAATAAATACACTGGCATAAACGAATACTTTACATTTTTATGTTTTTCATATAAATTAAAACAAAACGCTGTAATGAGGGCTGAAAAATGGTTTACGGACATTCGTTGAGGTTGATTTTGGAATGGAAAATTCCCAACTTAACGGATTGGAATAATTTCTTGGCGCTGCTTGAGGCAAAATACACCCGCATATTCGGTAATGTCACCGAAATGTTCGGTAGTCAGGGCAATTACATTATTGCCGCGTTTTTTGCTTTTATCGGATTGATTGTGATTATCCATATGATGTCGCTGATTGACACCTTTCGTCCGGAGCCGAAAGAGTATGAAATGCCGAATCAAAATGCTGATGCCGAGGCCGACGCTGATGCTGATGCCGATGAATATTCAGCCGTTCTGCCGGCTGATGAAGTTGAAGATTTGTCTCCTGAGGTTTTAGCTCAGATGGCGGCGCAAATAGAGGAGGAAAAAGAAATATCTCGCAATATAATAGAGGCATCGGAAACATCTGATGATTTTCTGCATATTTCCGAAGATTATGCGCGCTTAAAAGAAATTATGCAACGCCATGCTCAAAAAAAGACTTCGGCGCCGATATCAACGCAAGGTGTGCAAAATCAAACAACGCCTGTGCGTATGTTGTCGCCGCAGGAACGTGCCGTGCATCAATATATTGCGCCGATTATTAAATTATTGGGTCGGCAAGTGTCAGAATATAAGACAGCTCAAGCCGTTTTTCAACGTTTAACTCCGTCGCATGAAGAAGAAGATGTGCTGCAAACCGTGCGTTCCATCTGCGATTTCATCGGCTTGGCGCGGCATAATATGTTTGCCAATCTGCCCAACAGCCGTCAACTGCCAAGCCCAAATGCCGCATTAAGTGCATTGGCCGAAAACGGCGACAATACCTTATGTTTGGAATTGCTGAAATTTTTGACCAGACAATATATTGAAGACGCCGAGCAGGCTACCGGCATCAATCAAAAACTTTATTTTGCACAAGCCGCCAATTATGCTTGTTTGGCCGGCAATTTTGCGTTGTTGGATGATTTGGATTTGGCGCTCAATTCTTATCATTTTGCTACCGAAATTACGCCGGAAAACGTTAACGCATGGAGCCGTTTGGGCGATGTTTATTGGCAACAGGGTTCTGCCGAAAAGGCCATGTTTGCCTATCAATCGGTGCTGGAATTGGGAGATCATGCCATGTATGGCGGACAGATTGCCAATGCCAAAAAACATTTGGCGATTTATTATAAACAGCAAGGGCTTGAAGCTCAGGCACAAGATTATCAGGCTTCCAGTGACCGCTACTATGCCCAAAACGGTTTGCGTGAACCGCTGACCGAAGTGGAAGATGCCGCCTATGATGTTGTCATGAGCCGGCAGGAAATCTCTGACGGCCTGCAGTTTTTGTTGCAACCGGCAGTATAAAAAACAGCATTAAAAATGTGTTCAAAAGCTTTATAGCGCTTGAAGCAAAAAACTTTTCGTGTTAATTGTATAATGTTGGTTATAGTTGTTGGAGAAAAATCATGAATAAACGTCTTCTTTTCCTTTTGGCATTGGCCGTATGCGTCGGTATCGGCATTAAATATAATATGTTTCCGAAACTGGGCGGCGGTTCGCTTTATGAAGAGCCGGCAGTTGATGATTTGCGCACCAAACATGAAGATGGCATTGAAACCACATATTATTCCAACGGCAATGTGCATATTGAAACTCCGTATCAGAATAATCTGCGTAACGGCGTGGAGGTTACTTATTATCCGAACGGCAATGTGCATATAGAATCAACATTTGTTGATGATAAAAGAGAAGGGGAAACCCGCACTTACCACAAAAACGGACAGGTAGAACGCATATTTATATATAAAGACGATAAGCTCAATGGCGAGGCCAAATCGTTTGATGAAAGCGGCACACTGCTGGCTACGGCACAGTTCAAAAACAACGTGCAGGTCGGTCGCGAAACCGGTTATTATCCGGACGGCAATGTGCGCTATACCATGGATTTTAATGAAAACGGCGTGATAGACGGCAAAGTGATTGAATATTATGAAAACGGCAAAATGCGTTCGGAAACTTCGGTGGTTAACGGTTTGGCGCAGGGCTTGGAACAAATTTATTATGAAAGCGGCGAACTGCGTGATGTCAGCAACTATGTTGATAATATGTATGACGGCAAAAAACTGGTTTATTTCAAAAACGGTAATTTGCAGTCGGAAGTGATGTATAAAGAGGATAACTTAAACGGCGAAGCAAAGTCGTATTATCCGAATAAGCAGCTTAAAGAAGTCGTTACGTTTACCGATAATGAGCGCAACGGCTTATTTGCCAAATGGACGCCGGAAGGGGTTAAAATTGTGGAAGCGATTTACAAAAATGATGCTCTGAACGGCGATATGAATTTATATCATCAAAACGGCAAGTTATATGCCAAATTTCCTTATGTTGACAATGTTTTAGAGGGAAAAGCCGAAATGTTTTATGATAACGGCCAACTGCAAGCCGTAACGGAATATGTTGCCGGCTTAAAAAACGGTGTTGATGAACAATATTACGAAAACGGTCGCAAAAAATCGGAAGCAACATATAAAAATGACAAGATTGACGGTGTTTATAAAGAATATTACCCGAACGGCAACATCAAACTTTCCATGCAGTTTGTGAACGATATGGCCAATGGTCCGATAACTCTATATAACGAAAAAGGCGTCAAAACTCAGGAGGCAACATATGTTGACGGCATGATTGAAGGTAAAGCCGTCAAATTTGCCGATGACGGGCGCAATATCAGCGAAATAATACCATATAAAGGTGGTAAAGTCACGGGGCAAGTGATTCACCAAGATTCGTTTGGCAATGTTGAAGCCAAATTAGACTTCAAAGACGGTATATTTCAAGGTACCGGCACCGGATATTATGAAAACGGTAATCCGAAATTTACGTTGGAAGTTGCAGAAGGCAAAGATGCCACAAATTCATTGTCGTTTGATGATAGCGGCACATTGGTTTTAGACCACTTAACCGGTAAACTGACCGTATATAATCCGGATGGCAGCAAAAGCCGCGAGCTGCCGTATGTGGACGGTGAGCTGGACGGCACGATTCGCACCTATTATGACGGCAAAGATAAGGTTTATGAACAGCAACAGGTGCGCAAAGGCATTATGGAAGGCAAATACAGCGCTTTTGACATTATGGGCAATCCGTATATTGAAGCAGTGTATCATAATAATTTGTTAGACGGTCTGGTCAAAATTTTTGATGATAAAGGGCATCTTTCAACGCAAATTCCGTATGTTAAAGGTGTGGCCGAAGGTGAGGCCGTCGGTTATTACCCGAACGGCACCAAGCTGTTTACGGTCACGTTTAAGAATAACAAAATGGAAGGTTGGCGCAAAACCTATCACAGCAACGGTCAGCTTTATCAGGAAAAATTATATAAAAACGGTGCATGGACCGGTAAAGATTATCGCGAATACGATAAAGAAGGATATAAAAAGTTTGAGCTGAGCGAAGATAATTACCGTCTGAAAGCCTATAAGTTTGATGATGACGGTAAACCGACCGATTTATCGGAAGAAGAATTGAATACTTTGTTTAACCGGATTGATACGCGCAAATATGAAAAAGAAATGATGGATCGCTATCTCAATCTGCAAAAAGATGTCGGCAGCTATATGCAAGGGAGCTATTAAAATGACGGATAGTGATTTGGATGCGCGTTTAACGGCAATAGAAATAGCTTTGGCGCATCAGCAAAAGGCGATAGATGAGCTGAGCGAAATGACGGTAAAACAAGGTAAAATGCTGGATATTTTGACTCAGCAATGCGCAAATTTTAAACAATTTTTGGAAGAGCAGGATATTGTAAAGCCTTTGAGTGAAGAAACGCCACCTCCTCACTATTAAAACCTCGTCTAATGGCTTACTACTTGTTGTTTTTCTCCTCGTGTAGTAGTTTCTACACGTCGTCTAAAAACAACAGCGTATTAAGCTCATTATCCGAGGTTTACAATCTCATCTAGCTGGTGCTTACTTGTGTTTTTTTCCTTGTGTAGTAGTTTCTACACGTCGTCTAAAAACAATGGCGTATTAAGCTCATTATCCGAGGTTTACAACCTCGTCGTAATTTACCACCTCGTCTAAATAAAAATAACCTGTCATTACCCGCGCAGGCGGGTAATCTCGGCCTTGTCTGTCATGCTGAGGAGGCCTTTAGGCCGACGTAAGCATCTCCGCACATCGTGCGGCAATTTAATTAAACAAGTCTTTGATTTTATCCAAAAAGCTTTTCATTTCCGGTTCGCCGCATTTATCATCTTCCGGACTGGCATCGCGAAAAGCCTCTAAAGCCTCTTTTTGCTTAGCGTTCAAATGGCGCGGAATCATCACTTTGACCGCCACATACAAATCGCCGCGCTTTTCGGTATCATAAAGCGGCATACCGGCGCCTTTGATCTTCAGCAGCGTATCATTTTGTGTGCCGGCCGGCACTTCAACGGTCACCTTCTTTCCGTCAATACCCGGAATTTCAACCGTTCCGCCCAAAGTTGCGCAACAAACCGAAACCGGAATTGCGGCATATAAATCTGTATCACGACGTTCATAAAGCTTATGCGGTTCCACCACCACATCAACATACAAATCACCGCTTTCGCCGCCAAACACACCGTCTGTTCCTTCACCGGCAATGCGAATACGCATGTTGGTGTCAATCCCCGGTTTAATTTTAACCTTGAGCGTTTTGTTAATTTTTTGCTGACCGCTACCGTGGCAATCCGGACAAGGGTCTTTAACAATATGTCCTGTGCCGTGGCATTGCGGGCAGGTTGTTTCAAACACGAAAAAGCCGCCTTGTTGCCGCCGCACTTTGCCGCGTCCTTGGCACATCGGGCAAGTTTCTGGTTCTTTGCCGTCTTTGGTGCCGTGTCCGTGGCAGGTTTCGCAATTTTTAATGGTTGGAAAAGTAATTTCTTCTTCACTGCCGTGAAAGGCTTTTTCCAATGAAATATTTAAAGTGTAGCGCAAATCCATACCGCGATTTTTCTGTTTGCCGCCACCGGCGCCGCCCCCCATAAAATCGGAAAAAATATCGCTGAAAATATCGGCAAATCCGCCCGAAAAATCAAATCCGCCGCCAAACGGATTGCCGCCGCCCATACCGTTTACACCAGCTTTGCCATAATGGTCATAAGCGGCACGTTTTTGCTCGTTGCTTAAAACTTCATAAGCCTCATTAATCTGCTTAAATTTCTGCTCGGCTTCTTTATCACCCGGATTGCGATCCGGATGATATTTCATTGCTTGTTTTCTAAATGCGTGCTTAATTTCATCGGCTGAAGCGTTTGGCGCAACCTCTAATAAATCATAATATTCCGTATCTGCCATTTTCGTTCTCTGTTTTTGTATTCATTTTTCCGTTATTTAGATTTTTTTTGCACCGAATGCAAGAGGCAAAATGCGATTATACCGAAAATAAACGTTAAATTGAGAAATATTAATGATAAATTATCT
Organism: uncultured Pseudomonadota bacterium; assembly: GCA_902788365.1. Classification (GTDB taxonomy): domain Bacteria; phylum Pseudomonadota; class Alphaproteobacteria; order RF32; family CAG-239; genus RUG410. Next base: position 73,627 of record CADAJN010000001.1, on the reverse strand, counting down.
TTGGCTGATGATGTATTCCAACTCGCTTTTAATGCGCGCCGCCTGCTTCACATAACGATAGGTTACATGCGCTGTGCCGGTGCCGGAAAAATGAATGTTGGCATAGCCTAAAATATGCCCCATCACACTTTGTTCTATAGCCACCGATTCAATCTTAGCATTTAAAATTTCGGCGGTGGTCACGGCAAACAGCCCTTCTTTATAAATCACGCGCCGATTGGTAATCACCATATCAATGGAAAGAATAACCAGCCACTTGCGCACCGTCCAATATGTCATTAAGGCCAAAAACGCAGTCAAGCCGTATTGTTGCGGCACCGGCAACTGCTCAAATTGCAGTAATAAAATAGTGGCAACACCCGCGGTCATTAAGGTAAATATCCATTCCCCCAAAAAACAACACCAATGCAAATGCGCCCGCAATAAAATTTCTTCTCCCTGTGATAAAGAACGGCTGATATAACTCATAATACACCTCGCTTATTGTTATTTTCTCTTATCATAGACGCAACTGATGCACGCGTCAACCAATTTTATAAATCTTCAATCAGCTTAATTTGATATTGCCGCCAGTGCTCAAAAAAAGACGCATCGCGCGGCAAGCTTGCAAAGTGCGGCATATCTTCGGCACGCACCTGTGATAATCTGGCATAAACTTTTTGACAACGTGCAACCGCATTTTCATAGTCGGCAATATTTTCGGCAGACGGCGGTAATGCACGTCCGTATAAATCGCAACGACAAACTGCAATCAGCCGTTTTAAGTTTTCATCATCACGGAATTGTCGGCTTAAGTCGGCCACAAAATCGCGCAGCGTTGTATGGCGCATTTGTGGCACGGCATAAAAACGCATATGCTGCGCGGCCGCCGTTTGTGCCGCGGCGCAGTATTTGTTCGGCACCTTAAGGCGTTTGCAAATGCGATTGATAATCGGTGCAGCGGCCGCATCATGTCCGATATGACGTGGTAAAATCTCCGGTGGCGTTGCTATTTTGCCGATATCATGCATTAAGACGGCAAATTTGCTGACACCATCAAGAGTTTCGGCTTGTTCTAAGGCCAATAATGTGTGCGCGCCGCTGTTTTCTTCGGGGTGAAAATCGGTGCGTTCCGGTGTGTGCCATAGCTGCTCTAATTCGGGTAAAAGTGCTTGCCATGCCCCACATTCGCGCATAGCGGCAATAAATTTCACAAAATGCGGTGTTTCAAGAGCTTTATAAAACTCTTGCCATATCCGCTCGGGCGATAAATGTTGCAACATACCGGCGGCGACCATTTGCCACGCCAGTGCCATCGTTTGCGGCGCAATCACAAAATTCAGCTTAGCGGCAAAGCGACACATTCTGAGCACACGCAACGGGTCTTCGCCAAAATGCTGGCTGTTCACATGTCGTAAAACGCGGTTTTTGATATCATTCAACCCGCCGACCAAATCTTGAACCTTGCCGCTTTCCATATCATAAACCAGCGCGTTGCAGGTAAAGTCGCGGCGTTCCAAATCCTCGGCCAGCGTCACATCAGGTCCGAACACAAACTTAAAATCCGTGTGTTTATCGCCGGTTTTGATTTCCTTGCGCGCCAAAGCATATTCTTCTTTGGTATCCGGATGCAAAAACACCGGAAAGTGCTTTCCCACTTGCACAAAACCGCGCGCTAACATTTCATCTGCCGTTGCGCCGACCACCACAAAATCTTTGTCATGCGGGGTTTGCCCCAAAACCATATCGCGCACGGCACCGCCCACCATATAAATTTGCATCAGCTCTCCTTTAGTGCTAAGTTAACATAAAACCAGACAAAAGCAAATTGTTTAGTTAAATTCCTTGACAATAAGCACAATTTTTTTATAATCCGACTGAATTTTCTATTATTTTTGTATAATTAAAACTCTGTATCATTATGAGAATGCGAGATTTTTGGGATTTGCTATCGGCCTTAATCGGTTTGATTGCCAGTTGGATGGGGCCGCTGTTGTGGTTTGTGGCGATTAAAATTTTTGTAACAATCGCCGGTGCTTTGTTCGGATGGATCATCGGTTGGTTCATCGGCTCTACTGTTTTGGGAATTTTGGCTCAGCTTGGAATTACCGGCTTTTCCATGTGGCAAATCGGTGCTTTTTTGGGATTTGTCGGATCATTCTTCGGTTCAACGCTGAACTTCAACGATTTCCGCTCTTTCAAATTTTTTTCTCGTTAAAAGTAAAAGAGGTTTATGCTTTAAGTGCATAAACCTCTTTTTTCATCTATCACATGCAATTTTACAAAGTTTGATTTGACAATGTTGTTGCCGATTGCTAAAGTGAGGCAAAACATTTTTTATAAGGTAAAAAAATGGAAAAAGTAGACGGCGAGTTGGAAGTTTTTTCTTCTATTTTAATGCAGGAATATATCCGCCTGATGACGGCGGCGGCATATCATCAAAGCGAAGGTCAGCAAAGCACTTTTGTCTTTGATATAGCGCCATCGGATTATGAAAAAATGAGAGCGGAGCCGTTGCAAACCGCATTGCTCGGCTTGACGTTGGAATATGATGCGGCAAACAGCCGCCTTAATGTTACGCCGGAAGCTGAATTTATTGAACAATATCAAAATGCCATTATGAAAGATGTGGCAGAAAAATATTTTACCAATTACGCACATCGCTATGATAAATTTATTCGCTTTGTGCCGGCGCCGTAACGTTCAAATTATCTATGTTAAAGAAAATCGGTAAAATCTGATATGCACCGGCGTGATGATATACATAAACCGGAATGCCGTCACGACCGTAAGCCGCCAGCGCCGCATCGTAAACATCATTGTCTTCGGTCATGTCGGCTTTGAATAAATGCACATTGTTTTGTTGTGCCCAGTGTTCAAATTTATCGGTTTTAAGCAAAAATTTTTCATTAAATTGGCATGTCAAACACCAATCGGCCGTAAAATCAATAAATATATTTTCGCCGTTCTGCGCTAATTGCTGAATTTGCGCGGCATCATAAGCGCGCCACGGCGAAGCAGATGTATTTGCATCATTTTGCCGAAAACCGGCATGAATTTGTGCCCCAAAAACCCAAAACAGCCATAAAGATGTCAGCAAAATCGGCACCGATAAGGCATATTTGAGCTTTTGCATCCAACGCCCCGGTCGCGGCATAATTTTGCGCAGCGTTTGCGGATATAACTCAATTAAGGCATACGGCAACGCATAACCGAGCGCCAACGCCGTGAACACCGCAAAAATTTGCGCATTGCTTTGCATAAAGGCATAGCCGACGGCGGCGCCCATAAACGGTCCGGTGCATGGGCTGGCTATTAAAACGGCAAAAAAGCCGGTGGCAAAAGCGTTGGTTTTGGCGGCTTTGTGAATATATTGCGCGGCAAAATTCGGAAACCGCAGCCATTCTGCCATAAAAAAGAATAACAGCAAAAACATCAGCGCCATAATACCGACAAACCACGGCGATTGCAGTTGAAAACCCCAGCCGATGGCTTCGCCTTGCTTTTTGAAATAAACCAGCAATAAGGTCAGCAAAATAAATGAACACCAAACACCCAAAACATAAGCACCGGCACGCTGCCAGCGTCCGCGCCGCCGTGCTGATTTCAGCAGAGCAAAAATTTTCAAACTCAAAATTGGAAAAACGCATGGCATGGCGTTCAAAATAACGCCGCCCAAAAACGCCAACAACAGAATATACCACAACACGTTTTGCGGCATATCGGTATAAACAATATCGGCAAAATAAGCGCGTTCCGGCGTAATCAACAGTGCTTGCGATAATTTTTGCGCGTCAAGCGTTTGCCATTCAATATCAAATTTTTGCCGCTTATGGCGAATTTGCAAGCTGTCGGCATCAAGCACATCTTTTTGCGCCGGAATAAATTGCACAATTTCCTTATCAGGCAGTTCAAAACGCACACGATTGACGTCTAGCGGGCTGGTTAGCTTAATTTTTTGCGGAAAAGTCGCTTCGGCGGCGGCTTTAACGGTTTGCCATTCTTCCGGAGAGCTTGGCATCAACTCGCTCAAATTAAAAGTCAACTGTTCCGGTTTGCAAATGTCATTACACTCGGTAAACGAAAAAGTCAACCGTCCGCCTTTAAGTTGCGGCACATAAATATCAAAGTAAGCAATTTCGGTATATAAATATTCGTTTAGAATTTCATACACCTGTTGCACTTTGGGTGTAGATTGATTGATAACCTGCACATCTCCGTCAGACGCGCTAATCACGGTTGGCTTGCCGATTTCTCCGGCATTACGCCAGTATATGTGCCAACCGTCCTTGATGTGCGCGGCGGCAATCAGCTCGTTTTTGCCATCGGAGTATAAATGAACCGAAGTATTTTCGGTGCTTTTAACATTGGCGGCCAAAGCCGGCGCAATTGCCCCGAGCCACAAACTTAAAACCATAATCAAACCGCTGATTTTCTGCCACCAATTCATATTTTTCTCCATTGCTAACATATAATAGCGACAAATAATAAAAAAAGCGTTAGTTTTTGGTTAAAAAAGTTATTGACAATGGCGATTTTTTAACGTATAAAATGAGCGAATTTAGAGGATTTTTACCACGTTAAAATGATGTAAAAATACCAGACTCTAAGGAGTTCCGTCAGTCAGCGAGGGTTCGCACACTGACGTAAATTTGTTTGTATTAACGGCATAAAGGAATAAAACTTTAATGTTTGAGAGTTTAACAAATCGGCTGAATGCAGCTTTTTCCAAAATTACGTCTCGTGGCGTGTTGAGCGAAAAAGACATTGATGATGCCATGCGCGAAATCCGTGTGGCACTTTTAGAAGCCGATGTGTCGCTTTCGGTGGTTAAAGATTTTATTGCTCAAGTTAAGGCAGAAGCGCTGGGCGAAAAGGTGGTTAAATCGGTTCAACCGGGGCAGATGGTGGTCAAAATCGTGCATGACGAGCTGGTTAAACTGCTCGGCGGTGATGATACGGCGCTTAATTTTAACGCGCCGGCACCGGTGTGCTTGATGTTGGTCGGCCTGCAAGGTTCGGGTAAAACCACTACGGCAGCCAAATTAGCGCAAAAGCTCAAAAAGAGCAAACGCATTTTGCTTGCCTCGCTAGATGTTTATCGTCCGGCGGCGCAAGAGCAATTGGCTCAGCTCGGCAAACAAATCGGCGTTGATGTATTACCGATTATAGCCGGCCAAAAGCCGCTGGATATTACTAAGCGTGCTTTGAAAGAAGCCAAAACCGGTGTATATGATTTGCTGATTTTGGATACGGCTGGTCGCCTGCAAATTGATGAAGCGCTGATGAATGAAGCCGCTGAGGTCAAAAAGCTGGCTAACCCGACGGAAACACTACTGGTGGCCGATGCTCTTATCGGACAAGAAGCATGCAACGTTGCTAAAGAGTTTAACGAAAAAGTCGGCATTACCGGCTTGGTGCTCACTCGCATGGACGGCACATCGCGTGCCGGTGCGGCATTGTCCATGAAAATGGTATCGGGTGCGGCAATTAAATTTTTGGGCACGGGCGAAAAGATAGAGGACTTTGAGGAGTTTCATGCCGACCGCGTTGCCGGCCGCATTTTAGACCAAGGTGATGTGGTATCGCTGGTAGAAAAAGCGATGGAAAACGTGGATAAAAACGAAATGGAGCAAATGGCCGGCAAAATGCTGAAAGGCTCGTTTGATTTAAACGATATGCTCAGCCAAATGCAACAAATGCAAAAGTTAGGCAGTGTCGGCAGTATTGTCGGCATGTTGCCGGGGCTTTCCAAGTTCAAAGCTCAAATAGAAGAAAACGGTATGGCCGATCAAATGATGAAGCGTCAGGCAGCGATTATTCTTTCTATGACTAAGAAAGAGCGCCAAACGCCGGACATCATCAAAGCGTCGCGCAAACGTCGTATTGCGGCCGGTGCCGGTGTAACGGTTCACGATGTTAACATTTTGCTTAAATCGTATGAGCAAATGTCAACAATGATGAAGAAAATGGGCAAATTCGGCGGCTTGGCGTCGGTGGCCAAATTGTTTAACAATCCGCTCTCTCGCTTGCCGATGGGCGGGATGAAAAACCGATTTCCGTTTTAGGAAATCATAACTAAATTTTGAAAGGAAAATGAAATGGCAGTTCGTATCAGACTATCTCGCGGCGGTTCTAAAAAACGTCCGTATTATCACATTGTGGCGGCAGACGCCAGAGCTCCGCGTGACGGTAGATATATTGAAAAATTAGGCGCATACAATCCGTTGTTGCCGCAAGACAATGAAAATCGTCTGGTGTTAGACAAGGAAAAAGTCAGCGCTTGGTTGTCCAAAGGTGCTCAACCGACTGAAAGATTGCAAAAATTGTTTGCAAACTTAGGTTTGTGCGCTGCGCCGAAAATGGTTGAACAACCGAAGAAATCTGCGCCGAAAGCAAAGGCTGTAGAGAGAATGAAAGAAAGAGAAGCAAAAGCGGCCGCTGCGGCAGAAGCTGCTGCATCTGCAAATGCTGAAACAAGCGAAAGCGCTTCTGAAGCTGAATAATTTTCAGTAACGTAAGAATTAAGTGGTTATTTTGAGTCTGAGATCATAAGAGGCTTTAAGAATGAAAAAACGTTTGTGCATCGGAAAAATTGTTGCCGCACACGGTATCAGAGGCGAGGTTAAGGTTTTGAGCCAAACCGCTGAGCCGACCGATTTGGATAAATTCGGGGTGGTAGAAAATAAAGACGGCACGCGTCAGTTTCAGCTTAAAGTTTTAGGAATGTCCTCAAGCAATGTGCGGGTTAAAATCAAAGGTGTGGACGACCGCAACACGGCGGAAAGTTTGATCGGCACCGAATTTTATGTGGCACGTGAGCAAATGCCTAAACTGGCAGAAGATGAATTTTACAAAGGCGATATTGTCGGCTTGAAAGTTTGTCTTCAAACGCCACAAAAGGTTATCGGCACGGTAGCCGGTTTTGCCAATTTCGGCGCCGGTGAAATCATTGAGCTGAAGCTAAACGGTAAACGTGAAACCGAGATGTTGCCGTTTACCAAAGCCTATGTGCCGGAAATCAATCTTGAGGAAGGATACATTATTGTATCAAGTGCAACAATGATTTTTGCGGCTGACGATGAGGAAGGTGTCCATGTTTAAGGCCAAAATTTTAACGATTTTTCCGGAAGTTTTCCCCGGTTTTCTGGGATATTCGCTGACCGGACGTGCGTTAAAAGATGGGCTTTGGACATTAGAAACGGTTAATATTCGTGATTATGCTTTTGATAAGCATGGCTCGGTAGATGACACTCCTTGCGGCGGCGGTGCCGGAATGATTATGCGGCCCGATGTTTTGGGCAGTGCAATAGAGCATAATTATCAGAGCGGCAAAATCGTTTATATGAGTCCGAAAGGTAGGCCATTAACGCAAGCCAAAGCCCATGAGCTGAGCAAACTTGAAGAACTAACCGTGATTTGCGGTCGTTTTGAAGGCATAGACGAGCGGGTTCTGGAGGAATATGATGTTGAGGAAATCAGCATCGGCGATTATGTTTTGACCGGCGGCGAGCAGGCGGCAATGATTATGTTAGACGCGGTGGTGCGTTTGTTACCGGGGGTTCTCGGCAATGCGGCTTCAACCGAAAACGAAAGTTTTGAAACCGGATTGTTAGAATATCCGCAATATACGCGACCGATAGAATGGAAAGGTCGCAAAGTGCCGGATATTTTGCTCAGCGGACATCACGAAAATATTGCCAAATGGCAACGCGAACAGGCTCTTCAAATAACCAAACAACGCCGACCGGATCTGTTAAAAAAAGCTTGATTTATAACAGATTCTGTTGTATAGGAATAACAAATTAACGTAAAAGGTAAAGAAAATGAACATTATTGAAAATATTGAAAAAGAGCAAATGGAAAAGCTGATGGAAGGCAAAAATATGCCGATTTTTAAGCCGGGTGATACATTGCGCGTTCATACAAAAGTAAAAGAAGGCGATCGTGAACGTATTCAAATTTATGAAGGTGTTTGTATTGCACGTAAAAATGACGGCTTAAATTCGTCTTTCACGGTTCGTAAAATTTCGTTTGGTGAAGGTGTGGAACGTGTATTCCCGTTATATTCTCCGAATGTGGCAAAGATTGAAGTTTCGCGCGTTGGTAAAGTTCGTCGTGCGAAATTATATTTCTTGCGTGCTTTGCGCGGTCGTTCGGCTCGTATTGCCGACGATTTGTCGGTGTCGGTTAAGGATGTGAACGCCGGTGTTTCCACCAAGAAATAAAAACCATTTTTAATGGTCATCTACTTGTTCCCCTCTTTGCTTATGTAGTTCTGTCTACACCGCGCAAAGAGGGGAACTGCGTATTTGACTCATTAAAAATGGTTTTGGCTTGAACAAGCGTCCCTCTTTGTATTTTCCTCGTTATCCGCTATTTCTACACCGCGTAAGGAGACTTTATTTTATCTATACACACTATCCGTTATTTCTATCTTATATTCAGTCCTATTTACTTCCTGTCATGCAGAGGAGCCGCAGGCGACGTAGGCATCCCCGCACTTTAGTGCGGTAAATGTGCTAATTATCGGACTTGCGTCCGAAGATTGTTACGTCGTGCTTTGCACTCCTCACAATGACAAAGAGTATGTCATGCAGAGGATCCGCAAGGCGACGTAGGTATCCCCGCACAAAGTGCGGTAAGTGTGCTAATTATCGGACTTGCGTCCGAAGATTGTTACGTCGTGCTTCGCACTCCTCACAATGACAAAGAGTATGTCATGCAGAGGAGCCGCAGGCGACGTAGGCATCCCCGCACGCCAGTGCGGCAAAATAAAACTGTCATGCCTCCACGCTTTGCGTGGATAAGGCATCAGAAGCTTCGCTGCTGCTTACGCAGTGCAAATTATTTTGTATCATTTTTAGTTCACCAAAGCACTGCGTGACAGCTCAGAGCCTTCCGATATAATATCATATATCATCATATTTATTTTTGTCTACATATTGACTTAAAAATATAAGATTTTTCTTGCCAGAAAAGTATGATTTTCTGTATAAAATCTTGTCAATAACTCATAATATCAATTATTTACAAGTGAAAATTCCGTCTAATGTTTCACGTGGAACATACGACAAAAAGGCAATCGGTTTTCAAATTGGATATTGTTCAATCAGCGGCGTAAATTCGCGCACGGCGACGGCATATACCGGTTTTTTGAAATTCACAATCAAATCGTATGCTTCTTGCAATGTTCCCCAACGATAAGCATTAAACTCACGGTCCTTGGTATCTAAATTGATTTCGCTGTCATCACCCTCAAAAAATACCAATGACAAAAACATATCCTGCCCAACATGTTTCCACCCCCGTGATTGTGTGACAGCCAAAACATCGGGCGGAAAGCGATATTTAACCGATTCGCTGAGTGTCTTTACCAACTTAACACTGCAAATAGAAGTTTCTTCTTCAAGCTCACGCAAAGCCGCTGCTGCCGGTGTTTCACCTTTTTCTATGCCGCCCTGCGGAAATTGCCACGCATCCTTTTCATCGCTGCGCCGACACAAAAGCACTTGTCGCTTGCGATTAAAAACCACGACGCCGGCATTTAATCTGTAGGTCTCTGTCATTAGTTTGCTTTTTTCTCCGCCGCCTTAGTATTTTCAGCCTTTTTCTCAACTTTCAGGTTGTCATTTTGGCTGTGCAAATATAAAGCTTTTACTAAGTCCAAAGCTCTGACCAGCTGATAGTCTTTAGCGTCTTTTTCTTTGTCTTGTTCGGCTTTTTCGTTCTTTTTGGTCTCTTTAGCCTGTTCATTCTTAAGCGCACCTTTTAAGTCGGCTTCACTCAAATTTAAGCCGTGCGACTGAATTTCTTCCACTTTAGCCGGTTTTACTTCAATATCAGGCTCAATACCGGTAGCCTGGATGGAACGCCCTGACGGCGTGTAATAACGCGCCGTTGTAATGCGCATAGCTCCCTTGTTGCGAAGTGGCAAAACCGTTTGCACCGAGCCTTTGCCGAACGATTTTTGCCCTAAAATAATGGCGCGGTGATGGTCTTGCAAAGCACCTGCGGTAATTTCGGAGGCAGAAGCCGACCCCTCATTTATCATCACAACAATCGGTAATCCTTCGGCAATATCGCCCGGAGTGGCCGAAAACTTGACCGTATCTTCTTCGTTGCGCGAGCGGGTAGAAACAATCTCACCCTGTTCCAAGAATAAATCCGAAACCTTAACCGCCTGATCCAGCAATCCGCCCGGATTATTGCGCATATCAATTACGATGCCGGCAAACTTGTCCTTGAGCTGTTTTTTAGCATTTTCAACGGCCTTTTTGGTGTCGGTGTCAACATCTTCGTTGAACGCCGAAATACGCACATATAAAATGTCATCGTTTTTAATATCGCTCTTAACCGAGGTTACCTTAATTTCGTCGCGCTTTAAGGTAACATCAAACGGTTCTTCATTCACACGGCGCACTGTAATTTTAACTTTTGTTCCCGGTTTACCGCGCAGTTTACTGACTACCTCATTTAATGTTAAGCCGATAACGGTTTGTCCGTCAATATCGGTAATAAAATCGCCGGCTTTAATTCCGGCCTTAGCCGCCGGTGTGTCATCAATCGGTGAAATTACTTTTACCAAACCGTTTTCCATGGTAATTTCAATACCCAAACCGCCGAATTTGCCGCTGGTTTGCTCATTCATATATTTGAAATCTTCTTCATTCAAATAGCTTGAGTGCGGGTCAAGCGACGTCAACATGCCGTTTAATGCCGATTCAATCAACTGCTTATCGGTTTGTTCTTCAACATAAAGCGCTTTGGTGCGTTCCATCACTTCGCCGAATATATTTAAAAGTTCATAAGTGTTTTCCTGCTGTTCTTCGGCCTTATCTTTGGCATTGGCACAAGCCGCCAAAATGCTGAACATTAACGTATAAACTAAGAGTGATTTTTTATTCATATTTTTATTCCTTTAATTTTTAGCCATCCAATCCGTAGGATTCAACGGGTGGTTGTTTTTTCTGATTTCCATGTGCAATTTGCTGTGGTCGGTGCTTGGCATAATGCCGACCGGTTCACCGGCCAAAATAAGTTGTCCGACTTCGGCATAAGTTTCATTTAAGCCGCTCAAAAGCGAAGTATAGCCGTCACCGTGGTCAATAATAACCAAGTTGGCAAAATTTTTAAACGGTCCGGCAAACATCACAGTGCCGTCAAACGGGGCAATAATTTGTGCCTTTGAAGCGGTTTGAATATCTATGCCGTTAGAGGTAACGCCTTTAGACATTTCCTGATGAAAGGCAGTTATAATCGGACCGCGTGCCGGCCGAATTAAACGTCCTTTGGCTTGTGCAAAGTGAGTGGCAGGCGGCGGCGTCGGTTTAGATTCGGCGCGCATGCTGTAATTATTTTCCTGACGCAGTTTTTCCACTTCGCGCTCTTGCGCCAAACGTTGTTTTTCCTCTAATTTACGCTGATTTAAGCGCTGTGTTTCCAGTTTGTTTAATAAGTCGCGCACGTCTTTGGCTTGGCCGGCTAACAGTTGAGCCTGTTGCTTAGCTTCTTTGCTTTGTGCCGAAAGCTGATTATACATCGCACTTTTTTGCTTGGAAAGAGCCGCCATTTCATCTTGTTGTTTGGCCAGTTGAACATTTTTAACTTCCAGTTCTTCAAGTCGCTTGGCTATTTCTTGCTTTTGGTTGCTGATGTCTTCTATGCTTTGACGAATAAGTTCGGCACGGTCTTTCAACACATGCACACTGCCGCGCAACAAAATACTGCTACGCATTACCTCCACCGGCGACAACGGCTGAATTAAAACCGCTTCCGACGGACGCAATGCCAAAGTTTGTAAAGCGGCCAGCGTTTCAATCAACATACCGTGCTCAGCCTCAAATTTTTGTTCTGAATCGCTTAAGTGTTGTTGCAATTTATCAAGTTCGGCCTTTTTTTGCGCAACCTCATCTTCGCCGGCCTGAATTTTGCGTGCGGCTTCAATCATTTTGCGATTAACCAAATCCAGCTCATTTTTGACTTGATTGGCCTGCCGTTCAATTTGAGCGCTTTGTTGTGAAACTTTTTTGGCAGCAGCTTCCACTTGCGCTAAATCATCAGCTGAAATTTGCTGACCTTTGGCGGCCAAGTTTTTTTGCATTGCTGTGGCTAAATCCTTGCGTGACGGCACCGGCACAATTTGCACTTCAGCTTTGGCAATTTCAGTAAAGCCAAGCATAAAAACAAGCATAAATACTAAAAACTGAGCAGACTTCGTCACGCGTTTACCCTTATTTATTAAGCAAAGATTTTCCCGTCATATCTGCCGGTTGCTTTAAGCCGAGTAAGTCCAGTAATGTCGGGGCAATATCGGCCAGACGACCGTCATGCAGACCTTTGATGTCGGCCGGCGCATTATATAAAACGGCGCGCACCTTGCCGACTGTGTGTGCCGTATATGGCTGGCCGGTGGTTTCATCTACCATTTTTTCAACATTACCGTGGTCGGCCGTTACCAACAATACACCGCCAACTTCTTTAATGGCGGCCATGACGCGACCTAAGCATTCGTCCACTGCGGCAACGGCTTTTAATGCCGCACTCATAATACCGGTGTGTCCGACCATATCGCCGTTGGCATAATTGCAGATAATGGTGTCATACTTGCGGCTTTTAATCGCTTCCACCAATTTTTCGGTTACTTCATAAATGCTCATTTCCGGTTTTAAGTCATAAGTAGCCACTTTCGGGCTGTTAATCAAAATGCGGTCTTCGCCCTTAAACATACGTTCTTCACCGCCGTTAAAGAAAAATGTGACGTGAGCATATTTTTCGGTTTCGGCAATACGCAGTTGCGTCATATTATGGTTGGCGATTATTTCGCCATATATGTTTTTGAGTGCTTCAGGTGCAAAAATGGTCTGCATAAAGCGGTTATGGTCAACCGAATATTCGGCCATGCCGATATGCGCCGAAAACTTAACGATCTTATTGCGCACAAAGCCTTCAAATTTATCATCAGCCAGCGCATATAATATTTCACGGGCACGGTCGGCACGGAAATTAGCCATCAAAATGGCGTCGCCGTCGTTAGCGCCGGCATAATCGCCCACCACACACGGCACCACAAATTCATCGGTAATACCGGCAGCATAAGAGGCAGATATGGCATCATCAGCCGAAATGTAGTGTTTGCCGTCGGCTGAAACAATATTGTTATATGCCAGCTCTACACGATCCCAGCGTTTGTCGCGATCCATGGCATAAAAACGTCCGGAAAGTGTGGCAATTTTAACATGCGGCATATCTTTTATGCCCGCACTGAACTCGCGCAAGAAACCTTGTGCCGAAGATGGTGGCGTGTCACGACCGTCTAAAAAGGCATGCACACAAACATCAATACCATTGCGATTTAAAATTTCGCATAAGGCCAATATATGCGCCTGATGTGAGTGCACGCCGCCCGGCGACATCAGCCCCATCAAATGGCAGGTTTTGCCGTTTTGCTTTAAGGTATCAATCAGGTGCACCACAACCGGATTTTTTTCTAAGCTATGATCGGCGATAGCTTGGTCAATTTTCGGCAAATCCTGCATTACAACGCGACCGGCACCCAAGTTCATATGGCCGACTTCGGAATTTCCCATTTGGCCGGCCGGCAAACCAACATCAAGTCCCGATGTTTCAATTAAAGCTGTCGGGCAGTCTTCAACTATTTTGTGCCAATTCGGCGTATTTCCCTGTTCAATGGCGTTATCTGCCGTAATCGGCGTTCTATATCCCCAACCGTCCAAAATAAGCAACATTACCGGCTTTTGCATAAATATTTCCTTTCGTTTTTTTGCTTCATAATAAAATTCAAACTGACGCTATTATATATAATAAAACAAAATTTAAAAGCACTATTTATAATTTTATAAACAGGCTTATTTTTTATAAGGTGTAACCGGACAATTTTTGTTGACATGATAGCGCCGGACACATAAATTAAATCAGATAGTTAGGAAATAAAGATGAAAAAATATGGCTTAATATGCGGTTTTTTACTGTCGGCAACACCGGCAGTTGCAGGCGAGTGGGTGTATGATTATTCGGGACAGGCAAACGGATTTTACGGATACAGCCAATATGCCGACAAATATCGGCCGTTTTATAAACATTCACACACACCGGTAACTGCCGAAGTTTATACTTCTGCCGGCTATGTGTTTGATAACGGTAACGAAGTGCGCTTAGGGGTGGACGGACAAATTTCCGGCGGCAAAGAAGTGGAAGACTATAACCACGGTAAATGGGGCGAAAATATATACGGCACATGGCGTTCGGCGTTTGGTGAGCTGAGCGGCGGTCAAATTTATAATGCCGCTTATCAGTTGGCGGTGGGGGCGCCGAGTGTCGGTTCGATTCGCGTTAATAATTCCATGATAACCGACTTTGTGGCCAACCCAAACTGGCAACGTCACAGTCGTGTGGCCTCGTATCGCACGCTGAATTCAACGTATTTGAATACTGATGCCGACGCACCGAAAATCAGCTATACCACACCGGAATTTTATGGTGCTAAAGCGGCATTTTCATACACGCCGGACAGCTATTCCGAGGCCGGATTGATTAACAAACACAGCCGTTATGATAATCGTTCGTCGTATGCGGCGGGTTTATATCATCATATCAATTTGAGTTGGTTAGAAGTGGAAAGTTCGCTCGGCTATGCTTATAACCGCAAAAACAATCAGGAGGCTTCGGCCGGATTGAGTTTGTATCGCAAAGGTTGGACTTTGGGCGGCTCTTATCGTCAAAGTTGGACAACTTCTTCCGATTTTGCTATGAATTTGCGTGAAAATGACGAAATGCCGGAGTATTTTGACGGATATCGCCGCGGCAAGGCCTTTAATGTGGGGCTGAGCTATGAAATAGGGCCGTTTAAAACCGGTGTGGCGTATTTTGCCGCTTATGCCGATAAAACCGATAATAAAGACAAAATTATCAGTTGGACCAATCGTTGGACGATAAATAAATATGCGGCGCTTTATGTGTTGACGGCACATGCTTCATACAAAGGCGACGGCGAGTTGCGCGACAACAATCGCGGCTATGTGGTGGCCGGCGGTTTGGAACTGAACTTTTAGGAAAAATAATGACGGATATTTTGCTGGTTGGAAATAACCAAGATTTGCTTGATGACATGCAAAATCAAATTGCACGTTTCGTGCCGCAAACCCAATTTGTCAGCCAAAATCCGGATATAATTATAGTGATGCAAGAGGAAAAATCAAATAATTCGTTGCGTCAACAATATGCCATGACGCCGATGATTTATCTGTGTGCTTCAGCGCCGATTGCTAAAGATGATAAACTTAATATTTGGCTTAAAACGCCGCTGAAATTGACTGTTTTGCTTGATGTGTTGCAGGCGGCAAATAATAAGCTGAATCATTCAACTGACGGTTATTTGCAGTTTAACGGTTATGAGTTACGGCCGAACTTGCGCGAAATAGAAGATTTAACCAATGGTGCAAGCGCAAAATTAACCGAAAAAGAAGTGGCGGTTTTGCAATATTTATATAAAAATGCCGACCGCTATGTGAGCAAGAACGATTTGCAAACCGGTGTTTGGCAATATAGCCAAGAAGTGACAACGCATACGATAGAAACTCATATTTATCGTTTACGGCAAAAAGTGGAAACCGCATCGCGGCGTTTGATTTTGACTAATAACGGGCATTATAAATTGAACATGGGAGAAGAATAATGCCGAAAATGACGCTGAAAACAGATAAAGTCATTCGTTTGGATCCGCTTAAAGTTTTAATGAATGCGGTAATGTATATCAAATCAAATTGGCTTTTTTGTTTGAGCGTTTTTGTGGCCAACTGGGCATATATTGTGCTTTTTAAAATGATTCCCGGGGGAATATCCAATCCGCTCAGTATTGTTTGGCTGGTGGTGTTTTATGTTTGTTGGTGTGCGTTTTATCGCTATTATTATCAACTCAAACCGTATTTTTTCATTAAAGCGATTACCGGCAGTCTGACACCTTCTACCAAAGCGGCGGTGTTGCTGTTTTTGAGTATGGCACTGATTGTTTATTTGCCGATGATTCCGCTTTTGCTCGGATATAACGATGTTTACTTGGATTTGTATGAGCGCTATGTGCAGATTTTTGAAAGCTTGGCCAAAGCCGATAAAGGAGGTGCGGTCAGTTTTGAAATATTTATTTGTTACGCTATTGTGGCTTTGTTGGCACCGCCGCTGATTTGTCGGCCGTATATGGCGTGGATTGCTTCACTGCAACGGCAAAATGCTTCATTTAAACAAGCCGGTAACAAAATGCGCGGCAATTATTGGGCGTTGGTTTTGCTTTGTGTGATGCTTTTGTTTGCCGAGGCTCTTGCAACTCAGATTGACAGTATATATCAGCTGCAAGATTGGCTGGATTACAGCTTAAAGGCCATCTTGTTTGTTTATATGAATATTGTTTTTGCCAAACTTTATGACTTTTTCTATGTGCAACACTAAATTAAAACAGCTTTACTCGCCCAGAAGTTCTTTTAAATCGGCTTGAATGCGTTCTTGCAAATCAGAAATTTTTACTTTAAGTGTTTTATCGTTAGTGCTTTGGGCAGCACGTTCGGCTTGTTTTTGTGCCACTTCCAAGTTGCCGATACCGTAACTGAATTCTGCGGCTGCATATTGTGCCGCTGCCGACCGACCGAGTTCTTCTTCGGCGCGTGCCAAAAGTTGCCACCCAAGCGGTGCCGGCTGTTTAATTAATGATTTTTGTAACAAGGCACGCGCACGCTCAATATCGGTGCGTTGTTCCGAACTTTCTAAAAGCGCTTGCGCCAAACTAAGTTGCAAAAGCGGGGATTCCGGCAGTAAATTCAGCGCTTTTTCATAAGCATTGATGCTGTCTTTAACGTGTCCGCTTTCAAATAAAAATTGCGCTTTTTGCTCGTAAAAATAGGGGTTTTGCGGCTGCTGTTTAATTAAACCGTCAATTTGTTGCAACGCTGTATCAATTTTACCCTGCCGAAAATTCAAAATGCTGTGTGCATATTGTGCCGCTGCCGACTGTGCCGCATTCGGATAGCGGCGCCGTATTTTAGCGGCATCTTCCAAAAAGCCCGCAAGTTTTGCCTTAATCAGCGCCAATTTGCCGTCCAAAGGCGATTTTTCGCTGTAATGATTGTTTTGCGTTGCGGCCTTAAAATGGCTGATACGTTCACTGGTCAGTGGGTGGTTGCTGAAATAATCGGTTTCAACAATACCGCTCATCTGGTTATGTTGGCGGATTTTTTGCATAAAATGCAACAGCCCGTTAGCAGACTGTTTGGTCTGTGCCAGTAATTTAACGGCACTTTCATCAGCGGCACGTTCTTCTTGCACCTGATAATGCAGCATGCTGTTAAGGGCGGAACTTTGCGAGCCGAGCATAATCGCCATGGCTGCATCACCGCGACCGGTTGAAACAGCTGCCGCACCGGCGGCTAAGATTGAACCGAGCATAACATATTGCATTTTTTGTAATTTCAATTTTTGCCGCACGATATGACCACCCATAATGTGTCCTGTTTCGTGTGCCAAAATGCCGGCCAGCTCGTTGGTATTATCTATTGCCAACAATGTGCCGGTGTGCACAAATAAGTAATTACCGTCGGCGACAAAAGCATTTAAGCTGGAATCATTGACAATCAGCAGATTGTTTTTGTTAAATGGCACGCCGGCAGCAGCAAATAACGGGCGCACCACTGCGGCCAAATAATCTTGCGTTTCGGTATCGGAAATCAGCACCATATCGGCGGCACAAGTATTTTCGGCGCTAAAAAATATCAGCGCCGAAAAGATGAAAGTGTAAAGGGCTCGCTTGATTAGCCGAGTAAACGTTTCCACCATGACTTTTTCTCCGATGGAGCCGGTGTCGATTCGTTGCCGGCGGATTTGTTGCGGCTGCTATAATCGGTGCGGCGACCATTTCCGGAGCGACGAAAACGCCGACTGCGCCCGCCGTAACGGCGGTTGCTATAGCTGTTATCGTTTTCTTCTGCGGCATATTCTTCAGCACTGTCGGCTTCTTCATCCGGTTCCTCGTAGGTCACATTTTCTTCTTCATAGCAAGTGGTAGCCGTATCAGCAACCGCTACTCTGGTCTGCGGTAATTTTTCACGCTCAATTTTGAATTCGGAAGCCTCATGCATTTCCGAATTACCGGCAACGATAATACGGGCGGCAAAGGTGTCTTCCAAAGCTGTCAGCTGTTTACGCTTTTGGTTAAGCAGATAGGCGGCAATTTCAGTCGGCACGCTGACGGTAAACTTCATCTCGCGATTACGCACACATTCGGCCTCAAGCGCACGCAGAACCAGAGTTGCTCCCGATTCAATGGTTCTGGTCCAGCCGCGGCCGTGGCAATACGGGCAAGCTTCGTAATTGCTTTCCATAAACGACGAATGCATACGTTGACGCGAAATTTCCAGCAAACCGAAAATACTCATTTTAGCGATTTGCACACGGGCGCGGTCATTTTTCATGGCTTCTTTCATGCGTCGTTCAATCGCCACATTGTTTTGCGGTTCATACATATCAATAAAGTCAACCACAATCAATCCGGCCAAATCGCGCATTTTCAGTTGTTTAGCAATTTCATCGGCTGCTTCCAGATTGGTTTTGAGTGCGGTTTCTTCAATATCTTTTTCTTTGGTGGCGCGGCCGGAGTTAACATCAATGGAAACGAGTGCTTCGGTCGGGTTAATTACCAAATATCCGCCGGATTCAAGCTGAACAATCGGGTTATGCAGTTTATCAAGCTGAGCTTCAACCTGAAAACGTTGGAATACCGGCAATTCATCCGGTTTGCGGCATTTAATGTTACGCACATGATGCGGTGATAAAATTTTTACAAAATTGCGCGCGGTTTGATAGGCTTCATCGCCGTCAATAATTACTTCAGAAATGTCTTTTGTATACATATCGCGCAAGGCACGCTTAATCAAATCGCCTTCTTCATAAATAATGGCCGGTGCAGGTGTGCGCAAAGCACCGAAACGAATGGCATTCCAAGTGCGGATTAAGTAATTGTAATCGCGCACGATATCGGCTTTAGTTTTGTCTTCGCCGGCGGTGCGCACAATCAATGACATATCTTGGTGCAACGGTAAATCTTTAAGGATTGCTTTAAGCCGCTTGCGGTCACTGGCATTGGTAATTTTACGGCTGACACCACCGCTTTTAATGCGATTCGGCATCAACACACAATAACGTCCGGCCAGCGAAATATATGTGGTGCAGGCAGCGCCCTTGTTGCCGCGTTCTTCTTTAACAATTTGAATTAAAAGGGTCTGTCCTTCTTTAATGACGTCTTGAATGGTGCTGCGATGAAACAGTTTGCGCGCTTTTAACAGTTTACGTTGAACATCAAAATTATAAGTTGAACCGGCGGTATCTTCATCTTCATCGTCGTCATCGCCGTCAACATCGGCAACTTCTTCTTCCAGCGTTTCATCATCTAAACCGATGCTGTCGGCCATGGTTTTTGGTGCTTTTTTGCGGTCGCGCGGTCGGCGTGTGGTGTGACGGCGCTTTTTGCCGCTACTGCCGACTTCATCGGCCGAACCTGTCGGCTCGCCGCCACTGATAACGCTTTCAATTTGCTGTTGCAACTTTTGCGCATCTTCGGCGCTTAAATAGTCGGCAGGAGTGGCGTTTACATCGGATTGCGATGCGGTGGATTCTGCCGGTTGGGTGGCTTCAGTCGATTCATTATTCGGATTTTCGGTCGGTTGCGCCGTTTCATTGTCTTGCAAATAATCATCATTTTCCGGAATAACGTTTTGTGCCGGTTCTAATTGCGCTTCTTCAATTTCTTGCGCTTGTTCGGCTTCTAAACGACGCTGCGCTTCTTTGGCCTCTTTTTCGGCTTTATAGCGTGCGCGTTCAGCCTCGCGTTCCTTTAAATATTTGATTTTACCGTTGATAATTTCATCAACTTCGGCATCAACTTCCTGTAAAATTTCATCGGAAACATTATAATAGTCCGGATGAATTTCATTAAACGCCAAAAAGCCGTGTTTGTTGCCGCCGTAATCAATGAAAGCGGCCTGTAAAGACGGTTCAATGCGAATAACTTTGGCTAAGTATATATTACCTTTGATTTGTTTGCGTGAAGATGATTCAAATTCCACATCTTCAACTTTGTTACCATCAACAATCACAACCCGAGTTTCTTCCGGTTGTGTGTCATCAATTAACATTCTTTTTGTCATCATAAACCCCATATAAAAGCTCGTGTGCGAGCTGATTTTTGCGGGGAGGATAATTTAAAAACATCATAAAAAGGCAAATTCTGCCCATAATAGAAACAATCGCATACAAAACTTTTGCGGTTGCGCGGTTTTTAAAGCGGCGGGTCTGCTTTGTTTTTTCTTCTTACTTATTAAAAGTTGACTGCGCCAGATTATCTTTCCCCAAACGTTATCTCATCGTTTGCCGTTTGAAATTGTTTTTATTTTACATACGACTCACTATTTGAAAAACAAATTTCAACCGGTAATCGTTCATAGCATACTAAATAAAATTAAAAAAACAATAAATAATTTTCAGTAATTCAATTTTTTTAAAACCGATAATTAACCTAATGGTAATAAGTGTGCTTTATAATAACGCTCGTAAAAGAAGATTATGAGTAAAATATAATGCAAAAACAATTTTTTAGACGCTGTTTTTATTTTTTAAGTTTACTGTTTTGTGCATTGGCATTATGGCATAATGCCGCATTTGCAGCGGTAAATGTTAAAAATATGCGTTTAGGTAATCAGCCGGACGGTGCGCGTGTGGTGTTTGATTTAGACGGTAAAGTAAATTACCGTGTGTTTTTGCTGGATAATCCGAAACGTGCCGTGATTGATTTGGCCGATTCGAACATTGATAAACTTTATACGCAAGCCAAAAATCAGGTGGTTTCCGGCACACGTGTCGGTAAAATGCAAGGCAATGACAAGCGCATTGTGATTGATTTATCACGCACCGCGGTGGTGAAAAAAGCATTTTTAATTCCGCCGCAAAGCGGTCAAAATTGGCGTTTGGTTGTAGATTTGGCGATGGTTTCCGATAATCAATTCAAAAGTAAAACCGGCAACCAGTATGCTCTGACCAATAATCAGAATTTTTTACCACAGGAAGAACCGGCAAAAAGCTCGTGGTGGAGCAGCTTTAAATCTGATGAACCGGTAATGAATGAAACGGTGAAAAAAGTGAGTCGTAAGCGCATTATTGTGCTTGATCCGGGGCATGGCGGCAAAGATCCGGGGGCAATTGGCGCATATGCCAAAACTTATGAAAAAAATATTACATTGGCGATGGGTAAAGAACTGCAAACGATTTTGCGCAAAAAAGGTTATACAGTTTATTTGACGCGCGATAACGATATCTTTATTCCGCTTCGTCAGCGTATTAAAATTGCGCAAAAATATAAGGCTGATTTATTTATGTCAATTCACGCCGACAGCGCAGCAAACCGTAGTGCGACCGGACTTTCGGTTTATACATTATCCGATACGGCATCCGATAAAGAAGCGGCGGCTTTGGCCGAACGCGAAAACAAAGCCGATATTATCGGCGGTATAGATTTGGGAGGCAATACCAAAGAAGTCAACGATATTTTGATTTCGCTCTCGCAAACCGATACGCGCAACAAATCATCAAAATATGCAACTTATTTGGTTGGTGAAATGGCTAAATGCACAAAATTAGTTAAAAATACCCACCGTTTTGCCGGTTTTGCCGTGTTGAAAGCACCGGATATTCCGTCTGTTTTGCTGGAAATGGGTTATTTATCTAATCGCACCGAAGAAGCTAATTTGCGTCAAGCTTGGTATCGCAGTAAGTTGGCGCAATCGGCTGCCAAAGCAATAGACCGCTATTTTAACGATCCGGAAATTGCATCTAACTGATTTTATGAGAGAAAAATCTGTCGCTGACAACTGGTGGATTGTCAGATATTTTTATTGCATTTTTTGCAGATTGTAATACATTTCAATATAATATTGAAACAAAATAATAATTTGAAGTCAAAAAGTGGAACTAAATGTTTAGATTTTTAACCTATATGGCCAGTATGGCACTGTTTTTTTTGATTGTGGTTGTAATTGGTATTATTTACGGCATAAACCGCATCAATATCACTATTCCGGATTATCATCAGCTCGCAGTATATGAGCCGCCGGTAACAACGCGTTTGTTTGCCGGTGACGGGCAGGTGATGATGGAATATGCCGCTGAAAAACGTTTGTTTGTGCCGATTGAAATGATTCCGGATTTGGTTAAAAATGCCTTTATTGCCGCTGAAGATAAACATTTTTATAAACACGCCGGTATTGATTATTTGGGTATTATTCGTGCTGCAATCGGCAATTTGCGCAACATGGGAAAAGGTAAACGACCGGCAGGTGCTTCAACCATTACTCAGCAAGTGGCAAAAAACTTTTTGTTGAGCTCGGAAGTTTCATATACGCGTAAGCTCAAAGAAGCGATTTTGGCGCGCCGCATCAATAAAGCTTTTTCTAAAGAGCATGTGCTGGAATTATATTTGAATGAAATTTATTTGGGTAATCGTGCTTATGGTGTGGCGGCCGCTGCCATTAACTATTTCGGTAAGGCGCTTGATGAGTTGACACTTGAAGAGGTTGCCTATTTGGCATCGTTACCGAAGGGGCCGAACAATTATAATCCGAAAACACATTATGACGCTGCCGTGGCACGCCGTAATTGGGTAATTGACCGCATGGTGGCAGACGGATATGCTACTCAGCAAGAGGGTGAAGAAGCCAAGCAAAAACCGTTGGTTGTGGTGGAACGCAAAAGCGGTTTTTTGCCGGATACGGAATATTATAGTGAAGAAGTGCGGCGCACCATCAGTCGTAATTTTGGTGATGAGGCATTATATCAGGGTGGTTTGATTGTGCGAACAACGATTGACCCAAGGCTGCAAAGCATTGCCACACGCGCTTTTCGTAAAGGTTTGTTGGAATATGATAAACGCCATGGTTGGCGCGGTGCAACGGCGAAAATTGAGCTTAATGACAATTACAAAGAAAGCCTGAAAAACACTAAATTAGTCGGTGGTGCCGAACCGAATTGGCAAAAAGCCGTTGTGCTTGAAGTGGCAAAAGATAAGGCAAAAATAGAAACCGTTGAGGGTGAAAATGGCCGTATTTTACTTGCTGATACAAAGTGGGCACGTCACAACGAAAAAGGCAAAGATATGGGGCCGGTGCCGAGTGATATGGCGCAGGTTTTGCAAAAGGGTGATGTGATTTATGTGGAGAAAAACGGCGCTAAAGGCAAAGAAGACGTGTTTTGGTTAAAACAGATTCCGACGGTGGAAGGCGGTATGGCGGTGATGGATCCGCATACCGGTAAGGTTTTGGCCTTGGTCGGCGGTTTTTCTTTTGCCAAGTCGCAATTTAACCGCGCGACGCAAGCGTATCGGCAAACCGGTTCCAGCTTTAAGCCGTTTGTGTATTTAGCGGCACTTGAAAACGGTTATTCGCCGACCGATTTGATATTGGACGCGCCGTTTGTATTGGATCAAGGCGAAGGGTTGCCAAAATGGAAACCGGTAAACTTTTCTAAAAAGTTTTATGGTTTGATGACGTTGCGGCGCGGTGTGGAGTTGTCTAAAAACTTGATGACCGTGCGTTTAGCACAGGATATCGGCATGGATAAAGTGGTGGAAATTGCTCGTCGCACCGGCGTGAATGACCATTTGCCGCCGTATTTATCATCATCTTTGGGTGCGGCCGATACGCGTGTGATTAACATGGTCAGCGCATATTGTGTGATTGTCAACGGAGGCAAAAAAGTGCCACCGTATATGATTGAGCGTATTCAAGACCGCAAAGGCAAAACAATTTATAAGCACGAGCAAACGCCGTGTCCGGAATGTGTGGCGGATAAGTGGGAAAATCAGCCGGCGCCTGACTTTAATGTGGTGCGTGAGCAAATTGTGGACCCGTTATCGGCCTATCAGATGACTTCAATTTTGGAAGGTGTGGCGGTGCGCGGTACCGGTGCACGTTTGAACGGATTGCATCGCCATGTAGCCGGAAAAACCGGCACCACAAATGAAACCAAAGATGCTTGGTTTGTCGGCTTTTCACCGGATTTGGTGGCAGGTGTTTATGTTGGGTTTGATGAACCGGAAAGTTTGGGACGCATTGAAACCGGTGCACATGCGGCTTTGCCGATTTTTTATGATTTTATGCAGGAAGCCCTAAAAGATACACCGAATACGAACTTCCGTATTCCGGCAGGTATTAAATTGGTGCGGGTAAATCCGCAAACCGGTAAACCGTCATCGCCGTCGGATCCTACGGTAATTATTGAAGCCTTAAAGCCGGATTTTGATTTTTATAATCGGCAAAGAGTTATCGGCGGCGACGATTCGGTGGTGGTCGGTGCCGAAGGCAGCAGCATTCAAATGGGAGGCGAATACTAATGCGCGCGGATTTTTATAATTTGAACAGCGAAATAGAGCAGTCTTTAGGTTTGCTCAGGAGGTATCTTTGACTATGACCAAGCGCTGTTGCGTTTGGCCGAATTGACGGCATTGTGTGCTGATGAAAAGTTATGGGATAATCCGGAAAACGCACAAAAATTACTCAGTGAGCGCAATAATTTAGAGAGCAAATTGCAACAATATGACAACTTTGTTGCAACCTTAAAAGATTACGTTGAGATGATTGAATTTGCCGAAAGCACTGAAGATGAGACCATGTTAGACGAGTTGCTGAAAAATATGACAGCATTGCAACAACAAGTTAAATATGCCGAGCTGGAATCGCTTTTGTCAGGTGAGGCCGATGCCAATGATGCATATTTGGAAGTGCACGCCGGCAGTGGTGGCACCGAAGCTATGGACTGGGCGCAAATGTTGCTTAGAATGTATGAACGGTGGGCTGAAAATCATCACTATAAAGTGGAAATTATTGAAGAAACCGAAGGTGATGTGGCCGGGATGAAGTCGGCAACAATTAAAATTTGCGGTAAAAATGCTTATGGTTGGCTGAAATCGGAAAGCGGGGTGCATCGGTTGGTGCGTATTTCTCCGTTTGACAGTAACGCCAGACGGCACACCAGTTTTGCCTCGGTCGGGGTTTATCCGGATATTGATGATACGGTGCAGATAGAAATCAATCCGGCCGATTGCCGAATTGATACATATCGTGCTTCCGGTGCCGGCGGTCAGCATATCAACAAAACCGATTCGGCTGTGCGTATTACTCATATTCCGACAGGTATTGTGGTTTCAAGCCAAACCCAACGCTCGCAATTTCAAAACCGTGATAATTGTTGGAAAATGTTGCGCGCACGGTTATATGAAATGGAAATGCAAAAAAAAGCCGATGCGGCGCAAGCAGTGCGCGATAATCAGGGCGATAACGGTTGGGGATATCAAATACGCTCGTATGTTTTGCAGCCTTATCGGTTGGTGAAAGATTTGCGCACCGAGGTCGAAACCAGCGACTGTAAAGCAGTGCTTGACGGAGACATTGATTTGTTCTTATCGGCGGCATTGGCACAGAAAATAAAAGATGACAGTATAAACCAGAAGGACGGCCAAAGGTAAAAGGAAACACAATGAAAAAAATTTCGCAACAAGCCTATTTCTTTCGCAAGATGTTCCGTTTTTTCGGCATCGGTATGTTGCTGGTTTTGCTTTTAACACTGTGGACCCTTTATCGCGGGCCGATTGCCGTGCCGTATTTGAAACCGTATATCATTCAGGCACTTAATTATGATGAAAGCGAATATCAAATCGGTATCGGCGATGTAAATATTGAATTAGTGCGCTCAATACAGCCGATTCGCGTGACGGCACAAGATATAGAGGTGCGCAAAAAAGATGATAGTTTTGCCGTGAATGCGCCAAAACTGTATATGTCATTCAGCTTGCGGGCGCTGCTGAAAGGAATTGTGGCGCCGAGCGATGTGGAAGTTAAAGATGCTATGGTCGTCATTAACGCCAAATATGGGGTAACAGAAGATAGCGGTAAGGAAATCAATAAGAAAAAACTGCAGTTTTATGCCGAGCAATTTAAAGATTTTTTGCTCAAATATAATGCGCCTGATCGTATTTATCCGGAAAGTTTTGTAAACAGCATTAAGATTGTGAATGCTAATGTTGAATTTCACGAAGTGGAATTAGGACGCGATTGGCTGATGTCGGATTTGAATTTTGAATTTACGCGCAATTTAATCAATATGCAGGTAAATGCAGGGGCTCTGGTTGATATTAACGGCAAAATCGCTTCGGTTGGCGTGGACAGCGAATATCATGCCAGTTCGGATAAGCTGGATGTGGAGGTATATTTTTCGGATTTGGTTTTATCGGATATTATGAGCACGTTTAATGAAACCACGGAAGATAATATGCTTTCCATGTTGGGAGTAGAAGTGCCGGTTAACGGGAAAATCAGCACATCTGTGCAGTTGGCGGGTATGTTGCAACACACCGAAGAAGCGGCCGATTACTTGAGTGAAGCGATTGAATATATTAAATTTGAGCTGGACGGTGACAAAGGGTTCATTTCTTTCAACGGCGAAGAAAAATATAATTATGACATAGATAAAATGTCGCTGGTCGGAGAAATTACCGGCGGTATAGATGAGATTCATATTAACGAAGCCCGCTTGAAGATGGGGGGACAAGAAGCCCTAATCAGTTTGCAGGCCAGCGGATTTGAAACCTATTTTTTGGAAAATTCGCTTAAAGATTTTGTGGTGCGGTGGACGGCCAAAGTGCCTCAGTTTCCGTTTAGTGAATTGTCACGTTTTTGGCCACGCTATATTGCCGAGCCGGCATGGCAATGGTGTAAAGACGGACTCACCGGCGGTATGGTGCAAAAAGCCGATTTTGTATTTGATTTCGGCTATGATAAAAAGACCGATTCATGGGGGCTGTTGCAACTCAAAGGCACCGGAAAACTTGAGGATGTGGATTTGTTTTATTTGGAAGGTATGCCGGTGGTGCATCATGTTTACGGCACGGCACATTTTTCTGCCCGTAACATTTTGATAGATATAGACAAAGGTGTAAGCGACGGCGTGATAATCAGCGGCGGAAAAGTTGATATATACGATTTGAACAAAGATCGCAACTATATTACCATTGATTTGAAAGGTAATGCCAAAATGGCAGATGCTCTCGCGCTTATAGATAATCCGCCGTTGTATTTTGCGCGTGATATGGGGATCAAGCCGCAAGATATCAGTGGGCAGGTTGATGTGCGCTTAAAATTGGATTTTGAACTGCGGCAGGATTTAGATGCTAAAGATATTAAGGTTAAGGTGGATGCCGATTTACATAATGTGGCGAGCAGCAAATTGGTGGAAAATCATCAAATTACCGCCGATAAGATGAAACTGAAAGTTAGTTCTGTCGGATGGAATTTGGCAGGAAATGCGCTATTTGATAAAATTCCGGTGCAATTTCAAATAGATGAAAAATTTGCAGCCAAAGACTATCAGAGTAAGTGTCACATTGCATTAATGTTAGATGATGCCGTCAAAAAAGAATTGGGATTGGATTGGGCAATTTTAGATGCACCGAGCTTGGAAGGAAATATAGATATTCAGGCTGATGTAGTGGTAAAAAATGATGATTTGATTGATGTGGATATTCAGGCTGATCTGCAACAGGCAAAATTGGATTATGCTTATTTGGGTTTGGTGAAAGATAAAGGGCAGGCGGCAACGGCTAATGTGAAGTTGCAAATGAAAAATAAAAAATTGTTGGCGGTGCCGAATTTTAATCTGATTAAGGCCGGTTGGACCATGAAAGGTAATATCAGTGCATATCCGAGCGGACGCGTGAAGTTGATTGAAATCAGCGATATAAGTGCGCCGAAAACTTCAGCACGGGCAAAAATCAATTTAACTGATGCGGATACGCCGACCATTAAAGTTGAAATTTCCGGTAACAGCTATAATTTAATGCCGCTGTTTGAGCAAAAAGACGAGCCGACACAAAAGCCGACATCGCCGCTGCAGGAAAATGAAGACGATGGACTTGAAAAAGTTAATAACACCGATATATTTATGACCGTCGGCAGTTTATGGACCAATCAAAGCACACCGATACAAAATTTTGCCGGCAGTGTGAAATTGCGCCACGGTATTGGGTTAGACGAATTGCATATGGTTGGAAATTTCGGTATAGATAAATCAATCAAAGTGAATGTGGATTATACGCCGAGAGATAATCATGAACACTATCTGTCAATTGACAGTAATAACGCCGGAAGCACACTCAAAGTTTTGCACTTATATGATAATATGGTGGGGGGAAACTTAAAAATTGAAGCGCGCCGCGATAAAAATAAAAAATTTATCGGTCATGCGGCAATACGCGATTTCAGTATTCACAATGCGCCGGTAATGGCTCAGCTTTTGTCGGTGGCCTCATTAACCGGTATGTTAGATTTACTTAAAGGTGACGGTTTGACATTTACGCACAGCAGTGCGCCGTTTGAATATCAATATCAGATATTGCGTCTTAAGCATGCGAAAGCCGAAGGAAACGTTTTGGGGTTGACGGCGTACGGCACTTATAATCGCGCCACAGATGATATTAAAATCAGCGGAGCTATCGCACCGGCTTACAGTTTGAACAGGCTACTCGGTAAAATTCCGGTGGTTGGTAATTTGCTGGCCAGTAAAGACGGCACGATATTTGCGGCAGATTACAAAATTGAAGGTCCGGCGGATAATGCCGAAATTGACATCAATTCACTGTCTATTTTGAGCCCGAATTCAATGAAAGAATGGTATAATCAAAATTTTGGCGGTGAAGATGAAGCATGGTAATAAAATAAGCTTTGATTTTCATGGAGTTATCAATCAGGCACCGGATTTTTTTAAGGCATTGGCAGATGAAGCGAGAGCGCAAGAAAATTTGATATACATTGTTAGTGGCGGACCAAGAGAATATATAAAAGAGTATTTGTCGGCACATGGATTTCAGTATGATGTTTTGTGGTGTATTTTTGATTATTTTGACGCCAAGGAAAAAATAGAGGTTGCTGCGGATGGCTCGTTTCATATTGATGACGAAGCGTGGAATGCCGCCAAAGGAAAATATTGTGCCGAGCAAGATATAGCAATACATATTGATGACAGCCCGATATACGGCCGATATTTTACAACTCCGTATGCACGATTTGATGTGCCGACTAAAATATTACATTACGGCACGCAAAATGTTTCAATTTTGCAGTCTCCGGCAGATGTGTGGAAAAAAATACAAGCGTGGCGCCGCTAATTGCTCTTTTGAATAAAATCTACGATTTTGCGCACTTCTTTTTTACCGAGCTCGTTAATGTTTTTGGTCGTCAGTTTTTTGCTTTTTACGCCTTCGGAAGCACGACCGATGATATCTTCGCAAATTCTTCGGTGTAAAATCAAATTGACGACAGGTTCAAAGTGAAAAATATTTTTGCCAAAGTCAAACGCCTTGTATGTTTCGGCATCAATACCGCGGCCATATTCGGCAACACCCAAGCCGACAAAATAATTAACCATTGCCGATGCGGTGGCCGGTTTTGAAACCGACATGGCGCCCATGGCAAAAGCCGCGCAGAAATAATATTGTTGTGCATTATCCAGTTTTTTAAATTCGCGACGAAAATGTTTAGGTTCTTTAGCAATAATTTGCAACAAATCTAATGAAGCCGACGGTCCGACGGTTTCGGCAATATCAATATCCGAGTAGTCTTCTTCTACGGCAACTTGTTGTGCGTTATCTTCATCGCGCCCGCAAGCCGTTAAGATGAACAGTAAAAAACTCAATAAAACAAACAATTTTTTCATCAGAATCGTCTCCCCGATTTTTTTTGAAATATAACATGGAATTGCTAATTTATTGTTAAAGGCTAGGGATGAACAAGGAAAGCAAAAATGCCGCACCTCAAAAGAAGTGCGGCATTAAAGAGTAAATCAGCGCGGCTTCAAACCGGCGAAAGTACCGTTTTTGTTAATCGTCAGATCCTTATGACGATTACGCTTGGCACTAAAAGAAGTATGAACCCAGCCGTCATTGGGATCAGACGGATTGTTGCCGTAAAATTCCAATATCAGCTGGTCATAGTCCAGATTTTTAGCAATCCACTGCGCCAAATCAAAGTTGTCCAGCCCCATGATTTCAAAGTCAACCGCTTCACACTTCATGTGTTGCGATGTTTTGCTGGCGCCGCTGAGCACACGATTGAGTGCCGGCGAACGATAGCCGGAATTGACACGCACCGGACGGTTGAAATGATTGCGTACCGGCTGCAAGATATTACGACAAACCAGACGCAACCTTTCAATACCGGCTTCATCAGGAATGTTGTAAATTTTGCGTGCCGTTGCGGTGGCCGAACGCACCATCTCCCACAATGAGAAATTGGGCGAAAGCTTCATGGCGTGCAATCCGGCTTCGGTCGTTAAATCTAACCGGCGGTTAGCCCCCTTATTGTATGAAACATGAAGCCACGAGGCAGAATACTCTATGTCGGTGTAATCTTCATATTCCAGCAACAAAAGGTCAAAGTCCAGATGTTCGGCAATCCACTTGGCCACAGTGTTCAGACTGAGACCGACAACCTTAAAATCTACCGCCTGACAAGTCAGGTGCTGAGAGTTTGGCGCGCCGCCGAGCAACTGGTTGAGTTTGGGCGAGCGGTAAGCGCTGACAATTCTGATTGACTTTCGGAAATGATCTGCCACCGGCTGCAAGACTTGCAGGCAAATCTGGTGCGCGGCAGGCATATACATTTCCTCAGGTAAATTGTTGATACCATGATATTCGGCGGTTTCCGAATATACAAAATCAAACATCGTAATTGCGGGTGAAAGGACATGCGCTTTCAATGCCGCCTTTTGATCCTTGGTCATAATAAGAGAGAATTAAAAATAAATGATTGCTTTTAATAAAACATATTTTGTTGCAAAAATCAAGTTTTTTTTGTCAATTTGAACTGCGGTTTTTGCCGAAATGTAAAATATTAAGGATTAACTTTAGTTAATTAAATCGGCAATGGTTTTAATTTCATCTTCATTGATGCGGTGTGGTAAACCGCTATAGGTTTGCACTTTGAGTGGAATTTGCCGTTGCTGTAACCACTGAACCGAAAAATCAAGTGTCTTAAATTGCACTTTCATATCATCTTGACCATGAAACAGATAAAGCGGCGGCCGCGAAACGATTCTGTCGGTTAAAGTTTTTTCAGCGGCGATTAATCCGGACAGCACAAAGCCGCCGGCAATGTTTTGCGCTCGGGTTAAGGCTGCCCAAATGGTCAGCATGGCGCCTTGCGAAAAGCCGATTAAATAAGTGTGAGCATTGTCAACATTGAATTGTTTTTGCATATTGCTGATAAATTCATTAAGCATTTGCGCGCGAGATGCAATTTCTTGAGCTGCCGCGTTATAAATATCCATAATTTCGGCAACCGTTGTTTCGGGCTGGCTGCGGCGATTCGCTGCATCATATTTGAGCATGCCGAACCATTGTTTTTTTTGCGGATTTTTATCGCAAATTTCGGGAGCTTCAGGCACAATTAAAATACTTTGTTGCAAATATTGTTTAAGCCAATCAACTGCATATTGATGATCTGCCGGATTACCGTTATATCCGTGCAAAAAAATGACCAAGTTTTGCGGATGAGTGCCTAATATATAATGATTATACGTCAACATTTCTGCGCCTCCCGAAAGGTATTTTAGGTGCTGATGGTTAAAAAACGGTTCATAATAAAAAAAATCTCAACCTTACGGTTAAATAAGGTTGAGACCGAAATGAATGAGTTTTACAGACATTCTCCGCGAAGTATAAAACCCTCGTGGTATTCATCGCGTCGCGGAGGACGGTTTGAATCCATTACGGCATCATTCTTGGCGGAGATTTTTTGACCTCGGGAAGCATTGTTGCCCAAAAGGTCATCGGAAAATAATTTTTCCTGTTTCATATAATTGTAGGCATAAAAATTCAGAGTTTAACTGACTTTAACATCGGTATGTGCCGAAGTCAAACATAATTTTAAAAAGAAACACCTCTGTTTGTAATTATTTGCATTAAGCGAACAATACAAACAGAGGCATCTCTTGTTAAGGGTTACAAATCCCAGCTGACTTTAATCACGCCATACGGCTCAGCCGGCAGTTTGAGCTTGGCAACCTGCTTGGCAAGAACCTTGGATGGAATGTCATACTGCACCCCATCGGAAACGCCGGTTTTGTCGTAAAGCGCCCAGCCGTCGCGATTCATGACCAAAACGCCGAATGTCTTGCCGTTGTCCACCACATAGGCTTTTGCAAAGCGGCGTGGCGCAAGGCCTTGATGGCTAACAGTTGCGATTCCCCATCCGTCTTCACCGCGGAAGAACAGATAGTTGCCGTTGATCTGAATATCCTCAAACGGGCCCCAGGAACCTTTGACAGCGCCGGTTCCGATCAGATAGGTTTTCTCGCCGGCCTTCATGCGGAAGAATCCGTCGCCGGCAGGCTCGGTGGTGAAATCCTTGGCAGAGAACAGCCGTGATCCGTCTAGGCTAAACAGCGTGGTCTCGTCGGCGCTCAAGGCTTCAATCACGTTGACCTTGTCGTTGAAGCTGATGGCATCGTAGTCAGCACTGACCAAAGTTACGCCTTCAGTAGTCTTTACCCCGACTTTATCATTCTGCATAAATGTTACCAGATTGCCGGTTAGAGGGGTAGTTTTCTCCTTCTTGCTTTCACAAGAACAAACCAACATCGCACAAAGGGCGATACCGAAAATAAAAATAGACTTTCTCATAGCTAATGCTTTTAAGAGGTTAGTAATTAAAAATTTGCACACAAAATAATCCAAAACTAACCGGTAGTGTAAAATATTTTCTCTATTTTGTCAAGAAGAAATTTAATAAAGCACAAAAAAACGGCATGGGACTCATACGTTCCTACGCCGTTTTTGAAAAGATTAACATTTACGCACATGTCAAAAAGAGGAAATTATCTGAAGCCTGCCGTGGGGGCGGGAACGTGCTTCTGGCGCCTGATGTTCTTGGCGGCGGCACACTCGCGCTGATACTGAGTCTTCATCTTGGTCTTCTTGTTAGTTCCTTTCTCTTTCTTGGCTCCTTTGTTAGGACGCTGCGTTTTGTTAGCCATAATTGTAATGCTTTAAAAAGTGAAACATGTTAACTAATAATAAAAAAATCGTAGTCTTTATAGCATAAAAATTTTTTCTGTCAAGTGTTTTTTTGTCATTGTTTTTTGAAAAAAGTTGTGCTATACTATGTTTCGCAAATACAAATATATAGATGAGATTATGTTCAATTATTGGAGAGAAGAAATATTTTTTCTTTTCAATGGTAATTTTACATACTCTCGGCCTTTTACCCCGTGTTTAAGGCAATTTAAGTGTATAAAATTATAAATTTTAATCTTTCTAAATATGGTTAAGTCTAGTTTTTTACGGTTTTTCGCCGCAACGCTGTTTGTTGTCGGCATGATTTTTGGTATGTCATCATGTAACAATGATGACGTGGATGCAAGAAGGAACAAGCAGTCCTTTGATAAGCCTGATGGTGAGAGGATAGAGAACAAGGTAATCAAGGGTTCTTTGACCCATGATTGGGACGTTATTCTTGATGATGACAAGACTTCTGACAACATGGATGCCTTACTCACTGTAACAACGTATGTCGATGGTGAGATTGAGGGAGAGCCCATGAAGTTTGGACGTCACCCGAAACTGGACGGTGGTATCTATCTTGAGAAGGAAAACTATCAGATTACCGCCGAGCAGGTGGAGAATCACATCTTGTCACAGGAGCTTCGCAGGCACTATGTGTTCAATGCTCAGACAGGTCTGTGGGAGGAATTGGATACGCTGATTGCCAAGACACAGGACAACACTGTGTTTGTTCCGGTCAAGGTGACCACCGAGACGATAGAGATTGCCGGCAAAGTGGTGCCTTTCCCATCGGATTCTGTCACTGCTATTCGTTTGGTATCGGTTGAGAACGTTCAGGCAAGCACGACTCGTGCAGCTGGTGAAACTTATATCAAGGCAGTGCACCCGACTCTGTATAAAGCGGAGATTGACGTCATTGAGAAAAACGTGACAGCAGATCCGGAAGTTTTCAACAAGATTCCGGTGCAGATTATGACGAACCGCTACGAGATTGATGTTGATGACGTTGAGGACTTCAAAGTCATCAATAAAGATCAGTATTGGCTGACTGAGACGACCAGCGAGGTTGTCGCAGACGTGATTCTCACCATGAAGAGTGGCGAGGTGGTCAACGAGCACCTGTCCTATGTGGTAAATCACAAGTTCACCAAGAGATATGGTGGCAAACATTATGTAAGCAATTTTGCTTATAATGATTTGGCCATCAACCCGAAGTATGCCGCCGGAGAACCTGCAAAGGTAAGAACTGACGGAAATTGGGATATCCTGAAGACGATTGCTACTTATCGCACCGACGACAGTAATAGCGTGGAAGACGATCTCGTCACGATGTGGACTGACCTTGAGATGGAAACAGCCGTTTACCACCATCCGGTGGCGGGCGATATCGTCTGGGATCTTAAGACTCCGACCGTGTCGCAGACGTCAACCGGCATCACTTCTGTAGCCTCTGACGAAGAGGGGTGGCAGAAGGCAGAAATTATGGACGTGATTGGAATCTCTTATCTTGGTCATGCACATCCGCTGGATGCTAAGGCAGATCTTTACACCAAGCAGAAGGAGCGCACGTCTTTCGATCTTGAGGAAGGTAAGCTCTGGGTTGAAGGAAATCACATTAAGGGCGAGATCCTTTTTGTTGAGAACTTCAATGACAAGACGCAAACTACTACCAAGGATCAGATTGACGTGGAGTGGACTGCAGTGCCGGCAACAGACTGGCTGGCGTATGAGAAGAACGCCACACAGTCAACCAGTGCCGCCGCTCTGAAAGAAACCGCGAAGGTGGCTAAGGCTAATGGCTTCTGGAATTTTGACCAGCTGAATTATGATGCAACATCAGAGGCAACTCTGAATGCTTCAAAGCAGGCTAACAAGGTTCTGATCGCTATTGCCAACAACTTCACTTACACCCGCGAGGGCAAGACGTGGAAGTTTGACGATTTGAAGTTTGAGGTCAACAACACCAACGGCGCTTATGTCACGCTTTCCGGTCAGGAAGACGGAAAAGACACCTATAAGTATGGCGACAAGTTCAACGTGACGTTGGGCGGTTCCACCGTTGTCGCTGAGACACCGGGAAAAATCGTGATTTCAGATGTTTCTGTTATCGGTCGTGAGGCCCGTAATAAGAATTTGGCAATTGGCAATGACGACGTAACGGCAAGCTTCACTGACGTGCTCAAACTCTCGGATAATACTGAGAAGGAGACAGCTCGCAGTAAGACGTATCCGCGCAGTCGCGTGCTTTTGTCCGCATGGAGCAGTCACGAGACCAGTGCCGCCGAAGCTACCGCACAGCCGACAATTAAGCTCGAGGCAACTGAGGCTGTGAACAGTGAGGACGGTTGGAGCTGTGTCAATCAGACACGCTTCTTGAACGCCGTTACCACGCTGAACAGCTCAACGCAGAACAACTCGTGGCGTTGTGTGGACCCGAACAACATCAAGTATGTTGATGAGGGCTTTGTTGTGGACTTTGGCACGATTGATTTCTCGGTTTCACTGATTAATCATGGCGCAACGCTGAAGGAGACAACTGCAACGTTGGATACCTATGATTTTGCCGGAACAATTGCCATTACTTATGGCGACAACACGGTAAACTCTATGGCTCCCGGCACAATCCTTGTTGACAAGGATAAGATTGTGACCGGCCACGAGATCCGCGACGCTCACTTGAAGGTGACAAAGGAAAATGTATCTGCTGATTTGAAGTTCGTTACGTTGTTTAACAACAATACGGAAGAAAGTGAGTCAGATAACATCGACATTCCGAGAGAACTGATTCGTCTGAGCGATTGGCTGGCCAACAGCGCTGTCTTCCCGTTCACAACGGGTGCTGCCACTGTGACGCTGACCTCAAGTGTGGATAAGAGCAATGGTTATTGGACTTACGTTCTGCAGACTCGCAGAATTAAGACCGTGGCCAACCTCGATGCCAATACAAGCCGCGATAACGAGTGGGAGTCAACCGACGCCAACAAGCTGGTTTATACCCGTGAGGGCGTGAGCCATGTGTTTGACGTCATTGACTTCAGCGCTGCCTACGTGGACGCCAAGACTTCTCTGACGGAGGAAACGGCAACTTCTATGTCTTACGATTACAGCTGTGAGATTTCCGTGACTTATGGGGACAATACCCAGAATATCACGGCTCCCGGTAAGATCGTTTTGGCAAAGGAGAGGACAGTTGTCGGTCATGAGATTTTGAACCCCTACATTAACGTAGTTGACGACAAAGTTAACGTCAATTTGACTTGGGTGACAAAGTTCTCTGACAACACCAAGACTGAGGAGAGCATTTCTGAATTCTTTGATAGAAATATGATCTACCTCGGCCCGTTCTCATCCGTTGAGAAGAACGGCAACCAGCAGACGGGCGCTGCAAGCGTGACTTTGGATAACACTGAGGCTAAGACAAAGGGTTACTTCTCTTACAATCAAGAGAAGAGAACCATTAAGACCGTTGCCTCTTTGGATGCTTCAACGCAGGACAACCTGTGGGAGAGCTTTGATCCAAACCATATCGTGTATAGCCGTGACGGCGTGAGCCACGATTTTGGAATTATAGCGTTTGCAGCCACTTCTAACGACTCCGGCACCTCTGTATCTTCTGATACAGAAGATGCTACAATTTACGGTTATTGGAATAATATTTCGGTCACCTACGGTTCAAATACCAAGAACTCACAGGCCACCGGAACAATCACCGTAAACAAGCCGCAGAAGGAGCTGAAGTGGGGACGCATCAAGGGCACAGCCGCTACCGTTTCTTTAACTGAGACCGGTAAGGATTGGTTGTATACTCTTGTGGCTCGCACGGAAAAGGGTGTGATTAAGTTTATTGTGCCGAAGGACGCTGCTGATATCGCTTTAGACGAGAGCATGTTCGAGTATAATACAGCCGAAAACATCAACTCCGCCGCCTATTATAACGGCGCTTGGAGAGCGTGCGAGGCAAAAGACGCCTCCACAGCTATGAAGTGGCGCGCCGCAGATGGCTCTACCACTTATAGTATGATTTCGTACTCCGATGCCACCATTATGGGCTTCCATAATGGTCACAATACGGTGTTTACGGGAGATTATACACTTTCTGCCGAAAATAACGGCTCCGTTCTGGTCATCACTCGCGCAAGCGACGGTAAGACCTGGCGGTTCAATATGCCGACGGTATAAAGTTACCATTTCAAGCAGCGTTCTCCTCAAAAAAGGAGGACGCTGTTTTTTTATGCTTTTAAAATGAGCCTGTCACATTGTAAAAAAAATAACTTTTTCTTTGACTTTTTGTCAAATTATGCTATACTGCGATGCAAAATTACGGAGAAATATAATGACTTATAAACAAAAACATCTGGCGATGTTAATGGTTGCATCTGCGGCATTGACAATGTCAACAGGTTGCCAAAAACAGCCTAAAGAAATATCAGAAAAGGAAAAAGCCGGACTTTTGGATGACACGCCGCTGAAAGCGCAGGATAAATATGGTGCGCAGGTAACGGTTTATTTGGTAGATGTGCCGCTTTATAACAAAGACGGAACGCGCCAAAAAGGCGCATATATGTTAACGCGTGCGTTGAGCAAGAAAGATTTTGCAAATTATCAATCAGCCAACAACATGCGGTTGCAACAAGTTTGTTTCAATGGCTCAAATGATGCCGTTTTTGTGATGACGGACGAAAATGGTGCCATACAGACTACGCGCGGATACGTGGGGCTGTTTGCCGATAAAAATCACGCGGTAGTGGTGGCGGCCAAACATGTTGGTGATTTTATTGCGGAAACAAATCAGCGTGACGAGGTGCGTCGCAATGTAATAAAAACACAGCGGGAAACTGCGACCACAACAGAAAAATTGCCGGAAGATGGTATGCACGCGGATTCTATTTCTTCCGCACCGGATACAATTACATGGGAGGATTCTTTGAAAGTGGCACATTCTCGCCATTTAGCTCAAGATACGGTTCAGCTGATGAAAGCAGACACAATTTATCATAAAATTAAAGAGCATGAATCTCGTTAAAATGACAGGTCAGCCTATTTATTTGCAATATTTGCCGGAATATAATGTTTTTGCAATTTCAGATGAAGATGTTGCGAAATATGAAGGGCAGAATACTGCACCGTATATTACTTTAAATCCGGCGGATTATCAATTGTTGCAAGAACAGTTGCCGGCAAAAGAAATGCCGACGGTGGGTTTTTTATGTTGCCGTGAGCAAAATTATTACAGCGTGGATTTTAATTATGCCAAATCATTAGCACACAGTGGCGTGAATTTGTGCTTTTTAACATATCGCGATTGCGTGGCACAAATGCAAGATATTGACGCGCTGATGCTTCCGGGCGGACGTTTTGCGTCGCCGCCGGAGTTTTACATCAAGCCTTTACCGGAATATCCGCCAGCCGGACTGCGCGCACAAGCATATATTGCGTGCATTAAAGAAGCACAAAAACGCAGATTGCCGATGCTTGGAGTTTGCGCCGGTGCGCAAATGATTGCCTGTATGCACGGATTTAAATTATATCATAATATTGCAGACTCCATTTCTACGGATTTGGAACATAAAACCCCGCAATTAGAGGCGCACACCATTCAAATTAAACCACAGAGTTTGTTGCATCGCTTGCTTGAAATTACGGAAGCGGTTGTAAATTCGCGCCACGTGGAAGCAATTGTAAATGATGGTGCGGACAGTGATTTGGAAATTTATGCCTTTGCCCCCGATGATGTGCCGGAAGCATGGGGAAATGAAACTCAAAATATTTTATGTGTTCAATGGCATCCGGAAGATTTTGCTGCCGCCGGTAACCAAAAAATGCAGAATTTATATAATTGGTTGGCTGAGCAAGCAACAATTTATCACGCACAAAAATAAATATGTTTTTCCAAAATTAAAATGTTGACTATTTGTCTAAAAAATGCTATATAAAAGCGATTTCTAGATTATTTAGGCGCAAATTATTAATTTCTAAATACAATTGCTATGGCTACAGGTTTTATGAAAAAGCTGAAATGTTTGTTGCCTAAACGCCAAACATCTTTAGCAAAAGAAGACGTGCAAAAGGTTTGGGATAGCCAATGTGGTTTGCACTATGCTTTGTATCACGGAGAACCAATCGGCATTATTTTAGGTTCAGATATTACCGGTGATTTTGTGTTGGCTTTGCATAATGCTTGCACGCGCACAAAAGAGATTGGTTTATCACAGGCGCAAAAATTGGCGGCTGAACAGCTCAAAGTAGGTGCACATTCATGGATTGTGCCGACCGACGTGCATTTAAGCGCTATCAAAAACAGAGCCGCGGATGTGAATCGTCTGCTTGTCAAGTTAGACGGACAACAAATGACGGATACGGAATGCTTGTCTGCAACCAAGCAAAAACACCAACCGGCCGTATATAATGTGCGATTTGTTTTACCTTTGTAATATACCGTTAAAGCCCGCTTTGTCGCGGGCTTTGGTATTTTAAAAACAACGAAGAAATAGTTATCCGATAACAAATCGGCAAGCGTTATCTGCCGCTTGTAATGTTATAGGCACATCATTACCGAGTATTTGCCGCAAGTAAATCATCTGCACAAATTGCGAAGCATTTTCAATATCATTTTTGCCGTTTAACAATGCT
Source organism: uncultured Pseudomonadota bacterium (assembly GCA_902788365.1). Taxonomy (GTDB): domain Bacteria; phylum Pseudomonadota; class Alphaproteobacteria; order RF32; family CAG-239; genus RUG410. The sequence continues at coordinate 33,864 of CADAJN010000001.1, read as the reverse complement.
TCATAGCAGGCAATTTTAGCCGTTGCTAATTTATAATCGGAGGCCACATCAATAGTCAATTTATTACCGCCGATATGGATTTTAATATGTCCGCCTTTAATGCAAATTTCTGCACCAATCATGATGCATAAACAAATGATTTTAGCAAGATTTGCGGAAATATTGTTACATTCAAAATCCAGTTTGGACGAACGGTTGCCCAAAGTATTAAGATAATCTTGGCAAAGTTTGGTTAGTTCTGACGGTGTTATGCTTATGGAATCAAGTCCGAAAGTAAGCCGGAAAAATTTTTGCCGGATTTTTAATGTTTCGGTCGCTGATGTTAAAATATTCTTTGTGTCAGCATCCAAGACACTGTTTCCATTATCACCGGCCAGTTCTAAAGCGGCAGAAATTGCGCCGATGTTGCCGCCTAAATCATGGCTGATTCTGGTGCATACTAAATTTGCTAAAAAAGTTTGTTGATTGTCCATAAAAAAAGACTCCTAAAATGTATAAAATGCCGTGTTCATAAATTTTTGATCTTCACGTGACATTCTGGTAAAATCAAGTTCACGCAACATCGGGTCTTGCAGAATCAGTTTACCGGTAGAAGCTTGTAAAGACGGTTTGTTATCACCTAATCCCCAAATAATCTGTTCTTGATTGTCAGGTGCACCGTATTTTTGATTTACTTTTTTCCAAAAGTCATAAATTTTTAAATTGCGCAAATAATCTGCTTTGGCCCCGGCTCCTTTTATGTTTGCTGCCTCGGAACTATACATAATGCGATGCACTTTGTTACCGGTAAAGTTGCTGGTATAAAATACATCAATGGTTTCATTGTTTTTAAAATTAGCATAAGTTTGATGTTGCACAAATTGATAGTTATTTTTCTTGGCCATCAAAACAACACAATTGTTAATACGTTCATATCCGATAACGCCTTGGTTGCGACATATTTCTTCATAACGCCACTGAATAAAATTTGGAATTTCAAGTTTTTCATATGTTTTCCGGTAACCGCGCTTGGTTAATGCTTGTTGCGTTTGTTCTTGGCTCATACGCAACATAACACCGCTGATATCAAAAACCGAAGCATTTGAACGGCGTTGAGAATTATCTTTCTCTTTGTTTGAAGTAATAATTGCCGAACCTTTTTCCGCCGCGGTGTTTACCAAATTATTAAACCAAGTTTTATTTTCATCGCTTGTTGTTTCTTCTTCGGTATTTTCATTTTCTTCACCGGCAATAACCGCTTCTTCGCCTTGTTGCACATAGGCAGCCAAAGACGGAGCCGAAGTTTCTGCATCTTCTGCGGCAGAAACCGTTTGCGGAAAATTGCCAAGCAATAATGCAAAAAATATCCAAACAAAATAGCGTTTATCAAATATCATTTTATTCTCGCTTACATTTAACTACATGAAGTTTAACCGATTCTCTTTAAAAAAGATTTAAAACGGCTGCGATTTGTGGTGGACAATGTGTTAAAAACAAGCTAGGTTAGACTAAAGGAGCAAAAAAATGCAAATTGTGCAAATAATCGGCGCCGGATTGGCCGGATGCGAAGCAGCGTGGCAGTTAGTTCAACGCGGTATTAAGGTAAGAATGTTTGAGATGAAACCGCAAAAATTTTCGCCGGCTCATAAAAGCCCGCATTTTGCTGAGTTGGTGTGTTCAAATTCTCTGCGTTCAGATGATTTTGAACACAATGCCGTGGGATTAATGCATGAAGAAATGCGACGTTTCGGTTCTCTTATTATGCAATGTGCCGATTTATCAAAAGTTCCGGCCGGCGGAGCATTAGCGGTGGATCGTGATGGCTTTTCACGTTTGATTACGCAAAAACTCATGCAAACCGGTATGGTAGAAGTGATTGAAGGCGAAGTGACAGAGTTGCCTTTGCCTGATGCACCGCTTACAATCATAGCTACAGGGCCGTTGACCAGTCCGGATTTGATTGCCGCAATTTTACAAAAGATAGACCAGCGAACACTATCTTTTTATGACGCGATTGCGCCGGTAGTGTATAAAGACAGTATTGATTTCAATAAGGCTTGGTATCAGTCACGTTATGACAAAGGGGATAAATTTGATTACATCAATTGTCCGATGACCAAAGAGGAATATGAGCATTTTGTAGATGAACTGTTGACCGCTGAAAAAATGCCGTTTCACGATTTTGAAGAACCGCATTATTTTGATGGTTGCTTGCCAATAGAAGTCATGGCCGAGCGTGGTCGCGATACGCTTTTATTCGGACCGATGAAACCGGTCGGTTTAACCAATCCGCACAGCGAGGTTAAACCTTATGCAGTGGTGCAATTGCGCCAAGACAATAAAGAAGATACGTTGCGTAATATTGTAGGTTTTCAAACTAAAATGAAGCATGGTGCGCAAGAGAGAGTGTTGCGCCTTATTCCGGGATTAGAAAATGCTGAATTTGCACGTTTTGGTGGTATTCATAAAAATACATTTATTCAAAGTCCGATATTATTGGATATGTTTTTGCGCCTAAAAAATCAGCAAAACATTATGTTTGCCGGACAGATCAGCGGCTGCGAAGGATATGTGGAAAGTGCTTGTATGGGAATGGTCGCCGGTTATTTTGCGGCTTGTTTGACAGCCGGTAAAACACCGATTTTGCCACCGGAAACAACTGCTACGGGTGCGATGTTGGCACACTTACACGATACAACAGCCGACTTTCAACCGATGAATATCAATTTTGGTTTGTTGCCGACAATTCAGGGCGAAATAACAGCAAACGGCAAATTCAAAAAAATTAAAGGTGCCGATCGTAAAGCGGCTTACTGTCAACGAGCATTGAATGATTTTGCCACATGGTTGGAGCAAATCAATGCCTGATATTAAAGATCTACTAATTCTGGTGCCAAAATCAAAGCGTTGGCTTTTGCTATTATATCTTAAATTTTGGCATATGGGGTGGCAACATTTTCTTTCTGCCACTAAAGATACAGAGACAAAACAACAGCAAATTAAATTTTTAGAAAAAGCAATGCGCCGCGATTTTCCTTTGTCACAGAATATATTGGCGCAATTGCAACAAGCTTTTGTTGCTGAGAATCTGTCGCTGTATTTACTGCTGGATTTACTACCGGCATGGCGTTATTTGGCATCAGGAAAACAACCGCTATCAGAAGATCAGTTGTCGGAAATTATTGGCACCTCCGTATCTGCTTTAGCGCGCTTGATTATGGTTCTAAACGATGAAGCACCAAGCACATATTTACCGATGCAGGCTTTACTGAGCGCATTTTGGGGGCAAATTTTATGGTTGGAAAAGTCACCTTTAACTAAAAAAATACGCTTAAGCACACGGCAAAAAAACAATAAATTTCGGGGACAATTAAAAAGTGCTTCGGTTTTACTGTCTATTGTGCAACACAAAAGCTTAAAGTGGCGTGTAGCGCTGTTTTTGAATCGCATGGCAGTTGAAAAATCAGACGTGAAAAATAATAAACAAGCAAAGCTTGCTGTGCTTGACGAAATAAAGATAATTCTATATAGTGTTTATCAATTTATAACAGTGCGACATCGCACAATGACACAAAAGGAAATCTAAATGCAATCAGTAGCTGATGTGGTAAAAAAATCGCAACCGATATTATTTTGGTGCACACGCAGTTTACCAAAATCAAAACGGGAGGCAATATATACATTGTTTGCCTTTTGCCGCCATTTAGACGGAATTGTGCGTTCAGCAATGCCGATTGCAGAAAAGCAAGAGCTACTGAAGCAATGGCGTGAAGAACTGGATAATATTTATGATAAACAAGTCCCGGTTTCAAATATCGGACGTAAGATATATAAAAATTGTATGCGGTTTAATTTATCTAAAGATTTATGGCTGAAAATTTTAGATGGCGTATCTTTAAATGTGCCGTCACCGCTAAAAGCTCCGTCTCGTGCAGATTTTGAAAAATATATTGCCGGTGCGGCAGTTGCACCTTTTTATTTAACGTTGCTGATTATAAATGGTCGCCAATCAGTGGCAAATCGAGAGTTGGCTGATGATTTAGGACATATTATGATGATAACCTCTATTTTGCGTGATGTTAAAGATGACGCAAAGGTCGATTCTTTTTATTTTCCGGCAGATATTTTACAACAAGCGCAAATTAAAATTGATTCGGTGCGTCAAATGGTTGAAAATAAAAACATAACCGTTGCTCGTGAGATTTTGGCAAAAGAGATTACTCCGACATTTGTAAAAGCCGAGCGCTTGTTAAACAAATTGAATCGGCGCGATACATTAGCACTCAGATTAGTTTATAATTTAAATCATAATCAATTTGCATTTATGCAAAAACGCGGTTGGGAAATTATCTCTCCAAAACCGAAAACAGGTATTTTCGGACGATTGCGTATTTTTTATCAGACTATGTTTGATTAATTTTCAATATCGTTTAATTTATATGTAGGATATGAACTACCGGCTGTATATTTATTTGGTGCTTCTTGTATGCCTTTTAAGAATAAGTCTTTGATTTTGACCAGCTGATTGTTTCTTAGCAGAGTTTCCTTTTCTAACGGTCGCAAAATATCAAAGCCATGTTCGCCTGAACCGATATAAGGATCAATGGCACATAAATAGGAATCTTCGGGATGTAACGGTTTGCCTTCATCGTTTAACAGCGGCTCATTATAAATATATATTTGTTTTACTTCGCCTATGCCGTCAGCTTTTTTGCAACAGTTAACGGATATGTTGCTGGAAGCTTGTAAAAAATAGGAATTACCGGAGCCGAGCAGATAGCGATAGCGTATTGCGCTGTTAAAAACAGCTTTTAATTCAGCCGGATGCAGAACAACTGTTTGCAAAGGTGTTTCGGCCGAAAAGGCGCGCTCAATATTGTAGTAAGACAATATTTTACCGGCTTCATAACGCAATGCGTGACATATAAAACCTGTAGATAACAGTGCAATATCGGCATGCGCCGCGGTGCGCATTAAGTCGGTAATAAAAGAGCCGATTGGTGACGGATTGGCATATTGGCGCTCCAAATTTAAAATACTCGGGGCAACAGGTATATTCAAACCGCAAGATTGTTCATAAATTGCCAGTGGCTTTTCAAATTCAGGTAGAATATTGCAATTTTTACAACTGATTTCACCGGAAAAAATCAGTTCGGCTGATTTGGTTTGGGAATACGATAATTTGAATGCCAACATGGTGCGGCTATATGCTTGCGGGTAATAAATACGCCTACCTTCATCAGGGGCAACAATGGCATGTTCATGACCGCCTATCAGCAAATTAAGATCAATTCCAGCAGCTCGTGCTGCTTCCGCTAAAGCCCAACTATCCGGTTTTAAAGCGTGATTCAAAACAATCAACGCATCCGGGGCAATATGTTTGATGGCATCTTTATAATGTAAAAAAGTTTCGGTAATATTGGCCAAATGCAATCCATATTTTTTCAGGCTGACTTGATTTACACAAAATGCCATGACCATAATTTTTTTGTGATTGATTTCAAGCAAAATATAAGGATCAACCCAATCCGGACATTTTTGAGTTTTCAAATCAAGCAGATTTGCGCATAAAAGATGAATATTGGCTTGATTAAAAATACGCGAAGTGCGTTGCAAAAATTTAATGTCATCAGTGTTAAAACCGAAATCATTATTACCGACGGCCAAAACAATTTTTGCTTCGGGTAATTGACGACGCAATGTGAGATAGCTTTCTACACATAAATCACGCCCATAAATGCCTTTGAATAAGTCTCCGCAATCACAAATCAGTGTGTTTTTTCCGTGTGACGGCGCAGAATCAACCATGCCGCTGAACAAACAGCAGAGTTTTCGTGCCTCCTGATGACAGTCGGTCAAAGCAAAAATGTAAATGTCATTATCTTGTGTATTCATTTCTTTTATCTTTTGACGAACAGTAAAATACCGCTATTTTTGAAATAAGCAACAAAAAATTGAAATAATAACAGGGAAGGCTTAAAAATGAAAAAAGTGCTGATGTTGATGACGTTTATGGGGCTGGTTGCTTGTGCGCAAGATCCGTATCATTTGAAAATAAACAATAATTTAGCGGAAGATCACGGTAAAAATGTTTATTATCGCAGTAATTTACGCAGCACATATGCCGCACCGTTGCGCAGGGTTTTAAGCGATAAGTTCGGTGAAATGGGGTTAAAACCGACAGCCACGCTGGAAAATGCCGACTTAGTTGCAATTTTTGATATTGAAACATTTTATAAGCAAACCGAAGCCTATAAAAATACATCTTATGCCAATGTAAATCCGGATGCCGTGCTGTTTACCGACCAAGAAGAGGCGGATTCTTTGGGATATTCAGGTAATGCTGACATAAATGTAGATCACGATCAAACTTGTTTTACCATGAATATCGGGCCGAAAGGGACGTCAGACGTGAAATATAAATCAACTTTTTGTGCCAATTCGCCGATGGAAATTGACGATATTTTACCTCAGATATTTGATGTTTACAGCAAATATGCCACATATCAGTTTGCCGATGTAGGGGTGCAATGCTTGCCGGACGCATCGGGTGCAGATATTTCTTGTAATCCGATTCATGACCGTCAACAAGAATTTATCAATTCATTGTGGCGCGAACACGATATTGTGGATTAAAGTTTAAGTAAGCGCTTTTTTGCGGCTTTATATTCTTCGTCATTCAGCAAGCCTTCTTGTTGCAATTCCGAAAGCTTAATCAGTAGTTCAACTTCACTTTTAGGTAATGGCAGAAAACGTCGTAATAATAAGTTGTATGTGCCGAAAAGAATGATATAAAATAAAAAAAACGCAATCAAGTCAAGCCATAAATAAAAACCGAAAAAATAAATTAAAGCATATTCTAAAACAGCAGCTAAAACAAAGATTGTGGCATGTAACGGATGTAAAATAAGCAACGCTAAAAGCCACAATGCCAACATCAATGCAGTGGTAAGCAATGCAACTGAAAATCCCAAAACACCGCTGCCGGCCGATAAAAACGGAATAGAAGATAAAAAACTCATTGATTTTCCTTTCGCTTTAACACTAATCAATTGGAATTGAAAAATCAACAATAAAGCTAAAAAGCCGATGTAGTTCTTGACAAAGAGACAAATCAATCTTATTTTGAAAGCAAATTATAAAGCTTTTCAGAAGGAGTTTGTGATGAAAAAGGCTGAAAATGTTAAAGAATTTGTTGAACGCGTGGACGCCGCAAAAAAGCTGAACCCGAAAGATTTGTCTTCGGACCAAGATTTAAGCATTGCCATTATGAATCTGATTTCTATTGAGGAACATTTGGTATTTTCCGGCGCAAAAACCGGCAAAAATTCATATTTTGACCTCATTGCTCAAATTCGTGAAATGCGCAAAAACTTGTTGCAACAAATTATTCCAAGCTATGAAGGCGAAGTGTGGTGCATTTCTAAGCATTTATTGGCCAGTTCTATGCGCTTAATGGAAGTCGGCACAAAGCAGCAATCTTTGGGACGCAACGAGGAAGCATATAAATTATTTAATTCGGCTTATGATTTGTATTGCTTGTTTTGGGGCTTGAACATGGGAATGGTGGAGAGCAAAGACTTAAAATGGCTGGAGTCGGATGTTGAAGAAATGACAAAGCTCAGCGAAAAAATCAATCAAGCCATGCCGGAAATAAAAAACACGACCACATTAGCGGCTGAAGAAGAAAAAAACGAACCGACAAGCGCATTTGCAAAAATGAAGAGTATGGTGCGCAAAGCGGTTAACTGTTGCATAGAATAGGCCAAAATAATGAAGCATTTTGGCGCGTTAATTTTGTTTGTTTGCTGGTTGTTGGTCGGATGTGGCCAGAAAACAAACGAATCGGAAGTGTGTGACGGTCGAAAAATTTACTTTTTTTATCAAACATCTTGTTCACATTGTCATGATGCGGCAAAATATATTAAAAATAAGTATCCTTTATTAGAGATTGAAGCGCTGGATGTGCAACAGAAAAAAAATTTTAATTTGTTGCAAAAAGCAGCAAAAAAATATCAGATTTCCGAGCGCATTGGGACACCGCTGATTTGCTTTGGTAATGAATATATTATGGGATGGAGTGAAAAAAACAAACGCTTGTTTGATGTGTTCGTGCAACCGTTTTTAGCAGAAAAAATAGAAAAGCAAAATTAATAAGCGGCTGTGCGATAATGGCTTCGCGTAATGGCCATGGCTAAGGCGTCCGATGAATCGTTATTTTTAGGTTGGCATCCCGGAAGTAGAATTTTAACCATCATTTCAACTTGATCTTTATTGGCTTTACCAACACCTACCAGTGCTTTTTTAACTTTATTAGGGGCAAATTCATAGAGCGGTATATGATTATAGCCGGCAGATAATATAACGACGCCGCGTGCCATACTTAATTTAAGCGATGATTCCGGATTAGTGTTCAAAAACGTTTGTTCAATTGCGGCTTCTTGCGGCTGATAGGTTTCTATAACCTCACATAGTGTTTGGAAGATAATAGCCAAACGGTCTTCAATAGGCATTTTGGCATCGGTAGGAATAAAACCGTCTGCCACATAACGCAGACGGTTTCCTTGCACATCAATTACACCCCAACCGGTTGAAGATAAACTCGGATCTAATCCCAAGATACGCATTTATTCCTCGCCGGAGAGCTGAGCCATAATATCTTCGGCAATATCGGCGTTGTGATAAACGTGTTGCACGTCTTCATCATCTTCTAACGCATCAATAAATTCCAAAAACTTCTTAGCCGAATCTAAATCGGTAATTTCGGTTTTAACTGTCGGTTTCCAGTCTAAACGCGAAGCTGATGGTGTGCCGTATTTGGCTTCCAAAGCAGAAGTAACTGCCGATAAATCATCCGGCAGAGTTTCAATTTCATGAAATTCATCATCAGAAACAACTTCATTGGCACCGGCTTCCAAAGCGGTTTCAAACATTTCATCGGCACCGGCAACTGAAGCCGGATACTGAATATAACCGATACGCTCAAAATTGAAAACAACCGATCCGGTTTCTCCCATGGCGCCGCCACGTTTACCGAAAATGGTGCGCACATTACCGGCCGTGCGGTTTTTGTTATCAGTCAATGCTTCAACAATGACAGCCACTTTGTTGGCAGAAAATCCCTCATAGCGCATAGAAACAAAGTCGGCACCGCCGGCCACTGTGGTGGCTTTGGCAATAGCACGCTCAATGTTATCTTTCGGCATACTTTCGGCGCGAGCGGCCTGAATAGCTAAACGCAGGCGCGGGTTTTTATCAGGTTCCGGCAAACCGCTTTTTGCGGCAACGGTAATTTCGCGAGCAAGTTTAGCAAAAACGCGTGCTTTCTTCGCGTCCTGTGCGCCTTTGCGATACATAATATTTTTAAATTGCGAGTGTCCTGACATTTTATTAATCTCCTAAATTTTCTTCAATGTTATGCGCTTTTATAACGTAAAAAATAGTCATATTTCAAGCATTTTTTGCATAAAAAATAACAAAAAATTAAAATAATAGTGATTACTTTGAAAAAATTGACAAAAAACACTGGACAGATAAAAATATATTTGCTATACTGATTATTAAGAATACGAGGGAAAAATGGCAAAAGCAAACAGATATAAATCAGGAGTTGAAGAAGCACCAAACGGTGTGATTTTGGCTGATGATAAAGCGCAGATACGATTTGCTAAGAAATACGAAACAGCGCGTGATGATTTATCTGCCGTTTACACTCCGAAAGAAAGCTATATTTCTTATAACTTCGTGCTTAAATCGTTATATGGTGATTTAATGAAGTTAAATAAGTATGCCCAACTTACCTCTAAAGAATTGCCGAAAGAAAAAATAATAGAGCTGTTAGAGAAAGTACAAGATCAAAGTGATTTAAAGAGAATGTTGGAAGAACAACTAAAAGTTGTTGAAAATAAAGAAGTCGTCCGTAATCTGATAGGAGAGACTATTCAAGAATTAAATATTGTTTTTCCAAATATCAGTGCACAAGAATATCCTGAAACACAAAAAAGATACGAAGAGCGTGTCAGCGCAATACCGGAAGACGTAAAAGCCAAAATAGGGGATATGAATGCCGACAAATTTGAGTGGTATATGAACGAAAAAAATACCACGACACCGCAAAATGATTTTGATTTGGGTGAAGAAAACGCAACACACCTGAAGGTTTTGCGCGAAAAAATGCAAGAGATTATAGATTTTCAGAGCAATCCGAGAAAGCGCATATATGCCGTTAACGGTGCAAATTTGGCGGTTTTGAAAGAATTAACGGGTATGTTGGATGCCAAAATGGCAAGCAAAGAACCGGTCACTTTTAAGCCGGTAGTTGCAAAGATTTATAATCAGACAATTGTGAAAAACAGCAAATTACTGAATGGTGATAAAGTTGAAGATTTTGAAAACAGTTTGCAAGATGCGGCTAATTTCTATCAACAAAATGGTGCGCGTGTGGTAGCCGTGCCATATTGGCATGGTTACAAATATTTAGCTGAGAAAGAAGAAGCGCTGAAAAAATTAGAAGCAGAATTAGATTATAGAAATCCGAAAACCAAAGTAGGGGCAGCTTATAAAAAATATACTCAAGGTGAAAGTGATGAAAAAGGGCGTTGGACGCATGAGCGTTATAATGCGGTGCGTATGGCGCTGCAACAGGAGTTGGAAGCCGCTAAAAAAGAATTTCAGCAAAGCCTGCAAACTGATGAACTGCTGAAAGAAGCATATCATCGTCGTGAAATCAATCAGGCCAAAACGTGTATTTTGCGCGCCGCATGGAATGGTTATATCGTGCAACCGGAAAAGGGACATTTATCTGAAACATTGCGCGCACATTTGAACTATCGTGATGCCAATTTAAGTAAAATGAATGTTCAGCTTTCAGAAACCGAAAGAAATCAGTTGCAGGATAAATTTTCTGAAAGATTAGCACAGAATGAAATTTGGCAAATATGCGAGCAGGCATCGGCTTTTTCTGCACATAAAAAAGACGTTATCAGCGCTTTGGTGAATTTGAATGTGCCGATAGATATGGTTGAAAAACTGAACTATTCGGATTTGACTCATTTAATGAATCACTCGGCAAAAGAATTGGTTAATGCCGGCGGCAGGGAAGTTGACGGTGTTAAGATAGAATCGGACAAAGAAAAATTTTATCGTCGGATGTATGTTGAACATCGTGATGATATTAAGCTGATGTTGGAAAAAGACGGCAAGGACAAGGAATATATTGATGACTTTTTGAATAAGTTGAAAAATGGAAAAGGCCATGATGATTATGACGCACACCACGTTTTTCCGATTAGCGACCCTGAAGCATTTGAACAAATTACCGGTAAAAACTTTATGGAAATGAATCAAAATGTTGTTTTGGTTCATAAAGAAAACCATATATTTTATCACTTAATGGAAAACTATATCAGTCAAAACGGACACAGCGGATTTAAATTTGAATCGGTAGATTTGGCTTATCATGACAGTGATGAACCGGATCCGAATCAAAAAATCGGCAATGCCGAAGCGCATCGCACCATTTTTGAAGATAAAAAAGGTAAAATGTTTTATTTGTGTGTGATGCCGGAAGAGGGTGTTGACTGTGTTATGGGCTTTGATCGCTACATTTTCAATAGGCAAAGTTTAACAGATTGCTTAGCCAACAAAATAGCAGATATTAATTTATTCAGAGCAAAAGTCGGACGATCTGTGAAAACGGTAGCGCAAACCATGAAAAATAAGTTGGTGACGATGGCCCAGATTTTCCGTACCGGTCATAAAAAAACAGAAGTAAATGAAGGACAAGCTTCGTTTATTTCCATCACCGGTCAGAACATAGACGGTCAACTGAAAACGGCAGAAATCACGGAAGATTTATCGCAAAAAGAAACACAACGGCAGATTGATATTCATTCCGGCAAGGTTCGCACGCATGTTGAGCAAGAGAAAAACGGTGAAGCACAAAAAAGTGCTCAATCTCAAGATAAGCAAGAGCAACGTGGCAAATTTGCACCGCGTGTCGGAAATTTGGGGCAAAAACGCAGCTTTTCGCAAAATAACGGTCGTTTCAACGGTAGAAAAGGCAAGATTGCATACGGTAGTTAGGCAAAATAATCGCATATTTGATGCAAAAGATTGTTTTTTATCATTTTTTATTTTTTTCGTTGAATTTTCGTAATAATTTAATTGCATATTAAACATTTTGTGTTAATTTGCCTTAAAAATAGTGTAAATTGCAATTTATAAAGGTTATACAAAATGGATGCACAAACTCTGACTGACGCCGCTCAAAATGCGGCAGAACAAATGTCTTTATGGGATATGGTATGGTCTTCCGATACCATTACAAAAATCGTTATGATTGGCTTAATTGCCGCTTCTGTATGGTCTTGGGCCATTATTTTGGAAAAATATGCCACATTACGCCAAGTGAAGCAACAGTCCAAAAAATTTGAAGAAGCATTTTGGTCAGGAGGTTCGCTTGATCGCTTATTTGAAGCTATCGGCAATCGTCCGCGCGACCCGATGAGCGCAGTGTTTGTAGCAGCTATGCGTGAATGGAAACGTAATACCTTGCTGAAAGGAAAAGCAGATCGCAGCTTGCGTGGTGTTTCCTTGCAACAGCGTATTGAAAAAGCTATGAGCGTGGCTATTGATAAAGAATTGGAAGGCTTAGATACGCATTTGGGTTTTTTGGCGACAACCGGTTCGGTGGCACCGTTAATCGGCTTGTTCGGCACGGTTTGGGGCATTATTAACAGCTTTAATGCCATTGCGGCAACGCAAAGTAACTCATTGGCGGCCATGGCTCCGGGTATTGCCGAAGCACTGTTTACAACCGCCTTTGGTTTGATTGCCGCTATTCCGGCCGTTGTAGCTTATAATACCATTACAACGGCAATTGATCGCTATGCCAAAACGCTGGATAATTTTATGACTGAATTTTCAACGATTTTATCGCGCGAAATTGATGAAACAACCATAAAAGCCGATTTGGCCGGAGAATAAGGAGAGCAAAATGGCTTCTTTTATGCAAAATGTGTCATACAATCGCCGCCAAAGTCGTCGCCGTGCCGATGTAAACATTACAAACTTGATGGATGTGATGATGGTGTTATTGGTGGTGTTTATGGTGGCTGCGCCGCTGATGACCTCGGGAATTCAACTCAATTTGCCGAAAGTAGGCGGAAAAACGCTGACCGGTAGCGAAACATCGGTGAATATCAGCGTGGCTGAAAGCGGAGAATATTATATCGGCAAGTCGGTTATTCCGGATGATGAAATATTGGATAAACTGGAAGCCATTAAGGGAGCTAACGAAAGCCTGAGTGTTACTATTTCCGGTGATACATCTGTTTCTTACGGGCGTGTTATCGGTTTGATGGCCATCTTAAAAGATGCCGGCTACGAAAAAGTCGGCCTCAAAACCGAAGCCAAAGGAATCGGTGTTGGTATAAAACAAAAGAAGAAATAAGGACTGATGGAAAGTAAGTATCTCAAACAATCTGTTGCATTACATGCCGTAGCAATTTTATTGCTGTGGGTTGATTTGCCTAATTTTCGGCAGGAGGAATTGACGATTGGGCAAACGCCGATTATTGTTGATTTGTCTGAGGTGCGTATTGATGAAATTACCAACTTGCCAAGCAAGGCCGAATTTGGTGACGAAAATCGCCAGGCTATGGTTGAGGAACACAAAAATGTGGAGCAATATACCAAAGAAGCATCAGAGCCGGAAGAAGCGTCGGAGGCAGAACCGGAGGAAGTCAAAGACGACTATTTAGAGGCGCCGACTCCGGTGCCGGATAAAAAGCCGGAAAAGAAGCCGGATCAAAAGCCGACTCCGAAACCGACTCCGAAACAGCCACCGCGTCCGTCTATGAAACCAAAACCAAAGCCAAAACCTCAGCCGAAAAAGCCGGATAACAAAAAGCCGGAAGAAAAGGGTAAGTTGCACAGCAGCGCCTTAAAGAGCCTGATGCAGGAAATTGACGACTCCAAGAATTTGGATATTGGCGATAAAACGCAAAGCGCGATGATTAAGAACGGCACGGAAGTCAAACACACCGGTATAGACGGCGGCAACTCTAAAGGTTCATATTTAAATGATTTGACAATTTCGGAAACCGATGCCATTGCCAGCCTGTTACGCCAGAATTGGAATTTGGATCCGGGGGCAATGGGTATGGATGGTTTGCGTGTTGAAATTCGCGTTCATTTGTCACGCGAAGGGATGATTCAAAAGATTGAATTTGTTGACCAGCACCGCTTTAATACCGATCCGAGTTATCGGGCGGTGGCGGAAAGTGCACAGCGCGCGATTATTGCCACGCAAAAGGCGTTTGCAGATGTATTTGCCGCTAAATATGCCAACCATTATGAGGTTTGGAAAACGCTCAGACTTATCTTTGATCCGCTGGATAAAGGCGTGCGGTAAAAGCATAATTTCATATCAAATTTTATTTGTCTAATTTTTTGCAAAAAGTTGCAAAAAACGCTTGATTTTATCAAAAAAATATGCTACTTTACTTATAGTTCAAATATTATACGTTGTTTTATCATTGTATCAATTATCATGAGGAAAGAGAATCTTTTCTTCTGCTTTTTCTTGTCTTTTGGGCACGAATCGCAGAAAGATCGATTTTTTCTAACCAACAGGAATTGATACGAAAAAAATATATACAGTCTGAGATAGAAATTTCTTTCGTTGTGAATGCAATGTATAAAGATATTCTGTCTCGTATTGTTGATTTGTTTTTGAGTGTGGAAAATCTGTAGCATTTATGTTGTAGATTGATAACGCGTTCAAACAGCAAACAACAATAAAAGGCAAATTTTCATATTGAATCAAGAAGTGTGAAACATTCCGAGCGCGGTTTGTTATCTTTATGTTGATGGCAGATTTTTCGGATTCTGTTCTCACACTGAATTAACATATATTTTTCAATTTATCTGAGTATTAATTAAAATCGTTTATATTATGGCTACAAAAAGCTTTTACAACAAGTTTATGGTCGCTCTGCTTTCAGTTCTGACCGCAGTTATGAATCTTTCCTGCGACAAGGGTGACATCGCAGATGAGACTGGTCGTCGTACAACAGCTTATGATGCCTCCTACAAGGAGACATCTACTCTCACTCCTGATAACAATCAGGGCACAGCTCACTTGGCAGTGAACGTAGAAAAATTCTACGGCACGACAAGCGAGGGCAAGCAGAATGCTGACGTGGTTTCAAAATGTGTGGCAAATGTTGAGACGGACCCCGTCGAAACAGCCAACACAGAGAAGACTTTCGTTAGCGGAGAGATTGTTAAGAGTGCTATTGAAAACAGCTCGGCTAAGCAGTTCACCTGCGACATCAAGGTCAATGGCGATGAGAACCTTATCAAAACAAAGGTCACTATTACGCCAGACATGGCGTGGGACAGAACCTATGACTGCAAAGTGACCAAAGTTGAAGTTGCTTCTAAGGAGGTTCGCATCGTTGAGACTAGCAAGAAGTCAGGCGAGAAGGCACGTCAGGCCATTTCAGCTCCGGTGGATTTCACCATTGAGGCTGTAGGCACTGAGGAAGCTCGTTCAACTATTGTTCGCCAGATTGTGAACTGGGAGCAGTTCCAGAAGGAAAGCACACCTGTAATCGATCATGAGGAAATCTCTGGTCATACATGGAAGCTTAATCCGGATTTCAGCATTGACTACATGGTTGTGCTGAAGCAGATCTGGACAGGTGATAAGGAGCCGACTTATGTGGAATATCCTTACGCTTCTTCTTGCATTTGGAATGTCATCGATCATGAGGATCAGATTGTCAAGAGTTGGGCATACGTTCTCAAGAACATCGAGGGTCTTTCAGTAGGCACACCTTATGAGGTTGAGGCTAAGTCTGAATTCTTCAAGGAGCGTCGTCGTGAGGATCTGTATGCCAACAACAACGGCAATGGACAGGATAAGGACATCAAGTGTGTATATGGTTGTGATCATCCTGAGGTGACCTTTACCAAGGGTGATTTGAGCTATACTTTCAGCTTCGTTTCTCCTTCTTTTACCGAGAATGGCAATGACCTCTTGGACGGAACTTCTATGAAGAGCGGTTATGATCTTAAGATTTTCCGTAACGCCGTAACAGGTAAGTATGGAAATCAGGAGAGCGGCGTGCAGGAAAAGGTGCTTGAAGAGCGCTGTAACCTCTACAAGCAGGCTAAGGCAGTTGCTGACGTGGAATTCTCAAATATTAAGAAGTCTTACAGCTTCGGTGCTATCCAGTATGACGTTGATTGCATTGACGTATATAACGATGGCACAAAGTCTGAGAAATATCACGTAACAACCTCTAGACCTTGGGGTATCAGCTATCTTGGTGCATGGTCTATGAACACAGACAAGGATGTCAATGAGGTTATCGACGCCATCAAGGTGGAGAAGACTTCAAAGACTTACGAGCCAGATGTTCAGAACATCTCTAACGGTAAGTGGACACTGTCACTCTGTGACTACAGTGTTTACAATCATACAACCGTTGCAGGTGTGAAGAAGGACAACGCTTGGGTATCTGAGAAGTTCCCCGCACACATGATCCTGACCATTCATGGTAAGGACTGTGATTTCGGCGAGGACGTTCCCACCGGCACCGCTACCAACGATAAGATCGAGAAGAACGTAGCTCAGTCAACTGCAACTTCTGAGATTTATAATTTCAGTGAAACTCTGAACTTCAAGGTGGGCGATTATACGCACACCACACAGGGAACTGGAACTGTAACTAAGAGCGTTGCAATCACTGTTGCTAGCTGGGAGTGGAAGTCTGATTATAGCTTCACCAATGACAAGCTGAACGCATGGGTAGAGAAGATCTATCACATGACCGACGGTAGCACAAAGACTGTGCGCCGCGAGTTTACCGGCACACGTGGTTCAAATGTATATACATATTTTGAGACCACCGAGGTGAACAACAGCGAGTCTACTGGTGCAGCATCATTCAGCTTCAACACTCAGCCTGTAACTGAGGGCGACTGGAGCTTTAACAAGCTGACAGGTACTCTGAATTTTGGTGTAACTTACGCCGGCTCTGAGCAGAAGGATGGCTGGAACCTGGTTGAGTATAACAACCTGACTTGTACAATTGAGGGTGATACTTTCACGTTCCCCGTTTTTGAGTACAATGCTCAGGCAAATGCCAGCCAGACCAAGAAGTCTGAGGACGACAGTAAAACTACTTATGAGCACAAGAATGCTCCCACCTATACATTCGGTGGTTACAGCATGACCCTTGGCACCGCCAATGGACTCGTGTTTGTAAATAAGGAGGTTGTCCCCAATGGCCACGATGGCTTCTTCCGCAAGGAATACGGCCGCATCGAGGGCTACAACCGTGTGGCTTGCCGTAACCCCAAAAACCAAAAGGATTGGGGCGTAGGAATTAGCGTGAAGTTCACCAATGGTTCTATCTGCGGTTTCATAACCAAGGATGGTTCTCTTGAGTGGGGTTCATTCGAGAGCGGCAGCACAACTTGGGACGGAGCATCTCCTGATGGCAACGGAACACTGATGAACGTGACCGCCAAGGATGCCTCAACCGCTATGAAATGGCGTAGAGGCGATAGCACCATCAACATGCTGTCTTATTCAGATGGCACGTTAATGGGCTTTAACTGGGGTAACAACACCGTCTATACTGATCATTTCGGTGGCAACATCGAGCAGCGTGACGGTGGTAAATATCAAGTTCTGACCATCTCGGGCGTGAACGGCTCTTGGGATTCTAGCTATTAATATTTATCCGGCACATCCGGATAAATTACCATATTAAGATTGTTGGTGCGGCTCCGACCGTATCCAACAATCTTCAAAAATTTTAATTATCCGGATTGTTGAAAAGCTGCCCCGGCTTGGATACTCTTATTTTAGTTAAGGGGAATGTTTAATTTTTTTAATCGCAATTCATATGAAGTTTAATCATATTTTTTCCGTAGCCGTTTTGGCAGTATCAACCCTCGTATGCAACCCCGTAGCCGCTCAGACTCCTGACTCCGACTTGTTGGAGAACAAGGACTACGAGACTCTGTCTGCATTAAAGCAGACATCTAACTTGGGCAACTCGTATAATCGGTACCTGAAAAGGACCGATAAGGAAACCGGAGAAGTTGAACGCTGGCTTCTGAGCACCAAGCCAACTACTGGACCTGCCATAAAGGCAACAGTGGAGGCTTACAGCTACGACAGAGTTCTGACTTTCCTGCCGATGATAGGCTTTGCCTACGTCGGCCAGTATCTTATTCCTGAGATTGAGTTTGGCTTGGCCAACTCTCAATATATGGACAAGGAAAGTGATCTCTATGGAGAGAGCTACAAGTCTATTGTAGCCCGCATTGGGTTGCTGTGGAAGGCGTATAGAAGTGCAAAGAACGAGCAAATGTTGGAGAAGTCTTACTTCGCCTTGGGACCCGGTTTTGAATATAATAACCGGAGAAACAGTTTCCAGGAAGTGACGGAGACTGCTCAGTCTCGCACCGTTGTCGACGATGACGTGCAGGGAAGTTCCTATGCTTTATATCTTAAAGCAGAATATGGTGTGAACTTCCCGAAGGTAGGGCTGACGGTTGCAGCCAATGCCCATTTTGGGTATGGCAGAGATTACCGCGGTAACGGCACAATCTCTTGCACCCGTTATGGAGCAGGTATCACAGCTCGCTGGGTGATTTCTTCAACGAAGTATACCAAGCTTGGCCGTTTGCAGAAGTCAAATCCTGCCAAGTTTAAGCAGATTTTGGCTAATTACTAAGCCGTCTGCTAGGTTTGAAAAATGATCTAATGATTCTCTTTATAAGACAGCGTGTTCCCCTCAAAACGGAACACGCTGTTTGATTTTTAAAAGCGTTCGGGTAATGACAGTTTATATATTATCCACGCAAAGCGTGGAGGCATGACTGTTTATATATTATAATGTCATCGCTCGTTCAGCGTCAGTCTGAACGTCAAGCGATCTTCCACTTTGTTCTCTATAAAAAAATAATTTGTAGATGCCTTGACCACGCAAAGCGTGGAGGCATGACATTATTATTTTTACCTCGCTTACTAAAGCAAGTTCAGGGCATGACTTTTATTTTTAACCGAACTAAAGTTTGGAGATGCTTACGCATTCTTACAGAATGCTCAGCATGACAAAGAAAAAGCGCGTTGAGGCAGGATATATTCTTACCGGCCGGTATATTCCTTTATTTTTCTGGCATTAGATTTATTTTGCTGATTCTTATTGATTTCTTTATCAAAGCTTTTATTTTGCCCTTTTTTGGCCTTACGCACACTACCATGCTTTTGCCCGTATTTGCTCTGATTTTCTTCAGCTCGGCGCTGTTTGTTTGATTGACGTCGTGCTGAGATTTCCTCTTGTTCCAGTGCTTTTTCGCGAATTTTATCTTCCGCCGTTCTGACAACTTCGCCAACGCGACTGTTTAGCGGAATTACTTTATCTTCCGCACCCGTTTTTTCATAAAAGCCGTCAAGCTCGCTTAAAACAAGCTGTCCGCTGTGCGGCACGTTGATAATGACATAAAAGCGCTGATTTTCCAGCGGTGTTTTAGCCACTTCGGTGATTTTTCCCGGCTCATATTCATAAGTTCCGTAATTAGACGGCACAAAACCTTGCATGCGGCTGTCTTTTTGTGCAATATTTGCGGTAGTTTCACGATAATCTTTGCCACCGTGAATGCCTAAAACATAAAATTTATGCTTTTCGCCAAAATCGTCGGCATTTTTAGAACTTTCCATAACGAAAATCATAAATTCTCCGGCACTGTCGGCATTATCATGTCCAGAAGGTTGCAACGGCATATAAACGACAAAATTACCTAAATATTCGCCAAATGTGTTAGCATAAACTTTTGCATGACGACTTGCCGCCATATTTGCCATGGCAATAACTTCTTCATGGTGCAAACCTTTAATTGCCCGTTGCGCCATAATGAAAACAGACTCCTCATCCAAAGAGAAAAACATGTGGTCGCCTTCTACCAAACGCACCGCACCCGAAGATTCGGTATCCGATCTTTCGGCAAAGGCGCCGCTCATAGCCACCAAACGTTGACCTTTCGGGGTTTTTGCTAAAAAGGATTCGGCTTTAACCTTGGTAACATCATCAAAACCGAAAACAGTGTCACGAAAATCTTCGGCACAATATAAATCAACACCTTTTTTACGTAACTCCTTGAGTTGTTTTTTATTGCGGCATTCAACAAGTTGACCTTTGTCATCGCGATAGTAATAAACATTCAGATTTTGCCAGCGTCTGAAAGCCTTGCGTAATCGATAGCCGTCTAAAAAGACTTTTTTACCGTTTTCTTTGGCTTTAATTAAGAACGGCAGCAAATTTTCCGTAGCACGTGAAATGATAGGGGTAAATATTTGTTTGCCTTTATTATCATCAAAAATTTTCTGCAATGAATCAAGTGCTGTTTGCAAGGTAATTTCTGTTTTCGGATTGCGTTTTATGCCGGTAGAAGTAGAATCTGCCAGCAACAAAGATGTTTCAATTTTGCGAAGAATCGCGGCCAGAAGACCATTATTACCGCTAAAACTGGCGTGCGAGGCAAGCGAACGGTGATCGCCCGGATTTATAAGAGCATTTTTACGATCTTTATGCACAATAAAGCCATATGCCTCAGCCGTTGTATGCGGTACCGGAAAAGGCACCACGGTCAGTGAACCTATTTGAATTTCTTTAAATGGCTTAACTTCGTTAATTGAATAATCTTTTGTGGGTTTAATTCCGTTAAATGAATATGAACCGACATTAAGATTCATTTCTTTTAAATTATCAATCAATGTTGTCAATGTATTACGACTTCCGTAAATCGGCGGGATGGTCATTCCATCTTGTTTTGCTTTTAAAAATACGGGGATTAAACCGTCAATATGGTCGGCATGAGCATGGGTTAGAAGAATAGCATCCACCGGATATGGTGCTTTATGATCTTTTGTATCAAAGAATAATGTAAAATCAGGCATTATGCCGCAGGCACCGGGAAATTTGGCTGCCATTTCATCTGTTGGCAACTTTACACCAAAATCCATCATGATTCGTGTAACTTTATCGCCGTTTTTATAGGTAATTACTGAACTATTTGCACCAATGCCGTCGCCTTTACCATCCGGCATACCGCCATAAGGTGTAAAATAAAAATGTTCATTATTGTTTTTAGAATTTGCCATAACCAAAACTCCCTACACTTATATTTTTCAATATCATACACTATTTTTGACAAAAATCAATATTTTTTATGTCGTATCTTGAAAAAAAATATCTACGATATACTTAACAAAATAAAGGAGAAAATAATGTTCAAAAATTCATATTTAAATTTTGGTTTCAGCCTGATAGCTGTGGTTATAACTTATTTATTATGCGGATATTTCAATCGCATTGGCATGCAAGATTTTTACGCCGACATCAATAAATCGGCTTTAACGCCGCCAAATTTGGTTTTCCCGATTGTTTGGATGATTTTATATGTGTTGATGATTTTATCGTTTGATGCGATTCTCAATATTCAGGATAAAAATATTAAACCGGCGGTTGGGCTTTTTGTTGGCAATCTGGTTTTGCAAGTTTTGTGGACTTTCGTCTTTTTCGGGCAAGCACAATTTTTACTGGGTTTAATTGTTTTGATGATTTTAGACATAGTAGCGGCTGTTACTATTACACATTTTTACCGATTGCATAAAATTGCGGCTTATTTATTAGTGCCGTATTTATTATGGCTGTTATTTGCTACCTATTTGAATTGGCAAGTGGTTATCTTGAACTGAAATAATCAAATTTTGCCGTAACCGATTCAATTTTTATCATTTTTGGCTATTTATTTTGCTTGAACTTATGAAATTTGTGGTATACATTGGGCGCAAATTAAAGTTTTTTTGATTTTAGTTGCGGCTCTGCTTGGGCGGCAACTTGGTATTAACAAATAGCTAAATAGGAGCTTAACAGACCATGAGTAAATGGGTATATACATTTGGAAACGGCAAAGCCGAAGGCGATGCCAACATGCGTAATCTGCTGGGCGGTAAAGGTGCAAACTTGGCTGAAATGAATAAAGTCGGTTTGCCGGTGCCTCCTGGATTTACAGTTACAACGGAAGTTTGCACATACTACTATGCCAACAACAACACATATCCGTCTGATTTGAAAGATCAAGTGAAGGCTGCTGTTGCCGGCGTTGAAGCTATTATGGGCAAAAAATTCGGTGATTCTTCTAATCCGTTGTTGTTCTCTGTTCGTTCGGGTGCACGCATTTCTATGCCGGGTATGATGGACACAGTTTTGAACCTTGGCTTAAATGATGAAAGTGTTAAAGGCTTGGCAAAAATTTCAGGTAATGAAAGATTTGCTTACGATTCTTATCGCCGTTTCATCCAGATGTTCTCTGACGTTGTTTTGGGCGCTGACTTAGATGAATACGAAGGCGCTTTGGAAGCTATGAAAAAATCCAAAGGTTACAAATCGGATACAGATTTAACAGCTGATGATTTGAAAGCTTTGGTTGAAGAATATAAGAAAATCGGTCAAAAATTAGGCAAAATTGTTCCGCAAGATCCGTGGGAACAATTATGGCTCGGTATCGGCGCCGTATTCGGTTCTTGGAACGTAGCACGCGCTATTACATACCGTAAGCTCAACAACATTCCGGGCGACTGGGGCACAGCTTGTAACGTTCAAACCATGGTATTCGGTAATGCCGGTGATGATTCTGCAACAGGTGTTTGCTTCTCTCGTGACCCTGCAACCGGTGAAAACAAATATTATGGTGAGTATCTTGTAAATGCTCAAGGTGAAGACGTTGTGGCCGGTATCAGAACACCGCAACCGATGAGTTCGAAAGGCGAGGGCAACTCTTTGGAAGAATTGTGGCCTGATTTATATAAGCAACTCGTTGACGTTCGTAATGCTTTGGAAGCTCACTATAAAGATATGCAAGATATGGAATTCACCATTGAGCACAAAAAATTGTGGATGCTTCAATGCCGTAACGGTAAAAGAACAGCGGCAGCTGCCGTTCGTATGGCCGTTGAAATGTTCGATGAAGGCTTGATTACCAAAGAAGAAGCTATTATGCGCGTTGGTGCTGACCAATTAGACCAATTATTGCACCCAATGTTGGACCCGAAGGCTGAAAAGAAAGTTATCGCCGTTGGTCTGCCGGCTTCTCCTGGTGCTGCAGTGGGTCGTGCTGTATTCTGTGCAGAAGATGCCGAAGCTTGGGCAGCAAAAGGTGAAAAAGTTATCTTAATCCGTAATGAAACCTCGCCGGAAGATATTGGCGGCATGCATGCTTCTCAAGGCGTTATTACCGCACGCGGCGGTATGACCTCTCACGCAGCCGTTGTGGCTCGCGGTATGGGGACTCCATGCGTTTCAGGCTCTACCGACATTACAATTGACTATGCAGCTAAAACCATGACAACTAAATCAGGTTCTTGCATTAAAGAAGGTGATTGGGTATCTTTGGACGGTGGTAAAGGTCAAATCATTGAAGGCAAAATTCCGACAGTTAAGGCTGATACAAATTCCGGAAACTTCGGTCGTTTCATGAAGTGGGTTGATGAAATTCGCACCATGCATGTTCGCGCAAATGCCGAAACTCCGGCTGATGCAAAACAGGCTATGGAATTCGGTGCCGAAGGTATCGGTTTGGCCAGAACGGAACATATGTTCTTTGATGCAAAACGTATTTCTGACATGCGCACAATGATTTTGTCTGATGATGAAGCAGGCCGTCGCGCTGCTTTGGCTCGTTTGTTGCCATATCAAAAAGAAGATTTCAAAGAATTATATCGTACAATGAATGGTTTCCCTGTTGTTATTCGCTTGTTGGACCCGCCTTTGCACGAATTCTTGCCGCACACTGATGCAGAAATGCAAGAATTGGCAGATAAAATGGGCAAAACTTTGGCAGAGGTTAAAAACCGTTCAAATGCTTTGCATGAAATGAACCCGATGCTTGGTCACCGTGGTTGCCGCTTGGCCGTTACATATCCGGAAATTTGCGAAATGCAAACCCGTGCCATTTTGGAAGCCGCTATGGAATGTCGTGATGAAGGCGTAAAAGTTACACCGGAAATCGAAGTTCCGTTAATCGGATCCAAGAAAGAGCTTGATATTGTTAAGAATATCATTGATACAACAGCTCAAAAGATTTTTGCCGAAAAAGGCAAGAGTATTGAGTATGAAGTTGGTACCATGATCGAATTGCCGCGTGCCGCTTTGATGGCAGAAGAAATTGCTGCATCAGCTGCATTCTTCGGCTTTGGTACCAATGACTTAACGCAAACCACTTTAGGTATGAGCCGTGATGATACCGGCGCCATTTTGGATTGCTACCGTTCTAAAGGCATTTACGTTGCCGATCCGTTTGCTTCAATTGACGTTGAAGGCGTTGGCAAACTGGTTAAACGCGCTTGCGAATACGGTCGTCAAACCAATCCGGAATTGCTGTTAGGCGTTTGCGGTGAACATGGTGGTGACCCGAAATCAATCGAGTTCTTCCAACAGTGTGGTTTGGATTATGTATCCTGCTCACCGTTCCGTGTTCCGGTTGCTCGTTTGGCAGCAGCTCAAGCCGCTGTTAAATATGGCAAAACACAAAAAGAACACAGTGAACGTAAAGCTGCATAAGTTTTACTAAAAATCAATAAAAACCACTGATGATATCTCGTCAGTGGTTTTTATTTTTGTTTTTGTTAGAGCAACAGTAATTTTTATAACCAAAGTTTTTAAGATATTTATTTCTCAAACGCGCTTATGAGCGAAAAAATCTTTTAATATCTGACTGCACTCTTCAGCGCAGATACCGCCGGTGTATTGCGGCCGATGATGGCATGTCGGAGCTTCATAAAACCGCACGCCGCTGATAACGGCACCGCCTTTCTCATCGGTTGCGCCAAAATATAAATGAGCTATGCGTGCAAACGAAATAGCTGCGGCACACATGGTGCACGGTTCTAAAGTAACATATAAATCCAATCCCCATAAGCGTGTGGTTTTTAATTTGGCACAGGCTTGCTGGATGGCTAAAATTTCAGCATGTGCAGTGGCATCGCCGCTATGAGCGCTTTGATTATATGCTTGAGCGAGAATTTCACCGTTTTCGGGATTTACGATAACGGCGCCGACAGGCACTTCATCGGTCTTGGCAGCTTTATGTGCTAAATTTAGCGCTATTTTCATGTATTCTTCAGCGGTCATCTGTTCACCTTTTTTTCATTTTTGAAAGCTATTATAATCGCAAACAACAAAAAGGGAAGTAAAAAATGGCGGAAAGATTGGCAAAGTTTATGGCACGCAGCGGTGTTTGTTCTAGGCGTATGGCAGAAACACTGATTAACCAAAAACGAGTTACTGTTAATGGTGAAGTTATAGAAACCCCGGCCTTTAATGTAGAAGGTAACGAAAAAATTTTGCTGGACGGCGAACCTTTGCCGACAGTGCAAAAAACACGGCTTTGGTTATATCATAAACCGGCCGGTTTGCTGACTACTCATAAAGACACAGAAGCCCGATCAACAGTATTTGAAAATTTACCGCCCGATATGCCGCGTGTAATTAGCGTAGGTAGGTTGGATTTAAATTCTGAAGGTTTACTGCTTTTAACAAATAACGGAGAATTATCGCGTCAGTTGGAGTTACCGAAAAATGCGTGGAGCCGACGTTATAAAGTGCGTGTGCACGGAACTTTGAATATGAAAAAATTGGCAGAGTTGGAAAAAGGTGTCATTATTGACGGAGTGCAATACGGACCGGTAAAAATTGAAAAGGAAAGCCAAAACGGCACAAACAGCTGGTTATTGATAACTTTATGCGAAGGTAAAAATCGTGAGGTTCGCAAGTTAATGAAATCTGTCGGTTTGGAAGTAGCGAGACTTATTCGTTTGTCTTACGGCCCATTTCAATTGGGCAACCTTAAAAAAGGTGAGGTTAAAGAAGTGCCATTTAAAGTATTAAAGGAACAGTTAGGTAGCCAGTTTCAACTATGAGAATTATAGGTGGAAAATATCGCGGAAAAAAGCTTTTGTCGCCGGTTGGAAAAGCGGTGCGACCAACGGCAGAACGTGCACGCGAAGCTGTGTTTAATATTTTGTATTCGCATCTGGATATTGAATTTGAAGAACTTTCTGTGGCAGATATTTTCGCCGGAACCGGTGCTTTTGGGTTGGAGGCAATATCTCGTGGATTTAAAAGCGCAACATTTGTAGATATGGACATCACAACAGTAACACGCAATGCTAAAATGTTTTTAACAGAACAGAATAAGATTAAAATTATCAAAGCCAATGCGCTCAATTTACCGCGATTAAAAAATCAATTCAATATTGTATTTATGGATGCTCCTTATGCAAAAGGGCTGACAGAAAAGGTATTATCACAGATTATAATGAAAAATTGGCTTAATGATAGCGGACTATGTATTGTTGAAATACGCCAAGATGAAAATATTGCGATACCGGATACATTGGAATTGATTGATGAACGTTTATATGGATTGGCGCGTATATTGTTTTTACGCAGAAAATAAAAATATTTTTTTGTCAAAATATGTTGCTATTTACAAAAAAATATGGTAAATTAAGCACAATTAAACAAACGAGGTGAGCTATGGATAAAGTTGATTTGCGTGAAAATACCAATATAGAAGCAATCACGGATGAATATTCGGTTGAAAAATTGCGTCAAAAATTTGCCGAGCAGGAAAGCTTGGTTGATTTGCAGCAACGAGAGCTAGAAACACGCCAGCGTGCCGAAAAAAATTATATTGAATATTTAAGAGAAAAAGAGGAAAGCTTACAGGGTTTTGTTGATACCAATGAAGAACGTTTGGCATTAGAAGCAAGTATTTCCGAAGATAAAGAAAATATTCGTGCAGAGCATGCTGAGTTGAAAAAAGCACAAAAAGAGCAAGAAGAACTTGATCTTGAAACCAAATTTGCTCAGCAGTGGTTAAATCAAGATATTTATGCGCCGGCGTTTGCTCAACTTTATCGTATTAAAGATTTGGCTAAAATATATGGCGAAGATGCCAAAATTAATTTTCAGGTTATTGAAGATGATGCAGAGCATAATTACGGCTTTATGACCGCCGGCGAGCATGTGGCTAAAAGTTTAAGCAATGAGACCGAACCGCTGCAACATCTTTCGTTGCGTGTGCAGTTAGATGATAAAACAGCATTTAATATTGTAATGGATCCGTATGATGGAAATGATGCACGAGCCAAAATGCGCATCATGGTTGACGAAGATACGCTGAAAGATATGGATCTTACAGATACATCTAAAGCCAAAGCTAATAAAGAAAAAATTAAATTAATGGTTGAATTTTGTGAAAAATACGGTTTTTCAGTGACGGATTTGACCATTCCTTATACGTTTGACGGTGAGGTTGACAACAGCGCTTTTGATCATTTACGCGATCAGCTCACGGAACAGCAGCTGAAACAGCAAGAATTGCAACAACAATTCGGCGCATTGTTTGATGAAGTGAAAAATGATTATATTGCGGCCGGTAATCAAAAGGACGAAGATGAACTCAAAGAAATTGAAGTAGAACAAGAGCGCAATAAAACAATTCTTAAAGAACATCCTGAATTATCAGAAGAAGACTTATCTGTAAGCAAAATGCCACTGGAAACCACTGATGCAGAGCAAGAAGATGTTAGTGCAATTGAGGATTTAGTCTTACAACAAGATGCATCGGCAAAACAAGAGCAGAAAAATGGAAATAGCGGTCAAAGACAAGGAGTTCAATTGCCGAATTGGTTGAATCGCTACTTGCAAAACCAGCAGCAACGTCGCCAACAGAATCCTCAACCGCAACCTCTGGCAAAATCAGCAGGTCCGTCAATGGCTGAGGCCGAAAAAATTTTTGAAGATATGTTGCATGATGGCTTAGGTAAGCAACAAGATGTCACTTATCGCAAAAAATTTCATTTTTTCCCGTCTTATACGGAATATGATGTTTATGATCAAGCCTACGCATTTAAAGAAGACGGCAAGCGCAAAGACGGTCAAGCAAAATTTACCTATTCATGTAAGTTATTTATTCGCCGCGGCAAAGACGGTAAGCTGTGTTTCAGTTATCGCACACCAAATAATAAAAAGATTGATGAAAGCGTTATTGACGCAATGTGCGGTGCCTTTAAGGATATGGGATATACACACATTAATTTTCCTGCCGGAGTGCCGAACGCTGAAAAAGGTATTTGGCGTAAGATGCTTGCAGAAAAAGGCATCGTGCCGAGAGGCATGGGACTTGATCGTTCTAAGGTAGAAGGTATGTTGGAAGCTGCCAAAAAGAAACTCAGCTCTGAGAAATTGGCAGAATATAAATATCGGTTGGCTTTAGAGATGCTTGCGGCAAATCAGCGTAAAGGTAAAAAAGTAGATGATTCGGAACAGCAGTTTATAGATAGTTTGATTAAATCTCATCAATATCGCGCATTTACCAACGGTTTTGCCATGACTTTAAAAGGTAAATTAACCAGAATTTTGCGCACTGAAAATCAAGATACCGGTGCAATTGATAAAATTGCTGCCTTTAGAGCGATGCGTCGTGTGTTTGATGTTTATAAGCACGCTATTAACGGTAATGGCGATATTTTAAGCAGCCCGATGTTAACTCAAGAAGAAAAAGACAAACTGGCACATAATGTGCCGCCGATCGTTGGTCAGGCTGAAAATTTATCGCCGGAGCAGATGGGGGCACTGTATGATATTTTGATGAAGCGTTGCCAAGAAGAGGCCAAAGATAAGCTATATAAAGAATTGATTGAAGTTCGTGAAAGTAAAGTGGTTGGTGCAAAGCGTGCGGATAAAATTATTATTGGTGATTTGTATAAAGCGGCGCGTAACCAGTGCAACAGCATTAATGATGATTTGCAAGCTGAAGGTGTGGATGAAATCGGGTTGCCGAAATCGTTTGATGTGCCGATGGAATTTGATCAATTTAAGCGTGATTATGAAGAGCGCGTCAGACAGCAAAATACAAATAATCCGAGCGGTAATTCAAACAGTGGGCAAAATAGCGGCAATAACGGTGGAAATGACAGTAGTGATGTTGACACAAACAGCAGCATGGGCAGTCGTGTCAACCGCCAAATTAATAGCTTGGAATATTAAATAAAATGTTTAGCATATTAGTGTAACAATTTGAATTATTTGATTTTTTTGCAAAATAAAAAAGCCTTCGGATTTCCGAAGGCTTTAGATTTTATGATTGAGCTAGTCATCTGTTTCCGGTTCATCATCTCCAATCATTTCTGTGGTCAAATGGCCGGCATCGGCGCGAATTTTATTTTCAATTTCATCAGCCACAGTCGGATTGTCTTTTAAGAACTTTTTAGCGTTCTCGCGGCCTTGTCCGATTTTTTCGCCATTATAAGAGAACCAAGCTCCGGCTTTTTCAATAATGCCGGATTTTACACCCAAATCAACGAGCTCGCCGGTTTTTGAAATACCTTCGCCATACATAATATCAAAGTCAACAGTTTTGAACGGCGGAGCAACCTTATTTTTAACGATTTTCACGCGTGTTTGCGAGCCAATCACGTCTTCTTTGTCTTTAATGGCGCCAATGCGGCGAATATCTATACGCACCGAGGCATAAAACTTCAGCGCATTACCGCCGGTTGTGGTTTCCGGATTGCCGAACATAACGCCGATTTTCATACGAATTTGGTTAATGAAGATAATCAGTGTATTTGAACGCGCCACCGTAGCGGTCAGTTTGCGCAAAGCCTGACTCATCAAGCGTGCCTGCAAACCCATGTGGGCATCACCCATTTCGCCTTCCAACTCAGCCTTTGGCACCAAAGCAGCCACCGAATCTACCACCATGACGTCAATGGCGCCGCTGCGCACCAATGTATCGGCAATTTCCAACGCTTGTTCGCCAGAGTCCGGTTGCGACACCAGCAAGTTTTCAACATCAACGCCGATTTTTTTGGCATAAGACGGATCCAAAGCGTGTTCTGCGTCTACAAACGCGCAGGTTCCGCCTTTTTTCTGCGCCTGAGCAATCACGCTAAGCGCCAACGTAGTTTTACCCGAGCTTTCCGGCCCGTAAATTTCAATAATGCGACCTTTAGGCAGTCCGCCGATGCCAAGGGCAATATCAATGCCGAGCGAGCCGGTAGAAATGGCCTCAATATCAATTTTTGTATCTTGCCCCAGACGCATGATAGAACCTTTGCCAAATGCCCGTTCAATTTGCCCCAGAGCGGCTTCTAACGCTTTATCTTTTTCCATATTGTAATCCTTAAAAAATATCTTCTTTGCCTATAATGCACAGTTTTTTGCAAAAACTCAAATAAAGAATTTACTTATCCGCTGAAATGTATAGTGTTCTAATTTTGTTCTAAAATCAAGGATAATTTCAAGTTTTAAACAACAAAAAACGACAGACTACAATTGTAAAATATGTAACATATTGAAATATAATAAAAAATATAATATATCTTCAATAGGGTATTATGTTCTAAAAATATCCAATTTTTTATACTTTTTATTATTCTTCATATAATAGTTAGTATATAGAGCATTATCTAAGGCTTTTATGTTATCTCCCATTGAATTTAAGTTACTGATATATTGACCATTTTTTACACCACCAACTACAAAATCTAGTTGCACTAAATTTTGCAAAATTGACGCACCTGTATCCATCGATTGAACACCCCATCCATCTTTTTTTGCTTTTTGTAAAAGTGGAGCGTTTTCAAATGAATACATGCCGTTATAAGAAGGATAAGCACCAATCAGCATATCTAAAGCTTCTAAATTAACAATAATTGATTTATCCTGCGAAATTGTATGATATGCTAATTCAGTTGTATGCGTTAGAGCATGTCCAATCTGGTCAGCATTTATATGATTTCTAATTGCCTTTGACTTATGTCCTTCCCAGCCGTTTACATTACCTGATGGCGCCAAATCTGTAATACCAAGAGTTGCTTTGTTATAACTGAAAACCCCGACACAAGCAGCGATATCAGCGGCACTGCTGGAAGGAGAAAGTGCCGAACAATCAACAGCCCATACATATGTTGGCGCCAGCGGTTCTAGTAAGTTTTAACATGTTCGTATCCTCCTAAATTATGCTGCCTGCTTGGTTGTTGTTGCGGTGTTGTCGGACTGGCGTCCGAAGATTGTCACGTTGTGCTTCGCACTCCTCACAATGACATTTTTTTGATTGTCATTTGCCGCTTTTATAAAACTTTTTGCCATTGAATCCCCATAATTCATATAATAGTTATTATCTAGAGCGTCTATTGCCGAATAGACAGCGCCGGAAGTGACCAATTTATTGCTTCCGCTGGTTACCGATGATATGGCATCTGATTGATCTAAAACTCGGTAGGATCCTTCATTTTGATAAAACCAACCGTCAATCTGCATACTTACTTGACCATTGCGTACACCAAATGCTAGATCAGCATTACCCTTTTGCCAATCATATGTATCGTACTCTCCAGAAGACAAGTGTCCCCAATATACAGGAATTATGCCAGTTTCAAAATATCCCCAATCTTCAGCATCAGCCGCACTTGGAGCCAGCGCAAAGAATAGTCCGGCGTTGATAAGGAAGCATTTGTGAAGGACGCTGCGGTAAAGTCTTGTAAGTAATCCGATACCTGTTTTAGTTAATTTCATCATCTTATGCCTCCTTCACACAATTAAGAGTTGTAAAATTATTATCATTAGCCGCTTTTATAAAACTTTTTGCCATTGAAAACTTAACATTCGTATAATAGTTATTAGCCAGAATAGAATCTAAGGTAGAATGATTGATCAATTTGTCGTCGAAAATCAAGCTGCCTGTAGTCTTATCGTAGGTTACGCTGGTGTAATAATTGTTGCCTGAAATGTTGTTCATAATGTCGCTTGAAAGCGTGTAAGCATTTTTCAGCGTGCTGTCGGTCGTCAGCTGTATGGTAACCTTGTCACTGCTACCGTTATAAGTTGTATTATCTAAATTTATCGCGCTAACAATCAAACTATTGGCCGCCGTTGTTTTGCTTCCACTCACGTTTATTCTATCGGCTGAACCGGACGCGCCGCTCAATTGGGCATCAATCGCCAAATTCATTTGATTATTTAAAGTCAGCGTTGTCAGGCTGTGCGTATCAATATTTTCGTTACGCAAATCGAGCAGAGTGTTTAGGCCGTTGTTAGTCAGCGCAATACCGGACAGTAAGCCGTAAGAGGTTGAGCTGTCAGCCTGTTGCACGGTGCCAAGCTTAATGTTGACAGGCGCGGTTGCTGTGCTGCTACCAATTGTAACGCTGTTGCCGGAAATGGCGTTATTAAACACATACGTGCCGCCGGATAGATTATCGGTGTTAATGTTGATTTTGCCGCTTGAACCCTCAATGGAGCCGTTGAAAATAATTGAATTATTGCCACTGGCGTTCAGTTCCAGCGTGCCGGTGTTATAAATATCGTTATAACGGGCATTCTCACCTTGAATGGCGCGGTTGTTGTAAAAGTAAACGTTGCTGTTGACGGCATCAATGCCTATTTTGTTGTCGTTATAGATGGCACCACCTTGAGCTGTGCCGGAGGTTGACTGCGCATAGTTGCCGACAAAGTTTGAATCCCAAATGGAATCAATTGTGCCCATATTAAAGATGACACCACCGTACGCAGTATAAGATGATGTTGTCTGCGCATAGTTGTTGGTAAATGTACCTTTGATGGAAGCAATTTTTCCACTTCTGTCGCCATATACAGCTATAACCGTTCCTCTGGCTCCTTGTTTACCGATTGCTGCATTTTCAGTAAAATTACCGACAATATCACCAATACTAGCTGATAGATAAGTTCCCAGAACAGTTCCCTCAGATAATCCACTAATAGACGTGACATTACGAGAGAATATCCCTTCTATGTGCTCAATTAAAGATGAACCAGATGTAAACAACATCGGTGAAGGATTAGGTGATATTCCTGTAACAGTATTGTCAGACATATTTACATTGATTGTATTAATATAGCCATTCCAATTATAGATTAAGAAAGCATCATCATCTGAAGCTGTATGTTCTACATATGTCAATGTATTGTTTTTAATATTGCCTCTGATAATATCTATATGTCCGCCAGGTGAATTTTCTATCAAAGGATCTCGCCCAGAAGAATTACTTACGGTAACTGAATTGGAAACTACGTCAGCAATCAGGTTAACTATTGTACCATTATTTAATACAAATTCCCCATCCATATCCGTTAACGTATGGCCGGTGAATTTTCCTTCAATACTTTCAACCTTTTGACCGGCTTCAACAACTTGCCGTTCCAACTCGTCAGCATTTGCCGGAGAGGAGAGTGCAAGCGTCGTCGCAATTGTTGCCATAACAGCCGATGCCAACAATCCATCCGCCACATTAAATGCTGCGGCATTTAATGTGCCCCGAAGGGTTTTCGCCATCAACCCGAAAACGCCGGCGTTGATAAGGAAGCATTTGTGAAGGACGCTGCGGTATTGCCGCGTTAAAAGTCCAATTCCTGTTTTAGTAAGTTTTAACATGTTCGTATCCTCCTAATTATGCTACCTGCTTGGTTGTTGTTGCGGTGTTGTCGGACTGGCGTCCGAAGATTGTCACGTCGTGCTTCGCACTCCTCACAATGACATTTTTTTGATTGTCATTAGCCGCTTTTATAAAACTTTTCGTCATTGAAAACTCAACATTCATATAATAGTTATTATCTAGATATCCGGCGGTAACCAGAGCATGGTCAGAAGTGCTGGCAGCACTGGAAGATGTCAAAATGCTGTCGGCATAATCGCTGCTGCTGCCGAATGATAAACTTCCGGTGGTTGCCGGCGGTGTTGACGACAGCAATCGCACATTTCCGCTCA